>CANLMQ010000032.1 GCA_947492175.1 uncultured Draconibacterium sp. | reverse complement strand
AATAATTCTTCTACCCAAGGTAATAGAAGTTTTTACCTAAAGGATTACTCTTATTACTTAGGGAATATCTATTATCCTCAAGGGGATTATCATTATTCCCCAGGTAATGACCTTTCTACCCAAAGGAATTATGGGAGTATTCAATAATGGGTAAAAAATAAATAATAGTAACTATTCCAAAAGTTTGTCGTCTTATAACTAATAATCAGTTTAAAACAATTAAATCAGGCTCATTATGAAAACTCAAAAGAACCTCAGATTATTTACACTAATTATAGTATTAACCGCTGTGTTTGCCTTGAACAGCTTTGCAAAAGACGGCCAACCTACAATTACAAAAACTTTTGATTTAAACCAGCCGGGACAACTCAATGCTTCATCGTCAGGAGGTGGAGTAACAGTAGAAACACATAATCAACCTCAGGTTATTATTCAGGCATTTGTACGAAAAAGCGGAAGAGTATTATCGCCATCCGACAATTCGTTGGATGAAATTCTTGACGACTTTGATATCGATTTCTCGAAAAGTGGATCTACAATTAATGCCGTTGTGAAACGCAAGTCGCGAATGAATTTCTGGAGAAATAATGTGGGTATTTCACTCACTATTATCGTGCCCGAAGAAATGTCGTGCAATGTATCGTCGAGCGGAGGCAGCTTAAAAATATCGGGAGTAAAGGGAACACACGACTTTTCGAGCAGTGGCGGTGGAGTAAAGCTGGAAAATACAAGTGGCACTGCAAAAGCAAGCTCATCGGGAGGAGGAGTTAAAGCCACAAATCATAATGGCGATATCCGTTTAAGTTCGAGTGGTGGTGGTGTTTCAGTAGAAGGCGCACACGGCCGTGTATATGCGCGCAGTTCCGGCGGAGGCGTACATTTGGAAGATATTCATGGTTCGGCAGATGCCTCAAGCAGTGGAGGCGGAGTTAGTGTAAGCGGAGAAGCCAGCTCGGTAACCGCCAAATCAAGCGGAGGTTCGGTAAAAGTTAATATTCACAATTTAACCGATGAATTGTACCTGCAATCCAGTGGCGGCGGTGTTTCTGCTGTTATTAATGGCGGCGAAAAATTGGGTCTAGATCTTGATTTACGCTCAGGAAGAGTTAATATTGATCTCCATAACTTTACAGGCACTTCAGAAAAAGACCGGGTAAAAGGTAAGATGAACGGAGGTGGTATTCCGGTTTATGCACATGCATCCGGAGGCAACGTTAACATCAGTTACGAGGATTAGTCTAAATACTGTTATGCAATAGGACAAAACAACTATTCGAAAGATACTTCGAAATTGATAGAGAGTACTTTGCTTTAAGTGAAGTACTTTTTTTGTTTAACGGAAACACGTTATGGTAATAAATTATACAGTTTTTGTAAAAAAAATTGACATTTAAATAAAAAGTAGTTTTGTAAGTATTTGATAATCAATTTGTATTTTTGTGGGCATAAGAATTGATGGTGTACTCGCTCAGTTGTTTAATTCTACTAGTGGCTTGGTACTGGTAGCCAAAAGCTAAAAATATGTACAATTTAAAAATTACCTTACGACGACTGCTAAAAGACAAAGCTTTTTCTGTAATCAATGTGTTTGGATTGGTAATTGGAATAACATCATTTCTGATTTTGTTTCTGTATGTTTCAAACGAAAAAAGTTTTGATAAGCATTTTCCCGGATATAAAAATATATACCGTGTAACCTCAGTTCCGGAAGGACGCGAAAATGCACCGTGGGCAAGGAGTCTTGGTATTGTTAATGTAGCAGCAGCCAATATTCCGGAAGTTGAGTTGGCAACACAATTCTCGCACTGCGAAACAGGCACAATAAAAATGGGCGAAAGTTCGATTCAGCAAAACAATATTATGTCGGTTGATGCAGGATTTATAAAAATGTTTGAAGTAAAAGCTAGAGTGGGTGATTTGTCTGAAATTGAAAAACCAAATACTGTTTTTATTTCAGAAGACTTTGCAAAAAAACATTTTCCGGGAGTAAATCCTGTGGGGCAAACTATAGATATTGAGGCATTACAATATGCTCGAAATGTTGGAGAGTACGAAATTCGCGGAATTGTAAAAAACACTAATCCGAAAACACATTTTAAATACGAATTATTATTATCGCAAAAGGGGGGCTTACAAGATCGGTATAAACGGCTTCCTGATCTGAAGATACAATGGATTTACAATTATTTTAAGCTGCAGCATGGTGTTTCCCCCAATTTGGTGGCCGATAAAATAAAAACTTTTTTCGATGCCAGTAGTCTGAAAGAAACAAGAGGACCAAAGGAATATGATTTTTCTTTGTTACCGATGAACGATATTCATTTAAAATCGGATTATCGCTTTGAATTACGCGAGAGTTCAAGTAAAATCAATATCGGATTGTTTATTGTAATTTCCTTTGTTATTCTGTTGGTGTCGTTACTAAATTTTACCAATCTGACCATCGCAAAACTTATAAAACGCTCGAAGGAACTGGGACTGAAAAAATCGCTTGGGGCAAATCAAATTCAATTGGTCAGGCAAATTATAAGTGAAGTTACTTTTTTCTGTTTGCTGGCTATAATAATCTCATTGCTTTTAATCGAAGGTCTTGCACCTTTTATTAATCGATTTTTTGAAATTGAATTTAATATTTATTACGCCGAACCAGCTGTTTATTTAAGTATTCTTGGAGTTCTGGTAATCTGTTTGGGGATAACGGCCTTGTTTGTTTCGGTATTCTTACTTGGACGAAATTCAACCATCGATATACTTTCAGAAAGAAATAACTTTTCAGGAAATTATATTTTAAAGACCTTGTTAGTTGGGCAAGTAGCCATTGTGATTATTTTAATGTCGGCCACTTTTTTGGTAAATAAACAAATCAATTTTGTTTTAAATAAACCGCTCGGTTTTGCAAAAGATAATATTGTAGTGATTCATTTAAAAGATTTCACAAAAGATCCGGCGGTTTTTGCCAACGAACTTAAAAAACAAAGTCAGGTAGTATCGGTAGGTATGACAGCTCATCATTTTGGTTACCCGTCTCAGGGGCTTCCATTGGAAGGTTGGGATATTGACGGCACTGCAGAATTTGTTTTTGCCAACTACGATTACCTTAAAACTATGAACATCAGGTTAATTGAAAATTGGATTAACCCGGAAAAAGATACTGTTCGGGGTATGGTAGTGAATAATCATTTGTACCAGCGTCTTATAGAACGACATGGGAGTATGGAAGCTTTACAGGCTTATCAACAAGCTCAACCCATTGCTCCCGATCAGGTACGAGTTAATTTTGTGGGTGTTGCCGAAGATTTTAATTACAGCTCAGCACACGAAACAATTGGCGATTTCGCTTTTTGGCTTGATGAATCGGCAAACAGGGGGAGGTTTACGCATGTTCGTCTGCATCCTGGAAATCTGAGAGCCGGTATGGGGGCCATAAAAGAAGTATGGCAAAAAGTTTATCCCAACCAGGAGTTTTCTTACTTTTTTATCGATGAGAAAATAGCTCAGCAATACAAGTCTGAAACTATTCTTGGCCGAATTCTTTTGGCATTTTCATGCATTGGTATTTTAATCAGTATTATTGGGATTAGCGCACTGGCATTGTTTGTTTCGCAACAGCGAACAAAAGAAATAGGCATACGAAAAGTAAATGGTGCAAAAGTTTCAGAAATTCTGACAATGCTAAATAAGAGTTTTGTAAAATGGGTAACCGTTGCTTTTGTAATTGCTTGCCCGGTTGCTTATTATGTAATGCAAAAATGGCTCGAGAATTTTGCGTATAAAACCTCTTTAAGCTGGTGGATTTTTGCCTTGGCCGGAATACTGGCACTGGGAATTGCACTGCTAACGGTTAGCTGGCAAAGTTGGAGGGCGGCAATGCGGAATCCGGTTGAAGCACTCAGGTATGAGTAGTTGATGTGTAAAAAATAATAACAGGTTGTGTAAATATATTTTACAGTTTATATTGGTGCCTGATTGTTATTTTGTTGAAATTCTGTCTTTTGAAAAAAAGGCATTGGTTTTGGTAAAGAGATCTTTTTTATGATTTTAATGAAATAATTTAAGTTCAGCATATATTATTCATGGTTTGGATTTCAGCACCAAAAGGTTTTGAGCCTGCCAGAAAAAACGTTTTAACATTCGATGATAAAAAACTATTTAAAAATCGCATTCCGTAATTTAGCTAAAAACAAGATTTTTACCCTGATCAATATTACCGGATTGGTAATAAGTATGCTTGTTGCTCTTCTTATATTAAACTATGTAAGTTTCGAAAAAAGTTACGATAACATGCATCTCAATGCCGATCGTATTTATCGTATCGAGAGCCGTTTTTACGAAGGAGATAATTTAACAGACGACTGGGCAACAGCATCGTTTGGTTATGCCAGTGCAATGAAAGAAAATATTCCAGGCATCGAAGATTATGTTCGGATTGCAATTAACAGTACAGAACAAATGGTGAGTTACGGCGAAAATATATCGCGCGAAAACTCTGTAGTGGTTACTGAACCCTCCTTTTTTTCGGTTTTTTCGTTTAAACTGTTAAAGGGCGATGAAACAAGTGCATTAAGCAGCCCGAATAAGGTAGTTATTTCACAGCTGGCAGCTCATAAATTTTTTAAAGATGAAAATCCAATAGGGAAGGTTTTAAAATTTGCCACATTAAATCAAACTGTTCATTGTGAAGTTACCGGTATTTTAGAAGATATTCCGGCTAATAGTCATATTCGTTATGACTTTTTTATTTCGTGGGAAACGCAACCCGACTGGATTAAAAATTTTTGGTACATGCACGAAACCTATTCGTATGTACAACTTCAACCGGGTGTTTCTCCTGAAAGTGTGGAGCGTGCTTTTCCTGCAATGGCGGAACAATACAAAACGGCAGATGCGCTAAAGAATAAAACCTGGGCTATAAAATTACAGCCGTTAAAAAATATCCACCTGAGTACACAAAAACAATACGAGCGCGAAGCAAAAGGAAATGCAAAGGCGATTAATGCCTTAATTTTAATTGCGTTTGCCATTTTACTAATTGCATGGATTAATTATATCAATCTTACCACATCGCGGTCACTTGAACGGGCCCGTGAAGTTGGTATTCGAAAAGTATCCGGAGCATTAAAAAAACAGTTGATCATTCAGTTTTTAACCGAATCTACCATTGTAAATCTGGTTTCGTTGGTACTGGCTGTGATCTTGTTTGTGGCGTTTATTCCTGTGTTTAATACATTTATCGGAAAGAATGTAGGATTTTCCATATTTTTTATGCCTCACTTTTGGATTCTTATTTCTGTTTTCTTGGTAGCCGGAATTGTTCTTTCGGGAATGTATCCTTCTTTTGTTTTGTCAAATGTGAATCCGGCAATTATTTTAAAAGGGAAGTACCTGAATTCCAAAAGAGCAGGAGTGGTTCGCAAAGGATTGGTTGTTTTTCAGTTTGTGGCTTCGTTGGTGTTAATATTCGGAACGGTTATCGTTTATGCTCAGCTGAAATATATGCAAAATCAACCGCTTGGTGTAAATATCGATAAAACCCTTGTGATAAAATTCCCGGCTCAAACCAACAATCTTATGGAGAAGGTTATGAGTTTTAAACGGGAAGTTAAAGAGTTACCTGAAATAGAAAATGTTGCTATATCCAATGCAGTTCCGGGAATGGAAGTGGCTTTCTTTGCTTCGAATCGTTTGTTTGAAGATGCCACCCGTCAGAACCGCTTGTATGAAATGCAAACTGTAGATTATGACTTTATAGATACATATGGCATAAAACTACTGGCCGGACGAGGATTTGAAAAGACATTTACCAACGATGTAAGGAATTTGGTTGTAAACGAAGAAGCAGTAAAACAGTTGGGTTTTGCAAATATTTCAGAAGCAATTGGAAAAAAAGTTCTTGTTGAAGGAGAACAGGAAGCTCACAGAATAATTGGAGTAACCGATAATTATCATCAACAGTCGCTAAATAAAGCATACACTCCAATAATGATGCTTATGTATAACAGTATCGGCTGGTTGGGACCGCGTTATCTGTCTGTTAAAATATCTGGCGAAAATCTGGCTGCTGCATCACGAAAAATCAACCGGATTTGGAGTGGATTCTTTCCGGAATCGACTTTCGATTATTTCTTCACCGATCAGTTTTATGATGCTCAGTACAGTTTAGATCGAAAATTTGCCACTGTTTTTGGCTTGTTTGCCTTGCTGGCTATTTTTATTGCCTGTCTTGGATTATGGGCTTTGGCTCTTTTTGCCGGCCTGGTCAGAAGAAAAGAAATGGGTGTAAGAAAAGCGCTTGGTGCATCCAATACCAGTTTGTTTTATAATCTCTCGCGAGAGTTTATTTACCTTACATTGTATTCCGCAATTTTAGGTCTTCCGTTGGCCTGGTTTATAATGAATGAGTGGATTAGCTCTTATGCTTTTCATACTAAAATACAATGGTGGTTTTTTGTTTTGCCGATTTTCATGTTGGCTTTAATAGCTACTTTAACAATAAGCTATCAAACTTTAAAAACAGCCCACTCAAGTGCAGTGGAGAGTTTGAAATATGAATAAATTAAATTTCAAAACAATATGATTCAACTAAAAAACATCGACAAGTATTACGACGCTAAATTTCAACGCACTTTTGTATTAAAAGGAGTAAATCTCGATATTGAACAAGGAGAGTTTGTTTCGATAATGGGGCCCAGCGGAGCAGGAAAATCAACCTTGCTAAATATTATTGGTTTTTTGGACGAACCCAGCCAGGGAGAGTATTTCTTTTTGGGTGATCCGGCGAATCAGTTAAAAGAGAAACAGAAAGTAAAATACCACCGCAGTCATATTGGATTTATATTTCAGGCCTTTCATTTAATTGAAGAAATGAATGTTTACGAGAATATTGAAACCCCATTGGTTTACAGGGGAGTAAAAGGGAAAGAACGTAAAGCAATGGTAGCCGAAATGCTCGATCGTTTTAATATTGTTGCTAAAAAAGACTTATTTCCTAGCCAGCTTTCTGGCGGTCAGCAGCAATTGGTGGCCATTGCGCGTGCCATTGTTGGTAGCCCAAAGCTTTTACTTGCCGACGAGCCAACCGGTAATTTGCATTCCGAACAGGGAGAAATGATTATGAAACTCCTTAAAAAATTGAACGACGAAGGTATGACCATTCTTCAGGTTACACATTCAAAAGAAAATGCACAGTATGGTAACCGGATTATCACCTTGAAAGATGGGTATGTAACAGAAAATAAATAAGTCTAGAAAAATTAAGCTGAATGATATTTAAAGTAGTACTGCGAAATTTACTAAAGCGACCATTTCTTCACCTTGTTAAAGTTATTGGTTTAAGTCTGGCATTGTGTGGTATTGTTTTTATTGCGCTGTTTCTAAAAAATGAACTGACCTTTGATAATTACCATAAAAATGCTAACCGGATTTATCGGTTAACTTTTACCGATTCTGATTTTTTGGGAGGAAAACATTTTGCTCGAATTGTGAATCCGGGCTACCTGCCAGACTTAAAAGAACAGTTGCCTGAAATAGAAAATTTTGTGAGGCTCAGACCTGTTCGTGGCGGGCTGATGAAGTACAACGAGAGGTTTTACAAAATTGCCCAGGCTTTTGAATGTGACAGTACTTTTTTTCAGGTATTTAATGCCGAGCTTATTTTTGGCAATAAACAAACGATACTTGAAAACCCTGCATCGATGGTTGTTTCTGAATCTTTTGCTGAAAAGGTATTTGGAAAAGATAATCCGATTGGAAAGGTGTTAACAGTTCCTCCGGGGCAGTTCTATGGCGAAGAGCAAAATTTTACAGTAAAAGGTGTAATGAAGGATTTTCCTCCGAACACTCATTTTCATCCCGATTTTATCGCTACTCCTTTAGTGGATCAGTTTAATTATGGCTGGGCCTGGACCTACCTGGTTTTGGCCGAAAATACCAATCCCGGCCATCTTGCAAACGGAATAAGTAATTTTCTTATTGAAAGCAGTGAAGAAGCTCCTGAAGAAATGAATACCGCGGTGCATCTTCAGAAGTTGACAGATATACATTTACATTCGAACAAACTGCGCGAAATTGAGGCTAACGGGAACATTCGAAACATATATGTTCTGGCCATAGCAGCCTTGATCCTGCTTTTAATATCAATCAGCAATTATGCGAACCTAAACATTGGAATGGCCGGGTTTAGTGGAAAGTACCTGTTTGTCAATAAGCTTTTGGGATCATCAAAAAGCCAGGTGGTTCAATACTTTTTTACAGAAGGTCTTTTTATTGTTGTGGCAACTTTAGTATTAGCAGTAATAATTATTGCGCCGGTTAATTCTGTAATTGTTCGGTTTTTTAGCATAGATTTATTATCAGGCAATTTTCTGTTCATTGTGGCTGTAATTCTACTTTTTAGTTTATGCAGTTTGGTCTTTGGTATGCTCCCGGTTCTAAAACCTGTATTTTTTTTATTGAAAAACGACAAACGCACTAGTTCTGCAACCAGCTTGAAAAGTGGCAGCATAAGCCGGGGATTGATCGTTTTTCAATATGCTTTTTCCATCTCTCTTATTGTTGCAGTAATTGTTATTTCGCGACAAACCAATTTTGCCTTTAAAAGCGGAATGGGGGTGGAGGAAGATAATGTAGTGGTTTTCGAGTCGGTACATGCCAACATTCAGCAAAAATTTGAAGTTTTAAAGTCGGAATTGATGAAACACAACAGTATTCTATCGGTTTCGGCAATGATGGAACCACCCGGCGGAGAAGCAAACGATATGTTTGAATTTGAATTGGAAGGATATAACCCGGAAGAGCAACAAGAGCAATATGAACGAATAGGAGTATTTCCCTGCGATTATTCTTTTGCCTCAATTTTTAATCTGAAGTTTTTGGCCGGAACCAATTTTACACCTCAAAATACCGATAATGAGGGAGCGGGAGAATATATTATTAACGAAGCAGCAATGAAACGTCTAAACTATTCGAACCCGGATAATATTATCGGAAAAGAGTTTAAGCTAAATTTTCAGCAAGGCGAACAAGCAGGTATAAAAATACCGCGTGGAAAAATTATTGGAGTGGTTAAAGATTTTCATCTTTCGAGTCTTAAAAAGGAAGTTGAGCCTCTTGTTTTGTTTAAACGCGAAAAAATGTGGCTGTTAAATTTTGTGGTGGCTTTTCAACCTGGGTTGCAACAACAGGCATTTGCCGATATGCAACAAGTCTGGAACTCGCTTTTCCCGGAATACCCGTTTCAATGTGAACCCGTTGGTACGATGTACGAAAAAGTTTACAAAGCAGAATTGTTACAGGCAAAACTACTTTCCGTTTTTACAGTTATTGCCCTGTTTATTTGCTCTGTGGGATTGTTTGGTTTGGCACTTATCGTAACCCGGCAACGTACAAAAGAAATAGGAGTGAGAAAAGTAAACGGAGCTCGTGAAACAGAAATTTTAAGTATGCTAAACCGCGATTTTATAAAATGGGTAGCTCTGGCATTTGTTTTTGCCTGTCCGGTTGCATGGTATGCCATGGATATGTGGCTCGAAAATTTTGCCTATAAAATTTCACTTAGTTGGTGGATATTTGCTTTAGCCGGTATTTTGGCATTGGGAATTGCATTGCTTACAGTTTCGTTTCAGAGCTGGAGAGCGGCAACACGAAATCCGATTGAGGCACTTAGATATGAATAAGGATTGGGATAAGTGAAGCTTGAAAAAAATATCCCGGCTCTGTTTAAACCGGGATATCCACCTAACTAAACTAGGATTTATTATACTATGAAAAAAATTACGAATCCAGCCCTCTGACTGAATAGGTACATTGTTTTATACGTATTTAAGGTGCAAGGTGTTTCTTTTCGTGTAACTTAATCTGGAAATATTCTAATTAGTGGTAGGTGATTATATTCCTTAGTACATTTAAGTATGTGAAATCATTTACTTAAGATAATTCTTTTATTTATTGAGTATTTAGTTTTTTACGTTATGTTGTTCACATTCTGACAGTAACTTTATTTTACTTATTATTTATTTTAATGCTATCTGTATATTTCAATATTTACATATAATTTTTAGGCCGGAATCAGTTATTCTTATGCTGTATTATATAACCTTGTTGTCGATTCTTATGTTGACGACTCAGTGTAAAGTAATTTTCTTTTTTCTTATTTGTTCGTAGTCTTATTGGGTAATATACCCGAATCTTCATTCTTAATAAACCTGCTGTTTAACTAATTCATAAAAGTTGTTTATGCACATTTATAGGGTGTTGCATATGCATTTTGATATTGTATGTTTATCTGCAACTGTAAGAATAGTCCGTTTTTGTTCTGCGATAAAAAGAACAGTTTTCCTATTTCTAAAGCTTAAAACCCATTCCATATCCTGATTACATTTCTGAAAATAATGATATAAAAAAATAAATACAGATGAATTAATAAAAAAAATAAAAAATAGTATCGAATTAATAATTAAAATAAATATTAATATATATATTTGAACTGATTTTTTGAGTAAACAATTGTTCAAAAGATTTACCAATAAATGAGTCATGTAATAATCAAACAAAAGAGTTATGTTGCATAGAAGTATTTTCTCGTTTCTTCTCCTTGTTTCTATAATTTCTTCGACGTTTGCACAGGGATATACTCGTATTGATAGTGTTTCGTTGCAAAATGGATGTAGATCAATTCATATTAAAGAAGAAACCAATCCTTTGGATATTTATATAATAGAAATTGATTTGCTCAATAAAAAGAACAAATTAAAGACAGGTTTAGCCAATGATAAAATTGCGTGGATGAAGGCTTCAGGTGAAGCTTTTGTTAACAAAGAGACGGTTGGTCACATGATTGAAAGAAGATCAAATGCCGGTGAAACGGTGATTGGGGGAATTAATGCCGACTTTTTTAACATGGCGAATGGTATGCAGTTTAATGTTACTGCAACAAATGGCGAAATTGCCAGTACCGGAATAACTCCTAAAAATCATGCTGCCTTATATACTGATGAATTTGGCGAACCATATATTGGACTAGTGAATCTTGTGCAAACGGCTGTAATACCAGGTATTGGGCAATTCGAAATTAATGGCATCAATATTATTCGCAATGCTAATTATTTGGTGTTGTATAATCAATTTACCGGCCTCGACAAATCATTTGCAAATGAGTGGGGAGTGGAGTGCCTGCTTGAACCTCTCGATTCGGGGCTTATTAATGGCGTAAGAACCTACAAGATAATTGAAAAAGCAAAAAATGTAACCGTAAAAAATAAGTCTCAGGTGATTTTATCAGGAAATGGTACAGCAAGAACATTTCTGGATCAAACTTCTGCTGGGCAGATTATACAAATCAATTCCACTTTTATTGGTCTCGAAAACAAAAGAATTACCGAAATGATTGGTGGTTGGGGGCATATTGTACAAAAAGGAGAAAATTGTGCGGTTAGTAGTATTGAAGTAGAGGGTACAATGGATCATGAAAACGATCGACATCCCCGTTCGGCGGTAGGTTTTAATAAAGATAAATCTAAATTGTATTTCGTTGCCGTTGACGGAAGGTCGGATTTGAGTGTGGGCGTAAACCTGACCCAACTTGCCGATTTTATGATTAAGGAACTTGGCGTTTGGGAAGGTTTGAACTTTGATGGTGGAGGCTCAACAACTTTAATGTCTGGAAATAAGACCATTAATAATCCAAGTGGTGGCGTTCAGCGCGCAGTGTGTAATGCACTGCTTGTAGTGGAAGAGGAGTCTGAATCTCACAGTTATAATTACAATTTCGAAACACAGTCCAATTCTTCATTGGAGGCAGGTAGTAAATTGTATTACGAAACAGATGCAACAAACAGATCGGCCGTTTGGGTTTTGGAGGTTGATCGTTCAGAAAAAAATATCCATTTCTCGCCGATTTGGGCAAACAAAGAAATTGGATGGGAAGATGCATTCGGAATCGCCCATAAAAGTGAACAAGGCCTTTCGCAAATGGTCGCAGACCTGGAGCACACGCAGGATTCAGTCCTGATTGGTGCTGTTAATGCCAGTCCTTTCAATTTTAAATCTAATGCTGTATACGGATTAACGGCAGTTGATGGAGAAATAACAACCTTGCCCGATAGTGGTGTGGTAACTCCTGCTTTGTGGTTTAATGAGAAAGGTGAGCCTTTTATTTCAAATTTGAGTGCCCGGCTAAATGTAGTTGCTTCAAATGGAGCTCAGTTGGCTTTAAATGAAGTAAACGACGTGCGATGGCTGGATTATCTTGTTTTGTATAATTCATTCATGGGAGGCACAACCAATACGAATCAGTGGGGGGCAGAGGTTTTGATAGAACCCAAAGAACCACTGTTGTTGAATGGAGATCAGAATTTTGAGGTAAAAGAAAAAGTAGCAAGTCAAGCCTCTGGTACCGGTAAAATGCCAATGGAAGAGGGGCAGCTTGTTTTGTCGGGGAATAAAAAGGCCTATGAATTTATCTTGAACAACATTCAGGTAGGGCAGAACGTTCAGATTTCTTCTGAGATTCAGGGAGCAAACGGACAGTTGGTGAAGCATATCGTTTCCGGAGAAGGTATTTTAATGAAAGATGGAGAACTGTATGATGAAGCGTCTGCCGAAACCAGAACCTGGCAACCCGTTTTAGGGAATGATCTTCGAACAGCAGTTGGTTATAGTAGTGATAAGTCGAAGGTTTTTCTGTTTGTTTCTGATAAGTTTAATGAAAATAACCTGGGGCTTTCGTTGCCTGGTTTGACTGCAATTATGGAAAAGTATGAAGTTGCAGATGGTATTGTTTTAGGAGGTGGAAACAGTGCAACTTTGTATGCCGGCGAAGAGCTTGTTAATGTTACTTCCGAAAATGAACCATTAATTCCCAGTGCCCTTGTGGTTGAGTTTTTTTACATAACAGGAAATTCAATCATTGAAACAGATAAAGATATTCGTGTATACCCAAATCCGAGTAACGGAAAAGTGTTTATTCAGGCAAGTGAAGATTGGGGAAAGAATACAGAATTCAAATTATACGATCCTACAGGAAGAGTAGTCGTTTCCAGGGAAATAGGTTCTCAAAACAAATTGTCTCTGGATATTTCAGGGGTTGAAAACGGGATTTATTTCTTTACAATTACTGATGATGAACAAAAACAGAAAAGCGGAAAACTAATTATAAATAAATAGTGGGTTAAGAACCAAATTAACATAACCTCTATTTATGTCCGTAAATCAATTAACAAACTAAAAACCAATAGTATCAATGACACTAAATTCTATTTTAAAGTTTAGGGCAAAATTGTTTTTGCTGTTGCTGCTCGTAATGGGGACCGCGCTCTCGGTTTTGGCACAGGAAAGAACAATAAGTGGGGAGGTAACAGATGAAAAGGGAGACCCAATGCCCGGAGTAAATGTTCTGATAAAAGGAACAACAAGGGGAGTTTCAACAGGTTTTGACGGAACCTTTGAGCTGTCCGTAAACGAAAGCGATATTTTAATCTTTTCTTTTATTGGATACGAAAAAAAGGAAGTTGCAGTAAAAGGAACTAAAAACTTTGATATTCAGCTTTCTACTGACGCAGAAAATATTGATGAGGTTGTGGTAACAGCTTTAGGAATTAAGCGGGAGAAAAAAGCTCTCGGATATTCTGTTCAGGAAGTAAAAAGCGAGGAAATGGTTGAGGCCAAGGAGATTAACTTACTTAACTCACTTTCCGGAAAAGTGGCAGGTTTGCAAATTAGTAAAGTTGGGTCTGGTGCAGCAGGATCTTCAAATGTAATTATCAGGGGATATACTTCAATAAAAGGAGATAACCGACCATTATTTGTTATTGATGGTATTCCTGTTGAGAACAGTGCTATCGGAGAAGCTTCAGAATGGGGTGGATTTGATTATGGTGATGGAATTGCCGATATTAACCAGGAAGATATTGAAACAGTATCGGTATTAAAAGGGCCGAGTGCAGCCGCTCTGTATGGAACTCGTGCAGCAAATGGTGCTATTTTAATTACTACAAAAAAAGGAACAAAACGAAAAGGTATTGGGATTAACTTCTCTTCAAACTTTACTGTTGAAGAAGCAATTGGATTACCCGAATATCAAAATACCTATGGTAGGGGAACCGCCGGAAGTTTTTTATTTAATGTGTCGGATTTTGACCATTCAATTGAGTACCCGGTAGATGAAAATAATGATCCTTATACTAGTATTTCTTCATTAGAATCGTGGGGGCCCAAAATGGCAGGGCAGATGGTAAATACCTGGACCGGAGATAAAGTTCCTTTTAGTCCTCAGCCCAATAATGTGAGAGACTTTTTCAGAACAGGATTTACTGCAACCAATAACATTTCGCTAACCGGTACACATAAAGATGCTACCGTACGTGTTGGTTTTGGTAATATGTCAAACAGAGGATTACTTCCCAATAGTGCAATCGACCGTTTTTCAACAAGTATTTCTGGAAATACCACATTGGGCGAAAAAATGCGCTTCGAAGCTCGTTTGTCATATGTACATACGGCTGTTGAAAACAGACCAAGTTTAGCACAATCGCAAAGTAATACTATGTATCAGTTAGTTCGTATGCCACGTAGTATTCGGTTGGAAGATTTAAAAAATTACCGCGATGAAAATTTGTTTGCGAATTTATATACAGGTACGAAAACGCATCAGCAGGTACACAACCCGTATTGGGTAGTAAATCTGAATGAGAATGCGGATGTGAACGAACATGTTACCGGTTATTTTAAATATGACTACGAAATTACTCCGTGGTTGAATACCATGGTTAGGGCAGGTTTGGATTTACGAAATGTAAGAACCGAAAATAAAACAGCTACTTATAATCCGACTTCAACTCGAATTGAAGAAATGGCAGATGGTTCTATTACCATTAACGATACCGGAGATGCGTATAGTTTGGGTTATTACAAGTCATTTTCATTTAACTCTGATTTTCTTGTTACTGCGCATAAAGAAATCTGGGACGACTGGATTGCTCGTTTAAATGTCGGTGGAAGTATTTATAAATATGAGTTCACCAGCATGGGCTCGTATGGAGAAGATTTAAAAGTTCCTGATTTATTTAATCTGTATAGTGCAAGTCAGATTACTGTAACTCAGGGACATTCTGAAAAGGAAATTCAGTCTCTGTATTATTTTGGTCAGCTGGCTTATAAAGATGCAATTTATGTGGATATTCAAATGCGTCACGACTGGGATAGTTCGTTAACGCCTTATAATTGCAGGTACGATTATCCGTCAGTTAGTACAAGTTTTATTCTTACTGAAACTCCTGGATTGGAATTTTTGAAAAGTGATATTCTATCGTTTGCAAAAGTACGTGGATCTTTTGCTCAGGTTGGAAGTGGAACAAGTCCTTATCAGACAATATTAACGTATTCGCTTCAAAACGGAATGGGTAACTCCATTGATGGTAATGGTGTAGCTACTCTGGGGAATACACGTCCGGCTTACAATCTGAAACCACAAAAAACCAATTCATGGGAAGTAGGTACCGATCTCAGGTTTGTAAACAACAGATTAGGTCTCGATTTATCGTATTACAAAATGAATACCCGTAACCAGATTATTGTAATTGGATCTACACGTACAAATGGATTCTCAGCCCAAATGGTAAACGCCGGAAATATCCAGAACTCAGGTGTTGAATGTACATTTGTTGCAACTCCGGTACAAGTAGGCGATTTTAAATGGGACGTACGTGTAAATTATTCAAAAAACAAATCTGAAGTTATTGAGCTTGCTGAAGGATTGGATAATTACTGGCTGGGAATGGAAAATACCATTACAATTACCGCAAAGGTTGGAGAACCATTCGGGAATATGTACGGAAAAGGTTACAAGCGTAACGAAAACGGCGATGTCCTGATTGATTCCAATGGTTTCCCAATGACTGAAGGAAAATATTTGGGTAATTATCAGCCTGATTGGGTAGGAGGAGTGCAAAATATCTTCCGGTACAAAGGTATTAAGATGAGTTTCTTGCTGGATGCACGCTTCGGTGGCGACATCTATTCAAAATCAAATGTTTATTCGCACCGCACGGGTAACGCAAAAGAAACTCTTGAAGGACGTGAAGATTGGTATGATACACACCAATTGGTTTCGTACCAGGATACAGAGAATAATCAGTGGTCGTGGAAATGGGCGCCAATCCCTGGAGTAGAAGAAAAAGGGTATGTTGCAAAAGGTGTTGATGTTACCGGAGCTCCAAATACAAAACCTGTTGATCCGCAGGAATACTGGTCGCATGTAGCATCGAGTGCTCCAATTGCTGAAGAGTTTATTTACGATGGATCATACATTAAACTTCGTGAAGTAACTCTGGGATATGAATTGCCTCGAAGTTTATTGAAAAAATCGCCGTTTAACAGAGTATTTGTATCATTTGTTGCACGTAACCTGGCTTATATTTTCAAGAATACTGAAGATTTTGACCCAGAATCGAGCTATAATACTTCGATTTTACAAGGTATGGAATCATCTGCTTTCCCTAATTCGCGCAGTTACGGTTGTAATTTGGTCTTTAACTTCTAAAACAATTTCCAATGAAAAATAAATTAATAATACTTGTTATTGGGCTCTTATTTTCGGTTGGGTGTACCGATGACTTTTTAGAAATGAACACCAATCCACTAACGATTGGATTTGATAAGACGCCCGAAAATATGTTGTTTACTAATGCTCTAAAACGAGGAGTTTTAGATTATGCAACTTATCAGCGCGGAGAATTTCTTTATGCAAATCTTATTTGTCAGTACTGGGCAAATGCAGTAAGTGGATGGGCTACTGATAGATACAATATGAACGATTCATGGATTCAGGCATATTGGGATGATTACTTTTGTGGTTTTGGTATGGATGCCTACATGTGCCAGCTAAAACTCGAAGAAAGTGAAAAGAACATCAACAAAACAAGCATGGTTCGAATATGGCGTGTTTGGATGTTGCACAGAATGACAGACTATTTTGGTCCTCTACCTAATTCGGAGGCTTTTAAGGCCAATGATGGAATACTAAAACCAAAGTACGACTCGCAAAAAGAGATTTATGAGTTCATGTTGAAAGAACTCAAAGAAGCTGTAGAAAGTTTTAATCCGGATCAAAAAGCAAGTTTTGGAAGTGCAGATATCTTATTTAACGGAAACATTGAAAGTTGGGTAAAATTTAGTAACGCACTTCGAATGAGATTGGCGATGCGAATTTCAGATGTGGAACCAGAGTTGGCCAAACAGAATTTTGTTGAGGCTTATAATGCCGGAGCACTTCAATCGAATGACGACAATGTGCTGATGAAGTGTTATAACGGTACGTACCTTGAAAAAAATCCTTTATCAACAATATTGAGTTTTGCAAATGAACGTCGAATCAGCAAAACTATGGTCGATTATTTAAATGAAAACAGTGATCCTAGAAAAGCTAAGATTGCTCGCTACCCTTATAAAGGCCTGCCAAATGGAATGACGGATGCGCAACTCGGAACCATTGTTCATACCGATTATTCGAAAGCCGGAACAAAGTACTGGAGGGGCGATTATCCAACCGAGATATTAAAATATTCTGAAGTGTGTTTGCTTTTAGCAGAAGCTGCACATAAAGGATGGGTTACCGACAAACCGGCCAGACAGTATTACGAAGATGGAATTAAAGCATCAATGCAATTTCATCAGGCATCGCTTGGTAGTTATCTGTCGAAACCAAATGTAGAGTGGAATGAGGAAAAGGCAATGGAACAAATTCACTTGCAAAAATGGATTGCCTTGTTTCCGAATGGTATGGAAGCTTTTGCCGAGATAAGGAGGACCGGTTATCCAAAAATGAATTCATTAATGGCACCGCCAAACCAAACATCAACCCAGGGTAGTTATCCTTGCAGGATTGCTTATCCAAGCAGTGAAGTTTCATGGAATGAAGATAATGCACAGCCGGCAATGGATGCTGCAGGATTTTCGGGTAACAACATGACTTCAAAACTGTGGTGGGATATTGAAGCCAATAATTAAAACTAAAATAAAATGAAAAGAGTCTAACCAGCTCTTTTCATCTCATGTATTTTTTTTCATTAATCCTAAAAGAACTAATATGAAACGAAACTTTACGTTACTTGTATTTTTAGTAGCAATTTGCTCAATGGCAAATGCTCAAAGACTTATTCCCCAGTGGAGTAGGAGCGTTGGTAGTGATGCTTTACCCAACTGGTTTGGAAACTATACCGAAAGAGGTATCGCTGCAGATAACCAGTATGTTTATGTGGCAACCCGAAACAATGAAGCCAAAATGGGCATTAAGTGTATGGATGCCAAAACCGGTGCCGATATTGGTGATTTAAGTGTTAACGGCGTTGCTGAAGGTGGTTACTTACTAAATGATGTTGAGGTGAGTGATGACGGACAAATACTTGCTTGTAACCTGGGGCTTTATCACGAGCAATGGGTACCTGATGGATCGTGGACCTTTAAAATTTATAAATGGACTGATAAAGATGCAGAACCAGAGGTTTTTATTGAGTTCGATAATCCAAACGAACGCAGATTGGGTGATTTGTTTACTGTTAAAGGTGATTTAACCAAGAATGCAGTTATTTATGCTCCTGTAACAAAATCAACAGAAATTTATCGTTGGGAAGTGGTTAATGGTGTATTAAATGAAACACCTGAAGTTTTAAATTTACCAGAGTTGGCTAACAACAGAGAGAATGCGACTCCTCCGGGGCAGTTCCCAAAAATTATGCCTTGTGGTGTAACTAAAAATGATCCATTTATTTACAATGCTTTGGGTGTATTTCCTGCCAAATATAGTGCTGATGCTACAACAAAATTAGGTCAATTATCAAATGATAACTATATTTCTTCAAACGGCTTGGTTTCAGCCGACGAATGCTCTGGAATTACTTTTGATTATGAAGAGAAAACCTATTTTGCATCTCTGAGTATTTTAACTGGTGGTGATAATAATAATTCAGAAGCCAAGGCTGTTGATATCACCAATGGTTTAACCGAGGCTAAAAAGCCGTTTTATTCAGAAACCCTGGGAATAGCTCCAAATATACAAAGGAATGGAGATATTGCATATACAACTATAGATGGTGAAGTATATGTTTACATTCTGTATTCAAATGCCGGATTTGCGGCATTCAAATTCAATTCAACTCCGGTCATAGATGTTCCTGTTACAGAAACAGGCTGGAGAAGAGCAATAAAAGATACTATTGACGGAATGCCTACAATTCCAGCCTGGTGTGATGATATGGCTCGTACTATGGCTTATGGAAACGGTCATCTTTATGTTGCACGTTGTGCTGAAAATAATGTTCCGGGAGAAATTATTATTCTTGATGCTAAAGATGGTAGCACTTTAGATAAAAAACTGAATGTAGAAGCGCTTAACGAAGCAAATTTCATTGATCATGCCAATACCATCAGAATCTCTGATGTTGAGGTTGATGATGCCGGACATATTTTGGCTTGTAATGTAAGGTTAAAAGAAAAACCATTTACCATTTTTGCATGGGACGACGAAGATAGCGAACCTTATAAATTATTGGAAGTAATGCCTCCATATGGCGATGAGGATGGCGGAGCAGCATGGCAGCAGACAGCATTTTATATGGATGTGAAAGGAGATATTAAAGGAGATGCTGTTATTGTTGCAGGACGTTCAAATTATGGCTCGGTTTATAAATGGGTGATTAAAGATGGAGTACTACAAAATGAAGGAAATCCTTATGTAACACTTTATACTGTTCCTGGCGTGGCTCAACCAGGACCATACGTTTCGGCATGTATCGAATCGGATAGCGCAGATGCCAACATTTGGGTAGATGGTGATAATCTTACACCAACTTGTATCGATAAAGACGGAAATCACATCACTTCTATGCCTGCTGATATTTCAACCAGTGGTGGCGATAACCGTTCCAGAACAGCTGTAAAATGTGTAAACTTTAAGGATAAAAAATTTATTCTTGAATGGAACTGGAACTGGGCTGACCATACTCGTTTGATTGATATTAATGGAGATATTGAATCATGGGAAGGTGCAGAATGGCAGGAAGTTGGTACATACATGGGACAAGTTGCCAGTACTTACTTTTTAGGTGATGTTGATTACCAGGTGGATGGAGATTATATCAATATTTATACACTGTCGCCAAACAATGGTATTAAAATGGACAGAATCTTTATGGAACCTGAAGAAGTTGTTGTTCCTGTAACTGAAGATGGCTGGAGAAGAGCAATACTTGATACAATAGATGGCGAAAGCACCAAACCATATTGGTTAGATCAGGATTCAAGAGCTGTTGCAGCAGGAAATGGCCATATTTATGTAGTAAATTGTGCGCCGGGCAACCATCCGGGTGAAATTTTAATTCTTGATGCAAAAGATGGTAGTAAGTTGGATAAAAAGTTGAAAGTAAATCCAGTAAACAGCAATAACGATTTAGCAAGTGCAAATCATCTTCGTATTTCAGATGTTGAAGTTGATGATGCAGGACATATTTTGGCCAGTAATATGCGTGTTGAAGGAATTCCGTTTGCCATTTTTGCATGGGATGATGAAGACAGCGATCCGTATAAATTAGTTGAAGTTACTCCTCCTTACGATATTGAAGATCCAGGTATGACATGGCATCAAACAGCATACTATTTCGATGTTAAGGGTGATATTAAAGGTAATGCAGTTATAATTGCTGCCCGCTCGAATAATACTTCTACTTACAAGTGGGTTATTCAGGATGGAGTTATCCAAAATGATGGTAATCCTTATGTAATGATTCATGAATTGCCGGAAGGTGGTCATTGGGGAGCTTACGGTTCAGCATGTATAGAATCAGCAGACCCAAATACAAACATTTGGGTAGATGGTAGTACAATTGATCCTATTTGTTACGATAACGAGGGAAGTATTTTGTATGTAATGCCAGAGGAAGTTTCAACACGTCCTGATGCACCACATTATACTTCAGTGAAATTCTTAACTTATGCTAAAAAGAATTATATTCTTGAATGGAACTGGGCTTATGCAGATCATACTCGCTTAATTGATGTAAGCGGTGATATGATGGAAATTACCGAGGAGAACGTAATGGAAATGGGATCTTATTTAGGTCAGGCTCCTAATGATCTAAAGTGGGGGGATGTAGATTATTTTATTGAAAATGATACATTAAATATTGTAACTCTTTCAACAAATAATGGAATTAAAGTTGATAAATTCTACAGTGTTCCTACAGCTGCAAAAATAGTAAGTGAAAACAAAGAACTTTCTGTTTATCCAAACCCGGTTGAGAATGTGTTGACAGTATCTCATCCTGCAGGTTGCAAAAAAGTTGAGTTTGTAAATATTCTGGGGGCAACAGTTAAAGAAGTGGTTAATTTAACAAATAAACCAATTAATGTTTCTGATTTAGGCCGCGGAGTATATTTTGTACGCGTAACTCCAAATGACGGAGAAGTGGAAGTACGAAAAATAATTAAACACTAAAATACAATGCTCCCGGTTACTTAAAACCGGGAGCTTATTTTTATTTATTAACTAATTTTAATGGGGAAATTACCTTTTATATTGCTCTTGTTTGTTGCTTTTATTGGTTTGTCGTGCGAAAAAGATGATCCGGCCAAACCTGTGTCAGGTAAACTTTTTATGGTTGCCGGGCAAAGCAATGCAGTTGGTGTTGGAGATAAAAATTTGTCGGAAAAAACAGAGCTGAATACAGCCTTCGAATACAATGCCGAAACAAATGAATTTGAACAATTAAATGATCCGGTTGGAAGCAGTTACCTGGGATTTCAAAAAGCTGAAGATGGAAGTTTTGTTCCTGCTTTTGCAAAAGCGTTTTACGAAACTTCAAACGAAGCGGTTTATGTTGTTATGGCTGCCAAAGGAGGGAGTGCATGCCATAATTTAGCCGAAACAAACAATTGGGGAAATTGGAGTACTTCAGGCTCTCTTTTTGAAAACTCAGTACTAAAAGCCAGGAAAGCTGAAGAAAAAAGCGGTCTGAGTCTTAGCGGTATTATTTGGTCGCAGGGCGAAAACGATGGAGCCGCAATCTCGCAGGGATTAATAAGTAAAGAAGACTATAAAAACTCATTAACAGATTTAATTGCCCGTTATCGCCGGGAATTTGGCGAAAAACTAACTTTTGGTATTATCGAAACCGGTCGGAATAATGAGAATCCGGAAGCCGACAAAGGTTTTGCCATAGTGCGGGAAGTACAGCGTGAAGTTGCTAAAGAAGATCCGTTTACACACATTTTTTATGCAAAAACCGAAAAGTTTCCGGAATATAATCTTATGGTTGATGCTGTACATTATAACCAAACAGCATTAAATGATATTGGTGCCGAAATAGCAAAAAGTTTTAAAATCATTTTTAACGGCCTTAAACCAACTCCTTGTCATGGTACAATGGTAATTGCGCATCGCGGCGCATCGGCATTCGCACCTGAAAATACAATGGCTTCAGTTAATCTCGCATGGGAAATGGGCGCTTCCGCCGTGGAAATAGATATTCATCTTTCAAAAGACAACCGGATAATGGTTTGCCACGATGAAAATACAAAACGGGTTTCGGGAAAAGATTACCTTATTGCCAATACTTCATCTGAAGTTTTAAGAAGCCTTGATGTAGGGAGCACATTCAGTTCGCAGTATGCAAACGAAAAAATTCCATTTCTTGAAGAAGTTATTGAAACAATTCCTGAAGGAAAATTTTTATTTGTTGAAATAAAATGCCCGGAAACAGTTGTGCCATTCTTAAAAAAAGTGATTGAAGAATCCGGAAAACAAAGTCAGATTAAAATTATAAGTTTTTCGGTTAATGCACTGTTGGCTTCCAAAAATCAAATACCCCAGATACCTGTTTTTTGGCTGGTATGTCCGCCTTATAAAAATGGGATAATGTACGATCTGATAAATAAATCAGATTCTTACGGATTCGATGGATTAGATATTAATTACGGACTGCTAACCAATGAATCGAATGAAATTCTGAAAGAATTGAACCGCTATGTTTACGTATGGACAGTTAATAAAACCAGCGATGCAGAAAGGTTTGATTCGTACAACGTATATGGAATAACTACTGATAAACCTGATATTTTAAAGTAATTAGTAATGATTAAACGTATTATACTAACTGGATGTTTGGCGCTGATGATAGTTGCACAATCGTGTAACGGAAGCGACCCGGTTGAGCCCGATTATAACGAGATTGATTTGGGAGTTGCCTTTTTTAAGGAGGAAATTACAAAGGTTGTTGATAAGATTAATCCATCAACCCAGTTTGGCGGAGGCAGGGGAGCCGATCAGATTATTGTGTATACCCGACTTTATGCAGAAAGAACAAATACTAATCCTTATGGTGTAGAGGCAGTAATTGAAAATGGGATAGTAAAAAAAGTTGGAGGAAATAATTCCCGTATACCTGATGTAGGGATGGTAATTTCCGGACATGGGACTGGTGAAACATGGATAAATGAGCATATTCATGTTGGCGACTTTGTTGAATTAAGTGGATTGCAGATTAAGGTAACTACTTCTGAAAATTCAATGGTCGAAAAAGGTCGTTTTTTTATTACCGAAGGAAAGAAGCGTCTGAAATCAATCGAGCATCCTTCAATTATTCAATCAGATCTAACTAATTTGGAAAATGCTTTTGTTAAAAAGCTTGAAGAATTTGTAAAAGCCAAAGAAGATGGAGATTCAGCAAAAGTGAAAACATTGGCCGAACAGGCATCGCAAATAGGGAAAGACTATTTTTATCACACGTTCCCAAGTGTAACTGACGACGAACGTGCAGTTTGGCTGGAAATTCAGGGGATGTCGAAACAGGAACTGGAAGCGGTATTTAAAGATATGGCAGATATCGGATTTAATACTGTATGCCCTGAAGTTATTTACAGAGGGTGGTCTATTTTTCCCAATGCACCAAATGGACTGGGGCAGTACCCCGATTTTATTGGTCGCGATCCCATGCAGGAGATGATGGACTTAGGCGAAAAATATAATATCACAGTTGTGCCTTGGGTATGGGTGTATTTTGTAGGAGTAGATCGTTTCCCTGCATTAATTAACAGTCATTCCGAATGGCTTGCGGTTTCACGAACCGGGAAACATCCCACTGTTGCAGAGCCAGGATTTCATTATTTTTGTCCGAGCCGTCCTGAAGTTCGCGAGTTCTGGCTTGAAATCTACGATTATATGATCAATAAATATAATTTAAAGCATCTGCAGCTCGATTATATCCGTTATCCCGGAGAACCCTGGACAAATGATTACTGTTATTGTTCGGTGTGTAGAAACAATTTTAAAGAACAAAACGGAGGCGTTGATCCGAAAAATATTGATCCGACAAATAATCCGGAACTTTGGAAAAAGTGGGATTTGTATCGCGAAAATAATGTTAATACTTTTGTAGAAGCAGTTCGTGAACAATTTCCACAATTGGATATCTCTGCAGATGTAGTACCCGACCAGGAATACTCCTTAAGTGCAAAAAAACAGAATTGGAGCAAGTGGCTTGATAATGACTGGTTAAACACGGTTTATATTATGGCTTACAGTAGTGATGTTGAACTGGTAGGGCAATACATCGACTATATGGCAGGGAGAATGAAAGAAACGCATAGGGGAGTTGCAGGATTGGGACCTTATGCCGGAATGAATCCCGAGATTCTAATAGAAGAAATTGAAATGGCAAGGCAAAAAGGTATTGACGGTTCTTGTTTGTTTATTTATAATGCATTAACCGATGAACAAAAAGACGCGTTAAAAAAAGGACCTTATCGGCTGAAAGAGTAGTTTTTACATAAAAGTATTTTAAAAGAACTATTGATTAATTAATTTAGCTAAGCTGTTTGGAAATTTCCTAAAATACAGACTTACAGATTAATAAAGTATGGCAGTAAAAAGTAAGATATTTAGAGAATTAGAAAGTGAGGAGAAGAGTGGTGTTGAATATAAGTCGCTAAAACTTCGTAAGGGCATGATTGCACATTTTGCATCGTGTGGAGATAGTACAATAGCAGATTTATGTAAAACTTTTAATTCAAGTATCCCAACTATTACAAAAGCTTTAAGCGAACTTATTGAAGATGGTCTGGTAGTGGATTTTGGTAAGATTGAAACCGGAGGTGGTCGCAGACCCAATGTTTACGGATTAGATCCAAAATCGCTCTATTTTATGGGGGTTGAAGTAAAACGAAAATCGTTAAACCTGGCCATAATTGATATAAACAAGCAAATTGTTAAGCTGGCAGAGCGTGTACCGTTTCGACTGAATAATTCAAAAGAATCATTAGATAATCTTTGTGCTGCCATTCAGGACTTCCTGTCCGGAATGGGGCCAAAACGTGAAAAGGTTCTTGGCGCCGGTGTAAACATAACCGGTAGGGTTAATTCGAAAACCGGAAACAGTTATAGCTTTTTTTATTTTGAAGAAGAGCCGCTTGCTGAAATGATCGAAAAACAGATTGGCATAAAAACTTTTGTTGAAAATGACACCCGGGCCATGACTTATGGTGAGTATGCCTGTGGGGTTGTAAAAGACGAAAAGGATGTACTATTTATCAATATGAGTGCGGGGGTTGGACTTGGCGTTGTTCAGGGAGGACAAATTCAGTATGGCAAATCAGGTTTTGCAGGCGAGTTTGGCCATATTCCTTTTTTCGAAAATGATATCATATGTCATTGCGGGAAAAAAGGGTGCCTTGAAACTGAAGTGTCAGGACCGGCGATTGAGCAAATGTGTATCTCTGAAATTGAAAAAGGTACCAGCTCGGTTCTGACCGAAAAATATGAAAAAGATAAGACCATTACTCTTGACGATATAATTGAAGCAGCCAATAACGACGATGTTTTGGCAATTGATGTTATCGCTCAGATTGGAGAAAAACTTGGACGCGGAATTGCTCTTTTAATCAATATTTTTAATCCTGAACTTGTGATTTTGGGAGGAACCCTGGCTACTACCGGAGATTATTTGATTTTACCGGTAAAAAGTGCAGTAAATAAATATGCATTAAGCCTGGTGTACGATGATACAAAACTAAAAATATCAAAACTCGGTAATCGGGCAGGTGTTATTGGAGCATGCCTTTTAGTTCGAAATAAAATGCTTCATTTAAAAACTTTGTAGCCTTTTAACAGAATTCAGAAAAAATAGAAAAATTGGTATTTCCCAGCTGCATTTATTGGTAGAACTGTAGCCAATTTTAAAGGAAATACCAGAATTACAAAATATTGTAACATGGATATATACAACATTAACAGAAGGAAATTTTTACGAAATACGGCAATGGGAGCCGCCTCATTTTCACTTTTAGGATCAGAACCGGTACTTGCCGGAAACTCAGGTATGGCATTGGGTGATGATGATTTTACAACTCCCGGGGTTTTTAAAGGTATGCCTATCCGGGCTACTTTTCTCGATGAAATTAGTTGGGATATACCGCATCAAAACTGGGGTGTTAAAGAATGGGATAAGGATTTTAAATCCATGAAAGCCATGGGAATTGATACGGTTGTTATGATTCGTTCTGGATTAGCCAAATGGATTGCAATGCCGTCAAAAGTACTACTAAGCAGCGAAGATGTTTATTATCCACCTGTTGATCTTGTGGAAATGTTTCTAAGTCTGGCCGATAAATACGATATGAATTACTATTTCGGAATGTACGATTCCGGAAAGTACTGGATTGAAGGTAGTTTTCAAAAGGAAATTGATCTAAACCTGCGTTTAATTGATGAAACATGGGCGAAATACGGACATCATAAATCGTTTAAAGGCTGGTATTTGTCGCAGGAGATTAGTCGGCGTACAAAAAACATGAGTAAAATATTTGCTGAGGTTGGCAAACATGCAAAAGCTGTTTCAGGCAATCTTACAACCATGATATCACCCTACATCCATGGTGTGAAAACCGATCAGGTGATGAGTGGAGATAAAGCTTTATCGGTAAAAGAACACGAAGAAGAATGGAATGAAATTCTTGGAAATATTCAGGGAGCTGTTGATATCATGGCTTTTCAGGATGGTCAGGTAGATTACCATGAGCTACCGGAGTACCTTGCTATTAACAAAAAACTGGCCGATAAATACAACATGCGTTGCTGGACAAATATAGAGTCGTTTGATCGTGACATGCCAATCCGTTTTCTTCCGATAAAATGGGAAAAATTGCTATTAAAACTGGAGGCAGCCAGAAATGCGGGAATGGAAGATGCGATAACATTTGAGTTCTCTCATTTTATGAGTCCAAACTCATGCTATCCGCAGGCCGGGTATTTATACAAGCGGTATTGCGAACATTTTGGGATTAAAATATAATTAGTTGAAGTGACAGAGGCGTTTCAAAATCTTGTTTCGCCTGCAATTTGTCAGGCGAAGCAAGAAGAAATGATTAAAAACTGAATAAACGAATAAGATAATATGGACAAAAAGTATTTATATCTGGGATTAATTTGTGTGGTA
Source organism: uncultured Draconibacterium sp. (assembly GCA_947492175.1). Lineage (GTDB taxonomy): Bacteria > Bacteroidota > Bacteroidia > Bacteroidales > Prolixibacteraceae > Draconibacterium. Next base: position 44,643 of record CANLMQ010000032.1, on the reverse strand, counting down.
GCTTCAATTGGCGGTTTCCTGTTTGGATTCGATACGGCAGTAATTTCAGGTACGGTTGGTTTTGTTGAAACGTATTACAGTCTTACAAAACTTCAGCTGGGGTGGTTTACGGGTTCTGCCTTGGTGGGCTGTATTGTTGGTGCCGTAGTTTCCGGAAAATTAAGCGATACTTATGGCCGCCGTCCGGTTTTGTTGTTGGCGGGTTCATTATTTTTTATTTCGGCAGTAGGATCAGCAATGCCTCAAAATTTTACTTTACTTATTATTGCCCGGATGGTTGGAGGAATTGGGGTTGGAATTGCATCAGTTGCGGCTCCTTTATATATCTCAGAATTGTCGCCGGCAAAATTCCGTGGACGTTTGGTGGCACTTTATCAGCTATCAATTGTAACCGGAATAATTCTGGCTTATCTTTCAAATTGGATGATTCTGGAAAACAGCAATTCTGCAGTTATTCAAAACAAATTAGTTAATGATTTAATGGTAGCCAATCCCTGGAAAGCAATGTTTGGCATGGAAACCATTCCGGCTCTGCTTTTTGTATTGCTCATGTTTTTTGTACCGGAATCGCCGCGTTGGCTGGTAATTAATAAATTTGAAGAGAAAGGGAAAAATATACTGGCACGTATTCAGCCGGCAACACAAGTAGCAAAAACCATTTCCGAAATAAAAGAGGGAATGGTGAAAACCAAAAGTTCAATCAGAGATCTTTTGAGAAAAGGAATTCGAAAAGCGCTTTTAATTGGAATTGCGTTATCGGTTTTCGGACAGCTTACAGGTGTAAATATTGTTGTTTATTATGGCCCTACAATTCTTGAAGATGCCGGATTAAATATCGGAGGTGCGTTACAATACCAGGTGGCACTGGGAATTATAAACTTTGTTTTTACAGTAATCTCAATGTTTATAATCGATAGGTTTGGCCGCAGACCACTTCTCGTAGGTGGAATGGCATTGGTCGCTTTTATGCTTTTCGTAACCGGAATCATGTTCCTGTTCAATGCAACAGCATTGGGTATTGTAATTGTACTTGGTTTGTACATGGCATTTGTGGCCATTTCAATTTGTGCCGTAATTTGGGTTATTACTCCCGAAATCTTTCCCAATCGCATACGCGGAAGGGCCATGTCGGTTGCCATATTTTTTAACTGGTCGTCGAATGCCCTTGCAGCAATCGTTTTCCCGTGGCTGGTAGCCGGACTTGGAATGGGAAAAGTATTTATACTGTTCGCAATAATTTGCACGCTGGGAGTAATCATGTTTTATAAAATGGTTCCCGAAACAAAGGGTAAATCACTTGAGGAGATCGAGGGATTCTGGAATAAAGGTTAAGGTAATCGGAGAGTTTAGTAGATTATGAGAATTAAAGGGACATTTTTAGACGAGATTAGCCACGATATTCCACATCAGAATTGGGGCATAAAAGAATGGGATCAAGACTTTAAGCACATGAAAAGTGCCGGTATTGATACCGTTATTTTAATTCGTTGCGGATATCGAAAATGGCAAACCTATCCTTCACAGATATTAGCTGAACGTGAAAATACTTATTCTCCTCCTGTTGATTTGGTAGAAATGTACCTGGAATTGGCAGATAAGCATAATATGGCATTTTACTTCGGACTTTATGATTCGGGGAAATATTGGGTGAATGGAAAGTATGAGAAAGAAGTTGAAATAAACAAACTTGTAATTGACGAGGTTTGGAAAAAATACGGGCATTATAAAAGTTTTAAGGGATGGTATTTGTCGCAGGAATGCAGCAGAAAGACCGGGAAAATAATCGATTTATATGCCAGTTTAGGAAAATATTGTAAAACAGTTTCAGGTGACTTGCCAACCATGATATCTCCTTATATCGATGGATTAAAGAGTATCAGTCAGTATGTGTCGGAAACAACTAAAGACCAAGGCGTAAGTTTGGCTCAACACGAAAAAGAGTGGGATGAGATATTTGGTGGAATAAAAGGAGCGGTTGATATTGTAGCTTTTCAGGATGGTCACGTGGAATACGATGAATTAACCGATTTCCTGAAACTAAATAAAAAAATGGCCGATAAACATGGACTTGAATGTTGGACAAACTCCGAAACTTTTGATCGTGACATGCCGATTAAATTTTTACCCATTAAATGGGAAAAATTTAAACTGAAACTGGAAATGGCAGAAAAGGCGGGAATAGAAAATGCTATAACTTTTGAATTCTCGCATTTTATGAGCCCTCAATCGGCCTATCTTCAGGCAGGAAAACTATTCAAACGTTACACGGAATATATTAAAGAAGTTAAAAATTAATTGTGGGAGAAGCAGTAATGGATTTTAATAAATTGGCAGACTTGTACAAAAATGAATTGGTAAATAACATAGTACCCTTTTGGCTTGAAAATTCACAAGATAAGGATTACGGAGGTTATTATACGTGTCTCGATCAAAAAGGGCAGGTTTATGATACTGATAAGTTTGTGTGGTTACAGGGTAGGGAAGTTTGGCTTTTCTCAATGTTGTACAACGAAGTGCAAAAAAATGAAGAGTGGCTGGATTGTGCCATTCAGGGTGGAGAATTTCTTAGAAAGCACGGACATGATGGAGATCTGAACTGGTACTTTTCGCTTAACAGGCAGGGAGAACCATTGGTACAACCTTACAATATTTTTTCATATTGTTTTGCAGCAATGGCCTTTGGGCAGTTAAGTAAAGCAACCGGAAATAAAATATATGCAGAAATAGCCGTAAAAACCTACCAAAAGATTTTGGAAAAGCAGGATAATCCAAAAGGTAAATACAATAAAGGAGTGCCTGCTACACGACCTCTAAAGAATTTTGCACTTCCTATGATTATGTGTAACCTTTCTTTGGAACTGGAAAGCTTGTTGGACAAAAATATAGTTGATGAAACCATTGATAAATGCATTAAAGAGGTTATGGATGTGTTTTATCGACCGGAATTGGGAATTGTAGTTGAAAATGTTCTGGATAACGGTTCTCTTTCTGATTCATTTGAGGGGCGTTTGGTTAACCCGGGACACGCCATTGAAGCCATGTGGTTTATAATGGAATTGGGAGTTCGGCTGGAAAGAAATGATTTGATTGAAAAAGCGGTTGACATTTCTTTGAAAATGATTGAATACGGCTGGGACGATAAATACGAGGGTATATTTTATTTTATGGACCGGAAAGGTGCTCCTCCGCAACAATTAGAGTGGGATCAAAAATTGTGGTGGGTGCATATAGAGTCTTTAATAAGTTTGAGTTATGGATACCTTCTAACTGGGAATAAAGACTGTTTGAAATGGTATGAAAAAGTACATAATTATACCTGGAAACATTTTAAAGATCAGGATAATGGCGAGTGGTTTGGTTACTTAAACCGTCGTGGCGAGGTGTTGCTTCCACTTAAAGGAGGCAAATGGAAAGGAGCTTTTCATGTTCCAAGAGGTATGTACAAATGTTGGAAAATATTCGAGCAAATTCATGCCAAACAAGCAATTACTGAACTGGTGGTGTAAATAAAACTCTTCTGCGAATAGTGGAACGATAAAAGAGAAGTAATGAAACGTCTGGGAATAGCAATTGCTGGTTTTTTTATACTTTATATTGCACTGCTTAGCTGTAATAATAGATTGGGAGAGGTAATGTTAACCACCGATGTATTGGTAATTGGAGGAGGTGCCAGTGGCACAACCGCCGGGATTCAATCGGCTCGATTAGGAGTGAAAACACTCATAGTAGAAGAGTTTGACTGGTTAGGAGGAATGCTTACTTCTGCCGGAGTGAGTGCCATTGATGGTAATTATCGTTTGCATTCAGGGCTTTGGGAAGAATTTCGCCAAAAACTTTACCAAACGTATGGAGGTCAGGATGCTGTAAATACAGGCTGGGTAAGTAATGTGTTGTTTGAGCCTTCGGTTGGCGATTCGATTTTAAAAAGTATGGTTACCAAAGAGAAAAATCTCTCTGTTGTTTACAATAGCTATGCGACCAAAATTGAAAAAGGAGCAGGGAAATGGATCGTTACTTTTCAAAAAAAAGGAGCAGGAACATTCCGCGTTCACACAAAAATGGTTATAGATGCCACCGAATTGGGAGATGTGACAAAAATGGCAGGAATTCAATATCGGATAGGTATGGATTCAAAGAAAATAACAGGAGAAGAAATAGCTCTTGATAAACCCCGCAGTATTATTCAGGATATAACCTATGTTGCAATTTTAAAAGACTACGGCCCAAACGTTGATAAAACTATTCCCAAACCGGAAGGGTATAATGCCGCGGATTTTTATAAAACATGTGCTGGAAAAGTAAGTGAGTCGGATCGTATATTGTGGCCGCTGGATAAAATGATGACCTATGGAAAGCTGCCAAATGGAAAATATATGATTAACTGGCCAATTTATGGTAACGATTATTATCTGAATGTGCTCGAAATGTCGCGGGATGAACGTGAAGAGGCTTTGAAAGAAGCTAAGTTACATACACTCAAGTATATTTATTATTTACAAAATGAATTAGGTTTTAAGAATCTTGGATTGGCTGATAATGAATTTCAGACAGCCGATTTATTGCCGTACATGCCTTATTATCGTGAATCAAGGAGAGTTATTGGAGAAGCACTGTTTACACTTAGGCATATTTCAAAACCGTATGATCAGCCGGAAAAACTCTACAGAACTGGAGTTGTTGTAGGAGATTATGCTGTTGATCATCACCATTCTGCTTATTCAATAGACCATGTATTCCCGGATATCCATTTTTATCCGGTGCCTTCATATTGTCTGCCTCTTGGGGTAATGATACCAAAGAACTCCGATAATTTTATTGTGGCCGAAAAATCGATATCGGTATCCAATATTGCAAATGGCACTACTCGGTTACAACCGGTTTGTTTATTAATAGGACAGGCGGCAGGTGCACTTGCTGCAAGTGCTGTAAAAGAAGGAAAATCGCCAAAAGATGTTTCGGTTCGCAGTGTTCAGTCTGTTTTGTTGGACTATTCTGCATATATTCAGCCTTATATTGATGTTCAGCCCGGTGAATCCTGGTTTAAGGCAGCTCAAAAAATAGGTGCAACTGGCATTCTTCGGGGAGTTGGTAAAAATAATGGATGGGCTAACGAAACCTGGTTTTATCCCGATTCACTCGTGAGGGTAGAGGAGGTTACAGAAGGCATTAAAGATTATTGGCCAGGTTTTAAATGGCAAACCGAAGATGCATTTGCAACTTTTGGTGAAACCATTGAGTTATTAGATAAATTGAACACATTGGAAAAATCAGATTCTCAGAAAGATGAGATAAATAGTAGTGTCGGTAAAATATTGGCTGATATGAAATTACCGGTTTACTCAAACGATGATTTCATCAGCAGAAAAGCATTTGCAGTACTTCTTGATTCAGTAATTGATCCTTTTGGTTTGAGAGATGTTAATTTGCAGGGAGAACTGATAAACAAAAAGCCGTAAAAGCATATTGCTTTAAAAAGTAATTCTACACATTCAGGGAAAAACCGTTAAATTTTCAGAGTCGTTTCTATTTTAATCGTATTATCTTTCTGTAAAAACATTCTGCAGTATTTTGGATTCTGGTAATAGCTTTTCAAATACAATTGGCTTCAATCCATTCGGTTTCAGATAAAAACTCATGGTTGTGATGATCATTGATCGCACAATAAAAATCTATCTTCACTGTATATTGTGATGCAACAGTGAAGATAGATTTTTATCTTTTTTATTAGTAAAGGTGGCTGTTAAACAATCATTAGAGTGGCTGGCATACATTTTTAAATAGCATTCCTCCTGTACCGGCAAATGGCCGAAATAGAAAGCTAAAAAAAGATATGTATAAGATGTATTCACTATTACACTGCTTCGATAATTGTTTTCTGCCTGTGCATATTATTTTAAATAGTTATGTTTTACTAATTCTGTATATAATTTTGTAGAACTCTGATGGCCTGCAAAAGCATGGCTTTCAGGATTGTTTATGAGTCCAGTATATTGGTATATCAGAATTTTCTCGACAAAAGGAGAAATGGCTTCCAATTGTTGAATAACTCTCTCGGGAGAAGCAGGCAGTAAGGCACTTCTGTAGGTTTCTCCTTCAAACTCGAAGACTTCAACGTCAGCCCATAATTTAGCCTTTCCAACCTGTTTGTGCATTTTGTATAATTGTTCGAAAAAGCGGGCAGTTTCATCGGTCTTGCTTTTTCTCACACCTACTTCATCCTGGTACGCAATAAAATCAACATTTAGTTTATCCAATGAGTTAATAAACTTCTCGTTTGTTTCAACTGAGCGGGTTCCGTATGGCGCGATCAGCGTTTTTGTCTTTGGTGTTAACCGGTTGACCTCTTTAGTACATTTGTTAACATAGTTAATGAATGCGTCATCGTAATAACCTTGTATTCCCGTTTCGTTTGGATAGTACCAACCGTAAAAACTCTTGTGATGTGAATATTTTTCGGTGAGTTCTTCCATTGCCTTTATCCTTAGCTTGTGAACTTCTTTCCCAACAATCAGATCATATGGTTTGTACCAGTTCCCAAAAAATCCGTTGCTGATAAAAAAGCGAATACCATACTTGTCGGCAGCTGATAATACCGTTTCAAGAGGATCGGGGCAACCCAGCTGGTGCTGAGGCATTAACTGCGATGGATAGAAAGATTTATCGTAAATTGCTACATCGAGCAGAACGAGGTATTTAATACCTGCATCGGCTACTTCTTTTACTTTTACTGTCCAGTCTTTTTCGGTAAAAGCTTCAAGTGTTGGGTTCCAATATTTACCTTCAACCTGGCTATGGTGTTGAAACTCGAACCACGAACCTACAATAGGCTTTGTCTTTTTACCTGAATTTACCGGTAAAGCCAAACTATTTTTACAAATACCTGCTCCTAATGCAGCTGTGGCAAGGTTTAAACAAAATTTTCTTCTCTTCATCTGGATTATAATTTGATTTCGTTTTTATTGAAAGAATTTATTTATCTGACTTTCAAAAGCTTTTTTTAGATCCCCGTCCCAATAGAAAATTACGGGATATTTATTTTTATACTCAGAAAATGCATCGAGATATTGCTGAAAACGCTCATTGTACTCATCAAAATTATTGGGAGGAATTATACGCCAACTCATTTCCATTTCGGGGCCAATTATTGTCTTCGAGTCTTTCGGAAATATAAGATTTCCTTGGTGATCTGATATTGCCTGATTCGCAATACTTTTTTGTACTGCTTTTACATTTTCAGTTGCATCTCCGTTAAAATAGTAGTGTGGTTGAATTACTACATAATCAAATATATCTGTTTTATTTGTTATATAGGCCAAACCTTTTGTTACGAGCTCAGCATATTGGCCAAAACCATAATAAGGGACCCAAAGAAATTCTTTTTTAAGTTGGTTATGTATTTTCACAGATAAGTCAGACATTAATTTATAACAGGCATTTTCATTGATGTTTGAGAAATCAATTGATCCATACACAGCCTCTTCGTTCATATATATTCCTGCAATATTTTTTTCCCAGATTTGTTTATCCAATCCCTTTTTAATACTGATGATATATTGGTAAAATGGATCGAGACTTTTCGCTGCAATGCCAAAGTTCAGGGATGTAATACCTGGAGTTCCGATCCAACATTTGATATCAGGATTGAAAAGAACCAGATTTCTGATTGTTTCAACCATAAAAGGAGTCAATCGTGTCTGGTATCCTTCTGCAGTAGAATTATATTCATCTGTAGATTTTGGTATTATAATAAAATCAGTAACAGCTGATTCTCCTAATATTCTCCATTCTTGTTCAGTAAAATTCTCGATTTGCCCAACAAAGAGGCAGGCTCCTTTTATTACCCGGCTTTTTGTAACAGTTTCAGTATCTGGTTTAGCAGCTAATTCCTTTTTCAAAGAATGATCACATGCAATTAAGAGTATAAATATTAATATGTAAGATATAGTCGGTTTGTTCATTGATTAGTCAGTTCCTGGTTGTTGGTAAAACGTTTTGTTTAAATCAGATTATGCCCGGTATGAATTTGAATGAATAATGTTGATGTGCACTCCAATACAAATTATTAATTTATTTTTTTACTCTGGACTATACTCCGTTTTAAGACATGCAAAAGTAAATGAAATATTGTTTATAATCTCATTCTTATTTGGGTTATTCTGTAGGGAGTATTCTTAAAAAATATTTCTTTTTTCGGTTAATAATATGCTTAGCCAATCTATCTATCAATTCTTTGTCTTTGGGGTTGGTGGATTTGTAAAAATCATAAAATCCTTTACCTCCTTCGTAATAGGCAATTGATGCCTCCGAAAACACCTTATTTTTTTCAAATCCGTCTATATAACTAACCAGACGGCTCCTCATATTATTCGGATTATCGGTTAATGCGCGACTGTCAAACTCCATTTCAACTCCCATATTTTTGTTTTGGGCAAAAGCACAGGCCTGATCTATTCGCTCATCTTCTATTTTTTTATTGAAAAAGTGGTTTGGCTGCATCCAGGCAAAATCAAATTTATATTTTTCCCATTCATCATATCCCGGTGCATGCCAGTAAGGAATCCAGACAAATTTTAGGCCTTTTGAACGAATATAGTCTCCCAGCGGAATAAGAATATCAGCACAGCCGTTTACATCTTCATCTACCCAGTAAAGGCCTTCGAGATCGAGGTTTTTATAAGCCTCTTTTTTGTATCTGGCAATAAATTTGTCGACGTACCATTTGGCTGCCTCCAAACGATCTTCCTGTTTCGAGAAGTCGAGAGGTTTGCCATTAATCTCTCCCCAGTCTTTTTGATTTTTTATTGGAGAAGGTATACCTGCAATTAATTTGTGGTTAAATGCCGGGGCCGCAAGTTCTTCGCCTTGCTCCGAAATGCATTGGTCTAAAGCAGAAAAGGCTCTGTCTTTTTGAAAGTTACGGTCGAGCAACCATTCCCATTCCGGTTTACGGGCATTCTGTTTCGAGTAGCCCGGGGCGTAATCTCTTCCTTTTCCATCTTTAAACTCAAGAAAAAGAAATCCGTCGAAAAGCCAGTTTTTATTTCCTTTGCTGTCTTTATGTACCACGTATGGTATAAAATCTTCTTTTGTCCATTCCAAGGGGCGATGAACACCGCCATGATAAATTAGAACAAGATCCGCAATAGTGGTTTTGCCATAATCTTGTGTTTTGCCCGACATTGCGAAAAACAAAAATAAGGCAACTAATATACATGTTCGTTTAATATACATCTTATAGATTTTGTTATGTTAAAAATATAAATTTTTAAAGAATGGATTACAAATATTATGTAACCCATTCTTTTTTTATTTAACTCTTTTCCCTTAAAAGTTAGTTTTACAAGTAAGATTTTAATTCCACTTCAACGTTCATTTGTTTGCCAAATTTGAGATATGTGTAGTAAAGCTTAAAGGTTCCCATATTAGATTGTTGAACAGAATCAAAACTTCCGGTATAGGTGCTGGTTTTTCCTTGGGTATTCGCAATCTCGTACATTTCTGATCCGGGTGCACCACTTACTGTTACCTGATCTCCTGCAACGGTTAAAATTAATTGCATGTTTGTTTCTGCTCCTTTTATCTGAATTGAATTGGCAGACACACTAATTGTTGGCTGTTCTTCGTCAATTTTAACATTGGATTTTTCATTACCGGAAGGAGTGACTGATCCGTTTGCTTTGTATTTACATTCGTATGCGTTGCGATATCTTGTAAAGTTTAACAATGCTGTTTTTTTATCTTCAAGAATGCTTACTTCAGGAGAAACACTTTCAATACTTATGGGCAAAACGTAGTTTTTGCCAGTAAAAGATTCATTAATACCTTTTAATTTGATAGAGAGAGATTGACTAACTTCCCGACTGCCAATGACAACTTCCGTTGATTCAATATTATAATAGGTTTCCGGTAGGAGGTCATATTCTGAATTACTTTGTTGTAACTCATTAAAAGCAGTTTGATCAACCTTAAGGTTTACTGTAATATCAGAAGTTACCTGATTTATTCCGGCATTATAAATTCCCAGTTTAAAAGTAGATTCTCCTAACAGGACAGTTTGGTTTGTAAGATCAGATAAAGGGATGTAAATGGTGCTTTCTGTTTCAATAGTATCTAATCCCTTTTCACAAGATGTTAATAGAGATATTACTATTAGCAAAGTATATAATAGATATGATTTTCTCATTCTTTTAAAATTTTGTAATTAAATATTAAATCAGGTTACCACCATGGATTTTGTACCAGATTACTATTGATATCCACTTCTTTTTGTGGGATTGGAAATAAATACATCTTTTTCTCGAAAACCCTTTCTTCAAATGGAATTCGTTCGTAAAAGCCTGTATATGTAAAACGGTTTGTAGAGGCATTTCCTCCGTTTATATTCATTCCCCACATTCGTCCGCCATCGCCATATTTCCGATCATTTGGTCCCCCGTTATCAGGAGTATAAGACAACCATCTTCTCCGGGTAGTAAAATAGCGATCGGTTTCGAAACATAATTCAACCTGACGTTCTTGAATAATAAATTCTCTTTGTTGTTCTTTGCTTCCTTTAATTTCAGGATAAACTTCAAATATACCCGGTACTCCAGCTCTTTCCCTTATCATATCCCAATAGGTTTTAATATCGCTGTTACCCGGATCATACTCGTTTAAACACTCAATATAATCCAACAGAATTTGCGCATAACGAAGTTTAACTTCGCAACGGGTGCCTGCATATTCCCGATCGCGCATATTACTCTGCGGATCATTGTTTTTGAGTGCCAGATATCCGGTACGGGGATAAAATGTATAGGAACCCGACCTGCGGGAAACACCACCATAATACAATTCAACTCTTCCGTAGCCATTTTGTTGGTTGGCTGTTGAATAGTAATTACGTTTAGAAATATCGGCAGATACTTGTGGTATGATTCGTTTATTGTACAATATACTTGCGTAAAAACGTGGCTCTCTGTTGGCATACATATTCCAATCGCCGGCCCAGTGGCCCCAAGCCTCACCATCTCTGATTTGAGAAAGCATTTCAACGCGTTCGTTTGTTGTATCTAGGTTGTCCGGATTCCAGTATTCTCCACCCTCAGAAGCAAAACCTGTTTCTACATAACCGGAATTAGGATCATTAATTGTACGACCATTTTTCATAAAAAATGCATCAACTACACGCTGAGTCGGGGCAACACCTCCCAGGTTGTTTGGCCCGGGAGAAGCATGTACTTGCCAGGCATTCTGATCAAAGCGAGCCCGTCCGAAAATTACCTCGCAATTCCAGTTTTTTAGCAAAACATCGCGAACTGATTTATATGGATTGAAATTTGCACCGTCTCCGTTTTCGTTGTTTTTGTATAAACGCACACCTGCTTCATCGGCAATATCGATAACGGCTTTACATGCCTGTGCCGCAATTTTCCATTTGTTTTCATCGTAATTGATATCAGCCAGTAATGTTCCATCCGGATTTTTAAAATTGGCATATTCATTATTTCCGTTCCACTGCGGACTTGCAGCCAGCATTAGTGCTTCTGCTTTTATTGCCCGGCATGCTATTTTTGTAGGTTTACCAAGCCATACTTCATTGTTATCCCAACTCATTGGAAGGTTTTCTTCTGCTTCATCCATCATTTGGGCGATATAGGATACACAATCGTCAAAAGGAGAGCGAGAATAGGTATCCCAGTCACCGTCAACTTCTGTTACTTCTGTTAATAATACTGCCGGACCGTATTGACGAAGGATATAAAAGTAATACAACCCGCGAAGGAATTTTACTTCTGCTTTGTATTGTTCTTTAAGATCTTTACTTAATTCCGGGCATTTGTCTACGTTGTTTTCAAATACAAATGACGAACGGATTGCCCGATAATAACTACCCCATTTAACGTAAAAATTAGTGGATGGATTCCAGTTTCCGAGGTTGATACTGTAAGTTGGGTAAACATTCCAGGTAAGATCAATTTCATCAGAGATTCCCAACCATGGATCGCCTTGGTGTAGGTTGGCTGCCGGAATCTGCGAATATACATTATATAAATAACTTTCTGTTTCACTTCTTGATGACCATATCATTTCATCGGTTTTCATATCATCCGGCTGTTTATCCAGATAGTCGCAACTATAAAATAAGAGCGTTATTATTGAGAATAAACTTATGGTATATATTAGTTTCTTTTTCATCATGATTAGTTTTAAAAGTTAGCACGAATTCCTAAGTTCATTTTGCGTTGTAATGGGTATTTCGAACCATCATTATCTCCTGTTTCAGGATCCCACATCTTCCACTTTGAGAAAATTGCCGCGTTGTTTACATGAACGTAAACTCGTAGTCCTTTTAGTTTTACCTTTTCCAAAACATCTTTACCAAAAGATTTCCCGAATTCAATATCTGCCAGACGAAGAAAGCTACCGTCGTAAATGGTTTTGGTAGATACTTGCCAGTTGTTTGACGAAGTGCCGTTATACAAACGCGGATATTGTGCATTTTGATCCGGGTTATCAACGGTCCATCGATCCAATGCTTTTTCAAACAGGTTACCTTTTCCAACACCTTGGCTAAATGGGATATAATTGCCTCCTAGGTTGTACGATACTCTTGCTTGTCCTCTGAAGAAAACTCCTAAATCGAAACCTTTATAATCTACCTGAACTCCAAAACCATAAACGATTTCCGGGAGATTTGAATATCCAATCGGAACTTCGTCATCGATAGTAATTTGTCCATCGCCGTTAATATCCTTATATTTTATGTCTCCCGGGCGGTATTCTCCAAATGTTTGAACCGGACTATTGGCAATATCTTCTTCACTTTCAAAATAACCCAACGAAATCAATCCAAATTTTTGATTTAGCTTTTGTCCGGTTCTCATTCGGTAATCGTAATTCTTTTTGGCCTCGTCCATTTCTGTTATCTTATCGCGGGAATAGGTGTAGTTACCATAAAGTTTAATACCTCCGTCCGTAAATCGTTTTGTAAACTCTAATGTGCCGTCGAAACCTCGGTTAACCATTTCTCCCATATTGGCGAATGGTGAAGATATCATACCTACATAATCCGGAATTGTAGCGCGTTGAACTAAAATATCTGTCCTTTTTTCATGGAAATAATCAGCTTCCAGCGAAATTGCATTGTCGAACATTCTTAATTCAATACCGATATTCTTTTTTAAGCCTTTTTCCCAGGTTAGATTAGTAACACCAATTCTGTTTTCTCCGGTACCATAGTATGTTGTGCCGTTTTCTCCGAATACATAATTTCCAAGGCCCGAACCATATAACGAAAGATACCCGTAACGTTGTCCGTTAGGCAGAGCTTCAGCTCCTACAAGTCCCATTGATCCTTTAACTTTTAATAAGTTAATTTTATCGGTCATTGAATCCCAAAAAGGTTCATTTGATGCTAACCAACCTAATGCAACGGCCGGGAAAACACCAAACCGGTTTTCTTGAGGGAAATTTTCCGAGCCATTGTAACCCATATTGAATTCGCCCAGGTAACGATCCTTAAAAGAATAAGTTGCTCTGAAGGCAATTCCTTGTTTACGATAGGGAAGAGCTAATATAGAAGAAGCTGCATTACCATTTATATAATCTCTTTGGTAATACATAAACATTCCACCTACACGATGATGTGTATTAAAAACACGATCATAAATGAGTTGTCCTTTAAATTCTTTTGCCCGGTTTGAATTAACAGATCGTGAGTAATTGAGGAAGTCCTGACCTTCCTGAATTTCTTTCACAAGAATTTGGTTTGTTTCCGGATCACGCCCTTCCACAGCATAAGTAGTGGAGTTCTTTCTTCGTTTAATATAGGTTTCGCTATAGGCATCGAATGAATACGATAGTTTTAACTGAAGCCCATCGATTAATTTATTCAAATCCTGGGTTACAGATAACTGGCTCATAATTTGATTTTGAAACGAAGTGTTATAACCGGATCCCATTAATCGTTCAGCAGGATTCGATTCTCCAATTTGCGACGGTGCTCCCCAACCCATAATGTCATTTCCAGATGCATCTGTTCCGATAGGAACTTTTACTGGATTGGAGATTGGTGTTGCCCAATAGGAGTGATAGAAGAGTTCTTCGGCCGGAGAATAGTAAGTACTGTAAATATAACCTTGACCAATACCCGGAGTATGAAGATCGGTAAGGTGTCCTCCAACCTCAATATCCATGATTAATGATTTTGATAAGGTCACATCTATGTTTGATCTGAAATTATAACGTTTCAGATCAATATTAGAGTCATAGTCATTTTCCGGGTTACTTTTAAAATTACCCTCTTCGTCCAGATAGCCAAACGATACAAAATACCTTGCTACTTCGCCTCCTCCCCGTATATTAATCGAAGTTTGTTTATTGTTTGAATAATCTTTAAAGGTTTCGTCGAACCAGTTTACATTTGGGTAAAGGTAAGGATCAACTCCTTTGGCTGTGTTTTCAATATATTCTGATGAATAATTATCGTAACCTAAAGCCTCGTTATACAGTTTGGCATAATTAGGCCCGTCGAGAAATTTTGGCATTCTTGGCAGGTCAGATACTCCGTATTCCATTTTCACTTCTACAGAAGTGGTTTGTGCTACTCCTTTGCGAGTAGTAACCAAAACTACTCCATTGGCAGCACGAACACCATATACTGCTGTGGCTGATGCATCTTTTAAAATTGAGATAGATTCAATTTCTTCAACTGAAAGATCATTCATATTACGTTCAACCCCGTCAACGAGAATTAGAGGAGAACGGTTTGATCCAAAGGTTGAAATTCCCCTGATCCAGAAGCTGGCATTATCATTTCCAGGTTCTCCGCTTCGTTGTACAACAACAGCACCTGCCATTCTTCCTGACAGTGCATTTGTTAGTGAACGCGAAGGAATTTTTAAATCGTTAACAGAAATAGTTGAAATTGATCCAATTACGCTGGCTCTTCTTTGTTTTCCCATACCAACAACCACAGCCTCTTCCAGTGTTGTTATATCTTCTTGTAGAATAACATCAATTGCAGTTTTTTTTCCTACAGTTATTTCTTGTGGTTTAAAACCACTAAAAGAGAATAGCAATACCTGTCCCTCGTCTGCTGCAATGGTATAGTATCCGGCAGGATCTGTCACTGTTCCCAAAGTTGTTCCTTTAATCTGAATGGTAGCACCTGGTAATGGTACTCCTCCAGAGTCGAGTACTTTCCCTCGAATTAACTCTTTTTTTTGTGGTTGATCTTTTTTAGTTGAACCAAGATCTGATGGTTTTATTGTTAAAACAATTTGTCGGTCGAGAATTGTATAGCTTACATCAGTTTTATCGAAAAGCAGATTGAGAATGTCAGTGACATTGCTGCCCTCAACATCAATACTAACTGCGCGTTGTACGTCTATTAATTCGTTGTTGTAAAGGAAAAAGTATCCACTGGCCTCTTCAATTTCTTTTAACACATCTTTCAAAGTCGTTTCTTCGAATTTTACGGATATGCGGTCTGATTGCGAATATGTTCCTTTTGCCAATAAGTTAAAACCAGTACATAGAAGAATAAAGACTGTTATTCTCATAATTCTCAACAATTTTAATATGGGTATTCGGTATAAAATACTCCACTCACATGATCGAAATTTTTTCATACATTTGTTTCGTTAAATGTTAGTTAATAGAAATTGTTTATTGCATTGTTATTTGACATTTAATCTTTCCCGAGGGAGTGTTAAGGGCACTTCCCCGGGTTTTATTTTATATGCCTATTTGTTACTTCTTATCGTTATTTCAAGCTTTGGAGCATCAGCATTAAGGGTACTTTCTGCTCCTGTTTCATTTATCGTATATTTAATCGGATATGATAATTCAAGTAGTTTTAAAACCTGTTCGATTGTTTCATTGGTAAATGTCATGGTAAAATGAGCCTTTTTAAGTTCTTCACTTTTTACAATTACTTGTACATTAAACCATAACTCCAGTTTTTTTGCGACTTCTCCAATAGGGGCATTTTCGAAAACAAGTTTTCCATCCTTCCAGGCAATATATTGTTCTAAATTTGTTTCTTGTTTAATGTTCAGTTTGTTTGTATCGATAAAGTAATCTGCTTTTTCAGAAGGATTAATATCTCCCAAACTGACAATCTTATTATTCTCCTCCTTTTCAATTCGTACTTTACCTTTTAGTAGAGTAGTACTTATCGTATTTTCTTTAGGAAAAGCTCTTAAGTTAAATTCGGTACCTAAAACCCTAACTGCAATATTATTTGTATGTACAATAAATGGCTTTTCGGGATTATGACTGACCTTAAAAAAAGCCTCTCCAATTAATTCAAGTTCACGGGCTCGATCTGAGAAATTTTCGGGATATATAAGTTTTGTTGCTGAATTTAAGTAAACGATTGAACCATCAGGAAGGAAAACGTTTGTTTTCTCACCAGCACTTGTTTGTACTATATTTTGTTGTATATCTTCATATTTATAAAAATTGTTGACAATAAGAATGTAACTTATAATACCAATAACAAGGCTTGCTGCAGCGGCTAGAAATTTGGTTCGCGTATAAAAACGATGTTTTCTGTCAGGTGTAATTCGAAGGGTGTCGTTTGTAATTTGTTTTTTTATAAGTATCCATTGTTGGGAAATAACATCTGTTTCTGATTCAATGGTTTGTTCGGTTAGCCTCTGTTGTTCTTGCCTAAAAACTTTTTTATGGTGCGGGGATTCTTCAATCCAGTTGAGTAATTCCTTTTCTTCGGAAATTGAAAGGTTTCCAAGAAGAAACTGCTGAATTAAATTTGTAGGTATGTGATCCCTTTTTTTCATGATACAATTTTGATGATATATTAGGGATACAATCAAAATGTATTTTTATAAACCCTGTTTTTGAAAAAAAAGATATTTTGTTTTTGTCGGGGAGATGTTGTAATTATATTTTATTAAACCAGGTTAGTGGGATATGACAAGCAGCACTAACAACTCCGGTTTTATAAACTTTCGGGCAATTTCCATTCCTTTCGCAAGGTGTTTGTTTACCATGGTCATAGAAATGTTCATGATGTCAGCAATCTCACGTTGTTTTTTACCTTCAAGCCACTTCAACTGAAATGCTGTTCGGCAACGTTCAGGCATTGCAGTCATCGCTTTGTTTAGTTCTTTTTTTAACAGGTCTTCCATATTTACAAAATCGTGCTGCGAATTAAAACTTAGGTGATATAGTTTCTCTGTTTCAAGATATGTTTGTCGTTTGATATATTTTTCTTCTACAACAGATTTTTTTAAGGAATTAAGACATTTGTTTTTCAGAAGGGTGAATAAAAAAGATTCCACGTTTTTTTCAGCATCTAAACTTTCTTTTTGTATCCAAAACTGAATAAAAACATCTTGTATTAAGTCATTAGCTTCTTCTTTGTCTTGTAGGAAATGTAAGGCGTATTTTCTTAAACGGGGGGAGTAAAGTCGGAATATTTTTTCGAATGAGATAATGTCTCTCTTTCGCATAAATTCAGTAATTTCTTTCATTTCCTATCACACTTACACCAGGCAGCCTAAAATTTTGAAAGGCTCTAAAGTATGATTTAATATTTGATTAAACAAAGAATAATGCATACTCCGAAAATGAAATGACTATGTGATATTAACGAATGGAAATTGCAATATTATGTTTGCTTTAATGGTTTAAAAGTAATTTTATAAGAAAAGTAAAATTCGGAAAATGAAAGTGTCTTTCTTGCGCATTTTATGAAATACTGTTCAATAAAATGAAAAATAAACAGTAGGTATCTTTCTAATATTTTTAATAGGTGTCTGTGGCCAATTGAATCATTTAACATTATAGTTTCATATTTTCAGCAGAAGTATTCTGTTTAAAGCACATGTCTAATATATCATGCGATAAGATATAAAAACGGGCACCCTTCACGAGAAAGATACCCATCTAACTAAACTGAACTAAGCTACACAGTTATTGTGGTTGCTCAGGTTTTAAACTATTTTTTCCAAATATCAGAAAAGCCTGACATTCCTTATTTATCCCAAAATGACCCTTCTTTTTCCATTTGTTGCTCAAACCTTTCTAATTCTGATAGCATCTCAGAAACTTTTGCCGGTTGTTGAGTGGCAACATCAATTCTTTCTCCCAGATCTTTTTCTACCTGAAACAACAATGGTGTTTCTCTGGAGGCCGAAAAACCGTAGTTGTTTTGCGTTTGAGAACCTATTCGAACATGCAATTTCCAGGAACCTTTCCGAATTGCTGAAGGCTGGTTATCAGAATAAGAATAGAAAAACTTAAATTCATCGGGTTTATTTTTATATTCCTCAGGCATTAATAAGGAACGAATATCGCGCCCGTCAATGGTTCTGTCTGTTGGCATTTCAACTCCGGCAATTCCAAATATTGTTGGCAATATATCTAAAGTACTTACCGGAGTTTGTTCGTTTCGGTTTCCTTTAATCTTTGCTGGCCAGTTAATAATACCTGCCACTCGGTGACCTCCTTCCCATGTTGAACCTTTTCCATCGCGAAATGGGGTGGCATACCCCACCTGTAAACGTGTATCGCCATATTTAGTCTCCGACCTGTTACTAAAGACGATCCAGGGGCCGTTGTCTGATGAAAAAATAACAATTGTATTCTCCTTTACACCAACATCTTCCAATGTCTGGCAAACCTCACCAATTGCTGCGTCAACTTCCTCCATTACATCTCCCAGAAAGCCATTGCGCGATGTACCTTTATATTTGTCGCTCACAAAGAGGCCTAAATGAGGCATATTATAAGGAATATAGGCAAAAAACGGATTCTCTTTATTTCGTTTAATAAAATCAATGGCCGCTTTTGTGCATACTCCCGTTAGGGACTCGGATGCAAGTGTATCATATGGCAAATCTTTTGCAATTAAATCATACCCGGAAATTGGATTTTTACCTTCAGGATCACTTTTTAATAACATGGCATTGTCGTAATCATGCGATACGTTTGTTCCAATCCATTCATCAAATCCGTGTGCCAGTGGCAAGGTTTTTTCAGAAAACTGGTTGTTTCCGTTTGGAGATCCCAAATGCCATTTACCAAAAATCCCGGTTTTATACCCGACGGATTTTAATCCTTCAGCAAGTGTGATCTCATTCTCATGAATATGTCTTCCTGAATTGGGGCCAATTACCCAGGATCCTAGTCCTGAACGGCCTGGATACCGGCCGGTCATCAACGAATAACGCGACGCAGAACATGCCGGAGACGTAACATAAAACTGCGTAAAATTAACGCCTCCTTCTTTTAACTTTGTAATATTGGGTGTTTTTATAACGGGATTTCCGTTGTGTGCATAATCTCCGTATCCGCTATCATCAAGATAAAACAGAACCACATTGGGTTTTTGAGGAGTTTCCGTCTTATTTGAAGTTGTACATGACACACCAATTAAAAAAAACATTAATACACTATAAATCCAAATCTTACCTAATCTCATCCTATTCAATTTAACGTTCATAAAAAGAAAAGGCTCCCTTATTTCCCTCTTTGTTCAAGGGAAACCCATTCTGAATTTAATGCTTCAAAGTTACTTATCATTTTTAATTAAACGTAGTTTTAAAGGTATATGAACATTAAATGTTCCTCCATCCTGTTTTTGGTTGCATGGATCAATAGAACAGGCAGCATATAATACCTCTGGTTCACCGTTTTCATTTATAAGTAGTTGCGGGCGTTCCAGTCGGTCAACTTTTAAAGTAGTCCCATTTTTCAGAATTAATTCCTTTTTCATAAATAGAGGCTGTTCTGCCAACTTCCAGTCGATACCATCTTCGGAACGAAGCATGGCCAATCCGGGTTCACTTTTGGTCAGCTTTCCGGTAAAATCTTTTACTACTGCATAGAAACATTCGTCCTTTCTATGGTACCACACATAAGGGTCCTCTGCCGATACTTTTTCTCCGCTACCATCATCAATGTCGAAAACAAAATGGTTGGTGGTGGTGAATGGACCTGCTGGTGAATCGCCAATGGCTACTCCATGCACTCCACGCCAATGCGGATCGTACATATTTCCTTTAAAAAACAAGAGGTATTTACCATCTGTTGGGCGATAAACAACTGCAGGATTTACAACTATGAGGTTATCGGGTTGTGCTTTTGTACCAGGAGGGGAAGGATTTACGACATTATCTTTTTTTACACGGGAGCGGGGCGACAGTAAGGGTTGCTCACTTCGGGTATAGTTACCGGCCAGCAATTCCTCGATCGAATTGAATACAACCACTCCGATTTTTTGATTTTGCTGCACGCGGTTACGTTTCGAGAGTTCGGCTCCTGGTGATCCTTGTGGTTGTTTCCCCGGATCGACACTACTAACATAGTAGAGATAGTATTTATTATTGAATTTTTTAATAAGCGGATTGTGAGCACTCTGGGCATCCCAGGCCGTAGAATCTCCTTTGTGGTTTTTTCCTTTTAGAAATATATCCAGTTTCTTAAAATTTCGATCCGGTTGATCAGAAACTGCCACCCCAATCTTTGAGTAGAGCACCCAGCTGTCTGAAAATTTGGGGATTTCTTTGCCTGACTCCCAGGCCGAGAAAAACAGATAATATTTATCTTCTATTTTAATTGGGCTGCCTCCCCAGACAAATGTGTCCGGTAGTTGAAGTGCTGATGCGCCGGTTATGCTGAATGTTTCTCCCTCGGGTGATACCGTTAAATCAACGGCTTGTGCCTGGTAGTAATAACTGGAATCTTTACAAGACCATAAGGTTATCATACAAACTACTACGGCTAGAAACAGGTGTTGTTTTCTATTCATGATTATTTATGTTTTAACGATGATAATAATTTACTACTCATTTCCAATAGGAATTATCAAGTGATTTGTTTCCCTTAAAATTGATCCTTAGTTGGTCTTTCTCCTCCATATTTTGTTTTCTTCTTTGCACAAAAATAGAACCATGATGTATAAAATCGATATTAAAATAATCTTTGTTTCAATATGCTTTTAAAAATATGTTTAAAATCAGCTGGTTCAATTGCTATTCTTCAAATGTACAGGGACATCGTTACAAAGAGGGGGCAATTTGCCCCCTCTTTTATTAATTAAACTAAATCTATGTGAAATATTTTAATGAGATAAAATATTCCAAATTATTCTCCTCGTGGCCATCCCAGAGTTTGTTTCAAATTAGGATTTAATGATAATTCATTGAAAGGAACCGGGAAATAGTAGTGTTTACTTTCATCGAATACATAAATTTCGTTCGACATAATGTAACCATCAGTATTTAAATGGAAATTGTTGACTCCTTCGGTATAGGTGCCGGGGAAGTCGCTACTGTTAAACTTGGCTCCCAGAACAGGTTCTGCCAGTTTACTGCCTTGCTTCCAACGCATCAAATCATCGTAACGGAAACCTTCAAAAGCCAACTCAACACGTCTCTCCCTTCTTATTTCGTCAATGTTTGCCTTAGCAGCTGTCATAGGTGCTACTTTTGCTTTTGCTCGTAAAAGATTTATCGATTTATCGAGTTCAGGCTGAGTGATCCCTCCTGTTTCAACTTTGGCTTCAGCATAAATTAGCAACACTTCTGCATATCTGAAAATTGGTGCATCAATAAATCCCCCTCCCCAGGGAGTATAATCATTTTCCTCATTGAAGAATTTAACCAACTGATAACCGGAAGGACTACTTGAATTGTTACTTGCATCTTCATGTGCTGATAGATAAAGTATAGAATCAAGGAAAAGATCGTTTTGTTTACCAAATGTACCTTTTAAGCGCTCATCACGATTGGCAAAAACATCAGCCATGCTTCCATCGCCTTGGTAAAGCGGACTTTCGGTGATAGGTAATCCATCATTACAAAGATAGTCCTCTATTAAACTCTTGGTTCCGGAGGCACTAGCCCCATTCACATTGTCAGAGTTCAACGCATTCATTCTAATATTGTTCTTAATACCCAAATCTACATCATAATCTTTGTACATGATCACCTCTTTGTTTCCAGCCAGATCAAGATTCTGGAACAAAGAACCATAGGATGTAGTTGCATCAATAATATAATTACCACTATTGATTACTGCCTCTGCTGCTTCTGCAGCCGCCTGAAGGAAAGAACTCTCGCCTCCCAGTCCATGATACTTCCTGAAAGTACCTTCGTGCAGGCAAATTCGTGCTTTGTAAGACTGCGCAATCGTTTTATTAAAACGGTTGCGTACAGAACTTTCGTTCATCCATTGCACCGCATAATCGAGATCTGCCATGATAAAATCAACGATTTCATCTCTTGGGCTTTGTGCTTCATAAATAGCTTCATCGGTTTCAGAGAAAACCCGGTCAACCAATGGCAAGTCACCATATAACTTCACCTTATCGTAGTAGTCAAGCGCTCTTAACAGGCGTGCCTCTGCTGCATAGTGATTAAGTGTCTCTTCATCCTCGTTAGCTTTTTGGTAATTCTCTAAAAAGATATTTACGTTTCTAATCAAAGTCCAATTCCAGTTTGATTTAACGGGATCAGTATAGGTATGGGTGCCCAAACGTAATGTATTGGGGCTGCGCACCATTGAATTATCACTGTAATTGTCTTCCATTAATATTCCCCAACTGGCTCCTCCACCAAAACCTTTAGCACTGGTGAAATAGCTTGCATACAAATTATTGTTATATAGTTCAAGATCTGACGCTGAATTCCAATAACTATCTTCGTTGATGGCAGTATGGTCATACCTGTCCAGGAATTCATCGTTACAGCTGCTGAATAATACAACAGCAATAAGGGTAAAATAATATATTAGTTTCTTATTCATAATTCAATCATTTAAATGCGTTATTAAAATGTAATGTTCATACCTACAGAAATCCTTTTGGTTAATGGATAGGCTTTACCCATTTGACCATCGGTAGAGGTACTACTACTACCGACAGATCCTTGTCCTGATTCATTTGGAACTAATACTTCCGGATCGAAATTCGGATTCAGGTTTGTGAACGTGAGCAGGTTCTCTCCAGATATATATAATCTGCATCGAGAAACTTTCACTTTTTTTGTGATTGAAGCAGGCAGGGTGTATCCCAAGGTTATGTTTTTAAGGCGTAAATAAGAAGCATTCTGCAAATAGCGGGTTTGAACCTGAGTATTATAGTTCATAGTTCCTAGACCACTACCTTCTGACGGCCTGAAATAATAACCATCCCTGTTTTCAGGCATGTCCGGATTAGAACCATCGCTCCATAAATTATCCCATAAATAATCGGTTATGATCATGTTTCCATAACCACCTTCGCCACCAAACATAATAGGTCCGTCGAGCCAGTAATCCCTTTTCCCAATTCCCTGGAAGAATACGCTGAAGTCAATCCCTTTCCAGTCGATTCCGGCATTTATATTATAAGCATAGCGAGGAGTATTGTTACCAATAATCTTACGATCGCCCGGATTATCTACTGTATTTTCTCCACGGTCAAGCTTGTCATCACCGTTGAGATCAGCATATTGAACATCACCAGAGCCAATTGATTTACCTGCTAATACTGCAGATATATCTATGCTTTCAGTGTATGCAGTAACATCTTCCTCTGTCTGTAAAAGCCCAACTGTTTCATATCCCCAGATTTCTCCAATATCCTGTCCTTCGTAATAAGCTTTGCTAAAGGTTTTTGTGGGATTATCGTATTTTGTAATGGTACCTTTCCAGTCGGAAACAGAGAAGCCGGCATAATATCCAACCTTGCCAATTTTACTGGTCCAACGCAATGCCATTTCCCATCCTTTTACTTCAAGGTCGGCATTATTTTCCTGCGGAGCCGTTGCTCCATAAACAGCAGGCAAGGCAGCACCTGATACCAGCATATTTTTAGTTGTTCGGGTAAACTTGTCGAAAGAGAAATCCAATCCTCGAAATAAGATTGCATCCACTCCAAAGTTAGCGGTAGTTACTATTTCCCAGGTACGCTCATCTCCAAGTGGAACAGCCGGAGTAACACCCATCGGGCGGATACCGTTAATAATTAAGCCAACCTGCTGCGAAGTACCATAATTGGCTGAAGGATATAAGCCTGAAACATTTTGGTTACCTAAACTACCATACGAAGCACGTAGTTTTAAGTTATCCAGCCAGGAAATATCTTGCATAAATTGCTCTTCAGAAAGACGCCAGCCAGCAGAAACTGATGGGAAGAAACCAAAACGATCTTTATTAATGAAGCGCGATGAACCATCATAACGTCCATTCACTTCCAACAAGTATCTGTCCATATACGAATAATTAACTCTGAAGAAACCACTACGCAGTGACCATTCGTTGAATGCATCGGTTAACTGTATTCCGTCTTCATCAGTTGCCGTGTTAAGTGCGTGAATATCTTCAGTGATAAGGTCGTATCGAAAGCCGTTTACTGCTTTTGATATTGACCAGCGTTGATCGAAACCAACCATGGCTTTTACATGATGTTTTCCATTAAATGTTTTTTCGTAGTTGGCATAGGCATCAAATCCATAAAATCGACCAATAGAATATTGTTTTTCTATTGAAGAACGGGTACTTCCGTCCGGATGCAAATATTGTCTTCCATCGGTAACCCAAGGTATTACCTGGTATATCTTTTTGTTGTTTTGTACCAACTCGGTAGTTGAAGGATTATAAATGAAGTTTGAAATTACTTTTATATCACCGAATTTTAATTCAACCCCTCCTTTGTATCTGGTGTTCAGTCCGTTTGTGATGCTTCTTCCACTTTGCTCCAAAGTTCCCACTGGATTTAAGCGAACGAAAACAGGAAGTTGATCTCCTGTTGCCGGATCTTCAAAATAAGGCGACCATGTTGGACGCGCCCTCCAAATCATATGGTGGATAGATGGACCAAAACTTCCTGATGGACGAAGGGCCAGATCCCTGTGTGAATTTATCATATTTACCAGGAAGTTAAATTTTGCCCATTCGGTCAATTTTGCATCCATTCTTAAATTGGTATTAAACTGCTTGTATTTGTCGTTGCCAATCTTCACAACACCATCGTAGTCGATGTACCCGGCTGACAAGCGGTAACTTATTTTATCACTACCTCCTGAAACTGAAACATTATGGTTTTGTCCCGGAGCTGCTTTGTCGTAAACCAAGTCGGACCAGTTGGTATTACCGGTTGCCCAGTATACCCCGGAACCATCACTCTTAGGAGTCCAATCCGTATTTATTTCACCGTTTATACGTTGTTTAATAAAGTCAAATTCTTCAGGCAGAATTGCATCAGCAGCACCACGGTTACGTCTCATCTCATTGGCATAAAGAGCAAATTTTAAAGAATTTGATTTTTCTGCCAAAATTGTTGGTTGAGCAGCATAGAAGTTGTTGCTATACTCCACTTTTACTTTTTGATTGAGGTGCCCACTTTTAGTAGTTACGAGAATAACACCATAAGCAGCCCTTGCTCCGTACATGGCCGCAGATGCTGCATCTTTCAATACAGAAACACTCTCAATATCGTTTGGATTAATATGGTTCAGGTTCATTTCAATTCCATCTACCAATACTAGCGGGCTACCACCGTTAATTGATGTTGCTCCACGAATATTGATTTTTGGATTGCTACCCGGCTCACCATTTGCGTTTGTAATGTTTAAACCGGCAACAGTTCCCTGCAAACCTTCTAACGCGTTTGTAATTGGCCTGTTCTCCAGAACCTCACCTTTTGCAATACCAACAGCACCGGTCAGGTTTACTTTTTTCTGTGTACCGTAACCTACTACTACCACATCCTCAATTCCGATGGCATCAGTTTTTAAAACAACATCAATTGAAGTTTGCGAGCCAACCACAATTTCCTGTGCAATCATACCAACAAAAGAAAATACTAAAGTTGTATTTTCCGATGTATTTGGAATGGCATAATTACCATCGATATTTGTTACGGTACCGTTTGTAGTACCTTTAACAAGTATGGTTACGCCAGGGAGTGGCTCTCCGGTTATATCGGTTACTTTTCCGGAAACTGATTTCTGTTGCTGGCCAATTGCTTTTTCTCCCGTTTTTGTTTCTACAAGAATCATATTATTCCTTAATTCTTTAAAAGAGTAAGGAAGTTCTTTGAATGCCTCGGACAGGATATCTCCAATTACTTCATCGTTTGCTTTAACGGTAACACGTTGTGTAACATCTATCTCGTCGTTGCTGTAAAAAAAGCGGTATTGACTATTTTTTTCTATTTGAGTAAAGAGTTCCAGCAATGTTGTGTTTTTTAGGTAGACATTCATTTTGGTATTTTGCGACCAAAGACTTGCGCTGGTTTGCAGTGTTAAGGCGAGAATAAGAAACCACGTTAATTTCATAATTCTTACATACTTTTTGGCTTCATGCCCACTAAAGGGCCGAAGAATTGGTTTTAATTTCATAAATTTGAATGATTTTAATGTTAAACTTCGGTTTAATACTAATAGAAGGGGAGGTGCGGGAACACTTCCTCTTTTTTGTACTGTTTTTTAATTCATAAGTTATTTCAATTCTTAGTTATTTTGAATAAAAAGTTATTTCGTTGTCTTTAATTTTATAGCCTACATGTTTTGAAAAACTAAAATAGGTGATGGCTTCCAGAATGCTTTCCCGTTCCAATATTCCGGTAAATTTTCTCTTTTTTACCAGTTCGTCGGCAAATTCAATATCTACATCAAACCATCGCTCCAACTTCAATTCCAACTCTTCCAGCGATTCATTTCTAAATACCAGGCGCCCCTCTTTCCATTCTGTTTCAGGAGTAATATCTTTTAATTCGAACAGCTTCATTTCATTATCAACCCGGTTGTAAACTATTTTCTGACCCGGTTCCATTAAGGCTTGCTGAGATTTACTTTTTATCTGAACACTTCCTTCTGCCAAAGTAGTAGAGATAGTATTTTCGTCGGGATAAGCCTTTAAGTTAAACTCCGTACCTAAAACTTCAATTTCAATATCAGACGCCTTTACCTTAAAAGGAATATTCTTGTTTTTCTTCACTGAAAAATAAGCTTCACCTTCCAACGAAACCATTCGGGCTTCACTATGAAAATTGTTGTTGAAAATAAGTTTACTACCCGAGTTTAGATGTACAAAAGAACCATCGGGTAATGTAATAGTTGATTTATCGCCAAATGCACAGGTGATAGTGGTATAGGTTTCATTAAAATTTGAGTTTGTTTTGCCAAAGTAGTACACTATCGGCAATGATACCAGTAAAACAACGATTGCAGCGTATTTTAAAATCTCTTTCAATCGGAACACTTTACCTTTATTTCCAGTATTTTGTATTCTTTCTTTAAAGACTTTTACAGCAACTTCTGTGTTGTAATTGTCCCTATTCCCCGGGACTCCTGTAGCCAGCCATATTTCCTGAAGGTCGGCATATAATTTCCGGTTGTTGTCTGATTGCTTTAGCCAGGCTCCAACTTTACTTTTCTCATCGGGAGTGGCTTCACCGCTGAACAATCGGATTATTGTCGTATGTATTGTGTTTTTTTCGTGCATAATATTCTGCTTGCAGTACTATGATGCATTGAAGTTAAAAAACCCTGTATGGAAATCTGTTTTTTTTTAATTTAATTTAAGAAGGATAAAAAGGAGGAAGGCAGGGAGGTAATCTTTTAGATTCTCTCGCATGGAAGTCATGGCTTTGGAAAGGTGCATTTCAACGGTTTTTACTGCAATACCCATTTCCAATGCAATTTCCTTGTTTTTTTTTCCTTCGAAGCGTTTTAAGCGGAATGCTGTTTGTTGCTGCGGAGGAAGTTGATTTATGGCATCTTCAATTCGGGTATTTAGTTCCTGCATGAGTAAGCTTTGCTCTGTAATATTTTCTGCAGTTTCAGTGAACCCGATATTTATGTTTTCGGTCTCTGAAAAATAGTCAGCTAGTTTTTCTTCGCGTTTTAGTTTTCGCAAATGATACAACGAATTATTTGCAACTGCCTGAAAAAGGTAAGATTTTAGCGAAGTACTAATGTCAATTGTTTTCTTATTCTCCCAGATTTTGAAAAAAGTTTCAGACACAATCTCCTCAGCAATGTCTTTACGGCCAACATATCGCCTTGAGTAGGCACACAAACTCACATAGTGCTCCTTGAACAGGTCGATCCATGCTTCTTCATCACCTGAGAGGAGTTTCTTAATATCATATATTTTTTCAGTTGACATTGAGAGCAACAAAATAAAGCATAAAAAACGATAGTTGAAAAGATTCTGTAAGCTTAACTCTTTGTCGGGGTAAATTCAAAACTTTCAATTTTTTTTATTTTTGGACAATGAGAATCGAACGTGAATATTGATTTTGTAATAAACAATTACAACAATAGTTATAAGAAAATAGAGGGTTTTACCGAAATTCCGGGAAGACCCTCTATTTAAATGATTTATTGTTGTTGTTTAAGCTGAAAGATTTTGAAAGGAAACTCAGAGTAGTATTGATTTTATCGGGTATTATTTAAAGATACAAGAAGAAACTACTCAAGCAGTCTGTTAAAGTGATTATCCAAATGTTTACGCATACCTTCCCTAAATTTTTTAGGATTTCCATTTTTTAGAATTTCCACCAATTCCTGATGAGAAACATATTTCTTCTTTTTAATTGGCCGGTTTATTAAACCACTGTCATAAACAAAATTAAAAACTGGCAACAGTATTGTTTGAAAACTCATTAAAGTATAGTTGTGTGTAATTTCATACAGTTTACCATGAAATTTAATCTCATGATCAATATCAAACAGTACATCTCCTGTTGCTTCAGGTTCAGAGTTTATGATCTCTTCAAGTTCCTGAATATCCTGATCAGTAATATTTTTAAAAATGGAGTCTGCCATTCCAATTTCAAGAATAAGACGTATTTCGAAAATGTTTTTTAATGTTTCGTCATCAAGTACTTTAGGAATCATAGATTTCTGAAGAATCTGTGCCAGGTTTGGGCTGGTAAGAACTGTTCCCTTGTGTTTTACCGAATCCACAAGGCCCATGGCTTTCAGCCTGGTAAGAGATTCCCGAATTACTGTGCGGCTAACTCCCATAGCACTGGCCAGTTCCAGTTCTTTAGGTATTTTATCTCCGGTTTTTAAGCCCCGGTTAATAAAGATTTCTAATAACTGCATTTCTACTTTATCAACCAGGCTGCTGTTATCTACTGTCGATAATTGATTTATCAGGTTATGTGTTGTCATAATTTATTTAAGCTAAACATTTTAAAAATGTACAAATTTTAAAAAACCTTTTGAAATAAAAAACTAATCTCTATATTTGTCTGCATTATGTCATACATAAAACAATAAAAATTCAAATTTATGAAAAAAGTTCTAACTAAAAAGGCCATTGTTTTACTCTTCCTTCTTTTTATGGGAGTGGTAAGTAGCATGGCGCAGGATGTAATACAGGGGAAGGTTGTTGATGCTTCGCAAAACCTACCTTTACCCGGTGTTAATGTTATTATTGTTGGCACTACTACCGGTGTTTCAACAAATATCGATGGAGAATTTGCTATTGAGATTCCTTCAGTAGACAAATCAGAGTTGGAGTTCTCAATGATTGGATTTAAATCACAAAGAATTCAGGTTGTTGCATCTCAGTTTTTGAATGTAGTTATGGAAACCGAAACAACAGCATTAGATGAAGTCGTAATAACAGGTTATACTACTCAATCGAGAGCAGAGATGACTACATCAATCTCAAAACTCGATACAAAAGTATTGGAAAGTGTTCCTCGTTCTAATGCAGCAACAGCATTGCAGGGAACCATTGCTGGTTTGAAAGTTACTCAAACTACAGGGCAGCCGGGAACCACACCATCGATGGTAGTTCGCGGAGGTACCAGTTTCTCAGGAACAGGTTCTCCTTTGATTCTTGTTGATGGAGTACCAAGTTCTTTTTATGCATTGAATTCGGACGATATTGAATCAATGGAAGTATTAAAGGATGCTGCCTCAACTGCTATTTATGGTGCCAGGGCTGCTAACGGAGTGATTCTGGTTACAACAAAAAAAGGTAAAGTTGGTAAATCGAATGTATCATTTAAAGCAAAATTTACTTCTAACCAGCGTCGTAAGGATCCGATGGAGTACCTTGGGGCAGCTGACTATGTGAAATTTAACCGACTTGCTGTTCGCGGAGCTCAGGATGTAATGGGGTATCCTTGGCTCGATGTATTTCTAACAGGAGGACATGCTGCGGCAACCGGAAATAATGCTACCAATTCGATTTATACGACTATGGTGCTTACGGATGAAAATAAATACTTGCTGAATTACGAAGGCTGGCAGACAATCGAAGACCCGATTAATCCGGGTACTACTTTGATTTTCCAGGAAAACCAGATGAATGAGCTTTTCTACCAGGATAGCTATTCACAGGATTACAGCCTGTCTTTTGATGGAGGAAACGAGAAAGGAACCTATTATCTTGGTTTGGGGTACATGGATGATAACGGCCTTGTTTTTGGTTCTGGTTTTACACGTCTTTCGGGTACATTTAACGGATCGTATAAAATTACCGAGAATTTGAAGGTAAGCTCTAATATGATTTTTGCACATTCAAGTGTAAATTTACCTTATGATTCAGAATATAACCTGTTTCAACGAACTGCCGGTTTAGCGCCCACTTCAAGGATTTATAACAACAATACTGATGGTAGTTTGTCAAATGAATACCAACCTGGTACTTATCTGGGATTCGGGAATCCGTTGTATTACCGGGATAAATTTGTTAGATCAAATCTTGAAGAAAGATTTACAGGTTCTGTTCAGTTTGATTATAGCTTTCTTAACGACTTTAATCTAACCGTTAGAGGAAGCCATTTTTCAATAAATAACACCAATGAATCTTTTAACAAAGCTTATCTGAATTCAGGATCTTTGAGAACCGGAAGAGAGTCTGCTGCTTCTTATACCCGAACGTTACGCGAACAGATAACTGCAATGTTAAACTATAAGAAATCTGTAGGAGAACACAATGTAAACGCATTGTTGGGGACAGAATATTTTACAGAGAACTATTTTACGTTTAATGCGGCAACCCGCCTTTCTCCTACTGATCTGATTTATACCATGAATGTAGGTTCAGAAGCAAGCGGAGTTCCTTATTCTTATAACACGGGCTACGAAATTGCTTCGTTATTTGGGCAGGTCAACTACGACTTTAATTATAAATATTTGCTGGGATTGACTTTCCGTTATGATGGATCTTCCCGTTTAGGAAATAATAAATACGGATTTTTCCCGGGTGTTTCAACAGGTTGGAA
Organism: uncultured Draconibacterium sp.; assembly: GCA_947492175.1. Classification (GTDB taxonomy): domain Bacteria; phylum Bacteroidota; class Bacteroidia; order Bacteroidales; family Prolixibacteraceae; genus Draconibacterium. Next base: position 13,451 of record CANLMQ010000032.1, on the reverse strand, counting down.
CATTCATAACGAAAAATTCTTTACCAATTCCAAGCTAAAATCAACGATTAGCAAAATTAAGCCCCGACTGAGCTATGGTGTGAACGGTAACCTTGAAGTTCTGAGCAACTTTGGCGTATTTGGTACTTATGCCAAAACAGCAATTTTCGACACCCAGTCGGGATATGCAAATACGCAACTTCCATTACTCGACCTGAAATGGGAACGTTCAACTACTTTCAATATGGGGTTGGATGTTGGATTCTATAATGATCGGGTAACTTTAATTGCCGACTATTTTATCCGAGACGTGAAAGATAAGCTTGCTGGTTTAACATTACCATTATGGACAGGCTTTTCTTCAATTACTACCAACAACGGAACGTTGCAAAATCGTGGTTTGGAATTACAGGTTAATGCCGATGTAATAAAAACCAACGACTTTAACTGGAATGTTGGCCTCACTTACTATTCGGTAAAAAATTATGCGAAATCACTTCCGGAAAACGGTGTTGAAAAGAAACGACAGGGAGGTACTGAAATCTATGATCCTGCAACAGATGGAACAAAATACGTTGGCGGGCTGCAGGAAGGCGAAAGAGTAGGATTAGATGTAATTACCGCTTATGTTTTTGACGGGGTTTATCATACTCAGGCTGAAATTGATGCAGATGCAGGTAGGGTTGTTGACTTTGCAACTAAGAAGGATGTGCGTTTTCTGGGCGATACACGCTGGAAAGATTTAAATGGTGACAATATAATTAACTACCTCGACCGTGTTGTAATTGGCAGGAGAACACCTAAGTTTACAGGTGGTTTAACGTCTGATTTCAAATACAAAAACTTCAGTTTATTTGTAAAATCCGACTTCGCAGTAGGTCACTATATTATTAATGGACGCCGGGTGAAAGGTATTGCTCAGACACAGGGTAACCAGAATGGACCAATTGAAATCGCCGATTCGTGGACGGCGGAGAATCCAACCGCCGATGTGCCAATCTTTACGCTGGTTGACCGTCAGAGAAACCACCTTGCTGCCGGAGGAGACCAGGGATCGATGGCAAGCAGTAGTTCGCGCATGTGGGAAAAAGGTGATTACCTGGCTTTACGTGAGGTAACACTGAGCTACGATTTGGAGGGCAAAATTGCCAACAATATTTTCAAGGGCATGAGGCTATACGTAACCGGCTCCAACCTGGCTTACTTTAATGGATTCTCAGGTAGTACCCCTGAAGAATCATCTTCGGGTATCGATTCAGGAAGATTTCCACTTCCACGAACCTATACTCTTGGTTTAAACGTAACTTTTTAAACAGCAATAAATTATGAAGAAATATATTTTTGTACTAATCAGTATATTAGTTCTGGGATCATGCGAATTGGATATGAAACCGGACAGTGATTTAACCTATAACGGGTTTTGGGATACTGAAGAAGCAGCCAAAGCGGCACAAGTTGGTATTTATGCAAGTTTCCGTAATTATACCTATACAATCTGGCAAATGGGAGAAGTACGCTCTGATCTGTGGGGAGGAAATACTTTTGCAAATTCTCCTGCCGACCTTGATCTGATTGCCAATAATATAAGTACATCATTGGTGTATTTTGGCAACTGGGCTAATTTTTACGGATTGTTGCATTATGTCAACGACTTTATTAAAAATGCACCGGAAGTTCAATTTGCAGAAGAACAAGATCTAAATCACATGCTAGGGCAAATGTATGGTGTACGTGCCTATGTGTATTATACAATGTTAAAAGCATGGGGTGATGTTCCGATTGCTACAGAACCGCTATTGGAGGTGGATCTGGAAGCACTTAAAAGACCACGTTCACCTAAAAGTGAAGTAATGGCGCAAATTAAAAGTGACATTGCCAAATCGTTGGAATATTTTGGAAGTGACAACAGCCTCTGGTTGGGTAAACAGATTTACTGGTCGAAAGCAGCAACTCTGGCCTTAAAAGGTGATGCATATATCTGGTCGGGGAAAGTGCTTGGTGGCGGAAACAGCGATTTTAATGAAGCAAAATCGGCACTTCAGCAAATTACTGGTTTTGAACTTGCGGATTACAATAACCTTTGGGGACAAGGAAATGAAAGTAATAATGAGTTTATTTTTACAATTGATTATCAGAAAGATCAGGCAAGTAATTTTTACGGAACTTACTTTACAACAAGGGCTGTGGATTTGGCTCCATTGTATGATGAAAACGGTTCGTCAATGAGTGGTTTTGTTGTAAATGGATTAAGCCGTTATGGCGCTTCAGAAAAAACACTTCTGCTTATGGATGATAATATGGACCAACGTCGTAGTACCTTTATTCGTATATACGACGACGGCAATGTTCATGTACCCTTTCAGGCGGGAGATCCCAATTATCAGGGAGCTATCCTGAATAAATTCCTTGGAGTGATTGGTGACGATGGAACTCGCTGGAGTTATAATAACGTTCCCGTTTATCGCTATGCCGATGTGTTGCTCTTACTGGCTGAGGCAAAAAATAATATGGGAGAAGATCCTTCATCCGAAATTAATGCAGTAAGATCTCGCGCTTATGGCGAGAATTTCGCAGGACATGAATACTCTAACAGTTCCAAGGACCTGAATGCAAAAGCAATTCTCGACGAGAGGTATAAAGAATTTATTGGAGAAGGAAAAAGATGGTGGGACCTCGTTCGGGCCGGTGACACTTATGTTTTTGATGAAGTTGCTTCACTTGATGTTTCAGAAGCTTATAAAATATATTACTCTATTTCTGAGAGCATGTTGGCAAACGATTCGGAATTAATACAGACAGAAGGTTATTAAACTGTAATTTTTACATAGATTTAGTTTGGTTAGAGAAAAAGGAGAGTTGTATCTTACAACTCTCCTTACCAAAAACTGATAAATGAATTAATTAAATAATTATGAGAAGACTGATCGTTGTAACACTATTTTTCATCCAAATAATTGCTTTTGGTAGTTGTACTAAAAGTCACGGAAACAATGAAATCGCTTTGCTGCCGCCAGAGGTTCAGGTTCAAATTAGAAATGTGCCGGTGTTTATACAAAAGGAAATCAACGAGGTTGCTTTTATTAATATTCAAAAAACATTAAACGGGCAATCCCAAAAACTTACTTCTGTTGAATTGATTTTTCCAAATTCAGATGTAGGAAACGCAATAAATAACATACAACTTATTAGTGCTGATTCAAATAGCGATCAGGGGGCTGTACTTACGATTGGCGAAACTTCTGATATTTGGGAAAAAACAATCATTGAAGTAGATCCAAAATTATCCGGACTTTATAGTTCATTTTCAGTTTCATTTGCAGCCAAAACAAATGCAAATATTGAATCCCAAATTCAAATAAAAGAAGTTATTCTGGAATTTGATCACCAGATAAAACAATCAATTCAACCCGAAAAACATTCAATCCGATTTGGCCATGTTGTTCGTCAGCAAGGTCAGGATAACTGCGATACCTATCGAATTCCCGGAATCGTAACTACAACTAAAGGAACTTTAATTGTGGTTTACGATGCACGTTACAACAACAGCAAAGATTTACAAGAAGATATTGATATTGGCATGAGTCGCAGCACGGATGGTGGCCAAACATGGGAACCAATGAAGATCATAATGGACATGGGAGAATGGGGTGGAAAGCCGCAAAAACTCAACGGCGTGGGCGATCCTTGCATTTTGTACGACGACGAGACCGGGACCATTTGGGTTGCCGCTTTATGGATGAGTGGAGCCACTGAAAAAGACATGTTGTGGTGGGCGTCGAAACCAGGAATATCTCCTGAAGAAACAGGTCAGTTTATTTTGGCAAAAAGTACTGATGATGGATTAACCTGGTCAGAGCCGGTTAATATTACAGAACAAATAAAGAAGCCCGGCTGGCAGTTGCTTTTGCAAGGCCCGGGCAGAGGAATTAGTATGGAAAATGGCACGCTGGTATTCCCCGCTCAGTTTAAAGCTGATATTGGCGAAAAAGCGTTGGACGGAGGACAATATACCTGTCACTCAACCATAGTTTACAGCAAGGACCACGGTGAGACTTGGCACATTGGCGCCGGAGCCAAATCGAATACAACAGAAGCCCAGGTAGTGGAGCTGGAGAATGGCGGTCTGATGTTAAACATGCGCGACGATCGGAACCGGAAAGACAAAGGCGAAACAAATGGACGTGCAGTTGCAGTAACAAACGATCTCGGCAAAACCTGGATCACGCATTCATCTTCCAATTCAGCATTGCCTGAATCAAACTGCATGGCGAGTATCATTAGTGCTGACGTTAAAGTTGGCGACGGAAAAAAACACGTGCTGTTCTTTTCCAATCCGAATAATAAGCTTAAGCGAGCAAATATGACCATTAAGGCGAGTTTGGATCAGGGAATGACCTGGCCCGAAGAATATCAGCTGGAGTTAAATGAAGATGGAGGTTATGGTTACTCCTGTATGACGATGATCGATGAGCATACCATTGGAATTCTTTATGAAGGAGTAAAAGAGCTTTACTTTCAGAAAATTCCGGTTACTGATTTACTTAGTAAGTAAAAACATTAAACCCTAAATTTTGAACAAGAACCTAATATATTTCCGACTATTGACAGGACTACTGGCTGTTGGCATTCTCCTTTCGTGTGGTACTAAAAGAGAATACAATCCGGCTTTAATTCCTATGCCCCAACAATTGGCATGGAACAGCCAATGGTTCAACATGGAAGACAGCAGTGCTTGTTTTGTACAGCGGCTGAGCACTCAAATTACCGGAGTTCCTTATGAAACGGATGAAGCTTATAGTTTGAACATTACTTCTGACTCTGTTATTTTACTCTCGACCACCCCAAAAGGCTTGTTCAGGGGAATGCAAACAGTAAAACAGCTTGAGTTGGAAAGAAATGGCAAGCGCTTTTTGGCAGGATGTTCAATCGTTGACTGGCCGGCATTTCCCATTCGCGGTTTTATGCAGGATGTCGGAAGGAATTACCAGTCGGTTAAAATGCTAAAAGAGCAGATTGATGTGCTGGCGGCGTATAAATTTAACGTTTTTCATTTTCATGTAACCGAAAATCCGGGCTGGCGATTGGAAAGCAAAATATATCCGCAACTGAATGCGCCCGAAAGTATGAGCCGCCGGAAAGGGAAATACTATACCCAGGAAGATTTTAAAGAATTGGTAGTTTATTGCCTGGAACGGAAAATAATGCTGATTCCCGAGTTTGATATACCGGGGCACAGTGCAGCATTCCGCAAAGCTTTTGGATTTGATGCCATGAGCGATCCGAGGGTACAGCCGGTATTAATCGAGTTGATTGATGAACTGTGCAGCCTGGCTCCGGAAGATGTGATGCCTTACATTCATTTGGGAACCGATGAGGTTTGGCACAGTTACGAGGAACCTGCACCAACACTCTTGCCAGCGCTTGTTGAGCGGGTAACACAATACCACAACCGCGAATTAATCGTTTGGCGGCCGGGACAAAAAATTCAGGAAGATTCGGTATCTATCACCCAGCTTTGGTCGTCTAATGGTCATCCAAAGCAAGGGCACCGCTATCTCGATTCTCGTTTAAATTACCTGAATCATCTGGACCCTTTGGCAGGAATTCCTCAGTTATACTTTGAGCGAATTAACGGCGCTGTGCATGGCGATTCACTGCGAATGGGAGGCATCCTGTGTTGCTGGAATGACAATAATGTAAACGATGAATACGACATTTTAAAACAGAATCCGGTATATCCGGGAATACTTACCTACAGCGAAACTTCCTGGACCGGACAGCAAAGAAACATCGAAGATAAGTACCTTGCAAAATTACCGGAGAGAGGCAGCAACCTGTTCAATGAATTCAGTGATTTTGAAAACCGGTTAATCCGGCATCGCGATAAATATTTTACAGGGAAACCCTTCCCATACGTGAAGCAAACGAATATTGAGTGGAAAGTTTTAGGCCCGCTAAATAATCATGGCGATATTGATGCTACGTTTCCTGTTGAAGATGCTTTGCAAGAAAGTTACTTAATCGACTCTAGAAGCTATTCCTGGCAAGGGCCCTTTATCGGAGGTACTATTCATCTGAATCATTTTTTTGGATACCCGTCATACTTGCTCAAAGAAGAGGGGACTTATTATGCCTATACCCAAGTATGGTCGCCCAAAAAACAATCTGTAGGAGTGTGGATTGGATTTCACGACTGGTCGCGCTCGGGAGGCCGGAGAGGAGGCCCGTTCCCTCGAAACGGGGAGTGGCACAATAGCCATCCCAAAATTTGGGTGAATCATGAACTCATCGTTCCTTTTGCATGGAATAATCCGGGACTGGCAAGCAACACTGAAGAAATTCCATTTTCCGATGAAAATTACTTTTTCAGAAAACCGAATTCCATTCAGCTAAAAAAGGGATGGAATGAAGTGCTTCTGAAAATCCCGGTAAAAAAAGATACATGGAAAAGGATGTTCACGTTTGTTCCGGTTCGGGAGGATGAGGGGACAGTTAAGGAGGTTGAAGGGCTTAAATTTTCTGCTGAAATAAAATAATTTATAAAAGTGGATTTAAAAATAAAGATACATAATGTAGCTCTGTTGATTGGTTTGCTAATACTAATTATAAGCATTCCTGTAACGGCTTCTGCCATTTCTTTTCGGGCTGATTCCACGAAGAAAATAAAGGTAGCCTGTGTGGGAAATTCAGTTACCCGGGGATATAAATTGAGTAATCCGGAGAAAGATTCTTATCCCTCGCAGTTGCAGCAAATGCTTGGGGAAAACTATAATGTGCAAAACTTCGGGCACAGTGGAGCCACGCTCTTGTCGAAAGGACACCGTCCATACATACAAGTGCCCGAGTATACGGATGCCCTGAATTTTAAAGCTGACATTATTGTTATCCACCTTGGTTTAAACGATACCGATCCGCGCAACTGGCCCAATTTCAGGGATGAATTTATCTCAGATTACATGCAGTTGATAGAATCATTCCGAAAGGACAGGGATGCCATGCCTCGGATTTACATATGCAAGATGAGCCCGATTTTTAACGCACACCCACGTTTTAAGTCAGGCACGCGCGACTGGTTCTGGCAGATTCAGGAGGCCATCACGCAGGTAGCCCAAAACAGCCAAGTAGGGAAAATTGATTTACATACCCCACTGTATAGCCGTCCCGATTTGTTTGAAGATGCGGTTCATCCCGATGAGGAAGGGGCAGGCATTATCGCCCAGACCATTTATGAAAATATTGCAGGTGACTTTGGAGGACTAAAACTGGCTCCGGTTTTTATGGAGCACATGGTATTGCAACAAAACAAACCCATTCGGGTGTGGGGGAAAGCCAACCGGGGAGAGCCGATTTCCATAACATTCGATAAGCAAACCCACACATGCACGGCAAACGACAACGGTGACTGGTCGGTTACTTTCGATGCAGTTGCTGCCGGAGGCCCTTATCAACTTCAGGTGAGTGCAGAAGATTACGAAACAATTTTACTCGAAGACATTTTGGTTGGCGAAGTGTGGATTTGTGCCGGACAATCGAATATGGAATTTCAGTTAAAACAGGCTGCCGAAGCCTCAGCAACGATTGCAGATGCGTCCAATTTCCTGAATCTTCGCCTGTATAATTTAAAAGGCAAGGTACGTCCCGATAATACAAAATGGGATTCAACAACGCTGGCACAAATTAGTAAACTTCATTTTTTTGATGGCAAATGGGAGAGGAGTAACCCGGATGATGCAGCTATGTTCTCGGCAATAGGCTACACTTTTGGAAAAGAATTGAATCAAGCGCTGAATGTTCCGGTTGGATTGATTCAAATAAGTGTAGGAGGAGCACCTGCTGAAGCTTTTATCGACCGCAAGACGCTGGAGTTTGATCCTTACTTGGTGGATGTGCTTTACAACTGGAAAAACAATGATTTTCTGATGGACTGGTGCCGGCAACGTGCAGCTACCAATCTGGCTTCCGGAAAAAACAAGTTGCAGCGTCATCCCTATGAGCCGGCGTATATTTTTGAAGCCGGCGTGCAGTTGATTACAGGAATGCCGGTTGCCGGTGTTATCTGGTACCAGGGAGAATCTAATGCTCACAATGCAGAACATTACCTGCATGCTTTTCCGGGGTTGGTAAAATCCTGGCGATTGGCTTTCAATCAACCCGATATGCCATTCTATTTTGCACAATTATCAAGTATCAACCGTCCTTCGTGGCCTTATTTTCGGGAGATACAGCGGCAATTGGCCCAAAGCATCCCAAATACTGCCATGGTGGTAACCAGCGACCTTGGAGATTCATTGGATGTGCATCCCAGACAGAAAATTGAGGTAGGCGAGCGATTTGCAAACATTGCTTTATCCCGAAATTATCAGTTAAAAGATGCTCCTGACGGAGGGCCGCAAATCAGTTCTGTAATTCAGAATAAGGGAAAGGTAATTCTTTCTTTTTCGCATGCATTACAATTAAATACCTCTGATGGTAATCCCATCCGGGAGCTGGAAGTTGCCGGAACAGATGGTTTGTTTAGGCCCGTGTCAGGAGAGATTAGAGGAAATCAACTTATTGTTGCTTGTGGTAAATCTGCAATAAAACAGGTCAGGTATGGCTGGAGGCCGTATCCCAGAGGTAACCTGGTAAACGAAAATGGGTGGCCGGCATCAACTTTTCAGGTTGCTTGTCCTTATCAGAATGATATGCAAAAATTATAAAAACCAAAATAACGAATATCTGGCAAGAGAATAATTTACGATTTAAAATTATAATCATGAATAAAATAAATGGTCTTATAGCAGCGCCTTTTACCCCAATGGACGACAATGGGGAGGTAGTTTATGAAAAAATACCGGGTTACGCCGGATTATTGGAAAAGAATAAAGTGGTTGGAGCATTTGTAAATGGCTCAACAGGAGAAGGTGTTTCCCTGACACAAAAGGAAAAAATGAAAATTACAGAGGAGTGGGTAAAAGCTGCTTCTGAAACGAAGAAGGTTAAAATCATCAATCTTGTTGGCGGTACTTCCTATAAAGAATGCATTGAAAATGCGAAGCATTCGGAAGCATGCGGTGTAGATGCCATTGCTTTGCTGGCACCCTATTATATTAAGCCTGGTTCTGGTGGTCAATTGGCCGAGTTTTGCGCCAAAGTTGCAGAAGCCGTTCCCGGGTTGCCGTTCTATTTTTACCATATTCCTGTACTTTCAGGATGCTTTGTTTCCATGTACGATTTCCTTCAGGAAGCGGCAAGCATGATTCCCAACCTTGCCGGGATAAAGTATACCCACGAAGATTTTATGGATTTTCAAAGCTGCATTAATTTTATGAATGGAAAATACGACATGCTTTGGGGGCGCGATGAGAACCTTTTGTCGGCCCTGGTATTGGGAGCACGGGGAGGAGTTGGAAGTACGTTTAATTATGCTGCGCCACTCTATTATCAACTTATAGATGCATTTGATAACGGTGACCTTGAAGAAGCTCGTAAACTGCAACAACAATCTATTGACATGATTCGCCTGCTGGGAAAATATGGTGGAATAGCAACCGGAAAAGCTTACATGCGTTACATTGGTTTTGAATGCGGGGAATTTCGTTTACCCGTAAAAAATATGAATCATGAATCATATAAACAGTTTGAAAAAGATGTGCAGGGATTACAAATTCAGGAACTTTTCAGCTCGCTTTAGGCGAAAAGTAAAAGTATTTGCAATACTCATTTTAGGGGGAGTTATTATCCAATGCTCTCCCCGTGAAAAAGAACCAACAATGAAAATCAATTGGGGAAGTTTGCCGGATATACCGCCGGCCGCAGAACAACCGGAACAAAAAGGACTTGCAGGCGCTTTGGTTGGCATATCTTCAGAAACACTGATTGTTGCCGGAGGTTCCAATTTCACTGATTCTTTACCCTGGCAAGGAGGAACAAAAACCTATTACGACAATATTTTCTTCTACAACCTAAGTGATAGCGAGAAAGAATGGCAAATTGCCGAAGCTAAACTTCCTGTTTCATTGGCTTATTCGGCCTGCGTTTCGGTTGATGATGAACTTATTTGTATCGGAGGTGAAAGTCAAAACGGACCACTTTCCTGCGTTTTAAAACTAAAGCTCGATAACAATGATATGCAGATTAGCACTCTGACCGATTTTCCTGAACCTGTTTCAAACTGCGGAGTAGCGAGAATTGGTTCGGTTGTTTATGTTGCAGGAGGTTCAGGACCTCAAGGTCATTTGTCATCGTTTTATTGCGCTGATGTTTCAAAAAATGTTTTCAAATGGGAAAAACTCCCTGATTTGCCCCATCCGGTATCCAATGCTGTAGTAGTTAGCCAGTGGGACGGAAACGAGAACTGTATTTACGTGTTGGGGGGCCGCAATAAAGAGGGGGCATTAACCACTTTTTACAGCTCGGTTTGGAAATATTCCCCATCGAAAAAAAGGTGGCATCAGGCCGGAGAAATAACCGACAACCCAAAAGAACCTGTAACTCTTGCTGCCGGAACAGGCTCGGCCGTAAGTAAAAACTTTATTCTGCTACTGGGCGGTGATAACGGCAAGCTGTACAACAAAACCGAGGAATTTATTAATGCTGCTGCAGAAGCCGAAACTCCGGGGCAAAAAGAGGAAATTACCAATCAGAAAATAAAACATTTGGAAAGCCATCCGGGATTTAGCCGACAGGTGTTTTTGTACAACACGCTTACAGATGAATGTTTGCAGGCAAGTGAACTTCCTTTTCCGGCGCAGGTAACTACCACAGCTGTAAAATTCGAAAACAGGATATACATTCCCAACGGAGAAATCAGGCCGGGGGTAAGAACTTCAAAAGTAAATTTTGCGTCATTATCGGGAATCAGGTCGGAGTAGGCATTTTATAACCACTAATATCATTCAAAAATGAATTTTAAAACTTTATCTGAACAATATAAAAACGAGCTATTAAACAAAGTGATTCCCTTTTGGGAGACACATTCGCTCGACAAGGAATCTGGCGGTTATTTCACCAGTCTAGACCGTGAAGGGAAGGTATTCGACACCGATAAATTTATATGGCTGCAAGCTCGCCAGGTATGGATGTTTTCAAAACTATACAACGAAGTAGAACAGAAGGCAGAATGGTTGCAGATTGCCCTCAATGGGGCTGCGTTCCTTCAAAAGTACGGACACGACGGCAACCTGAATTGGTATTTTTCGCTTACCTGCGAAGGCAAACCGTTGGTGCAGCCTTACAATATTTTTTCCGATTGTTTTGCCACCATGGCTTTTGGCCAACTGAGTAAAGCCTCCGGGAATGAGGAGTTTGCTTCTATTGCAAAGGATACCTTCCAGAATATTTTACAACGAAGCGATAATCCGAAAGGTATCTATAATAAACTTGTACCGGGCACCCGCCCATTAAAGGGATTTTCGCTGCCCATGATCCTGTGTAACCTGTCGCTTGAAATTGAGCACCTGTTGTCGCCCGAATTGGTTGATAGCACAATTGATAAAGTGTTGCACGAAGTGATGGAGGTTTTTTACCAGCCGGATTCAGGATTGATCCTTGAAAATGTAAATCCCGACGGCAGCTTTTCCGATTCTTTTGAGGGACGACTTTTAAATCCTGGTCATGCTATCGAAGCCATGTGGTTTATTATGGATTTATCAGAACGGCTACAGAAGCCTGAGCTGGCGCAAAAAGCTGTTGATATCGCTCTGCGTACCTTGAAATATGGCTGGGACGAAAAGTACGGAGGCATTTTCTATTTTCTCGACATTAAGGGAAATCCACCACAGCAGCTTGAATGGGACCAGAAACTTTGGTGGGTGCACATCGAAACGTTAATCACACTGATTAAAGGTTACGCACTTACCGGCAACAAAGAATGTTTAAGCTGGTTTGAAAAAGTACACGATTATACGTGGGCGCATTTTGCTGACGCCGAATTTGGCGAATGGTATGGCTACCTGAATCGTCAGGGAGAAGTGTTGTTGCCATTAAAAGGAGGTAAATGGAAAGGTTGTTTCCATGTGCCACGCGGCATGTTTCAGGTATGGAAAACCCTGGAGGAGATAAACAATGACATGGATAATTAAATCAAAATGAATTAAAATGAATCAAATCAAAGAAAAATCATATTATCCTTGGGTAGTTGTAGGCCTGTTATGGGTGGTAGCCTTGTTGAACTACATGGATCGTCAGATGCTTTCAACCATGAAAGTTTCGATGATGATTGATATTCATGAACTGGAAACCGCAGAGAATTTTGGGCGGCTTATGGCTGTATTCCTTTGGATTTATGGCTTAATGAGTCCAATTGCCGGAATTGTTGCCGACCGTGTTAACCGAAAGTGGCTGATTGTAGGCAGCCTGGCTGTGTGGTCGGGGGTTACCTTATCTATGGGCTACTCCAGTAATTTTCAGGTTTTATATATACTAAGGGCGATTATGGGTATCAGTGAGGCGCTATACATACCGGCCGCCCTGGCACTTATTGCCGATTACCACGAAGGGCGCACTCGTTCGCTGGCGGTAGGAATCCACATGACTGGGTTGTATCTTGGTCAGGCCATTGGCGGTTTTGGCGCAACGGTTGCACATGAATTCTCGTGGCAAACCGCCTTTCATTCTTTCGGGTTAATTGGCATTGCTTATAGTTTGGTTCTTATCTTTTTCCTGCGCGAGAAAGAAGACCGTCTGGTGAATAATCCAAAAGCAGCCAGCGAGAAAGCAACTGCAACTTCAGGACTTAAATCTGTTTCGAACAGCCTTGGAATGTTGCTGGGGACCATTAGTTTTTGGGTTATCCTGTTTTATTTTGCTGCGCCGAGTTTCCCGGGCTGGGCAACCAAAAACTGGTTACCAACGCTGTTTTCAGAAAGCTTGGGCATGGATATGGCAAAGGCCGGGCCAATGGCAACCATAACCATTGCTGCATCGTCGTTTATTGGGGTCCTCTCGGGAGGTATTCTTGCCGACCGCTGGATTGGCTTCAATGTAAAAGGAAGGGTGTATACCGGGGCTATCGGACTTTCGCTTATGATTCCGGCACTGCTGCTACTCGGATTGGGAAATGGATTCTTAGGCATTATTGGCGGTGGAGTTCTCTTCGGTATTGGTTTCGGAATGTTCGATGCCAATAACATGCCTATTTTATGCCAGTTTGTGTCGCCCCGCCACCGTGCTGCGGGGTATGGTTTAATGAATCTGACGGGAGTTTTTGCAGGTGCGTTTGTAACCGAGTTGTTGGGGAAATCGACCGATTCGGGAAACCTGGGCAGAGATATGGCCATGCTTGCTATTCCGGTTGGCGCTGCTGTTTTACTTCAGCTGTTGGTTCTGAAACCAACTACGGCAAACAAAGAGAACGATTAACCGGGGCTTATTTATACTTTGTTGCGACAAATGTGCAACATGGGATTTAAAAAAAAGAGGCTGTCCCAAAAGGGCGGTCTCTTTTTTTTGTTTCAATTTTGAGAATGGCTCTTCAACATTATGATTATAGA
>CANLMQ010000031.1 GCA_947492175.1 uncultured Draconibacterium sp. | reverse complement strand
CCCCGGGTATTTCTTCATTGATTAACCCCAGGCTTAAGCCTGGGGGTAGTTATATTCGTATTTACAGGGCTTCAGCCTGATAATGTGTTCTGCTTATAGAGTGTTTCTAATCCTCCGTCCGTCTACCGACGGCCACCTCCCCGTCTGACCAAGACAGCCGGGCAGGCTTTTACAAAAAGGAGGACGAGAACCAACCACAACTTAACTTGACGCGTCTCCCTTGGCGAAGGGGGAATCAAAGGGGATTGGAAACGAAAACCAGTAAATAAATCCGAAATCGGTAGCACTCTTTTTAATGGCATTTCGTACAGCATTTTCATTGGCAACGTCAACCTTGTAAAAAGCAACGGACCGATCTGTTGCTTCCGATTGAAATTCGGCAATTGCTTCATCGTCAATTTCAAAAACCGAAACGGTAAAACCCCTTTCAGCAAGTTGTTGTACAATTATCTTCCCGATTCCCTGGGCGCCACCTGTTACAATTATGTTCTTCTTCATTGTTATCAAAAAGAGTATTCTAAAGTAAAACTATTTCATGTAAAATCTACTGCGTGTGATTTATTTAATGAGGCAAATGATTTAATTGTGCAAGGTTAGTAAGTATTATGTTTCTCAGACTCTTATAAAAAAATCGTATATTTAAGAGTCGGTGATAGTAAATAAACCATGTGATACGAATCAATGCCGGAGGTCTTCCTAAATAAAATCAAACAAATTGTTCTCGAAAATATCGGGGACGAAAAATTCGGGGTCAGCGAACTGGCAGCTCAATTGGGATTGAGTAGATCGCAGGTTTTGCGAAAAGTAAAAACAGCCTCAGGGATTTCGGCCAATCAGTTTATTCGCAATATTCGTCTGGAAGAAGCCACGCGGCTTTTGCAAAACGATGAGCTAACGGCTTCGGAAATTGCCTACAAGGTTGGTTTTAGCAGCCCGTCGTACTTTAATAAATGTTTCCACGATAAATATGGTTTTACCCCGGGCGATTATAAAAAGAACGGAAATTTTGGGGACCCAACCAATGTAGATGAGCCTCCACTCAAAACAAAGGCAAAATACCTGATTCCGGTGCTGGCCGGTTTTGTATTAATTATTAGTCTGTCGGTTTATTTAATTCGCGACCGGTTTGTTACGACAGGTCAATCGGAACCGGAGGAAATAGCTATAGCCGTTTTACCTTTCCTTGATTTGTCGGAGATGAATAATAAATCGCATCTGGCTCTGGGCTTAACCGATAACCTGATAACCGAACTCTCGAAAATGAAAGGTTTTCGGGTAACCTCGCGTGGTTCGGTGATGATTTTTCGCGATTCTGTTCGGGTTTATTCTGAGATTGCTGAATTTCTTGGGGTAGACCTTTTGCTTGAGGGAAGTATCCTTAGCGAAGACGACAGCATGCTTGTAAATGTACAGCTTATCAATCCGTTCCCCCAGGAAGAGCACATCTGGGCCAATCAATATTTTCAGCGGTCGACAAGGATACTGCAGGTGGTGAGCGAATTAAGCGATAATATTGCCAACGAGATACTGAATGCTACGCTGGCCGATAAACCTGATGAATTACCGGAAGTAAATACACTGGCCTACGAATCGTACCAGAAGGGGCGATTGCTTTGGATGACACAGGATATTCGGAAAGATAAACTTGAAGATGCCATTAATTATCTCTCCACATCGATTTCAATGGATCCTGATTTTGCACCGGCTTATTTGACCCTGGCCGAATGTTATATGGCACTCGACCGCCTGGAATACGAACATACAAAAGAAAAAATTTACCGCACGAATGCACGCAAATCGATTGATAAGGCGCTTGATCTGGACCCGAATCTCGCCGCCGCTTATACCACAAAAGCCAACCTTGTGGGAAAACTCGACTGGGACTGGGAGCAGATGAAACAATGTGCTGAGAAAGCATTGGAACTGCAACCCAGTAACTCCGATGCACATCTTGTTTTGTCGAACTATTATACCGTAAAAGGGGATTATAAAAAAGTAATAAGCGAGGCATTAACAGCCAGGTCCTTAGATCCCTTAAATGCCCGTACATTAAGTTTTTTGGCCGAACGATATTATATAGTCGGAGCTTATGATAAAGCCATTGAAACCTATAACGAGGTTTTGGCGCTTTTCCCGACTTTTGGGTTTGCAATGCATGGCTTAGGTTATGTATACCTGCAAAAGGGGCAACCCGAGAAATCGATTGAAATATGGACGGAACTTCAGGATTTGATGCGAAACGAGCCTGTAGCTGCATTTTACCGTACAGGTGCATCCTTTGAAGATTGTATGAAATTTTACATGAAAGGCGCTATAAAAGGAGAGGATAAATATTGTTGTAACCAGGCGGTAGTATCTTCTTTGTTTATGATGGTGGATGATTTCCAGGGAACCGTGAATTATCTGAAAATTGCCTTCGAAGTTCGGAATGAAGACCTGCCATTTGTATTGTCGTATCCACTCTATTATCCGCTGCGCAATAATCCCGAGTTTATGGAACTGGTAAATAAAGTCGGAGTTGTTTTACCCGGGTCCAAGCCCCTGTAATTCTTTACACAAGTTTTAGATTGAACAGAATTTGTGGTTACATGCTGCAAAAGTGTAAGTGTTGCGTCAAATTTTAAAGTTTATGCTTCGTAGCTGATAAGTTGCAATGGCCTTTATATAGGAACTTTGTAATATAAACTTTAAAAACTGATTATCATGAAAACGAAATTATTTGTATTGACCATTTTATTAATGGGAATTGTTTGTATGAATGCATATGCACAGGAGAAGTCAAATAAAGCTAATCAGGGGTGGGTTACTGGTACATATTGGTCGCCCATATATTGCGATGGACAAATGGTTGATTTTTTAGAAGGAGGAACCTTGCTTATCCATTATGTGACACGCTCTGAGTATATGGCATTTTATTGGGAAATAGATCAATTAAAAGGTGAAGTGCAAAGTAGTGTTACCGAAGAAGTGTTTAAAATTAGAGAAACAGATAAGGTGGCAGGAGTGCCCGGCTTTTTTGAGGTTACCTGGCGTTATAACCTCATTGGTAATATGGGTACACATTATCATGGCGTTATAACCATGAATTTGTTGACAGGTGAACTTACCATTGGAAAGACGGTATGCAATTAATTGCTTGCAGCTGTTGAAAATATTAATTGTAAACATAAATGTATGTTTAAAATGAATAGAATGAACAAAAATATTTTATACCTGGTAACATTAGCATTGGCAGTGGTTTTTGCTGCCTGCGAAGAAAACTTTGTTGAAGAGCCACTTTCAAATATTGAACTTAAAAGCGCAAATTCTAACAAGGTAAACGGATTTGATGAATACGGTTATAACTGGAACGCACATCATTTCTCCGGCAGTTTCTATAATGCTATTGTTGGCGATAATTTATATGCATTTGCGCAGTGGTCGCACACAACACCTTACAGGGGAATGGACGATGATATCACCCCTGCCGATCCGGGCGATATGATGTACGATTTATGGCAACTTGCCTGGTATTTAAGGCATGTTAATCTGGTAATGCACTGGAATGATGCACTTATCTCCAAGGAAGGAGTTTATCCGGCTGATTTAGATGAGTGGATTGGTTCTGACGCGTGGATAACATTTCATTTTAGCGGAGTGGATGAAAACGGCAAAAGATGGTCGCAATTCCAAAAAATGGTTGCTGCGAATAACGGGGATGAACTTATTGACGGTATCTGGTACAACAATGAAGGTGAAGAAATAGGTATTTTCAACGACTGGACCCAACTTATTTTGGTTCAGTGTGTAAAGACCGGTGAACCTCCATTTCCTTTTTCAGCAATACCGGCATATAAAAACACCGCACGATTGGGATTTGGTATCACAAAGAAATGAATTGAATCAATTTCTGTATTTTCAATAATAGAACTTTTATTAATAGTTCTCGTATCATTCACCAATTTAAAAATCGCAAGATAAAACTCGTCCTATAATCGGGGCGGGTTTTATTAAACAACTAATTATCAATTAAAAATTTTCTTATGAAAAAAATTGCTGTTGTTACGCTTTGTGTATTGTTATCAGGTGTTTTAAGTGCTCAACAATCTTTTTCAGTTCCGGAGCTTACGCCCGATCAGGAAAAAGAAGTCCTGTACAACCATGTGGTGGCCTATTTTGCTGCCGGAATTACTTTTGCCAAAACACAGGATGTATCTGTTGAAGAATACGGAAAATATATTGGAAATCAGTTTAAAGCCTTTTGGGACCCTGAAGCCGGTTTTGTATTCTTTGCCAATCAGTTGATGTTTATTATTCAGGGGGTAAATCCGTATTCCGAAATGAAAATACTCGAACAAAGCGATAAAATGCTCCGGTTTCAAATGTCGAACCTTGATGTGTTATTTAAACAGGGGCCGATGTATGGAATAACATACAAAGAATTTTTAGCCTGCTCTGAAGGGGTAATTTCTACCCTGGCTGATTATATGAAAGTTTCGTTTAAACAGGAGGTGACGGATGATGGCTTGTATGTAGTTACCTTAAAGGCAAAATAGATACGAAACTCAATGGGGGAGTAAGTCATTTATTTTCCAGTTAATGGTTAAAACCCTGCAATTTTATTGCAGCTACTTTCAGTTTCTATAAATATTATTCCGTTGCAAGAAGTTTGAAGCGCGAAGCACGAAGTTGTTTTGGAAAAGGGGAGTACCTTTCTTCCATCTTCCATCTTCCGTCTCCTGTCTTCCATCTTCACGTCGATCTTCATTCTCACAAATGAATTTCATTCAATCTTAAACCTATGTACTTCCAGTGCATAGTGGTTTAGTTCGGGTTGAAGTCTTTTGTAACATTTATGCCAAAGAAAGAGTAATACCCGGTACGAGATGCTTCTGAATGGTGTTGAATAAATGCAGACTCCGCAAATTAAAATTCAACCCAATGGATAATTCTAAACAGCTACGTTTTGATTTAATAAATCCAACCTCTCCGTTGTGGCGTGTCAGAGCAAATCAGCGGCCGGTAAATTCAAGTGTATTTCGTTTTTCAATGCTTCCGAGTTTGTACGTGGCCGCATCGATGCCTCCGCATGTAACAACGCGGATTATTGATGAGGATGTAGAGCCCATTGATTTTGAAACCGATGCCAATTTAATTGGGATATCGTTTATGACCTACAATGCACCGCGTGCCTACGAAATAGCCGACAGGTTTCGTGCAACGGGTAAGAAGGTCATTTTCGGGGGGTATCATCCAACATTTATGAAAGAAGAGGCCATTCAGCACGCCGATGCCATTTGTTTGGGAGAATCGGAAAATAATATTCCGGTAATGATCGATGATTTTATGAATGGCGGACTGAAACCTTTTTACAAAAGCGAATTGGTTGATCTGGATACCTTGCCAAAACTGAATCGTGAACTTATTCGGCACAATGCCTATGTTACCACCAATGCCATGCAGGCAACGCGCGGCTGTATTTACAAATGTGAGTTTTGTTCGGTGGCAGCATTTAACCGGTATAAGATACGAACCCGGCCAGTTGGGCAGGTTATTGATGAGCTAAAGGGTTTGGGACGCAGCGTTTTGTTTATGGACGACAATATTGGCTTGAACCGCGAATATGCAAAAGAGCTGTTTAAAGCAATGAAACCTTTAAATAAGCGTTGGTTTAGCCAGTGTGGAATTGGAATTTCGGAAGATGAAGAGTTGCTTCGGTTGGCATACGAGAGTGGTTGCCGCGGATTGTTTATCGGTTTTGAATCGTTGTCGAAAGATAGCCTCGAGGGCTGGAAAAAACACTGTAACCGCCGGAGCGATTACCTGCAGGCAGTTAAGAATATTCATAATGCAGGAATTGGAATATTTGCCGGTTTTGTTTTTGGCAGCGACAACGATATTCCGGATGTATTTGCCGATACCCTCGATTTTCTGCTTGAGGCCAACATTGAGGTATTGCAGTCAACCAGGCTTACTCCTTTTCCGGGGACTCCGCTTTTCGATAAAATGGACAGAGAAGACCGGATTATAACAAAAGACTGGAGCCATTACGATTTTTTCCACGTGGTGTATACTCCAATTCATATGGATGCCGAAACCCTGCATTACGGTACTGCCTGGTTGCAGCGTCAGTTTTACGGTTACAAAAGTATAACCCGGCGGGTACGCAAAGCTTTTTCTTACCTCGATGCAAGTATAGTAAGCAAGGTGATGCTGCCACTCAACTTAGGTTATCGGATAAAACTGGCTAAGTATGGAGCTTTTAGTATGGCTGAAATGTTCAATGGAAATAAAGCTACGGTTCTGCATTAATACTTTGTTGCAGCCCTGAATAGATTTTTGAAAGCAATTGTCGGGTATATGGATTTTAAAATCTCCGGGGAGAAAAATCAAAAAGAGAATTTATATGGTTAGCCAAATGAAAACAATAGACATTCTGCATGACAGATACTTTTTGCCCTGCCGGGGGCATTCATCTTTGGTTTTCTGCCCGTTCGGTCAGACGGGGATCCAAAGACGAATCAGAAAGATCAAGGCGGCTTTTCATCTTCAACCTTCATTTTCATAAAACCTAAGTGCGGTCGGGTGATCTTCTCATGTCTTCGAAGCTTCCCGATCTCTCTAGGATTTTATTTTAATTCCGGCATTGATGAAAAGAGGCCGGTTGCTCTGTATTGAGAAATTTTATGGGTAGGATAATTTGCCCGGATATTCCTCCGCCTTCAGGAAAATGCGTTAAGAAATCAAGATCGTGTAGTGTTAAAAAGAAAAGCTGTTTGAATCCCGATCTTAAAATCGGGATGAGTTCTTTTCTTTTAGCGGAATGAACTTGATTTTAGCAATTTTCATGTCAGCGGTGGCTCTTTTGAATACTTTTCCAGCTATAGGGAAAAGTATCTTCGGTCCGAAAGGACAAACTTTCAATTGACGTTACCTGCATTAAACCACCGTAATTTTCACTTTTTTGTTTTTCAGCTTAGCTGTACCAATAGTTTTTAATACTTGTTTTATAGCGCTTTCGTGCACGGCAACAAAGGCACAGTCGAGCTTTAGTTCTATAACACCAAGCTGATCTTTGTTTAGTTGGGCTTGTTTAAAAAACAACCCGGCAATGTCGCCTTTCGATATTTTGTCTTTTCTTCCGCCCGAAATAAAAAGCGTTTGCCACTCTGGTATTTGTGGCTTTGCTGTTTCGGTTAACTCCTCAATGGCCGTTTGTGGTATAAACTCCGGTAGTTCTTCGTTTTCCCATTTTAGAATGTAAGCCGTGCCTTCGCTGTGCATGCGGGCAGTCCGTCCGTTTCGGTGTGTAAACTCCTGAAAACGCAGCGGAAGATGGTAATGAAGAATAAATTTCAGCTCAGGAATATCCAGTCCGCGTGCAGCCAGGTCGGTAGCAACAATTAACTGGTGTGTGCCGTTTCTGAATTTAATAAGCACCCGTTCGCGGTCGCGTTGTTCCATACCACCGTAAAAAGTGCCATGGCTAATTCCGTTTTCAGTCAGGTGATTACTAACACGCTCAATCGATTCTTTGTAGTTGCAAAAAATAATGCCGGGTTGATTCCCCAGATGATTTAGTGCTTTTACCAGTGTTTCCAGTTTATCTTTCTCGGGAGAGACAATAGTTTTAAGCTCCAGTTCCGGAATTTCATCTTTAAGATAATTTACACTTAGCGGATTTTTAAAAGCTAGGAATTCGGGAATACGCACACGGTGTGTGGCCGAAGTCAGTATCTTTTTCTCAACCGATGGAAGTAAGGAAACAATGTCTTCCATGTCTTTTTCGAAACCAACTTCCAGCGATTTGTCAAACTCATCGAGTACCAGTGTTTTTAGTGCCCCGGTGTAAAATGTTTCGCGGCGTAAATGGTCGGCAATTCGTCCGGGTGTTCCGATTAAAATGGCCGGCGGACGGTTTAAATCAGTGCGGTCTTTGCTAAAATTCCGGCCTCCATAAAAGGCATTGCATTTATATCCCGATCCCATGTTACGGGTAACTTGCTCAATTTGAATGGCCAGTTCGCGCGATGGAACAAGAATAAGTACCTGAACATGCTGGCAGTTTGCATCCAGTTCGGCAACAATGGGTAGCATAAAGGCCAGTGTTTTTCCGGTTCCGGTTGGCGATAATAATATAATGTTATCGGCAGAATGAATTGCTGATTTCGCCTCTTCCTGCATGGGATTTAATTCTGCAATATTTAATTTGCTGAGAATATTTCTCTGGTTCTTCTTTTTTCCTGACATGGCGCAAAGGTAGGACTATTGCTTCTATTGTTTCGTTTTTATTGTTTATATCGGGTAATTTATAACATGGGAAAATAAAAAAACAGTTTTCTTCTGATTCGAAATCTAACAACGTTCCTGCCTTCAGTTTAAGCCTTTATACAAGATACTCATATCTAAATACTAATTTAGTAACTGAATTGATTGAATTTGATTACTTTTTCCTGTGATATTTGTTAAGTAAGTGTTTCTTGTAATTCAATTGCGATGTATATTTTCTGTAATTCCGGTTTTAATCTCCCGCCTCATTAATCTTTATCACATCGGCATAAATTAACCGGTCGGTTTGTTCCGATTGCTCCAACCGGTTCTTATAAACTTCCTGCGTTACTCCCGGAAGTTGTTTTGGACCACGTTCGTACTCTTCTATAATTACCTGGAACGGTGCTGTTTTGTAACTTTTGTGAAGGCGGAATTCACGTTCAACTTTGAAACGGGTAGCACTGACCAATTCTTTACGTGTAATTTTTATGGATACGCCTTCATCTTCCAGTTTTTTCTCATTCTCACCATCGTTAATTACACCGTAAATGGGCTGTGCAATTTTGCTGTCGAGGAACGAAATTCTTAAAAAATTATAGTTCCCGTAAGGCGTATTTCCAAGATTATAAATGGTTCCTTCAATTGTTAAAGTGAACTTTGAATTCTGGTCATCTTTTTTGAAACGAAGCGTGGTTTGACGTTCAGGAACCAGTTGTGTCATTTTTGCAACTACCACGGGCGACAAACAAACATCGGAGTTTTCTTCGCGCACCGAATGCGGCTGATAACGAGCCAGGAATAATTTTATGAAGGGGAAATACATGTCCTTCGGGTTGATAGCCATATCACAGAACCACATTTGCCGTTCCTGGTCGAAATGGACCGGATAAGCTACCACTTTGGCCAGGGCTCCCGGTTTGTCAGGATGTTGAAGTTTTGAATCCACCACCGGATTCATTCTGAAATCAGTCACTTCAGGAGAAACTCCTTGTGGTTTTTGCCCGTACAAAATTGGGTCGATTCCCCAGTGGGTATATTGATTGGTGTAACTTGGCCCCGAAGCTGCAAACGATCGGATATTAGATTTTGCATCAGGAAGTACCACGCCCAACATTTCGTCTTCGCCGGTTGAATACCAGGGGCGTTTTAGGTAAACGCGCAACCCACCGCCTAATCTTTGATGCCGGACTGCATCATTCGACTGGGTTTTCCTCCATTCAAAAGTAGGAATGATGTAATCAATTTCCGGTGCTTTTGGCCGTGCCGAACTCAAAATATTTATACGTTCCAGCCATTCACTTTCACGGATGGTGGTTAAATTAGGATCGGCTTTTAAAATCTTATCAAAATATTCGCGATACCTCGAAGTGGCTACCAGTTTGTAATCCACCCATCGGTGTTTGGTATCTCCAAATTTATGTTCCAACGGAAGAATCCTTAGATTCATGGTTTTTACAAAGCTGAATTTGGTCGCCTCAATGTCGTATTTTACCCGCTTTACAATGTCTTTACGCGGAGAGACTTTGCTGCGTTCCAACTGTTTGAATTGGGCATTCTGAGCAGTAAACAATTTATTTACTTTGCGTGCTTTTGGCTGCGGTTGTCGTTCGAAAGTAGTTTTTGTTTGTGGTTTTATCCTTAAAATAGGAGTCACCTTCAGGTTTTCAATTGGTGCCTTTTGTACTTTTTCCGGTTCAGGAATGGTTCCTTTAGTCACCACATCGTCGTGGTAATTAATATTGATATCGGAGATGCTGTTTCTTCCCTGCTTTTCTTTTATTTTCACTGAAATTCCATCATCCAGCGGTTCTGTCCATTTTGCTTGAAATTCTACTTTTTCGGTACTTTCACCGTGAATATCGAAACGGGTATTGATTAAAGCAAATGTGGTGTTGTAATCGCGGTCGGGAATCAATTCTTCAATTATCGGTGCATCAACGGGTTGCTGAACTGCATGCACCAGTTCAAATTCGCGCGATGGACTCACCATCCAGTGTTGTCCGGCGGTGGCCAACTCCTCCAGTTCTTTATAGTTTCCGGGATTTTCAGCGTTTATCATTTCCCAGATGGCCGACAGTTGTTTCATGTCTTTTTCGCGCCAGAATGTGCTGAATTTAATTCGGGTTCTGATTCCTTTTGGAAGAAATATGGTAAAAATCCTGTTCGAGGTATCCCATTGAGCATCCTGTTCGCCTTCTTCCAAACGTATGCGAATTGGCCCGGCATTGTACCAATCCTCGGGAATATCAACAGAATTGGTAATGTTGGGCCGAATGATTTCGTTGCTGAAGAAACTAAACATTTTGGGATCAAATTCCTGGGTGTGGGTGTTTTCGTAGCCTTCAGAAACAAAAAGTGAGACACCGGCTGCCATAGGATCGGGAAGATAAATTATTTCCACTTCCGAAGGTTGGTAAATTTTCTCTTCATTCTTTTTGTCCTGCTCGTACAATCCTTCGAGGCTGGTGATGATGTTGTAAATTTCCTGGGCAGCCACCGGATTATTTTGAAAGGCCTGCTCAAATTTGCTGTGTGTCTCAGCCATTAACTGGCTGTTTTTAGGCGGAAGCAGGTAGCGTTGCGAATAGTCGTCGAACTCTTTTTCATCAACCTGATTGTTGTTTTCATATTCCGTACTTGAAACTTGGTAATTGCTTCTGATTACCATGCGTTCAAGGAATTCACCATCTTTTAATTCATTTCCAACCAAAACTATGGGGCTGGCCATTGGCTCATAACGCATGTACCTTATATTTTCGCGGGTGGTATCTTCCGGCGATTCGCTCAAGTGCTCAAGAGGAACACTGTTTCCAGCCAAATCAACTGCACGAACACGTACCTGGTAATCTTTTCCAAATCTCAGTTTTGGTAAGGTCCCCGGAACTATTTTTGATTGTGCATTCACCTTAAATTCCAAATCGGGATCGAACTGGTATTTTTGAATTTCCTGTTGTTTGTTTTTGTAAACGAAGTCTTTTTTGTTGTTTTCGTCGTCATCAAAATCGTCCGATTCGTTGATGGCGTAACCCGGTTTTCTTACCGAAAGGCTCCATCCTTCCCAGCGGGCCAGTGTTTCCGATACAAAAACATCGTCGGGGTCATTGGGATCTTCTGCCACTCCCAGTTGAATAAAACCTTCGTCGGGTTGTATGTCGTTTACCGGATTCGAATTGTCGGCTTCGTCGAACCAGGAATATTCATCCTGACGTTGGTGTAGCGAATACCAGTGAGTTGGATTGTCAGCGTAAGCTATATCCATTCTGTAACCCTGAATAACATCAGTAGAGTACAATACTTTTTCGGGAAGTTTTACTTTCAGCGCCAGGTTTTTTAATGGCTGCGGCTGAATATTCTGAATGTTGCCACCCGGTTGCTGAAGGTTACGGATTTTACGTGGCTGCATCTGAATTTTCTGAATTGGCGTGGCTACAAAACTTTGTTTCAACTGAATGTTACTTTCCACACGTTTGTACAGGTGTTCCGCCATTCCGTTTTTTGTGATGGCAATTCCGGCTGAACGCATGTAAGGCAAACCTTCATCTTCGGGCGGGGGAGCATCTTCCATCTGTTTTATTTTCAGGTTCTCGCTTTTGAATAATTCGGCCTTCACTTCATAAAAACGGGCTATTTCCTGCACTTTGTTTTCGGCCATATTTTGCGCTTTTAACGCAGTTCCATCCGCATCAATCTGCACCACCGAAAATTCATCAGTATTAATTTTTACAAAACCTTGTTTGAAAATGGTATCGTTTTTATCGCCAATGTAAAAACCTGTTGAAGTAATATTGTACGCAGTTGCCGGAACTGAAACTGTGGTTCCTTCCTCGTCGAATTCTAGCGAATTTACAACCAATCCAATCGTACCTGAATCAGGAATATTTGAAGATGTATAAGGAATAAGAAAATCGAGAACAAAACCCAGTTTTCGTAGAATTTGCGGATAACTGTTTACCACAGCAGTGATATCGTGAAATTCAAAACGTGGTTTTTCCAGTTTTACCGGTGTGTCTCGGATGGTGAGGTTTTTGTCCACCTTATGAAACTGACGAAGTTGAACAAAGTCCAGTTTCGGATCCATCTGTTTCGAGAATTTCTGAAAGCGATTTCGGCGCAAATCATTTTTAAGCGTCCGGTCGGGATTGTCGTTTTTAAAGAAAAGATTCGTGGCTTTTATCGATTGTTTTCTTCGTGGGGTTTCCACCTCTTCAACACTTTTAACATCCAGTTTCATTCTTGAAATTGCCCCAAATTTATTTTCATCCACAAATTTTTCAGGAGTTACCAGTTTTTTGGGTTCCACAATCGCCTCTTCTTTGTAACTCTTTAATACAAAATCGTTGATGTGTTTTATGGGGAATGAATGGATATTTTTAATTTTTAAACCTTCTTCTTCCTTAAAATCATCCACTTTTATATCGCCGTGGAAAATGTTTTCAAACAAATTTGTATCAATATTTTCGGCCACCAGTTCAGCATCCAGAATCGTTCCATTATTCAACCTAAATTGAAAATCGGCTTCCAGAATTTTATGAGGAAATCTCATAATGTCTTCAAATTCGGAAAGCGTGGTGTCTTTCGGAGTAGATAATTTTATGGTTGAGTACACCGAAAGTTGCAGAAACTGTTCACCGTTAATCTCTGTTCTTTTATGGGGCAGGGTAGTGAAAATTATTTCTTGTGGCATATTATTTAAAGTTGGAAGACGGTTGTTGTCTTCAGTTTTTTTTTCATTTTATTAATTCGCAAAGGCAAGGCAGTATTCCTGCCAGTCGTCCTGGTCAATCATTTCAACAAATTTTGGATCGGCATCGGCACCTTTTAATTCACGTCGAACCGAAACTGAAACGGTTTTGCTGAAGAAGAGCACTTCAACTTTTACTTTTAACGTGGCAACACCTTCAAGCTTTTGAACTTTACCCTGGTAAATTACTGCTATAAACGCCAGGTAGAATTCAAGCGATACGGAAATAAGACCCAGAATTGAAAGGTGACCATTCAGACGTAAATATCCGGTTAGGGTTGTTTGTTCAATGCCTTCAATAATTTCCATTTTGTAATAAAAACCTCCCATGGCTGAAACGCCTCCGGAAGCAACACCAACGTTCAGCGACATGGCTGCACCAAATTCAAAGGCTGCTTCAATGCTCTGAATTCCTTTCAGTGTGGTAACCATCATAAAATAGCCACCACCACCAAAACACGAAATGGTTAGCAAAAACGGATTTTCGCGTCTACAGAAGTTGAAACCCATAGTAAGTGGAGCCCCGGTAAACGGAAGTGTCACAAATGCGCCCAAACTGATGTTGGATATCATACAAATTCCAACTTCAACATTTGGTATGGCAATATCAAAACCGGCAGTTACCCCGGTTGGTTTTAAATCAATGTACGGGCCACTGTCGGAAAAACCGTTGCTCGGAATAATACTTTGCAGGTTGTTTACAAAATTTAAAACACCTTTAAATTCTATTGGATTATCGGCATTGATGTCAACTTTTACATCGGTTTTTTCCGATGAACCGGTTTTAAATTCCAGATAATTAAAATTGACGGCCAGCAGTGGAACAATGTCAATTCCAAATTTTTCGAAGCGAGCCAAACCATTTAAAGCGGCAGGTTTGGCGGCATCGAATGGCTTTTCAAGTTTTGTGGTTATTGATAGTGCCGTGGAAGGATTGTCGACCAACACACGTAATAAGCTAGGAATAACGTCGATTTCAGTTCCGCCCAGCTCGGGTTGCCACTTGTATTCAACGTGGAAGGCATCTTCAGTTAAAAAGGCTTTCAGGTTAGGGATTTTTGGAACGGCATCGTTCAGTGCATCAAGCAATTCGTTCACCTTATCTTTTATCATCTGTTTCAGATCGTTGATTTGTTCCTCAACAGCTTCCTGTGCTTCTTCTGCCAGATTTTCAAGATAAAGAATATCGTTTTTGATGTTTTCAATTTCTTCTCTGATGTTGGAGACTGCATTTTTCATGCCGTCGAGAGTGCCACCCAAATCAAGTGGAGAACCGCTGTCACCAAAGAGTAAATCGAAAATATTTATTACGCCAAATATTTTGGCAACAGGCAAATTGTCGAAAGCCTCAAAAAAATCTTCAGGTACAAAATTTAAAGCTTTCATGTCGTCTAGCTTTCCACTTATGGGACCCTGCAGTTTGCTTAACCCGGAAACTCCCATGTTTGGAACCATAAAACCACCTGATTTATCAGAGCCTCCCGAAAAATCGACAACCGTATCGCTAATTACTCGGGCAAACACTCCTCCGTCGTTGTTGTCATCTTCCATTCCAATGGTGGCTGCTTTCCGGCTTCCGGTCAATTCGGTAATTTGTTCAACAAATACTTTTGCCTCTTTTATTTTCGGGTGAAATTTAATTTCTCCTTCACCTTTTACCGGGTAAACCTGGGCATCGAATTTTATCATTTCGGTTTCGAAAGCCGTATCACCATCAACCAAAAACTTAGCGTAGGCCACTTCCTGTCCGTTAAAATCAATTTCGTTGTAGGCGTCGCTTTTCTTTTTCTGGTATTCTTTAATTACGTCTTCGACGAACGATTTTGTGCGGGCCACTTTATTTTCCAAAAATATTAAAGGTATTCGCAGGGCATGAGCCTGGCCTTCTTTGTCGGTAGCGATAATTTCGAATGGAAATCCTTTACCACCCACATCGATGTAAAAATTGTAGAGTGCGTTTCCTCCGCCACCGCCGGCAAACGATTTAAGTGTATTTTGTGCCGGGTCATCGATGTTTGGGGTGGCGTTGGTTTTTATAAGAATCGATTGGAACGGGAATTCAATAAAATTACCTTTCGGATCGTTGCGTGAATAGAGTACCTCTTTTTCCAGAATAACCACAAACATACGTTGGCGGTTTACAGCTGATTTTGTTTGCTGATGGAATTTTCGTTCGGTAATTTTAACCACAGCCGCCCGGTGTCCAAAGGGGAACAAATATCCTTCTTCAACAATTTTTACAAAATGATCGCGCCCCAGCGTTGCAATGTGTTCCCATTCAATAATGTTCAGATCGTTGTCTTGTGGTGTGGGAACATCAAAAAAGGCATGCCAGTCGAGGTAAGCTCCCAGTGTCGTCAGCATTAAATCGTTTACTGGAACTGGGAACGGTTCAAAACCAATTCCGTAATTCGATGTGGTGTGCACCAGTTTGTGACGGTTGTTGGCATCGAGCGAAGCCATAAACGGTTTGTTCCGATCGACCAGCGCTTTGTAATTGGTTGAGGCATCGTCGGCCCAAAGTGCACGAATGGTTTTTAAGTGTTGCAGCGCATTGCCCGATGTTTTGCCATTTTTTAATTTAACACCCAATCGAGTGTGCCAAAGTTCAGTAATTTCACCTTTTTTAGTTGAAAGCGGATCGAGCACGCGCAAATTGGTATTTAATTGTTGCGTTGTTTTTATGGTCAACTCTTCAACATCGCGGAAGGTGATTTGAGTTTTGTGGTAAAAATCGTTGGTTTGGTTTGGGGAAATGTACATTAAAGTAGGCGCTTCAATTGAAGTACTTAATGCAGGAATGGAGCCCATTTTCCAGTTTACCTTTTTCAAACTTTCCCGTTTAAAAACCGATTTTACCGAAGAGGATGCCTGAAAAGAAAGAACTTTGCTAACTTGATTTTCATTATAAACTTCCAGGTTGCTGGCTTTAGTGCGAGTATTCTGAGCCAATTTTATTCCGTACTCGGTTGAAGACGTATCAAGGTATTTCAGGTTTTTGTTGGGCTGAACCACCGCTTTTTTATCGTTTACAATCCGCGATGGTTTCCTGATTCTTTTAATCGTCGGAAGTTTTATCCATGCCCTTGGATGAACACGAAGTTTGTATTTACTCCAATCCAACAGTTCACTCATAATTAAAGGAAATCCTTCGTGGCCGGCAGGAAGTTCGTACACCAACCGGCTTTTTTTTGCCCGCATGTGCCGGGCCGGCAGCGTAACATTTGTACTGCCGGGCTTATCTTCGTCGGTATCTTGAATGTTAGTAGTTTCGTAAAAGGCTTCTTCAAGGGTGTGCTGGCTTTGGAAGTTTATGACAACAATTCCCTCATTTTTTTCGTTGTCGAGTTCAAGATAAGGCGACTGACCTTTGTTTGTAAAGTTAAAATTATGAAAAGTAAATTCCAGTAACACCATGTCTTCCGGACGTAAAACTTTTATGGAAAGCGCCCGTTTGGGTTTGAATTTTACTTTATCAAATTCAACACTAATTTTTGGTGTTTTTTTCTGAATGGGGCGTTTCTGTTCTTGAGGAGGGTTTCCATCAATTGTAATATTTCTACTCGGGCGTTGCGGATCACGGCTATTCTCGGTGGATGTAACAGTTGTATTTTTTGCAGGACGGTTTGTTGATATTTTTTGCTCTTCCTGTTCGATAGCCGCTTTTAAAACTGCTTTTTGCCGTTTTTTCGAAACTACGGTTTTTTGTTTCTGTGGCTGTGCAATCCTAACTTTGACGGGATCCTGGAATTCAGTACTTAAAGTAATTGCATTGGTTACAGTTGGTTTGAAGGCTCTTAGCCGGGGTTCCAATACTACCTCGTCAAAATGGGCGACATTCCCAAAAGCTTCAAAATCCGGGAGTTTGTTATCTTTTTCAATTTTAAATGCACCCAGTTTATTGCTAATCCAAAAACCATTTTCGGGCAGCGATGCCGAAATATAAGAATTTGTTTTCTTATTGTTCAAATATTCTGCAAAGTAGAAAAAACGGTTAAACTCTATTGATGATTCTGAAATCTCTTCTGGCTGATAAAATAGTTTTGTGTCTTTCGATTCTATCCAAAATACTTTTTCATTAGAATTGTTGTATAGCAATTCGAAACAGAGGTTGGGTAATTCCCCTTCATCCCGTTTAAATTTTCCGTTGGATAATTCGATGTTCTGAATAAAACCGGGCCAATTATTAAACTGATTGAGTTGAATCTGAGTTGAGGATATTCGGTTGGTTTTTAAAAAGGTATTACTGTTTGTTTTGAGTGGTTGAATTTTTAAATTTCCTGTTCGAAATTCATGATTATTAAATTGAAAAACAATATTGTTTTGCGAAAAAAAACGGAATTCCCAATTGGGGCTCATCGAAAACTTAAATCTTCCGTTTGTCAATAACTTATCAGAAGAGCTAAGAGATACGATGTTTTCCTGTATCCAAACTTGGGTATTCAAACACTGCGTTCCGTTCAGCCAATGTATAAAATTACCCGACCAGTGCATTTTAAATTCGGGGATTTTAAACTGACAATTCCAGCTTCCGTTTTGATTTTTGATAAGTGCATTAAATGAAAAAACGAAGTCGGTTTGTTTAAATCGCAACTGCATAGCTTCTATCAGGTAATAGTTTCCCTTTCTATTGAATGACAGAGAATAACCCGATTCGAAATATCTATCAGAAATTTCCCAAACGAGCCTATTCTGAGAATAGATCTTCAGATTGTTGTTTTTTCTTTTAAAAATCAAGTCGTTTGGTTTTAACGATTTAATGGTATCAACCATGGGGCTCCAAATCAATGCACCTAATCCCATTGTTTTTACGAACCTTCTCCGCCCTGGATATGGAACAGATTCAAATATGTTTTGGGTAGATGCATTTCTGGATTTCTTGAGATGAAGGTATTTAAAACGCATGGTAAATTGTTTTTCTGTTTCTACAAGTTACAGTTTTTTGTATACAATTAAAAAAGCAATTTGTCTCAAAAATCATCTAATACTTACAAATTGTAAATGTTCAATGAGATAAGTATTTGTAAAAATGTTTGAAGAAGGAGAGTTGTTGTGTTTTTTGTAATGAAAATGTAAATAATAGTAGAAAAAAGACAGAATATATTTCATTACAATTGCAAAAAGATTATATTTGAGCGGATATTGAGAGAAAAACTTAAAAACAGATAGCATGTGTGGAATTGTAGGCGCATTTGATTTAAAAATGAAAGCACAGGATTTACGTCCTCAAGTGCTGATGATGTCAAGAAAATTACGTCACCGTGGACCGGATTGGTCGGGAGTATATTGCGGAGATAAAGCAATTATTGCCCATGAGCGACTTTCAATTGTTGATCCGGAGTCAGGAGGTCAACCTTTGTACAGTAAAGACAAAAAATTGATTCTGGGTGTAAATGGCGAAATCTATAATCACAGGGAAATCCGGAAACAATATGAAGGTAGCTATGAGTTTCAGACGGGATCGGATTGCGAAGTAATTTTGGCCTTGTACAAAGATAAAAAGGAAACTTTCCTTGATGAAATGAATGGAATTTTTGCCTTTGCATTATATGATGAGGTGGAAGATGCGTACTTAATTGGGCGCGACCATATCGGGATTATTCCATTGTACCAGGGATGGGATAAATGGGGAAACTATTATGTAGCTTCAGAGTTGAAGTCGCTTGAAGGATTTTGTATGAAGATTGAGGAATTTCCTCCCGGACACTATTTATACAGCAAAGACGACGAAATAAAAAAGTGGTATGTGCGCGATTGGGAAGAGTATGAAAATGTAAAAGAAAATCCGGCAAGTGTTGATGAATTGGCGCAGGCTTTGGAAGATGCAGTACACAGGCAGTTAATGTCTGATGTTCCGTATGGTGTGCTTTTATCAGGTGGTTTGGATTCATCGATAACATCGGCTTTGGCAAAAAAATTCTCAAGTAAACGTATTGAGGAAGGAGACCAGAAAGATGCCTGGTGGCCCCAGTTGCACTCGTTTGTAATTGGTTTGGAAGGTTCACCCGATTTAGCCGCAGCACGGAAAGTGGCCGATCATATTGGAACAGTTCACCACGAAATTCATTATACCATTCAGGAAGGATTGGATGCGATTAAAGATGTTATTTACCATATCGAGACATACGATGTTACAACTGTTCGGGCTTCGACACCCATGTACATGATTTCGCGTGTAATTAAATCGATGGGTATCAAAATGGTTCTGACCGGTGAGGGAGCAGACGAGATTTTTGGTGGTTACCTCTACTTTCATAAAGCACCAAATGCCGAAGAATTTCATAAGGAAAGTGTACGCAAAGTAAGCCGCCTACACATGTATGATTGTTTGCGTGCCAATAAATCCCTTGCATCATGGGGGGTTGAAGGGCGTGTGCCTTTCCTCGATAAAGAGTTTATTGATGTAGCTATGCGTTTTAATCCGGAGGCAAAAATGGCCAAAGATGGAAAAATGGAGAAACATTGCTTGCGCAAAGGATTTGAGAAGTATCTTCCCGAAAGCGTTACCTGGAGACAAAAAGAACAGTTTTCTGATGGAGTTGGTTATGGTTGGATAGATACATTAAAGAAAATTGCCAACGAAAAAGTTACGGACGAAATGATGGAAAATGCGAAATACCGTTTTCCGGTTAATCCGCCAATGAATAAAGAGGAATATGTGTACCGCGAAATTTACAGTGAGCATTTCCCGTCGGATGCAGCAGCAGCTTGTGTCCCTTCAGAAGCATCAATTGCATGTAGTACTGCAGCTGCTTTAGAGTGGGATAAATCATTTCAGAACAATGCAGATCCGTCGGGGAGGGCTGTTATGTCTGTGCACGACGAAGGCGCAAAATTTGACGATATTAAGAAATAGGAATCAAAAAGATTCCGGGCTAATCAATCACATGAAACCATCTGTAATTTTACAGGTGGTTTTTTTTATTCAGAGTGTTGTGTTTGAAAAGTCCAGGCAACAATCCTGCTCTTTTTGTTTCCTTGTCCCATATTAATTGTCTTTACTTCGCGTGCTTTCACCTTTTTTAGTATTCTGTACACGGCAGGTAGATTTGTTTCTTTCGACACGAGTGTTGAAAACCACACTACTGATCCGGCAAATTGCAGACTCTCCCGGATCATTTGCAGTATAAACCTTTTTTCACCACCCTCGCACCACAATTCATTGTTTTGACCTCCAAAATTTAAGGTTGTACGAATATTTTTCTCTCCTTTTAAATTACGCAGTTTCCGCAAAGTTCCGGCTTGCGCAGCATGCGCCGAACTGTGAAAAGGAGGATTGCAAATAGTGACGTGAAAGTGTTCACCTTTTTCTATTATTCCTTTAAAAATTGCATCCGGATTGTTCTGATACCTGATTTGAACAACATCTTGTAATTCGGGATTTTTCCCGATGATGTTTGAGGCAGACTTTGTTGCTGCTAAGTCGATGTCGGAACCTACAAACGACCAACCGTATTCTTTCGTACCTATAATCGGATAAATAGAATTTGCTCCAACACCAACGTCTAAACATTTTACCGAACTTCCGGTTGGAATAACACTGTCAGTACTTAATAAATCAGCGATGTAATGTATGTAATCGGCCCTGCCCGGAATGGGCGGACACAGGTAGCCAGCAGGAATATCCCAGTATTGAATTCCGTAAAAATGTTTTAACAGCGCCCGATTTAGAACAAGTACTGCCTGGGGATCAAAAAAATTAACCGACTCGTCGTTGTATTTATTTGTACTTATAAAAGGAGCAAGTTCCGGACAAGTTTTGCATAATTCCTTAAAGTTGTAGCGCTCCCTGTGCTTATTTTGAGGATGTAGTTGCGACTTAACTTTTGGATGTTCCTTTTTATTCTGCGGCATAATTTTTAGCAAACAATTTACCTTCTTCTTCGGGAATTATTTTGCGATTTTGATTTATCGGCATTTAATTTCCGGTTGGCAAAAAATTCCTTTTTCCTTTTTTGTTTTTCCTTTTCCCATTCTTTTTTCTCCTTGTCAGTCATGGGGCGGTCGGTTTGTGGGAAAGGATTGTCTTTTACCACCTTGATTTTTTGTTTGATCAGCTTTTCAATATCTTTTACGAAAACATTTTCTTCCGGTTCACTCATCGAAATGGCCACTCCATCTTCACCGGCCCGGCCCGAACGCCCTATGCGGTGTACATATGTTTCTGAGATATTGGGTATGTCGTAGTTTATTACGTACCGAAGTTTGTCGATATCGATTCCGCGTGCTGCAATATCGGTGGCAACCAAAACACGAATTTCTCCATTTTTAAACTGGGTAAGTGCTTTTTGACGTTGGTTTTGCCCTTTGTCTCCATGAATTGCAGCAGCCTTAATCTTTTGTTTTGCCAGGTTGCGGGCAATTCTGTCGGCCCCGTGTTTTGTTTTTGAAAACAACAGCACCTGATCCATTTTTTCATCCTTAAGAATATGTTTCAGCAAATTCTTTTTGTCGGTTCGGTTTGTAAAGTACAAATATTGTTGAATAGTTTCTGCGGTTGATGAAGCGGGAGTAACCTCAACTTTTTTAGGATTATGTAATATCTTGCGGGAAAGTTCTACAATTTTTGAGGGCATGGTAGCCGAAAAAAACAGCGACTGACGTTTGTGTGGAAGTTTATGGATGATTTTCCGGATGTCGTGGATAAATCCCATGTCGAGCATACGGTCGGCCTCGTCCAAAACAAAATATTCGATATCGGTTAACCGAATGTAGCCTTGGTCCATTAGATCAAGTAACCGGCCAGGTGTCGCTACTAAAATATCAACGCCGTTTTGTAATGCGTTAACCTGAGCACCTTGTTTTACTCCTCCAAAAATTACCGTGTTCTTAAGCTGTGTGTATTTACTGTACGTGCTAAAACTGTCGCTAATCTGAATGGCCAGTTCCCTTGTTGGAGTAATCACCAGCGCTTTAATTTTTTTGTGTCGTTGTTTGTACTGCGAATCATGATACAAGAGCTGAATAATAGGGATTGCAAAAGCTGCAGTTTTTCCGGTTCCTGTTTGGGCACATCCTAGAACATCGGTACGGTTTAATACAAGTGGTATGGCCTTTTCCTGAATGGGCGTTGGCTCGGTATATTTTTGATCTTCAAGCGCATTTAAAATGGGCTCAATCAAATCCAGATCTTTGAATTGCATATTCATTTAATAGTTCCCTTATTAAAATATTTGTCTGATATTTTGTGGGGAGATTTAAAAAGCCTGCAAAGGTAAACTTTCTGGTAGTACTACACTGTTTTTTGTTAATTGTTCATTCATTCTTCATATTGAATAGAGGAAAGTAGGCTTTTAACCCGAAATATGCATTAAAAAATTTATTACACCTTGAAATTGCTTCAAAACAAGTCGTTCCACTAACTTTCTTTCTCTCACCAGAACGGTGCTATGCCTCGTTCCGGAAAGTTCTTGTTTTATTGCACTTTCAAGGCACATTACAAAGGTTAATGCATAATCCGGGTTTAACAGAGTTGAAGGAAATTACGGATTAGCTTATGATTATAGAATTCGGGATGGAACTGGCAGGTGTAAATCGGTTTTTGATTGTGTTTCATAAGTTGGTTAACACAGGTTTTTGAAGTGGCCAGCAATTCAAAACCGGAAGGTAAAGTTATAGAATCGTTGTGCATTTGTTTTGCTACGAATGATTTTGATATTCCGTTAAAAAGCGGGTTGGGTTTTATAATTTCAACATTAAAATCGCCAGACTCAGGTTCCTTGCTGCGTAAAAGTGCAGAACCATAAAGGTACCCGGTAATATGGTGCCCTGCGCATATTCCAAAAACAGGTTTTTCAAATTCGCGCACCCATAAAAAGTAGGGAAGATGGTGTTCTACAATGTCGTCGCCTTGTGGCGATCCGGTTAATATGGCTCCATCTACTTCCTCAAAATTAAAATTTAAACAATCAGAATAATTAATACATACAAACCTGGAACCGGCTTCAGAAATTATCTGCTCAAAGGGTTTTGCAAATTCAGTAATCCCTGGCTCTGCATTATTAACTATTACGATTTTGGACATTGCTTTTTATTTTGACCACAAAAAAAGCAAATTACAAGATAAATACAACCAGACTAAAATTATCTTAGAATTACTCCCCACTCGGTTACAAAAAAGCCTTCGCGTTTAAAGGCATTTATTTGGGGAACTTGCAACGAAGTATTTGCGTTTGATTCTTCAATCAGATAAAATAACCTGAGTATGTTATCGGGCATTTCAGAGAAAGTTAATTCAATAACACTATCTATAATTGTATTTGTTTGCGGATAAACTTGGTAGTATTCCGAATCTTTCAAACGGGGAATCCAAAATTCAATAAAATCATCAATCTCTCGTCCTTTAAAACCGTATTCTTTTAAATTTTGAGTAAAAAACATTGTGAGGCTATCTTGTTTTATACTCCATCCTTTATTCATTTGACAAACATCAGGCTGCTCACTTTCGTAAAAAAGATAGTCGTATTTATCGTCGATTTTTCCAAAAGTATCAACCGAAATACTCCAGCCATTTCCATATTCCGGAATTGAAAGAGTTACTGCACCTCCTCGAGGAAAGTTAATTGAGACATCTAACTGAAGTTCACGTTCGGGATAAATGTAGATGTTTGGTTTTAAAACTTTAATGCACGTATCGCAAAAATTATTTTCATCGTCGCAATCATCCGGTTCGCAGCTTTGAAATATCATTGCAGGTAACGAAAGAATAAGAAACAAGACAATTGGAAGAAGTGTTGTTTTCGGTTTTTTCATTGCAAATGGTTTTTATAGTGATGAGACGACTAAAAAACTGTTTTGGTTGCGTGAGCTACTCTTTAAGTTTATCGAGCGTTTCCCGGGCAGCCAATCTTCCCATCTCTATTAGTTCATTTGCTTTATAAAAATCGTAGGTTCCGCACGCTTCCCTCGAAATATTAATTAAAATATCAGGATTCCCTTCTTTAATGGAATACTGTGCAAGCTTTAGCATTCCGGTAGTAATGGTTTTATCTATTAACGAAAGAAATCCCAAACTCTCCTTTTTTTCTTTTGGATGATTATTTCCTACAAATTCTGAAAAGTCGTTTATCCATTTTTGATAGGCACTTTCTTTTTTCTCAATTTCATCCTTGCGCTCTTTTAATTTATTTAGTGGAATGTTGGCATTTACATTAACAGCAATCAAAAGGTCTCCATTATTTCTATCTACATTGGAAATAGGTACATTATTCAGAACACCTCCGTCAACAATAACAGAACTGCCATTAACTACAGGGGTAAATACGGAAGGAATTGCTATTGAAGCGCGGATAGCATAATATAAACTACCTGTTCGGAAAACCACTTCTTCGTGTTTTAAAATATCGGCAGCCGTGGCAGAGTAGGGAATAGGTAAATCTTCAATGTTACGGTCGGGAATAAATTCTTTCATGGCATTTAATACCTTCTCTCCCTTAATAATTCCACCGCCTCCAAAAGTAAAGTCAACCAGCAAAAACATCTCGTGCCGGCTAAGTCTGGTTACCCATTTTTTATATTCTTCCAGTTTTTTACAGGCATAAACTCCTCCAACCAGTGCGCCCATCGATGTTCCTGCAATCGATGCAATTTCATAACCTCTTTTTTCCAGTTCTTCTATCACTCCGATATGAGCCAGTCCTCTGGCCCCACCACCCGATAAAACCAATGCAACTTTTTTACTCATTTTATCTACCAATAGATTCTGAATGCAATTTACATAATTTAAGAAGGTATGACACTACCAAATTGCAATATTCAGTTTGGAAATTGGAAGGATTGTGTATCTTCGATGCAAAATCATAGAAAAACTGTACAGAATGAAGAAGTTGTTATTTTTAATGTTGGGTGCTGCCTTGTTTTCGTGCACGCAAGAAAAAGGATTTAAAATTGATGTTAAACTTGAAGGCGCGGAAGGTCAGGTTGTTATGGAAGAACGTGCTGCCGGTGAATTGGTAGGTATTGACACAGCCGATGTGGTTGATGGTGTTGCCGTTTTAGAAGGAGAAGTGCCTACACCAGGTGCTTATTACATTTCGCTTTTGGGACAACGTGCCAAAGCATTGGTTTTTGTTGAAAATGCAAAAATTACAATGACAGGAAAGGCAGATTCAATTTATATGGCTGAAATTACCGGATCGAAAACTCACGATGAATACAAGGTAGTTGACGATAAAATCAAAAAAATTAGTGAAGAATACATGGCGTTGTACCAGGAAGCACGCACTGCCGGTGCGGCTGGCGATACAGCAAAAGCCAATGCATTAATGGCTAAAGTTGATGAGTTGTATCAGAGTACAAACACTATTCAGGAAGACTTTGTTAAGGAGAATAAGACTTCGTATGTTACTCCTTATTTCCTTTCACGAATTCAATATGGTAAAGAAGCCGAGGAATTGGAAACAATGGTAAATGCTTTAGATCCAAAGTTACAGGAGGTACAAAGTATAATTGAGATAAAAGAAAAAATACTCAAACTTAAAAAGGTAGCAGTAGGGCAGATTGCTCCTGATTTTACTCAAAATGATGTAGACGGAAATCCGGTTAAATTTTCAGATATTTATTCGAAGAATGAACTAACTCTGCTTGACTTTTGGGCTTCGTGGTGTGGACCATGTCGTGCTGAAAATCCTAATGTTGTCGATACTTATGAACAATATAAAGATAAAGGCTTTAGTGTATTTGGTGTTTCGTTAGATAGAGATAAAGAGGCATGGATAAAAGCAATTGCAGATGACAATTTAACCTGGGATCATGTGTCGGATTTGGCATATTGGAATAATGCCGCAGCTCAGGCGTATGCAATTAGTTCAATTCCTTCGAGTTTACTGGTTGATAAAAACGGTAAAATCATTGCGAAAAACAAACGTGGTGCAGAGCTGGGTGAAACAGTTGCTGCATTCTTGAATAAATAACAAGACATGTTTAAAAAGATAGAAAAGCCTTTCTTCGGAAGGGCTTTTTTTTTGAACTCTTTCGAATAACTGTGAGTAAAGTAAGAAAAAGAATACCTCAAAATCAGGTTTTTGCCGTGAGTGAATCAGCAAGGGAAAGTAAAATGCTTTAAGTTGTTCGATTTATATTTGTACCATACAAACCCAGTTAAGTTATTAACAAACCGAAAGAGTTAAGGACAGTAGATTAAGAATAAGTTGGTGAAAGAAACCCAGTTAAGAATGTGAACAACAATTAGATTGTTGTAGAACAGAGTGAAGAAAAATCCCGGATTGGACGCCGGGATTTTTTATGCGCTTATAAAATATCTTTTGAGGGATGTTAGTAACAATGAAAGAAGCAAAATATTGATATATTTGTTTCATTAACCAATTATTCTTTTCATGCTAACTGACCAGGAATTATGGGAAAACTTTCTTAGGGGCAATGCCGAATCGTTTAAAATGATATATGAAAGAACGGCCTCCGATTTATTTACTTATGGGAGGCGTTTTTCCACCTGCGATGATCTGGTTAAAGATTGCATTCAGGATCTGTTCGTATCCCTGTACAGTAC
This sequence comes from uncultured Draconibacterium sp., assembly GCA_947492175.1. Taxonomy (GTDB): domain Bacteria; phylum Bacteroidota; class Bacteroidia; order Bacteroidales; family Prolixibacteraceae; genus Draconibacterium. The sequence goes on along the minus strand of CANLMQ010000031.1, from coordinate 46,463 downwards.
TCGTTCGCGTTTAGGCAAAACCAATAAAATTATGCCTTATCTGATGGTGTCGCTCAAGCGGAGTATTCTAAAACGGATTCAAAATGATAAATCGAATAAGCTCTTAAGTGTTGATGAATTACCTTTTATTTTCGAGTTGGCAGAGGATGACAACACATTTATTGATGAAGAGGATTCGGATGGTTTACAGTTGGCTTTAAATTGTTTAACCCCGCGACAAAGAGAAGCTGTGTATTTAAAATATGTGCTGGACTTTAGTTATGAAGAACTCTCCAAGGTTTTGAATATGAGTTATCAGGCCTCCCGTAATCTGATTTACCGATCAATATTAAAACTTCGTGAAAATTTAAAGAGTCAGACTCTTGTATTGTTTCTTCTTCTAAGAAAGAGTGTTGGTTGATTTTTGTTCCTTTCTACTTTTTTCGATCCTTTTTTCAAAAAAAATCAGATTGGTTGATTACAAAACGGGTATTTTTCTCTTTAGGTTTATAAATCCTCGTTTATTATGGAATTTTATTCGAAAAAGGAATTTCAGAATTTGATGGTTAATGAAGAATTTATCGAGTGGGTAAAAAATCCAAATCCTGCTTCCGATGAATACTGGCAAAGATTTTTGCATGACCATCCGCAACTGGAAGAAGAGCTGTTAAAAGCTAAGGGTATTTTAAAAAGGTTAAAAAAGGAAAACAAAAAAATCGACGAAGAACAGCTCCGGGAACTTTGGTCTGGTATTCAGTTAAAATTAGATTCCTCCGAGGGAAAAGTTAGAACAATAAATGTATGGATGGCAGCTGCCTCAGTTCTTTTATTGCTTGGTGTGGGGGGATTATTGTGGTTTGTGGCAGGGAAGAATGCTGAAGTTGATTACCAGGCGATAGCTAAAGTGGAACCCGAGGGGAATAAAGTGCAGCTCATTTTGTCCGATAATTCCCGGAAAGTCCTTCAATCCAAAGTTCCTTCAATTTCATATAAGCAGGCGGGGGAGATATTAATTGATTCTGTTTCGTTGAAACAAGCAGATACTCCAAGGGAGAAGGAGCCGGAGGTAATATTCAATCAGTTAGTTGTTCCCTATGGTAAGCGCTCAAATCTGATTCTTTCCGACGGAACAAGCATCTGTTTAAATTCAGGTAGCCGGGTGATATATCCCGTTCGTTTCAAATGTGATAAGCGGGAAATTTATGTTGAAGGCGAAGCATATTTGAAGGTTGCTCATAATGCTCAATGCCCTTTTTATGTAAAGACCAATCACTTAAAAGTGAAGGTTTTGGGAACTGAATTCAATATAAATTCACATCCGAACGAGCTAAACAGCAGTGTTGTTTTGGTTACAGGCAGTGTACAGGCGCTTGTTAGATCAAAGAAGGTTTTGATGACGGAAAGTGAACAGTTTAAATTAAATAATATATCGGGTGAATTTACGAAGGAAAAAGTAGATGTAAAGGAGTATATATCCTGGAAAGATGGATGGATGTATTGTAATAACGAAAAATTGGAAAGCATCGCTGCCAAATTATCCCGGTACTATAATATAGAGATTCAATTTAAAGAAGAGGAAACCAAAGCGTTGACGATCTCCGGGAAGTTGGAACTAAAGCCCGAATGTCTCCATGTATTCGAAGCCATTAGTTTCTCGGCACCCATAAGCTGTAAAGAGATTGATGAAAAGATAATTATTTCAATAGAACCATAAACTCAGAAACTAATATGCCTATGTAAATCACTTTTTTATTTCTCTGCGATTATACAAAAAGAAGACAGGTTATACTCGCAATATAACCTGCCCGATGTTTTAATCGCCCTTTTTTTCTTGTAAGAAGTAGCAAATTAAAAACTAAAACAAAAGTATGAAAAAAAACATGTTTTGGGTTCTCTATAATGAGAACTCAAGAAAATTATTTTTGACTATGAAATTGTGTCTGTTATTTCTATTGATATCAACGGCAACTCTAATGGGGAATAACAGTTACTCCCAGAGTGCGAAATTGTCGCTCGATCTAAAGAATGCTACGTTAAAGGAATTGATAGAAGCAATTGAAAGTCAAAGTAGTTTCATTTTCGTTTATTATGATAGTGTTGTTGACCTCGAAAAACCAATTAACGTTAATGTTACCAATCAGAGTGTTGAAAAAATTCTAAATAAGGTGTTTAAATCAACCGACAAAACTTACCGGATATATGACCGGCAAATTGTTATTGGGGAAAAGGAATTACTGACCGATGAATTATCCGTCCATCCTGTCGAATTACAAGCGACGCAAGATGAAAAGATAAAAGGGAAGATAACCGATGATGAAGGTAAGCCCTTGCCCGGGGTAACCATAACCATTGTAGGGACAACCCGCGGGGTGATTACCGATAACGACGGTACCTACTCCATAGAAGCAAGACCTACCGACAAACTGGTATTTTCTTTTATTGGGATGGAAAGCCAGATTGTTGAAGTTGGCGAGCAGGAAAAAATAAATATTATTCTAAAAGCCAAGTCTCAGGAATTGGAAGATATTGTGGTTGTTGGATTCGGTAAACAGAAGAAAGAAGACTTGATTGGTTCAGTTGTTGCCGCAGACGTTCCTGAGTTAAGAAAAACATCGTCGAGTAACGTGACCACCATGTTGGCCGGGAACATTGCCGGGATGATTTCGTATCAGAGGAGCGGCGAACCAGGTCAAGATAATGCAGAATTTTTTATCCGAGGGGTAACCACCTTTGGGTATAAAAAAGATCCGCTTATCCTGATTGATGGAATCGAGGTGTCAACAACAGATCTGGCAAGGATGCAGCCCGATGATATTGCGAATTTCTCTATCATGAAAGATGCCACCTCTACAGCGGTGTATGGGGCACGAGGCGCCAATGGAGTTATATCTATCACTACCAAGGAAGGTTCGGAAGGAAGTCTTAGTATTTCGGTGCGTGCTGAAAACGCATTTTCTATGCCTACAAGAAAAGTAGAATTAGCTGATCCTATTACCTATATGCGTCTTGGAAACGAAGCCGTGAAAACACGTGATCCGCTTGGAACATCACCGTATTCGCAAACCAAAATTGACAATACCATTTTAGGGACCAATAAATATGTGTATCCTGCCACTGACTGGTACGAAGAAATGTTTAATAACTATGCTACGACACAAAGAGTAAACCTAAATGCTAGCGGGGGAGGAAAAGTAGCTCGTTATTATTTGGCCGCCACATTCAATCAGGACAATGGAAACTTGAAAGTAGACAAAAGGAGTAATTTCAATAACAACGTTCAATTGAGTACCTACTCGTTCAGATCAAATATAAATATGAATCTGACAAAAACTACAGAGGCAGCACTTCGTGTTGTCGGCAATTTTGACGATTATACGGGGCCTATCAATGGAGGTTCGGAAGTTTATAAACAGGTGATGAGAGCCAACCCAGTGTTATTTCCACCGTATTATGAACCTGACGAAGCAAATATACAGACGCAATGGATTCTGTTCGGTAATTATGGAGAGGAAGCAAACTATATTAATCCTTATGCAGAGATGGTGAGGGGGTACAAAGATTATTCGCGTAGTAAGATTGATGCACAATTTGAATTAAAGCAGGATTTGTCCTTTTTGACAGAGGGCTTGTCTATTAGAGGCTTGTTCAATACGTCGCGTTATTCGTATTTTGATGTACAACGTTTTTATAATCCATTTTACTATACAGTAAGTTATTATGATAAGTATGAAGATGATTATACCTTGATGCCCTTAAATGAGCTGACGGGAACAGACTATCTTGGATATAAAGAAGGAAATAAGTACGTAAATTCATCTACTTATATCGAACTCATGGGTAATTACAACTGTACTTTTGCCGAAAAACATACTGTTAGTGGGATGTTGGTATATACCCTTCGTAACGAACTGACGGGCAATGCGGGTGATCTACAATTATCGTTACCACACCGTAATCTCGGACTCTCGGGACGTGCTACTTATTCATACAAGGGTAAGTATTTCGGAGAGTTTAATTTTGGATATAACGGGAGCGAAAGATTTCACGTGTCGAAACGTTGGGGATTTTTCCCATCGGCAGGTGTTGCTTGGACGGTGACGAATGAAGATTTTTGGAATATTGATCCCATTTCGAATCTGAAATTTAGAGCTACCTATGGGTTGGTGGGCAATGATGCCATCGGAAGTGATTACGACCGTTTTTATTATCTCTCAAAGATAAATATGAATAGCTCTGCACGTAGCGGAAGGTTTGGTATTCCGGGAAGTTATTATTCACTTAGCGGAATTGAGGTGAACAGAAGTGCCAATGAAGATATTACTTGGGAAATAGCCCGGAAAACTAATGTTGGTTTTGAACTCGGATTATTTGACAAGTTTTCGATGGAAGCAGACTATTTTTATGAACACAGGACTAATATATTGATGGATAGGGCAAGTATTCCTTCCACCATGGGGCTTCAAAGTGTTGAAAGAGCCAATGTAGGAGAAGCCAGTTCTCAAGGAGTAGACGGATCAATTGATTATACAACCACTCTTAGAAACGATATTTGGTTCAAAGCACGTGCAAATTTCACTTTTGCTACCAGCAAATTTCTAGTATATGAAGAACCTGACTATGTTCAGGAATATCGAAAACATAAGGGATATTCTCTTTCTCAGCAATGGGGATTAATTGCTGAACGTATGTTTATTGATGATGCTGAAGTTGCTAATTCGCCATTACAACAGTTTGGTGATTATATGGCAGGAGACATTAAGTATAGTGATGTCAGTGGTGATGGGAAAATTTCCGAAGAAGATATGGTGCCTATCGGATTTCCAACCGATCCTGAAATTATGTACGGATTTGGAATTTCCATGGGATACAAAAACTTTGATTTTTCATGTTTTTTCCAAGGTTCAGCGCGCTCAAGCTTCTGGATTGATGCAACTGTCACAAGCCCGTTTGTGAATGATAAACAATTGCTTAAAGCGTATGCTGAAAGCTACTGGTCGGAAGAATACCAAGACGTATATGCGCTATGGCCCCGGTTGAGTTCCACAAACATAGCAAATAATACACGGAGGAATACATGGTTCATGCGCGACGGTTCCTTTTTGAGGTTAAAGTCTTTAGAAATAGGATATACCTTGCCTACGACGGTCTTGCAAAAGATAGGTCTGAAAAATGCCCGAATTTATATGAATGGAACCAATTTATTTTGTTTAAGCAAATTCAAGCTTTGGGATGTCGAAATGGGCGGCAATGGATTAGGATATCCTATTCAAAAAACATATAATATGGGGATTACTGTGTCATTTTAATCGTTGAAAATCATGAAAAATAGAATTATCAAATATTTTTTAGTCGGGTTATTAGGCATGTTTAGTGCATGTGATTATTTAGATGTTGTTCCTGACAATATTGCGACCATTGATAATGCATTTGTAAATCGGGCGATGTCAGAAAAATTTCTGTTTACCTGTTATTCATATATGCCGGCTCATGCAGATCTTAATGCCCAAGCATTCTTAATATCAGATGAATTTTGGTGTCCATATCCTCAATATAGTACTTATTTTTGGAATACTCCTTTTCAAGAGATTGCTCGGGGAAATCAAGGTGTCGTTAACCCTTGTTTGGACTACTGGAATGGGTTAAGAGGCGGTAAACCGATGTTCATCGCATTACGTGATTGTAATTTATTCCTTGAGAGGATGAACGGTGATATACCGGGGGTGGAAGGTTACGATAAGAAAAGGTGGATTGCCGAAGTGAAATTTCTGAAAGCATATTATCATTTTTGGCTGTTACGGATGTACGGTCCAATTCCACTCATCAAAGAAAATTTACCTGTATCGGCAGGAGTGGAAGAAGTGCAAGTCTATAGGGAGCCGGTGGATGACTGTTTCGATTACATTGTCAGTCTTTTGAACGAAGCGGTGCCAGACCTTCCTTTGATAATAGACAATGAAGCTACCGAAAATGGAAGGGCTTCCCAACCGATGGCATTGGCGCTAAAAGCGAAAATATTGGTAGAAGCGGCCAGTCCTTTATTTAACGGAAACACGGACTATGCCAGTTTTCTGCGTAAAGATGGTGTGCAATATTTCAATCAAACATATGAGGTAGCTAAATGGGAGAAGGCGGCTTTAGCGTGCCGTAACGCCATAGATACTTGTCATTTGGCAGGCTTTGCCTTACACTACTACCAACCAGGCTTTACCGAAAACCTGCCACCTGAAATGATCACCCAAATGAGTATTAGAACCAGCGTAACTGAGGGTAACTATGACCTCAACACTGAGGTAGTGTGGAATAATTCCATGAACAACAGTAGTACATTGCAGTGGAGATCCACACCATATCTTGCCCAATCGTTTACTGAATACTCCATGATGTTTGTACCCACGCTGGCACCTCCGTTGAAAATTGCCGAAATGTTTTACACGGACCACGGCGTCCCTATGAATGAAGATAGCGAATGGGAATTGAGTGGGAAATATATAGATAGATACAATGTAAAAACTGCTACAGAAGAAGATAAATATAACATCGGTGTTGGATATCAGACTGCAATTATGCATTTTAACCGCGAACCTCGGTTTTATGCCAATCTCTCGTTTGATGGTAACTTGTGGTACGGTATCAGCAATTTCGATGTAGATAATCAGTGGCTTATTAAAGCAAAAGTTAGTGATTTCGGCGGTAAGGTAAATGGATTCTATTATTCGGTTACTGGATATTATCCCAAGAAGTTGGTAAACTATAAAAACGTCGTCTCTGGTAATTCATATTTCAGAGTTGAGTACAACTGGCCCGTAATTCGTTTGGCGGATCTTTATCTTCTTTGTTCTGAAGCGGCAAATGAAGCTTATGGCCCTTCACATGAAGACTCCTATCAATGGATTGACCTTGTTAGGGAAAGGGCAGGTTTGGAGGGTGTTGAAGCATCATGGGCAAAATATGCAAGTACTCAGTTTAAGACGAAGCCAACTACCAAGGAAGGATTAAGGGATATCATCCAACGCGAAAGACTCATTGAATTAGCCAACGAGGGGCATCGTTACTGGGAAATAAGGCGATGGAAAAGAGGAAGAGAGATATGGAATAATAAACCGATTCAGGGTTGGGATATTGAGCAAAACGAAACAGAGACCTATTATCGTGTTAGGAACATTTTTGTACCTAAATTTAGCACTAGGGATTATTTCTGGCCTCTTAAAGAATCTGATTTGTCAGTGAATACTAATTTGGATCAGAATCCGGGATGGTAAAGTCTAATCTCAAACTTCCCTTTAGGGGGGAAGGTGTAGGCCTTTTAGGGATAAAAGGAGATTATTAAATAAATAAAAAGTATAGCAAATGAATAAATATTTTCTTTTAATGATAGTTTGTATGATATTTTGTTATTCATGCAGCGAAGATGATTACAGAAATCCGTTGTCGGATGATCCGACCATTCCTGGGCAGGTTAGCAATGTAGAAGCAGTGAGTCTTCCAGGTGCTGTAAAACTAACCTATGAATTATCTGGAGAGCAAAATCTATTATATGTTAAGGCCGAATGTTTAATTAATGGTGTGGTGCGGCAGGTAAAAGCTTCGTCATTTCTGAATTATCTGACCATTGAAGGTTTTGCTGACGAATCAGAATATACCGTCAATTTGTATTCGGTGAATCGGAGCGAAAAAGTCTCTGACCCTGTTGTGGTAAAAGTAAAACCATTATCTCCTAATTTCAAGGAGGTATTTAAAAATATTCAACTGATAGGAAATTGGGGAGGAGCTAGTGTCCTATTTGAAAACCCCAATGAAGCGGATTTAGCCATTACCATGACTTACATTGACAGTTCTGGTTTTTGGAATCCTGGAGAAACCTTTTATACTAAAATGCCTGAAGGTCAATTTTCGTTGCGTGGGTTACCGCCTGAAGAAACTACATTTGGTGTTTATATCAGCGATCGTTGGGGCAATACCTCCGATACATTGATTAGTGTTTTGACGCCCAGATTCGAAAAACAATTGGACAAGTCAAAATTCAGCGGCATGTCTTTACCTGGCGACGCTCCGCTTACTAACGGTTATGGGTGGGCAAATTGGTGGAATGAAACACTTGGTGGTTTTAATGGACAAGCCTTTGCTTCATTAAACAATGGAGATTGGCCTCATATTGTAACTTTTGATACGAATTGCCCGCAAGGAGTTTTAATCAGCCGGATGAAATTGTGGCAAAGGGTTGGTTCTAAATTTGAGAATGTGGCATACAACGATCGAAGTATCAGGCTGTTTGAGGTGTGGGGTAGTATGGATCCGAGTCCGGATGGATCATGGGATTCATGGACTTTACTGTTAGATGGTGAAATGATCAAGCCTTCCGGATTACCTATTGGTACGAATTCGGACGAAGATATGGAGGCTTACTGGAATGGTAATGACATTGAATTCCCGTTGGATATTCCCTACGTAAGGTATATTCGTTTTGTAGTCAAGGAAACATGGGGTAAAATGACAACAATATTTATTTCAGACGAAATGAGCTTGTGGGGGCAAGAACCGTCTGATAATCAATAAATAGATGTTGATTTTTTTTGTAATTGATAAAACACGATGATTATGAATATTGTAATTAAAATAAAATGGTATTCGGTAGTAGCAATATGTTGTATCTTGTTTGCTCATTGTACCCAGTCCGACGATTATAAGAATTACATGCCCGATGGCGAAATTATTTATCCTCAAAAACCGGATTCAGTGAAAACTTACCCGGGGAAAAACCGGATTCAATTGGAATGGGTGATCACAGATCCCAAAGTAACTTCTTGCAAAGTATTGTACGAACAGGATGGCATTCAGGAAGAGACTACCGTACCGATAAATAATGAGAACGATACCACTCGTTTGATTGTCTACGATCTGAAAGAAACCACATGTAAATTCAATATTATATCTTTTGATGATTTTGGTCACACTTCTATCCCAGTAGAAGTAGATGAGTTGGCTTATGGTGAAGTGTATGAGCAAATGTTGTCGAATCGTATGTTGAAAAATTTTGTGGTAGATGAAAATAGCAATGAGCTTACACTTGAATGGTATAATGCAATTGATGATACTGAATTGGGAATAGAACTGACTTATACCGATATCAACGACTCTCCCAAAACTATGTTTTTTACCAGTTCGGAAACGTCAACAATCTTATCCGATTTCAAGTTTGGAGCTCCATTGTACATCAGCACCATGTACAAACCTGTACCCTCAGCAATTGATACTTTTCCCGCAAATTCTGAGAAGGTAGACCTGGTAAAAATTGTAAATGTTGTTTTGAATAAACCTGTTACATCAAGCGGTTCTGCTACTTCCGCATATACAGGGATGAATGCTGTTGACGGTGACAGAACAAGTTCTGGCTCAAGATGGATATCTCCAGGTACATTCTTGTCAGATCCGCAGTGGCTCGAAGTTGATTTACAGGGATACTTTAAGATTAGTGGATTTGGAATGTGGCGCCAGGACAACAATATCGAAGGGTCGCAAAAATTCAGCTTTCAAGTATGGTATGATAATGAATGGATTGATGTTATTACTGAGGAAAATAACGTAATGCAGGAATATCACAAGGAGTTTAACAGTGTAACTACCAACAGGGTTAGATTGTATATACATCCAACCGTTTCTCTTGATTACATGATACGCCTGTTCGAGATAGAAGTGTACAGTACTATCGTATATTAATGCATTATCCGGTTCGGGAATTACTTTAGTTCCCGGATCGGATTTTTCTAATGATAATTTATTATGGCGAATAGACGTAATTTTTTAAAACAAGTATCAGCGGCTGGTTTAGCCAGTTGTATCCCAAGTGTTGCTATTTCGGGAACAGCATTAAACAATATTGTATTGGACAACGTCTTAGTTGCGAATAAAAATAGCTTTGCAGATGCAACTAAAACACAAAAGATCAAAATCGCTCAAATCGGTACCGGACACATGCATGCCTACAAAATTGGCACACTTCGTAAGTTGACCGACCTGTTCGAAGTCGTTGCTGTGGCCGATGACGATCCAAAACAACGTGAAAAACACGAAAACAAGGGATTATATAAAGATTTGCCTTGGATGTCTACAGAAGAACTGATGGCGATTCCTGGCCTACAAGCCGTTTCAGTGGAAACCGAAGAGCATGATTCGCTTCCTTACGCAATTCGTTGTGTTAAAGCAGGGAAACATATTCATTTAGATAAACCGGCAGGGGAGTCATTAGCAGATTTCAAGCAGATATTGGACATTGCCAAGTCTAATAATATAACCTTACAAATGGGGTATATGTATAGAAATAATCCTGCAGTACAGTTTTGCTTCAAAGCAGTCAAAGATGGATTATTAGGTGAAATATATGATATCGATGCTGCAATGAACCGCATCGATGGTCAATCGTTTCGTAACGTTATAAAAACGTTCAAAGGTGGAATATCATTTATCTTAACTTGTCATTTGATTGATATGGTTGTAACGATGATGGGCAAACCGGAGAAGATTCATCCTTACCTTCGAAAGACTCGAAAAGATGAGGTCATCGACAATTCATTAACCGTATTTGAATATTCCAATGGCGGAATTGCGACAATGCGTACCTGTATAAACGAAGTAGATGGATTCCAGAATCGTTATATAACAGTGCGCGGCTCGAAGGGGACTATCACGATTCGCCCGCTCGAAATTCAGGGTAATATGTCCGGTGGCAAGTTGCATCTTACCTTGGCGGAAGCGACTGGAGATTTCAAAAAAGGCGGGCAAATTATAGAAATGCCACCTCTCAAAGACAGGTACGAAGATCAATGGATAGAGTTTGCTCATATCATTAATGGGAAAATGAAGAATCCCTACACCTATGAACACGATTACCTCGTTCAGGAGTGCCTGCTTAAGGCATGTGAAATGCATACGTGAGATGTGGACATTGATAACGTAAATTAAAACGTCTAATAGTGTCCGACAATAATAAATATTAAAAAGATACTCCATGTCGATTTTTCTTTAAAGTTGTAAATTGATTTTTGCAGAACCATTTCATAACGTATCTGAAATTAGTGAAATAATATATGTCGGACAGCCCATTTTTTTTTAAAAAAAAAGGGATGAATGGGCAAATGATACACTTTACCGGATCTCTTCAATTGTGGTCAAAAGAGAAAGTTGCCGAGTAGTCGGGAATCATATTCTAACATACAATGACATTAATTAATATATCTTATGTGGATGGAGCAGCTATTATAACTTGGAATACTGATATTCATTAGCCGGATCCTGAGAATGCCAATAAATTTCCATAGTCATTTTGGGTGGCGGCATTCCATAAAGAGAATGGCCATCACTATATTGTTACATACGGTTGTCTGTATTCAAAAGATGTTAAAGATCTTGGAGAGGATGAATGGAATATATTGACAATTGACTGAAGAACATTCACTTGTGTTTTTTTGGCGAATAATAACAAATGAGTTTAAAATTTTTAAAAAACAACCAATGAAACGAAGAAATTTTTTTTATTTGGCAGGGACTGGGATTGCAGGCCTGGGCCTTGCAACATCCTGTCAGGGAAGTAAAACAGAAGGAAACCTGTCCGAATCAAATGAATCTACAAGTATAGTTTCGCGGGAGGAACCTTCCTATAGGAAAACCATAAAATCCTCTTTTAGCAGTGGAAAAAATAAAAGCGCCAACGATACCATCGTTGTAGCGCTGATAGGCGCTGGCGGCTGGGGTTCACATATGATTTTACAGGCAGCTGAGACAAACGAAAATTTCAGTGTCAAATATGTTTGTGATGTTGACGACACCCGTGGAGGTCACGCGATTGCTGTACTTGAAAAGAAGCAAGGCTTTAAGCCTATCCGTGTCCGGGACATGCGCAAGGTATTTGATGATAAAGAAGTTGATGCTGTATTCATCGCCACTCCCGAGCACTGGCATGCATTGGCAACCATATGGGCCTGCCAGGCAGGAAAAGATGTTTACGTTGAGAAATGTATCTCGCACAATATTTCCGAAGGGCAGAAAATGATTGAGGCAACTATGAAGTACGAACGGATCGTACAATGTGGTACACATAACCGAAGTGCACAGGAAGCCCTTACAGCAGGAGAATATATTAAGAGTGGTGAATTGGGAGACTTGGTTGCAGTGCATGTAAAAAGTATGTTGCCTGGCCCAATCCCGTTTAACGAAAAAGAAGACACAAAAGCGCCTGACACAATCGATTGGGATATGTGGTTAGGCCCTGCACCAAAAGTGCCCTACAATGTATCAAGGAATAAATCATGGCATTATTACTGGGACTACGGTGGTGGGAATGCCATGAGCAATGAAGTAGTGCACCAGTTGGACATGGCACGGCTAATATTGGGCAACCCCGACTTACCGTCTTCGGTATACTGTGCAGGGGGCAGATACTTTTTTGAAGATAACAGGGACTTCCCGGATTACCAGATGGCTACTTATGATTTTGGCAAATATGCAATGACCGTGGAAGCGGGGGATTGTTCCCCTTACCTGGGCAAGTCAAATAATGATATCCGTTTTGGGGATGATTTCCCTGATTGGCTGCATAACGGGACACGTATAGAAATCCTTGGCACCAAACAGATGATGTTTGCCGGGCGAATGGGGGGAGGCTGGCAAGTCTTTGATAAAGATGGCAGGATTGCAGCAGAACAAGCAGCACATTATCATTTGAAAGAACACCTTCTGAATTTCTTCGACTGTATCCGCACCCGAAACCAGCCTAATGCCCCAATAGTGGAAGGGCATAAAAGTTCGATCATGATCCATCTGGCCAATTTATCCTACAGGTCGGGTTGTAAACAACTAATGTTCTCACCTGAATATGAAGCCATATTAAACGACAGTAAAGCACAGGAGATGGTTTATGGCCAGTACAGAAAAGGATTTGAAATCCCCAAAGAAGTATGATGTAAAAAGAATAAAAACAAATAAAGAAAGATAAAAACGAGAACGAATGAACTTTAAAAAGTTAAAAAGGAGGCTTTCTATAGTTGTGCTTTCCTTGGTAGTTTTTGCAGGCTGTTTTGTTTTGCTTGCCTATTCACGGACCTGGGGCAAGACCGAGATAGAATTTAAAATACATATTAATGAGGAGCTGGTAATGCAGTCTGTTTTTGGCGAATCACCGACATTTGCCATATGGCTTGAAAACCCCGAAACACAAGAATTGCAGACCATATTTGTCACCAATCGTGCAGGGGTTGGCGACTGGGAAGGAAAAGTAGCCGTTCCGTCAGCTCTTCCCAAATGGGATTTGGTAAATGCCAGGGAAAAGGAGCAAAAAAGCCAGTCAGACGAGGATCTTGATGCAGTATCTGGTGCGACCCCCCAACCCGGGTACTTTACAAGCAGGGCACAGGTAGAACCTGGCAGTAAGTGGAACTGCTGGATAGAAATGAACCTATCGGGGGATTACAACGAGCACTTCCCTGAATTTGATAAGGAGACAAAACAGTCAGATGCCTGGGGCACGGGACAACCCGCCTTGGTTTATAAAGCCAGTATTGAGGCAGTAGAGGGCAATACTGTTGTTCCTGAACTTGTAGGGATCAGCCTGATGGTCAATAATGGTGAAATCGTAAAATCACTGGATGGGATAACTACAGCAAAAGATGTTTTTGACGAGATAACTATATCAGTAGTAAAACCTAAACCAAGAATATTATAAGGTTAATTATTATGGTTCGAATAATTGCGATAATCCCTTTTCTGTTCTTGTTTTTCAATAGTTATTCGAGGGATAATGATAATAAAGAAAAAGACAAAACGGATTTCAGAATCAAATTTTCAGGATTTATCAAGTATGAAATATTTTCCGATACACGTCAGACAGTCAATGCCAGGGAAGGCCTTGTTGATCTGTATCCTGAGAATGTTTTGTATGATGAAAACGGAAATGATGTTCATGCAGTAGGTAGCCTTAATATGCTATCTATCCATTCCCGGGTAAGATGTAATATATCCGGTCCTGTTTTCTTTGGTGCTCTGACAAATGGATTGGTGGAAGCAGATTTTTATGGGAATGAAAATAAGTATTTCAGTGATTTAAATGGATTAAGGCTATTTAGTGCCTATATGAAGTTCAACTGGGGAAAGACTGAATTGCTGGCAGGCCAGTACTGGCACCCAATGTCAATACCGGGCTTTTTCCCCAGTGTTATATCTTTTAGTGCTGGTGCCCCTTTTCATCCGATGTCACGTAACCCGCAACTGCAAATAATTCGAAAGTTAGGTAAGCTGAAGCTAATTGGTAGCATGCTTTCCCAAAGGGATTTTACAGGGACTGGCCCTGACGGCCCGGGATCGCAGTATTTAAGGAACTCGAGAATCCCTAATCTCCATTTTCAGGTGCAATATAGTGCCGATTCTTCTGGAATATATGCAGGAGTCGGGATAGACTATAAAAAAATCGTCCCTGAATTGCATACAGAAAATGAAGCCGGTGAAATTTTTGCGACAAAAAAGTCGTTGACAGGAATATTAATGATGGGGTTTATAAAAGCAACTACAACGTTATTAACAATAAAAGCACAGGGGGTTTATGCCCAAAATGGTTATGATCAGTTAATGTTGGGAGGTTATGCTGTAAAGGAAATTACTAATGTCCAGACAGGGGAAAAAGAGTTTTCAAACCTGAACACAGTGTCGTCATGGGTAGATTTTCAGACCACAGGAAAGAAGCTCTATGCTGGTTTATTCTGTGGATACAGTAAGAACTTAGGATCAGATGATTTAATAGACGGGCCGATTTATTCACGGGGCACGGATATCGGAAGTGTTTACCGTATTGCCCCCCGGGTGGTATATACAGAAAATAAAATTAGTATGTCTTTGGAAGGAGAATACTCAACTGCTAGTTACGGAACAGTTAACGGGGATATGAAAGGGGGCGTGACAAATACAACTGTTGTTAGTAATTTCAGGACATTATTATCGCTAAAATATTCTTTTTAATAACTTAATCCATTAAGATGAAGAATATCATTACCATAATACGCATGGCCATCGGTTGGCATTTTCTGTATGAAGGATGTATCAAACTCTTTTCTAATAGCTGGTCTGCAGAATCTATTTTGAACGATAGCCGAAGTTTCCTTTCGGGGGTCTATCATTGGTTGGCGGCCTCTTCTGTACAGCTTGCCGTAATCGACTTTCTTAATGTGTGGGGGCTGGTCTTAATTGGTTTGGCATTATTCCTTGGGATGTTTGTTCGTTGGGCATCCCTGGCCGGTGCTTTGCTGCTTGTATTGTACTATTTTGCCTATCCACCTTTTGGTGCTAGTTTATTGACAGGAGACGGATCGGTTTATATCATCAACCAACTATCTATTGAAGCGGCAGTACTTATCTTTTTCTTTTGTTACAAGGAAAAGGGCTATGGACTGGATAACGCTATTCGTTTATTGGAAGGAAGCAAATATGAGTTAAAATTTTGACAGGGAGAACGAAAGAACAGGCAACCGATGTAGCTGAGATACCTGCAGATGTTAACAAACGGCGAGAAATGTTGAAAAACCTGACAGTCCTGCCTGTTTTGGGATTAACGGGATGGAGTGCAATCCGTAATGCAGAATTCAATGGTGTGGATACCACATCGGGGGCGACAATACAGGTCAACAAAGTGGGGATAAACGAATTGAAAGGGGAACTACCTAAGGGAAAACTCGGATCTCACGAAATAAGCAGGTTAATTTTGGGTGGTAACATTCTTGCATCTAATATGCACCCACGCGATTTGAGATATGTTAACTCGTTATCCAAAGCTTACAATACAGAAAGAAAAGCCTTCGAAACCCTGATGTTAGCTGAGCAGGCTGGGATTAATAACATCAATATTAGTTTAGGAACTTTACCTCTTATAAATAAATACAAAAAATTGACTGGTAGTAAGATTAAAGTGTCTCTTTTTGCTTCTCTATATGGATCAGATGATATTATCCTCGAAGAAGTTAAAAAAGCAGTTGATGGCGGAGTTGATTTTATACACACGCATGGGGCGCAGGCCGACATATGCGTACGTGATAACAAGATTGATTTAATTGGCAAGATGATAGACGAGGTCAGAAGACAGGGGTGTGTGGCAGGTTTGGCAGCACATACGATTGATACATTGATTATTTGTGAAGAAAATGGGATTATTCCGGACTTTTACCAGAAAACGATGCACCACGATAATTATTGGTCGGCCCATCCGCGCGAACACAGAAAAAAATATGAATTTACAGGAACAATAAAAAATAATTTCAGCCCAGACCACAACGAGTTTCACGACAATCTTTGGTGTCCGTTCCCTGAGCAAACCATCGCGTTTTTAAATCGTACACAAGTGCCAATGATAGGTTTCAAAGTTCTAGCTGCTGGTGCCATCCCTCCCAAAGATGGTTTCAAGTGGGCGTTCGAAAATGGTTCGGATTTTATCTGTGTAGGAATGTTTGACTTTCAGATCGTAAACGATGTAAATATTTGTATTGACACATTAAATAACCTGAAAAACAGGAAGCGAGGGTGGTATGCTTAATAATGGTGATTTTATAAATTGACATCTTCCGTAAGATAGTCATTATCGGGAGGGATAGATTAAATCTCTGGTTTGTGATTTTGAAGAGAATCTTTCTTTTCAATTTTATATTTTTGTTTCCATGCAAAATCATTTAGGAGAGATAGCCGGAGTTTTAACCGCAGTTTTCTGGACTATTACAAGCCTTGCATTTGAATCGGCAGGAAAAAAGGTTGGCTCGTTATCGGTTAATCTGATTAGGTTGGTAATAGCTTTCTTTTTTATTGGGTTTTACAGTTGGTTTACCCGTGGTTTTTTCTTTCCAACCGATGCAACCTGGTTTCAATGGAAGTGGCTGGCATTGTCGGGCTTGATTGGTTTTGTAATTGGCGACTTGCTTTTGTTTCAGGCTTTTGTTGTTGTGGGAGCTCGAATTTCGATGTTAATGATGGCGCTGGCTCCTCCCTTTGCTGCTTTAATTGGTTGGCTTCTTTTAGGAGAGGTTTTGGAACCTATGAGCTGGCTTGGTATGGGAATTACAATGAGCGGGATAGTACTGGTAATTCTTAAACGTGAAAAAACTGAAGAAAACGGAACAGTTGTAAAAAAAATAAAATCGGGCTATTCAATAACCGGAATTTTACTGGCTTTGGGAGGAGCATTGGGGCAAGCTGCCGGATTAGTGATTAGTAAAAAGGGAATGGGTGATTATGATGCTTTTTCTGCCTCGCAAATTAGAGTATTAACCGGTATGATTGGTTTTTCTGTTTTATTCTTTTTTATGCGACGTTGGTCAAAGGTATGGGACGCAGTTCTGCATAAATCGGCTATGAAACGAATTACTTTGGGAGCTTTTTTCGGACCTTTTCTGGGGGTTTCGTTTTCTCTTTTGGCAGTTCAACATACGCAAGCTGGTATTGCCGCAACTTTAATGGCAATTGTTCCGGTGCTTATTATCGGTCC
This sequence comes from uncultured Draconibacterium sp., assembly GCA_947492175.1. GTDB lineage: Bacteria > Bacteroidota > Bacteroidia > Bacteroidales > Prolixibacteraceae > Draconibacterium. The sequence goes on along the minus strand of CANLMQ010000031.1, from coordinate 28,981 downwards.
GTCCATGATACTCTTTAACGAAAAAGTAAACTGGAAAGAAATTTTGGGAGCTGTTATAACCGTTTCGGGAGTGGTTTTATTTTTTTACTGACAAATCTTCTGTTTTATCTCTTGGTAATTCGCCTCCCAAAGTTAGGTTTGGATCCGGTGCCTCTTCTGTGTCGCTCAAATAAAACAGTTTTGACTGATAAGGTTCCAGTACAACAGTCAGTATGTTTTGTTTTCCAAAGGCCAATCTGTTATTATCCCACGAATAAACAAACATTTCTTCTTTCTCAATCAAGTTAAATATTTCGAAGGTTTGCCTAATGGGAGCACTTTTATCGTTAAAAAACAGAATTCCCCATCCGCGGTGACTTTTATAAAAACGAATGGCAACTTTTATCGGTTCATCGTCGGGCCAAAATGGCAGATAGGCGTTTTGCTGTCGTTTGCTGGGCTCCAAAAAACGGAAGGTTTGTAACTGCTCCTGGTTCCATTCCGAAATATTATCGCTTGTTCCTACTGCCCCTCCAAGCATACCTGTCCACAGAGCCAGACTTTGTTTCTCTGTTTCATTCAGTCCTGCCTGATTTTCCATTGAAATTTCTCCTGGAGAGTTTTGCCAGTATATATTGTTAAAATAGTGAGAATACCAGGTTTCGCGCACAAAATTCTGTAGTGTTTTGCTATCCCATTTTCCTGCTACAGGGCTATTTAATTTTACAATGTCGGCAAATCCAATTGCCGGAGAATAAGGCGTTTGACCTGCCATCCATAAACTGCCCGGGCCAATCTCACTTCTGATAACAGAACATATTTCCCTGAATATTTGAACCGAAGACTTTCCGTAACGATTGCGTTTTACCTGGTTCGAGTCTTTTAAGCCATATTCCATGTGTAGTGTTTCATAAAAGATAAAGCCCATTTTTCGCAGGCTTTTAAATACTTTTGAAATATACTTTTGTACTCCCGGATGACTGGGGTCAAGTGAAAAAATGTGTTCCCCGTTATTTACTTCTTCAACAATTATTTCGTCTTTTTTATTGCGAATTAGCCAGTCTTTATGATTCTTGTAGAGTTTGCTGTTTTCCGAAACACGGAAAGGAGATATCGAAATTCCAGCCCGAAGACCTTCTTTATAAATTGTGCGTGCAGCATTATCCAGTCCTCCCTCCCAGCTTTTATAAGGATCTAGCCAATCGCCTTCGATACAATAGTTTTTTATACAAAAGGTATGCAAAGGCAACTGGTTTTGTTTTGCAGCTTTAATTTGTCTTTCCAAATTCTCACAACATTCTGAAACCTGGGTATTGGGTGAAGAAATCCAATGATAGCTTGTTGGTGTGCCTTGGTGTGCTGTCGTTTTTCCTATCGTGTGCCAGGCCAGCTCCTGAAATGTTTCGAGCGGCCGGTTGCCGGTAAAAAAGTGAAGTTCGGGAAGTTTGATGTATTCATTCTCAATATTGATTTTATCAAGTAACATCCCTGATTCAAAGAATACCTGGTTTTGATCTGTTCTGCTGTTTCTGATTCCTTCAGTATGTGAACGATTATAAATAGTAAAACGCTGATAAAAGTCGTTGTGGTCAAGGTTTCCAATAGCAATGGTTTCTTCTTCTCCCAGAAAACCAAAAGTCATGAAGCTGTCATGGCTCCAGTTTGTAGTAGTTAAATTGTTTGATTGATTATGAACCGAAAAAACACCACTTGGTCCATCGGTTCCGTATCCCTGTTTAAAGAAATTATTTACCCCAAAAACTTCAGCTTGCGATATGGGGTAAAACCATTTTGGTGCTACTGAGAATCCGCTAAATTCAGCTCCAATCGAAATACTGTCTTTATTGGTTTTAAGGTCGAGCATTAAAAATCCACCGGGAAGCTCGTAAACAATTCGTTTCCCTTTAGGCGAATCTCCAAGAAATACGTTTTTGGGCATAACGCTCTGGCCTTCAATAGCAGGTCGGCAATTTTTTAAAATAATTTCTTTTGAGATTAAATCGTAACTGCCATTGTCATAAATAATCCAGCGAGGTTTGGTAAGTTTAAATTTCTCCTTTTTTTGTTTATCGCTGGCTAATAAATTTATGGGGTTGATCATCAGACCACTGCCTATAGCAGTTGCAGTACAATATTTTAGAAAGGTTCGTCTTTCCAGTTTATCGCTGATCATAGTTAAGTTAGATAATTTCTCCTAAGGTATAAACCCGTTTTAAAAAAAGGAAATTTTTTTTGTCTTATTTTAAAATTACTAAAAATTTCAGGTTAGCTTTCGGAGTATTTCCCAGTTAAATCTATTGATAAGATTTTTGTTCTTCATGTTTAGCTTTTCTTATTTTAGCGCATAATTAAAAGATAGTTATCAAAAATTTGAAATGAAAAAATCTATATTTTTATTAATTGTTGCGATTACATTTTTTTGTGTAAAGGTATACAGTCAATCACTTCCAAAAGTAGAAATCCGAACTCCCTTTGGCGAAATTACAGCAGAAATAGATACTGTAAAAGCCTCGGTAACCGGCAAAAATTTTTTAAAACATGTTGAAGGTGGAACATACAAAGATGCTGTATTTTACAGAGTTGTTCGAATGGATAATCAACCCGATAACGATGTAAAGATTCAGGTGATTCAAGGTGGTGTTTTTAATGATGATGAAATTGACCAAATTGCTCCGATTGTACATGAAACTACAAAGCAAACTGGGATTAAACATCTTAATGGAACTATTTCAATGGCAAGAATGGGGCCGGGAACCGCATCTACCGAGTTTTTTATTTGTATTGAAGATCAGCCTGGACTTGATTTTGGCGGAAAACGAAATCCTGACGGACAAGGTTTTGCTGCATTCGGAAAAGTGCTAAAAGGGATGGATGTGGTTCGGGCAATTCAGGCATTGGGTGATGATCATCAAATTTTAAACACTGTCGTAAAGATAAATATCATAAAAAAGAGTGACTCAAACTGAATCACTCTTTCTTTTTATCATCTTTTTAAAGTTTAGTGTTCGTCTTCAATAAAACCGGTTTTTCTGGTTCCGGTGGCATTGTAAATAACACCTGGTTCATCGCTGAATTTAATCTCGAAAGATATTTTATCGGTAACAACCCCCGTGGTTGAAAGCCCGGCACCTAATTCAATCTTGCCGTTCGAAACTTCAATCGTTGATTCGGAGTTAATATCATCCAGATTACTTCCTTCAAATGTTAGGGATGAAACATCAACCGGACATTTGAATTTTATGTTCTTCCAGTTTCCTTCATCCGAAATCCACATTTCAGTGGCAACATCATCGGCCGTATTAAAAGTTAACACTTTCAGGTAGCCGGTTTCGTAATCAGTCTTGGAGAATTTTATCCACCATTCACCGGCAGCGTCAACTACCTGTGAATTTATTTGTTCGAAATCTTCTTTTTCATCACATGATGAAAGAATGATACTTACGAACGCCAACATATATATTAGATATTTCTTCATAATAGTATTTTATTGTAAGGTTAATTGAGCTGCAAAACTAAATCCGCTTTCAAATACAGCAGTGTAGTTTAATACATTATTTACATCATCAAATGTAAAATTGGTACCTTCAACATCTTCTCCAAACCCCGGGGCATTCCCCAGCTCGGTTCTAATGGTTCCGTCTTCCTGGATAACGAGGATCGCAGGTGCGGCAGTTGATGGTCCGTAACCAACATATTGATCGTAGTAGCCGGCAAGCAAATCGCTTATTTGGTAAACGCCGGGTGCTAATTTCGAAATCTGTACAGTTCCACCAAAGCCTCTGTTTACTCTTATCCCGTCGTATGTACCTGATGGTATTTCAAATACGTCATATCCGGTAAAGCTTACAATGCTTACGTTACGTGAAATATAAAAATCAACTCCCTGAGAGTTTGTAACTTTATACTGAAGTTTATATGTTCCGGTAACATTTACATTTACCTCGTTCAAAATTTCATAACCGATTTCTACTTCTTCGCCGTTAATAATTTCTGCGGCGTATATCCCCGGATCTACGTAAGGTGTACCTTTAAAAAGAACCAATGGATTGCTTCCGTGTAACTCCATTATTGGAGCAGGAGTTTCCGTAACGTAACTTTCGTATTCTTTTTCGCAGGAGGCGAGAGTGAAAACGGCAGCTATTAGAATGATTGAATATTTAAATAATTTCATTTTATTTCATTTTAATTTTTCCACCATACTTTTTGTAAAATCACATCGGCATCTGATAGTGCCTTGTATTCAGCAGCATTTGAGTTAAAATTCAACTCACTGTCGGGATAAGGAAATCTTCGTGGAAGTATCCCTCCGGTTGTTCCTTTTTTACTGTAAATAAGTGTTCCCGGAATATAGTTCTCAGGTAAAATATAACCCACATCTATTTGATCACTTATTGCAGATTCTTCAGGATAACCTGTTCTTACGCGCTCAATATGCGATTCTAGTCCACGGCCACCCTCAGCAGCATCAACCCATTTCTGCGTAATAATTGCTTTTAACTGATCATCAAATCCGGTTGTTGGGAAAGCATAGGCACCTGAAAGCAGGTCGCCAATTTCTGCATCCATGCGACTGAATGATTCAGTAACACCACTTTCGTAATATTCTTTAGCTTTTTCTGTATTTCCAAGTCTTAAATAGGCCTCGGCAATTAATAATTCAGATTCGGCATAGGTCATCCAAAAAACAGGCATTTCCGGCTCAACAATTGGAGAGGCAATTAGATTTGGTGCTTCAAATTCGGTTGATGGTACGTTGTACGAACCAGGAACCAGTCCATAAAAATTACCGGAAACAGGAGTAAATAAACTTTCAATTCGAGGATCGCCATTTGTTTCTAAGAAAGAAGTAAATGTAGCACAGGCCTTTAAATTGTTTGTTGTATTTAACTGTCTTTGGTCACTTTCATACAATGGATTTGATTTACTGTCGGCATCTTCAAAGTTGGTTACCGCAACATCCTTGTCGAGCAGATAAATATTTTCTGCTTCCATATCGGCAATAAGCGCGGTTATTTCAGTGGTTGCGAATGCTGAATTTGCATCAAACTGCCGTAGCAGAATTCGCAACCGTAATGAGTTGGCAAACGCAGCCCAGTAGTCAATATCACCTTCGAAAATGATATCATTTAGTTCATACTTTTCAATAACATATCCAGAGAAATCTTTATTCAAAGCATCAACCAGCAATGTGTAAATATTTGCATAAATATCTTCGCCTTTATCGATTACCGGATTTAATTTGTCTAAACCAAGAAATGCTTCAGTATAAGGAACATTGCCATACATGTCGACCAGGTACTGGAATCCATATGCTTTTATTACGGAAGCCATTAAATAGGCACCCCAATTTTCATTTTCTTCTACTTTTTTCAAGAAGATCTCATTGTCGCTTAGTCCGTCAACAAACATGGCCCGATACGAACGATCAATCACATTTGTGTTACTACTAATTGCATACGATTCGTAAATTTTATATTGCGAAGATGTGTTGTTTTGCGCCCAGTGTTGAGACCAGAAAGAACCAATCAAACCCCAATCGGCACAATACACGTTTGTTACGGCAGCAATAGCTGAAGTAAGTAACAATTCATCCGAAACATCGTTAGGATAGTTTGGATTTTCGTTAATGTCCAGAAATTTATCGCATGATGATAAAAACAGGACTACACTTAATATAATAGTTAACTTTTTCATTCTTTTCATCATTTAAAAGGTTACATCTAATTTCAGTCCGTAGGTACGTACTCCCGGAGCTCCGTTAAACTCTCCGAACAAACCTTCAATATCGTTGTCCCACGTAGTTGTTTCAGGGTCAACGTAACTGTTGTCAGCAGGTGTCCATAAAAACAGATTTCTTCCGAAAACCGAAACATTTGCTGACGAAAGGAATGTTTTGTCTAACAGTGATTTACCAAATCGGTATGAAAGAGAAACTTCACGAAGTTTAATAAATGTGCGAGAAATGAGCCTGGAACTTTCAATTGGCTTATTCGTGTTTGAATCATAATACTCGTGCCAGTTATCTACAACTGGTATTGTATTCTCTTCGTAACCGGTAACATTACCATCATTGTCTTTTAACTCAATTACTGTATTAGGAATAACCCATGGACGTCTATCGTTGGTTGTTGATTGTTCGTTATTTCCTGACCAATAAGTTGCATTTGCTGTATTTGAATACATTAAACCTCCTTTTTGGTAGTCAATCAGGAAAGAAAATTTAAATCCTTTGTAAGATAAATTATTCGTAAAAGACATGGTAAAATCAGGAACTGAAGAACCAACCAATTTCTTATCTCCCTCAACAGGAAGTCCGTTGTCTCCGACAATAATTTTCCCGTCAGGAGAATATCTGAAATCAGGAATACGGTACATTCCAAGTTGTTCTCCTGGGATGGCAACAAATTCTGTTTCGTAAGCATCGTTAATCAGGTATTCGGAAACGCCCAATTCTTCAGATAATTCGTCTAATACCATATCGGCTTTATTGAATAGATAGGTAAAATCCCAGGTAAAATCATTGGTTTTTACCGGCGCAATATTTACCATCAGTTCAATTCCATCGTTGGTTATTTGCCCTAAATTTGATGTTATTTCCCTATAACCGGTTGATGCAGCAATATTGGCAAGCATTATCAAATCGGTAGTGGTTTTTTTGTAATAAGCCAGGTCAACTGCAATTCGGTTTTTAAAGAATCTTAAGTCAGTACCGATTTCCAATTCTTTCGAAATTTCAGGTTTAAGATCCGGGTTTCCTAAACGTCGGTATTTTTCGTATGAAGGTACCCCGCCAACCGGGTAATTGGTAGAACCAAATCCACCTGCTCTTAAAATTGAAGGTCTGTATATTTCAGATGTCATAAAAGGGGCAGCATCGTTACCGGCTAAAGCGTAACTTAAACGAAATTTACCATACGATAATGTTTTATTTTCAGGAAGTAAATCGGTAAAAATAAATCCTAAGGTAGCTCCCGGATAAAAGAAGGAGTTGCTTCCAATTGGTAAAGTAGAGGACCAATCATTTCGTGCCTGTAAGTTTACAAACAGGTAATCGTTAAATTCCAATCCTATCTGTCCGAATACTCCAATCAGGCGGCGTTTGTATTCATTAGTATATACTTCTGCCGATCCACTGATATTTCCAACATTGTAATATCCGGGTACTACTAATCCTTTTGAAATTACATTCAGGCGTTTGAACGAACGTTGGTTAATGTTGTTTCCAAGGAGCACATTATATTTAAGGTCTCCTCCAAACAGATTTACTTCGTTTGCATAATTAAGTACAAGGTCTGAATTTAACTGAGTCTGGTATCTGCCTTCTTCTTTTACAGCACCTGCAACATCGTTAATGGTTCCGTCGTTATTTGCTCCGGGAGTTACTTTGGCCACAGCACCATGTATTTTGGCGAATTGTGAGTACGTATCAACACCTCCGGTAAATGAGATGTTTAATCCTTGAGCAAGTTCCTGGGTAATATTTAAATTCCCCATTACCCTGTTTTGATTTGATTGTGCACCTGTTTCGTTAAGAGTGAAATAGGGATTTTGTGCATAACCGTTATAATAATTGTCGAGGTTGTTAAACTTGTAATTATAGTCTCTATAGTCAGGGAGATAGTGGTTAACCGGTTGGTAAAGGATATCGGCATAAATTACAGCACCGGTACCTGCATCGTCGCCTTGTCCGGTTGGAATTGTTTTCTGTACACGGTTAATGTATGTCATCCCAAAGTTAATCTTGGTTTTATCAGTTCCACCATTTCCTTTAAAGGTTAGCGTGTTTCTGTCCAATACGTCTACATCCCCGGGTAATACTCCGTCATTCTGAGAGGTTGTTGCAGATGCATACCAACCCATAAGACTATTTCCTCCGGATAAGGCAATTGTGTTGTTTAATGAATATCCATATTCGTACACATCGCGAATTCCGTTTTCTTTGTAAGTGAATGGTGCAAGCTGTTGAACATTGTCAACGATATAGCCGGTTAAACGATCTTTGCCGTCCATTATCGGTCCCCAACTTCCGTTCTCCTTTGTGTCAAACGTACCACTCCAGCCCTGGCCAAATCTTTTTTGGAAATAAGGCAAACGACCAACTTCAGTAAAAGCTGATGAACTCGAAACGCTTACCACTAAATCCTGATTCTTTGCACCTTTTTTAGTGGTAATCATAATTACACCGTTAGCTGCTCTAGAACCATAAAGATTCGATGCTGCTGCCCCTTTTAGAACTGATATGGTTTCTATATCAGCAGGGTTAATATCTGCAGCCGAGTTGCCAAAGTCAACTTTAGCATTTACATTCATTGAATTTTCGGTTGCATTTCCGCTTGCAAATGAGTTATTAATCGGAACACCATCAACTACATAAAGAGGTTGATTACTTCCGGTAATGGATGAAAGTCCGCGAACAATTACTCGTGTAGAAGCACCGGGTGCTCCCGAACCGGCAGAAATAGATACCCCGGCAACCTTTCCTTGCAAGGCTTTGGTGGCATCGTTGCTTCCCACATTTCCGAAATCGTCACCAGAAAATTCACTAACGGAATAGCCCAGTGCTTTTTTCTCTCGTTTAATACCCATTGCAGTAACAACAACTTCTTCAACTCCAATTGTCTCTGTTTCCAGAACCACATTGTATGTTGAAGCATCAGTAATAGCAACCTCTGTGGTTTTCATTCCCACAAAGGAGAATACCAGAGTCTCATTTTCAGGAACTGTTAAGCTGAAGTTCCCTTCAAAATCAGTTATAGTTCCATTTGTGGTTCCTTTAACGGCCACCGAAACTCCCGGAATAGGCAAACCATCGTCTGACGAGGTTACCTTCCCTTTAACTTGCTTTGTTTGGGCGAATAGGCTACTCACTCCAATACACAAAGCCACAACTAAAAGAAGTAGTTTTTTCATAGATTAAAATTTATATTAAGATTAAAGCTTTATTACCCTTCGCTTTAATTTCTTCAAAAAGAAAACTCCCGCCGGGGAAACGGGAGTCTGAATATCTGCCAGCCGGCCAGATAACTTCACTTTTTACATTTTTAACGCTGTTTAATTCTGTTTCTATGTAAAAAATTGGAGTGTTTTATTAATGCAGTTTTCCCCGAACTCCCCGTAATTTGTTATTCATGATTCAGATTATGTCATTCGCAGATAACTTTATCTAAATTGCATTTTACTCAAACTTAGGGAATTGGAATACTGTTTGGATTTTTAATCAATGAACGACAGGTATAGACGTGTAAATAGAATAATTTAGGGTATGTCGCGTTTGTGTTGGTTAAATGTGTTGTTTGTCGACAAAAAGAGAATATTTGTAGATTAAAAGATGGGGATAAACAGAAAAAAGGCGGGAAAGATTCCCGCCAGGTTAATACTTTAGGCCGCAATGTCGGCAAAAGCTTCTGCCAAAACATCGGGATACATTTTTTGAAATCTTTGATAACACCAGATACAAAGGTCTTTAACCTGCTCTGGTTCTACCCAATCAATACACTTGTTTAATTCTTTTCTGAACAATTCTCTGCTAAAACTTACTTTGGGTAGAATTACTTTTGCGTATTCCAGCATAGTTTTGTGTTTTTAATTGTTGGTATTAATATAACCATATTAAATCGATTTAAGTATGATTTAGAATATCCTTTAACACTTCTTAACTGGACTATTTTACCTCCAATGTACTATTGCTTTGAAAGTATGTGAGTTATATTGAAGCGTCTGATTTGTGTTAGAAAACATTTAATTTCTTTGAACATTTTCGTCTTTTGCAGATATTAGAAATTAATTATTAGAAAGTATACTTTTAGCAAATTTTAAAATGGAATTTTCTATTTTATCAGCGGCATTGAATGAGCTTACAAATGCACTGCCAATTATGGCTCCATTGGCGTATTTACAGGCATTTTCAAAGGTCGCATTGTCTGAAATTCCAAAACCAATTACTGTTGGATTTTTTAAATTCATGCTGTTAATACGTTCAAAGTATTCGGTTTGAAAATCTTCCACTTTTTTACCCGCTCCTGTAGTAGATGATGAGGAAACCATGTAAATAAATCCTGTGCTGGCTTGGTCTATTTGTCTGATTCGTTCTTCTGAAGTTTGTGGTGTAATCAGTAGAATATTGTGAAGATTGTTTTTGGCGAAAGTAGATTTGTATTCCGCTTCAAATTCATCAAGTGGGAGATCGGGAAGAATAGTTCCGTCGATACCTATTTCCTTGCATTTTTTGCAGAACTTTTCTACTCCAAACTGGTAAACAGGATTAAAATATCCCATTAAAACAAGAGGAATTGAAACCGACTGACGAATTGTTGCTAACTGTTCAAAAAGCAGGTTTAAACTCATTCCGTTTTTTAGTGCTACTTCGCTGCTTCTCTGAATGGTTGGTCCATCGGCAGTTGGATCAGAAAAGGGCATTCCTATTTCGATGAGGTCCACCCCGTTTTTTTCAAGTTCCTGAATAATTTCAACCGTATCGTTTAAATTCGGGAAACCGGCTGTAAAATAGACCGAGAATATGTTTTTGTTTTTCTTTTCGAAAAGCTGATTGATTCTGTTGTTCATTTTGTTGACATTTCAGTTTTTAATATCCAAAATAATTTAAATACGTTTCCATATCCTTGTTGCCACTACCCGAAAGGTTAATTACATTCACATCGTCAGGCTTCATTTCTATTTGGTCGAGTGCAGCCAGGGCATGTGCCGATTCAAGCGCAGGAATAATTCCCTCTTTTTGTGTGAGCAGAAGAACAGCCTGAAGTACTTCTTCGTCGGTAGCTGCCAGAAATTTTGCACGACCGGTTTTGTGGAGGTGCGCATGCATTGGTCCAATTCCGGGATAATCCAGCCCTGCAGAAATCGAGTAGGGTTCGGTTATCTGCCCGTCATCGTTTTGCATTAGCATGGTTTTACTTGAGTGTAAAACGCCCGGTGAACCAACTGTTAATGTAGCTGCTGTTTCTGTAGTGTGAATCCCTTTCCCTGCAGCTTCAATGCCTATCAGTTCTACGGTTTCATCATCAAGGAAATGGTAAAATGCACCGGCAGCATTACTTCCTCCACCTACGCATGCCAAAACCCGGGTTGGAAGCTCAGAGCCGGTTTTCTCAAGTAGTTGTTTTCTCATTTCTGCGCTAATTACCGACTGGAAACGTGCTACCATATCGGGGTAGGGATGTGGCCCAACAACCGAGCCGATAATATAATGTGTATCAACCGGATTGGCAATCCAGTCGCGCATTGCCTCGTTGGTAGCATCTTTTAGGGTCTTATTTCCGCTGTGCACCGGAATAACTTCAGCTCCCAACATTTTCATTTTCTTTACATTTGGTGCCTGACGAGAAACATCAAGGGCGCCCATATAAACTATGCACTTTATTCCTTTTAACGCACAAACTGTTGCAGTTGCTACACCATGCTGGCCGGCTCCTGTTTCTGCAATCATGCGGGTTTTGCCAAGTTTTTCTGCCAGCAAAATTTGCCCGATCGTATTGTTTAATTTATGCGATCCTGTATGGTTCAGATCTTCCCGTTTCAGATAAATATTTGATCCGTAATGTTCGCTAAGCCGGCTTGCAAAATAGAGTGGCGAAGGCCGGCCTACATAATCTTTTAAAAGTTGGTTGAATTCGTTTTTGAAATCACTTGATTCGATGATTTCCAAATAGCGGCGTTTTAGTTCATCGATGTTGGTATACATCATTTCGGGAATCCATGCTCCTCCAAATTCGCCGTAATATCCTTTTTCGTTAACCTGGTATTTCACTTGAATAAATTTTAGTTAATATCTTGTATTACATTTACATATGTCACTAACGCAATTTTTGTACTTCGATACCCGTGGAACTCGCATGAACAAATTATTCGTGTCCTTTTGTGATAGCTCATTTTAAAAGAACTAAGCTTTGTCATGCTCGTTTCATCTTTAGAAGTTTGAAGACGGAAGACTGAAGTCGGAAGTATGCTCGACATTCCGAATGTTTATCTCCCTGGTTTTTATCTTGCAATATCTTTAATAAACTGTTTAAGTTTCTCAATGTTTTTTAATCCGGGAGCATCTTCGAAACCACTGTTTAAATCAACTCCGGTAAGTTTTGGGTGATTGATTTGTTTTATACTATTTGCATCATCAGGGCCAATCCCGCCACTCAGAAAGAAAGGAGTGTGTCCCTGGTATTTATCCAGTATTTTCCAGTCAAATTTTTCTCCGGAACCACCGGGTAAACTTGTTTTGGTGTCGAATAAAAAGTAATCAGCTACTTTTTCCCATGCTTTTGTTTCTTCAAATTTGAACTTCTCGTTTACACTAAATGCTTTAATTATATTTAGTCCCTGGCTTTTTAAGATTCCGCAGGTTTTGGGATTTTCCTTTCCGTGAAGCTGAACATATTCGAATCCCAGGTTTTTTGCCAGTCCTAAAATTTCAAAAGCATTTTCGTCAACAAATACACCAACCTTGGGTTTGGACGAGTTAAAAAGTCCAGCTTCCGTAGTATCGCCCACAAATCTTTTTGATGGTTCGTAAAAAATGTAGCCCAGAAAATTTATGCCAAGTTGATCCACTTGTTCCCGGTTTTCGGTAAACTTCATTCCACAAACTTTTATTTTTAGTTCCCTCATAATTCTGATATTAATTGTTTACAAGCCTCTCCGGGATTGTTTGTTTTCATAAATGTTTCGCCTATTAAAAATCCTTTAAACCCATTTTCCTTTAGGTACTTTATTTCTTTGGCCCCGCTTAACCCGCTTTCCGATATTTTTACAAATTTTTCGGGAATTAGTTTCGAAAGTTCCACCGATGTTTCAAGGCTTACTTCAAAGGTTTTCAGATTACGGTTGTTTACACCTACTATATCAACATAATCGTTAATTACTTCCAGTTCTTCTGCATTGTGAATTTCCATTAATACATCCAAACCCAATTCCTTTGCTTTTTGTGCCAGTTCAAGAGCCTGTGCTTTTTCAAGACAAGCGGCAATCAGTAAAATTACATCGGCTCCGTATGCTTTGGCCTCCACAATCTGGTAGGTATCAATCATAAAATCTTTACGGAGAATAGGAATGTCGGGATTGGTTTCGCGGGCTTTGGCAAGGTTTGCCAGGTTACCGCCAAAATATTCGTAATCGGTTAAAACAGAAAGACACGAAGCACCTGCTTCCACATAGGCTTTGGTAACCGTTTCAACTTTTGCCTTAAAATTAATTTCGCCTTTTGACGGCGACTTTTGTTTGAATTCAGCAATTATTCCTGAAGCTCCTTTTTTTAAAAGATTTGCTTTTAGTGAATTGCATTTTCTGGAAAACCCGGGATATTTTTCGAGTTGATCAATACTAACCACCTTTTTTTGGTTGGCAACTTCAACTTTCTTTGTTTCTATTATTTTATCAAGAATATTCACTTGAATATGTTTTAGTTAATATTTTGTTCTACAGTTGTATATAGTGTCAATGCAAATTTTGTGGTTCGATACCCGTGGAACTCGCATGGACAAATTATTTATGTCGTTTTGTATTAGCCAGACCATACTCCTTTCATCTGCAACTAATTTAATTTGTCATTTCACGCTTTGATACATTGCCTGTTTTAATATGCCAGTATCGCTTGTAACTTATTTAGTGCCTTTCTACTTTCCAGCGATTCCTTTGCCATTTCAACACATTCAAGTAATTCTTTTTTGGGGTAAACAACATTTAAAGCAAGAGCTGCATTGGCCACCACTACATTGTTTTGTTCTTTTGTTCCTTTCCCTTCCAGAATATCTATAAATATTTTAGCAGCGTCTTGTACCGAATCGCCTCCGTACAATTTCTCCGGCATTACTTGTTCCATTCCGAAATTGGCCGGAGAAAGGCTGGTCTCTTTTTGTTTGGTAACAATATGGGTATTGTCGGTTAATGAAACTTCGTCGTACCCATCAAGGCTGTTTACAATCACAAAATCTATATCAAGCGATTTGTATACGTTTTTATAGTGATTAAAATTTTCGTTGTTGTTTACTCCAAGCAGCTGGTACCTGGGTGATGACGGATTAATCATTGGGCCAAGTATGTTGAAAAAAGTAGGAACCTTTAATGCCCGGCGCACCGGCGCAATGTGCTTCATGGCCGGGTGAAAAAGGGGCGCATGCAAAAAACAGAATCCACCTCTTTCCAGATCGCTTTTTAGTTTATCTGCATTGTTACTGAATTTGTATCCTAAAAACTCTAAAACATTGGATGAACCACTGTTTGATGTTGCCGCATAATTGCCGTGTTTGGTAACATTAACACCGGCACCGGCAACAATAAAACAAGCTATAGTTGAAATGTTAAAAGTGTTTTTCCCATCGCCACCGGTACCTACAATATCAATTCCGTTGAATGACGATAAATCAACTTTTGCGCTTAACTCAAACATTGCATCGCGGAACCCGGCTAATTCTTCCGATTCAATAGACCGCATTTTAAAAACAGTGAGGAAAGATGCAAACTCTGCCTCGGAGTGTTGCCCCTTACCAACCTCCAGCAAACTATTTTTGGCCTGTTCGCGGGTTAGTTTATTTCCTTCGAATAAATATTGCAGTATTTCTTTCATAATTAATTTGGTCGTTTTTTTGTTCTTCAAAATTCATTTTAATGCCGTAAACTACTAATCAATACTGATCACTTTTTATTCAGCCAGTTCTCAATTATTTTTTCGCCCAATGGTGTTAATACCGATTCAGGATGAAACTGAACTCCTTCCACATCGTATTTCTTGTGTTTCATCGACATGATCAGGCCATCTTTATCGTAGCTTGTAACATAAAAACATTTGGGCAGTTGTTCCGATCGAACAATCCATGAATGGTAGCGGCCTACATCAAATGTTTCAGGCAATTCCTTGAATAATACCGATTTGTTTTTTGTAAGGATAACTGGTGTGGCAATTCCGTGCAACACACGATTCATGTTGCGCAGTTTTGCTCCGAATGCCTCGCCAATTGCTTGGTGCCCAAGACAAACACCCAACATGCTTTTTGTAGGTGCATATTCTTTTATAATTTCTAAAAGCAGACCTGCTTCTTCCGGAATACCTGGCCCGGGAGAGAGAACAATCTTATCGTATTTTGCAACCTCTTCAAGCGAAATTTCATCGTTACGAAACACATCAACCGGTAACCCGGATATTTTTTTAATGGCGTGAACCAGGTTGTAGGTAAACGAATCGTAGTTGTCTATTACTAGTATCTTCATCTTTAAAATTCTTTATTACTGCTACTAAAAACTAATTTATATCCCGCGCCATTTCTATGGCCTTTTTTAGTGCTGCTAACTTATTATTAACTTCCTGCAATTCACTTTCTTCCTGCGAATCAGCAACAACTCCGGCACCTGCCTGGTAAAAAAGTTTATTGTTTTTACTCAAAAAAGAACGGATCATGATGGCATGATTAACAGTTCGGTCGAAACCCAGATAACCGATGCACCCGCCGTAATAACCCCGGTTCTGGTTTTCGTATTTATCAATTAACTCCATGGCTTTGTACTTCGGAGCACCCGAGAGTGTACCTGCCGGGAAAGTTTCACCCAATACTTTTATAAGATTGGTGTCGTCGGTTATATCGCCCGAAACCTGCGAAACCAAATGGATAACATGTGAGAAGAACTGCACTTCGCGGTAGGTTTCAACAACCACATTGTCTGCATTTCTACTCAGGTCGTTTCTTGCCAAATCAACCAACATAACATGTTCTGCATTCTCTTTCGGATCTTTACTTAGCTGTGCTGCCAATTTGCGGTCTTGTTCATCGTTCCCGGTACGTTTAAATGTTCCGGCAATTGGATGAATATAGGCTTTGTTCTCTTTAATTCTGATCTCAGCTTCAGGGCTCGATCCAAAAATTTTGTACTTGCCATAGTCGAAATAAAACAGATACGGAGATGGATTGATGGAGCGCAACGAGCGATACACATTAAAATCATCTCCGATAAATTCCTGCGAAAACTGACGACTCAGAACAATCTGGAACACATCACCACGGAAACAATGTTCTTTTCCTTTGGTAACCATGTATTTGTATTCCTCGTCGGTAATATTCGAAGACTCTTCTCCTTTTAATTCGAACCGGGCTGTGGAAAAATTAAGGTTTACCAACAAATGATGAATATAATCCATTTGCGAACTCTCTCCTTCGAGCAGGTTCTCCACTACGTGTATCTGGTTTTTATGATGGTCGATGGCTACTACATATTTATAAAAACAGTAGTTCACTTCCGGAATTTGGTATTCTTCAACTTTAGGCGAAGAGAATTTTATGTTCTCGAAATGCTGAATGGCATCGAAGTTTACATAGCCAAACAAACCGTTGGCCGGTAATTCAATTTCGTTGGAATCAACATCGAAAGTCTTAAAAAAGTTATCAAGTTCGTCATGCAAAATACGCTTTTCTGAAAGTGAATAATGTTCTTTCTGTTTTCCCGGCAACGTTTTTTCAACTTCGCCATTGTTTACCTTAAAACAAGCTATGGGATCGAATGCTATAAATGAGTAGGCATTTTCATTACCATGGTAATCCGAACTTTCAAGTAGAATCGATTTCGGATAAAGTGTACGAAGTCGCAGGTAGATACTTACCGGAGTTACTGTATCGGCAAGTAGTTTGCGAACCACAGGTTTAAAATTTAATTTCTCCATTTTATATTTTTCTATTTAATTTATTCAAGTTGTATGATAGCTTGCCGAAAAAAAAAGCGGCTCATCGTGATATCGATGAGCCGCTTTTTTTATGCAATAGCGTTACCTCTCTTCACGATAATTGTAAAAAGTTGTTACGCCACCACCAAATGTTATTAATTTGCATCATAATCTTATTAAACTAAAAAGCCTGCTCTTTCTAGGAGCAGGCCTTTGAATATCTTTAAAATACCAATATGGCTCTTTAACTCCTAACTTACGCAAGAAGACCCCACCACGGAAGCCATATTGTATTTGTTTTTTTCATTTTATTAAAATTCTACTGCAAGAAAAACCATTTTTTTGAAAAATCAAAATAAAGTTGGCAGAAGCTTTAAAATCTACTTTTCAAATAAGATTCGATTAACATGTTAATTTGACAGTGTAAACCTGAAACTTACTCCAAAATTGGCATTTACAGTACGGTACGAAAGCGATGTAAACGGATCGTTAATAATTCTGTCATAGAAAACACGCATTTCGAATTTATCGCTTAAGCGGTAATCGGCGTATGTTTTAATGGTAAAATTACCTTGCCCCGCAGTAATCTGGTTGTCATCCTCGTCGAGCTGACGCAGTAAGGTTTTACTTTTACGGTACGAAAAATCTGCTCGTATATTTAAATCGTTCGAATAGGCCTGTTGCGAATTCTTGGTTTTAATAATTAAATCCATGTGGGTAAACCGGTAACCTACTCCAATAATATATTCGCTTCCGATTATTTCTGTAAGCTGATTATTTGCCAGCGACAAGTTCAGGTTGCGGTTACGTTTTATTTCTGCACGGGTTGTTAAATCGCTGCGCCACATAATATCCATGTTAATAAGCGGATTAAAGGCTTCGACGATATTAACCGAGTTAAAATCGTATCCTGGTACAAAGTTGTCTGCCAGGTCTCTTATGTAGCTTAATCCATCGTTCGATTCAATGTAGTTGAGGTTGGTAGCGTACGATCCAACAGTATAACTTGAACGATAAGAATGTTGAAAGTTAAGAGAACGCATGACTTTATTCAAACCCGGGATTCGCGATACCATTCCTTCATATCGGATACTCCAGTTTGGCCTGATATATTTAAGGGATGGGAACATTCCCAAAGATACTTTATCTGCATCTTTATTTTGGTAGGCAGCCAAAAATGCAGGTACCAAAACTTCAACGGAGTTTGGACCATATCCATCAGGATATCCGGGATATAACTTATGCTCTGCTTCTGGGTTGTAGCCTCCACTCGTACCTCTTTGGTTGGCTAACCTTTTTGCAATTGTTAATCTGTTTTCTTTTAGTTTTTCAAATGCTTCTGAACTGCTAACATCGTTTTTACCGATGGCAAAAAATGCGGTTCCCCAGGTTAAAGTAGACATGCTAAAGTTACCCGATTCGGAGGTGCTGTTGGCAATAAACTGGCCTGAATTAGGATCATAATCGTAGAATTCAGTTATATTTTTTGAGAACGAACGGTTAGCTGTAATATCAATACGTAAATCAGGCAGTGGCTCAAACATTGCTCTGAGACTTATTTTTTCGTTTTCCCGTATCATAAATGGTTGATTCAGGGTGGAGTCGGTAGTTAACCAGCCATTGTCGGCTGCTCTAACTGCAAAATCACGGTCTTGCCAGCCAAATAAGAAGGGGAGTCCGGGAGCAAAATTCGACTCAATATTTTGCGATCCGCCCCATTCCGGATCGCCTGAAAAATTACCTGCGCCAAATAATCTTGGTTCGGGTAAATAGCCCGGAAGTATTATTCCACCGTTTTTACTATAGTTTACCGTGAGGGTTCTTACACCAATAATCATACGTGTGGTCAGATCGAGCACATCTTTCAGAAATGATTCATCTCCCCGTTTCCCGGTAACGGAAAGCATGGCCTGATTTGCGTCAGCATTAGGTGTAAACTCGATATTATTTACATCAAGTATGGTTAGTCTTCCCGGAATAACTTTACCATCAACATCGGTTACCAGTACTTTTATCTTTTTTGTATTGAGTTTGTGGTTAATCTTTTGAGTCTGATTAGCCGTTAACTTAAGGTTTTGTGTAACCGTTTCTGCTTCTCTTTTCTGAAGCGGTTGCTGTTGTGCAGCTCTGTTTCTGCTGCTTCTTCCGCCTACCGAACGGTTGGCAAGACTTCCGCGTCCGCGTCCTGTTCTTCTGAATTTTTGATTGACTTCTTTGAAATAAGGAACTTTATTAAACAGGGTCTGCATGTTTGCATTTCCTGTAAGCGTTAGATTCCTGGTGTTTGATATTGTATTTCCAAGATTAATATCCTCCGGAGTTAAAGGACCGGCAATCCATTCGTAAGTACCAGAGTAGCGAACTGAAGCCGACAAGAAATTCAACATCTTGATATTACGGATGGGAACCTGGTAGGTCGCATTGAAAGTATGGTTATACAGAGTTGGTCTTCCCAAATCCCATAAGTTGGTAAGAATAGAATCTCTTTTCCATTCGTAATCGTCGTCTCTTTTGTTAATTCTTCCTTCGGGTTCGTCAATTCTTGATATTCCTCTTGATGAGAAATCGAACTTTAATGAACGTGTCATATCGTATCGGATATCAAGATATCTGTTCCAAAGAAAATCTTTTTCGAAAGTAGCCGGAAGTATTAAGTTCGGATTTGTAATGTTCCTTGATTGCCTTTCTGCGTATTTCCGGTACAAATCAGTTCTGTATGAGATTTGAGTTGGAAGCGGATAGAAATTAAAATCACCGATAAGTTTTAACGGACCTTTTTGAAGAAGTTTTACCTTTTTAAAAGGTTCAACCAGCTTCGATCGGCTACTGTAATTGTACGAGAACATAAAACGATGTGTTTTGTCCACGTTGTATTCTGTCGTAACATTGTGTTTCGAAATCTCGTTGTACGAATAGGTTACTGCAAAATTCTGGGGATCCCACAGGTGTGTTTTCTCCTTTTGTTTTTGTGGTTCAACCTTCACATTCGTAAAGTTTATACTTTTCCGTTCAATTACATCCTGAACCAGGTTTTTTAGCGAATCTTTTTCCTGTTTTGAATCCAGCCTGCTTAACGATTGATCCATTTCGATGTCAGGTTCCAGAGGATTGTATTTAGGCTTGGTTGCACTTTTCGAGTAGCCATAATACATTGGAATACGCACGCCTGCTTTTTCGGGGAAGAAACGACCCCAATCTACCGATGCTGCCACATCAATTTCATTTAAATCTTCGAGTTGGCGGCTATTAATATTTTGGTCGATACTTCCAAATCCTGAAGAGCGTGTTCTTCCGGCAACCGTTACACTTCCTAAGTCAGCCAAACGGGTAGATACACGAGCATTGGCAGCCCACCCGCCATTTTCGTCGAAGTCGGAAAGACGTAATTCGTTGGTCCAAACTTCAACCGATTTAGGTCCTGTGTCTACCTGGCCTTTCTTGTTGCGAACCCCCATCATAAAAACCTGCACATTTCCGAGGTTTGGACTACCTTTAATTTTAACCCGGTTTTTACCATTGTTCCACCCTTCGTGGGTAGTTTCGAAAATATCCTGGATAGAAATATTTGAACCTCCTACACGCATTGCATCGTTACGGTCGAGTTTTAAATTGGTAAATACTTCAAGTGGAATATTTAGCCGGTTTTCTTCGGGCCAAACAAGATAACGGTCTGCTTCACTGTCATTATTGTAAGGTCTGCCAGAATAAGGTTCTGTCAATTTTAGTGGTATTTCGTATTCGTAGTAGTTATAATTGTAGTCGGACCCCAGGCGAATAAAGAAATACATTTCATTATCGTCCAGCGGATAGTCTTCAATTTCTTCGGCATGTACATCCATTTTTAAGGTTTTGTACCTTCTAAAATCCATATAAAGTGGCTTGTACGCTGCTTTTGCATCGCCTTGTTCTAGGTCGATAACTTTTATTACCATCGACTGCTCGTTTAGTTGACGAAGCTGAGGATTTGACGGATCAATTACACGGTCGATTCCGGGAGGTAAAATGTAGTTTACCGGTTCGCGGCTACCGTTTTCTTCAATACTAACTGCCGATATTTCAAATTCGGTTTCAGCCGAAGGAGTTGCATCCTGATCGCTTATGTCGCCTGTGTATCTTCTCCAGTCTGCACGAACAAGGTCGAGGGTTGCAAAACGCATAATGGTTGGATCCTTAAATCCTTTCATAAACATTCTCAAGAAGCGAATGGATTTAAAATCGCTGATATTTCCAATGGCATCATCGGGTGCATTAATCGGAATTTTAAACTGGTACCAGTTAACTTCTCCAACAGTTCCATTCTTTAAAGGCACTCTTGCAAGTTTTACATCCGTAATGTTATTCTGACCCAGAACCATGTCTTCTTTGCGAATACTTACTTTGTATTGGAAATAACGCTCGTATTCATTTAAAGTATTGTCGCGGTTTATATCTTCAACATCGGGAAGAGTAGTAGCCGAAGTTGGATAACTCTCTTCCGACATGTTTGAAGTGGGGGAGTTCCCGTCGGGGCCATTGTATTTTTTGTAACGGGTAAGAATATCATTTTCTGCCAGGTCGTGATCGCTTCCCCTGTAATATCTAAAGTTATCAGAAGCAGGATCGCTTAAAGCTTTTTCGTAAACATCGTTATTTACTTTCAGTTTTAATTCTTCCAGATATTGAGCAAAGTGTGTTTGCTCATCCTCGTCGTTTAATCCATCAAAACCAATATCCTGGTACTCGCGTGAAAGGTCGCTGTTGTCGAAAGCATTAACCAAAGACTGTAACGTGGAAACACGTCCCCATACGGTTGTATCAACATTGGTAACTTCGCCAGTGGTAGGAAGTCCGTTTTCAAATGCTTTTCTTGAGTCTTTTAAAACATCTTCCGAAATATCACCGAGGTTAAAATACAGATCACCACCCTCATGAAGTCCAAGCGTATCGTTTACAAACGGGTCCATCATCCAGAATTCGAGGTATTCAATGTTGGCTGTTTCGAAGTCGCTGGTAGTAATCTCGCGCATAATTCCTCCCCAACGTGTTTCAGGTGCTTTTAATGTACCGTCAGGATTTACACCGGCTGCGTGGTTGGAAGTACCGTTATCGAAGTTGTATGGGCCGCGTTCTTTCGGATAAAAGGCCAAATCGAGTACTGCGATATTTGTAGGTTCACCCGTATTGAATTCTTTCTCGGGGAAAAGTTCTTCCTCAAAAACTTCCCTAACCAGGTGATTCGATTGCATGTCGCGATCGTTTTTAATGTGGCTGGGCGTAAGTGCATTGTTTCTTAAAAACAGTGGGTCGATTGTATAGAATGCAAGCAGGGCGCGGTTCATTCCATAGTCGATCTGGTTAGTTAAATTGCCTTCAGGAAATAAATCATTCTGATATTGCGGAGTACTTGCCAGCATCCACGATTGTCTTGAGCGCAGGTCGATGGCTGTTTTTGTTGCTTCAAAATCGTCGATGTAAGCAGCGCCTTTTGTCGATTTTGATGTGCCGGGAACCAACTGCGCAAATTCTGCTTCAACATCAATGGCCGATGTGGCAGTGGTGCTGTAAAACGGAAGTTTGTCCAGGGCTTTGGTTAATGCCATCGATTCGGTAGAATAACGCATGTCCATTCCGTACATCAGGTTCGAAATAGGATCTTCTCCATAATCAACTTTTTGGGTCAGTGGTCTTTCGTTCATGTACAACATAGTAGCCCCAATGTTAAAGTTATCGGAGAATGCATAATTTAAATGCGTTCCCATCAGGGTTTTGCGTTGCATGGTAAACAAGTCCTCGCTTTCAGTTGAAACAGAAATGGGAGTACCGGCTTCCAGTAATGCCTGGTTTATAATTTTTACACGGCCAAGCGTATAATCAACGGTGTAATCCACATTTTCAACCAGCACTTGCCCTCCGGCAGTAACTTTTACCGATCCCTGAGCGAGGTTAAGGGCACCCAAAGAAATATCGGAACTTGATGAACCTTTGTAGCTCCCCACAAGTTTGAACTTATTATGTTCTGCGTCTTGTTCCGCTTTAACCATTGTTGAGTCGTACAGAGACTGGAAAGTATATTTATCGATGTCTGCCTGGTTTTGCAGTGAATCGGCCAGATGTTTTCCAAAAGGCTCAATCACCGGGAATATTATTCTTCCGGTATGTGAGTTAACCGTAATTCCCTCCACATAATCGAAAACCCCGTCTTTGGAAGGGTCGAGCTGTTTGTTTAACATGTCGAGTCGCATTACTTCAAGCAGGACATGTCCTTTAATGCGGCTTTCTGGCAAATAGTTAATAAAGGTTCCGGTTGAGTCGTTCTGGTAAACAACGTTAAGCTCAAAGTCTTCGTTGGAAAGCTGGTACGCATTCAGGTTATAAATGTTTTTCATCATCAGGTCCCAGGTAGGTTTCCCCGGAGACAAGTTGGTTCCTTTTAATAGTTTTAGGAACAGGGTTTTGGGGGCATCAATACCATCGGTAGAGAATTCACCCACCTGAAACGTTTGTCCGTTTGAAGTAAAGTTAAAGGCAACTGCCAGTACTTCATCGGCATTTAACGAGGTGTTTAACGAAATGTAACCCAGTGTTTTGTTTATGGTGTATTCTGATTCGCTAAGTTTTCGGGCTTGTTCTACTTTCTCGAAATCGGTACCACCGACAAAAGTTTGACCGAACTGTGACATTGTTGCCGTTATATTTTCTACCTGGCGAACATCCGAATAAGTTGATGTCATTTCGGTGTACAAACCGTTGGCCGAGTTGTTGGGGTAAATATTTTGAGGATAAGGCAATCCCTGTGTTTGCTGAAATTGCGAGATGTTGTTGTAAATATTAGGATCATGTTCGGCTAAATCCTGAAAAGCCAGGATATTTCTGGCCTCTGTAAAATCATTGGATTTATTGGTAACCCAAACTTCAACTTTGTTAATGGTAATCGGCGACCTTATAATAGCAGTGTTTTGAAGCCATTCGTCGTAGTGGTCGCGGAAATACTGTGCCAGGAAGAAGTGGCGGTTGGCATCGTAGTTGGCGGCTGAAATTTCAAAGGTTGCAATCTGGGCACCTCCTTCAGTCTCCACAGTTTTCGATTCCCCTTTGTGTTGCGAAAAAATTGTGGTAACATTTAATTTTCCGAATTGCATTTCGGCTTTTACCCCAAACAGGTTCGAAGCTCCTGTAATTAACGAACCGTTGAGAGGCAGAGAAACATTCCCGGCTTCCACTCTTTTCAGAATTTCATCTTCGTCGCCGGTATATTCCAGGTTCATTTTGTTCTCGTAATCGAAGGTCGCCTCTGTATTGTAATTCACCCTCATATTCATTTTGGTTCCAATCTGACCAGTAACATTCATCTGAATTTTTTCATCAAAATCGAATGTCGGAACTTTTCGCAACCTTTCCGGAATGGCCGGGTTGTCGGTTTTGTTCATTTGGTAACCAAAGCTTACTTCAACATACCCCTGTGGCTGAATATTAATGGTATTTCCTCCGAAAATGCGGTTGAACGCTTCGCTGCCAATGGTGAGTTTGGGAAGCAAACCTCCCCGCTGATCCATGTCTTCCAATTGCGAACGGGTGTGCCAATATTCTTTCACCGATTTGTCAAAGTCGTATTCGATGTAATCTTCCAGCGACATACTTTGTGGCAACCGGTAGTTTAGTTTACCTACTTTTTCGTAAAAAACATATTGCCCCAGCACCGGGTCATATACAACTTCGTACTTAATGTTGCTGGGTTTATTCAGGTATATTTTTCCGGAATCTTGTTCTGTCTGACCAAAAGCAGGCTGGTCTTTAAAAGGGTATGGAAGTGTTCCGGTTGTATCAATATTAATTACTTCCTGTGCAAATCCATCGAAAGAAGTTGCCAGGGCAAAAAGTGCTGTAAATATGAAGTATATCTTGCGTAAACTTCGGTTTAGTGTCATCTTAATCAATTTACTTAGGTCAAAAGGTTTGTCAACATTTTTGTTTCAGCCAAAGATAAATTATCTAAATTTTAACGAATAGAATTGGGCCTCGTTATCCATTCTAATTCAGCATTATCCCGAGCTGTTATAACCTTTTTAATGCTTGTTTTATCACACTCTCCACCGTGATGTCAGGTTGTTCCTGAAGAATTTTTGTTACTATCTTTTCTGCATCCCGTTTAACAAATCCAAGCATGACTAATGCTGATAACGATTCATTTCGTATTGTATTGTCTGGAGAAAGTAAAATTTGCCCTGATTCGGGTAATTTCCCGAGTTTGTCTTTTAAATCTATAATTATCCGTTGAGCTGTTTTTGCTCCAATTCCTTTTACCGCCTTTAAAACATTAACATTTTCGGTAGTAACAGCCATTCTTAACTCGTCGGGAGTTAACGACGATAACATCATAATTGCAGTACTTGCCCCAACTCCATTTACCGAAATTAAGTTACGGAATAATTCGCGCTCGTTTGCATTGGAAAAACCGTATAGAGTATGTGCGTCTTCGCGTACTATCTGATGCAAAAAAAGTTTGGCATCTTTTTTCCCGCTAAGTTGGCTGTATGAGTTTAAGGAGATGTTAACGAAATAACCGATTCCTCCCGCTTCGATAATAATATTTGCCGGACTAATATCGGCAATGTTACCACGGATATATTCGTACATACAGTTCCTTTTTATAAGTTGTCTTCTTCCTCGCTGGCTTCAATGTCAACACTTTCGTCAACCTGGTTAGGATTGATTTCGTACTTGCGCAACGGATTTTTTGAGATGTCCTTGAAAATTTCGCGGTTTTTATAAATATCGATAGCCATATACAAGGCTTGTCTGAACGATTCGGGCGATGCTTTATCTTCTCCGGCAAGCGAATAAGCCGTGCCATGGGCCGGCGATGTTCTAATAACCGGAAGTCCTGCAGTGTAATTAACTCCTCTGTCAAACGATGCCAGTTTAAACGGAATTAATCCCTGATCGTGATACATTGCCAAAATCGCATCAAATTTGCGGTAATCTTCGGTACCAAAAAAACCATCGGCAGGATAAGGGCCAAGAGCAATTATTCCTTCTTTTTTTGCCTGTGCAATAGCCGGAATAATAATGTCTTTTTCTTCGTTACCCAATAAACCATTGTCACCCGCATGTGGATTTAAACCAAACACTGCAATACGTGGTTTGGTAATTGCAAAGTCTTGTTGCAACGACTTTGCAATAATCCGTATTTTTGAAAGAATGGCTTCTTTTGTTAGGCTTTGTGCTACCTTCGAAATAGGAATATGTGTAGTAACAACACCTACTTTCATGGTTTCGCTCACCATAAGCATGGCATAGTCTTTTGCGTCGAATGTTTCTGCCAAAAACTCGGTGTGTCCCGGAAATTTGAATTCTTCGTTCTGAATATTGTCTTTGTTGATGGGCGCGGTAATCAATGCATCAATGTACCCCATCTTTAAATCAGAAGTTGCCCGGTCCAAAGCATTAAAAGACGACAATCCAGCCTCGGCTGTAGATTTTCCTAATTCAACCCGCACATTTTCATCAATACAATTGATAATGTTTATTTTTTTATGAAATGCTTCCTTGGTTGAACGGATATGGTTAAAGCTTATTTCGTTAATGTTTAGGGCTTTTCGGTGGTATGCTGCGACTTTGGGCGAACCGTAGATTATGGGTGTACACATTTCGAGAATCCGCGGATCCTTTAGTGTTTTCATAATTACCTCGTAACCAATTCCATTAATGTCGCCGTGGGTGATCCCTATTCGTATTGTATCTTGTTTTGCCATTCTGTTATATTTTTCAACTAAATCCCTTTTATAAAGGAGGTGCAAAGTTAATTTTTTTAATTGAATTGTTCATTGTTCTGATTCTCATGTAAGGTACACTACCTACAATGCAAATCTCATGAGTATTGTTTTTAAGCTATTTCAATTTTTATTGCGAATGAATCATTCGGGTATTATTTTGACCCGGCCAGTTTTTTTAAGAAGTTGAAAAGTAATCGCGTTCCGTATCCTGTGCCTCCGGCAGGCAGGTAGTCATTTTTTTCTTTAAAAAACGGAGTATCTGCCGAATCAATATGTATCCATTCGTAATCGGTAAAATGCTCCAGAAATTTACCTGCAATTGTCGACTGTGCTTCTCTTGTTCCAAGGTTGTTTAAATCAGCAACCGCCGATTTTAGCGGTTTTGCATATTCTTCCCAAAGCGGAACTTCTATTACTCGTTCGTAGGTTTCAAATCCAGCTTCTTTCAGGGTTTGAAGATTTGTTTCTGTATTTCCCATAACCACTGCAGCATGTGCGCCGGCTACTATTGTGGCCGATCCGGTTAGAGTAGCATAGTCGATAACCAATTGAGGTTTGTATTTTTTTGCATAGCTTAATGCATCTGCTAATATAAGGCGCCCCTCGGCATCGGTATTTTTTATTTCAACTGTAGTGCCATCGAACATGGTAATTATATCGCCCGGAACATAGGCATTCCCGTCGGGGCGGTTATCGGTTGCCGGAATCAAAGCAATAATATGTAACGGAAGTTTATTTAAAGCAGCAGCATAAACTGTAGTGGCAACAACTGCTCCTCCGGCCATATCACATTTCATATAATCCATTGAGTTGGGTGTAGGTTTCAGGCTTAAACCGCCGGTGTCGAAAACAATTCCTTTGCCAACCAAAACAACAGGCTTTTCGTTTATTGCATTCTCGGGTTTCCATTCCAGAACATTAAAGGTTGGCGGATCGATACTGCCTTTATTTACTGCAAGTAGCCCGCCCATTTTTAAAGCTTCAATTTTTTGTTTATTGAATACTTCCAGGTTGAATCCCGACTCGTTGCTGAGCTTTTCAATTTCTGCCGAAAATTGTGTTGCTGTTAAAAAGGAGAGGGGTTCGTTTACCAGATCGCGGGCGGCAAAAACAGCTTTGCAAAGGTTTTTAATTTCTTCTATTTGTTTTTCAGATGTTGTTTTATCGGAAATAAAAACTTCTTCAATACAAAATTCTTCTTTTTCTTTTTTGTATTTATCGAATGTATATGTAGTGAGTAAAAGCCCTTCCAGGAAAGCTGTCATTAATTCGGAGCTGCCAAAATTTTCGAGTAGAATGGATTTCTCATCCGCAGCTTTTAACGCGTCGTAAAGTTTCGATCCGGCCTTACGCGCAGCTTCAACTTTCATGTAAGCTTTTGGGGCTTCCTTAATTTTTCCAAAGAAAATAAGTTGTGGGTAGCGATGAATCACAAACTCCGTTTCTTTTTCCAGTTTTTTGGACAGGAGCGCTTTTTCGTATTCGTTTAATTTGAGAGTGTTTAGTTGTGTCAGGTCGTCGAATAAGATGGCTCTTGATATATTTTTATGTAATTCTGTTGATTTTGAAATTTTTGGAATCATAGCTATAATTTTTAGGCTAAAATAAGGATTTATATATAGTGTATATAAAACATTTGAAGTAAACAGTTGACAGCGAACTGTTAATATACCGGTAATTTATTGTTTTAAAAGAGTGAGTGATGACAAGCTGGATTTAATAGTAAGATCAACCATATAAAACTTAGCAGATATAACATTTTAATTTGAACAAACCGATATAAAAAAAGGAACACCAAATAAGTGTTCCTTTTCGTAATTAAATATCTTCTGTTATTAGTGTTTATGCTCGTCGAAGTAAGCGTGTTCGAATAAGTGCACTTTGTCGCGTAGTGTATCGATAATGCCCAAATCGGTGCTTTGTTTGCTTTTCATGGCAAAAACCGAAATGTGGTGAAGCAGCTCAAGTTGTTTTACGTATTTGCGGTACGCTGCATCATCGGCCGAAGATGTAGGCTTTACACGTTGATGAAGAAAATACTGGCTTACTATTTCCTGAATTTTTTTTGCGTGCTCTTCTTTGTTCATCACCCAACGAACAAGTTGATTGTAATCGGGGGTTTCAGCTTTTGAAAGTTCGTTAATTTGATTCATCGATTTTTCAATGGTTTCAATGTGTTCGTATAAAAGTGCAATGCGAACCGAGTCGCCGTAAATGCCACAAGGAATTTCGCAGTGTGCTTTTGCCTGTAAACTTGTTATTACGAATATACCTACTATCAGGGCTGCTGTTAATTTCTTCGAAATGTTTTTCATGTTATTGTTATACTAATTATTTTACATTAAATTAATTACTTACTTTATAACAATAATGAACGGGTTTGGTTTTTACATTAAGTAAAATTAAGGGGAATAACAGAAATAATAAAGTTGTATTTTTTTTGAAAAAATGTTTTGAGTTTTAAGAAAAGCTATTACTTTTGCATCGCTTTTGAAAAGCAAACGTTCTTAAACAACAACAAATATTCCCTAGTAGCTCAGTTGGTTAGAGCGGCGGACTGTTAATCCGTAGGTCGTAGGTTCAAGTCCTACCTGGG
>CANLMQ010000030.1 GCA_947492175.1 uncultured Draconibacterium sp. | reverse complement strand
CACAATCCCAAGTCAATCAAAATATCAAAGAACAATTAAATTTATTTAGTAATAATTTTTAACGCATCAGTAGTAATTCAACATATAGAATCTTAGCCTTAAAGACTTTGAATAAAAGCGTTGGAAGTGAGTGGTCTGATTGGGCAGTTAATATGATGATGGAAGGTTTTGAAACAGAATCATTAATTGAACTTGCAGGAATTTCAACACCATATAATCAATTCGAACTTAAAGAATTAACGGACAAAGTCTTTTTTGAGTTGGATTTGGATTATTCAAACAAAAGAGAAGTAGTTACAAATTATGCGAGTTATCTTGTGAAGAAAGGACTTGAGGATAAATCTAAAATTGACTCAATTTTAAAAGAATTAATGAATTTATGTATTGAGCTTGATTACTATGAACTCTTATATGATTTTTATTCATTGTATTTTGCAAAAGAGGATTTAAAATATGATACAATCCAACATTATCGGAATGGCGCTGACAGAGAAAATATTGATGAGATAAGTACAAATTACTTTCAAAAATGGATAAAGAGTAATCCACTTACAAAATTTACTCATGAAGAATAATCAACGCACTTCAACAACAAAGTGCCATATTGCATAGCGGGGTTTGGTGGTGTGCCAACTACAACATCTACTAACCGTTACCAAGCACAAATCAGCAAAACCAAAAACTATGGAAATAAGATTTCAATCGACAGTACTACTAACAGATAACTTTGATAAAATAAAGGCATTTTATCAGGAGGTTTTGCAACAAGAAATTGATATTGATTTTGGGAACTGTATTGGGTTTAAAAACGGACTCTCTCTTTGGAAACTAACTAAAGATTATCCTATAGCAAAAAGACTTGGCAAAACTTACGACCCAGCCGGAAACAGGAATCTTGAGATCTGTTTTGAAACAGATGATTTTGAAAGTGTTGTTGCAAAATTAAAGAATCAGAACCTAAACTATTTGCATGAACCAACAGAGGAGGTCTGGGGGCAAAAAACCATACGATTTTATGACCCGGAGGATAATTTAATCGAGATTGGAGAAACAATCCCTTGTTTTGTAAAACGGTTTAAAAATAGGGGGATGACAGAAAGCGAAATCTCGGAACGAACATCTGTCCCACTCGAAATGGTAATAAAAATATGCCGGGAGATATGAAATATCAGGGAATGATTGCTCCATGCGGGATGAACTGCGGACTTTGTTTTGGCCATCTTCGCAAAAGAAAACCCTGTGGTGGTTGCCTGGGGAATACTGACAGAAACAAACCCGAAGGTTGTAAGAGTTGCACTGTGGTTATTTGTGAGCATTTAGCTAAAACAGAATCCGGATTCTGTTATGAATGTCCGAAGTATCCCTGTCGACGGTTAAAAACACTTGATAAACGCTATCGTACAAAATACGGCATGAGTATGTTTGAAAACCTTGCGTTCATAAAAGAGAATGGGTTGAAGAACTTTCTAAAATCGGAAGAAAAAAAGTGGGCTTGTCCGAATTGTAACGCAGGATTGAGTGTTCACCAGGATACTTGTTTAATATGCGATTATAAATTCAGGTAAATAAAGCACTGTTTAGTTATGCGGATTTCAGCGATTTCTGAGTGTTCGAAGCTTGTAAAATAAGCCGATGTAATTTGATAGAAATCTCCTCATAATCTCGCATCCCACTTAGCTAAACCGTTAAATTAAAGCATGAAACGCAACTATACAAATATTAAAAACATCTACTTTCTATAAACCAAATTTATTAAGAAATGAAAACACAGGGATTTTTAATTTTTATTTTCATCTTAACTTTCTTAACAAGTTGCGAAAAAGATGAAATTGACAATATTGCCAATGGAATAACATTTCGTCAATTTGACATCGAATCAGGTTCAGAAACAGATGCTACAATAGCTTTTGTAAAATACGATGAAATTATCGGTTATGACTCGCTGAAGTATGCTTTTGTTTTAAAAGATGCAGCATGGGAAAAAATTAAAAATGGTATTGCTCCAGTTTCCCCTGACCCTAATTTTGGCTTTATCGTAGCTTTAAATAATAAGATAATTTACAGAGTTGCATATATTCAACCTTATTCTTCTATGGCTCTCTTCGATATTGTTACACTTCGTATAGAAGAACCGAATATTGTTTATATGGAATTGGGATATCCTGCATCGCCTGAACATTTTACAGGAGAAGATTTGCGGAACGATCTACGATTAATAAAGCAATTAGAGAAAGACAATAAATTAATTGAAATAGAAAATTAGATGCCATAACATAACTAATTGAAATATGGCAGGCTATCTCCCACCGCACGCCAGTATACAGTATAACCAATAATAAAACCAAATTAACTGATGTTAAAAAGAGGATTTTTAAAACCTAACTTAACCATAAACAAGATTGGGAAAAAACAATTTTGGGTTGGCCTGATTATCGGATTCTTAGCGGCTTTCATACTAAATCTCCTTTTTCTTTATGCCAGAGAAGCATTGCGCCTTACAACATTTTTAAGCGGAGATGCTTATATTTTATCATACCGGGAATTTAAATCTTACGATTTATTTTTTGCTGCCCTATCCACAAGCCTGGGTTTCGGAATAGCAGTAATCTGCTGGTTTTATGTAGCAAACAAAAAAAAGGGGAAAAAGTACCAGACTACATTTGTTGCCACAACTTCATTTTTTATCACATTTTTGGCATTGGCAATTGTTGCCCGGTTTGGCTCACTTTTACCATTAGTAGTATATAATCTTCAGGGCTACGACAACCATTTAAATATTTTAAGCGATTTTGGGTTGATACTTATTCTGGTTCCGGTATATATTCTCTTTGCAAACTGGAATTCGATCCGACTCCTGTTTAAAACGAAATACTGGATGTTAATTTCAGTTATTATCTTCCTTTTAAATACAATGTTTTTGTTTAAAATAACGCATTTCAACAGAAACAAAGTAAACCAAATTCACTACGAAAAAAATAAAGACCGTTACGAATTTACAGACAATGAAATTCGCAAGGCAAAACAACTTGGTATTCTTATTTCCGACTCAACAGAACTTATTTTACAAAAAATATATGCAGAAAGAACTACAAATCTGGTTGGACAATTAAAAGAAGCCTTTAAAACAAATGGAAAAGTATCGTTAGACACACTGGTTTTGGAAAAAATTGTGATTCATAACCGCAACGAGAAACAAACTACATGGTACAGAACCATTGACAGTACAGAGCAAAACTGGTCTTACGCTTTACCGGAAGAGGTTTATTTTCAGATTTTAAAACACCCTGTAAATAGCCCCGAAACTAAACTCCTATTTGAAATTTTATCTGAGCAAGTTTCAATCTTTAAAACAAAAGATATTGACTGGATGGAGTTTCACAAATACTCGTATGTTGAGAAAGAAAGATATTATTTCAAAAAAAATATCTTAAGGAAAACAGAAACAATACAAAGCAGGTTAAAACAGGTAGTTGAGGCACTTAACTCGAACAACCTGTACAAAGACTATCATTATCTCATCCCCGATTTTGAATTTAATGCCACACGAGGACAAAAAGAAATAATACTAAAATTACCCAAATAACACCGAATATACCCGGCTGATTTCGTTTTGTAATTCGCTTAATCCCACCGTCCGGCTTTTGCGAATGTACTCGCGGCCTTCGAAAAACACCAGGATGGTTGGGGCCGTAAACACACGGTTTTGGGCGGCAACTTCGGGCAATAAGTCCGATTGTATGTAAGCCAGTTTCATTTCGGGAAATTCGGCATTCACACAGCTCGCGCCGATTTGCAATGGTGTGCAATTCGATAGAATTGAATCAAACTTATCAGCCTATGGCTGAGCTACGGATTATAAATCCGCACCAGCGGGGGGACGAACATCTGTTCCACTTGAAATGGTAATAAAAATATGCCGGGAGATATGAAATATCAGAGAATGATTGCCCCTTGTGGGATGAACTGCGGACTTTGTTTTGGTCATCTTCGCAAAAGAAAACCCTGTGGCGGTTGCCTGGGCAATAATGACAGAAACAAACCCGCTGGTTGCAGGAGTTGCATTGTGGTTACTTGCGAGCATTTAGCTAAAACAGAGTCCGGATTCTGTTATGAATGTCCGTAATATCCCTGTCGACGGCTAAAAACTCTTGATAAACGCTATCGTACAAAATACGGCATGAGTATGTTTGAGAATCTTGCGTTCATAAAAGAGAATGGATTGGAAAACTTTCTAAAATCGGAAGAAAAAAAGTGGGCTTGCCCGAATTGTAACGCAGGGTTAAGTGTTCACCAAGACACTTGTTTAATATGTGACTATAAATTCAGGTAAATAAGGCAAAAACCTGAAAATATTCAGATAACCACATCGTATATATGCCTGATTCTCTACTAAAATGGAGTACAATAAATACATGACTTGTAAAAGAGTATTATACCAATAATACATTGAAATGAGCATTATTCTTTTGTTCTTTTGAGTTTATACTTTGCTAAAAAATTAATACCAGCTCACAATATTATTGTCAAGTTCAGGTTATTCATTAAAAAAATTATGGTTAATCGTTTCCCCTTATTTGCTATAGCAATTATTTTCGGAATAATTCATTTTTCATGTTCTAAAGAAGAATTCACCACTAATTCAGAGGCAAAACTTGAATTTGCTCTTGACACTTTAACCTTCGACACAATATTTACAACTTTCGGTTCTACCACCAAAAGATTTACCGTTAAAAATCCCAATAAACAATCGGTTAGTATTTCAAAAATTTATTTAGCTGGTAAAAACTCGACTCCTTTTAGATTAAATATAAATGGACTAGCAGCAAACGAAGATAACGATGTAACCATCTCTGGAAGAGACAGCATATATATTTTTGTTGAAGTAACAATAGACCCAAACAATAAAAATATGCCAATGGTTGTTCATGATTCCATAGTGTTTAACCTGAACGGAAACATTCAAGATATTGATTTAATAGCCTATGGGCAAGACTTTCATCTTTTTGATGGGGAAATTTTGAAAACGCAAACCTGGAAGAATGACAAACCTTATCTGGTATACAATTCAGTTTTAATTGACTCGTTGGAAACATTAACTATTTCTGAAGGTTGCCGAATACATTTTCATAAAGGCTCCAGTATGTTTGTAAAAGGAACTTTGAATGCTAAAGGAACATTTGACCAACCCATTAAATTTTCAGGTGACAGACTAGAAAAGAGTTATGAAGATATTCCCGGGCAATGGGGAGCTTTTGCAGAATTAGAGAATGGAGGAATTTATATTTATGGAGGATTACACTTTTTGATTGGCAGTATAAATAATTCAATTGATTGGGCAATTATTAAGAACGCCGATAAAGGAATCCAGATTGACAGTTTAGGAATTTCTGCTAATCCGGTTCTTACTTTAACAAATTCGAGAATCGAAAACATGACACTTAACTGCCTTGATGCAAGAACAACTTATTTGAAGGTAGCAAATTCTGTTTTTGCAAATTCGGGTTCTAATACCGTAGCGCTTCGGTTTGGGGGCAATTACGAATTCATTCATTGTACAATAGCCAATTACTTTAATGTTGGAATAAGAAAAGAACCAGCTTTGGTTTTAAACAATAATTTCGAGTATAATAACCAAACCTATAGTTTTACTTTTAATTCCTTTTTCGGGAACTGCATCGTATATGGAAACATCAATGATGAAATTTTTATTGATAAAAAAGGAAATAAATCCTTTAAAAGTGAATTTAAGAATTGTCTACTCAAAACAGATTCATATGCAGAGAATGATTTTGTGAACAGCATTTTTAACAAAGAACCATATTTTGACGAACATAGTTTTACTATTGACTCACTTTCCGCTGCAAAAGACATTGGCAGTATTGATATAGCAAGGTTGTTTCCATTTGATTTAAATAACCATTCTCGTTTAGAAGATTCTGGTCCGGATTTAGGAGCATTTGAATGGCTCCCCAATGAGGAATGAGCAATGTGACCTACTACTTTAACCCGGAATGCCTATATTTTATGATACAGGGAATTTAAATTGATCATCAACAAGTCCGCTAGCTTTTTGCTATGCCACAACTCCAGATATATCCATTCACCCAAATAACACCGAATATACCCGGCTGATTTCGTTTTGTAATTCGCTTAATCCCACCGTCCGGCTTTTGCGGATGTACTCGCGGCCTTCGAAAAACACCAGGATGGTTGGGGCCGTAAACACACGGTTTTGGGCGGCAACTTCGGGCAATAAGTCCGATTGTATGTAAGCCAGTTTCATTTCGGGGAATTCGGCACTAACCAAAGCTTCTACCTTTGGCTTTAATACCTTGCATACACTGCACGCATCGGTTGAAAAATAGGCCAGCACGGCAGGCTCTTCCTTTAGTTTTAAAAACTCATCGAATGATTTTATTTCAACAAACATATTTCGATTTAATGATTTTAGTATGCCCCAATACTGAGCAAAACCAAGGTACAGGCTTCTTCGGCTTTAATGCCTTTTTCTTGTAACAATTCGGCTAGTTCCGGATTTTCGGTCCCCGGATTAAATATA
The DNA here is from genome assembly GCA_947492175.1 of uncultured Draconibacterium sp. Taxonomy (GTDB): domain Bacteria; phylum Bacteroidota; class Bacteroidia; order Bacteroidales; family Prolixibacteraceae; genus Draconibacterium. The sequence goes on along the minus strand of CANLMQ010000030.1, from coordinate 67,687 downwards.
ACCCGTTTGGGTTTTAACCGGCTTATTGCAGTATAATATTCCGGTTGCCTTTGCGGTCCTACATACAAAGTTACCGTATCAATTTTTTCGTCAGTCGGAAATTCAGTTTTAATGGCAACATCGTCTACACTGCCTTCTCTTTTGGCAAGGGCAACTACCTCGTGATTGTGCATACGTAAGGCCCTGATTGCTTTATTTGAATAGCGGGCGGGATTTTCGCTGGCACCAATAACAAGTGTTTTTTTGTTTGCCATTATTTTTTTTGAGAAGTACCACTGCATTCACCGACATCCCTTCTTCGCGGCCTTCGAAACCCAGTGTTTCGGTAGTGGTTGCTTTTACCGATACCAAGTCAACATCAACACCTAAAACCTCTGCCATTGTACGCTCCATCTCCGGAATATAAGGTTTAAGTTTTGGCTGCTGTGCACTTATTGTTGAATCGATATTTACAATTTCGTAGCCTTTCTCCTGCACCAAATCGTACGATTTTCTTAACAGGATTTTGCTGTCGATATTTTTAAATTCCGCCTTGTTATCGGGGAAATGAGTTCCAATGTCGCGTAATTTTAGCGCGCCAAGCATAGCATCGCAAATGGCATGTATAATTACGTCGCCATCGGAATGCGCCACGGTTCCTTTACTGTGAGGAACTAAAACACCGCCGAGCCACAAGGTTTCTCCTTCGGCCAGACGGTGTACATCATATCCTTGTCCTATCCTGTAGGTCATTAGCGCTGGTTGCTAAATGCGTCGATATCAAACGAAAGCGAGAAACGCAGCGTATTTTCCAATGGGTGGTTTCGCTGTGTTGGCATCAGGTAAGCAAAATCGAGCGAAAAAACATTCATTTTTAAACCGGCACCGGCAGTAATAAACTTACGGTTACCTTTGTTTGCATGCTCGTAAAAATATCCGGCCCGCAATGCAAACTGTTTGTTATACCAGTATTCCACACCAAGCGACCAGGTAATTTCCTGAAACTCCTCTTTCATTCCGCCGGGCGCATCACCCAACGATTTAAAAATTCCTTCGATAACACCAATGTCGGAGCCAATACCTCCAACCCAAACCTCACCTTCGCCAACCTTGCGGGTAGTATCTGGTGTAGGTACCAGTAATTTATCAGCTTCGAAAGAGAAAGAGAACGAATTGTAATCATCCATTTCCATGGTATAAGCTGCACCAAGCTTTAAAGTGGTAGGAATAAAATCCTTAATTTCTCCTTCGGTATACGAAATTTTTGAACCAATATTCTGAATGTTAATACCGGCTGAGAAAGAATTATCTTTTCGGCTTCTTCTGAACTCGTTGTAATAATAGAATGCCACGTCGGCTGCATACGAATTACCTGCGTGGGTTTCAACACCGCCTACCATCTGTCCGCTGGTAAGATCGGAGCGAATGTAACGAACAGCTACCGAACCAGAAAACACGTCTGAAAGTTTACGTGTATATCCCAGGTCAATGGCAAATTCATTCGGATTTTGCTGCCCCATAAATTCTCCAAGATCACTGGTAAAAACAATATCGCCAAGCGCAAAATAACGTAGTGAAGCACTTACTGCCTGTACATCGTCGATTTTTTTATACCCCGACAAATAAGCCAGGTTAATGTCGTCAACCAAATTACGAAGCCATGGTGAGTACGATAAACCAACTCCCATGTCACTCTCCATAAAAATATATTTAGCTGGGTTCCAGTGCTGTGAATATACATCGGCTGAAGTACCGACACCCGCGTCTCCCATACCTCCTGCACGCGAATCGGGCGTAATTGCCAAAAACGGAACTGCGGTTGTAATTGTGTTAGCTCCCGACAATGTTCCCTGTGCCATAACATTCTCTGTTAACAGGGCAACAAGAGCAATTAAAATAAAATAACGTAACGAACTGATCATATTTAATAAAATTAGGCGAGCAAAGATACAATATTTGTTTTTGCCGCAATAGTAATTGAAAAGAGAACGGAAGTTTTTGGGAAAAATTTCACAGATAGGAAAAATTTATCGCGCAATTATCATTTTCCCTGATTTCGAAGCTATTACACCATCGGCATTTTGCACAATTACATTGTATAAATATATACCCGGAGTAACAGCAACCCTCGATTCGTTAATATCCCAACGTACCGGGTTGGTATTATTCCCATTCGATCCTACCTCTGTTTGAAACTGATCGATACGTTGTCCGCTCTGATTATAGATATCGAAAATAGCAGTCAATGATGCTCCCGCCTGATTGTGTTTTACTACAAAGTAAGTATAATCAGAAACAGGATTCGGGTAATTACTCACCTCCTCAATACTGAATTCACCTGATACTTCGAACTCAATTTCAACCTCCGACGAATTGTTGGCAACATCCCACGCCTTTAGTTTTAATGTATGCTTTCCTTCCGACAAATCGTGTAACGGAAACAGCACTGAACCTGATCTGTAATCATCTTTTTCAGCCTGGTAATACTTATTCAACACCATTACATTTGAATAATCGTTGTCGAGCACAGCGGTAATGTCGTGGCCAATCCCGGTACCAACGGTATTAATTCCGTTTTCGTCGGACAAATAGGCAAGTAATGTCGGATTCTTTCCGGTTTTATCGCCCGATTCAAAATCCTGCGAATCCAGGTACAATTGTACGTCAGGTCCTTTGTTGTCGGAAATATCGGAACCGGAGCCTCCAAGATAAAAGTTATCAAATACCCCGTTGGCATCATCCTGTCCGTTTTCGGCGTAATACACTATTTTGCCTTTCCCTAAACTGTACGAAATGTCTTTTGGCACAACATAACTAAATGAAAAAACGCCGTTTTTAACACTAGCCAATCCTTTGTAAATTACGTTTTCCTGCACTTTAAACGTGATAGGATTTTCGCCGCCATTTCCAAGCGTTTCCATCTCTACTTCTTTATCGTAAACCGTGGGTACAATTTCTCCGTTAAAATTATCCAAACGGTTTCCCAGGTAGTCGCATATTTCACCAGAGATTGTTACTTTCTGTAGTGTTCCAATGGTATCCTGCTCCTGTGTGGCATCTTCCTGATTAATAGAAGTAGTAACGACCCTGTATCTTGGGTAAGAAAGTTTTAATGCGGGATCGGCAAACAAACAGAAATTTCGTTTATTGATTGAACTGCTAATATTGGTTTTTGCCAGCCGCATTACATCGCCAACCCGGTAATGTTCGCCGTTTTCGTTTTGTTCGAATATATAACTGTAAAAACTTTTACTGAGTTTAAAATTGGCCGATGAAAAAACAACACGGGTAGTTGAGAATAACCCGATTCCTCCCCCGTTTGGATTTAACAGCACATATTCACCAGCCGATGTATCGTCAGCATCAAACCGGCTGAACTCACAGGTTGCCGTAACAAAAATAGGCAGTTGGTTAGTGTTCGACCACGAGTTTATATCGCTAATATCCAGTACTCTTTCATGCGCCAAAAACCGGTCGTTTGCATGTCCTGTATAATTTAGTATCAGCACACCATCTTTCACGCGTTTGTTTATTGCATCATTTACATCCGGATATCTTTCTCCGGCAGGCGTAACCTGCTCTACAAATGCATCGAAATAAACTTTATCGCTAACAAATTCGTTGTGATTTTCACTCACAAAATCGGCAATTTCCTCCGATTGCCGCATGTGCAAGCCCCCATCGCCATCATCACCAATAAAACAGATTACATTTCGCCAGTTACCCAAAGCCTCCGGTATGTAATAGCGTTTTACCTTGTCGACAACCAACTGAGCTTCGTAAGGAGTTGAAGCAGGAATCCGGCCAATTCCCAGGTCGATGGCACCTTTGTAAACACTTTCATCTGCATCGAGCATTACAAAATAATCGTCGGTAACAAATGAATATATCGGCGAAAGTGAATTTGCCGACTGAAAGGTGGGAATAAAGTTTTTACTATCTGAATTAATACCTTTATTATCGTAACTGCCATCGCCAAACAAAAGCACATATTTTAATGCAGTACCACGATCGTAAAACATTTTTATAAAATTGCGGATCCCGGTGGCACTTTTACTTCCCGAACTAAACTCGTTATATACTTTATCCACATCAACAACCTCTACACTCATTCCATCATAATCACGATGAAAAGCTGCAAGATCTTCTGCTGCACTCATAAATTTCGAATGCGAAATAATCAAAAATTCCGGGGTACTTAAACCATGCAAATTCTGATTTTCAACCTCGCCAGCAAAATCAGGCTCATTAAAATTTCCATCCGAATTAAACAAGGCGTATTCGTTCAGTTCATCTGCCTCACATTTTACGGTAAGTGTCGATCCATTCAGTTGTGATGGTATTTCAACAAGATTATTAACATCGGAAACATTAAAAACCTTTGTTGACGAATTCCCGTTTTCGATACTAAATTCTACTACATTTCCGGAGCCAACTGTTTTAGAATCGCGAAAAAATACAACCTCGCTACCTGCCCGTAATACCCTGCGGTAATTGAGCTCTAAATAATCGAGCCAGGCTTCGGCATTACTATTCGATGCTGTGTAACTTACGCTTAGTCCCAACTCTCCGTTGCCGGTATTAAAACTAAAGCGACTGTTTTTTTCGCTGGCGTACAAACCATAAGTATCGGTAATAGAAACTGCACTAAACTGAACATTCCCGATAGCACCTGCACCACTTGAAACTGTCATACTTGATTTCAGATATGAACGGGCAGCTGCATTTATTTTCAGATTTGCCAGACTATTCTCATCGATATCATTAATTGTAAAACTATAATTCCGGGTAGTTCCGCGCATGTATTTCTCACCAAACCACTGTTTCCCTGAACCTAACTCCAATACATTTATCAATTCATTTTCAACCAGGGCAACTTCATCGAAAGTTGTTGTTGCATGCGTAGCAGTTTCGTTTATTGCATTCCTTACCTGAACTTCTTTTTGTGAACTTCCAACCTCGCCCAAAAAGAAATACCCCTTTTGTGTATAATCGTTTGATTTATGAACAAAATTACTTTCCTCTACAGAACTCCATTCGGTATATCCCGGTGCATAAAAAAACAAACACTCTTCTCCTCCGTTGGTATTGCTCCAAACCGCACTCTGAACAAGATCGTCGTATATAATCTCTCCCGGATTTTCGGACAAAAGCGTACCTCCACTGCCAAAAACACCAACTTGCGATGGCTGTGAAAATCCCCATTCGCTCAGTTTCGAATAGGGTATTTTATATATTCCTTTTCCTACTGTGCTAATTTTTACCCACTTCCCGGAACTTAAAACCGATTGGTTTTTCCAATCCACGGCAGTCACGGCACTTTTTTGAACAATCGGTATTCGTTTTAACTCAAAACTTTTCAGTTTATATATTTTCCCGTTCTCTTTTTTTAATGGTATAATTTGGAGTTCTGCCTTTTGAGAAGTTCCCGATTTTAGTATTCGTGATGATATTTGAATTTCCTCTTGAATCTCATTTTCATAGAAAAGTTTGGTATCCGTATTCAACAATTCAAACACGGGATTTTCAACGACAAACCGAGGTGTCCCGTTATTCCCTGTTAAATTGTAAAGTCGGGTGTAAACCGGAAATTCATTGGGTGACTCCGTTAAATTTGCATTTTCAAAAAATACAGATACATCTTTCTCTTCCTGTCCCGAATTCTCAGACCAGTTAAGAATAATTATTTCTTTCTGCACATCATCAACCGAAAAACCAACCAAAATCACAAAAAGCAGGAATATATATTTTCTCATTCGCTTAAGATAGTTTGTATCGTCATGAACTACAATATGTCAGACTAGTATCATAAATCTGATTACTCTTTCATGAACATCTTCAAAACATTATAACAATTAAAACGACCACAAAAAACAAATATTGTAACATCGGATTATTTATGTTATTTTACCTCCTTCGTGGCTCGAACGACAAAGATATTAACATCCGTCAAAATAAAACTTGATTAAATAATAAAAAGGGCGAACAATAAGAATTGAACAAATTAGTTATATTTGTGACGACGAGAAAAAATTAAGCTAATTATGAATTGGAGTAAACTGAAACCGTTATTCATTGTAATTATGGCCGCAATCATTTCCAGTTGTGGTTTATTTGGTAAAGGTGGGGGTGAAAGTTCCCGCACAACCGGCTGGGAATATAATGCTGAAGAAACCGGTAATATCCCAAATATATCGGGTTACGAACAGGAAACCGGCCCTGGTTTGGTTTTTGTACAAGGTGGTACCTTTAGCATGGGACGTGTTGAACAGGATGTAATGTACCGTAATGATAACTATCCTCGCAGAGTTACCGTTGCTTCGTTCTATCTGGATGAAACAGAAGTATCAAATCAGGATTATCGAGAGTTCACTCACTGGACCAGCAGAGTTTATCCGGGTGATGTTACAAAACTAAAAGCAATCACTCCCGACTCTAGTGTTTGGCGTAAAAAACTGGCTTACAATGAGCCATACGTAAATAACTATTTCAGACATCCTGCATATTCGGAATATCCTGTTGTTGGTGTAACATGGGAGCAAGCAGAAGCTTACTGTGCATGGCGTACCGACCGGGTAAATGAACAAGTACTTGTTGAAAAAGGTATCCTTACTCACGACAATACACAAACCGGACAGAATGTTTATACAACAACAACATACCTAACAGGATTGTATGAAGGTACGACCGGAGATAAGCCAGTCGAACTCGATGACGGTACTACCAGAAGACCCAAATGGGAAGATGGAATATTATTACCCAATTACCGTCTGCCAACCGAAGCAGAATGGGAATATGCCGCTTACGGTTTAATTGGAAACACAGATGGGGAATTGCTTACCGATCGTAAAATTTATCCTTGGAACGGTTCTTATTTACGTCAGGACAAGAAAAAGGAAAAAGGAAGGTTAAAAGCCAACTTTGTTCGCGGACGAGGTGACATGATGGGTATGGCCGGAGCATTAAATGACAATGCCGACATTTCTGCTCCTGTATTCTCATACGAGCCTAACGACTATAATCTTTACTGTATGTCGGGTAATGTAAACGAATGGGTTTCGGATGTTTACCGCCCAATGTCACTGCAGGATGTTGAAGAATTTAATCCATACAGGGGTAACGTAATTACCGAATACCGCCGCGATGCAAACGGGGAATTAATTCGAAACGAATACGGAGAACTTGTTAAGGACACCATCCAAAACATGGATTACAGAAATGTTCTTGACGGTGATGCCAATTCTCAGATTATTGAGGATAATAACTGGAATGCCCACCAGACCAACAAAACGGAAGGGATGTATATTCAGGATGATCGCCCCGGAGCTTTCTCTTCGTTGATTAGCGATGAGGTAAGAGTTTACAAAGGCGGATCATGGCAGGATCGTCCATACTGGTTGAATCCGGGAACACGCCGATACCTTGAGCAAACAAAATCTCAAAGAGACTTAGGTTTCCGTTGTGCAATGACCCGTGTAGGAAGCCCTGAAGGATTTTAAACAAAAAGAAATTACCATATAAGAAAGCTTTGTTTTTTATAAACGAAGCTTTTTTTATGCCAAATTGAATCGTATTTTTGAAATATGAGTACTGAAGAAATTTATAAACTTTTCCTTGACCACCCGGTTATATCGACCGACAGCAGACGAATTGAAAAAGGATGTATGTTTTTTGCCCTAAAAGGCGAAAACTTTAACGGGAATAAATATGCAAAGGATGCCATTTCAAAAGGCGCAGCTTATGCTATTATCGACGAAGAAGAATACAATACTTCTCAAAATATAATACTGGTAAACGACGTATTAAAAGAATTGCAGAATTTGGCTTCGTTTCACCGGAAACAGCTTGCAATTCCAATACTGGGTATAACCGGTACAAACGGGAAAACCACCACAAAAGAATTAATTGCAGCAGTACTCTCAAAAAAATTCAGGGTTTCGTTTACCCAGGGAAATTTAAACAACCACATTGGTGTTCCACTCACTTTATTAAGCATGAATTCAGAAACCGAATTTGGCGTGGTTGAAATGGGAGCCAATCATCCCGGTGAAATTGCAGAACTCTGCAAAATTGCCACCCCCGATTACGGAATTATTACCAACATTGGACAGGCACATTTAGAGGGTTTTGGTTCTTTTGAAGGAGTTAAACAAACCAAAGGTGAATTATATACATACATATCACAAAAAAACGGAATCGTATTCTACAATTCCGACAATCAGATTTTAGAAGAACTGAGTTCATTCATCACAAATAAAATCTCATACGGTACAAAAAAAGCTACGTTTATTGGTGTCCCCATCCAAAGTCCGCCTTTTATTCATTTAAAAGCTAACTTTCCCAAAGGAGTATTGTATTTAAACAGCAACCTGATAGGCGATTACAATTTTGAAAACATACTGGCTTCTGCTTGTATCGCTAATTATTTCGACGTTGATCCGTTAAAAATACAGGAGGCCATAAAAAACTATCAGCCAACAAATAACCGGTCGCAGTTAATTAAAAAGGGCAGTTTGAAAATTATTATGGATGCATACAATGCAAATCCAACCAGTATGAGCGCATCGATAAAAAGCTTTTTAACCAATCTGTCAGGTAACAATTATTTAATTCTTGGCGACATGCTCGAACTCGGTGATTACTCCTCTTCTGAACATTCAAAAATTATAGAATCTATTCCTGAAGACCTGAAACCAAACACCTTCCTTGTTGGCAAAGAATTCTACAAAACAGGAGAAAACTCCGGTATTAAAACCTTTTTAAAAGTTGAAGAGCTTCATTCTTTTTTAGCAACTAACCCAATAAAAAACGGGAACATTTTAATAAAAGGCTCCCGTGGTATTCAGCTTGAAAAAATTCTTGAAACTCTTAATTAACTGCTGGTTTTTCTACCTTTAGCACATCTGCAATTGCTTTTTCGAAAGTTTGCTTAGGCAATGCTCCCATAGCCATTTGCGGTTGTCCTTCCTGCGGTACAAATAACAGCGAAGGAATACTTTGTACACCAAACATACCAGCCAATTCCTGCTGATCTTCAGTGTTTACTTTGTAAATCACAATACTGTCGCCATACTCGTCTTGTAACTCTTCCAAAACCGGAGCTACCATTTTACATGGTCCACACCAATCTGCATAGAAATCAATTAAACAAGGTTTTGTTCCTTCGTATTTCCATTCTTTGTTTGTTTCAAAATTGAAAACCTTTTCTTTAAACGTTTCTTTTGTCAAATGTTCTAACATGATATTCTATTTTAGTTATTTTTTATATTTATATATCTATATTTCTATATATCAAATATGGTACCACCTTTTTCATTTCCCAAGTTACCACATATTTCTACTAAATAATTGTAATTTTGTCACGATTTTTTCAGAATTGGCAGAAAATCATAAAAAAGCATTACGTTTTTGACAGATGAAGAAGAAACTAAAACTCAAAATATTTCAGGAGATCTCGGCTGTGGCCGATCGTTTACAATTGGAAACATACGTAATTGGTGGCTATGTGCGTGACCTTCATTTAAACCGGCCGTCGAAAGATATTGATATTGTTACTATTGGAAGCGGAATTAATCTGGCCACAGAAGTAGCCAAGATCTTAAAACCAAGGCCCAGGGTAAACGTATTTAAGAATTTTGGTACTGCCATGCTTAAATACAAAGAACTTGAGATTGAATTTGTTGGTGCCCGAAAAGAATCATACCAGCGAAATTCGAGAAATCCAATTGTTGAAGACGGGACTCTGGCTGACGATCAAAACAGAAGAGATTTTACAATTAATGCCTTAGCTTTAAGCCTGAACAAAGCAAATTTTGGCGAACTGCTTGATCCCTTTGGCGGCATCGAAGATCTGGGCAATAAAACCATAAAAACGCCTCTTGATCCTGACATTACATTTTCCGACGATCCTTTACGGATAATGCGTGCTATTCGGTTTGCCACACAACTTGATTTTGAAATTGAAACTGAAACGCTAAAAGCCATTGCAAGAAACAAAGAACGTATTAAGATTATTTCTGCCGAGCGGATCATTGATGAAATAAATAAGATAATGATGGCAGCCAAACCATCGAAAGGATTCAAACTTCTTGAGGAAACCGGAATGTTGGCAATTATTTTCCCGGAATTACAAAAAATGAAAGGAGTTGAACGTGTAAACGGTATCGGTCATAAAGATAATTTCTATCATACGCTGGAGGTTCTGGACAGGATTGTACCCAACACCGACAACCTTTGGTTACGTTGGTCGGCGCTACTTCACGACATCGCCAAGCCGGCCACTAAAAAGTTTATCGAAGGACAGGGCTGGACATTTCATGCACACAATTTTGTGGGTGTAAAAATGATACCCAAAATTTTCAGGCGCATGAAATTGCCTCTGAATGAAAAGATGAAATATGTACAGAAAATGGTTCAGCTACATATGCGCCCCATAGTTCTTTCTGAAGAAATTGTTACAGACTCTGCCGTGCGCCGTCTGCTTTTTGAAGCAGGTGATGATATTGATGATTTAATGACTCTTTGCGAAGCCGATATTACCTCTAAAAATGAAAGCAAAGTAAAGCGCTACATGAAAAATTTCAGAGTAGTTCGTCAGAAACTAAAAGAGATTGAAGAAAAAGATGCCGTTCGTAATTTCCAGCCACCTGTTGACGGCGAATTAATAATGAAAATTTTTGATCTGAAACCATGCCGCGAAGTGGGTTTGATAAAAGATGCTATAAAAGAAGCGATTCTTGATGGAGAAATTCATAACGACTACGAAGAGGCATATGCTTTTATGCTCAGAAAAGCAGATGAACTGGGCTTAACGAAAAAAGTCTAACGAACCTGAAGCCGCAACAGTACAGGAAAATGATCGCTAAAACCTCCATTGTATTTAAAGCCATTGAAAGTTCGCTTGGGTTTTAGCCCTCCGTATTTTTCGTCAATTTCGAATATGAATGGTAGTTTACAAATGGATGCCCATTCTGGTTGAGTATATAACCCTTCTTTTGAACTTAGCAAGGCTGCAGATACAATTATCTGGTCGAAAATAAACCACTGCGACTGATACTTTAAAGATCCGTAACCCAACTGTTCCCAATCTATCGACAGATTATAAAGACCGGATGATTCGGGCTCTGATGGTACTCTTTTTGCCTGCAAATACGTTTTAATACTTTCATCGTTCGGCTGATCGTTAAAATCGCCCAGTACAACAATTTTTGAATCCGAGTTATTCTTTAGTACCTCATCAGTTTTTATTCGCAATAAAGTGGCCGCTCTATTTCGCAGTTCCCGCGTTTCCATTATTCCGGAATACCTCGATGGCCAATGATTTACAAAAACATGTAAAGCATCAATTCCTCCCATAATACCTGAAACATGGAGAATTTCGCGCGATTTAATAGTATCGCCACTCTCCCAAACTATTGGGTAATACTCATATTTAAGAGGATAAAACTGCTTTGCATTATATAGTAATGCCACATCAATTCCTCGAAAATCGGGCGACTCTTTGTGAATAATTTTATACGGAAATGATTTCAGAGGTGTTTCTTTGAGTAGTTTTTCCAGCACAAACCGGTTCTCTATTTCGCATAATCCAACCAGTGACGGTGCCTCCCACCCCGATGAACCTAAAATCACCTTTGCTGTATTCTGTAGCTTTCTGTTTAACCTTTTATAACTCCAGTGCCGTTCGCCCTCAAAAGTAAATTCATCATCGTTGGTAAGCGAATCATTTCTGACATCAAACAAGTTTTCTACATTATAAAACAATATAGAATATTGACTAACATTTTGTTGTGCACGGGCATTTAAAAGAAGGATAATTAAAACAATGAAACTAAAACTAGTTTTCATCTTCTTTCTCGATACGTTCATATGCCCCAAGGTCGGGACCGCTGTCACCAAGGCGACTTTTGTTCAGCAAATCAAACGGGTAATCTCGGGCATACTCCATGTCTCCCAAATCTTTAGCCGCAGATAATGTATCGAGCTGATAATTCAATTTATCATAAGGATCAATAAAGTCAGGATCATAATCAGATCCTTTCCACACACTATTGTAGTGGTTTTTATCGCTTGTATTTAAAGTATCAGGAACCTGAAGAATACAATGATCGAAAAAATAATTAAATGCATTCTCTTCATTATTTCCCAATTCTATCTCGTTCCCAATGTTACCGTAAATTATACTGTTTGCGAAAGTTGCCTTAATAAGATCTCCGTTATATGAAACTTTACCTCCATCGCCATCTTCTACAACCAATACATTTGATAAAACAAGTGAAGCCGACGACCGGGCTTTAGAACCATAATTACCCCAATAATTTGCAATTGTAGTATGGTAAAATTCGTATTCTCCACCAACGAGCAGTGCTGTTGCATAATAACCACAATTTGCAATCAGGTTATTATATCCGGATATTTTTGACTTCATTGCAAATATTCCTGCATAAGCCATATTTTCTATTTTCGAATTCGTTAATTCAACAGAAGCATATCCTTCATTTTCAATTGTTCCTACCTGCAATCCAATATTAGCATTTTTTATACTTACATAATTAAGTACATTGTTATGACTTCCTGAATACAAAACAAGACCATTCCATTGATCGGGAATATTAGCATACGATGGCTCTAATCGATCAGCCAAAAATTGTATTGGGTTCTGAAAATCACCATCTGCTACTAAAGTTCCTTTCACATACATACCCGCATCTTTATGAAAATATACCTTTGTACCCGGCTCTATTGTAAGAGTAGATGTACTGTCAACATAAGCATAATCGTAAACCAGATATGGTTTCTCAGATGTCCAGGTTGTAGTTTTTATAACTTCACCTTTTACAAGCTTAAAATCCTGTCCGTAGGCAATAAGATTTACGGTCTGGAAATTTGTATTGGTTGTAAATTCAATCGAATCCTTTACAACCATTGGCAGATTCTGCCCTGTTGGATCAATTGTCACTTCAACAAAAACATAAATACTGTCCTTGGCAGGCACTTCCAATTCGAATAACTCGTTACCAACAATACCGTTAACATTTAGCCTGAAACTGGAAGCATCGCCTCCTCCGAGGCGTATTCTTGAAATGAGTACATTTTCATCGTATGGATTCCGAACAGTAAAACGCTGTGTTGTAGAACCAAATGTAGTAAATATGGTATCGAAGGTTATTGTATCAACTGAAAAATTAAGTTGTGCATCTGTTGACGACATATACCCCTCATCCTCACATGAAAAAAGTGAAATGAATATTGTAGCTACCAGCAATATTTGAAGTAGATATCGAAACAATTTAAACCTTTTTTAATATTGATTATAACGTCTCTTTCTTCGCGTTATTTTACAAATATAAAAAATCAATTTACAATTTTTAACATTTATTTGCATTCCTGTCTATTCTTCAGCATTTTTTTTAGAAATTAGTAACAAACCGCCTATCGTTAACAGGCCATTTAGAATAAGAAGTTCAAAGCCAAACTTATATCCATTAAACAGTTCTTCGGAGTAGCTCGAGATAAAATAACAAAGCACAGGCGCAGTTAAACCAACCACCGGTACCCATTTATCATTGACTTTTCTTTTTGAATACATTCCGAAAACAAATAAACCCAAAATCGGACCATACGTGTATCCAGCCACAGTAAAAACAGCCGTTACTATACTCTGATCATTAATGGCTTCAAAAATCAGAATTACAACAATTAACAAAACAGAAAACATCAGATGCGATCCCATTTTTATTCGTTGTTTTTTCTTTTCATTGAAACGATCAATTCGTAAGAAATCTACACTGAACGACGTAGTCAAGGCAGTTAAAGCGGAATCGGCACTGGAATATGCAGCCGCGGTAATTCCAAGCAGAAAAGCGATTCCAACAGGTAATCCAAAATAATGCAAAGCCAAAAGCGGATACAAATCATCGGTACTCTCAGGCACAGCAATACCATTTTGTTTTGCAAAAACATACAACATTACTCCAAGGCTCAGAAATAAAACAACCGTTATTAAAAAAGAAAAACTAAAGACCATCATATTTTTCTGGGCCTCTTTAATATTTTTACAAGTCAGGTTCTTCTGCATCATATCCTGATCCATTCCAACCATTACAATTGTAATAAAAATACCTGCTATAAATTGCTTAAAAAAGTTATCGCCCGAACGCCAGTCCCAAAAAAAGATCTGTGAATTTGAATCCGTCGAGATCTCTTTTACCAGCGCTCCAAAATTCAGATCAAGTCCTCTTGATATTGCAATAATCGTAAATATAACCGCACTAACTAAAAACAACGTTTGCAAAGTGTCAGTCCACACAATGGTTTTAATACCTCCCTTAAAAGTGTAAACCCAAATCAGAGCAATGGTAACAATAACAGTTAATGAAAACGGGATATTAAAAGCATCGAAAAATGCAATCTGAAGAACACCGGCAACCAAAAACAAGCGGAATGCCGCACCAATTAATTTTGAGATTAAAAAGAAAAACGAGCCCGTTTTGTAAGAACTTACGCCAAACCTTTGTTCCAAAAACGAATAAATAGAAACCAGATTTAGTCGGTAATAAAGCGGCAATAAGATGCCTGCCACAATCCAGTATCCCACAATATTCCCTAAAACAAATTGCAAATACGAGAAAGCTGAGTTACCTACTTCGCCGGGGACCGAGATAAAAGTGACACCAGAAAGTGTTGCGCCAACCATGCCAAAAGCAACCAAATACCAGGGAGATCTTCGGTTAGCGGTAAAAAAAGCCTGGGTGTCGGCGTTACGCGATGTTAACCATGAAATGGCCATTAAAACAAAAAAATATCCTAAAACTATTCCTAGAACGAGATATGGATTCATATGCTAATTATTCAAAATCGGGGTATAATAAATATTTTTTTCGAAGCTCTTTAAATTTGTCCAATTCGGGTTGCCAGCTTTCAAGAATTTCTACCTCAGATTTTCCCAAACGTATTTGTTTTATCAAATCATCGGTTCCGGCAAGCAGATTTAGCCAGCGTTCGCGGGTTAAAAAGTCTTCTTTGTTCTCGTATTTGTTATAAAAATCAAGAAAGTATTTTAACGTGAATTTTGGCGCCTCATTCAATAAATGTAAATCAACACCATAACATTTTTGATCTTTA
Source organism: uncultured Draconibacterium sp. (assembly GCA_947492175.1). Classification (GTDB taxonomy): domain Bacteria; phylum Bacteroidota; class Bacteroidia; order Bacteroidales; family Prolixibacteraceae; genus Draconibacterium. Next base: position 52,585 of record CANLMQ010000030.1, on the reverse strand, counting down.
TTAAGAGGATTTAAAGCAACTCCCGGAATACTCCTGGGCGTAAATTCATAATCACCCAAGTCTTCCTGCAATCCTCCCAAAACCTGAAACGGATAATCAGTACCACGGCCTACACTTACACTTGTTGCTTCAAAAAAACACAACGACGGATACAAACGAATTGCCAGGTCATTGGGTAAATTTGGCGATGGTCGCTCTGGTAACGAGTAACGCATATTATGGTCATAATTTTTAACCGGAACTACTGTCAACTCACATTTTTGATTTGCTTTATGCCACCCTTCTCCGTTTATCATATTGGCAAGTTCACCAACCGTACAACCATGCACAATCGGAATTGGATCCATTCCTACAAACGATTCAAATCCGGGTTTCCGAATCGGTCCGGCAACATAATCACCATTAGGATTCGGACGGTCCAGCACTATGAGAGGTACATTATTTTCGGCACAGGCTTCCATCACCAGATGCAATGTAGAAATGTATGTATAAAACCTACACCCCACATCCTGGATATCAAAAACAACTACATCAAGTCCGCTTAAATGTTCTTTTGTAGGTTTTTTGTTTTTACCGTAAAGCGACAACACCGGTAAACCCGTTTTTGTGTCTACCCCATCTGTAATTTCGCCTCCTGCAGAAACATCGCCTCTAAAACCATGTTCCGGCGCAAATATTTTTGCTAACTTCACTTCGTTTTCAAGAAGATAATCAACCAGATGTACTCCCTGAACCAAAGAAGTGTTATTTACTACCAAACCAACTTTTTTATTTTTTAAAGAAGGTAAGTATAACCCGGGCTGTTCCGCACCTACTTTTATATCTTTGGCAGTACAGGACTGCAGCAACGAAAAAATAATAAGTAATACAAATCCAATATTCCTATACATAAATTAAATTCACTACATTTGCTTCAACAAAGTTACATATTTTGATTTTGGTATTACAAATTTACTGCAATTAATATTACAAATTATTTAAAAGATGGAAGTTATCAAAAATACATTGCTGATTCTCTGCATTTTAACAATCGCCACATTAAGACTAAATGCCACTGAGCCCCCATTTTATAAGTTCAAAAATGATAAATGGGTAAATCAACAATTAGAACAACTTACACTTGAAGAAAAAATTGCCCAGTTAATGATGATTACGGTTTATCCTAAACAAAACGAAGGCAGCAAGAATGCAATCCTAAAAAAAATAAGAAGCTACAAACCTGGTGGAATTATTGTCATGCAGGGCACTCCGGTAAAAACAGCTTCATGGATTAATGAATTTCAAGAAGCAGCAGAAACACCGCTTCTAGTTGCAATTGACGGAGAATGGGGACCGGCCATGCGTATTGATAGCACCATTGTTTATCCTTACGCACAAAGTATTGGAGCCATTACCGACACCACCTTTATTTACCAGATGGGACGCGATTATGCCTATCAACTTAAACTGCTTGGTATCCATATGAATTTTGCCCCGGTAGCTGATATTAATACCAATCCCAAAAATCCTGTCATCAATTTCCGTTCGTTTGGCGAGGACAAAAAAAATGTAGCTCAAAAGTCGTGGATGGTTGCCAAAGGAATGCAGGACGCAGGAGTAATTCCGGTGGCTAAACACTTTCCCGGACACGGAGATACCCACACCGATTCGCATAAAACACTGCCCCTCATCGAGCATTCGAAAAAAAAAATTGATACTATTGAAAGTTACCCATTCCGCTATCTTGCAGAAAAAGGAATTTCCGGCATTATGTCGGCACATCTAAATGTTCCTTCGCTTGACAATTCGGGAAAACCCTCTTCACTTTCAAAGAAAGTTATTAACGACTATTTAAGAACCGAAATTGGATTTAAAGGTTTTGTTGTTACTGATGCCATTACCATGAAAGGTGTTCAGACCGAGTCGGGAGAAGCAGAATTTGAGGCAATCAAAGCAGGAAACGACATGGTTGAATTTGTTCCGGATCTTGAGAAAGCAATTAACAGGATAAAAGTGGCCATCTCGAAAAACCAAATTTCCGAAAAAGAAATCGATGAAAAATGCCGCACAATTTTAGCGCTTAAACGCTGGGCAGGCTTAAACGAATACAAACCGGCCAATCTAAAGAATTTAACAGCTCGTTTGAATTCGCCCTATTTCGAAGTAACCAACAGGAAATTAATTAAAGGCTCTTTCACTGTTTTAACCAACAACGATGCCCTTCCTGTGCAGAATCTCGAAAAAGAGAAGATTGCTACAGTAATGATAGGAAGTAATCAGACTTCTGCCTTTCAGAAAATGCTGGAAAAATATACTGAAGTCGCCCATTTTACGCTTTCAAAAGATGCAAGCGAAAAAGACTGGGCAAACCTCCGCCAGAAGCTGGAAAACTACTCTCTGATTATTGCAGGAATTGACGGAATTCATAAATATGGATCGAAAAAATACGGAACCACAGAAATTCAGCGAAAAGCAGTTACCGAGCTGGTTGAATCAAACAAGTCAATATTTGTGTTTTTTGGAAATGCTTACGCCTTAAAACATTTTGAAAATATTCATCATTCAAAAGCGCTTATTTTGGCTCATCAAAACAATCAGCTTAACCAGGAACTGGCAGCTCAGCTTGTTTTTGGAGCCTTTACTGCCAACGGTAAACTACCTGTTACCATTGACAAACGTTTTAAAGTTAACGACGGCCTTCAAGTAGAAAAGAACAGCTGTCTGTCGTACACAATCCCAGAAGAAGCTGGAATTAACTCTGAAAACCTACATGCACAAATTGATTCGATAGCCGAACTCGGTATTGCCGAAAAAGCATATCCCGGCTGCCAGGTTTTGGTTGCAAAAGACGGGCAGGTTGTATTTCACAAATGTTACGGATACCATACTTATGACAGTGTACAATCTGTAAATAAAGAAAATATTTATGACTGGGCTTCGGTAACAAAAGTTACCGGTCCGCTACCCGCTTTAATGGAAATGGTAGATAAAAAGAAAATTGATATTGATGCCAAATTCAGCGATTACTGGCCCGATTTCAAAGGAACCAACAAAGAAAATCTTAATTTCAGAGAAATACTGGCACACCAGGCACGTTTAGCTTCATGGATCGCATTTTGGACAACCACGCTCGACGAGGAAGGAAATCTCGACAAACATGTATTTAGCGATCACCCCAGCGATAAGTTTTGCGTACGCGTTTCAGAAAAAATGTATATGAATGAAGATTTCAGAAAAGAAATGTTCGACACAATCAGAACTTCTGAGCTTGAAAAACGCCATAAGTATTTATATTCGGGACTCAGCTTTTATATTTATCCCGATATGATTGAAAACATGACCGGCCGCCCCTACGAGAACTACATTAAAGAAACTTTTTACAAGCCCCTTGGTGCATATACAATTACTTTCAATCCCTACAAACACTTCCCGCTTCAACGCATTATTCCAACCGAAAGCGATGACTTTTTCAGGATGGAAAAACTACGAGGATTTGTACACGACGAAGGAGCTTCTATGATGGGTGGCATATCAGGAAATGCAGGTCTTTTCGGAACTACAAACGATCTGGCAAAACTATTTCAAATGTATTTACAAAAAGGTTATTTCGGAGGGAGAAGATACATTTCAGAGAATACAGTAAACGAGTTTACACGCATTCAGTATCCGGAAAATGAAAACCGTCGCGGTTTGGGCTTTGACAAACCCTTGATTGATAACGATAAAAATGAACTAAAAGATGCCTACCCGGCTGTATCAACAAGCAAAAGCAGTTTTGGACACAGCGGATATACAGGAACCTTTGCCTGGGCCGACCCCGAAAATAAGCTGCTTTATATTTTCATGTCGAACCGTGTTTACCCCACGCGAAATAATCCAAAACTTTACCAGCTTAACATAAGGACTGCAATACACCAGGCCATTTACGATAGTTTTGAGAAATAAGCATGTAAGCAGAACATTAAACCAATATTATCCCAAACTGAGCCTTATAATTCCATTTCTTTGAATTTATGCAGCGTTACATAAATTCAACAGAACTTAGGCTATGCTTCATTTCTATGCCTTGCCTAAATCCAAATATTCTAAAATTATTTAAGGCTCATATTGAAACGAAATTGGTATTATTTAACCTAAAATCGCCGATTTTTTTAATTCAATATAAATTATTATACAATTCAGTAAAAAAAGAGCCAATAAATGACTTAAAAAATGTTAATAAATCTGTTAATCAATTATTGCGCCACAACACACCCAAACACATAATTACCTGTATTAATGAATATTACAAAACCATTAAATATTTTTATTTTACAGAGAATAACTTCTTGTCATAAAGATTAACCAATACCTGTTATTCAAGCTTTTATTATTAAATTATTAATTCTATTTTTACGTAGACGAGATAACGTTCTTTTAAATAACCATATTTATTAATCAAAATAATACTACAGCAATATGGAAAAAAAAATAACATTTAACGAGCTGCGAAAAATCAAAGACAGCCTGCCTGACGGTGCAATCAGAAAAATGGCGCAAGAGTTTGAAGTATCAGTAGAAACCGTCAGGAATTACTTTGGAGGCGCGAATTATACGAGGGGTAAAGCAGTAGGAATACACATGGAACCGGGGCCACAAGGCGGGATTGTTCTCTTAGATGATACGGCAATTCTAGACAGAGCAAAAGAACTAATTCAAGCAGAAGCAGTTTAACAAAAAACAACAGTTGATAAAAATATTTTAAGAAACTGTTCTATATTTATAGAGCAGTTTTTTTATGCCTATATTCATCTAAACTAATATACTATGAAAAAATCTCTATTCCTTTTCCTGCCTGCGCTTATCGCAATTCTTTTCAACTCTTGTGAAAAACCCTGGCAACCACTCTTTAACGGCGAAAATCTTGATGGCTGGCAAACCTATGTTGGCCCAACTGAGGAAGGGGCCGACCCAATTGGATTAAATAAAGATCCGCTAAATCTCTTTTCAGTAGTCGATCTTGATGAAGAGAAAGCAATTCGAATCTCAGGTGAAATAAATGCTTCGTTAGCCACACTCGATGAATTCGAAAACTATCATTTAATGGTAGAGTTTAAATGGGGCGATGAAGTATTTGCAACAAGAAACTCGGGACTCTTATACCATAGTTATGGAGACTTTGGGGCCGGACTTGGCGTTTGGATGAGTTCGCACGAGCTGCAACTCTGGACCGGAAATATTGGCGACTCGTACCGGATGGGAAAATCGTATTGCGAAATTCCGATGAAAAAAAACAGCGAGGGAAAATACAATTATGTAAAAGGGGCCGAAAAAACAGCTTCGATACCTGACACTGAAACCCGAATAGTTGCAAAAGACGGAGATTATGAAAATCCTGTTGGAGAATGGAATACTATTGAACTCTATTGTGTGGGAACAACATCAGTTCATGTAGTTAATGGAAATGTAAACATGATCAATTACAACTCAGGAAAATACCTTGGTGAAGGAAAAACAGAACCTCTTTCAAAAGGGAAAATCCAATTTCAATCGGAAGGCGGAGAATTGTTTATTCGAACGATTAAAATAAAACCAATCAAAGAGATTCCGGAAAATATTCTTTAATAAAAAATAGATTATACCCATTTCTAACGAAATGGGTATATTTTTGCACAAAAATCAAAATCAAACAAAAAAAAATGAGTGGTAAAACCTTACAAGAACAGTTAACCTTTAAAAACACCATTTTAGGTGTACAGTTTCTATTTGTAGCATTTGGAGCAACCGTGCTAGTTCCGCTGCTGGTAGGTATCGATCCGGCCGTAGCGCTTTTTACAGCAGGTATTGGCACATTGCTTTTTCACCTGGTAACCAAAGGCCAGGTCCCCGTATTTTTAGGAAGTAGCTTTGCATTTATTGCGCCTATTATTGAGGCTACCAAACTTTACGGATGGCCCGGAACACTTTCAGGTATAATTGCAGTAGGACTGGTTTACGGTGTAGTTTCGGCTTTAGTAAAAGCTCGCGGACTATCATTTGTTGAACGCCTGTTTCCGGCCGTGGTTGTTGGTCCTATTATTTTATTAATAGGATTATCGTTGGCATCGGTAGCCGTAGATATGGCTAAAACCGACTGGACAATTGCCATTATTTCGCTGGTTACAGCTGTTTCAGTAGTAATCTTCGGCAAAAAAATGATTAAACTAATTCCAATCTTTATCGCCATTATTGTGGGTTATATCCTTTCGGCAATACTGGGCAAGATTGATTACACTCCAATAAAAGAAGCAGCATGGATAGGACTGCCTAAATTTACTACCCCTCAATTTAGCTGGCAAGCCATTTTATATATGATACCGGTGGCTATTGCCCCAATTATCGAGCACGTGGGTGACATGTATGCCATTGGAGGTGTTTGCGAAAAGAATTTTATCGAAAAACCAGGATTGCACCGAACTTTGCTTGGCGATGGTATTGCCACTGGTTTGGCAGGCTTTTTTGGTGGTGTGCCTAACACAACCTACTCTGAAGTAACCGGAGCGATCACACTAACAAAAATTACCAACCCGTTTGTGTTACGCATTTCGGCAATTACTGCCATTGTATTTGCTTTTGTAGGAAAAATCAGCGGTTTCCTAAAAACCATTCCTCAATCGGTTTTAGGTGGAATAATGCTACTATTGTTTGGAATGATTGCTTCTATCGGGATTAAAACTCTGGTTGATTCAAGAACCAACATGAGCGAAACCCGCAACCAGGTAATTGTATCAATTGTACTTACCGTTGGTATTGGTGGTGCAGTTATTCAGTACGGCACCTTCTCGCTTGCCGGAATCGGTCTGGCTGCAACCGTTGGTATTATTTTGAACCTCGTTCTGCCAAGAACCAAAAAAGAAGAATAACGGTAGAAATATATTAACCTGAGTCAAAATTTTACTTCAAACTCAGGTTATTTATATAAAAGTCGGATCTTCAGGGTTAGTAATCTTTGAAGATCCGGCTAACTACAAATTAAGACTGATTTCTGAACACTACCTATTCTGCTTGCTTCTCGGGCAAATATTTCCAAAACCGCCGAGGCATATGCTGCCGTTGTAGCTTTAGATTCTTTCGCTCCTGAATTGTGATATGTTTAAAATACGAGCGCCAAAGTTTCTGATAAAAATCTTCGCTTTCATCCAGAAGAGCCTTGTCAACTTTCCCATTTAGTGTATTAAATTGTTTTTGTGTGATAACTACTTCCTCAACTTTTTCTTTATCATAAAAGATACCGTAATTGCGTTTCAGATCGTACAGTAACCATTTCTGATCAGCAAATCGTTTTTTATAGTGCTCAATTATTAGCGGAATTATATCGTATTTTGGTTCAACACCACAAAAGAACAAGCGATCTTTGGTACGCTGAAATCGTACAAACTGCAACATGCGCATGGCTTCTTTTTTTACTTTTTGTGAGGTTTGCGTAAGGTACAACACATCCGAATCGCCAAAATCGGTTTCCAGGCTCAAATGTCCGCTAAACAAGCGACGCAGAAAACGGTAAATTTTCATTTCAATTCCCGGTTCTTCCGACAAAAAAGCATAAAACAGCAGTTGTTTGTTTCTCCCCGAAAGTTGTTTCTGAATTCCTTTCCATACCCGTTCTGATTTCCCGGAGTCGGTTTTAATATCAATTTTATCAACAAACAAATAGCGCTGCCCGCCGGTTCGCGGACAAATATCAACCGGAAAATCCTTGCGGCTGTAACAATCGAAAATACAGGTTAGCAGCCCTTCAAATGTATTATCGTAGGTATAAATTTTCATACTGGATGTTGATGCCTAAATAACGTTGACCAAATTCTGATCTTGCATTTCACGTCAAACTTTGAACTCTGAATTTCAATGCAGTGGCGGCAATACCTGTTTAAAATCTGTAAATAGTTTAAGCTGCGTGTCCAGCGACTTTTTGTATTTCGAATCCATTTCGCATAACATTTTATGTTTTAATCGTTGCGGCTCCCAATCCTGTTTGTGAGCCTGCAACTCATTACAGGTTATAAAATATTTGGCACGCTTCATTACAACTCCTATTTTTTTTAAATGAAGCGAATTAAGACGCCTGTGTTTGCGTGCCAGAATAATCTTTTGAGCCGACTGCACTCCCACCCCCGGAATTCGTAGTATCATTTCGTAATCAGCCCGATTAATATCCACCGGAAACAAGTGCATATTTCGCAAGGCAAATCCCAGTTTTGGGTCTACATCTAAATCCAGAAACGGTTGGTCCTCCGATAAAATTTCTTCGGCTTTAAAATGATAGAATCGCATCAGCCAATCGCTTTGATACAATCGGTTTTCGCGCACTAATGGCGGACGATTAATGGCTGGCAAGCGCTGGTCGTAACTATTCACAGGCAGGTAACCCGAAAAATAAACACGTTTTAACTTTTGCTTTTTGTACAATCCCGACGAAAGTAGAATAATCTGGCGGTCGGTTTCGGGCGAAGCCCCGACAATAAGTTGCGTACTTTGTCCGGCCGGGGCAAAACGAGGTGCTTTTCGGAATTTCTTTCGTTCTTCCTTGCTAAGCAAAATTGAGTTGCGGATTTGTCCCATAGGAGAAATAATATCGGGATAGTTTTTTTCGGGCGCCAGTTTCTTTAGGTTGAGTTCAGTGGGAATTTCCATGTTCACACTTAACCGGTCGGCCCAAATACCTGCTTCGTGGATTAACTCGCTGCTCGCCCCCGGAATAGCTTTTAAATGAATATATCCATTATAGTTTTCTTCGCGCCTGAGTTTTTTAGCCACCTGCACCATACGTTCCATGGTGTAATCGGGATTCTTAATTACACCCGAGCTCAAAAACAATCCTTCAATATAATTACGACGATAAAACCCGATAGTAAGATCGATTATTTCCCGGGGCGTAAAAGTAGCCCGCGGCCGATCGTTTGTGCGGCGATTTACACAGTAGGCACAATCGTAAATACAATTATTGGTCATTAAAATCTTAAACAGGCTTATACAACGTCCGTCCTCGGTAAAACTATGGCAAATTCCGCAGGCCACACCAGTTCCAATTCCTTTGCCCATATTGGCCCGGGTGTTCCCGCTCGACGCGCACGACACATCGTACTTGGCTGCATCTGACAATATCTTTAGCTTTTCATGAACTTTGTCGGCACTCATTTCAATAATTCATAATCTGTACACAATTTCCCTTTCTCTCCCCAAATAAAAACCGATGTGCATTTCCCTTCACAAAAAATCCCCGGCCTACACCGGGGACTTTTACACTAGAGGAAAACACTTAGGATTTTTAAAGAACTGTTTTCTCCATTTTTTCAATGATAATTATATTATCATTTTTGTCGATAATAATTTAATCATTTAATTTATATCAGCAATATAATTTTGTAATTTTGAAGAAATATTTTTTTAAATGAATTATTTCGGAAGCAACATAAAGCTACTTAGAAACAGAAAAAATCGTACTCAAAACGATATCGCAGCGGAACTCGAAATGAAAAGAACAACTGTTAATGCATTAGAAAATGCCATTAGCCAACCAACTGTTTCTCATTTACAGGTTTTCTCAAAGTATTTTGGCATTGCCATCGATACCTTAATTAATATTGACATGCAAAAGCTTTCTGAAAGCCAGTTTACCGATTTACAAAACGGATTCGATGTATTTATACGCGGCAGCAACCTGCGCGTAATTGCCACTACCGTTGACTCCGGCAACAACGACAACATTGAATTTGTAAACGAAAAAGCCAAGGCCGGCTATGTAAACAGTTTTGCCGACCCCGAATATATTGGTAACCTCCCCGTGTTTCAACTTCCATTCTTATCGAAAGAAAAAAAATACCGGGCTTTTTCAATCAAAGGCGATTCAATGCTCCCCATTCCCGATGGTTCAATCGTTATTGCCGAATTTGTCCAGGATTTTTATGATATAAAAACCAACGAGGCATACATTATAGTTACCCGCGACGAAGGCATCGTTTTTAAAGTGGCTGAAAACAATATCAGGAAAAATAAATCACTTCGGCTGATTTCGTTAAATACCGATTTTGAACCATACGACGTACCCATTATGGAAATAAAAGAAGTATGGAAGTTCGTTTGCTACCTTAATACTGAAATTCCGGAGCCGGAATCGGATTTAAACAAACTGATAAAACAGGTGGAACAAATGAAATCGGATATAAACCGGCTTACTCAAAAACTATAGTATGAAACGAACATGAAATTTAATCTGCGATATTTCACAAACAAGCATGATTAAATTTCATCGAGAGTTCCATACGTTACAATTGAAAAATAAAAAATTTAAACGGATGAAGTTCAGAGAGATTACACTACAAGATATTCCCGCCATTTTTGAAGTTAGAGTGGCTACCGATGAAAACAATTTCACTTACGAAGAATTACAGGAAAGTGGAATTTCTTTTGAAACCGTTGAAGCAAAACTAAAAACCACCTATAAAGGTTGGTTGTGCGAAATTGAAAATCAGGTAACCGGGTTTATAATTGCCGACAAAAAAACTGCCGAAATATGGGTAATTGCAGTACTACCCGATTATATAAACAAGAGTATCGGCTCACAACTTTTAAAACTGGCTGAACACTGGCTACTTTCGTGTGGTAAAGAAAAGTTATGGCTGGTAACCGATCCTGATAAAAAGTTGCGGGCTTACTCTTTCTATCTGAAAAACGGGTGGAAAGAAAGAGAAATAAAAAACGGAATTTTATACATGGAGAAAGATGTTTCTCTATTCTGACCATATTGTATTTCCGGGTTAATACACTTCCTTGGCTTTCAGTCTTTTTGTACCTTTAAATAAATTAGGGGAAAAATGAAGGAGGCGCTTTTCTATACTAAACTAAAAGAGAGCAGAGTTAAATGTGAGCTTTGTCCGTGGAATTGTATTTTAAACATTGGCCAAACCGGAAACTGCAGGGTACGAACCAACCGGAATGGCATACTCACAACCGAGGTATACAATAAAGTAGCTGCTGTGGGTTCCGACCCGATTGAAAAGAAGCCTCTTTACCATTTTTATCCCGGAACAACTATTTTGTCGATAGGAGAAGTAGGATGCAATTTGCATTGCAGCTTTTGCCAGAACCACCGGATTTCGCAGTGCGAGGCAAAACAGTTTTCAGGATTTAGCACCACTACATCGCAACAAACCGTTAACGAAGCACTTAAATCATGGAATAACATTGGAGTTGCTTACACATACAACGAGCCATTTACTTTTTACGAGTTTATGCTGGAAACAGCGGAAAAAGCAAAAGCAGCCGATCTTAAAAATGTGGTAATTTCAAATGGATACATCAACACAGAGCCGCTTCAGCGGTTAATTCCGTATATCGATGCTTTTAATATCGATCTAAAAGCATTCTCCGAAAAATTCTACCAAAAGTACACCAAAGGGAAAATGCACGCGGTATTGGAAACCTTAAAAACCATTGCCAATAGCCAAAAGCATTTAGAAATTACCAACCTTGTAATTCCGGAGCTGAATGATAATCCTGTTGAATTTGAAGAAATGGTAAAATGGATCGCCTCAGAACTTGGCAAACAAACTCCACTGCACCTTTCGCGTTATTACCCGCAATACAAAATGAACCTTTCGTCAACTCCCATCAAAACCTTAACTTTATTATACGACATTGCCAAACAACACCTGCAACACGTATATTTAGGAAATGTAAGCGATGTGGAAAGGTCATCGACCTATTGCCCTGTTTGCGGAGAGATTTTGGTAACAAGAAACCGCTATCATACAGAATTGAGTAAACTTACAGACAGCGGGAATTGTAAAAAATGCGGAACGCCTTCAAATATTATACTTTAGCAAGCTTTTGAATACGTTCGTACAGAACACCTTCGCGCAATGCAAAGTCGGTTTGAACAATTTTTTTAATACCAATTTCCGAGATTAAACATTCGATAAAAATTACTGCCGGAACAATTAAATCAACACGAACATAATCCATCCCTTTCATTTGCAACCGTTCTTCCCGTGTCGATTTTAACAAAGTTTCGTACACCTTGTAAAAATCCTCAAGCGAAACCTCCTGTGTAATCCGTGTCTTTTCTCCCGGCTCAATTTCATCAATTAAATCGGCCACGGTATCAAAAGCTCCCGAGCATCCGGCCAGTATTTCAACCTGTTTCTGTTTACAGTTTTGAATAGCCGACTGGTGTTCTTTCGCAAAATAATTTTTCAACTTCTCAATTTCATCCAACCGAACCGGATCGGATAATTTAAATGTATTAATGATGCGCGCCATACCCGTCGGACGGCTTTCTTTCCACACAATCGACTTTTCGTGTGCCAGAATTATTTCGTTGCTTCCTCCGCCAATATCAAGAATAACAGACGGTTGAAAAAAGTTACCAAATGCCAGTAATACTCCTTTAAAAATTAACTCTGCCTCTCTTTCTCCCGTAATTAATTTTACCAGCCAACCACTCGATTCTCCAAGCTTTTCAAGATATTCTATTTTATTTTCTGCTGTGCGAACCGCCGATGTTGCTATCACTTTTACATAATCAACATCCAAATTCTGAATTATTTTTCCATGAGCCAAAAACGAATCAATCGTTCGCCGGGTAGCCTCTGCACTAATCTCATTTTCCCTGATCTTATTGTCCCCCAGTTTCACCAACTGTTTGCTTTGGTGCAATATTTTATAGCTTCCATTTTCCAGTTGGGCAACCAGCAAATTACAAGTATTTGTTCCCAGATCGATTACTGCAATGCGCATAAAAATATCTTCTTATTCAAATTTACGACGAAGTTAGAAATTCTTCTTTTTTATTACAGATAACAAATATTTTAGGCTTTTGATCGTATTTTCTCGTTTTATCCTGAATAAACTCTCCATGTATCTCTAAGCTACGTCTCGTTATTCTACGCAGACACTAAGCTTTGGATACATGGTTAAAAATCCTTTTATGCATAATAGAAGGTTTAATATAAAATGTTTAGTTTTATTTGTACAGAAAATCAGGCGATAAATGGAATCCGGGAAAAGCGAAATAATCAATAAAATAAAGAATAAATCTAAAGAACTGGGGCTCCAATCGTGTAACTGGCTTCCGGTATCGTCTCTCGATACGGAAAAAGCACACCTCGATTCGTGGCTTTCGAAAGAAATGCATGGTCAAATGGGCTACATGAACCGGAACAAAGAAAAAAGACTGAATCCGGAGTTGCTGGTTGAAGGCGCCAAAACCATTCTTGTTGTTTTGCAAAACTATTTCCCGGCAAAAACGCAGCGACACAGCAATGCGCCTGTACTTTCAAAATACGCCTACGGAACCGACTATCACTTTGTATTAAAAGACAAACTTCGCAAACTACTCCGGTTTATTCAGGATGAAATTGGCCCCTGCGAAGGACGCCCCTTTGTAGATTCTGCACCTGTACTGGAACGTGCCTGGGCAAAAAAAGCGGGGCTCGGATGGATTGGCAAAAACAGTAACCTGATTTCGGTGGAACATGGCAGTTTCTTTTTTATCGGCGAACTGATTATCGACATGGAACTCCCGTACGAGCCCCCCAAGCTGGTGCGCGACCACTGCGGCAACTGCACCAAATGTATGGATGCCTGCCCTACAAAAGCCATTGTTGCCGAACGGGTTGTGGATGCGCGCAAATGTATTTCGTACCAAACCATTGAGCTACGCGGCGAGTTGGATACAACTTTAAAAGGAAAGTTTGAGGACCGCGTTTTTGGCTGCGACATTTGTCAGGATGTTTGTCCCTGGAATCTAAAATCGGAACCACACAACGAATCCGGTTTTGAACCTCATCCAAAACTCCTTCAGCTAAAAAAAGAAGACTGGGAAACGATGGAGAAGCCACTGTTCAACGAACTTTTTAAAAATTCAGCTGTGAAACGAACCAGTTTTAAAGGACTGCAACGTAACCTCAAATTTCTGAACAATGGCTAAAAAATTTTCCTACGAAACGGTTTTAATCAACGGCCCTTTTAAAGGTGTTTATGCCGAATTCCCTTTTGACAGCGTGGCCGAATTTGGTACAAAAAAACATGTTTGGTGTAAAGTTGAGGTCGACGGAACAGACTATTCGATGAACCTTCTTCCAAACGGTAAAGGTGGACACTGGATTCATCTAAAAAAGGACATACTTACCTCTGTCGGGAAACGGGAAGGCGATAATGTAAAAATCGGGGTGGAAAGAGATACTGCTCCGCGCACCATAGAAATACCGGAGTATTTACAATGGTTGCTCGATAACGATCCGGAAATGGCAGACTATTTTAACAAGATGCCTGTTTCGGCAAAGAAATTCTGGGTTGGATTTATTGAAGAACCTAAAAACGATGATATTAAAGTAAAACGTATTAATCGCCTTTTCGAATATTTACACGAACATTATGCAGGAAAAACCTAAGCTATTCTCTGTCAAATAGCTAATTTTGTTTTGCTAAATCCATATAAACCAACATCAAATGATACCAATTATCAAAACTTTTTTTGCCGCCGTACTTGTAGTGGCAGTTTCGTGTTCTCCTCAATCAGATCAGAAATCAACAAGTGGTAAACTACCCAATTTTGTTATTGTTTTTATCGACGATATGGGATATGGCGACATAGGCACACAGGGAGCCACCGGTTGGGAAACCCCTAACCTGGACAAAATGGCTGCCGAAGGTATGCGCTTTACCAACTTTTATTCGGCACAACCTGTTTGCAGTGCTTCCCGCGCCGGGTTACTAACGGGCTGTTATCCAAATCGTATTGGAATTTCTGGGGCACTTTTTCCTCAGAGCGAAGTGGGATTAAACCCGGAGGAAACTACCATTGCCGAAATGCTGAAGGAAAAAGGATACGCAACGGGTATTTTTGGGAAATGGCACCTGGGACACCATAAAAAGTTTTTGCCCTTACAACACGGGTTTGATGAGTATTTTGGATTACCCTACTCAAACGATATGTGGCCCATTGGCGTAGATGGTAAACGACGTACCGGCGAAAGATGGGACAATTACCCTGACCTTCCATTAATTGAAGGAAATGAAACCATTGATTATATTACTACGCTCGAAGGGCAGGACAAACTTACGACTCTGTATACCGAAAAAGCGGTTGATTTTATAACCCGCAACGCCGGGCACCCTTTCTTTTTGTATGTTCCGCACAGCATGGGGCACATTCCTCTTGGTGTTTCTGATAAGTTCAGAGGAAAGAGTAAGCAGGGATTTTACGGCGATGTAATGATGGAAATTGACTGGAGTGTGGGCGAAATTGAAAAAGCACTACGCACCAACGGCATCGATGAAAATACAGTATTTATTTTTACAACAGATAACGGCCCCTGGCTAAACTATGGCAACCACGCCGGGTCGGCAGGTGGTTTGCGCGAAGGAAAAACAACCAGCTGGGAAGGCGGGCAACGTGTACCTTTTATTATTAAATGGCCTGCCCAAACACCTGCAGGAACCATTAGTAACAAACTTGGTTGTGCGGTTGATCTGCTTCCAAGTTTTGCAAAAATTGCCGGGGCAAAACTTCCGGAACTAAAAATCGACGGCCTTGATATTACCGAACTCTGGACAGGAAATATAACCGCTGAACCACGCAAAGACATACTTTTCTATTATGGAAAGAACAATCTGAACGGCGTACGCAAAGGCAACTGGAAACTGGTTTTACCGCACGAGTGGCGCTCGTACAACACCCAACCCGGAATGGATGGGCATGGTGGCACAAGAATTAAAATGACAATTGAAAAACCGGAGTTGTACAACATGATGCGCGATCCGGGTGAACAATACAATGTAATTGATTATAATGCAGATAAAACTGCTGAATTAATGAAAATTGTTGAAACTGCCCGCCAAGAATTAGGAGACCTGAATGTTGGAATTGAAAAAGGTTCGGGAACACGCGAGATCGGACGGAAATAAAAAAAGGCATACCGTACACGAAAAAAAAGACAAAAAACCAAATCTTAAAATACTAAAACCTGAAATAAAATGATTCGTCGCCGGCAGATTCGATAATTCCCGGACAGAAATGGCTCGTACCTGGTACAATCGCATTTCCATGTGGTACAATTGCGTTCCGCTCTGGTTCAATCGCATTTCGCGATGGAACAGAGCATTTCGCTGCGGTTCGAAGCTATTCGGTGCGGTACTATTGAATTCCGTGATGGTTTCTTTGGAAAAGGAAAAGTTTGGGTTAGAAACTCTACACTTTTACAACAGTTCCATCCTGCCCTTTTTTAAATTCTTCGAGATACTTAGTTGGTGTAAATCCGGAGTGTTTTTTAAAAATGCGGTTAAAATTCGAGAGATTGTTAAAACCACTTTCGTAACATATTTGCGACACCGACATTTTTCCGTCGATTAACAGGCGGCAGGCATAACCAATTCGCATGTTGTTAACAAACTCGGAAAGTGATTTACCTGATTTCTCTTTAAAATACCTGCAAAATGCCGAAGGATGTAAATTGGCCACCTCGGCTACTTTTTCCAATTCTACCTTTTTCAGATACGAGGTATTCAGGTAATGCATCACTTTTGTTAACCGGTCGCTTGTAAAATCATGATTTTCCATCTGATACAACTCTCCTGCCAACAAACGATAATCTTTTGTTTTTGCTAAAAACTGTAATAGTTTCAACATTAGTAACGCCCTGTCAAAACCTTTTGAATTTACTACTTTAAAAATTTTCCGTTTTGCTGTTTCCGCAAATTCCTGCGAAAATCGAATACCTCTTCCAGAACGCGACAACAAATCCTTTATTAAGTGAAACTCAGGATATTCAGAAATTGCTTCTTTAAAAAATTCATTCGAAAACTGAATAACGATGTATTTTACCTTCTTCTTTTCGCCTTCCTCATAAAACGAACTATCGCTTTTCCAGTAATGCGGAAGATTGCTGCCCAATAATGCCAAATCTCCTCCTTCAAAATTTTCGATATTATCGGCTACAAAACTTGTCCCAAATCCTTTAATAACATACAACAATTCATATTCGGTATGAAAATGCCAGGGGTACGTAAAATGTGGCATTTCGCGCATTTTAACTTTAACTGCCGACCTTCCCGGAAAATCAATTTGTTCATGCATTATCTTCATTCCCGAAAAATACGAAAAAATGTTAATTAAGTACAAAGTATTGCAAACTGAATACTGTTCACATAGCTATTTCAGGCTTATATTTGTACAACTTAAAACCAATTAATATGACGAACGAACAATGGGAACTGTTGTTAAAGATTGTTAGAGGCGAAATCCCCCAAAAACCTGTTACCGGGTTCATTATCGACAGTCCCTGGCTCCCGGGATGGGCCGGAATTTCAACCCTTCAATACTATTCTTCCGAACAAATCTGGTTCGAAGCCAATAAAAAGGCCATCGAAACTTTCCCTGATATTATGTTCCTGCCGGGATTCTGGTCGGAATTTGGAATGTGTACCGAGCCTTCAGCATTTGGAGCAAAAATGGTATGGAACGAATACAGTTTGCCCCATGCCGACAAAATTATAAGCGATATTTCTCAGGCAGGAAATCTGCACAATCCGAATCCTAAAACCGACGGATTGTTGCCTTTTATCATTCAGCGACTGGTTAATTATCAAAAACCCATTCAGCAAATGGGGCACGAAATAAAATTTGCCATTGCCCGTGGTCCGCTCAATATTGCTTCATTCTTAATGGGTACAACAGAACTTATGATGGGATTTATGATGGATCCGGGAAACAGTCATAAATTGCTGGAAACAATAACACAATTCAGTATCAACTGGATTCAGCACCAAAAAGAAATGTTCCCCAGCATTGAAGGCATTTTGCTGTTAGACGATATTGTTGGATTTATTGGCGACGACGAATGTCAACAGTATGCAGTGCCCTACATTAAACGAATTTTTGATTCGATCGATTCAAAACTGAATTTTTTCCATAACGATGCTCCCGGATTAATTTCTTCGCCTTATTTAAAGGATATGGGTGTTGATTTATTTAACTTTAGCTTTGAACACAGCATGAGTGAAATCCGTGAGCTGGCCGGACCTGAGGTTGCATTAATCGGGAACCTACCTCCGCGCGATGTACTGGCTGCCGGAACAACAGAACAAGTTCGGAACGAGACCCGTAAAATGGTAAACGAGTTTGGCGATACACAGCGTGTTATCTGGTCATGCGGAGGTGGAATGCCTCAGGATGTAAACACAGAAAACATTAACGCATTTAAAGAAACAATTAACGAAGAAGTACCTAAAATTCAATCTGTCCGTATTTAAAACAACTTAAAGAAATGAAAGTAAAACTAATTCTCTTAATTCTTTTATTTACACAGTCGTTGTTTGCACAGGAGCTTGCTAAATTTACTGTTCAAATTGAAAACGACAGAATTAACGCCCCCATTTCTCTTTCATTGGATGGATTAAATTACAATACCGACAAAGGACATCTTACTTTATATGAAATAAATAAAACAGGAGAAATCCTGGTCCCGTGTCAACTTGAAGCAGGACATTCCGCCCGGTTGTGGTTTATTTTAAATGGCGAATCAAAAAAAGGATCGGAACGTAAATTTGTATTGAAACTGGAAGAAAAATCAACGCCGGAACAAACAATTGTTTCGTTGAAAAAGAACAATAAAGATTTAAGTTTAGTGGTGAACGAGAAATCCATACTAAACTACCGGTTTGCAACCACTTATCCCCCTAACGGAGTTGATCCTCTGTACAAACGTTCAGGTTTTATCCATCCGGTGTGGTCGCCGGGAGGTAAAGTGCTTACACGTATTCAGGCACCGGATCATTATCATCATTACGGCATTTGGGGCCCCTGGACTAAAACGCATATCGACGATCGTGCAGTAGATTTCTGGAACCTGAAATCGGGCCAGGGAACCGTAAAATTTGCAGGCTTTCTTTCGGAAGCTGAAGGTGCTGTATATAGTGGGTTTAAAGCGCTGCAACAACACATCGATTTTGGTAGTTTGGGAGAAGACCAGATTGCCTTGAATGAAATTTTGGATGTTCGTGCATGGAACCTTGGAGAAGGTGTTTGGATGGTAGATTACACAACATCGTTAAACAGCCCGCTGAAAAACGGAATTATGCTCGATGCATACCGTTACGGCGGAGGAATTGGCTGGCGTGCCACAGAAAAATGGCACAAAGACAATTGTACCGTTTTAACATCCGACAATAAAACGCGTGTGGATGCGGATGGATCATACGCCCGCTGGTGTATGGTTGAAGGCGAATCGGAAGTAAAGCAGGGTCGTTCAGGGATTTTGTTTTTAAGTCACCCATCGAACAGGATGCACCCTGAACCAATGCGCGTTTGGCCTCTGGATGCCAACAACGGACGTGGCGATATGTATTTCGAATTTGTACCAATACGCCACGACGATTGGAAACTGAATCCCAAACAAAATTATACCTTAAAATACCGAATGATAATATTCGACGGGAAACTTGATGCGGCAACAGCAGAAATGTACTGGAACAGCTTTGCAAGTAATCCGGATATTAAGTTTGAAAATTAGTAGATCAATATATTGTAGTAATTTAAATCAATAGTATAATGAAAAGAAGAAATTTTTTAAAAAACACGGTAGCAACTACTGCCGGAGCAATGGTAATTCCGACTATTGTTCCGTCATCGGTTTTTGGAGCCAGTGCACCCAGTAACAAAATTCATGTTGCACAAATCGGCTGCGGCCGTATTGCCCGCGACCACGATACTGCTGAAACTTTAAAATATGCACATGCACAATTTGTTGCAGTTAGCGATGTGGATACCAAACGTATGGCCGACTCGAAAAAACGTATCGAAGGTTATTACAATCAAAAAACGGGGAGTGCCAATGCTGTTGATGTAAAAATGTATCAGGATTACAAAGATTTGCTGGCAGATAAAAATATTGATGCAGTACTAATAAGTACTCCCGACCATTGGCATTCGCAGCCTGCCATTGAAGCTGCGTTGGCTGGTAAAGATATTTATTTGCAAAAACCAACTTCTTTAACTGTTGCAGAAGGAAGGTTACTAAGCGATATTGTTAACCGCACCGGAGTTATTCTTCAGATGGGAACTCAACAACGTTCCATGCCACAATTTCGCATTGCTGCAGAATTGGTACGTAACGGAAGGATTGGTAAAATTCATACCGTAAAAATTGGATTACCTGGCGATCCCGGAGGTCCTGTTTTCGAAACAGGTCCTGTTCCATCGAACCTTGATTTTGACATGTGGTTGGGATCTACTCCCGAAGTGGAATATAAAGAAAAACTGGTTCATCCGCAAGATGGTTACAGTCGCCCGGGATGGTTGAGACACAGGAACTATGGCGCAGGTATGATTACCGGATGGGGACAACATCATTACGATTCAGCTGCCTGGGGTATGGATACCGAGCATACCGGACCAATTTCGGTTGAAGCCATTGCCGAATTCCCAAAATCGGGCGATTGGAACGTACATGGCGACTTTATGGTAAAACATGAATATAAAAATGGCATTACTGTGCTAACCAGCGGCGGATTTACCAATGGTATAAAATACATTGGAGAGAATGGATGGATTTTCGTCTCACGCGGTTCTTATACTGCATCTGCCAGCGATCCGGTTTCGAAAGAGAAAAGTTCAAAAGCATTGAATGCCAGTGATCCTAAAATATTGGAATCGAAAATTGGTGATGACGAAACCAAACTGTATGTAAGCAAAGAGCACCACGGCGATTGGCTTAATTCAATTAAAACACGTAAACAACCTATCTGTACTGCCGAAGTTGGGCACCGCGCATGTAGCGTTTGTTTAATCAGCGATATTGCCATGCATATTCCCGGGGTTTTAAAATGGGATCCGGCAGCTGAACGTTTTATCAATAACGACCTTGCCAATTCAATGTTAAGTCGTCCGCAACGTTATCCATACGGAACCGATTATATTAAACGATAATTAAAAGAAAATATACAAGGAAAAGTCCTCTGTTAAACAAAATCACTTCCCCCGGGAATAATACCGGGGGAAAACATATAATTTTAAATGTGGGCTAGGCCCTTAAATTTCAGAAATAAAATGACCAGAATATTATTAACAGTTGTGTTACTGATTACAGTTATTTCAGTAAATGCACAAATAGAACAGTTTAAATGTACTCCCGAGTGGGTGCAGAAAATTGAGAAAATTGCTCCGGATAAAGCCGAAGTACAACCTCAAAAAACAAGGAAAATATTAATATTCGACCGGTTTACCGGTTTCGACCACTGGGTTATTCCGCATACCAGCCAGATAATTAAAGTTCTGGGGCAAAAAACCGGCGCCTTCGATGTAAGAATAACCAAAGATGTGTTTTGTTTTGAAAAAAGTAACCTGCAAAACTACGATGCAGTTGTGTTAAACAGCGCCTGTTCAATTGGTCCGCGACGCGATTTAATTCTGGACTGTCTGGATATAGATACAAGTATGGATGATGAAGAAAAGAAAGCAAAGGCAGCAGAATTGGAAGCCAATCTGATCAACTTTGTAAAAAAAGGTGGAGGTTTAATGGTAACTCATGGTGCCATTGTTATGCAAAACAACTCAATGCCATTTAGCGAAATGGTTGGAGGAAGCTTTGATTATCACCCCCGGCAACAAGAAATCAGTTTAGAGCTGTGTGAACCGAATCACCCTTTGTCAAAGGCTTTTGCAGGAAAACCTTTTGTACATGTTGATGAGCCTTATTTATTCAATAAAGCATACGATCAAAAAAACTTCAAACCTTTATTGTACATGGATACCGACAAACTTGAAGGGAAAAGAAAACCTATAGAAGATAATATCCGCTATGTTTCGTGGATAAAAAAACATGGTAAAGGCCGTGTGTTTTATGTATCACCATCGCATAATGCACAAAGCTTTGAAGATGCGCGTTTGCTAAAATTCTATTTAGACGGAGCACAGTATGTTTTGGGCGATTTGAAATGTGACGACTCGCCAATGAAAAAGTAAAAACCAGCATAAAATAACCTTAATCGGCAGTTTAAGTTCTTAACGAGCAATATCAAAAATAGCCGGACAACAACGGGCTGTCCGGCTATTTTCATTGTAATTTAAATCAATTGATTAGGTTAAAATCTGAATTTAACTAAAAATAAAATTGTACTTTTGCGTGAACGTTAACGGGAATTTTTAAAAATCAACTATATGAAGAATTTATCAATGCTGGCTGTTGCCCTTGTTGTTCTGCTTTCGGCATGTACAGGAGGTAGCCAAAAATCAACTGAAACCAAAAACGAAACTAAAGCTATGTTTACAGGAGCCAAAGGCGAAGTAAAAATTATGACCCTCGATCCGGGGCATTTTCATGCAGCGCTTGTGCAAAAAACCATGTACGACCAGGTTGATCCTGTTGTTTATGTATTTGCGCCCGATGGGCCCGATGTAGAAGGTCATTTGAAACTTATCGAATCATTTAATACCCGTTCAGAAAACCCAACAACATGGGAAGAAAAGGTATACAAAGGCGACGATTTTTTTGAAAAAATGATTGCAGAGAAACCCGGAAATGTGATGATGACTGCGGGTAACAACGCAAAAAAAACAGATTACATATACAAAACCATTGAAGCTGGAATTAATGTTCTGGCCGATAAACCAATGGTAATTACTCCCGACAAATTTCCAATGCTGGAAAAAGCCTTTCAGTTGGCCGATGAGAAAGGAGTTTTGTTATATGATATTATGACCGAACGCCACGAAATTACAACCTTACTTCAGCGCGAATTATCGCAACTACCTGAGGTATTTGGAAAAATTCTTGCTGGTACTGAAGAAAATCCTGCCATTACAAAAGAAAGTGTACACCACTTTTTCAAATATGTATCGGGTAAAGCTTTAAAACGTCCGGCATGGTTTTTCGACACGAAACAACAGGGCGAAGGTATTGTTGACGTAAATACGCACCTGGTCGACCTTATTCAGTGGGAAGCTTTTCCTGAAGTAATACTGCAAAAAAGCGATGTTGAAATAGTTTCGGCCAAACGCTGGACTACGGATATGACTCCTGAAATGTTTAAAAAAGTTACCCACCTCGACGAATATCCGGAATACCTTAAAAAAGATGTTGATGGCGACATTCTTAAAGTTTACAGCAACGGCGAAATCAATTATAAATTGAAAGGTATCCATGCTAAAGCGTCGGTAATCTGGAATTTTCAGGCTCCGGAAGGTGCTGCAGATACCCACTACTCGATTATGCGTGGAACAAAGTGTAATCTAGAAATTGTTCAGGGAGAAAAAGAAGGTTACAAGCCAAAACTTTACATTGAGGTAACCGATGCTGATATTAATGAATTTGCAGCAAGTCTGAACAATGCTGTTACCGGTTTAGCTGAAAAGTATCCGGGCATTGCAGTTGAGAAAATTGGAGACAAAAAATGGGTAATGATTATTCCTGATAAATACAAGGTTGGACACGAAGCCCACTTTGGTCAGGTTACCAAAAAATACCTTCAGTATTTAATCGATGGAAAACTGCCGGAATGGGAAGTACCCAATATGATTGTAAAATACTACACTACAACCGAAGGAATGAAAGCTGCTATGAAAAATTAGCAGCGGGCAGTATAAACTGAAAAGGTGGTTTCCATATAAATGGGAGCCACCTTTTTTATTCTTTAACTTATAACAAATAAAGGGCCTCAGCAAGTTTCAGGTTTGACTTGAAATTCGCTGAGGCTATTTATTGTTTCTGCAGAATCAGTGTTCCAATCTCTAAATAAACAGATTTACATTCGATTGTTCGGCTTCTTCGAGATAAGTAGCCACACCACCAATTTCTACACCATCCATTAACTCGTCTTTATCTACTCCCATTACATCCATCGACATTTGACACGCAATCATTTCAACTCCGTTATCCATAGCAGTTTGCAACATATCTTCGAGCGAATCTACTTTTTTTGCCAACATGCGTTTTTTCATCATTTTAGCCCCCACTCCCAACATGTTCATTTTCGAAAGTTTCAAATCGCCGGCATCTTTGGCCATCATCGAGCCAAACATCCTGCCCATAAAATCTTTTTCAACCTTTGGCTTGTTGCTCTTTTTTATCACATTCAAGCCCCAGAATGTAAAAAACAAGGTTACTTTGCTACCAGTAGCAGCGGCGCCATTGGCAATAACCAGCGAAGCCAGTGCCCGATCCATATCATCGCTAAAAACAACCATCGTTTTATTTTTAGCTGCAACTTCAACCGAATTTGTCCGACTTAGTTTTTGCGTGCTTTTTTCAATAAGAGCTTTAACTTTCCCTTTTTCAGTTGAAACAGAAATAAGTTTATTGCCAGTCATGTTGCACCACGACTTAACGTCTTTCATAAAACCCATGTCTGTGGCAGTTTGCTCTAAACGCTGTCCATTTTCCAGATTTGCAATTTCCTCTTTGAGTTTCAGAATCGGTCCCGGGCATTGTAATCCGCAGGCATCAACCTGTATTGTTTTTACAGCAGTATTAACAATTGCCCTATCTTCTTTTTTCCCACGGTGAATATGCCCGTCTTTGGTAATATAATTGGCCTCGAAGATATCTTCATTACTTTGTTTACATGTTGTATGTTCATAGGTTTTATAGCCTCCACTCAAATTGTAAACCTCTTTAAATCCCGACTGGCTTAAAATGCGGCAGGCAATATATCCACGTAAACCAACTCCACAGTAAACGATAATTTTTTTGTCTTTGGGCAACTCGTTCATCCGCTCCCGAATATCATCGACTCCAATATTTAACGATCCCTCAATATGTCCAAGTTCGTGTTCTTCTTTTGTACGTACATCGAGCAAAACAATATTATCAGAATGAAAGCCGTGTATTTCGTTCCAGCTTACGGTTTTCAACCTGCCGGTAATGATATTTTCAGCAGCAAATCCGGCTTGGTTAACCGGATCTTTTGCCGAAGAAAACGGAGGTGCATAAGCATGTTCAATTTCCTGTAAATCATAAATATTGCCACCATGCTGAAGCACAGTTGCAATTAAATCAATTCGTTTATCAATTCCTTCGTAACCGATAATCTGAGCGCCATACAATTTCCCGGTTTCAGGATGAAAGAGAATTTTTAACGTGTATGGAAGTGCATCGGGATAATATCCTGCATGCGATGAACCATGAATAATATTTGCAGCATAAGGCATCATTTCATTCTTTAATACCTTTTCGGGAATACCGGTTGAAGCAATAGTAATATCAAATACTTTGGCAATGGCAGTGGCTATTGATCCTTTGTACTTTCGGGTGTTGCCGTTATAAATGTTATCGGCAACAATTCGGCCCTGTTTATTAGCCGGACCAGCCAGATAAATATTGGACAGCTTGCCTGTAATTGGATGCGGGAATGCCATTGCATCGCCCAATACATAAACATCTTTGTTACTACTCAATAAAAATTCGTTGGCAACAATTCCTCCATTTGGGGCAAGCTCAAGCCCAGCTTCCCGGGCCAGTCTGTTTTCTGGTTTTACACCTATCGACAAAATAACCAGATCGGCCTCAATTTCGCGCCCCGATTGCAGGACTACTTTTAATACCCCGTTCTCACGCTTAAACGATGCAACCCCGTCTTTCAGGTAGAACTCTACATTTTTTGTTTTTAAATGCTGATGTACTTCGGCAGCCATCTCGTAATCGAGCGGGGCCATTACCTGTCTGGCCATCTCAACAATGGAAACCATCATTCCAAGGTGATGGAGGTTTTCAGCCATCTCGAGGCCTATAAAACCGGCTCCAACAACAACTGCTTTTTTGGGGGTATGCTTATTGCAATATTCTTTAATTTTGTCAGTATCCTTAACATTTCTCAACGTAAAAATAGACGAGTCATTTATTCCTGATATAGGCGGTTTAATCGGTTCAGCTCCGGGAGAAAGCACCAATTTATCGTAAGCTTCAATATAAATATCTCCCGTTTTAATATTTTTAACTTCAACCTGTTTTTGCTCAGTATTAATTTTTACTACCTCATTAAAAACACGTACATCGATATTTAAACGAGCCTTAAAACTTTCAGGCGTTTGCAGCAATAATTTTTCGCGTTCGCTTATTACATCTCCAATGTAATAAGGAAGTCCGCAGTTGGCATACGAAATATGTTCGCCACGTTCAAAAATTATAATTTCGGCTTTTTCATCCAGTCTTCGCAACCTGGCAGCTACTGTTGCTCCTCCGGCGACTCCTCCAATTATCAGATATTTTGACATTTTATTATTGTATCTATATATTTACATTATTGGAAGACAAAAGTATGTATTCAATCTTATCTCAAAAATAAAAAAGAATTTAAACGGGTTGATTTAACACAAAGTTTTTAAAACATATGTTTACTTTAAGAACATGTCACACATCAGCAAATACGTATAACTCGCTATTTTAGGGAATAAAAAGCAATGCTACTCAGTCGGATTATCAACCACTATACGTTTTTTCTGATTGGCAACTTTATTTGCAACCAAGAAACTATACTGCGCTACACGTTTCATTTTTGTGTAATCAATTTTATCAATTTCGTCGGACGTTTTATGGTAATCATCGTGCATCCCGGTTGAGAGCCCTAAAATCGGCACTCCGTTTTTATAAAAATGATAATAATCGCTGCGTGTTAAAAAGGCATCGGTTAATTCATCTCTCGGAATAAGTCCAAGTTGTGCGCAGATTTCATCACTTATTTTCATTAATTCTGAACTCTGTTTTCCGGAAACGATATAAAGTCCATTTGGCCCGGCCAGCTGTTTGCTCATTTCATCGTCCTTTTTAGGTTCCTCTTTAGCCGAACGCCCCACCATATCAAGATTAATATCTGCTAATGTATTTGCAAGCGGGATTACGGGATTTTGAGAGTAATAGTTCGAGCCAAACAATCCTTTTTCTTCTGCTGTTACCCATACAAAAACAATACTTCGTTTGGGCTTGTTTTTCATAGTCTGAAAAGCCTCTGCAATTTCGAGCAGAGCCACAGTTCCGGTTCCGTTATCGTCGGCTCCGTTAAACACTTCCCCATTTTTATCAACACCAACATGATCGTAATGTGCGGAAATAACCACACATTCATTCTTTAATAGCGGATCGCTCCCCTCAACAACAGCAATAACATTCTTCCCCTCGGTCAGTGTTTTTACTTTACCCAATTGTACTTTAGCCGTACTTTCCGTTAATTCAAACGATTTGGGTGTTTCGCTTTCCGTTATTTCATTTTGAAACTCTGCCAGTGTTTTTCCTGTTTCTTTCAGAAGTTCATTCCCCAACTCATCGGTTCCAAAAATCAATTGTATTGGAGCAAACGACCGGGCTTTTTTATCTTTTAGCTGAAACATTCCTCCGGTTGCATAATTTTTAATTTCTTCTATAATCTCAGAATTAGGATTTGTTGGATCAGGAACAAAAATGAGTGCCCTGGCACCCCCCATCATCATCTTCTGCATTTTTTTCATTTCTACATTGAGATCTATTTTTTCTCCTGCCTTAACCATTTCCAGGTTTCGGGTCATTACCACAACTATTTTCCCTTTTATATCTAATCCTTCGGTATCGTTGTATTTTGTTTCATCGTTGTACCAACCATATCCCGCAAAAACAACATTACCTAAAATTGTGTCTGATTTGGAACCGCCACCCAGCGAAAAAATAGCATTAGTAGAATACTTTTCCTTCCCGTTATTATCTATCAGTTTAAAGAAAGTATTTTCGGGATCGGGAAATATCGACACCATTTCTACGGTCTGAAAATACCCTTCAACGCCAGGCTTTAATTTCATTTTCTGACACTGAGCTTTCAGATATCCGGCCGTAATGTCAAGCCCCGGAGTTTCTGTTGTAAAATCGCGCCCCTGCATGTAGTCACTTGCAATAAACTCCAGATGTGCTTTTAAGTCGTTTTCTGTAATGGTTTGCATTTCCTTTTTTTGTGCCAGCACAAGCATCGTTACAGAAAGTAACAAAAGCGTAAAATTAATCCTGAGTTTCATCTGTATAAATTTTAATTTTCCTATAATTTAAAAATTCAAATTTGACAGATGGAACCGCTCCATCCGTCGCTCTCACATAAATTTTAATCATTCTTGATTTTTACATCAGAACGATTAAAACCTATGCTCGTTTTATTGTTTGTTTTATTTAGTTCTTTCTATCAAAAAGCGCAATCGGATAATAAGTATTCAATCTTATCTAGAATTACAATCCGGACGATTTATAACTAATTTTTATTTTGCCAAATCAGAATTTGATATTATCAGTATTTGCGACCTCCAAACCAACCAAAAAACAAAGATCGGCTACTCGTTTTATTTTATCGAAATTAATTTTCTCCACTTCGTCGCCCACTTTGTGATAATCGGCATGGTAACCTGTAGAATAGTTTAAAACCGGCACTCCGTTTTTATGAAAATGATAATGATCGCTGGCCCTTATATAATGTTCAGGCAACGAAGAATCAGGCACAAGTCCGATTTCTTTACATTTTCGATTGTTTATTTCTGCCAGTTCCGGCCAGACCTTATTCGCCAAAGTATACAAACCATTAAATCCCTTTATTTTTTTAGGCGAATTCTTCCAGATATCATCGCGCTGTTCCTCGTAAACACGCCCCACCATGTCTAGATTAATGGCAGCCACTGTTTGTTGCAGCGGGAAAACCGGATGGTCGCAATAATACCTTGAACCCAAGTGCCCCATTTCTTCACAGGTCGTCCATAAAAACACAATACTGCGTTTTGGTTTTTTATCCAGACTCATAAAAGCTTCGGCAACTTCCATAATGGCAACGGTTCCCGATCCGTTATCATCGGCACCGTTAAACACTTCTCCGCCTTTGCCCATTCCCAGGTGGTCGTAATGTGCCATAAAAACCACGTATTCATCTTTTAGCTTCGGATCGGAACCTTCAACAACACCAATTATATTATTTAAATGCACCTCATCCGATACAATTTCGGCCTGCAAACTCACACTCTTTTTCTGAACAGGCTGCCAACCGCTTGAATTACCTTTTGCAACTTTCGACAAGTATTTTTTATACTTTCCTTTACCTCCAAGCAAAGCATCGGCAAAATCGGGTGTTGAAAAAAGCACCGGAACTATAAAATCATCGCCTGTGTTAAAAGTATACCGGGTCTGACTGAACCAGGCCTTTAATCGATTAAACCCCTTGTTATCTTTATCTTGCGGTGAGGTTACCACAATAATTACCCCTGGCTCTTTCTCCTCAATCTTTTTTAACTTCTCCATCTCCCGGCTCACGCGCAAACGTATATCATCACCTTTATTAAACGATTCTGCATTTCCCTGGGCAACAACAAGCACCTGTTCTTTCAAGCTTTCATTTTTCAGCTTATCTCCGAAACCACCCAAAACAACAGTACTATTCCTTAATTTTTTGCTTCCCTCAACACCGCCAAAAAAAAGAAGCGAGTTCGAATTAAAAACGGTTTTATTATTTAAGGTAGCTACTTCAATAAAATTGTTTTTATCAGCTTTTACCGAATACATTGAGAAATTCTGGAAATAGTTTTCGGCTCCGGGTTTTAATCCTATTTCCCGGGCATAATCAGCTAAATAATTGGCAGTCTGTTTCAATCCGTCAACTTCAGTCCCCAACCTGCGCCCTTGTAATTCATCGGATGCAATAAAACCAAGATGCCGTTTCAAATCTGTTATATCGATTTTTTGCAACGCATCGGTTTGAGCAAAACCAATAAAGGAAATCAGGCATAAAAAATAAGAAACCAGTACTATTTTTCTTATAAACATAAAAGCATTATATATTTAGTATAGATACTTATATTTGTGTACGAGTAAAATTAGTAATTAAGACTAATGTCGCAACAAACGTCTACACTAACAGACAATATTTGCAATTTACTTACAACATTTGATTAAAAGTCTACGCAATATGAAACGACCATGAGAAAATTTTTCACACAAAAACGAATGATAATAATCATGGGAGTTCCATCTGTTGCTAAAAAATAAACAATTATAAACAGATGAAAACACTAAAAACACTTTCAGTTTCTATCCTTATTATTTCGCTGGTTTTGCTGGTACCTTCGTGTGCTGTAAATCCGGTTACCGGCAAGTCGCAGCTTATGTTTATGTCGGAAGAGCAGGAAATTGCCCTGGGTACTCAGTACGACCCGTCGGTAGTTTCAACTTTTGGACTTTACCAGGATGAAGACCTGTTGAATTTTATAGTAGCCAAAGGAAACCAAATGGGGAAAATATCGCATCGGCCCAACCTGCAGTACCATTTTAAAGTGCTCGACTCGCCGGTGGTAAATGCCTTTGCTGTTCCTGGCGGATACATTTACCTTACCCGTGGAATTCTGGCTCAATTTAACAACGAAGCTGAATTAATGGGCGTTTTGGGGCACGAAATGGGCCACGTTACGGCCCGTCATACCGCGCAACAGCAAACACGCCAGCAACTGGGGCAGGTGGCATTAATGGCCGGAATGATCGCTTCGAAAGAAGTGGCACAATTTGCAAACGAAGCCATGCAAGCCATGCAACTTTTGTTTTTAAGCTTTAGCCGGGCCAACGAGCGCGAAGCCGACCGTTTGGGAGTTGAATATTCGTCGAAAATTGGATACGATGCCCACAAAATGGCTGACTTTTTTAATGTCCTCAACAAAATGCAGATGGCCAGCAACCATGCAGGAGTTCCAACCTGGATGTCGACTCACCCCGATCCGGGAGACAGGAATATTGCAGTTAATAATATGACTAACGAATGGCAAGCCAAACTACCGGGAAAATCGTTTGAGGTAAATGCCGATAGCTACCTGAATATGATTGATGGTATTGTGTATGGCGAAGATCCGCGACAGGGTTTTGTAGAAAACAGTGTTTTTTACCATCCCGACCTGAAATTTAAATTTCCAATACCAGCAGGTTGGGAACTGATAAACTCGCCCATGCAGGTTCAAATTGTACCAGCCGACAAAAATGCTGCAATGGTATTTTCCTTGTCGGAAGAAAAGGATTCGGAAACAGCAGCCCAAAAGGCATTAAGCGATTTTAAACTCACCGCAATCGAGCGTAAAAATGTAAAAGTAAACGGTTTTAATGCTACAACCACCCTGTCGCAGCAGGTTTCGCAAACTCAGGACGGGCAGCAACAAACCCTTAAAATTCTCTCGTATTTTATAGAAAAAGATGGCAAGGTGTTTACTTTCCACGGGCTGACAACCGAGCCTCTGTTTAACAACAACAAAGCGGCTTTTGAAACTACCATGATGAATTTTGCACAATTAACTGATAACGCCAAGTTGAATGTTAAGCCCGACAGAATTAAAATTATTACTATCCGAAGTGCTTCTGTATCGTTGGCCGATGCATTTGAATACTATAAAGTTCCTAAAACGAAATTCAATGAATTTGCCCTTCTTAACAATTTGGAACTGGACCACACGCTTAAAAGAGGTGATGTAATTAAGGTGCTTGGGAAATAGTTAAATATTACTACGCATTTCATATCCCAATATAGCCTGACAAATTTCGAATTATTTCCAAAAAGAAGAAATGCTGGTGAATATTACACCAGCATTTCTTCCAACTCCAACACACCAACATTTTCTTTCACCGGCTCTAATTCCGGAGGTTTCGAAATAGCATTCACTACAATTTCGGCAATGTCCATTACATTAATGCCACGTTGGCGGGCAAAGGTTTTTTTGCACAACGGGCAGGCTGTGCCCAGCACATCGGGCCGGTACTGCAGGTAATCTTCTACGGCCTGGTTGCGCAACATGGCTTTTTCCTGCTGCGATATTTTAAGGTTACCAAGGCTTCCGCCGCAGCAATAAGCATTTTCTTTTTCGTTTTTAACAGGAATAACTTTTCCTGTTGCCCTTAGCACTTCGCGGGGCTGTTCGAACATTCCAGAGCCCCGCCCCAGTTCGCATGGATCGTGGTAAACAATCCTTTCGGTACTCTTATTCAGTATGATTATTTTTTCTTTTATCAGGCGCAATATATAATCGGCATGGAACACCACCTCAACGTTTCCCAATTCGTAATCTTCCCTGAAAACCTTGTAGCAGATGGGGCACGAAACCACCAATTTCTTCGCCCCCGACCCCAGAATTTTGCGGGTGTTGTTGGCAATAAGTTTCGAGGCTGCATGATGTTGCCCGGCCAAAATCAGCGGGCGGCCGCAACAGGGCGCCTTTTCTTCGTCCATGAACCAGACATTTTCGCCGGCCATTGCAAAAAGCTTTTTCATCGATGCAATAATTACCGGGGTGAGGTGGGTCATACACCCGGCAAAATAAACGGTGTCGGCTTTCCGGGCTGGAAAATCTTCAAGATAGCTGTACGACGAGTTATACTGGAGGGTAGATTCGATACGCTGTGTAATCCGCAAATCGATGGTATTAATACCCACCGGACAGTCTACCTGGCACTTTCCGCAAAGCAGGCAGTTAAACAATTCTTCGTCGGTAAGGTTGTTGTTGCGTATATTTTTCAGGATGTAAACCGACTGCGAATTATTAATCCCTGCAGCCGACAACTGACAGTTATCAAGACAAAGGCCACAGCGCGAGCAGGAAAACACCTGGATGTCGGTATAAGTATTATTGCGCTTTTTAAGTCGGATACCGGCATTTCGCACAAAAATGAACAAAACCTCGGTGGCAATGTGCATGTAACGCGAATTAGGCAATGCCACAAAAAAGAATCCGAGTGCACCGGAATAAGCCGTCCAGAGGGCAAAGTTTGCCGTATCGGAAGCCAGGCCCCCAAAAATATGGCCAACCGAAGATGTAAGAAAGCTGCCGTTGCCATACAATTGAGCCGACATTGCTTCAGCCAAAAGCCGCAGCGGGAAAATCAGCCAGAGCGAAGTTAGCGCTATACGATCACCGGTTTTCAGGCGGGTGGTTTTTTTCATCCCAAACAATTGCTTCTTGAACCTTTTTAACATGGCCAAAGCAACACCCGAAAGAACAAAGAACAGCAGAAAGTCCATCAGGAATGAAAAAACTCCAGCAAAGAGAAATGATTTACCGGTTTCGAAATAGCGAAAAAATACCGGAAGGTACATGGGAGCTAACAGCGACTGCCGGGCAACCATAACCTCAATATGGCCAACCACAATCAGCAGGAACCAGCCAAATGCCAGGCTCATGTGCATATAACCAAGCACCGGGTTCTTCAGGAAAATTTTATGGTGAAGTAATCCTTCCAAAAAAACTTCTTTAACCGAATACAATATCCTACGTGTTTTGAGAGATTGCACCAGCCGGAGTTTATCGAGTTTCGACAAACCACGAATCCACCTGAAAAAACGATAAGACAATATTCCGAGAAGATAAATAAGACCAATGGTAAAGGGGAGAATAATTACTTTTTCCATCATACCGGTTCTTTTACGTTTTTTTGCATCGAGATGCATTTTTTTATGAGCAGGATTACATTCCGGATATTGATGTCGCGCGGGCAAACCAAAGTACATTTCCCGCAAAACATACATTTCTGGATTTCTTCGGAGAGTTCTTCGGTTTCGCCGCGGCGCAGCGACAGCCCGATTTTGCGAACATTAAAATTGGTAAGGTTCCCGGCACTGCACGTAGCCGTGCAGCCGCCACACGAGATACAGGTTACAAAGGAGGGTTCGTATTTTAAAACATACAACAGCAAACTGTCGTCGAAATTATCGAAATCGATTTGCCGGGAGGCCGGTTTCAAAAAACTGAGATCATCCATTTTCTAACGTCTTTCAAAAAAATTAATTACATCCAGCGCAGCAGAACGGGCATTTTCCAATGTTTCGTTTACAGCCATCGGACATATTGTTGTCCCGGCCATAAAAATTCCGTCCTGTGTGGTGCGGTTTCTCATTTCGTGTATGTTGGCCGATTTCAGAAATCCGTTTTCATCCACCTCCATTTGGTTCTTCCGGATTAACTGATTGATTGAGGCGCCCGGTTCCATACCCACCAAAAGAATAACCATATCTACATTCATACGCAGCGGACGTCCCTGCAAAGTATCTTCGGCTTTTATCTGCAGGCTTTTATCCGGTCGCTCGGCAGCTTCCGACAACCGACCGCGAATAAACTGAGTTTTATGCTGCTTTTGAGCCTTGAGGTAAAGGCTGTCGAATTTCGAGCCATAGAGCCGTAAATCCATGTAAAAACAAAAAACCTCGCATTCGGGCAGCATCTCATTAATTTCTATAGCCTGCTTAATGCCCGTAATACAACAAACCTTCGAACAATAGGTGTTTCCTACTTTCGCGTCGCGCGATCCCACGCAGTGAATAATGGCTACGCGTTTAGGCTCTGTTCCCTGGATGGTAAGTAATTTACCGTGCTTTTTAATACGCTTTTCAAAATCGACCGAGGTAATAACATTTCCGAAAAGGTCGTAACCATATTCCTCTTTTATGGCCGCATCGAAAACTTTGAATCCGGAAGCAACAAGAACAGCATCGGCATAAAATTTTACATCGTGCTCATCGTTCAGTTCAAAACGGCCGTTGTTTCGCTCAATCTTGCTGATTTCGGTTTTGTAAATGGTGTTAACTCCTGCCTGATGGTTTTTCTTTTTCAGTCTTCTCAATAAATCTTCCGGCGACGAAAAATCAGGAAACAGGTGATCCCAGTCGTTTAATTTTCCCCCTGTATCAGCTTGCTTTTCTATCAGGGTAACCTTTAATCCCCGCCCGGCAAGAACAGAGGCAGCCTCCATTCCGGCAATTCCCCCGCCAATAACAGCGACGTGTTTATTCTTTAGCATTTCGTCAGGTTTAAACATCCTGTAAACACAGGTTCGTTAATGTATTTTCCGTTTACTCCGGCAAATTTTTCTTCCGGATCGTAGGCAATGCCCATTTTATCGAGTAATGGTTCCATATCTACCTGATGCATTTGCAGCCCCAAATCTTTCCACGGGTTGTAACCTAAAACCAATCCGGCCAATTCCTCGTGCGAAATCACGGGGATGCCGTTTTCTCCTCCATAAACCTTCCCTTCGATATGGGCCAGCGCATATTGCCATCGGTCGAGAAACATGTTGCAGCCGGGGCAGTTCGTAAGAATGGCATCTGGGCGATAGGGCTCCATACTCTCAAATTTTTTCTGGGAGTTGGAAATGGAATAGCTCCTGTTATTTTTTATCAAATAGTGGCGAAAACCAAATCCGCAGCAGTGGCGGCGTTCGGGATAATCGACCGCTTCGCCGCCCCATGCTTCAATCATTCCGGTAAGTACCCGCGAGTATTCTGAGCCACCCACTCCTTTTTCAGGAAAGATTTTGGCATAATGACACCCGATATGGTCGACAATTTTTAAAGGCTCACCGGTTTCGCGGTTTATCAGCTTGTAGCGGGCCTGCCGGGCAATTTCTTTTCTGAATTTATAAATAATGTCGCAGGCATGTGCCAGGTTTTCAGGAATGTTGAACTCGCGCCCTGTTGCTTTCCTCAAATTTTCTCGGGTTCTGGCCAATTCCTCAGGAAATTCTTTCCAGGTAGAAAGCACCTCGTTGTAACACCCAAATGAAGTAATACACGAAACAGCACAGTTTTTATACCCTCTTTCTGTCATCAGCGCAAATTGCCGGGCAATAACGGTCTGAATGGTTTCAAACGGAACAATATCAGAATGATACCCGATTCCGGTGCAGGTAGTATGGTGCGGATCGTCGTAAATATTTTTGTTAAGATTGTTCTGCAGAATAGAAAGGAAGACCTTTTCGGCTCCGGGATTAAAATTTTGCCGGATACAACTGCGTAAATAAAAAAAATGATCGTTGGCAATTTCTTTGTTGAATTCGCTCCACCTTATTTGAGTTTTTGCATTCATTCGTTTAAAATTGTTTATTGATTATGAGAACTCGTATCCCCCGAAACTTTGGGGTGATTATTCTCCTTTATAATCCGCCAGCTGCAGACAATGCTTGTTTCATCTTAAACTTCCGCTAATAAATACTGCGTGTATTTTTCCATATCAGGGTCACCGTTTTCATCGGTCAGGCCTAATTCCATTGCTTTTAGTTTGCTGAAATGCTCAATGGTTTGGTAAAGTTTACTTCCTCCACTCACGTTAAAAATCTGCTGAAGCTCCTCCAAATCCGAACTGTCGATTTTTCGCATGGCTCCGGGGCCATGGCCATCGAGGTTGGCACCCACTGCATCATATACATCGCGCATATTTTCGAACACCCATTTCCATACCGGCCCCTGTTCCGGATGTTTTTCCGGAATCAGGGTGGTAGGATGGACGCAGTATCCATAATGGAGGATGTTTTTACCAATGGTTTTAACGATTAAATACTGCTGCCGGCCCATTCTGCTTTTTATGAATGCACCGGTCTCCTGCGATATTTTACGCAAAACATTGATGATTAGTCCGGGACAGTTGTTTCTTGGGCAGCGTGCTTTGCACGACATACATTGACCACAATACCAAATGGTGTCGCTTTCGAGCAGGGCGCTTATCTTTTTTTCGTTTCCCGATTGAACTGTTACTGCAATGGTCCTCGGGTCGTACTCGAAAAACTCTGCCGCCGGACAAATTGCGGTACAAATACCACAGTTCATGCAAGCGTGCAGGCCTTCTTCGAGGCGAATATCTTCTTTTAATCTGCGGTTTAAGTCTGAATACATGTAACTGACTATAGTTTTGTGCAAATTTTTAGAAATACCCGCAATTTTAAAACCGTGATTAAACGTATTTCGAAATACGTTTTTATACGTATGCGCCTGAATGAATTTAATGAATTTGCCCTTCTTAACAATCTGGAGCTGGACCACATGCTTAAAAGAGGTGATATAATTAAAGTGCTTGGGAAATAATCGAAAAATTACAGCATAAAAAATCCTGCATCGGTAAAATGCAGGATTTTTTATTTAGGATAATTCAAACTGTTTTTCGATTACCTCTGGGTAATTTTGCCAAACCTTACCGTTTAGCACCTTCCCATTTTCCTTTTTATTTCTTTTTACTTTGTCTGCTCCCCAAGTACCCCACTGCTTAAAGAAAAAGGCAACATCATTATCATCACATTGTTTTTTGATATTTTCAACCCAGGTTTTATCCATTGGTCGAGCCTGATTTCCACTTTCACCACCAACAATAACCCAATCTATATTGGTTAAGTTAACCTGACCTAAATCTTCCAGAAGAGGTTCTACCGAAAGGAAAAGTACAGTTGCCTTCAGATTTCTAAGCTTTTCAATGCGGGGTAAGCCGTCATACTTATTTTCTACCGTAACACCCAACCATACATTTTTGGGAATTTCTCTTTTAGAGAGATAATCAAACATATTATCGGCCCTTTTTGTGAGAAGCTGGTAGGTATGATGAGGAGTCTGTTCAATAACCGAAAATATCCGATCCAGATAATCCAATGGCATTCTTTCATGAAAAATATCACTCATAGAGTTCACAAAGTATACGGTTGGTTTCTTTTTCTTAAGAGGCTCATTTAATCTTGACGGAACAATACTAAAACGAAATCCATCCTCATACCCAACCGTGCCAATGGCTTTTAGTCTTCGAGCCATTGACTCTGCATAACAATGCTTACAACCCGCAGATATTTTTGTACAACCTGATGTTGGATTCCAGGTTGCCTCTGTCCATTCTATTTTAGTTGCCATGACTATTTTAGTTTTTCGGGTACTAATTTATGAATTTTACTATTAGCAATACGAAAATCTTTATTGATTGTT
Source organism: uncultured Draconibacterium sp. (assembly GCA_947492175.1). GTDB lineage: Bacteria > Bacteroidota > Bacteroidia > Bacteroidales > Prolixibacteraceae > Draconibacterium. Next base: position 14,911 of record CANLMQ010000030.1, on the reverse strand, counting down.
TTCTGCCTTCTTAGTTCACGTAAAACTTCATTGGCGTGTTTCGGTAAACAACCCATTTCAAAAGTCCATCGATATACCTGAACATTTGTTGCAAATTCATTACTGCAAATTTTGTTTCTCAATTCATTTTGAAAAACTTGAATTTTATTAGAAATATCATGTTCAACCCATAAAGAAGGTTCGTTTGGATTGATCTTTTCATTGTCGATATCATAGTTTGCATCTCCTGTGTTTTTGTTTATACCCCAGCAAATATTCAAAAACTTCTCTATCCCCAAAAGGTGGTTAGTTCCGAAAATCAAACCATAAATATTTGCCCCCTTTTTAATAGAAAATGGTGCAAGGTAATATTCTGTTCCTTTAGGAATTAACTGTTTATAATAATTAAAAACTACACGATGACAATGGTGAGGTCTGGTTAGGTCAAAAGATTCTCTTGACAAATTTAAATACATTTGAAATTCAGGTTGTTCTGCAAACCTATTTGCAAACGAAGAAGAAATAAAAAAAATAAAGTCTGTTCTTTTTAAACTTACTAATTGCTCAAAAATATCTTCGGTTATTTGTTTAATACCAAATTGATCCAGAAACATAAAACGTGGAAGCTGTTCTGTTTGCTGCATTTTAGGAAACCACCCAGCAAACAATTCTTTAAACTTTCGATTTTCTTCTACTACATTCAATATACAATCCTTCGAGGTAGGACAAAATTCAGAGTTCTTACATTCCAAACGTTTATCTGCAACATTTTGCTTCAGAGCCTTATATCGTTTCTTGTCATATTCGTTAAATAATACATTCATCCTTAAAGATTCGTCTGCAATGGTTTTACAATATAGCATTAGCTCTTCTAGCATAATTAGCGGACTTCCATTAACTCCCTCGGAGTCTTTTCCTTCGCCTGCGAACATGTCATAAAGAGAAATGTCTGTCCAATATTTCTTCTTCTTTATAAATACCGGTAACCATTCTTGCAGATATTTGCGGAGTATATATAGTTTAATTTGTGTGCCTGCATCAAATCCTTTGTTGAAAATGTCGCTTGGTTTAGCCATGGAGAATTGTATTTGGTTATATGCTAGTTTTACGAAGCACCAATTTAGCAATTATTTTCCTATAATATTTTATGTAAAGTGCAATATTATTTACTGAAGTACAAAAACAAGTAGTGGTACTATTTAAGGGCTAAAGCCCATGAACTGCGATATGGTAATTAAGCCCAGGCTTAAGCCTGGGGTTAGTGATCAGCCTACCAAACCGGGCTTCAGCCCAAAAGTCTTATCTGCGGCCGGTCTCACAAATCACCCACTCCCCAAAAGAGCTAACTAGCTGATTTACTGGCCTCCCTCAGTTCTGCGACAACAAAATAAACGTGTTGGCTCGCTTCCCGCAGTTCTGCGGCACGCAAAAAAATCTTGTGGCGAGCTTGCCTCAGTACTGCGGCATACAAAAAAATGTTGTGGATGGCTTGCCTCAACTCTGCGGCATGCAAAAAAACGTTGTGATTTGGTTCCCGCAGTTCTGCGGCATAAGAAAAAACAGCGTGGCTGGCATCACGCAGAACTGCGGCATAAGAAAAATTTTCCTTGCCAGGCCCCCTCAGTATTGCGGCACCTAAAATTGCCGGATGCTTTTAGCAAATAATATAAGCATCTCATAAAAAAATGCTCTGCAACATAATTAAGGCATTGACTTTGATAAACATATGCTTTAATTTTATTGAACTAAAAATAATAACCCAAAAAAATCGATACATTCATTCTACCACAAACAAAAATGTAAATAACCTTTTAAAACATATTTATTAATCCTTTTAAACGAAAAATTATGATTAAAATTTTAAGCATTATTTTGTATAAACTCCGCAATGCGGAATATTTTCAGTTTATGAGCGACTTTAAAAGTTTGCTCGAAATACTAACGCCTGCAGTAATACACTCCGAAACCGAATTTGCTGCATTTAACACAGCATTTATCAAACTCGACGAGGAACTACGCGTCGATCAGGGCAGCATATTAACAGCAGAACTTCATGCTATTGATTCAGACCGCGACTCGATGTGGCGGGCTCTTGATATGCGTATTAATGCTACTTTGCTGTGTACCATTAACGAAGAAATGGAAGCCGCCCAACGCCTTAGGCGTGTTTTCGATTTATATGGCGATATTCGTAAAATATCGTTTAACGAAGAAACCGCAGGCCTTACCAATTTACTTGGCGATTTAAACAAACCTCAGAATGCCGGCAATGTTGCTACCTGCAACCTTACCACCTGGGTAAATGTTTTAAACGACCTGAACGTTGCTTTTAAAGCCAAACAAAACGAACGCGACACCGAGCAGGCTAATAAAAATACTGGCAATGTAAAAGCTGTTCGTATTGAAATTGATCCCTTGTACGAACTAATGATAGAGCGTGTAAATGCTTTGGTTAGCTTAAATATGCAAACTCCCGAACTGGATAACTTTATAAAAGAGTTAAACCAAAAGATTAAAACCCTGGAGAATACTCTGGCCGCCCGCGATGGAAGAAAAGACAGTGACGAAGAAGATCCGCCGGCCGAACCTGATATAGATTAATGTTGTCTGAGTTATAATTCTTGTTTTAATTGGTTAGAAGCATCCTGCCTGTGGTTGGATGCTTTTTTTATATCCGGTTAAAAGGTAATCCAACAATCAATCCCCCTTACTTCCAGATCACCCAATATTTCAGATGGAGCAATGCCAAACTGCATAACATTAACTTTCCGAAACAACAAACTACATTTGTCTTTCCAGTCTGGAAATCCTTTTTCCTATAGCTGAAAAAGGATTCAAAAAAGCCACCGCTGACGGTAAAAAGCTAAAAATAAATTCCTTTCACTAAAATCAAGAAACTCCTCCTTTTAGCCCTTCGCATCTCAGGGCTAACGAGCGTCAAACAGACTTGATTTTTTAACGCTCTCTCCATTTATTTCCTCAACGCTTTTTCTCGAAGGCGGACCTAAGGGCAAGCTTTGTGCGGGCTCATCATCCGTTAGCTGCTAGATCGAAGCTGCGCTCCGATCTATTGCCAACCTTTATTAAAACAGTGGCCTCTTTTGATCGAGTACTGAATCGAAACAAAGCCTTATTGAGAGCGGGAAGCTCCGAAGGCATGAGGAGATCACCCGTCCGAAGTTAGGCTTTATAAAGATGAAGTACAAAGAGCAAAAGTAGCCTTGAATTTTCTGCTTCGTCTTTGCTTTAAGGCAAAGATGAAGGCCTCCGGCAGGAAAATAGTTAAGGTTAAATAGAATTGGAGATATTTATATTCCACCGGATTTTCAATGTAATCCCGGGAAGCCCGGCAGCCAGCCTCATGATTTCAATTTTTTTTGGCATAAAAAAAGCTCCACAAAAAATTGTGAAGCTTTTGAATAGAGCGAGAAACGAGACTCCCCGTCTGACTGGTGCAGCCGGGCAGGGAACTCGCGACCCCGACCTTGGCAAGGTCTACTACCTAATTGCCAAGTATCTTTTTTAACCTTCTTTTCCCCGCTGAAGTTTTATAATATTTTTCTTTCCGCCGAGCAAGTTGTAAACTGCCAACTTTTTCTTTATAAAGCAATCTCCACGGGATATGACCTTTTGTAAATTTTGACTTTCCCTTATTGTGTTGTTTCAGTCTTTCATCTGGCTCAACAGATAAACCTATGTACCAGATTCCATCTTTGTCACTTTCAATCAGATAAACAAAGTATTCCGGAAGTTCCATAAATAACGATTTATACAAATTTATAGAATTCAGTTTAATACATCAGTGTGAAGCCATACTCTCTCCAAAAATAAAGGCATAAAAAAAGCTCCACAAAAAATTTGTGAAGCTTTTAAATAGAGCGAGAAACGAGACTCCCCGTCTGACTGGTGCAGCCGGGCAGGGAACTCGCGACCCCGACCTTGGCAAGGTCTACTACCTAATTGCCAAGTATCTTTTTTAACCTTCTTTTCCCCGCTGAAGTTTTATAATATTTTTCTTTCCGCCGAGCAAGTTGTAAACTGCCAACTTTTTCTTTATAAAGCAATCTCCACGGGATATGACCTTTTGTAAATTTTGACTTTCCCTTATTATGTTGTTTCAGTCTTTCATCTGGCTCAACAGATAAACCTATGTACCAGATTCCATCTTTGTCACTTTCAATCAGATAAACAAAGTATTCCGGAAGTTCCATAAATAACGATTTATACAAATTTATAGAATTCAGTTTAATACATCAGTGTGAAGCCATACTCTCTCCAAAAATAAAGGCATAAAAAAAGCTCCACAAAAAATTTGTGAAGCTTTTAAATAGAGCGAGAAACGAGACTCGAACTCGCGACCCCGACCTTGGCAAGGTCGTGCTCTACCAACTGAGCTATTCTCGCAAAAGTACCCAGAGGGGGACTTGAACCCCCACGAACATAATGTTCATTGGATTTTAAGTCCAACGTGTCTACCAATTCCACCATCCGGGCATCCTTGTGTTCGTATTGAGCGAGAAATAATCTACTCTATACAGAGCGAGAAACGAGACTCGAACTCGCGACCCCGACCTTGGCAAGGTCGTGCTCTACCAACTGAGCTATTCTCGCATATTTCAAAAGAACTTTTCTTTTTAAGCGCTGCAAATATATTGCTATTTTTTTATCTCGCAAAATTAAATTCGCCGCTTTACCTAATTCCTGTTAATTTTTTTATTTCATTCAGCTTATTTAAGGCCTCAATCGGAGTAAGATTATTTATATTCAATCCGGCAATCTCATCTCTAATTTGCTTTAATACAGGGTCATCCAACTGAAAAAAGCTTAATTGCATCCCCTCGCGATTCTCTCCGATTTCTTCCAGAGGTTTTGCTAAATTTTCTTTTTCTTTTCCGCCTTCAAGTTTAATTAATATTTGTTCGGCACGTTTTATTACCGATTTTGGCATACCTGCCATACCTGCCACATGGATACCAAAACTGTGATTACTTCCGCCGCGTACAAGCTTCCGAAGAAAAATTACCTTGTTTCCGACTTCCTTTATCGAAACATTGTAATTTTTTACTCTCGGGAATGCAGCCTCCATTTCGTTCAACTCGTGGTAGTGCGTAGCAAAAAGTGTTTTTGCTTTTGTGTAAGCATGTTCGTGCAGGTGCTCAACTATCGACCATGCAATTGAAATACCGTCGTAGGTAGAGGTTCCGCGCCCCAGTTCATCAAAAAGAATAAGACTGCGGTCGGAAACATTATTCAGAATGCTGGCAGCTTCGTTCATTTCAACCATAAATGTTGATTCGCCCAGCGAAATATTATCTGATGCTCCAACCCGCGTGAATATTTTATCTACAAATCCAATTTTTGCCACTTCGGCCGGTACAAACGATCCCATTTGTGCAAGCAACACAATTAGTGCTGTTTGACGCAATAAAGCCGATTTACCCGCCATATTGGGCCCGGTGATAATGATAATCTGCTGGTCATCCTGATTAAGCACGACATCGTTCGAGATATACGACTCGCCTATTGGCAACTGCTGTTCGATTACCGGATGACGACCGTTTTTTATATCGATTTCTACTCCGGTTGTTACCTCTGGGCGGAAATATTTATACGAAGTAGCACAACTTGCGTACGACAACAAACAATCGATTTGTGCCAGAATATTTGAATTTAACTGAATAGCCGATATGTATTCGGAAAGCGCAAAAACAAGCTCGCCAAACAATTTGCTTTCTAGCGAGAGAATCTTTTCCTCGGCTCCAAGAATTTTTGTTTCGTATTCTTTTAATTCCTCGGTAATATAACGTTCGGCACTTACCAGTGTTTGTTTACGAATCCATTCTGCAGGCACTTTATCTTTATGCGTATTCCGCACTTCAATGTAGTAACCAAACACATTGTTAAAACTAATTTTCAACGAAGGGATTCCGTATTTTTCACTTTCGCGTTGCTGAATTTGTGCCAGGTAATCTTTTCCCGAATACGCAATTTTACGCAAATCATCCAGTTCCTCCGAAATTCCGTCGGCAATTACTTTTCCTTTGTTTATTGCAGTTGGCGGATCGGATACAATTTCATTCTGAATTTTTTCGCGGATAAGATCGCAGGGATTCAGCTGCTCTGCAAAACGATTCAACGCATTGTCTTCTACGCTCGCGCACGCTTCTTTTATAGGAACTATGGCATTTAAAGCATTTTTTACCTGCACCACTTCGCGCGGATTGATTCTTCCGACGGCCACTTTCGAAATCAAACGTTCCAAATCGCCGATCTGCCGCAGGTGTTCTTCCAGGTTTTCCTTTGTTTCCGGATTTTTCAGAAACAGTTCCACCACATCCAAACGTTCATTTATTGGTCCAATGTCTTTTAATGGCAAAGCCATCCAACGTTTTAATAAACGCGATCCCATTGGAGATATGGTTTTGTCGATCACATTGATCAGCGATTTTCCGCTTTCGTGCAGCGGAGCAAAAAGCTCCAGGTTACGAATGGTAAACCGGTCGAGCCACACATAATGTTCTTCTTCAATACGGCTTAACCCCGAGATATGACTTAAGCGCTGATGCTGTGTAATATCGAGATAATGCAACACCGCACCGGCAGCAATTATTGCCAGTTGCAAATTCTGTACACCAAAACCTTTTAAAGAACTGGTTTCGAAATGACGGGTTAACCGATCGTTGGCAGCATCGTTGGTGTACACCCAATCGTCGAGATTAAAGGTGTAGTATTTTGAGCCAAAAATGGCTGAAAATTCTTTTGCCCTACCCCGCTGGTACAATACCTCTTTGGGTTGAAACGAATTCAGCAGTTTATCGATGTATTCGAAATTTCCTTCAGCGGTTAAAAATTCGCCGGTTGAAATATCGAGAAAGGCCACACCGGCCCGTTTTTTATCGAAATGAACCGAAGCAAGAAAGTTGTTCTCGCGGTTTTCAAGAATATTATCGTTTATGGAAACTCCCGGTGTTACCAACTCGGTAATTCCACGTTTTACAATTTTTTTAGTGAGTTTCGGATCTTCCAGTTGCTCGCAAATGGCAACCCGTTGCCCTGCCCGTACCAATTTTGGTAAATAAGTATCAAGCGCATGATGCGGAAATCCGGCCAGTTCGACATAACTGGCTGCCCCGTTTGCCCGGCGGGTTAATGTTATTCCAACTATTTCAGCTGTTTTTATTGCGTCTTCTCCAAAAGTCTCGTAAAAGTCGCCCACACGAAAAAGCAAAATGGCATCAGGATGTTTGTCCTTAATGGCATAATACTGTTTCATCAACGGAGTCTCGACGTATTTTTTTGCGGTTTTTGCCATAAGTGAGCAAAGATAAAAGTTTACTTTCAGGAAGGAAACTTCACGATTAATTGTTCACCCTATTTTTTCAACAGGACGTTTACAATACTCCTTTGCTCTCTGTTTTACTTTTTAAATATAAGCGCAGAATGAAGCAGGGAACGAGATAAAACCATTAGAGCAAATAAATAAAATACCGGATGAAAATACTGCGGGATCAAGAAACTACAACATAAAAACAACAGTAACCAGGCCGAAATAAACAGGAAATAATAGTTAAGAAAAGGTCGCCACTTTTTAATTATCAAAGCAAAAGCGAATATAAAATTAAGCGGCAATGCCCACAATAAATTATAATTCGGACTCATGGCCGGATGCTCAGAATAAAGCACAAACCACCCCATTACAATGCCCATAAAACCATTAAACCCAAATACAAAATAATCCAGACCAGCTTTCATCTCTCCCTTTCTGAATTGTTTTACCGAAACAAAAGCAACCACAAGGGTAAGCAATAAAAACACAACAAAAGGACTGGTAATTTTCGACGATTTAAAACCATTGTCGGGTGCTTTGTAGATGGTTGTTAACTTTTTAACCACCGGGATATCTTCGCTCACTTTTTTTGCATCAGCTAAATGCTGCATTACATAATCGGGTAAAAACATTTCTTCTGAGAGAGAGGCTTCGCGGTCAGAATCGGAACTCACCAAAAAATCGATGCCAAAGTTTAACCACAGCAACTTACCATGATAATCCTTTATAAGCCTCCGAAGGGTTTTATGACTTTGATCCTCCGTATTCCATTCCAATCCACCTTCAATATTATCGGCCACAACATCGCGTATGCGGGTGGCACAATTATCGAAAAAGAAATTATAACGATACACCCGGTTTTCAGGTTTTGCATTCCAAAGTAAAAAATCAAATATCTTCTGTTTCTCAGACTGGTTCAGATCCAGTGTCTGCTCAAAAACGCTTCGTTTATCTTTTTGGTATTCTTCTACAAAAACATCGAACCGATAGGCCCCGAGCAAATAATCGGTTTCTCCGGCAGCAAAACGATAAACAAAATTAGGCGCACTAAAATCGAAAATCCCGTAATTATAAACCACATCGTAATTGAAGGCCGCATCCTTAACACGAATGGCCGAATGCCCGTAAACAGAGTAGGCTTCGTTTCCCGGGCTACAGGTAATTACGCTAATTACGGCGTTATCTGAAAGATGAAAGGCCAGGCTTTTCCCTGCCGACATACCCATAATTACTGCCATTATTGTTAAAATCAACAAACGGCTTCTTAATAACTTCAATTTTTGTTTCACTTTGCTCTGTTTTTTACCGACCATAAAGGAACAAAAAGAAAAAACACTCCACAAAAAAAAGAGCAATATCTCAATTTAGATCGATTCCATATTAGGATATTAAATTCTTTTTCCAATCTTTGCATTGAATTATTTTGTTGTAATTGTGCGTATTGGACAATGAGAAGTGAGCCGAATCGCCCTCATTTACCACGCAATCAACAGAAAGCGAGAGAGGATTTTATGAGTTGTAATGGATGTTCATTTAATAATTCAACAAGCGATACCTTAGCCAACAGTTACGATTGGCTGAATGATTTGCCTGATACTTCTGATAAATCAGATATTGTTGAAGTTAAGTTCAAAACTACCCGAAAGGAGTATTTTAAAAATATAGAAGGGCTGCCCCTGAAACGAGGCGATAAAGTTGTTGTTGCCACCTCACCCGGACACGATGTGGGTGAAATAACCCTAACCGGTTATTTGGCAGAAAAACAGTTTAAACGAAGAATCAAAAATCCGGGCAGGTACACACTAAATCCGGTGTACCGGAAAGCTACTGAGATGGATATTGAGAAACTTCAGCAAGCCCGTGCCCGCGAAAAGGAAACCATGATCAGAGCCAGACAAGCTGCGGCTGAGCTTGGCCTGAACATGAAAATTGGCGATGTGGAATTTCGGGGAGACAATAAGAAAGCCATTTTCTATTACATTGCCGAAGGGCGGGTTGATTTCCGTGAACTGATCAGGGTTTACGCACGTGATTTCCGCATTAAAGTTGAAATGAAACAAATTGGTGCCCGACAGGAAGCCGGACTGGTAGGAGGTATTGGATCCTGCGGACGCGAACTTTGTTGTTCAAGCTGGCGTACTGATTTTTCAAGTATTTCGTCGGAGGCTGCATTAAAACAAGGACTTTCTCCATCGGCACAAAAAATGGCAGGTGCCTGCGGGAAACTAAAGTGTTGCTTACTGTATGAACTGGATGCATACATTGAAGCCGGAAACGAATTTCCACGTGAACTGCTCAACCTGGAACTGGCCAAAGGAACAGCCAAACCTTTTAAAACAGATTATTTAAAGAAAGAAATCTGGTACATGCTTGAAGGCAGTGTTGGCGTTACTTTTAATCTTTCGCTAAAAGAGGTAAAAAGTATTATTCAGAAAAACAAAAGAGGTATTCAGCCCGAGGTTAATACATTTAGCGCCAAAGTAAAAGAAGAGGCCAAACTGGAAGTTAAGCTGGAAGAAAGCCTTGACAGATTTGACAATAAAAAACCATCGCGCAGAAAGAATAAGAAACGGAGGAACAACCGCCCTAAAAACGGCAAGCCAAAATTTGCAGTAAAAAAGAAACAGTAACGCAGATAACCGGCGCTAATATTCCATGTGAAGACATTTGTTGATTTTTTCGCGTAAGGCTTCAACACCAATGGGTTTTGAGATGTAATCGTCGCATCCGGAGAGAAAGGCTTTTTCTTTATCTCCGGCCATAACAAATGCGGTTTGAATAATTACCGGAATCTCCGGAAATTCATTCTTTATGATTTGTGTTGCTTCGTAACCATCCATTTCAGGCAACTGCACATCCATCAAAATCAGGTCAACCTTGTTGTTGCGAATATATTCAATCCCTTTAGCCGGAGAAACAAAGTTTACATGCTTACCCCCCAACATGCTAACCACCGTTCCCAGAAACTCGGCACTCGATCTGTCATCTTCGAATGATACAATCGTTTTTGATTCATTTCCATTTTCATAATCACCGGGCTTGGGAGTTATCATTTCAATTGTATAATTACTCAATTTATGCGCATTACGTGGGAAAGACACCAAAAATTCGGCCCCCTGATTTAAGGCAGAAGTGACTTCTATCGATCCCTCCAATTTTTCGAGAATTCCGGCCACAATAGCAAGTCCAAGCCCCGAACCGTCATACTTTCTATTCTGCCCTTCCTCCACCTGTCGAAAGGTGTCGAAAATTACGCTTTGTTTACTTTTTGCGATTCCGATTCCCGAATCTTTAACAAACAATTTGATTTCAGAAGTTCCTGTTCTTTTTACACCAAATTCTATAAATCCGGTTGTAGTAAACTTAAAAGCATTGTCTAAAAGATTCTTAATGATCTGGAATATGCGGTCCTTATCTGAATACACCAAGATGACTTTTGCCCCCGGAGGAAGCACAAGCTTAAAATCAATCTGGTCTAATTTTTCCTCGTTTTGTTTTTTATAAACAACATATATTTCTTCCAGCAAATCAACCAAATCAAATTCGTAATAATTGACTTTTAGCTGGTTCGATTGAATCATTGAAATATTAACAATATCGTCAATCACGGTCATTAACCGATGCCCCGAGTTTTTTATAATTTTCCCGTAATAATAACGCTGCTCTTCATCAACATCGCCACCAGACAACAAACTTGAGAAACCAAGAATACCATTTAACGGCGTTCTTATCTCATGACTCATATTGGCCAAAAACAAGGTTTTTAGCCTATCGCTTTCTATGGCCTTTTCTTTGGCATCAAGTAGTTCTTTTTCAGCTCTCTTTCTGTTTGTGATATCGCTAAAACTAACAGCAAAATATTCCCGCTGGGGCGAAAAAGCGGCAACCTCGAAGTATTTATCCAAATCACCTGAATAGTCGGTAAAAATAACAGGCTCTCCGGTTAGAGCTACTTTCCCATACCGCTCAATCCACGTTTTTTCAGCATTGGGTAAAATTTGTTTTACCGTTTTATTCAGAACATCCTCTCTTTTTAATCCCGTTAATTCTTCAAATTTCTGATTTACATCCAGAAAAACATAGTCGATCGGTTCGCCATCTTCGTTGGTAATAATTTTATGCTGCGCGAAACCATTGCTCATATTATCAAACAATAGATTTAAATACTCTTTGTTTTCCAGCAATGCTTCGGTAGCTTCTGCAGCTTCGGTAATATCAAGCACAATTCCGTATCCCTTATTTTTTTCTTCCCAGAATTCGGCAATGGTATGAATGTGCCTTACGGCGTTATCGAGAGGCCGCTTTATTCTGTATTTTATATTGAAAGAGATTCCCTTACTTATTAATCCCTCAGTACTTTCATCAAACAATATTCTGTCTTCGGCTAATGTATATTCACTTATTTCATTCAGAGATAAAACATTTCTTGTTAAGCCATAAATTATTTTACTCCCCAACGACGGACTCACCATTTTTGTGGCACAATCGATCTCCCAATACCCGAAATTGGCAAGTTTCTCCACCTCTTCCATACGTTTGGTGTTATCAACAATTTCGTCCCGCTGCTGCATAACCTCTGTAATATCGCAATGACTTAAAACAACCAGCCCCTCCTTAACATTAACTCCTGTAGCTTTGCAATACCTTTTCTCACCATTGGTTTTACTTTCGAGCATGAAGTCAAAATTATCCGGGCTGTTGGCCTTTCGCTGGCAAAAACAAGTCTCCTCTTCCAATCCACAAGGTTTATTATTGCTAAAAATAGCCTTGTAACAACTATCTCCGGAAACTACACCCGCCCGGTTCGTCTGAAGTATTTTTCTTGACTTTGTATCTACAACAAAATATTCTGTGGGAAGTGCATTAAGAACCTCTTGTGAATCTAAGTATTTCATGGGTTAAACAATTTTAGGGTTTGTTATTGCCTGCTACACTACTGATAATCACTTAATTTAAGTTAATGAAATTAGAACTTCTAATGCAGGAATACAAATTTTTGAAATAAAAACTATTATACAAACAACAGTCACCCCGATGAAAACTCCCGGCATTACCTAAATTCAAATGCTTACTTTTTGCGAATTACAGTCATTCCATCGCGCAATGGAAGAATCACCTTTTCAACCCGTGAATCGTTTTTCACCAATGTATTAAATTCAATAATTCCTTTTGTTTGAAGATCGTCGTGGCGGGGTGTTTCAAGCACTTTACCGCTCCAAAGAGTATTGTCGGCAATAATATATGCTCCACTTTCCATTTTATCGATTAAAAGGTTATAGTAACTTACATATTCCCTTTTATCGGCGTCCAGAAACACCAGGTCGAACTTCTCGCTTAAAGTTGGAACAATGTCGAGAGCCGAACCAATGCGCTGATCTATTTTATCCAGTAAACCGGCCTTTTTGAAATACTTTTGAGCCAGGGTTTCCAGTTCATCGTCTATTTCAATGGTTATCAGTTTGCCTCCATCCTGCAGGCCCCGGGTCAGACAAATGGCCGAATAACCGGTAAAAGTTCCCAGTTCGAGAATATACCTGGGGTTTATCATTTTCGAGAGCATGGTTAATACCTGCCCCTGTAAATGCCCCGAAATCATTCGGGCACCCAGCACATTCAGATTGGTTTCCCGGTCAAGTTCGGTTAGCACTTTGTCTTCTGTATCGATGTGCTCTAATATATAGTTGTCTATCTTTTTCAAACGATTCACCTGTATAAATTTTAATTTTCTGCTAATTTAAAAATTCAAATTTGACAGATGGAACCGCTCCATCCGTCGTTCTCACATAAAATTTAATTATGCTTGTTTGTGGCAAATAATTGTCATGGTCGTTTCATAGTAGTTAATTCACAAAAGCACCGGCTTGCTTTTATTGATAGATTAATGTACTCATCTGATTTTTGTCGAGCACCAGATTAGCCACTTCCTGTATTTCTTCGGCAGTAATCGCTTCAATTTTCTGAAAGATTACCCGAAGCGGATCAACCTTGTCGTAAATAAGGTAACTTTTCCCGTTGGCCAGCATTAAGTCTTCGCGGCTTTCGGTTGAAATAGCGATTTGCCCGATTAGTTGTTTTTTGGCCCGGCTTAACTGAACACCGCCCAGCTTTTTGTTTCGCAATAAATCAAACTCTTTTTGCACCAGAGCCAATGCGCGCTCCAGGTTCTCCTTATCGGTACCAAAATAAACACTGAATAAACCGGTATCGGAATAAGCCGTGTAACTCGATTCCACATTATAGGCCATTCCACGCCTTTCGCGTAAAGCCAGGTTTAAACGCGAATTCAGTGCATGCCCACCCAAAATATTGTTCAGAAAAACCATTGCAATACGCTTTGGATGCGTAATATCGAAAGCCGTATTTCCTACCAGACAATGCGACTGAAAAGTATCTTTTGTTATAATCTTCTTTTTGGGCACATAGTTTTCGAATTTTACCCTCGTATTTGTACGCGCTTTATGGTCGACATGCCCAAAATATTTATCCAGCAGCTTAATTAAATTGCCAAAATCAATATTTCCCACCGAACTAATAACCATATGGTCGGTGTGGTAATTGTTCTCGATAAAACGAAGTATGGAATCGCGGTTAAACTTACGCAGGTTCTTTTTAGTGCCCAGAATATTCCTTGCAATGGGATGTCCTTCAAAAACCAGCTCTTCAAATTCATCAAAAATAAGTTCCGAAGGCGAATCCTTGTACGAATTTATTTCTTCAACCACCACTTCCTTTTCGCGGTTAAGCTCCTTTTCAGGATATACACTGTTAAAAAGAATATCGCTTATGAGTTCGGTTGTACGTTCGTAGTATTCGTTTAAAAAAGTAGAATACAGTACGGTTTCTTCTTTAGTAGTATAGGCATTCAACTCACCCCCAACACCTTCAATACGGCTTAGCACATGAAAAGCTTTCCGTTTTTTGGTGCCTTTAAAAACCGAATGTTCTATAAAATGTGCCAAACCGTGTTCATCCTCCTCCTCGTCGCGCGAGCCGGCATTAATCAATATTCCCAGATGCGCCACAGGCGAGTCGGTATATTGATGAATTACACGGATGCCATTTTGTAATGTATGTATCAGAAAATCAGTATCAACCATTGTATCTTAAATAGGCGTGCAAAAGTAAAAAAAAGAAATTGATTATCTGATTTTCGCATCTTTCTGAAATATCTGAAATTTTTATTTTTTTCTGTTTTTGCATAAATGCCTAATAACTAAGCCCCTTACAAGCCGCACCAGCAAAGAGAATCGGAAAGTTTTTATATTTTTTTTGAGAAGGAGTATTTTTTTCTTTGTGATTAAAAAAAAATATTTACTTTTGTCACACCAAAATAAAGGAGGTGCTACTAAAAGCCCAACTTTAGAAAGGTGCCATAGCTCAGTTGGTAGAGCAACGGACTGAAAATCCGTGTGTCCCTGGTTCGATTCCAGGTGGCACCACAAAAGGGAGAAACGATGTTTCTCCCTTTTGTTTTTTAGATAATTTCAAGAAAGTTTTATCTTGATGAATTCGGATCACTTCCAAAATCTGGATCACTTCCAAAATCTAGGGGATTTGTTACTTTAAGCAAAAATCTTAGCTACCCTAAAAAGAAAATATTTAATA
>CANLMQ010000029.1 GCA_947492175.1 uncultured Draconibacterium sp. | reverse complement strand
AACCCGCAACTGCCAACTAATCCCTTTATTCTTTGTGTGACTTTGTGATTGACTTTGTGCTACTTTGCGGTTTAATCCATCAGCTGATGAACCACGAAGACCACTAAGTACACGCTAAGTTTCACTAAGTTTTAGCCATTGGTGCGTACTGAACTCTGCAACCTGTAACCTGCAACCCGCAACTAGTCACTTGTCATCAGTCACTAGTTAAAGCCGTTCTTCCCAATGACCAATGACTAATGACCAATAACCAATGACCAATAACTAATCACAAATACGAATAAAAAAAACACCGCCTTCCTGTTCGAAAGCGGTGTTTTTTCAAGGATAATATCCTGTTGTATTTTTTAGAGACTGGTTCCTCTAGCTTTTGAAATTATCCAAAACGGCTCGCACCGATCCGTGCAAAAGAAGTAATCTCCTTGCTTCATCAATGCCAATTCCCAGTTCGTCAACAATCATTTTCGAACCACGTTCAACCAGTTTTTTATTGGTTAATTGCATATCAACCATTTTGTTTCCTTTTACGCGGCCCAGTTTAATCATTAGCGATGTGGTAATCATATTTAGTACCAGTTTTTGAGCTGTACCGGCTTTCATTCGTGTACTTCCGGTTAAAAATTCGGGACCAACAATGGGTTCTATGGCAATAGTGGCCACCTCAGCAATTTTTGAGTCGGGATTACAGGTAATACAACCGGTTAGCAGCCCGTTTTTATTGGCATCGTCAAGTGCTCCAATTACATACGGAGTTCCGCCCGATGCTGCTATTCCTATTACTGTATCTTTTGCGTTTATATTAAATTGCTGCATGTCTCTCCAGCCTCCGTGAACATCATCTTCGGCTGATTCTACTGCCTTACGGATTGCAATGTCGCCTCCTGCAATAAGCCCAATTACTACTCCGTCGGGCATTCCAAAAGTTGGGGGTATTTCCGATGCATCCAAAATTCCTAAACGTCCGCTGGTTCCTGCACCCAGGTAAAATAATCGTCCGCCTGCTTTAATACGTTCAACCAGCAGAGTTACCAGTTTTTCAATCTTCGGAATTTCCTGTTTTACTGCCAGGTGTATTTTTGCATCTTCGTTGTTAATTCCTGTTAGAATTTCTCCTACCGACATCTGGTCGAGATTGTCGTATAAAGATGATGATTCTGTAATTTTCATTTTTAATTAAACATTTGTATGAAACAGCTGAAGTCCTTCAATGGGCCTGCTAATTATTTTCCCGATAAGTATTCCCCGTTCGGCCGCCACTTCTTTTAGTAAATCAGAATAGTGGTGGGCAATGGAACCTACAAAATTAACCTTAAGGTTTTTAAAGTTGTTGTAACGTTCAACATTCCTGACGAAGAATTCAGAAAAGCTTCTTTTTATTAAATTCTGTATGTATGTGTTATCTCTGTTTTTGTTTAAAAACGTTGAAAAGGAAGCAAGGTACCTGCTGGGGTATTCTTCGCGATAAACAGAATGCAATACCTCCGGCATTTCCAACTGGAGTTCGGCGTCAATCACTTCCTTCAAATCGTGGGGGATAGCTCTTTTAAAATAGTCATTCAGAAACAGTTTGCCAATATGTGCACCGCTTCCTTCGTCTCCTAAAATAAAACCAAGCGTAGGAACTTTGTCTAAAATGCGTGTTCCGTCGTAATAGCACGAATTTGCACCGGTTCCTAAAATACAGGCAATTCCCTCTGTGCTGCCAAGCAAGGCACGTGCTGCCCCCAGCATATCATCTTCAACCTGTATTTCAGCATTGGGGAAAAGCTGTTTTAATGCATCAGATACCGTCTGGTCGGTTTTTCCTTTTATACATCCTGCGCCGTAAAAGAAAACCTGCCTTGCTCCCGATTTTACTTCATCTTTAATCAGGTGATTCTGATTTTCAATAATTTCTTCCGTATTCTTAAAGAAGGGATTTATCCCGGGAGTTTGTATATTCGTTGAGTGTTCTCTATGTATAAATAGCCAGTCTGTTTTTGATGAGCCGCTATCTGCTATTACAATCATCCGATAAAAATTATTCGTTTATTTTGGTTGTAGATAATTTCAGTAATGCAAATGTACAACTTTTTTCATTATTTGTAATATGTAATACAAATTATGCTTTATCTTTGTGAATATTTTTGATTTAGTTTAACAATGAACCAAATAAAATTAAAAATAAAGTTTCTAATTCAGATGAGAATTTTGAAAGTTCTTTTACTGACTTGCTTTGCTGTTTTTAATGTTACTACGTTTTTGTTTGGCCAAAATGCAGATTCTGTAAAGGTTTTATTAAACTCCGGGTTGAAGAACAAAAACAGTTCTGACTTTTATTTCGGGAATCAGAATTATTTTAACGGGAAACGGATTGTGATTGATTCTGTTTGGTACGATTCAAACAGCGATACATTATTGTTATTTGCGAATAAAACCCTGGCAGAAATGCCGGTTCGTGAGGAAAACATTTATACAATTCAGGATTCCATTAAAGCTTTTCTTCCTGATTTTGTAAAAGACAGAACCATAAAGATTGTAGCCAATGGAATGGAATTAAGCAACCTGGTTCCAAATTATTTCCGAAAAACCACCGCGCAGAGTGAAATACGGCTTACGCAGAAAAAGCAGGACGAACGAAAAAATGTGGTTACACCACAGCGTCCGTATACCATTTCGGCAGGTTTAAAAAAATCAAATATTGCCTTGTGGAACAGTCATGGATGGTATTACGAACCCAAACTGGATCGCTGGGAGTGGCAACGTGCAAGGCTGTTTACAACTCTCGAAGATATTTCGCCAACCGCTTTTGTAACACCTTATATTGCTCCAATGCTGGAAAACGCAGGTGCCAATGTTTTTATTCCACGCGAACGCGACTGGCAGATTAATGCAGTAATTGTCGACAATAACGGATCGACAGGAAACAGTAAGTTTAAACGACCCCGGAAAAGGGAAAAGGAGCAACCCGGGTTTGCAATCGGGAAACCACCCTATACAAATGAAAATCCGTTTCAGTTGGGAACTTCCATAACTTACAGGAGCTTAAAAAAGAAGGAGAACGGGGCCATCTATATTCCTGAAATTCCTGAAACGGGCGATTATGCCGTTTATGTTTCGTATGGAAAAGGAGAGGGAATGGTTACTTACAGAGTACACCACAGCGGAGGAACAACTGATTTTGAGGTAGATCAGCAAATGGGATTTGGTACATGGATTTACCTGGGTAGTTTTCGTTTTAACAAAGGAATTGATAAAGAGAACGGGAAAGTGGAACAGGTGGTTCCGGCCGGTTCAAAACAACTATTTTCGGCTGGCGCCGTGCGTTTTGGCGGAGGAATGGGTGTAATTGAACGAAATGGTAAAACCGGCGGGCGCGCCCGGTATTTTGAAGGAGCTCGTTATTATTTGCAATATGCAGGTGCACCCGATACATTGGTTTGGAAACTGAACGATAACGACGATTATAAAGATGATTACATGAGCCGCGGTGAGTGGGTTGACTGGTTGATTGGCGCACCGTTTGGCCCAACAAAAAACAGGCAGCATCCTGGCTTGAAAATTCCAATCGATATGGCGTTTGCCTTTCATACGGATGCCGGAATTTTACCGGGCGACGGGATTGTTGGCACACTGGGAATTTATTCAACCGATAGAGATACTTCTGTTTTTGCCGATGGTCAGTCGAAATACGCCTCGCGCGATTTAAACGATTTAATTCAAACACAGATTGTAGACGATATAAACGCAATTTATAAATGCGACTGGAAGCGGCGTGGAATGTGGAACTCGCAATACAGCGAAGCCTATCGTCCGCAGGTTCCCACCATGTTATTGGAATTGTTGTCGCATCAGAACTTAAACGATGTAAAATATGTATTACATCCAAAATTCAAATTCGATGTGTCGCGTGCCATTTACAAGGGAATGTTGCGGTTTATAGCTACCCAAAATGGTTCCGGGTATGTGGTGCAGCCTTTGCCGGTCGTTCATTTAACTTCTGAGTTTGTATCGACGAATTCAATAAAACTAAGCTGGAAACCGGTATCCGATGAAATTGAACCGACTGCCACACCTGAAAAATACATGGTTTACAAACGAATTGGCGAAAATGGTTTTGACAACGGAACGCTGGTTGAGAATACTGAAATTACCATTCCAAACCTCGAAAAAGGAAAAGTGTATGGTTTTAAAGTAACGGCAGTAAATGCAGGGGGCGAAAGTTTTCCGTCCGAAATAATTTCTGTTGGAATTTCAGAACAAAGTAAGGGCAGAGTTCTTATTGTAAACGGTTTCGACCGGGTTGATGGTCCGGCAGTTTTTAATGCCGATTCATTTTCGGGGGTGTATCGCCAGTTGGATCACGGTGTTGCTTATGGTTACGATATTGCAACCACCGGCGATCAATATCAGTTTGAAAGAAATTCGGAATGGCAGGATGATGACAGTCCGGGACATGGTGCCAGTTATGCCGATCTGGAAACTAATATCTTCCGTGGAAATACCTTCGATTTTTCGTATACACATGGTAAAAGTATGCTGGCTGCCGGTTACAGTTTTGTTACTTGCAGCGACGAAGCTGTGGAGAACCGCTGTGTCGACCTGAAAGATTATCCGCTGGTTGATTTACTTTTTGGCGAAGAAAAAACAAGCTTTTTGCCGGGGAAAGATACAACTCCTTATTTTGAGATTTATACTGAAAAGATCTTGATGGCTTTGGAAGATTACACCAAAACCGGAGGAAGTATCCTGATTTCAGGAGCTTACATTGGTTCTGATATTCCAAAAAATAAAATGGCAGTAAGCAGAATTGGGAACATTCTGAATTTTAAGTGGAGAACAAACCATGCAGTAAAAAACGGACAATTCTATTCGGTGGACGGCGATTTTAATTTTGATGGAGAAATTAATACCGATTATAATTTAAATCAGTATCCGGTTGAAGCACCCGATGGAATTGAACCATATAACCAGGCAGGAAAAACTATTTTGCGTTATCGCGAAAATAATGTGAGCGCAGGCGTGTTTTATAAAGATAAGTACAAGGTTGTTGCGCTTGGATTTCCGTTTGAAAGTATAAAAGGCGAAACGGAAAGAGATAAATTAATGAAAGAAATATTGGAAATGTTAACGGAGTAGGTTTAGCTTAGCTACTCAAATTTAAACGAATAGATATGATCAAGATAAATTGTTTTATACCCGGCAACGAATTCAAAGGCGTGGCCAATATGATTCGCGAATTACAGGCAAATGCTTTGGTAGAGACTATTTTTGTTCACGAAAAAATAGCAGCAAAAGCAGGAGGAAAATCCAGCGCATTTTCTTTTGATAACCTGGCTGGCACCAGCACTTTAAAAAAGATGGTGGAAGCATCGGTAAGTGTTGATTATGTGTTGATGCTTACAAAAACAACATCGGTTGAACTGGGGCAGTTTGCTTTAGAAAGAATGGTGAATGTGGCTGAGGCTACCGGTGCTGTACAAGTATATTCCGATTATTACGAAGTGAAGGAGGGCAAGCTGGCTGCGCATCCGGTAATTGATTACCAGGAAGGTAGTTTGCGCGACGATTTTAATTTTGGCCCCCTGGTTTTATACAAAGCAGATGTTTTGCAAACTGCCGTAAAAAACATGGCTCAGGAGTTTGAGCATGCCGGCCTGTATTACCTGCGTTTAAAAATGGCTCAGCAGGGTGATTTCTTCCGCATGCCGGAATTCCTGTACACCATAGATGAAACTGATTTACGAAAAAGTGGTCAGAAAATATTCGATTATGTAGATCCGAAAAACAGGCAGGTACAAATTGAAATGGAACAGGCAGCCACTGAACATTTAAAAGATGTTGGCGCCTGGCTAAGCCCCGATTTTACTCCTGTTGATTTGGATGAAAAAGGATTCGACAATAAGCTGTCGGTGATTATTCCGGTACGCAACCGCGAAAAAACAATTGCCGATGCCATTGAATCCGTGTTGATGCAAAAAACAGATTTTGATTTTAATCTGATTGTTGTCGATAATCATTCAACCGATAATACAACAAACATTATTGAATCTTTTGTCGATAAGGATGAAAGGGTAGTGCACATTATTCCTCTGGGAGAAGACCTTGGAATAGGTGGCTGCTGGAACCTTGGAGTACACGATTCACGTTGTGGAATGATTGCAATGCAACTGGACAGCGACGATATTTATAAAGATGAAACCACCCTGCAGAAAGTGATGGATGTTTTCGAAAAAGAAAAATGTGCCATGGTTGTAGGAACCTATCAACTTGTGAATTTCGATTTGGAGGAGATTCCTCCGGGTATTATCGATCATAAAGAGTGGACACCTGACAATGGGAAAAATAATGCACTTCGTATTAATGGGCTTGGAGCGCCGCGTGCTTTCTTTACACCTGTATTGCGCGATATAAAAGTGCCAAATACAAGTTATGGCGAAGATTATGCAGTAGGATTGGCCATTTCGCGCGATTACCAAATCGGACGTATTTTCGAAAATATTTATTTGTGTCGTCGTTGGGACGATAATTCAGATGCTGCTCTGGATATTGTGAAAACCAATAATCACAATACGTATAAAGACCGGATACGTACAATTGAATTAAAGGCCCGTCAACGAAAAAACAGATAAAAAACTAGGACTTCTGCTTTGCCAGGGCCTGACAGTTGGGCGGAGCAGAACTGTTATACTCAATACAGATAGCTTTTGGGGAATTTTGACGACTTTATTTTTATCTTTTTCAAGTCAAAATTTTCAAGCATAGCCATAGCTACGGTTTAAAATTTTGGTGCAGAAAAAGGGAAAAAGAACAAGTGAAAAAAACGAAAAGTTATTTGTTTTGAGTATATAAATAAAAATAAGCCGATTGAATTTATGAAGTCTGTTTCAAGCGAAATAAAAGAATTGCTGATTGCCCAGAAAACGGAATGGGAATTGGCCGGTAAAAACTTTACAGGACTGGCAAACGTGCAGCTACGCGAGTTTGCTTATGATGGTTTTACGATAAAAGTACAGTTCAATCCCGGACGGATTGTTTCGTCTGCGGCCAAAGTCGATCAAAAGTCAATTGAAAAACGTCCTTGTTTTTTATGTGAGACAAATCGTCCGAAGGAGCAGAGGGGCGTGGCTTTGGAGAATTATCAGATTCTTGTAAATCCGTTTCCCATTTTCCCGGAACATTTTACTATTCCAACCAATGCCCATACGCCGCAGCTTATCAGCGGTAACTTTGGAGAAATGTTGGATATTGCTCGGGTTATGACTGGCTTTACTGTTTTTTACAATGGTCCGAAATGTGGCGCTTCGGCACCCGATCATTTTCATTTTCAGGCCGGAAACAGCAGTTTTATACCCATTGACAATGAAATAGATTTATTGAAAGAAAAATACGGGGAAAAGCTTTTAACCGAAGATGTTGATGGGTGGGCAGTAAAAGATGGAGTACGAAATTTTATTGTTTTAGAGTCGGCTGTTAAAAGTGCGTTGGAAGCCAATTTCGAAATGATTTATAAAGCTCTGGACGAAAACCCGGGAGAAGAACCAATGATGAATATGTTGGTGTCATTCGAAAAGGGAGCCTGGAGGATTCTGCTTTTTCCGCGTGCTTTGCATCGTCCGTCTCAGTATTTCGAAGAGGGTGAGAAAAATATTCTGTTAAGTCCGGCTTCGGTCGATATGGGAGGTGTTTTAATTACGCCGCTTGAAAAGGATTTTAAAAAAATCACAAAAGAAGATATTGATGATATTCTGAGACAGGTTTTACTGTCGGCAAAAGAATTTGACAAATTAATTAAACTGATTAACACAAACTAAGAAATGAATACAGCACCGAATATTGATGTTGGCATTATGAGTCGCGACAAGGTTGAATTTGCTTTCGATGGCAAATTCCAGCTCAAAGGAAGTCAGGAAACATTTGAAGGAGATTATTCCGTTAAAATTGACGATGGTAAAATAAAACTT
The DNA here is from genome assembly GCA_947492175.1 of uncultured Draconibacterium sp. Taxonomy (GTDB): domain Bacteria; phylum Bacteroidota; class Bacteroidia; order Bacteroidales; family Prolixibacteraceae; genus Draconibacterium. Next base: position 67,922 of record CANLMQ010000029.1, on the reverse strand, counting down.
GCGGATTCAGATATTGCCGGTAATGAACTGTACTTTTCTCCCGTTGATTTTGAAACTTCTGAATTTGAGCTAAAAGATGTAACCATTGGTGTTAATTTTCATTGGGAACAAAACGAAAATCAGAAATTCCAGGGAGCATTAAAATTAATTATTGAAGACGGGAAAATTACACCGGTAAATGTTCTTCCGCTGGAAAACTACCTTATAAGTGTAATCTCATCGGAAATGAGTGCAACAAGTTCGCTGGATTTGTTAAAAGCACATGCCATAATTTCGCGAAGCTGGTTAATTGCACAAATTGAAAAGCAGGATAAACTATCGGATACAGCCGAAAAATACGAGAGTACTTTTGAAACGGAAACTGAATTTATAAAATGGTACGATCGCGAAGACCATGTAAATTTCCATGTTTGCGCCGACGATCACTGTCAGCGTTACCAGGGAACCACCCGTTCTCATAATCCGAATGTGGTTAAGGCCGTAAACGAAACGGCAGGTGTTATTTTGTCATACAATGGTGTGGTTTGCGACGCCCGTTTTTCGAAATGCTGTGGTGGTATTGCCGAACTTTTCGAAAATTGCTGGGAGCCTGTAAACCATCCGTACCTTACTGCAGTAATCGATAATCCGGAGGCACCCAAAGGTTATAAAAGGGATTTAACTGTTGAAGAAAATTCGGTAGAGTGGTTACAAAATAATCCGGAGTCGTTTTGTAATACCGACGATGAAGAGGTGTTAAAACAAGTATTAAATGAGTACGACTGGGTAGCCAAAGATTTTTACCGCTGGACTGTTAAATATTCTCAGGAGGAATTATCGGCTTTAATCTTAAAACGTTCCGGTCGCGATTTCGGAACAATTATCGATATGATTCCGGTTGAACGCGGAGTTTCGGGTCGGTTAGTAAAACTCAAAATTGTGGGTTCGAAAAAAACATTGACTTTCGGGAAAGAGTTGGAGATCCGTCGTTGGTTAAGCGAATCGCATTTGTACAGTTCGGCATTCACAGTAGAAAAACAAGATGTAGTTGACGGCGTTCCGGGCAAATTTATTTTACATGGTGCCGGCTGGGGGCACGGAGTTGGATTGTGCCAGATTGGTGCTGCTGTTATGGGGCACAAAGGATATAAATACGACGAAATTCTTCAGCATTATTTTAAAAATATAACTTTAGAGAAAAAATATTAACTGTTCAACTTCGCTCATTGTGACCATCATAGTGAGCGAAGCATTCCTGTAAAAATAGAATCATACAACTATGCCGGCTAAACAAAGATCACCCTGGTTTTGGATTCCATCACTTTATTTTGCACAGGGAATTCCCTATGTAATTGTAATGACCCTTTCTGTTATCATGTATAAACGTTTGGGAGTTTCAAATACAGATATTGCGTTGTACACAAGTTGGTTGTATTTGCCCTGGGTGATAAAGCCCCTGTGGAGCCCCATTGTTGATATTTTAAAAACCAAACGGTTCTGGATTGTAATAATGCAGTTGATTATTGGTGTCGGGTTGGCAGGAGTTGCCTTTACAATTCCCGTAGAACGTTTTTTTCAGTACACACTTGCATTTTTCTGGCTGTTGGCTTTTAGTTCGGCTACACACGATATTGCTGCCGATGGTTTTTATATGCTTGGTCTTTCAGAAGGCGATCAGGCTTTTTTTGTAGGAATAAGAAGTACCTTTTACAGGATTGCCATGCTTATGGGGCAGGGACTGTTAGTAATACTGGCGGGGTCGCTGGAAAGTGCCACCGGTTTAAAACCTGTTACGGTTGAAATTGTTGCCCGAAATGAGGCCGTAAAAGAGATTCAGTTTCAGCCCAATCTGTTTGGAACTCCCTCAGAACAGGATGAAATGTATTTTGTTTCGGTGGAGGAATTAAGTGTTCCCATTGGCCAGGTAAGTAAAGATTATTCGAATTCGTTAATTACTCAGGTTAGTGACTGGAACATAAAGAATGGTTTTTATGCAGTTGAGAAAAAGGTCTCAGCAAAAGATCTTTCCTGGTGGGCAAAATCGGTTTCATTGCCTTTGAAATCGTATTTAAAAGATAAGTTTAACCACGAAGAAATTCAGCTTAGCGACAAGGTTGGAAATATTGGAATTGTTCCTATTCAACTATCAGAAAAACCGGAAAACGGAGAAACGGTTGTTCTGAACTTTGGTCGCGACAAAGGAGATAAAGACATAAAACTGATACGCGAATACCGTTTTGAGTTTAATGAAACGAACTGGGATAAACCGGCTTTTGCAGTGGTGCAGCTTGATTCGAAACTGGATAAGGCAGCCTCAGCAACGTTTATCGGACGGTCGGGAAATATCACGTTTGCCTGGTCGGTGGTGTTTGTTTTAATAGCCGTAATGTTTGTAGTGTTTTTCCTTTATCACCGCTTTATATTGCCTCGTCCGGTTGATGATGTAGCCAACAAAACAGAGGGCAGGGGAGTGTTTGCTGAATTTATTGCCACTTTTGTAAGCTTTTTCGAAAAGAAAAATATTGGTATTGCCATATTGTTTATGTTGCTGTATCGCCTGGCCGAATCGCAATTGGTTAAAATGGCATCGCCGTTTTTATTAGATGCCAAAGAGGCCGGAGGATTAGGATTGACAACGGGCGATTTGGGGATTGTATATGGTACTGTTGGAATGATTGCATTAACCATTGGTGGAATTTTAGGTGGAATCGTTGCTTCCAGAAATGGTTTGAAATATTGGATTTGGTGGATGGCACTGGCCATAAACCTGCCCAATTTCAGTTACCTGTTTTTATCTATGTTTACGCCCGAATCGTTGTGGTACGTTGCTGCTGCTGTAGCTGTGGAGCAATTTGGTTATGGTTTTGGTTTTACCGCTTACATGCTTTTTATGATTTACATTTCGCAGGGAAAACACAAAACTGCACATTATGCAATCACTACCGGTTTTATGGCGCTTGGTATGATGATTCCGGGTATGCTAAGCGGCTGGTTACAGGAGATTATTGGATACCAAAGTTTCTTTGTTTGGGTACTGATATGTACCATCCCAATTTTTTTGGTACTTCCGTTTGTCAAAATCGATCCAAAATTCGGGATAAAAGAGAAAGAGTAATTTTAGATGACGTAATTTTGTCTGAAAATTCCCGCTTTTCTGTCAAAACAACCGAAAACAATATTTGGATTGCTATTTGAATATCTGTAGTTATTCAACTAATTTTGATATAATGACTGACAGAGAACTCAAAATACAATATAAAGCAATTTGCCAAAACCTGGCTGAACGGAAGTTAAAACCCGCTTTTGATAAACTGGAGAAACTTATTCATGATAGTGGATTGGTAATTTATCTCGATGACTGGCGTAACCTGGAACAAACCTACAACTATATGCTCAAATATACGGTTGAAGGTATTCAGGATCCCGAGCGACAAAAGATTTACCGAAAACTCATCGTATCGGTTTTTAAGCTGTTGGATAAAATCAACGACGAGGTAAAAGTGAAATTATCACCTTCGCTTGAATATGAAAAAAAGCGTGGCTTTTCTGCCCAATCAATCAATATTGAAACACTTTTTGATGATCTTGAAGATTTTTATCTGCAAAACGAATTAATGGCTTTGGTTGATGAGGAGCAAATTCAGGGGGCATCGAAAAAAACAGATGCACAGAGTCATCAAAATCTGGTGGTTTCTTTGTTTTATCATATTTGGTTTCAAAATGGATTAACCACTTCCGATGTTAAGTTGGTACAACAGGTACTAAGCAGCGAATTGATTTCAGTTCACTATAAGTCGCTGATTGTTTTGTCTTTGCTGTTGAGTTTGTTACGTTATTTCGATGAGCAGAAATTTGCCCTGCTTTTTGATGCGTATGAACAGGAAGATGTGGTAATCAACCAGCGTGCCATTATTGGTTTATTGATTGCATTTTATAAATTCGATTCGCGTTTGCCATTTTATCCGGCTGTAACAGCACGCCTGAAAATTTTAAACGAAAATCCCGATTTCAAACGGAATCTGGAACGGGTTATTGTTCAGTTTATCAGAAGTAAGGAAACCGAAAAAATTCAGCAAAAAATAAAGGATGAAATTATTCCTGAGATGATAAAAATTAGTCCGAACCTAAAGGATAAAATTAATCTGGATAGTTTAATGGACGATAGTTTAGGTGAAGACAAAAACCCTGAGTGGGAGAAAATTTTTGAAGATTCGCCCGGATTGATGAATAAAATGGAAGAGTTTTCAGAAATGCAAATGGAAGGTGCTGATGTGTTTATGAGCTCGTTTTCTATGCTGAAAATGTTCCCGTTTTTTAGCGAGTTGTCAAATTGGTTTATGCCCTTTTTTGCCGAAAATCCTGAAATCTCGTTGGTTGTTGACCAAACAGATGAAATAAATACCCGCTTTATAAATGCGATTGATGTTGCACCGGTACTGTGTAATTCCGATAAATATTCGTTTTGTTTTAGCATACAGAATCTGCCGGTGGAAAACCGGGAATTTATGGCCGAAGGCATGAAAGCCGAAATGGCACAGTTTGAAGAGTTACAAAAAGACGAAGAAATTACTGATCCGGGGAAAAAGGCAGGTTTTATTTCTAATCAGGTGATTCAGGACTTATATCGGTTTTACAAGCTGCATCCGCGAAAGAATGATTTTGAAGATATTTTTAACTGGCGTTTCGATTTTCACAATAAAACAGCACTGGGCGAAATATTAAAAGAAGACGAAAATATACTGCGTAATATAGCTGAATATTATTTTACAAAAAATTATTTTGAAGAAGCAGCCGAGGTTTTTAATTATTTGCTTGGCATTGAAAAAAGTGGTGAATTGTATCAAAAGCTTGGATTCTGTTTTCAGAAAACGGGCGATTTTGAGAAAGCATTAAATGCCTATAAAAAGGCGGAATTATTTGACTTAAACCGGAAATGGAATTTTAATAAAATTGCACTCTGCTATCGGAATTTGAAGCAACCGGAAAAAGCGCTTGACTATTACCGCGAGGTAGAAAAACTTGACGAAGAGAATCTGAATGTACAGTTAAATATTGGTCATTGTTTGTTGGAATTGGGTGAGTTCGATGAAGCTCTGAAATGCTATTTTAAGGTCGAATACCTGGCTCCGGGAAATAAGAAAGTATGGAAACCAATAGCCTGGTGTTCGTTTGTTGTGGGCAAAAAGGAGCAAGCAGAAAAATATTTCCAAAGGTTAATTGAGGACGAGCCCAATAAGCACGACCTGATGAATATGGGACACGTGCAATGGAGTTTGGGACGACGCAAAGAAGCGCTTGAATTTTATAAGAAGTCGATCGCGCAAACCGATTTTACCGAATCCGAATTTTTCGAAGTATTTGAAGAGGACCTGCATCATTTAATAAAGCAGGGTATTGAAAAAGATGATGTGCCGATTATGCTTGACCAGCTTAGGTATTTTGTGGAAGAATAGATATTAATCAATTAATCAACCAGTTTAAGGCTGCTTGCTTGGTTGTAAATACTTTTACAATAAAGCCAACTTTTGCATTTACTTCTTGTTCAAAAAGAATTGATGCTGCTGTTGAATAAGGATCGTCAACTATTATACATTGCTTCTTTCCTTTTACAATATCTTGAATAGAAGTCATAAACTCTATCAGAGCGGGTAAAAAATCAACTTTTATATTAAATTTTGCACCCCTGTAATCGGAAAGAAGATTGTATTTTAATATCGTAAATTCTTCCATTTTCAGAAACTCTTTCCAGGCTTTATGTATTTCGTCAGCTTCAATAATTCCGCTGTGTTTGTACCTGATTATTTTTAATTCGTGGTCAATTTCAATTGTGTAGTTCATTGTTGTTGGTTTAACATTTGTCTATTTGTTTTCTTTACAATGGGTATCTTAAATGTACTGGTTGTGGCTATATTTGTTTAATGGTCAGAAGTAAAGTTAGGGCGTTTAATTCTTTTTTACAAATTTGGTTTATTTACATATTTTTCTTTTAATGTTTGTTCGCAGGTATGGTAAAACAAAACTCACTGCCTTCGCCCGGTTTACTTTTAACCTGTATTTTCCCTTTGTGTTTTTCAATAAATTCTTTACACAATATAAGCCCTAAACCAGTTCCTTTTTCACCGTTGGTACCTTTGGTTTTGTGTTTGCTGTCAATGCAGAATAACTTCTCCAGGTTTTCGGGTGCAATTCCCACACCATTGTCTTTGACCCTAATTTTACAAAAGTTTTTATCTTTTATGGTTTGTATGTAAATATGTCCGTTTTCGTGTGTAAACTTTATGGCATTTGCTATCAAATTTCGTACTACGGTTGAAAACATATTTACATCGGCATACACCATTATTTCCTCTTTATTCTCAAATTTCAAAGTGATTTTCTTTTTACTCAGGGCTTCTGTATGAAACAGGATTAGCTCGTTAATTTTTTCATTTACATTAAACACTTCAGGATTGTACTGAATGGATTTTGTTTGCATTCGGGACCAGGTCAGTAAGTTTTCGAGCAGGTCGTTTGCCTGGCTCGACGATCGGTAAATATTACGCAAGTGGTACTCAACTTTAGCTGCATCGAGCTTTCTGAAATCGGATAGTAGCAAATCGGAAAAACCCACAATAATATTAAACTGGTTACCAAGGTCGTGCCCGATAATTGAGAACAGTTTGTCTTTGGTTAGATTTAGTTTTTCAAGCTCACGGTTTTGGTGTTCAATTTGAATAGTGCGCTCCAAAACCTTTTTTTCGAGTAGTTTTTTATCGTGTTTTAATTTCCTTACCCGCATTTTTACCAAAGCAAAAATTACAATAATAATTAAGAGGATATATGAAGAGTAAGCATAAGTACTTCTCCACCACGGAGGAAGAATTGTTATTTTAATACCGATTGGATCGTTGTTCCAGATGCCGTCGTTATTAGAGCCTTTTACCCAGAAATGATATTCCCCGGGCTGAAGTCCGGAAAAGGGAACAAATCGTCGGTTTTTGATATTAACCCATTCATCCGAAATTCCTTCCATTTTGCAGGCATACTGGTTTTTTTGCGGATTTGTATATTCCAGAGCGGCAAATTCAATCGTAAAAGAAAAAACTTTGTGGTTTAAAACAATCTCCTCTTTATCAGCAATATTTATGTATTCCTTCTCCGTTTTTTCGGTTTTGCTGAAAGCTGTAAATACCAGTTTCGGAACATATGGATTATGAAAAATAGAATCGGGATGGAACGAATTAAAACCATTCATGCCCCCGATTAATATTTCGCCATCGGGACATACGCATGCTGCCCGTAAATTGAATTCGAGGCTTTGTAATCCGTCTTCGAGGGTGAATGTATGAAATGTATTTAGGTGTTCATTGTATTTGCATAATCCTCTTCCTGTTGCCAGCCAAATGTCATTATTTTTATCTCTGGCAATCTCGAAAATACGGTTGTTGGGAATGCCATGTGCCTGAGAATAGTAAGTAAATGTTGAATCGTTTTTGTTATAAACATTTACGTAGGTAGCTGTTCCAATCCAAATTCTGTCTTTGTTGTCTTCGCAAAGCGATACTATGAAGTTATCGCTCATGGCATTTTTTTCTTTTGAGAAATATTGAATTTCTTTTGTAACAGGATTGTACACCTGCAGTCCGTTAACTGTTCCTATCCAAATCAGTCCTTCCGAGTCTTCGAGCAAACAATAAACCAGGTTTGCACTTAACCGATGGTTTGTATCTTGTTCAGTCTGAAATACTTCAACTGTTGATTCGTGCAGGTTTATTTTATATAAACCATTTTGTGTTGCAATCCAGTAATTTAAGGCCTTATCCTGAATGATAGAATAAATTCTTGTATTGTAGAATGTCGGGAACTCCGGTTTGTTGAAATAGATTGTCCATGGAACAAATTTATTTTTGGGCTTATCGTAAATTAGAATTCCGTCGCGGGTGCCCAGCCAGATATGTTTTGTTGCATCTTTAAATATTACGTGTACAAAATCGTTCGGAATATGATGATTCCCGGTTTCCCGGGTTGAAAAATGTTCCACTTTGTTGGTTTTACGGTTCACAAGATTGAGGCCTTGTCCCCAGTTTCCGACCCATAAAGTACCATCATCATTCTTGTATAACGACGCTATTACATTGCCAAGCAGATCGGTTGAATTTGGGGAGTTGCTGTTGCGGTAAAGTGCGAATTTTTTTCTTTTTAAATCGGTTTTACTAATTCCCTGTAGGGTTCCAATCCACAGGTTTTCAGTTTGGTCGATTAGTAACGACTGTACGATGTTATGTCCAAGTGTACTGTTCTCTGAAGTGTAATTCTGAATAATTGGCGGTTGGGTTGCACTGCGGGAGATAACAAAAAGGCCGCGTCCTTCGGTTGCAATAACCATGTTATTGTTTTTATCTTCCAGAATACTTCTTATACAAGTATTTTCAAAAGTGTTGTTTTTAGCATTCTTCGGGTTACACTCTACTTCATCAAAGTAATCCGAATCAGTATTTTTTTGGTATAATCCCAATGTAGTTCCAACCCAGAGTGTCCCTGTTTTATCGGCGTACAGCGCTGTAATGTTAACATCTGTAGTGAGTTCGCCACTTTTGTTTCTAAAAGTATTATACGTGAACTGTTTGGTTTCAAACGAAAAACCGGTTAATCCTTTTGTCGATCCTATCCATATTTTCCCGTTTCTGTCTTCAATAATTGGAAGCTTTACATCTTTTACAGCTCCGTCGTATGCCAGCTTACTTTGAAAGTGAGTAAAGGTTTGGCTTTCCAGATCAAAAAGAGACAAAACAGGAGGGGTGTTGATCAATATTTTCCCATTTTTCAAACAAATATTATCGTAACAAAACGAAGTAACATCGTGTGTAAATTCGGTCTGGTAATTTATTTGTTCAAATTTATTCTGTCTAACCAGGTATTTATTTAAGCCGCCCCTGGTCCCAATCCATAAATTACCATCGGTATCTTCACTTATCGAATAAATCCAGTTGTTTGAAATTGAAAAGGAATCTTGTGGGTTGTAACTAAAAATATCAAAAGTTTCACCATTAAAGCGGTTTAAACCACTTTGGGTGCCTAGCCAAATAAAACCTCTTGAATCCTGGAAAATACAATTTACCACACTTTGCGAAAGTCCGTCATTAATCGAATAATTTGTAAAATTGTATGATTGGGCGTATGCATTGCCAAGTAAAACAAAACTAAGGAACAATATGGTTACAAGTTTTGACATTGGTTTTTGTAATAAGTTAGCAAACTACTGAAATTTAGTTTTTTAGGCAAATGTTTTTTTATGCATAACTAAAATAATTTTGGATTAATCATAAACTTCCGCACGATCATTAATTCAGGAAAGATGCTTTGTTGGGCTATTTTATTATTTAATAGTACCTGTTTTTCAGGTTAGTTTTTTTATTGTAAATTGTTAGCATAAAAACGTAGTCGTTTATAGTTAGATCGAAACGAATACATGTAAAAAATACTAACTGAACCTAACTTAAAATCTTATGAAAAGTACTTTACTGCTTACAACATTTATTGTATCGTTTCTGCTTTTTGGGGGATGCAATTCGGGAAAAGAAAATCAAATAAACAGTCTCACTCAAAAAGAAATTGCTGAAGGATGGGAATTGCTTTTTGATGGAAAAACTTTCGAAGGCTGGCGAGGCCTTGGCAGAGACAGTGTGCAAAGTGACCACTGGAAGGTTGAAAACGGAATGATTCGTAAGGTAAACTCGAATGAAGTGCCTTTACAAGCCAATGGAGAACCTGTTGAAGGCGGTGATTTAATGACCATTGAAACTTTTGACAATTTCGAACTCACGTTTGAATGGAAGATAAAAAAAGCCGGAAATAGTGGAATAAAGTATAATGTTTCGGAAGAAATTTCAACAACATATGGTGGGAAGTATTCGGCACTTGGTTTTGAATATCAGATATTAGACGACGAAATGTACAAGGGGGAAATTAAACCAACGCAATTTTTGGCATCGTTGTATGAAATGTACCCTGCTGAAAATGTACTGGTAAATCCGGTTGGTGAATTTAATCGCAGTAAAATTGTATTAAACGGAAATCACGGAGAACACTGGTTAAATGGAATAAAAGTAGTTGAATTTGAATTTGGTACTGCTGAGTTTGATTCCCTATTTCAGCAGAGTAAATACGCAAAATATCCCGATTTTGAAAAACGACGTAAAGGGCATATTGTTATAACCAACCATTCCGATGATTCGTGGTACAGGAATATTAAAATAAAAAGACTATAGATTAATTAATTGCGCAAACCAATCGTTTCAAGATAGGGGATAATAATTTCCGGTTCATCAGTTTGAATGATATTTGCTCCATGTAAAAGCAGGGAGTTTATGGCCGATTCTGTTTCTCCGTTACGGATGGCAGCATCAGTTTTTCCTAATGAGTTAATCCATACTCTTGCGTTATTCTTCTTTATCAGGTTGACTACTTCGGGGGAGTAAAATTTACTGTCGATGTGTACAACTTCGGGAGAAAAGACAGTAATTGCTGAATCAGCCATGGCCAACGAGTAAGCACGTGGCATTAACAAAGCTTCCGGTAGCATTGTCAGAACTTCTTTAAGAGCATCATAATCGTTATCAAAAAAGAAAACCTGGGTTTCGGTGCCTGTTCTTTTTATTGCATCAACTACAGGTTTTAGGTTACTGGTTTTTATGTCAATGTCGATCATGGCTTTTCCTTTAACAAGAACCAATGCTTCTTCAAATGTAGCCAAACGCTCTTCTGTAATTGTACCATCCGGCATTTTTAGTTTGAATTGTTGAAGTTCAATCCAGGTATATTGTTCCGGATCGCCTTTCCCGGTTGTGGTGCGGTCGATGGTACGGTCGTGGTTTAATACAACTATACTGTCTTTTGTAACTTTTACATCCAGTTCGATAATATCAACACCCAAATCGATGGCATGCTGAATGGCAGGTAATGAGTTTTCTACGTAGTCATTGTGACCGGCACGGTGAGCTGCAACCATTACATAATCGGAATTTGTATCATGAAACCTGTCAAGTATTTTATCAATAGGTTGCTTGGTCCGGCATGCCGCAAGAAACAGGATAGCCAGTAAAATAGATAATTTGAAATTATTCTTAAGCATTTGTATGTTTTTTAATTTCAGTGAATTGATTAAAGCCTGCAACTTTAATGAAGTTTCTTTGGTTTGTATAAATCTTCGATATTGAATTATGGTTTACGAATAATGTCTTCAGAAGAACTCTTCAATCTATTGGTTAGTATCATCTGTAAAATTGTTCTTCTTAAATTGTTAATTGATATTAATTGTCAAATCGCTTCATTATCTCTGTCCAGTTGGTTAATATAATATCGTTCTCTTTAAAGAAGTTAATAACCACCGGATCGGAAAACATTTCTGCTTCCCATACGCGTTGTTGCCACGAGCCTGTAATACTTTTTAGGTTATCAGTTTCGATGGATGGATGAAAAATGATTTCAGTTAGACCTGGTTTTAGTGCGTTTACCAGATTGAAAAAGTTCTGTCGTTTTTCTTTATAACTTTTTCCTTTGGGTACACTGCCAAAATTGTCGAGTTTGGGTAGTTTATAGTTGGCTAGTAATCCAATTACTTCGTCGTTTATCGGATAACCGGCCTTTTGGTAAAACTCTACCACATCAGGATCCGAGAGATCAATTGCATTCGCGGGAATTCTGTATTCACTCGCAATTTTTAAAAATACTTTTACATATTCTGCCGATCCGTATAAGGTTCCCATATGTGTATCGATATGCGAAGGAGTATAACCCATTTTTATCATTTTATCTATTTGAGCACGGACTTCTGTTTCCACCTCTTTTGCTGAAGCGTGCATAACAACATCAGGTACTTCGTGCCACATTTTACCTTGGGGATCGATTAGACCGGGTACTTTGCTGGCTTTTGTAAGTGGAGCCCAACGGTATTTTTTCCATTCACTGGTTAAAGTCAGGTGAACTCCGATATCGGCTTTTGGATGTTTTTTGGCCCATTCCACCATTTCTTCTGCATTCGGACAAGGCATCATAACAGCTGCCGATTGAATATGATCTTTCAGAGAATAGGCTTGAACTGCTATATTTGCTTCTTCACACATGCCTGCATCGTCGCAATGCAACAGCAGTACCTTTTTCCCTGCGGGGAAACCTAATTTTTCTGCATTGGTAATTTTATCCTGGGCTATTATTTGTCCTCCCCAAAAAATAGCGAACACAAGCAATGCAACATAGCAGAAATGCGCTGTTTTTTTGTTTGTAAATATTTGTTGAAGTTTCATCTTAATAAAGTTTTAGTTATTAAAAGTATTCGATTTAACCCGAGGTGTTTAACTTATTCGTTGTTGTTTTTCAGAAAATAGAAATGGCCGTCTTCTGCACCTATCAATAAGTCGGGAGTTCCGTTTTTATCCCAGTCAACAACAGTTGGGGAGGTAGAATGTCCGGCCAGCTTATCATTTGTTAAGGGGCCCATGTTTTCGAGTACAGTAAGCCCATTTCTGATCCCTTTATTTTTCAGAAAAGTAATATTCAAACTATTCACCAAAATATCAGGAAGTCCATCACGATCCCAGTCTACAATACAAAATTTTCGTCGGCCCGAGCCACCGGCTTCTTTTGTGTTTAAACGTAAATGTCCATTTTTGTCGTTTGAAAACTGGTTGGAAAATTCACTGTTTTCTTCGGCTGTAAAAATGCGTTTACCGGGTTTAAGCTTAAGAATGTTATTTTCTTTATACCGTTCCCAGAAACATAAATAACCTTCGTGGTCGAGCATCATTAAATCCATTAATCCGTCTTTGTTCCAATCGTACCCTAGGGGAATGGTTCGCCACTGGGTTACGAGGTTCTTTCCTTCGGGGCTCCACCAGTTCCATGCGGGTTTGGGATTGTTACCCTTCCATTGAACTTCTATAGGTTTAGAAGCTGCCAAACGAGGTTTGGTTTTTGTGCCAATATTTTCATACCATTCCACTTTTCCCCATATTGAATTGCAGAGAATATCAGGAAGGCCGTTTCCGTTCCAGTCAACTACCGACAAAGTAGTGTAGCCCCACTTTCGTTCAGCAGTTCCCTGTATCGACCCATTTTCGCCTGCCTGAATCATAATGGTTTCTCCATCAGCCTGAAGGTAGATGGGGTTTGCCCAACTGGTTTCTTTGTTATTGCCCAGATTTTCGATATAACCAATGTGTCCTGCAGTGTTGCCGCAAATTAAATCTTCGTCACCGTCATTGTCCCAGTCAATACTGTAAGGAGTAACCAGCGCGCCGAATTTTAGAAATTGCGATTCCTGTTGCAGGTAGCGCGGCTTCTCAAAAACAGGCCCGTTTTCATTTTTCTTACCGGTATTCTTCATAAAAACAACACGGCCATCTTCAATTCCGACAATCAGATCTACGAGTTTATCGCCATCCCAATCGATGGCAGTTGGTGAAATCATCTCCAAATCCAGATGAAGTATTTTTCCGTTTACCTGTATAAATTTACTTTTTGCATAAACAGGCCGGGTTCGGCTGCCAATATTTTCAATCCACGACAGACGATCGACAAATTCGCCGATGATAATATCGAGGTCGCCGTCATAGTCAAAATCTTTGAAACACAGTCCGGTTATTCCAAAGTTATCAATGTCGGTTCCGTCGGCCTGAATGGTTTTGGGAGAAGCATATTTTCCGGGCGAGGTTTGTTCAATCAGATAAATTCGTGCGTGTAAAGGGCCGTTTGTCCATTCTCCTTTTTCGTTGTAGGCATTGTCCCAACCGTACTCGCTCCAGTCGTCAAGGGCAAACACAAAATCCAAATCACCATCTCCATCGTAATCTGTCGTTTTCCAAAGGTTAAAGCGTTCTTTTTTTAAAAGATGACTATAGTAGTCTTTATGGAACAAGGTGTCAGGTTCAGCAAAAAGAGATTTCCTGAAATTGCGATAAACTATTCCGGGAGTCATGGCAATATATTTGCCATTAACATATGAAACTTGAAGGTGCCTTTTGCTTTCAGCCATTTTAACTGGAGGTTTTAAAACCGAATTGCTATTGCCCGAGGTATTTTCAAAGAGCCATATTCCATTAAACGGTTTGTCCGTACAATTTACTAACAGATCTAAATCTCCGTCATTGTCAATATCAACTGGATAAGGGCAGGCCCAAAGCCCTACACCTAAATCTGAGGATATCGAAGGATTATTGTACCTGATCCGAATTAGTTTATTTGATTCTGTTTCCTGAGCTGTACTAACGAAGAATGTCAGAAGCAATAAGAACGATGAGAAGTTTCTAATGGATATCATGGTCGTTTAGGTTAATTATTAAATTGACAAATTACATTGTTGGCCATTTACCATTTATTATGGCTTTGGATTTCAGTTTATCAGGATCGATAACTACATGTTTTATTAGTTTACGATTCCAGGTATAAGTAATGTGTACCATGCCGTCTTTTGTTTGTATTACTGCCGGGTACGAGTATTCCGAATCTTTATCCGGATCGTATTCGAGCAGAACGCCTGCTTCCCATGTAATGCCATCTTTCGAAATGGCTAAATTTAATATGTTACGATCGCCCCAGGTTTTTGATGGTTTTATGTGGTTGTAAATCAGTACATGTCTTCCATCTTTTAAAGTAACTCCATCGATTCCTGAATTTGGATTTGGTAGGTCAACAGGTTCTAAGTCGGTCCAGATTCTGCCGTTATCTTCCGACCATGTTGACAAAATCATTTGGTTTTTACTGCGATTTAATGCCTGCAGTTTCCCGTTTTTATGAAGAAAAATCGTTGGTTGAATTGCACCTGTTTTTTTGCCGTCGTTTAACGATTTTGTACGTTCCCAGGTTTTGCCCATATCTGGTGTAATTTCCATGTGGACTTGCCAACCCGTAAGCTCTGTGCTCGAAGGACACAGTAATTCTCCATTTGACAGCAAAACCGGTTTGTTTTTTATGGGTCCCCATATTTCTTCGGGTAACCGAACCGGAGTCGACCATGTTTTTCCATTATCATCCGAGGTGATTCGTTCTCCCCACCAATCGGAACAATTGGGACCTTCTTTGTAATAAAGTTGAATTTCTTTTCCGGTATTAAAAAGTACAGGATTCCAGGTGGGGTAGCGCAATTCCTTATGTTGAATTCCATTGGCGGCTTCTACGGGGCGTGTCCATTTCCCGTTTACGAAACGGCTTACCCAGATTCCCACATCAGGATTCTTCTCGGCCGTTCCGCCAAACCAGGAGGCAATAAGTCCTTCACTGGTTTCTTCAATAGTAGAAGCATGGCAACTGGGAAACCAGACGTCTTCTGAATTATAAATAAATTCAGATTTTACAATAGCCTTTGTTCCTTTAAATGGACTTTGAGCAAAAACTGTAACTGAGAAGAAAATGGTAAAGATTATAAGTAAAAGTTTCATAATACTCGTTTAAGTTTTTTAATTGGATTGTGTTTCTTTTTTTATAAAAAGTTTCATGCTAATAAAACCTACAAGAAAAATAACAAGTGTTCCAAAAACGATGGTTAGGTTTGTATGGAACGGACTTTTGAAAGCGATCAGATTCCCCTCCGTAAAATAAAGAGGAGATAAGCTCATCCAGGCAATTACCACAACACCCAGAACAACACCAACAGCAGCATCAATATTTCGTACTTTTTTAGATAAAAATGCCAGTAAAAACAGGCCAAGCATTCCACCACTAAAAATGGAAGCAAGCGACCACCAAGCATCTAATATACTTTCTACGCCTACAAGAGCAAGCGAAATGGAGATTCCAAGGAATCCAAAAATTACAGATGAGATGTACAATACTTTCATCGATGATTTTTCGCTTGCATTTTTGTTTATATATCGCTGATAGTAATCAGAAAGTACAATAGTTGCAGTACTGTTAATACTGGTTGAAACGGTACTCATTCCAGCTGCGAATATCGATGCAATAAGCAATCCTGTAATTCCTGTTGGCAAAACATTTACAATAAAATGGGGAAATATTTTATCGCCCATTCCCGCAGCTTTTAATTCATCGGGTAATAAATCGGGTTGCGCTGTATAAAAAGAATACAAAGCGGTTCCGATGTAAAAAAATACGAGCGATACCGGTAAATACAATAAAGCTCCAAAAAGTGCGGAAGATTTTGCTTTTTTCTCCGAGCTTGTGGTCATGTATCTTTGTACAAAGTTCTGATCGATTCCGTAATTCTGAAGATTTATAAACAATCCGTAAATAAGAATCACCCAAAATGTTGAATCAGCCAGACTTGCTCCAAAACTACCCAAACTGAATTTTTGATCCGAAGATGCGATTTCGAAAACCTGCGAAGGACCCTCCGGCATGTTAAATGTTAGTATTGCTGCGCAAACCAGTGCTCCAATAATCAGAATAATTCCTTGTATGGCATCGGTCCAGATAACTGCCTGAATACCTCCCATCATGGAATAAACGACAACGGCAATTCCGGTTATAATAATTATGGTTTTAATATTCCAGCCAAAAAGCGCGTTCAATGGTAATGCGAGCAGCAAAAGGATGGCACCTGTACGCATTAACTGAGTTAAAATATAACAAAGCGATGCATAAGTGCGTGCCCAGCCTCCAAATCGTACTTCAAGGAAATTGTAGGCCGAAATGCTGCCAAGGTTTCGGTATAAGGGAACAAAGAATTTTGAGGCCAAAATGGCAGCAATGGGAATGGCAAAACTAAATACAAGTGCATTCCAGTTACTGGAGTAGGCTTTGCCGGGTAGTGCCAAAAAGCTGATGCTGCTTACAAATGTGGCAAAAATCGACATTCCCACAACCCAGGCCGGTAATTTTCCCCCGCCTGATGTAAATTGATCGGAGGTCTTGTTCCGTATAAAAAAGCTGGCTCCAAATATTACATTTCCCAGCGTAATAATAACAAATACAATAAGGTCAGTTAGCGGTAGTTTCATTCTCTGTGTAGTTACGTAGTTTACTTTATGTCTTCTAAATATTTATCTCTTTTAAAATTTGTTTCATTTTATTTTCTGTATCGGCATCGAAAGGAGTAAACGGCATTGCCACAAAACCGTTGCATATTCCCATTGCAGAAAGGGCACATTTAATACTTTTTATGTACTTCGACCCATCGTTACTAATGTTGTAGATTTTATTTTCAATTAATATGATTTTTTCACGAAGTTCAGCTATTTTATCAATATCACCTTTTTTTGAAGCTTCGTATAAATCTACAAATAATCCGGGGAATAAGTTTGCTCCACCCGGAACAGCGCCATGCCCGCCATTAATCATTGTTTCAGGAATAAACAATTCGGTACCAACAATAATTGAAAAGTCGGATGAGTTTTTAAATTCATCTAAAAGTGCATAAAGGTAGGCCAAATCGCCTGAGCTGTCCTTAATTCCGAGTGCTCCCAATTCTTTTGCCTTTCGAACGGTTTCAACCGACATATGTAATTTTGTACAAGATGGCATGTTGTACATCATAAAAGGCAGTGGCAGCTGAGGAACAAGGATTTCCAGGTATTTCATCATTTCTTCCTGCGAAATCGGAACATAATAAGGGGCAGAAATAACAACAGCATCGGCATCGGCCTCGCTTGCCGAATGGGCAATTTCTAACGAACCCGTTACGGAGGTATCGGTTATTCCAACAACCACAGGCACCCTTTTATTAATAATGGAACAGGCTTTTGTTATAAATTTTTTGCGAAGTTCGTAACTCAGGTGAGGAGCTTCTCCTGTTGTGCCCAATAAAAAAATACCGTGTACTCCTCCCGAAATAATATGTTCTATTAGTGTAACAAGACCAGGTTCATCAATCTCGGTATTGCTTAGGAGAGGTGTTACCATGGGCGGTATAATTCCGTGTAGCGGTGATGTTAGTTTCATATCGCGTAAAAATAAATTGAGTTCATAATACTACATACAAAGGAAAGCTATTATGATGACTGATGCATATTGTATATTGTTTGATTTACATCGAATATTGACCCGATTTGTTATAATTTAATCTTATATTTGATCTGAAAGGTTAAAAAAGTGTATTATGGAATTTGTATATGAAAAAATCTTTGTACCGCACAAGCATTCATTTATCACACGAAAACTCAAGATGGATCCTGATTCGGATAAGATGCATTCTCATAAAAACTTTGAACTTAACCTGATCACATCCGGTTCGGGAAGAAGAATTGTAGGGAATAATATTTCAAGTTATACACCGGGCGATTTGGTGTTACTTGGTCCAAATATATCGCATTGCTGGGAAGTATTGGAAACTGAAAAAGATACCGACCCCGAATGTATTGTGACTCATTTTTATGAAAATATTATCAGTTCCGATTTTTTTAATATCCCGGAACTTGAACATGTAGTTCAACTTTTGAAGAAGGCTGATAGCGGAATTTTATTTAAAGGTTCGAAGGCAGTGCAGGTAGCCTCTACTTTAAGAAAGATGGTAACCTTAAAAGGACTCGAACGATATATTGGTTTATTAAAAGTGTTTAATTTGTTATTGAAAATTGAAGACGAAGACCGGGAATATCTGGCACTTCCATCTTCCTTGCCTGATACGCACGACAAGGATCGCGATCAGATAAACAGAATATACGAATATGTATTTCAGAATATTCAGGAAGGGATAAACCTGAAAGAAGCTTCAAAGCTGATATACATGGAGCCCAGTTCCTTTTGTCGTTACTTTAAAAAGAAAACCAATCAGACCTTTATGGAATATGTAAAAAGGGTAAGAATTGGTATTGCTGCTAAATTACTTGCCGAAACCGACAAGCCGGTAACCCAAATATGTTACGAATGCGGGTATAACAACTTGGCCAATTTTAATTACTATTTCAAGGTAATTATGAATAAAACTCCTTCAGAATACCGAAAAGATATAAAGTAAAGCCACACTTCCCTGGTTTTGCATCTTTTTTTATCGCTGGCTATTACCCTTAATAATGTTAGGTCAACCGGGACTTCCGTTTGTAGAGTATCATTATTTCTTCCGGTTAAAAATCTATTGAAATGTGTTAACAAATGTGTGGTAATAGTGCTCTTCTCTTCGTTACTTTGATAATATTTTGATTCTAAATGGAATTTATTGGAATTTGGAAGACATTATATGTCAATATTTAATTATTCGAAAGAAATGAACTTGGACAAGGCAAAGGCAATAATTTTCGACATGGATGGAGTTTTAGTTAATAGCGAACCATATCATGTAGAAATTGAAAAAAGGATATTTAAAAAAGCGGGACTCAGCATCCCGAATGAAGAGCATGCCCGTTATATGGGGACGGCTACCGATGTGATGTGGAAGCAAATAATAAAAAGCAGAAACCTGGCATTGGATATAGAGGAAATGACCCAACTTACTATTGCTGAAGCTCAGCCCTTCTTTTTGAACCTTGAGAAAATTGACCCCATGCCGGGATTGGTTGATTTGTTGTATAAAATGATTAACCAGCGGATTCCAATGGCAGTAGCTTCTTCATCCGACAAGGAAACCATAGGGATTATACTCCAAAAATCAGGATTGAAAAGTTATTTTCAACATATTGTAAGTAGTAGCGAAGTAGGGAAAAGTAAACCGGAGCCGGATGTGTTTTTGCATACTGCGCATTTGCTGGATACAGAGCCCGGAAACTGTATTGTAATTGAAGATTCGAAAAATGGTATAAAAGCGGCCAAAGCTGCCGGAATGTTTTGTGTGGCCTATAACGGTGTTTCCGGTCTGAGTCAGGATCAGAGTCAGGCCGATTTGATCATTGATGATTATTCACTATTCGAGAATTTTGTGAAAGACAAATTCCGGACAAATTTTAACAATAATTACAATGGCAAAGTTACTAATTCAGAAACTAAATAAAGGAAATACGGTGTACGGAACTTGTGTTTCCTCAGTGGCCCCACTTTGGTCGAAAGCCATTGGTAATGCGGGGCTCGATTTTGTTTTTATCGACACTGAACATATTCCTTTGGAACGTATGGAAGTTGCCGCCATGTGCCAGTTGTACGCTGCAAAAGGAATTGCTCCAATTGTACGTATTCCTTCGCCCGACCCATATAAAGCATGCCAGATGATTGATGCCGGGGCAGAAGGTATTGTTGCTCCCTATGTAGAATCTGTGAATCAGGTAAAAGATATGGTTGGTGCGCTAAAATACAGACCATTAAAAGGCGAGAAATTACAGGCAATTTTGGATAATCCGAAATCAGTTGAACCCGGGTTAAAAGAATATGTAGAAAATTATAATCGGGGAAATATTTGCATAATAAATATTGAAAGTGTTCCGGCTCTGGAGAAACTTGATGCGTTGCTGAAAGTTCCGGGCCTGGATGGTGTTTTTATAGGTCCGCACGATTTATCTGTAAACATGGGATTACCGGAAATGTACGACCATCCTGAGTTTGAAAAAGCAGTTGAAGAGATAATCAGGAAATGCAGAGCAAATAATATTGCTGTTGGAATTCATTTTTCAGAATCACCGGACCGACAGGTGAAATGGTTGGCAAAAGGTGCAAATATGATTATTCACAGTTCTGATATTGCCATTTTCTCGCAGCAGTTAAGTAAGGATATCGATAAAATACGGAGAAGTAAAGGAGATATTTCAGCAACGTCGAAAGGAGATATTATTATCTAAAAAGGAATAAGGATTTACTTGTATCGGGTTTTGTTAAAATATTTCTTTCTGTTTCTGATCGCGGCTTTAAATTGGCCGGAACTTAGTGCTAGAGTACCTGTTTATTCTACAAAACCTGATAAAACTAAATAACCGGAAATTATGAATGATTCATTTTTTAAAGATTATCGGTGGCTGAACCAGCCAAATAAATTTGAAATAGAGAACAACAGAATAGCGATTAAAACAGAACCTGGTACGGATTTGTGGCAGCGAACTTATTATGGTTTTCAGAATGATAATGCACCGGCATTTTTAAAAACGATCGAAGGTGATTTCTCGTTTGTTGTTAAAACAGAATTCGACGATGCTGTTCATTTATACGACCAATGCGGCGTTTTATTATATCTCGACCGTGAAAACTGGGTGAAAATATCGGTTGAATATGAAAATGAAACGTTTGCAAGACTGGGGTCGGTAGTTACAAATAATGGTTATTCCGACTGGGCTACAACAGATATTCCCGCAGGAGTTTTTGAAATGTGGTATAAATTAAGCAGGCGCGGACAGGATTTTTATATTGAAAACTCAGTCGAGGGGTTAATATTTAGACAAATGCGAATGTTACATATACATAAGCTGTTAGCGGCGGTAAATGTTGGTATTTATGCATGCAGTCCCTTAAAATCAAGTTTTACAGCCAGTTTTTCCGAATTTAAAATAGGCCCGTGCGAATGGCCACTCCATGAACAGAATACATAAAAAAGTTCAGATTAAGATGAAAAAAAATCAATCCAGGAAATGTAAAATAGGTTTCGTAGTTGTATTTGTTTCGGTACTTTTTATATCAATGTCCTGTAAAAATGAAACAGTTCAGAATACAGAAATAACTACTGGTGAAACTGTTTATCGCGATACTCCATTTATTCAGGAATTTCACGACGCCTACAAAATAAGTGAAAACGATGCGGATAATGAAATTCGAAGCATTGCAGTTGATCAGGAATCAAATATTTGGGTGGCTACAGCATCGGGTGTTTTTTATAAAAAAAATAATACCAGGACATGGGAAAAGGTGATCACTGGGCAGGAGCGTGGTCCCGCATATTCAGTACGTGTAAAAAGCGATAGTTCTGTGATGATGGGAACCTGGAATGGATTGTACACTTTTAAAAACAATAAAATAACAAAAGCAAAAGGATTAACAGCTCCTATTTCGGTTATTTGTAACAACGGCAACGAAAACTATGCTTTGGGTCCAAATGGAATCTGGCATTCAAACGGAAACAAGTGGGAATACCTTAATTATAAAATTGCGCGGTCGGTGCGCGATGCAATTGCCGATAGTAACGGAAATTTGTGGGTCGCAACCGATGTCGGGATTTATTTCTGCAATAAGGGCACATCAGAACTTTTTCAGAGTACTGATGAGTTGATTAGTTGTTACGCATCTGCATTGTCGTTTGCTCCCGGGAATAAACTTTGGGTAGGTGCAATGGGCGGAGTCTCCATTCGTGAGAATAATAAACTGGTTAGAAATATGACTCCAAAAGACGGGATACCTTCTGCTTTTGTAAACTGTATAAGTCAGTCGCCCGAAGGAGTTATGTGGGTAGGAACTAAGGTAGGTGTGGTTCGTTTTGATACCGATGGTTCACGTTCTTTACGCTTTAGTCAACGATGGCTTACCGATAATCATGTAAACGATGTGGCATTTGATAAGGATGGAAATGCCTGGATAGCAACAGACAATGGGGTGAGTGCAATTAAGCGAATAAAAATGACTTTGGCTGATAAACAAAGTAATTTTTATAGCCAGTTGATGAAAAAACACATTCGGGAACCCTGGATTTGTGGTAATCTGCGGCTGGAAATTCCCGGAGATACTTCTACCTGGCAGAATTCTGATGACGATAATGACGGAGAATATACCGGGGGATACCTTGCTATGGAAAGTTTCAGATATGTGGTAACCGGAGATGAAGATGCATTAATAAAAGCACGGAAAGCATTTGCATTTCTGAAAAAATTACGCACAGTAAGCGGCACCGATGGATTGTTTGCCCGTACAATTGTTCCGGCCAATTGGACCAGAGTACACGATGGTAACAGAACTTACTCAGAAAAACAAGTTGCCGAAGCGTTGGTGAATGATCCGCGTTATAAGCCGGTTGAAAAAAGATGGCGAAAGTCTGCCGATGGCAAGTGGCTATGGAAAGGCGATACCAGCAGTGATGAAGTGGGTGGACATATGATGGCGTATTTTTATTTTTACGAATATGCGGCTACCGAAAAAGACAAAGTTGAAATACGCGAACATGTAAAAGATATTATTGATGGTTTGATAAGACACAACTACAATTTTGTTGATATAGATGGAAAACATACCCGATGGGGAGTTTGGTCTCCGGAACAGCTAAATAATAATCCGGACTGGGCTTCGGAAAAGAGTCTTAATTCATTCGAATTATTAACCTATTTAAAATTTGCTTACGGAATAACCGGAGATGAATTGTATCAGAAAAAGTACCTGCACTTGATTAATAACGAAGGATATCTTGAAAATGCAAAAGGGATCAATTCTAAAAATCCGGCATGGCAGATTTATTTTGATCGCACAATGGAAGGGTACATGTTTCCTATACTTTTCCGTTATGAAACTGATTCGGAAATCAGGGCAATATACCGCGAAATGCTGGACATTTGGATAACAGACCAGGAATCTGGAGAAAATCTCGTTAATAACCTGGCTTATACGCTTTGTACCGGAAAAAAAATAAATGTAAAGCAGACCATCGATTTTTTAAAAGATACGCCACTTGATTTGGTTGACTGGCGCATTGACCATACTCTGCGTGAGGATGTACAGATAGTGCGCTCTCCAATTCTGGAAGAAATTCAGGTATCAGAACTGCCGCTTGCCAGTGAAAGAGCTACTGTTCGTTGGGATAAGAATCCCTGGGCTGCCATTCATGGTAATCCCTCACAGGTTCGCGAACCCGTGTTTTGGCTCTGGCCATATTGGGAGGCTCGTTATCTGAAAATTATTGAAAACCAACACTAATAATCAGGCCCGATGAAAAGCGTATCTTTTTATACCATCTTATTAGGCATAGTGTTTTCAGGCTGTAAACACAAAGAGTCGTACGATAAAATCAGGATTGGAATTTGCAGTGATGTACACCTTCCAACAATGCACGATTCTGAATACCGGATTCAATTATTTATCGACAGTATGAATAGCTGGAACCCTGACTTCATTATTGAACTTGGCGATTTTAGTATTCCCAAAAAGGAATATGCGCATTATTTTGATATTTGGAATTCTTTTGAAAGAGACAAATACCATGTAATTGGTAATCACGAAATGGATGGCGGTACGTCGCGTCAGGCTGCCATAGAATACCGGCACATGCAAAAGTCGTATTACTCGTTCAATAAAAACGGCTTTCATATGATTATTTTAGATGGTAACGACAAAAATAGTCCGGAAGTAAAAGGATACAAACAATATATTGGGCCGAAACAAATGGAATGGTTAAAGTCTGATTTGGAAAAAAGTGAGTACCCGGTTATACTATTTTCGCATCAGGGCCTGCAAATGTACCGGGGGGCTAACGAAAATTATGGTATAGAAAATTACAAACAGATTCAGGAAATTCTGGAAAATTACAATGCCGAAAATCCGGGAAACAAAGTAATTGCCTGTTTTAACGGGCATTCGCATTGGGATTACGCCGAAGAATGTAACGGTATGTATTACATTACCATCACCTCAATGTCGTACCATTGGCTGGGAGAAGAATACAGGCACATACGATACAACAACGAAGTAGATAAAAATTACAAATGGATTAAATATACAGCTCCATTTAAAGAACCCTTATTTGCAGAAGTTGAAATTTCGAAGGAAGGATATATAAAAATTAAAGGAAAGAAAACGGAGTGGGTTGGCCCAAGTCCATGGGAATTGGGATACCCGGAGAGAATGAAAGAATTTATGAGGCCGGAAATTTCTGACAGATACCTGAGGTTTGAATTGAAAAACTGAAAAAATGCGGACGAAAAATTATAAAATATAATACAGTTTTTACTTTTTTATTTGTAGTAAAGTTTGTTGGGAATAGTCATATTTAAAAGGTAATTTAACATCAGTTTTCTTATAGGAATTTTGTAACATTATAAATAATTAAGCCTTTTACTTTTAAAATAATCAGGTAAGGTTAGGGATTCAAACATCATTCAAAATGAATGTAGTAACGAACAAATCTTTAAATAAGTTTAAAATTAAATTTGGAGATGGTACACAGATCCTTTTAAAAGATATGTTTAACCTGTTTTATCCTGAACTTACAATTTTTGTTGAGAAATTCATTCCGGATAAAAGTATATGTGAAGATATTGTTCAGGATTTTTTTGTTTCATTTTGTGAAAGAAAAAATACATTTCCAAGCTTAAAAGCTCTTAAAGCCTATTTTTACGCATCTATACGGAATCGCTGTCTGGATTACCTAAAACATGCGAAGATTGAAAAAAAATATGTTGAAACAAGTATGTATTTAAGGGGAGAGAATGAATATTTTTTCGATCAGATTGTAAAAAACGAAGCATACAGTATTATTTACAATGAAATAAATAAGCTCCCTGAAATGGGAAAAAAAGTATTGTTACTCGCGTTAAAAGAATATTCGAACGATGAGATAGCAAATGAACTGAATATTGCTTTAAATACTGTAAAAACACACAAAGCCCGGGCTTACAAAGTTTTGAGAAAAAAAATTGGAAGCCTGGCATTCTTCTTAATTTTTAAATAGAGTTTATCAGAACACTTCCAGGTCAGGAAGATGCCTTTGATTTCATAAAAACATAAGGAATTGAATTACACTACTGGTCTTTATATGAGTGGTTTGTAAAAATATTGAAATTTCTTGTAGTTCTGTTTTCCCGTAAAATCGTTTTAGTAAAAGACATATGAATTATCCTTTTATTCGACGATGACAAAAATTTCAAAAAATATAGAGATTGGAAATATTATCGGAAGGTATATGACCGGTAACGCATCTCAACAAGATTTAATAAAACTTGAAGAGTGGTTGAAAAAAACGCCGCAAAACAAAAGAATATTAGAATCGATAGAAGACGAAAATAATATAGAGGCTGTAGTTGATGTACTTGACAGCGTTAATAAAGAACAAGGTTGGCAAAAACTGGAACAAAAATATACAACGCTTTCTCTCCGAAATCAAGTTATTAAATGGAAAATAGCAGCAATGCTACTATTTTTGGTTGGTTTAACAGGCAGTATTTTAGGGTACTGGAACCCGAATCCAAACAAGTCAGAATTTGTTCCGGCAAATCATACCACTGTCGTTACCGAGAATGGTCAAAAATCAAAAATAATTTTACCTGATAGCTCTGTAGTCTGGTTAAATGCAGGCACTAAATTGTCATATAATAATGGTTTTTCAGTAAACAACAGAAATATAAAATTAGAAGGAGAAGCTTATTTTAAGGTTCAAAGAAATGAGTTGATTCCTTTGGTTGTTGTATGCAGCGATTTGGAGGTTAGAGTGTTGGGAACCGAGTTTGATGTGAGAGCATTTCCGGAAGAAGAAAAGATAAGCGTTGTTTTGGAAAAAGGGAAAGTGGAATTGTCTCATATCAACGATAAGTTTCAGAGTTTTAACCTGGAACCGGGGGAAATTGCTGTATTCGATGATATTAAGAATACGTTAGGCATAAGTAGTGGCAATACATATGAGTACATTTCGTGGAAGGATGGAGTGTTGATTTTTAACAACGCAATGATGAAAGATGTACTTACAAAGTTGGAACATTGGTATGGCGTGGATATTAGTGTTACAGATCCCGATGTTTATGATTTAATTTTTAATGCCACCATTGTTGATGAAAACCTGGAAGACATTTTTAGTCTTATTAAGTACACCTGTGATATTGATTATGTAATACGATACAGTCATAATCCACACATTCCAATAAAAATCACAATATCTAAAAAGAATAAAAACTAAAAATTACTGCGTATGTAAAAAAGAGCTGTTACTAAAAAAAAGGAGATGCGCTAACATCCCCTTTAAGTTTTTTGAACCTCTGGTTTTCAGATTGCACAGAGGCATTTTTAATTTAAATTCTAAACTTAAATCAGTACAAATTTATGAAAAAAAAGCACAAGCTAGCGATTCCCGGATTTTATGAAATCTGGGCATCACAACATTTTAGAAAAATGAGGACAACAATATTTGTAATATTAATTGTGGTAGGCCAGGCAATGGCAATCGATACGTATTCTCAAAATACACGATTAATGCTGAATATGAAGAATGTTTCGGTAAAAAGTGTACTGGGAAAGATTGAAGATCAGTCGGAGTTTTATTTTATGTATGAAGCACATAAGGTAGATGTGGAGCAAAGAGTAAGTGTGAATGTAGAAAACAAGCTCGTATCAGAAATTTTGGATGAACTTTTTGAGAATACCGATATTGTTTACAAAATCAACAACCGGCAAATTGCATTAACAAACTCTACGCTGGAAGTTCCGGATATTCAACAAAACAGAACTATATCCGGAAAGGTTACGGGCAGCGATGGTATCCCACTGCCAGGTGTTACAGTCGTGGTAAAAGAAACGTCTAATGGAACTGTAACAGATGCTGACGGAAATTACTCTCTTGCCAATATTCCGGGCAATGCTACTTTGGTTTTTTCATTTGTGGGTATGCAAACGCTGGAAATTCCGATAGCCGGGAAAAGCATTGTAAACGCAACAATGGTTGAGGATGTAATTGGTTTGGAAGACGTTGTTGTAACAGCCCTTGGTATAACAAGAGAGAAAAAATCTCTCGGATATTCGGTTGGAGAAGTTAGCGGAAACGAACTAACAGAAACTCCCCAGGGAAATTTATTAAATGCTGTTGCCGGAAAAGCTGCAGGAGTCCAGGTATCGCAAATGTACGGACTTGCCGGTTCTTCTGTAAATATGATTATTAGAGGAGCCAGTTCGTTAAATACCAAAAATCAGCCTCTTTTTATAATCGACGGTGTGCCTATTAGTAATGGAATTGATAACAATTACAAAAACGCAGATATGGGAAATGCAATTTCCGATCTTAATACAGAGGATATTGAATCCATGTCGATACTGAAGGGACCCAGCGCTGCAGCTCTGTATGGTTCCCGAGCAGGGAACGGGGTAGTAATTATAACAACAAAATCAGGGAAAGGCGCCCAAAAAGGAATTGGAGTTTCTTTTAATACATCTTTTCTTCTTGATAATCCATATCATTTTGTGCCTTTTCAGTCGATGTTTGCCTCGGGTAAAGCAGGAGCTCATAATTTGGGAGAACAGGAAAACGAATCGTGGGGTGCAATACTCGACGGAACATTCCCTGATTCTTACCAGTGGGATAAGTCGTTGTTAAATAATAACGGCACATCGTTACAACCTCTGGTTGCTTATCCAAACCGTCAACAGGATTTTTATCAGAATGGATTTAGCCAGTCGAACAATGTGGCATTTGAAGGTAGATATGACAATGCAAACTTCCGTGTTTCCATGGGGAATCTGATTAATGAAGGCATTTTGCCTAATACAGACTATTCCAGAAAAACAATTGGCGTAAACGGAAGTTTTGATCTTACAGACAATTTAAAGGTTAGTGCAGCTGTAAATATCTCTGAAGCCGGCTCGGATAACAGACAAAACATTAGTACAGGCAGAAGAGACCCTTCAAGGTCAGTTCTTGAAATGGGTGTTCAGGTAAATGTTCTTGATTTGAAAGATTACTGGCTGGAAGGTCAGGAAAATATTCAGCAGAGAAAGAGTAAACCAAAACAAAACAACCCGTATTTTAACATATACGAAAACCTCACAGGATTTAAACGTAATCAAACCATGGCTAAACTCCAGCTTGACTGGGAAATTTCAAAAGGTTTCAATTTTATGGCCAGGTACCTCACAAATGTTATAAACCAAAGAAACGAAGCAAAAGTTGCTTGGAGCGATTACGATAGGAACAGAGGAGAATATTCCATTCAAAGAACTCTGGCAAAAGAGGAAAACTGGGAGGGTATGTTTACCTATAACAAAAATATTATCGATGGTTTAAACCTGACTGCAAATGTAGGGGGAAATCTTCGGTATAATTACAACGACGCTTTATCAAACGAAGCATCTCAGTTGGTATTACCCGGATTGTTTACTATTTCCAATGGAGTACCGGGAACAGTTTCTTACAGTAGTTACTGGGGAGAAAAAGCTGTCAACAGTGTATACGGTTCCGTTTCTATGGGGTATCAGGATATGATTTACCTTGATCTGACTGCAAGAAATGATTGGTCGAGTACATTGCCAAAAGATAACAGGTCATATTTTTATCCATCTGCATCTTTAAGTTTTTTAGTTAATGAGATTTTAGAATTGCCTTCTTGGATAGATCTGGCAAAACTAAGGTCTGGATATGCACAGGTTGGTAATGATGTAGGAGCTTATGCATTGGCTCAGTATTATGCCACAACCAGCGACTGGAGTGAAGCCAAACGGATGTATATGCCGGGGACTCTGAGAAATCCGGAATTAAAGCCCGAGATAGCTACTTCAAAGGAAATTGGTGTAGATCTTTCATTCCTAAAAAACAGAATTAACCTTGATGCAACTTACTACGTGGTGGATAATAAAAACCAGGTGCTAAGTATTTCAACACCAACCGAATCAGGAGCCACTGCAAAGCAAATTAATGCCGGGCTTGTTCAGGGAAGAGGATGGGACATTAGCATTAATACCAATTTGGTGAGAAAAAATGATTTTTCTGCTGATTTAGGTATAACATTAACCCGAAACAGAACTAAAATTGTTGAGCTGGCCGAAGGTATATCCTACTATCAGTTTGGTTCTGTTGGGCAGGTAAGGCTCAGGAGCTATGTTGGCGATGACATAGGAGATATATACGCATATCCCTATTTGAAAGTTGAAGATAAAAATTCAGAATATTACGGTTATCCGATTATTGCAGCAAATGGAAGGGCACAATTGGACAACCGGGAAGAGAGCATTGAAAAAGTAGGCAACTTCAATCATAAATTTTTGATGGGAATACAGCCTGTTATCAAATACAAGAATTTTAGTGTTTTTGCTAATTTCGATTGGAGAGCCGGAGGGGAGTTCTACTCCAGGTCTATGGAATTTTTCAGAAACAATGGTTGGTTAGAGGAATCATTCTCGGGTGTTGACTACGACAAAAACAAAGACATTGTTCAACAGATTAAGAATAACCCGGACAAGTACTTCAACCTGTGGGTTGGTGGCCGGACAGGTGATTATGGCGGATTCCCGTGGCCCGATGAGGCTACACAGAATTCGAGATCATATACCAATAAAAATACGGGTGAAACGGTTTATATTAATGATGCAAGTTTTATTCCCGGAGTTCGCGAGGATGGTAACGGGGGATACATTGAAAACCTGGGGGCTGAAGGTACGGTTTGGATGACACCTTTTGAAGCAAATAAACGTTCAACACGATATTACGGAGGCAATAATATTTATAGCGCAACTTATGTAAAACTAAGAGAGCTGTCGGTATCATACAAGTTTCCACGGCAATTGGTAGAAAAAGCAAAACTAAGTGGTGCAACACTATCTGTAATTGCACAAAACGTATTTACATGGACGAAAGCCAAAATACCGGTTGACCCGGAACTTGCTTTTATTTCAAGTGGAAGTTCGTGGATTCAGGGTGCTGAATATTATAATGTTACACCTTGGACTCGCTCTTATGGTATTAAACTTAATGTTGAATTTTAATTACGAGTCATGAAAAAAATAAGTTTGATTTTAACAATTATATTTTTAGGGCAAATTCTTCAATCTTGTCATGGTGATTTTGATGAAATGAATATGAGTCCCAATAATGCTGAAGAAGTTTCGCCCAATTACCTGCTGTCGTATGTTATTTCAAAAACAACAATGCAATTTTACGGACTGATAAATGAGCATACTGATATAGCAGGTGCAATGCAGTATACACAAAGAGGAACAGAGTTTAATGCTGCAAATCAAAACTGCTATCAGTGGGGAAAAGGTTCGTGGAATGGATATTACGATATTTTAAGAACAAATCAGTTGATGTATGAGCTGGGAGAAAAAGAGAATAATCAATTCTTTATGGCTGCATCACTGATAATGAAATCATTTACTTTTGGTTTGCTTGCAGATCTTTTTGGTGATTGCCCTTACTCTGAAGCACTGCAGGCTAGTACCAGTTTGCTGTTTCCAAAGTTCGATGCACAAAAAGATGTTTATGAAGGTGTTTTAACTGACTTAAAAACAGCTTCTCAAATTCTTGAGGGACTGGATCCACAGCTGAGTGTGCTATCTTCGTCAGACCTTCTGTATGGTGGCGACAGAGACAAATGGATTAAATTTGCCAACTCGTTGAGACTGAGGTATTGTCTTAGATTAGACAATAAAAAAGGTGAGCTAAGTATAAATACAGTAGATGAATTTAAAGATGCGGCAGCTAAAGTTCTTGGAAGCAATGCCGATAATGCAACATTGGTCCTCTTGGGATTGGCAGATGAAAATTCAGCTGTTGGTGGTTCTGTGAGATCTTCCAATAAACCGTATGCATTTAAACCCGGAAAACCATTGGTTGACTATCTGCACGAAAGAAACGATCCAAGGCTTCAACGGTGGGTAAATCCGGTAGAAAGGAAATGGGATTTTAATGCTTCTGCAGAAACAACAGTTGATTACATCGATATTTTTGGGAACAGTTATCAAATCACAATTTTACCAACAGATGATACCAGTCTCGATACTTCGGTTTATGTGGGGTTGCCTATTGGTTATGATGACCTGGAATTCCTGGGAAATTACAACAGAGGCGATGGCGTAAGAGATTATCCTGATGAAAGAAGTACTTATATTTCTTATTTGTCTCCCATCTATTTTGAAAATAGTAACGACTTTGTAAATCCGTCATTAATTACCTATGCTGAAGTTGAATTTATATTGGCTGAAGCAGCATTGTTAGGAGATTATGGTGTGTCGAATGCCGAAGATCATTACAAATCCGGAATCAAAGCTTCTATGGAACAGTATAAAATATTGTCGGAAGCACAAGGTTTCGATTTTGAGGCGTTCTATAGTCAACCGACAGTTAGCTACAGCAGTTCGTCCATAACCAATAAACACGAACTTATTATGACACAAAAGTGGATTGCCCTTTGGTTACAGGCCGAGCCGTGGTTTGACTGGAGAAGGACAGGTTATCCGGATTTTGAACCGGCAGCAAATCCTGCTTATGGTCCTGCACTGCCTTTAAGACTTGCCTATCCCGAACCATTTGCTGATCCTCAATATGTGGAAAAGTATGAACAAGCGGTGGCTAATCTTGAGAAAACAACTTATGTGCCTTCCAATCAGTCAAATGACCATAGTTATTCAAAAATGTGGTTAATTAAAAATACTCAGAAACCCTACTAGTTTAGTTTTATCAGATTAAGTTAAAAGTAAGTTCCTGATTAGTTGTAAATTTTGTAATTGAAAGCTAATCGGGAACATTACTTTAAAAGATAGTATTTAATTATATTACAGGTTGTTAAAACTCAAAACTGAATAAAGTATATGTCTTTATTCAAAAAATGGTTTTTAAAATTAAAATTCACAATATCATATATTTAAGCTAAAAATAGACATGCTAAAAAAAGAGAAAAACACAAAATCGATATACATTTTATTCCCGGCTTTGGCAATGATGCTGGCATGGGGGCTGCGCGGACATATTGGTGGTGGTCCTTTTGGTGCAATGATTCCGGGTGCAATGATTGCCTTAAGTATTAGTATTTTACTGGAACTACCGGCAACTGTTACTGCAGTATTGCTGGTTTTTGGGGTTGCAGGAATAGGTTTAGGAGGTGAAATGACTTATGGACAAACATTAAGCTTTCTTCGAAATCCGGATACTGTTTGGTGGGGCACTTTTGGGACTTCGCTAAAAGGTGCTGTATGGGGTTTAATGGGTGGAGCTGTTTTGGCAATTGGTTTTGTGTTTAACAAAACGAAGAAAACAACAATTATAATTGCTTTTTTATTAGTGATTTTAGGAGCTTTTATTGGTTTTAAATTGATTAACGATCCTATGCTCCTGTATTTTTCCGATCCGGTGAAACCTCGTGCCGAATCATGGGCAGCACTTTTATTTGGTGCCATTCTGCTTTTGGGGTATTTGAAAATTAGAATTCCTGCTTCTGAATTTAAAATAATATTTCGCTATGCCTTTTGGGGGATGGTTGGAGGAGGATTAGGTTTTGGCCTGGGAGGTTTTTGGATGGTTTTGGGAAGTCATCTCCCCGAAGTAATTTTTAAAAGCTGGTGGAAAGCAATGGAGTTCACGTTTGGCTTTCTGTTTGGTGCTTTTTTAGGTTATGCAACCTGGTTGAGCCGTACCGATTCTGTAATAGAAAATTTGAAAGGAGATTTGTCTCTCAAACTTGAAAACTATTCAATTGAGAAAGAGTTGATAATTACACTTTTAACAGGACTTCTTGTTTTCTGGTTTATCCCCGGTATTATGGAGCTATTTACTAATGCTGCAATTGTAAATAATATGCCTGGTGGATCAATTCGCGATGAAATTGCCAGAATACTGGTTAATTACACATTTACAGTATTACTGTTTGTGTTAGTATTAATTCGTTTCCCAAAAGTGGCCTGGCAAATCGGAATCACACTTACTTTTTGTCATGCTTCCATCGATTTAATCCGCGATTTTTATCCTGATGTAAACATTTGGACACCTTTAAACTTACGGTTTATTCTTGTTTTTCTTATGACTGCAGTAGTAGCTTTGTTTACGTATTTTATTAGCAAGAAAGATGAAGTAACCGTGAAACTATTTATGTTGTTGATATGGTCATGTATTATTATTTCATTTTTACGGTTGTTTATTGATCCTGCAAAATTAAATATTGAAGGATTAACTTTCTGTCAGATAATTTGCGGGAAATATATTGTAGATATCTTTTTTGTTGTGTTAGCCATTGTGCTGAGCCTGGGAGTACGATCAGGAATGAAATTGGAAACTGACTCAAAAATATAATCCATTGATTCGTTAACCGGCTGTTTTAAAATTTGTCAGATAAAAAAAGCAGAACCGGTCTTTGGGTGCTGCATCCTATTTGTGACTATTATGTATAGCTGTTCGCATATCGGCTATTGTTGAGGGGGATGATGGAACCATACACATTACTTATACCGACAACAGGGTGAAGGTAAAATATGTGCTGTTAAAACTGATGTAATATGTACAAACGAAGAAATTTTATTAAAAGCGGTCTTTTGGCGGCGTTAGGCGCAGGTTGGTCTTCAAAGGTGGGCGCACAAACTATTCCATCTGACATACGCGCAGATACAAACGTTTCGTTCAAACGAAATATTCCAATAAGATACAATACTGATGTGGTGGTGATTGGGGGAGGTATAGCCGGTGTTTCGGCAGCCGCTTCTGCTGCAATTTCAGGAGCAAAGGTTATTTTAATTGAACGTTTTGCCAACCTGGGCGGAATGCTCACAACCGGAGGAGTGGCCAATTTCTGCGGACAAATTGAAGAACAAGGGGAGGTTTTCGATCAAATATTAAAAGATTTAAAACGGTATAATTCTTTAGGTGAAGGAAGAAGAGAAACGGTATTTAATTTTGAAATTCTTTCGTTGGTTTTACAGGAAATTTTAATGGAAAGAGGTGTAAAGATATTGTTCCATACGAGATTGGTAGATGTTTTAACAAAAGGGAATGATGTAAAAGAATGTATAATTTGTGGGAAATCAGGACTGGGAGCAATCCGTGGGAAGATTTATATTGATTGTTCTGGCGATGCTGATTTGGCAAGGTATGCTGGTGTTTCAACTATGAAAGGAGATGATCGAACAGGCTATCAGCTGCCAATGTCTAAAATGTCTTTTGTCCGGGAAGTAAACAAGGACGACTTTCTTGAACAGGTTTCTCACGACTGGCCGACTCAAATTACAAGTAAAAAGGATCTTCCCATGGTAAGTGTTTGGCCGGACGGACCGGGTGGCAAAGCATTAAAAATAAAAATACCAATGTTTGATGCAACGTCAACTGAGGGGATAACAAATGCAGAAATACAGGCTAGGAGAAGGACAATGGATGTACTGAGCTATTATCAAAAACAGGAAGATAAAAAGTGGAGACTAACCCACAGTGCTCCTATGATTGGTGTGAGAGAAGGATGTCGTATTGAAGGTGATTATGTTTTAAAAGTGGACGATCTGAGAGCAGGCAGAACTTTCGACGATGGAATAGCTCGTGGTACCTTTTATCTGGACGGGCATGGATTAACAGATGATAAGAGGACATATATTCTTCCTAAAAGTCAGCTAAAAGTACCTCCATACCAGATTCCAATGAGGTGTTTGATTTCAAAGGATGCTGATAATTTGTTAATGGCAGGTCGCTGCTTATCAGCCGATCAGTTGGCGTTATCATCGGCTCGTGTATCAACTACCTGTTCTATGATGGGGCAGGCTGTTGGAATTGCTGCCGGTATGGCGGTTCAAAAGAAAACAAAGGTTAGAAAACTTGACTATAACGAAATACAGAAAGAAATACTGGGTAGAGGAGCACAGCTTGATGTGTCAAGGCAAATATATCCTGTTCACGGCTAAATTGTAAAAAAATGATGTATCCAAAATCAAAATATTATCTGTGTTCTCTGACCTTAACTTTATTGTTCATGGTTTTTCTTTCTTGCCAGATAACAGAGAAAAGTAAAGAGGCAGTTGATTTGAAATGTGAGTATTTGTCTAATCCCCTGGGAATCGATGTTCTGCATCCGCGACTTTCGTGGCAAATGAGAAGCGATAAAACAGGCGCAGCTCAATCTGCTTACCGTATTTATGCAGCAACCAACAAATATTTGTTGCATAGTGATACCCCCGATCTTTGGGATTCAGGAAAGATTAACAGCGATCAATCCATTCAAATTGAATACAAAGGAAAATCATTAAAGTCGGGAATGAAAGTATTCTGGAAAGTTCAGGTTTGGGATGAAAAAGGAGAAAAAATGGATTGGAGCCAAACAGCTCACTGGGAAATGGGGCTTTTAAAAAAAGAGGACTGGCAAAGCGATTGGATTAGTGCTCCACATCTACTCTCAAAAAAAGAATGGAAATTACCCTCGCTCTTGTTTCGAAAAGAAATTCAAATTGAAAAGGGCATAAAAAACGCACGGGTATATATTTCCGGTCTGGGTTATTATGAACTTTACATTAACGGGAATAAAGTGGGCGATCATGTGCTTTCTCCCAACCAGACAAACTACGATCGACGCGGAATGGAGAAATGGGGTGAATCCAGGGTTGGAAATATGACTACTACAGTATTATACGAAACTTACGACATTACTCCGGAATTGAGGCAGGGGATAAATGCATTGGGAGTAATTCTTGGAAATGGCTGGTACATTCAGGCCGACAGGTCTTATGAACCGCATTTGTGGTATGATACACCGCGTTTTATAGCGCAGTTGGATATTGAGTACGAAGACGGAACTCACTATCTGATTACCAGCGATGAAAGTTGGAAAAGCTATTTGAGTGCCATTAAATATAACGGATTACACAGCGGCGAAGTTTACGATGCCCGGTTAGAACAAAAAGGCTGGAATCAAACCGGATTTGACGATCAGGATTGGAAAAACGCCACCAAAGTACGTCCTCCAACCGGAACCTTAAAAGCACAAATGTCTCCACCCGACAGGGTGACTAGAACCATTAAACCTGTTTCTGTTACCGAATTAGAAAAGGGATTATATCGTTTTGACTTTGGAGAAATGTTCTCCGGTTGGGCACGTCTAAAAATATCCGGAGAAAAAGGGCAGGAAATAAAACTGCGCTACATCGAAGAACTGGGTCCCACTTACGGACAAACTGATACTTATATTTTAAAAGGAGAAGGAACAGAGGTTTGGGAACCTCGTTTTACATGGCATGCATTCCGTTATGTAGAAGTGAGTGGTTCTTCTGTTAATTTATCGCTCGAAAATATAGACGGTCGTGTTGTGCATACCGATGTCAAAGAAGCGGGGTATTTTGAATGTTCAGATACCTTGTTAAATCGTATTCTTAAAAATTATCAGTCAACACAAACGGGGAATATGCATGGCGGAATCCCCAGCGATTGTCCGCATCGCGAACGTCGTGGCTACACGGGTGATGGACAGATATCGGCCAGGTCAGCCATTTATAACTTCGATATGGCAGCTTTTTACACCAAATGGTTAAACGATATACGCGATGCACAAAATCATAAAACCGGTTATGTCCCCAATACAACTCCTTATCAGGATGGCGGAGGAGGAACTGCCTGGGGCGCTGCCTATGTAATTATTCCTTGGTATATGTACCTGTATTATGGCGATGTTCGGATTTTAGAGCAACACTATGCGGGAATGGCACACTGGATTGATTACCTCAAAAACGTAGGTGACAAAGATGGGGTAATACGAAAACAGGGACTTGGAGAGTGGGTGCCACCCGAAAAAGTGGAGATTTCAGCAGATTTTGTAAATACATGTTATTATTTTCACTGTTGTAATTTAATGGCAAAAGTTGCCTCTGTTCTTGAAAAAAGTACAGACAAAGACTATTTTACTAGCTTGGCTGCAGATGCCCAAAATTCAATAAATACAACCTGGTTTAATCCCGAAGAATCATCCTATTCAATTGGGAGACAGGGAGCTAATATTTTTCCGCTTGGATTTGGAATTACCGAAACCGGTAACATTGAAAATGTTTTCGATAATTTGATTGATAATGTAATTAAAAATACGATTCATTTTGATACAGGAATATTAGCCACTCCGTTACTCCTGGATGTTCTTTCAGATTATGGCAGAACAGACCTGGCTTATACAATGATGACACAGCGTGATTTTCCCGGATTTGGTCATATGATTGAGAAAGGAGCAACTACTTTATGGGAAACCTGGCAAGGAGATGCATCTCATAGTCATCCAATGTTTGGAAGTGTTTGTCAGTGGTTTTATCGGCATCTTGCCGGAATTTCTCCCGACGATAACTGCCCAGGGTTTAAACATTTTAAAATTAAACCTTTTCCTGTACAGAGTTTAGATTTTGTTAAAGCAGGTTATCCTTCGTTGTATGGCAATATTAAAACAGAATGGCGTTGGAGTAACAATGATTATTTGCTGGAAGTTACGATTCCTGCAAATACAACCGCAATAATTTATGTTTTGGCTAAAAGTCCGGATTATGTATCGGAAGGAGGAGATCCAATTTTAAAAAATCAGAATATTCGGTTCCTGAAAATGGAAGAACATACTGCTGTCTTTGAAGTAAATTCCGGAACTTATCATTTTTTATCGAAAGATTGTAAATCAGAATTAATAAAACCTGTTTTACCGGCACCGGTAATTTATCCGGGCAATGTAACTGCCAACAAAGGCGATTCGGTAAAAGTTACCATAAAATCTGCCGTAAAAAATGCAAAGG
Organism: uncultured Draconibacterium sp.; assembly: GCA_947492175.1. Classification (GTDB taxonomy): domain Bacteria; phylum Bacteroidota; class Bacteroidia; order Bacteroidales; family Prolixibacteraceae; genus Draconibacterium. The sequence continues at coordinate 29,783 of CANLMQ010000029.1, read as the reverse complement.
TTTATTATACGCTAAACAACTCAGAACCAGATAATAAAACGAAAGTTTATACAAGCCCGTTTTTTATTACCGAAAATACCGTAATAAAAGCCACATCGGAAGCCGAGGGTTATAATTCCTGTTTTACTAAAACCGGCACTGTAAATTTTATCGATCCGGAAGTGAATGGTTTACGGTATCATTATTATGAAGGAATATGGAAAAAACTCCCGGATTTTTCAGCGTTGAATAGTAAAAAATCGGGAGTAGTATATGAATTTGGACTGGATAAAATTACATCGCAGAAAGATGAATTTGCGTTGCTTTTCGAAGGTCAAATTAAAATTGAAAAAGCAGGAGAATATGAGTTCTTTATAAATTCGAACGATGGAAGTTGTTTATATATAAACAATAGGTTGGTTATCAATCACGATGGACTGCATGGAGCTGATTTGGAAAAAAACGGAAAAATATATTTAAAGAAAGGTTTTTATCCAGTTCTCGTAAAATATTTTCAGGCCGGAGGAGGTTTGTTTCTTCGGGTTCAATATGCAGGCCCAGGTATAGAAAAACAAGATGTTCCAGCAATAAGCCTGTTTCAGATGAAATAAATAATATCTAATTAGGTAGAGCCAATTTTTATGAAGTATTCTTATGTATAAAATATTATTTTTGATTTATTAAATGATGATTTGGCAGTTTAAAAAATGAAAAAAACTTCGTTAAACGATATAGCTCAGCAGTTAGGTGTTTCAAAAACGCTGGTTTCACTTGTTCTGAATGGAAAGGGGAAAGAGTACCGCATTAGCCAAGATGTACAAAAAAGAGTTGTAATGCTGGCCAAAGAATTAAACTACAAACCAAATCAGATAGCGAAAGGATTAAGAACCGGAAAAACCAATACCATTGGATTAATTATTGCCGACATTGCCAACCCGTTTTTTGGAAAATTAGGACGGGAAATTGAACGTGAGGCAGCCAAACATGGGTACCGGGTAATGTTTTGTAGTTCAGACGAAAAGGCCGTAAATGCGACTCAACAGATAGAAATGTTGCAACAAGGACAAGTTGATGGTTTTATTATTTCTCCACCCAATGGCAGCGAAGAACAAATTAAACAACTTAAAAAAAGCAAAACACCCTTTGTTTTAATCGACCGGTATTTCACCGAAATTGAATCGAATTGGGTAGTTGTTGATAATTTAAAAGCATCATACCAGGGAACAGAACATCTAATTAAAAATGGTTGTAAGAGAATTGCCTGTATTACTACAATTCCGGGAATGCTGACCATGGACAATCGTTTGAAAGGCTATAAAAAGGCATTGACAGATGCATCAATGGAGATAGACGAGAATTTGATAAAAATTTTGCCTTTCTCGCATGAGATAACCGATGTAATGAATGCTATAAAAGAATTAACCTCGGTTGAAGAAAGTAAAGTAGATGCGATTCTTTTTACCACAAGTAAAGTAGGGGTAAGGGGGATTCAGTGTTTACATTCGTTAAATCTGAAAATTCCGGAAGATATTGCAGTTGTTAGTTTCGACGATATAGATGCTTATAAAATTAGTAGGCCTACTATAACAGCCATTGCTCAGCCACTGGTTGAAATCGGGTGGCATTCAGTAAAAGTTCTTTTAGAAGAAATGGCAGATAAAAGGAAGAAAAAAGAGCTGCGTCAAATCACGTTGGAAACAAAATTTGTAATCAGAAATTCAAGTGTAAAATAATTTTTATAATTTAGCTAAATCGATTTAATAAAGAATTCTACGAAATGACAAAGGAAATACAAGAATATTTCATAGGTATAGATATTGGGGGTACTAAGTGTGCTATTGTAATCGGTGATAAGGAATTCAGGATTCACCAGAAGGTACAGTTTGAAACCAGGACAGAAAGGGGGTATCTTGAAATTTTAAATGAATTTCACCGGAATATTGAAGAACTGTTTTTGAAATATCCCAGAGAGAATCTTAAACAAATTGGAATTAGTTGTGGTGGACCACTCGATTCTAAAAAAGGTGTCATCTATTCGCCACCAAATCTTCCGGGCTGGGATAATGTTCCTATCGTGGAAATATTTAGTAAAAAGTATGGTGTACCAACAGCTATACAAAACGATGCCAATGCCTGTGCATTGGCCGAATGGTTGATGGGGGCAGGAAAAGGTACGGAAAATATGATATTTCTGACATTTGGTACGGGAATGGGGGCAGGTTTGGTTTTAAACGGACAGCTTTATGCAGGTACCAACGATCTGGGAGGTGAGGTTGGTCATATTCGTTTAGCTAAAGACGGACCGGTAGGTTTTGGAAAAGCCGGTTCATTCGAGGGATTTTGTAGCGGTGGTGGTATTGCACAGTTGGCAAAGGCTGTCGTTTCAGAAAAACTGGCAAAGGGAGAGTCGGTTGCCTTTTGTTCAACTGCCGACGAAACAAATTATTTAACGGCTAAACAAGTGGCAAATGCTGCCAACAATGGTGATGTTGTTGCCAATGAAATTATTAAAATATCGGCAGAATATCTGGGGCGTGGACTAGCGGTGTTAATTGATATAATTAACCCGGAGTGCATTGTTATTGGAAGTATTTATGCCAGAAATGAATCTTTATTTAAACCGCATGTAGACAAAGTTTTAGCCAAAGAAGCTATTCCGTCGGCAGTAGATGTTTGCCGGATTAAACCGGCACAACTTGGAGAATCCATTGGCGATTTTGCTGCTCTTTGCGTAGCGCTTTATGAAAAGAAATTTTAATGAAAGCAGAAAATGAAGGAGAATACTTTTTTACAACAATTGCTAAACCGATATAGCAATTTGAAACATCAGGAGGACGCTATAAATAATGCGGTAGATTTAATAACCGGAACATTTAAAAACGGAGGGAAACTATTGGTTTGCGGGAATGGAGGAAGTTGTTCGGATGCCGACCATATTGTTGGAGAATTAATGAAAAGCTTTGAAGGTCATCGTCCGCTTAATTCTGAACTTCAGCAAAAATTAGGGGATATTTCATATGAGCGTGGAACCCGGCTGGCCCGGGAATTGCAACAAGGATTACCTGCTATTTCGCTTACGGCACATAACGCACTGATTACTGCCATAGCTAACGATATTGATGGGGATATGATTTATGCTCAGCAGGTTACCGGGTTAGGGCAAAAAGGTGATGTTTTACTTGGTTTGAGTACCTCCGGCAATTCTCAAAATGTAATAGATGCATTAATTGTAGCCAGAGCAAAAGGGTTGAAAACTATTGCGATGACCGGAGATTCGGGGGGACAAATGAGAAAGTTTTGTGATGTGCTGATTAATGTTCCTGAGAAACGTACAGCATATGTTCAGGAACTACATCTACCTGTTTATCACACAATTTGCATGATGATTGAAAATGAATTGTTTAATAATCACTGACTAAGAATAAATTCAAAAAAGCAATAAAACAGAAATAGTATGAAAAAGGACTCATCTAAAACTGATTCTTCTCTTTCAAGAAGAGATTTTCTTAACCGAACAGCTGCCGGAACGGCAGTTTTGGCATTTGCTCCGTTTAATACCATGCTTGCCGGTACTGGAAACGGGCAAAGCTCCTGGCCTGCCAATGCTGCTGATTACAGTTTTCACATGATTGGTCATGCACATATCGATCCGGTTTGGCTGTGGCCATGGTCTGAGGGAATTTCCGTGGTTCACAGTACTTTCCGCTCTGCTCTTGACCGTATGAACGAAACACCTGATTTTGCTTTTGTGGCAAGTTCGGCCCAATTTTATCAATGGGTAGAAGAAAATGACCCTGAAATGATGAAAGAAATAAGGAAGCGGGTTGATGAAGGCCGCTGGAACATTGTTGGTGGCTGGTGGGTAGAACCCGATGTGAATATTCCCGGAGGAGAAGCCATGGTGAGGCAGGGGCTGTACGGACAAAAAACCTTTGAACGATTAGTAGGTCGCAAAGCTAAAATTGCCTTCAATCCCGATTCCTTTGGACACGCCGGAACTTTACCGCAGATTCTGAATCTTCAGGGGATGAAACATTATGTTTTTATGCGTCCCGGTCCGCATGAAAAAAAAATACCGGCCGATTTGTTTTGGTGGGAAAGCCCCGACGGATCAAAAGTATTGACTTACCGGATTCCTATTAGTTATAATGAAACACAACCCGTGAACCGACGTGTTAACCAGGTTTTGGAACGTTTTCAAAATCAGCCCATGAAAAGTTTTATGGCTTATTACGGGGCGGGAGATCATGGTGGTGGAGCCACCAAAGAAAATATAAAATCCATAGAAGAGCTAAAAATCCAAGAAGACGCACCTAAAGTATTTTTTAGCACCATGGAACGTTATTTTGATGAGATTGATAAGTCGGATCTTAAACTGCCAACTGTTAAAGACGATTTACAACATCATGCACAAGGCTGTTATACGGCGGAACTGGATATTAAAAAAGGAAACCGACTGTCGGAAGCTGCCTTGATTACAGCAGAAAAACTGGCTGTTTTAGGTTCACTGGCATGGGGAGCAAAATATCCAAAAGATGAATTTACCTCTGCCTGGCATCGTGTATTGTTCCTGCAGTTTCATGACAGTCTGGCCGGAACTTCATTGCCGGAACATTCCGATTCTGCCCGCGAAGGGTATGGTTTTGCTTTAGATACAGCGCGTCAGGCAACGTACAAAGCCATCCAAAAGTTGGAATGGCAAATTCCTGCTGAAGATCCGAATTCCGAATACATGGTTGTTTTTAATCCACATGCCTGGGAAACAAAGAAAATAGTGGAATATGACTTTAACTGGAATGACAGGCATCAATCATCGAGGGTGGAAGACGAAAAGGGTAATCCTCTGCCACATCAGTGGGCAGCGGGAACCACAGAAACCGGAAGCCGCAAAAAGCTGATAACAGAAGTAACGTTACCACCATTGGGTTACCGGCAGGTCCGACTTTTGGATGCTGATTCTCCATCGGTAGAAAATGGAGTGATAGCAGGTGTCAATACTCTTGAAAATGAGTTTTATAAAATCAGTTTTTCAAGCGATGGGGAGATTGGTATTCTGGATAAACAATCCGGAAGTGAAGTTTTTGCCGGAGGAACAGGAGGTTGTAAGGCTGTTGTAATAGACGATCCCAGTGATACATGGAGCCACGGAGTAAAGGCTTTTTCGGATGAAATCGGTGCTTTTGGAAATGCCAAAATACAGGTTATTCAGGAGGGGCCGGTTAAAGGCATTATTCGGGTTGTGAGTTCGTACGGAGATTCGAAACTAACTACCGACTGGGCATTAGCCAAAGGTTCAAAAACGATAGAAGCAGATGTTTCGCTTGACTGGCATGAGCAACTGAAAATGCTGAAATTCTCATTCCCTGTAAATATCGAGTCACCTACTGCAACTTATGAAGTGCCGTATGGGCATATTATGCGTGCAACCAACGGAGATGAAAATCCGGGACAGCGGTGGATCGATCTGACGGGAAAACAAAACGGAGATACATACGGGTTGACAGTAATAAACGATGCCAAATACGGGTACAGTGTAAATGGAAACGATATGCGTATTTCAGTGGCCCGCGCTGCTGTTTTTGCTCATCACAGGCCTAAAAAATTAAATGCAGAAAATACTTATCGCTGGATGGATCAGGGAATTCATAATTTCCGTATGCAGCTTATTCCTCATAACAATTCGTGGATTGAAAGTAAGGTGACTCGTTTATCCGAAGAATTTATGGCTCCTCCAATTTGTATTTACCAGGGAATTCACGGAGGAAAACTGGCAAAATCAGATTCGCTGCTTGCAGTGGATAAGCCAAATGTCATTGTTGCAGCAATTAAGCAGGCAGAGGATAATAATGATTTGGTTATTCGTTGTGTAGAGACTTCAGGAGTTTCAACTTCTGCATCATTCGATTTCCGTTTTGCAGGTCGTACATGGAAAGGGAACTTTAATCCCTGCGAAATTAAAACCCTTAGGATAAACTCAACTACCGGAAATATAACCGAAACAAATGTACTGGAAGAAGTATGATAGAATAATCTGAATAAGAAATAACTTAAACCAATTATAATGTATAAAAAAATAAAAATCATAATTTCAGTAGTCGTTGCAAGTGTGGTTGGAACGGGATGTATTCCGTTGAAGACCGAATTTAATCCAGTTGATTATGTCGATCCTTTTATTGGAACTGATTATCATGGGCATACTTTTCCCGGTGCTGCCTTGCCCGGCGGAATGGTGCAATTAAGTCCTGATACCGGTGTAGAAGGATGGGATTGGTGCTCGGGATATCATTACAGCGATAATTCTGTTATGGGTTTTAGTCACTTGCATCGGAGTGGAATGGGTGCAGGAGATTGGGGAGACATTCTGCTAATGCCAACAACCGGAAAACTTCAGGTTGTGCCCGGAAGTAAGGAAAATCCGGATGAGGGATATCGCTCGCGTTTCTCGCACGACAGTGAAACAGCTTCGCCAGGTTATTATTCCGTTTTTTTAGACGATTACGCTGTGCAGGCAGAATTAACAGTAACAGAACGTGCCGGATTTCATCGATATACCTTTTCTGAGGCAGGACCTTCTCATATTGTGCTGGATGCAGGTCATGGTATCCGTAACTCGTATCGACGAACCAGCGAAGTTAAAATTATCAGCGACACTGAAATTGTCGGGCATCGTTATTCCCACGGATTTGTAAAACATAAGAACGTATATTTCTGTGCCCGCTTTAGCCGCCCCTTCGATACAAGCGGTACCTGGAACGGTGAAAATATTAAATCCGGTTCAAAGGAAGATTCAGGTTCTTATTTGGGGGCGTTTGTTAATTATAAGGTTGAAGAAAATGAAACAATTGAAGTTAAAGTTGGTATTTCGTACACAAGTATTGAGCAGGCACGTTTAAATCTGGATACTGAAATTCCCGGATGGAATTTTAATGAAACAAAACAAAATGCAGAGCAAAAGTGGAACGATGTTTTAAGTAAAATTGAAGTTGAAGCATCTGAGGCAAATAACGAGTTATATAACAAAAACAAAAAGGTAACTTTTTACACTGCTTTGTATCATTCATTGCTTTTTCCAGCCATATTCAGCGATGTGGATGGAAAATATACAGGTTTGGATAACCAAATACATGTAGCCAAAGATTTTACCTATTTAAGCGATTTTTCGTTGTGGGACACACATCGGGCAGAAATGCCATTGCTTACGCTTATTGACCCGCAACGAAATATAAATGCTATACGTACAATGCTGGCCCAATACGAACAAGGTGGCTGGCTACCAACGCCTCAGCAATTTGGAAACAGTTATACCAACGATATGATTGGCGACCATCCGGTTGCAGCCATTGCCGATGCATTAAAAAAAGGAATTGCTGATTTTGATAGTGAAAAAGCTTATGAAGCGGTAAAGAAAAATGCAATGGAAATTCCATCAGCCGATCATCGTTCAAAAGGAAGAATTGGTTTAGACTACTACATGAAAAATGGATATCTTCCTTACGATAAAGTAAGAGAATCGGTATCGAGAACTTTGGAGTATGCTTATAACGACTGGTGTATTGCCCAAATCGCAAAGGAGCTTGGGAAAGAGGATGATTATAAGTTGTTTATGCAGAGAGCTGCCAGTTACAAGAATCTGATGGATTCGGAAACCGGACTGGCCCGCCCGAAAGATAATGATGGAAAATGGCAGGTTCCTTTTAATCCTACATTTGTGGGTCATGGAGATCAGCGGCATTATACAGAAGCAAATGCATGGCAATATACGTGGTTTGTTCCTCACGATGTTCAGGGACTAATCGACTTTGAAGGAGGAAGACAGCCTTTTATAAGTAAACTGGATACCCTTTTTACAATGAGTTCTGAAGTACAGGAAACGGTATCGGATGTAACCGGACTAATAGGACAATATGCGCATGGAAATGAACCCAGTCACCATACTTTGTACTTGTATAATTACGCAGGTGCCCCTTGGAAATCACAGGAACTGGCCCGAAAAGTAATGGACGAATTGTATCACTCAGGCCCCGATGGTCTGTGTGGAAATGAAGATATGGGACAAATGTCGGCCTGGTATGTATTAAGCTCTATGGGATTTTATCCGGTTGCTCCGGGGCAGAATGTATATTGTATTGGGAGCCCTGAATTCAGCAAAATTACCATACATCTCGATAAAAAATATTACGGCGCAGATATTTTCAGTATTGAATCGGAGAATAATTCCAAAGACAACCGATACATTCATTCTGCTACAATCGACGGAATTACTCTGGATCAGCCCTGGTTTAGTCACGATAAAATATATAACGGAGGCAAAATAGTGTTTAAAATGGGCACCGAACCGAATAAAAAATGGGGGAGTGATAAAAATGCTGCACCGCCTTCAATGACAAAATAGAGTGTTAATAACCAACAAAAATCAAGGGTAAACCGATGAAAAAAGAAAAATTACAAAACGTATTACAAGACATAAGCACAGTAAAAATTGCTGTAGTTGGCGATTTTTGTCTTGATGCATATTGGTTCATCGATGAATCGAAAAGTGAAATATCCATTGAAACAGGCCAAAAAACAAGACCCGTAAAAGAACAAAGGTACTCGTTGGGCGGAGCCGGAAATGTTACCAATAACCTGGCAGCAATGGGAATAAAAGATGTGCGTGCTTATGGTGTAATTGGCAGCGATCCGTATGGAAGTGAAATGGTGAAAATTATGCACGAATCAGGAATTAATCCCAATAATCTGTTAATTCAGGAAGAAGACTGGTCTACTCATGTATATACAAAACCGTACGTGGGAGATTTTGAAGAAGGACGTATTGATTTTGGTAATTTTAACCAGCTATCTGTAAACACGGCCGACCTGTTAATTCAAAAACTTAAAAGAGATATTCCTGATGTCGATTTGGTAATTATTAATCAACAGGTTCTGTCAGGTATTCATACCGAATATTTTAAAGCGGAGCTGGTAAAAGTAATTCAAAGTTTCCCGGAAACGGTTTTTATAACCGATAGTCGGAACTACAACGATTATTACGATGGTTCATACCGAAAAATGAATGATACAGAAGCTGCACGTTTATTCGGACTCGAAAAAGATGTTACGGATGTTGTGCTTCATTCTGAAGTAAAAACGGCGGCCCTTTTCTTGTTTGAAAAGTTTGGTAAACCATTGTTTATCACCCGCGGCGAACGAGGTTCTGTTATTGTCGATTCCAATGGGGTTAAGGATATTTACGGATTAATGATTATTTCGAAAGTGGACACCGTTGGCGCAGGTGATAGTTATCTTGCCGGTGCTGCATCAACTCTGGCAGCCGGATATTCAATGGCTGATGCTGCCGAAATGGGGAGTTATGTGGCAGGTGTAACTGTTCAGAAATTGTTTCAGACCGGTACGGCATCGGCCGAAGAAATTCTTCAGATTGGAACGGATCCCGATTTTATTTATACTCCTGAGTTAGCCGAAGATATCAGGCATGCCAGCTACTGGAATAATTCTGAAATAGAAATTATCAACGAATTTGAGAAAGCTCCGCAGGTTAGCCATGCCATTTTCGATCACGACGGTACAATTTCAACACTCCGTGAGGGCTGGGAACACATTATGCAACCCATGATGATGAAAGCTATTTTGGGTGAACATTTTCATGATGCAGATGAAGCACTCTATCATAAAGTCCATACCCGGGTTGTTGAATTTATTGATAAAACAACCGGAATTCAAACGCTTGTGCAAATGAAAGGGTTGGTTGAACTGGTAAAAGAATTTGGATGTGTTGAAGATGACCAGATTTTGGATGAATTTGGGTATAAAGAAATTTATAACAACGAGCTTTTAAAAATGGTAAGAGAACGCGAGGCCAAGATTGAACGCGGAGAACTGGCTTTAGACGATTTTACCCTGAAAAATGCTGTTAAACTGCTGGAAGCGTTATACCGGAAAGGAGTAACACTTTACCTGGCAAGCGGAACCGATGAGGATGATGTAAAAAATGAAGCCCGGATTTTGGGATACGATCATCTGTTTGAAGGGGGAATTTACGGTGCTGTTGGCGATGTAACAAAGGAAGCAAAAAAAATGGTGCTCGATCGTATTTTAAATGACATTGGCGATTCGGGTAACGGACAAATAATTGCCTTTGGCGATGGCCCGGTTGAAATTCGCGAAACCCGAAAAAGGGGTGGGATAACAGTTGGTATTGCCAGTAACGAAGTAAAACGTTACAGTTTAAACGAAAGTAAACGTACCCGCCTTATAAAAGCAGGTGCCGATATAATTGTACCCGACTTTTCGCAACTTCCAAGGTTACTCGAACTTTTAAATATTAAAGATTAAACCCAATGCCATATCCAAAATTCGACAGAGCAGCGCTCGACATAAAAAAGCTTTCTGAAAGAAAAAATAAGGTATATATAGAAAGGGATAATGTTCCCACAGATCAGCTGCCACATCCTTTTTCAGAACAGGCAAATAAACTCATCAATAAAACTGTTCAGCGCATTCGAAAGGCCAGAATTCAGAACCGGTCATGTATGCTGACTTTTGGAGCACATACCATAAAAAATGGAATGTCACCTACACTTATTGCATTAATGAAGGAAGGCTGGATAACACATCTGGCTACAAACGGAGCAGGTATTATTCACGACTGGGAATTTGCCTTTCAGGGTAAATCGAGCGAAGATGTTCGTGAAAATGTTGATTTGGGGCAGTTTGGTATCTGGGACAATACAGGATTTTATATTAATCTGGCCATTGTTGTTGGGGCTTACGAAGGATTAGGGTATGGCGAGGCTGTTGGGAAAATGATACATATTGAAGGCTTACAAATTCCGGAGCCTTCATTTCTTTACGAACTGGCGAAAGAAAAGATGGATGCGGAGCCGGAAACAGCAGCTGCAGCTATTGATTTGGCGGGAGTTATTAATCAGTTTAATCTTACTCCCGGTTTTATGAGAATTCCGCATCCTTACAAAAAATACTCGGTTCAGGGAAATGCTTATGCTTTAAAAATACCGTTTACAGGGCATCCCATGTTTGGGCACGATATTATATACAACCATCCGATGAATCATGGTGCAGCGATTGGACGAACAGCCTTAAACGATTTTCTGAGTTTTGCCTATAGTGTGAGCAATCTGGAAGATGGAGTTTATATGTCGGTGGGATCGGCTGTTATGTCGCCAATGATTTTTGAGAAGTCACTTTCCATGTCTCAGAATATCGAAATAAAAAACGGAAGTCATATCGATAATCATTATATGTTGATTGTTGATTTAGCGGAATCGGATTGGGATTGGGATAAAGACGGAGAGCCGCCAATGGATAATCCGGCCTACTATCTGCGTTATTGCAAAACATTTCATCGAATGGGAGGCGAGATGCATTATCTTACGGCTGACAATCGCGACTTTTTACTTGCCCTGTATCAAAAATTGTTGGCTGGAAGCTGAACTGTATAGCAACTGGTTTGTAGGCTACAGATGATTTAGAACCATCATAAAAATCAATATTAGGTTGAACTTTCCGCTTGGAAGGTTGAAATAGGGAAACCATAATTTTTGTAAAATCAGGAATATGAAAATAGTAAGAACCATTGCATTTTTGATTATTGCGATCGTTTCATTTCAAAGTTGTACCTCTGAAAGAAACGTTAATAGCGATGTTTGGAATTATGCACTTTCAAGAAAACATGATCTGGCTCTTAGTGTGTATGTAACAGCACACACAGTAAATAAAATGTTTTCCACAGAAGAGGGAAAACGAGAAGTGATTTCGCTGCTTCGTTGCAACGGGATTACTAAAATTTACATGGAAGTATATCGTAGCGGCTTGGTTATCTCTCCAGGTTTTATGAAAGAATGCGTTCAGTTTCTCCAACAAAATGGATTTGAAGTGGTTGGCGGAATTGCAACTGTTCCGGGAGGCGATTTTGGTGTAAAACAGGAAGGAACCTTAGGATGGTTTAACTGGCAAAATGCGAAAACCAGGAACGATCTTCGAAAAGTAATGGAAGGTGTTGCTCCCGTTTTTGACACATTCATAATCGATGATTTTTTGTGTACTGCTGATACCAGTAGGGAATCGAAACAGGCAAAGGGAGAAGAGAGTTGGTCAGAGTATCGTCGTTCTTTGCTAACCGATTTGGCTCAGACTGTTTTTATTGAGCCGGCAAAAGCTATAAATCCTGATATAAAAATGGTTATTAAATTTCCGCAATGGTACGATCGTTTTCACCTTTTGGGATATGATGTTGCAACCAAACCGAATTTATTTGACGGAGTGTGGGTTGGTACCGAAACTCGTGGTCAATACACCCAGCGTTATGGTTTTGTACAACCCTATGAAGGATTTATCAACTATCGTTGGATCAAAACGTTATCGGGGAATAAAATTGGCGGTGCATGGTTTGATCACGGCGACTGCAGTGACCTGGACTTTATAGAACAAGCATATCAATCGGTTTTGGCAGGTGCACAGGAGCTGGTTATATTTAATCTTTCGAGTTTTATAACGGGACATTCCGGTCATCATTTGCTTCGGCAGGATTTTAAAAAATTGGCAGATCTTGCAGTAATCGTAGCCCAAAATCCGGTTCAGGGAGTGGTGGGGTACAAACCGCCAAACAGCGATGCCGGAGGTGATTTGTATCTGATGGATTATATCGGGATGTTTGGTGTCTCACTAGTTCCTGACTCAAAATATCCGGACAATGCCAGTGTAATTTTTCTGCCAACACAAGCAGCTAAAGATAGTGCAGTAGTCGACAAGGCAATTCACTCACTTGAAAATGGTGCAAAACTCATTCTAACCACAGGTTTTCTTAACCATGCAAAAGGAGGTGAAAAACTGGCTCGGCTGGCCAATATTAAATGGCCTGTATCACCTGAAAAAACAGAAACAAAATCAATACTAAACAACGGAGAAAGGGAACAATTACCATTCTCTCTGTGTATGGATTATAAAATAATTACAGATAAGGGAGGAAAGATTGTATTGCAAACAGGAGATCCAGAGGGTAGTGCCTTCTTGGTTCAAAATGAAAACAAAAGTATATGTGTACTAAATACGCATACTTTTTCGCAAGAAGATTTTGATGCTGTGAGTGAGGTTCTTCTTTGCCCCAGAGAGTTGGGATTGCTTGAAGTACCAATGGAATGGGCAAATACAATTCGGAATGCTTTTTATTCGGAGAATGAGCCTGTATTAAATGCTCTTTCACGGGTGACTTTCCAGCACTTGTCCGACGGCAGTTTTGTACTTCATAATTATAACAGAGAGAAAATAACTGTTGGAGTTCAACTAAAGGAAAATACCGGCTTTATAGACAAATTTACCGGGAATATCTTGGGAACAAACGGGGACATACTGGAAATAGAAATGCCTGCGCGTTCACGAATTTGGTGTACCTCGAAAAAAGTAAATTAGCATGATCCGAAAATTGTTATTTGTAATAACTGTCGGGCCGATTCGGTACCATAGTGTTCTGTATAAAACCTATATTATTAATGCTGAAATTGTGGATGGGATGGTAGCAGAAAAATTATTTAACTGAATATATTAACCGTTATGAGATCTATATTTTCAATTCTTTTAATAGCAGTACTGTTTCTAAGTTGCAACAACAGGTTGGTCAGGAACGATAGTGGAATGAATAAGGAAATTGTTTTACGCCTTGAACCGGCTCCCGATAATCCCCGAAACAGCGAAGGTGATTTTATTCGTTTAAAAGATGGTCGTATTTTGTTTATTTATACAAAATTTACGGGAGGAGCGGGCGACCATGCAACGGCACACTTGGTTAGCCGGTTTTCGGATGATAAGGGAAAAACATGGAGCAAAGAAGATAAAGAGGTTATTGCTAACGAAGGCACTATGAATATAATGTCGGTATCATTGTTACGACTGAAAGATGGAAGAATTGCCTTGTTTTATCTTCGTAAAAACTCAGGAACAGACTGTATTCCATTTATGAGAATATCAACTGACGAAGCAAAAACATGGGGACCGGCCAAACCATGTATTAATGAACCGGGATATTATGTGTTAAATAACGACAGAGTTATTCAGTTGGAAAACGGGCGTATTGTTCTTCCTGTTTCACAGCACAACACACCAGAAAACAGAAGATTTGATACCGGCATAATCAGTTGTTATTTTTCCGACGATAATGGAGGGTCATGGGAAGAAAGTACGCATGTTCCGAACGAGACCAATGTGAAATTACAGGAGCCGGGAATAATTGAATTAAACGACAATCGTGTTCTGCTTTTTTGTCGAACGGATGCTGGAACACAGTATATTTCCTATTCCCGCGATAATTGCGAAACCTGGACGTCTGTTGAGTCAGGTAACATAAAATCACCACTTTCTCCTGCTTCAATAAAACGTATTCCTCAAACCAATGATTTATTGCTTGTTTGGAATAATAATTTTGAGGAAGAAAAAAACGGAGGGAAAAGAACACCATTTAACCTGGCCATTTCGCACGATGAAGGTAAAAACTGGATAAAGGAGAAAACCATTGAAAGTGATCCGGATGGTTGGTATTGTTACACGGCAATCGATTTTGTGGGAGATTATGTGTTACTGGGACATTGTGCCGGAAACAGGAAAAAATCAAATGGGTTGGAAACTACACAAATTACACGGCTAAGTTTGGGATGGATATATAATAATACTATTCCCAAAACAGAGCAGAATAAGGTTAGAATCAAGCACAAACAATGAGTTTCTGTTTTATCTTCCGGTATTGTTTCGTACTACCAGATTTAGAATGAAAAAGCTTTATTTATTTTAGTTACGACAACCAGATATACAAGAAAATAGTTATTCCTGATAATATTGCCAGGTGGAGTCTCCAGTCGTAAATCCCTTCAAATTTTGCTATTCGTTTTGAATAATTTATCGTTGTTTTTTCCAGTTTCTCCGGCGCTGTTTTTTCGGTAAAATAAGATACGCCAAAAAGTACCATGGTAATTAGAATTTCAGCCCAAAGTCCCCGGTATCCGAAATTCAGTGTTAATTTATGATGCAAAAACGGGAAAATTTCCTTACCTGTTTCGGCTCCCAGTAACTGATCTATCACAAATATGGTTGATAAAACTATCCCAACCAAAACAGAGTAACCCGCACCTTTTAGAGTAACTTTTTTACTTGCAATGCCAAAAAATATTGCCGGGAAAACCGGAATTACAAGATAGGCGGTTATGGTTTGCAGGTATTTGTACAAACCTTCCTCATTTTTATAAACCAGGTAGGTTGCTCCAATCCCGAGTAAAGTCACAACCAGGATAATATAACGTCCTAGTGTGACTTGTTTTTTTTCTGAAATGGGGGAATGAAATTCTACGATAAAATCACGTACTACCAGTGTTGAAACGGAGTTTAAAACGGCAATTAATGAGGTTATCAGAGCTGCAATAAGTGAGGCCAGCATTAGGCCGCGTAACCCGCTCGGAAGTAGATTGTTCAGAAGCAGAACAAAAGTTTGTTTCGATTCTTCCCCAGACAATTCACCGGGGAACAAGGCGAAAGCAATTACTCCGGGAACAGCAAAAAGAAATATGGGAAACAGTTTTAACAATACGGCAAACATCGATCCCCAGCGGGCTTGTTTGATATTGGGGGCCGAAAGCACACGTTGCACATTAACCTGGTCGATTCCCCAATAAAATATACCGGCGTAAAATGCGGTTGCCAGTATTCCCCAAAATGGATAAACAGGATCGTCATAAGGTGCAGCTATACTCATCATTTCGGGTGCTTTTTCCATTAATCCGCCCCATCCGCCTACTTTATCCAGGCCGATAAACAACATAGCTGCAGCACCTGCAATCATGAGTACAACCTGTATTGTGTCGGAATAAGCCACAGCAGTAAATCCCCCAATAATTGTAAAAACGGCCACAATCATTCCAATATAGAAAGCAGTAGTCATTACATCCCACCCAAGAATACTATTCATAACCAAAGCTCCGGCAAATAAAGTAAAGGCAAGTTTTGTCATTACACTGATAATAAGCATCAAACCGGAGAAAAATATCCGGGCTTTTCGATTATACCTCAATTCCAGAAATTCAGGAATCGTGTATATCTTATTTTTCATGTAATAGGGGAACAAAATGGCACAGGCAAATCCTAGAGTGATGGCACAGGTTAGCTCCACTGAACCCGCTGAAAGACCATATCGGTACGAATCGCCAGAGAGGCCAACCAAATGCTCGGCTCCAATGTTGGTAGCAAACAGCGAAGCCCCAATTACCGGCCATTTTATCGATCGCCCACCCAGAAAAAAGTTACTGCTGCTTTGTCCGGCATTTTTGCGGTAAGCCATTATTAATCCAAACGAAAGACTTGTAACCATAACAAGTATCAGAACAGTCCAGTCGAACAGGGTGAGTGATAGATTCATAGTATTGGTCTGGTTTTGTGTTTCCGGTTATTCCGGATTTGTTATAATCGTTAATGAAATGCTAAATTTTACTGGTAGATATTTATTAATTTATCCAGCCTTTGAATACTCTGAATCATGGAGCGAACCGTGTGGTAATTGATTTTCCAGGAGTGCCCCATATGTGTCCAAATGGGTTCACCTTTTCTTGAAAGCAAAGGATACCATTCTCCAACACCCTTATTGATTACTTTGTCGAACACAAAACGGTGTACATTTTTATAAGCTTCCCAGTATTTTGCATTCTTAAAAAGAAGTACGCCATCCAGTAGCCCTATCAAAACCTCGGCTTGCTGCCAGAATTCTTTTTCCCGATCGTAAACTCCTCCCGAGTGCGGACCTTCAACATAAACTCCACCATATTCGGTGTCAATTCCATTGTTAACGGTATGGTCAAAAATAATTTTGAAGGTATCAGCCTCGGTGGCCGGATTGGTTTTCAGAATGTCGAAAGCATGAAGCAATAGCCAGGCAAATTCGGCATTATGACCATAACAGGTATTGTCGGTGGCATTTCCTTTTTGTCCTTCCTCCGAAAAACGATCCCAACCCCAAATAATATCAAATTTAATTTGTGGGGCAATGGACCAGTCTTTAAAGAATTGCGGAATTCCTGTTTTGTATTTCGGATGATTGATAACATTTAGCAGCAGGTCGATAACCTCGAGTAATTTTCGGCGATGTACTTCTTTCCCCGAGCACTCGTATAATGTGGTAAGTGCTTCCATTAAGTGCATGTGTACATCCAGTGTTTTTCTGTCGCCTCCCTGGCTTCCCGGTCCACACAGTGTCCAGTCGCGGTGAAACATTTCCCAGTATCCGCCATAACGGCTGTCAACACAATACTTCTGAATCATGTCAAAAATCTTTTCGGCATATTCTATTCCGCGTTGATCTCCCGTAGCCAGCGTATATTCACTTAGCGAATAAATAGCAAAACTATGGCCATAAATAATTTTCCGGTCAATTTTTACATTCCCTTTTCGGTCTACCATCCAGTAAAAACCGCCATGTTTTTTATCCCACATCTTATCGATTAGGAAATCAACTCCATATTTGGCCAATTCAGCCAGTTCGCTGTTTCCGTATCCGGCCCGATGTGCTGAAGCTACTGTGTAAAGACAACGGGTTTGGGCTATTAATGATTTTTCATCTTCACCTGTGTCATTTCCCTGTTGGTCGAAATGAGTTATAAATCCGCCGTTTATCTCATCTTTCATCCTGTCGGTCCAAAAGGGTAAAAGTTCGGTTGTTAAATGATAAAATGCCTCGTCGCGTAAGCTTCTAATTTCAGTTTTGTTCATTATGTTTATGTTGGTTTTATAAGGTATCTGATTCTATTTCGTTTTCATTAATTCAGGTTTACAGTTAAAATGCCGGACTCTTTTTATCGTAGGTTATCAACTTGAGAGATAGTAGCCCATAAATGCATTGAAAATACAATTTTTATATGTTAATATCAAGATAAGATTTTGCCCAAAGAACATGGATTTTTAACTTATTCAAGCATATAAAATACAAGCTTATGAGTTTTACATCCTAAAAAAAACTGTGCTGAGTTGGATAATTAAATAATTTTAATTTTTGATAGGAATTATTAAATAATTTTCTTTGTAGGGATTTTGAAGTTCAAAATGAATGAACTTTAATAATTAGCAAACTTTTTTCTAAAAACAACAATTTAAAAACCAATACCATGCAACTAAAAAGTTCACTAAGTTTCTTGTTACTTATTTTTTTACTGAGCGGATGTGTAAACGAGGCTCAAAAACAAGAAACGAAACCTAATATAGTTTTTATTCTGGCTGATGATTTGGGATACGGAGATGTTTCGTGTTATAACGAGAATTCAAAAATTAATACACCATTTATCGATAAATTAGCGGAAGAAGGAGTACTCTTTACCGATGCACATACAAGTTCTGCAGTGTGTACACCAACTCGCTATGGTATTTTAACCGGGCGGTACAACTGGCGCTCTACATTAAAAAAGGGGGTTTTAAGTGGTTATAGCAAATCGCTGATAGCGCAAGACAGAACTACCGTAGCCGGATTTTTAAAAGACAACGGTTATAAAACAGCTTATATTGGGAAATGGCATTTGGGCTGGGACTGGAATATTACTGAAGAAGACGAAGAAGGCAAGAATAATTTAAACGCAAGGCCAAATGTGGACTTTTCAAAACCTGTAAAAAATGGTCCGGATACTCATGGCTTTGATTACAGTTTTGGTTTTTGTGGTTCGTTAGATATGGCTCCTTATGTGTGGGTTGAAAACGGGATGCCAACCATGGTTCCAACGAAATATACCGTGAATGAAGAAAAACAATCCTGGTGGAGAAAAGGACTGACTTCTGACGATTTTGTACATGAACAGGTTTTACCTGATGTAACCCAAAAAACAGTGGGATTTATTAATGAAAATGCACAAAACAGCCAGCCGTTTTTTATATATATGCCATTACCGGCTCCTCATACACCCATTCTTCCAACAGAAGAATTTAAGGGGAAAAGCGGACTGGATAATCCTTATGGCGACTTTGTGATGATGGTTGATGATGTGGTTGGCAAAGTGATGGATGCTCTTGCAAAAAATGGAATAGCAGAGAATACCGTTCTTATATTTACCAGTGATAATGGTTGTTCTCCGCAAGCTGATTACGAACAACTGGCAACTAAAGGTCACGATCCAAGTTATGTCTTCAGAGGGCATAAAGCCGATATTTTTGAAGGAGGTCACCGGGTACCGTATATTGTTAGTTGGCCCGAAAGAGTAAAACCAGGAAAATCAGACCAGTTGTTATGTACTACGGATCTTTTTGCTACAGTGGCCGATATTATTGGCCGGGAATACATGGATAATGTGGCAGAAGATAGTTACAGTTTCCTTCCGGCATTGGGAGTTGATTCTAAAACCGAAACCCGTAAAAGTATTGTTCATCATTCGATCAATGGTTCGTTTGCCTATAGAAAAGGAAATTATAAAGTGAATTTTTGTCCGGGATCGGGTGGATGGTCTGCACCTCGTCCGAATTCTGAAGGGATTGATATCTTACCTTCTGTTCAACTTTATAATTTGAATGAGGACATTGGCGAACAAAATAATATACAGGATAAGCATCCTGAAATTGTGGAAGAATTCAGAGCAGAATTAAGTAAAATGGTAAAAGATGGACGCAGTACAAAAGGGGAACCTCAGAAAAATGATGGCCCCGAAACCTGGCCTGAACTTAAATGGATGAAAAAATAAGTAATACCATTTTCAACATATTTTCTAATATAATTTATCCCCGTAGCTATTGACTGCTAAAACATTGAGAGAATATACTAAATAACAATGGCAGAGTAATCATTGCCGGAAGTTAGTGGTGATATTAGTGTTATTTTATACATTTGGCGGAATTTTATGTTTTGCCAATAAATTAGAATACATGTTTGATATTCAAACAAAGCTAAATCTTAAAAGGGGAAATCCGGATACTTTTAAGGAAGTGTTTCGTATACTTTATCCTAGGTTAAAGGGGTATTGCAAACTTTTTGTTTCAGACGATAACCAGGCAGAAGATATTATTCAGGAAACTTTTATTTCGCTTTGGGATAATAAAAACTCGTTAAAACCCGATAACACAATCGAAAGTTATGTGTTCGTTATTCTACGTAACAAATGCCTGAACTTTTTAAAAAAACAAAAGCTGGAAAATGATTTGGTTGATATTGAGAATCTGAAAGTAGAAGAGTTACAGTTTTTATATCAGTTGGATTTGGCTGAAAAGGAAGAAAAAAGTCTGGAAGAACAGTTAATAGATTCATTTAAAGAAGCATTAGATGAACTTCCTGAAAAAATGAAAGTGGTTTTTACCCAATGTAAAATTGAAGGCAAAAAACAAAAACAAGTGGCCGAAGAACTGGGGATTAGTATTAAAATGGTTGAAAAACATATCTCAAAAGCCAAACAACAGATACGTGAGAAATTGATTCAACAATACCCGGCATTATTAGTTATAATTGCGTTAATCTTGGAATAATAATAAGTTCCCTGCCTCAATTCCTGTCTCCGTTTTTTAGTTATTTTTCTGAAACAATTTGTTTAACATCCGCCTGTTAATATTTGCTTTGGGTATGTTATTTCTTTTAACGTTGAACAAAAAATTTTAAACTTTTCTGAAGAGGCAGGTAGGGTTTTAATTTTTTTATTGTACTCCTATTAGAAAAACAATATGAAGAACATTATTACAAAATATTTAAACGGTTGCGCAACAGTAGCAGAACAGGTAAAACTGCTGGTATGGTTGCGTCAGAAAGAGAACCGCACAATATTTGATAGTCATAAGTTAGATTGGAAAAAAGGTCTCGAAAGGCAGCAACTTCCTAAAGGGAGTGAAAAAAGCTGGAATGTCATTCAGGATCTTATGTTGCAAAAAAGTTACAACGGGTGGCAGAATTCACGAAAAACAACACTGTTTTTTAAGGTAGCTGCCATCTTCTTTTTTGTGTTGAGTTTAGGTAGTGCAATTTATTTTATTGTAGATCAGAACAAAACCACTCAGGAGTATTTTACAAGTGTAGTTGCAGAAAACGGACAGGTTTCAAAAGTGCAATTGCCAGATGGTTCGACAGTATGGCTAAATTCGGGTTCAGAAATATCGTATAATAATTTTTTTGCTGCCAATAACCGCAATGTCACTTTAAGCGGTGAGGCTTATTTTCAGGTAACAAAAAACGAAGAAATTCCGATGGTTGTCAGCAGTGGCGAATTACAAGTAAAAGTGTTGGGTACAAAATTTAATGTTAGTGCTTATCCAACATCTAAAAAAATTGATGTGGTACTTGAGTCAGGAAAAGTGGAATTGCTTAGTTCAGAAGTTACATCTTTTCAATACTCAATGAATCCCGGAGAATTGGCAAGTTTTAGTAAAATTGATAGAAAATTGGCTGTGAATTCTGTGAACACGGGTAGATATACTTCGTGGAAAGGAGGGATGATAAATATATATGATCAGTCGCTCGAAGAGTTGGTTAAGCGCCTAGAAAAAAGGTACAATCAGGAATTTGAATATTCTGATGAATTAAAAGAGTATCATTTTACGTTTACAATAAAAAACGAACCTCTGGACGAAATTATTCATATTATTGAGCGAATTGCCCCCATTAAGGCAGTACAAAAGAACGATGTTGTTGAATTTATTCTAGATAAAGAAAGAATGAGAAAAGTTGATGATTAGCATAAAAAACCGGAAGTGCGGCAACACTTCCGGTTTGCATCTATCATCGGCAAATGATAAATAATTTATTAACTAAATCATGGTAAAAGTATGAAAAAAATCCGAAATGGTGGGAGGAGAAAACCTTTCCTTTGGACTAAAGGCTTAAGGCTTATGAAATTAACATTTTTATTTTTTGTGCTTGGTTTGCTACAGGTATCGGCCAGTGTGTATAGCCAATCTACAAAACTTACACTCGAGATGAGTAACAGAACAGTTGTAGAAGTACTCGATGAGATTGAAAAACAATCGGAATTTCGTTTTGCATACAGCTCTGAATTAATTAACATGAACCGCAAGGTTACGGTTAACTTGAATCGGAAAAATATTGAAGAAACTTTGGATGTGGTTTTTAAGGGCACCGGAGTAACTTATGTGCTGCATGACAGGCATATAATGCTTTATCCGAAAGAAATAGAGGCTTCTTCTAAATCGCAAACAGAAAGTGGTCAGCAAAAATCCGTTTCCGGAAAAGTAACCGATGAAAAGGGAGAACCACTTCCCGGTGTATCAGTTATAATAGAAGGTACTATTAACGGTACTGTTACCGATTTCGATGGTAATTTCAGGTTAACAAACTTAAATCAGGATGTGGTACTAGTATTTTCGTTTGTAGGAATGATAACTGAAAAGGTGAAGGTTGGAGACCAAACTGAATTAAGCATTACTATGCAGGCAGATGCAATTGGTATTGAAGAGGTAATAGCCGTTGGTTATGGTATTCAAAAAAAGGTGAACCTAACGGGAGCAATTTCAAATGTTAAGACAGAAGAATTAACGACCATTTCTGCTTCAAACATGTCGAATGTTTTGGCAGGTAGAGCTTCCGGGGTACAAATTGCAGGGACTTCTGGTCTTGCCGGCGCAAGTTCCAGAATTCGTTTAAGAGGTTCGTTTAAAGAGCCTTTATATGTTATCGACGGAATCATTCGTGATAAAGGAGCTTTCGATGCATTGGAAGTTACTGAGGTAAAAGAAATCAGTTTCCTGAAAGATGCTGCTACTGCATCAATTTACGGTAGTAGGGCAGGTAATGGTGTAGTTTTGGTAAAAACCAAAGATGGTAAAAAACAAAAACCTACGCTTAACTACCAGGGAAGTTATTCTGCTTCAGAACCTACACAAACTTTATTGTCTGATATGTTTACAGCTACTGATGAGTTAATATACCAAAACCGGGTTGCTGAATATCGGGGGTTGGAAGCGCCAAACGGAGAAGAAGAGTTTGCCTACTTTGAAAACCGCGACTACAATGTAAACGATATAATTTGGAGAAATCCATCAAGCCACAAACACTCATTAAGTGTAAATGGTGGTAGCGATAAAATTTCTTATTTTGCTATTGCCAGTTATCGGGGAGAAAAAGGTTCTTATATCGGAACTGATTACAACAAAGTAAATCTTCGCTCAAATGTAACTGCTCACATTACCGATGATTTGACTTTTGGTTTGAACTTGGCCGCTAACCAAAGAAATGGAAGTCGTTTTTATTGGCCGTATGGTGAAGACGAGGATGAAACGGTTGCAGATATGTACCGCGCAACCTTTAACTGGCCTCGTACTTATCCGTTTTATTTAAATGCCGATGGTACTCCTTCAGACGAAGTAACCGATTATCCGGTTTCAACACCTATGGGGAGCTGGCTGGGATGGAGTCCGGTTGACATGGTAATTGGAGATCGCTATGTGAAACAAAAAAGAAGGGAGTTCAGTGGTCGTTTAGAGATGAATTACGACCTTGGGAAATTAGTAAAAGGTTTGTCGACCAAAGTAGTTGGATATTATATGGGCTACGACTCAATGAAAAAGAGGTACCTTACTTTCCAGAAAAATTACATTATTCAGCAAGCTGATCCTGACGGGAACCGGTTTGTTCTGGGGCCTCCCGATGTTGATAAATTTAAAATGTTTACATTCAAAGCAAAACAAGAGTCGTTAGATTATACTGTTGCAACTTCATGGAGATATCAATTCAACTGGTTTTTAAACTACCAACGCACTTTTAATGATATACACGATGTTTCGGCAATGGTTGTGTTTGAGCAGGCAGAAAACGGCCGTACTCAAGTATATGCAAAAGGTGAAGAGCCTTTAACTTCTTACGATCAAATGTACGTTTATTCAGAAGATTCAGAACGTCGTTATGGAGATGCTTACGAAAGAGTGGGATCGCTTCAATCGTGGATTGGTCGTGTAAATTATGCTTACAAAGGAAAATACCTGATGGATTTTTCATTCCGTTACGATGGAAACAACAAGTTCCCTGAAAACGGAAGATGGGGATTTTTCCCTTCTGTATCTGCTGGTTGGAGAATGAGCGAAGAGAACTTCATGGAAAACCTTGGTTGGCTTGATAACCTGAAATTGCGTGCATCTTATGGTACAACAGGAAACGATCTGAACGTAAACAATAAAACAATCGGGAATTTCGATTATATGTTTAAATACCAGGATGCAGGTTCCTATATTTTTGGCGACAATTTACAGAAAACTCTAAAACCAGGAGTTGTACCCAATATATATTTGACATGGGCTACATCAACCAACTACAATACTGGTTTGGATTTTACTGTTTTGGATGGACGTTTGTCTTCTGTTATCGATGTTTTTTATCGCAAAGAAACGGATATTCTGGGATCAAGATTAGTAACATTACCTGATACTTATGGAAGAGATTTAGCACCTGAGAACTATGCGGAACGTTCGTGGAGAGGTGGTGAAATTGAATTAAATTGGCGCGACGAGATTGGTTCTACCGGAATCAAATACGGCGTGCATGCTAACTTAGGTTATGCTCGTGATCAATGGGATGTTTACGACGAGGATGAATCGTATGCCGAAGGTGGAATCAACCACTGGAGAACAAAAATTGGAAAACCTGCCAATACAATTTATGGTTTGAGGTCGTTGGGATTAATTCGTACTCAGGAACAATTAGACGAATTATTAGATGTGGGCTTTAAATCCTATGGACGTGATCCATACCTTGGCGGAATTTTGTTTGAGGATATCAGGGGAGATGGTTACAGTGAAGGTCCTGATGGAAAAATTGATTCAAATGATCAACAGTTGTTAACTAAAAATCCATCACCACGCGTAAGCTATGGTTTTGGTTTCGATTTGGAATGGAAAGGTTGGGCTTTGGATGCACACTTCCAGGGAGTTGGGCAATATGATCGGATTCTGGCAGTAAAAGGAACTCCGGATAATCCTGCAGAAGGAATTCCTCAGTACGGTGGTTCTATACGCCCTTATTACCCGGTATGGGCAGGTGACGTTTGGACTCCTGAAAATCCGGATGGGAAATACCCAAGGGTCATCGGACAACGTTGGTATGAATCAGGAACCGGTACTACGGATTTTTGGCTACGAAACGGTGCATATTTGCGATTGAAAAATGTAAACCTTTCATATAAAATACCTCAAACGTTTACACAGCAAATTGGTTTGGTTGATGTGAAACTATTCTTTAACGGAACCAACTTGTTTGCTATAAGTGACATCAAAGAATTTCACGACCCTGAACAACAGGAATATGGTGGGTATCCGTTGATGAGGACATTTACTTTTGGTATTGATGTGAAGTTTTAATGGTTTAAATGAAAAAAATAGAAGTAATTATGAAAAAAATAGGAGCCATCATAACATCGCTGATATTATTACTAGGATTTAATAGTTGCGATAATGTACTCGAGATTGAAGATTTAGAAAATTACAATGCCGATCAATTATGGAGCGATGCCAAACAAGCAGAAGCTTATATTACAAATTTGTATTCGGCTTTTGGAAATTGGGATACGAGAGCAGATCTGAATAGCCAACAACTTGCCGGAATATACTGGTACGACAACAGGGTAAACTCAACCAACAATAATGAAAAAGCCTGGGATTACGAACGCATAAGGTTAATTAATGAGGCCTTGGATGAGTTGGATAAGGGAGAGCTCGAGGAGGATGTGAGAAATAACATCAAAGGACAAGCTTTGTTTTTAAGAGCCTATGTGTATTTTAATATGGTTAAATATCATGGTGGGGTTCCATACATTAAAGTACCTCAGGATCGCCATATGGATGATTTGTATGTTTCGCGTAATTCATCGGAAGAGTGTTTCGAATTTATGGTACAGGATTTGGATGAAGCGATTTCTTATTTGCCGGAAAGTATCAGTAAAAATTCAGACGATTACGGTAAAATAGATGCCAGTTTTGCTAAAGCATTCAAAGCCAAGGTTCTGCTTTATAAAGCGTCGCCTCAGTTTAATCCCGGTAATCCATATGGAAATCAATTCTGGCAAGAGGCCTATACGGCTGCAAAAACAGCTTACGATGATCTGAAAGCTTCAGGATACGATTTGGTTGATGACTATTCTGACATTGCATTAGATGAAGGAAACGACGAAACAATCTTCGCTGTTATTAACATGGATCCAGACAAAAACGCCGCATGGGATCGCCATGTTCGACCAGGTTCCCAGAGTCGTAGTCCCGCAAATGCAGTGCCTACATGGGAATTTGTTAAGGAGTTTCCGATGAAAGATGGAAAACTTTACAACGATCCAACTGGTGCTTACTATAAAACAGACGAAGAATTTCTTCAGGGATTTTGGGAAAATCGCGATCCTCGATTTAATAAGTCGATAGTTTGGAATGGTAAAGTTTATGAACTTGGAGGACAGGTAGGTCGCCGTCAGTATACTGCTTTGGGAATTGCTGACGAATTGGATGATTTTGGTATTAATCCAAATGCGAGTGTTAACTCAACAAACCTTGACAGGTATACTGGTTTCTTTATTCTTAAGAACAGTTTGGTAAACCTAACTCAAGCTGAAGTCTTGCAATACGATGTAGATTTTGTTGTAATGAGATTTGCAGAAGTTATGTTCAACTACGCAGAAGCTGCAAACGAAACCGGAAAAACAGATGTTGCGCTTGAAATACTAAAAACAATCAGAGAAAGAGCTGGCATTGAGGCTGGTAGTGACAATAATTACGGGATTGCTGCGGTTTCTCGTGAGGACGTTCGTGAAGCAATTTTAGCAGAGAAAAATATCGAATTCTGTTTCGAAGGTCATCGTTTTTGGGACCTGAGAAGACATCGGTTATTGTATCGTCTGCACAATACAACAAAGCATGGTGTTGAAGCCATTGCAATTAATGTAGACGGTTCGGAGATGGCAATGGGCGAGGCAATTACAAAAGCCGGAATGTACGAACTTACAGAAGTAAATTTCAAATATTCTTTGTTGCAGGTCCCAAGAAGCGGAGTTAAAGTCAGCACATTGCCAGATGAGCTTTATTTCTTCCCGATCAAACAAAGTTCAATTGATAAAAACAATAATTTGGAGCAAAACGCAGATTGGGGCGGAAGTTTCGATCCAACAATAAATTAATAACAGATTAATTAATATCTTTAAAGCCGGGATGTGGATTTCTATTTCATCCCGGTTTTTGTATCCCCGAAAATTTGTAAAAGGTAATTAAAATCAAAACAGTATATTTTTTATAGTGAAATTATGAAACGAGCATGTAAAATAATAACATCCAAGAGGATTATTAAAAGCATAAGCGAGTTGCATACTATACCTTTAAAAATTGAAAATTTTAATAGTATGAAACGAATATGAAATTTAATCTGCGATATTTCACAAACAAGCATGATTAAATTTCATCGAGAGTTCCATACGTTGCAATTGAAAAATAAAAAATTTAAACGGATGAAATTGAGATTATTTTTTTTTGTAGTAGCATTGTCGATAGTAATTGGATGTGATGCTAAATCCGGCATCAACACCTTGAGTAAGAAAGAGAAAAAAGCTGGTTGGGAGCTTCTTTTTAACGGCGAAAATCTTGATGGATGGAAAATCTTTCAGGGGGGTGAAGTAAAAGGGTGGAAAGTTATAGATGGTATTCTGCACAATTCAGGAGTGGGTAGCGACCATGGGGGTGATATTATTACAACCAAACAATTTGCTGATTTTGAATTGTACCTTGAATGGCAAATTGCCCCGAAAAGTAACAGTGGCATTTTTATCCGTGTTCAGGAAGGCGACACTAAGAAGATTTATGAAACAGGTCCGGAATATCAATTGTTAGATGACAAAGGTTGGCCAACAAAATTAGACGACAGCCAGTATTCTGGCGCAAACTATGCAATGCATACTCCGGTAGGAGCTGTTGTAAAACCACTTGATCAATGGAATACAACCCGTATTATTGTAAATGGTAAAAAGGTTCAGCATTTCCTGAACGGAGTAAAGGTAGTTGAATACGAACTGGGCTCAGATGATTGGAAAGAACGTAAAAGCAATTGTAAGTGGAAGGATAAACCGTTGTACGGAATTGCAGAAAAAGGACACATAGGCTTGCAGGATCATGGTGGTTTAACTAAATTTCGTAACGTTAAAATCAGAGAATTGTAGGATGAACTAATGAACTGTTTTTCTATTAAACAGATAAAAGGAAAAACGACTTTTGATACAATAATATAATAATCAATCTGAAGCATATGAAACGAGCATGGTAAGAATTATCACAGGAGCATGATTATATTCCTTGCGAGTTACGTGAGTTACCACTGAAAATTAAAACTATAAACGAATGAAACGACCATGACAATTTTTTGCTACATATGCATATAATTAAAATCATGGGAGTTCCATCTTATACATTTGAAAACAAACAATTTTAATAAGATGAAAAGAAGAGATTTCCTTAAAAATGCCGCAGCATTTGGAGCAATAACCATGCTGCCGTCATCGGTTTGGGCATTTGCAAAAAATGGTAAATTAAGAACTGCCCATGTTGGGGTAGGAGGAATGGGGATGGCTGATTTGAAAGATATTGCTTCTCATCCAATGGTAGAAGTAACTGCTTTGTGCGATGTTGATTCCAACAATTTAAAAGCCGCGCATAAGTTGTTTCCAAAGGCAAAAACATTTGTCGATTACAGGGTAATGTTCGATAAAATCGGAAAAGGAATTGATGCAGTAATTGTGTCAACACCTGACCATACTCACGCTCCGGCTTCGATGTTGGCCATGCAAATGGGGAAACCTGTTTATTGTCAGAAACCTTTGACACATCATGTATCGGAGGCTCGTGCAATGAGAAAATATGCGGAAGAAAATAAACTGATTACCCAAATGGGAATTCAGTGCCATTCGAGCGACATGTATCGCCAGGCAGTATTGCTGATTCAAGACGGGATTATTGGGAAAGTAGATACAGTAAGAGCCTGGTCGCCTAAAAACTGGGGATACGACGGTTCGGCACCGGTTGGTAGCGATCCGGTTCCAAAAACACTGGACTGGAACCTGTGGCTGGGAACATCTCCTGAAAGACCATACAAAGAGAAAGTATACCATCCGGGTAACTGGAGAAAATTACTGGATTATGGTTGTGGCACCTTAGGCGACATGGGAGTACATATTTTCGATACACCTTATGCTGCCTTAGAATTGGACGTACCGGAAACAATCAAAACAGATTGTCGCGAACCAAACGGATTTAGCCATCCGGAACATAATGTAGTAGAATACCAGTTTCCAGGAACGAAATATACAACCGAAAAACTACACTGGGTTTGGTACGACGGTCCGGGAGCACCGGCAAAACATCCTGAACTTAAATTGCCGGCAGGAGAAAAATTACCGGAACAAGGCGCAATGTTTATTGGCGAGAAAGGCAGATTATTGCTTCCTCACTGGGACTATCCGAAACTAATTGTGGATGGAAAGTACGAGCCAATTAAATTCCCCGAAATTAAAAAGGCAGATCATTATCATCAGTTTGTAGATACTTGTTTGAGTAAAGATGAATGCAGTGCTTCATTTACTTATGCAGCCAGACTTACAGAGTCGATTTTGCTAGGGGTAATTGCAAATCGTTTCCCAAAACAAACTTTACACTGGGACATTGCTGCTGCTCGTTTTGTAGAAGAAGGCGCAAATAAGTTATTAGACTTTAAATATCGTGAATTTTAAATAAGAGTTCACACATAGGTTAGTTTAGTTAGTCAGAGGCTGTCCAAAAAGTAAAATTGGACAGCCTTTGTTTTTATTGTCCCTTTAAGATTTGTATCTTAAAGGTGACTA
>CANLMQ010000028.1 GCA_947492175.1 uncultured Draconibacterium sp. | reverse complement strand
CACAATCCCAAGTCAATCAAAATATCAAAGAACAATTAAATTTATTTAGTAATAATTTTTAACGCATCAGTAGTAATAATAAATCTTAAAAAAATATAGAAAGTCCTTAAAACAAATTTGAAAGGAATATATTTATATCGAAAACCTATTACAATTCATGTAATTATAGCAATAAGAAAACTACCAATTGAAAAATTAAGCTCATGAACGAAAAAATCATTGAAATAGAAAACATTGTAAAAAATTACAAGGTTGGGACACAAATTGTGCGTGCATTACGCTCTGTTTCGCTCTGTATTAATAAAGGAGAGTATGTTGCCATTATGGGAGCTTCGGGTTCGGGGAAATCGACTTTGATGAATATTATCGGTTGTCTGGATACTCCAACAAGCGGTAAGTATGTTTTAAATGGCAAAGACGTAAGTAGATTATCAGATGACAGACTGGCTGAAATACGGAATTCGGAAATTGGTTTTGTGTTTCAGGTGTTTAACCTGTTACCACGAAATACGGCCCTCGAAAATGTAATGCTTCCTTTGGTTTATTCAGGTATAAAAAAGGCAGAACGAAAACGTTTGGCAGAACAAACTCTGGTTGATGTTGGGTTGGATGACCGGATGACTCACCGCCCGAATGAACTCTCCGGAGGACAGCGACAGCGTGTAGCCATTGCCCGTGCGCTGGTTAATAAACCGGCCTTGCTGCTTGCCGATGAGCCAACAGGAAACCTTGATTCGAAGATTTCGGAGGAGATAATGAAACTGTTTGCTGATATTCACCGGAAAGGGAATACGCTAGTAATGGTTACTCACGAAGAAGATATTGCAAGACATGCACACCGTATTATTCGCTTAAAAGATGGAGAGATTGAATCAGATGTTATCAATGAAAATCCTATTTATTAAAGCAGAAGATTACAATAAAAATAAAGATTTAATTTTATAGAACTTATCCCGGTTACATTGTATATCGGGATTTTTTTTTGATAGTTTTGGTGAAAATTAGTTGAAAATGGGAAAAGAATTTAAGGTTTATACAAAAACCGGCGACGATGGAACAACAGGACTTGTCGGTGGCAGCAGGGTAAAGAAATACGACCCCCGGTTGGAAGCATACGGTACGGTTGACGAATTAAATGCTTCAATTGGAGTTATTCGGTCATATAATATTCCTGACGATATAAAGGTGCTGCTCATTCAAATCCAAAATAAACTTTTTAACATTGGTTCACGTTTGGCATCCGATAAAAAAGGAGAGGTTTTTACCGCAAACCTGGTTGTAAAAAACGAGGATATTGAAGTCTTGGAAAAAGCTATTGATGAGTTTGAAGAAGGCTTGCCTGAATTACGTGAGTTTATTCTGCCGGGAGGCGAACTGTCAGTAGCTCAGTGTCATATGGCGCGCACTGTATGCCGCAGAGCGGAACGCAGAATAGTTGAATTTGCCGAGGGCACACCGGTACAAACAGAAATTGTGAAATACATTAATCGTTTGTCTGATCTTTTGTTTGTTATAGCACGAAAACTGGGCGATATAAACGATGTTGAAGAAACAGCCTGGAAACATTAATAATTTTTTTTCAGGAAATATTTTTCGTATTAAATTTTTATTATATTCGCGGCAACGTAAAAATGGGTTTAACCACGTAAAATTTAGCACATGTATTGGACTCTTGAATTAGCATCGAAATTAGAAGATGCACCATGGCCGGCTACTAAAGATGAATTAATCGACTTTGCGATTCGTTCGGGCGCTCCTTTGGAAGTTATTGAAAACTTACAGGAAATTGAAGATGAAGGTGAGATGTACGAAAGTATTGAAGATATATGGCCTGATTATCCAAGTAAGGATGATTTCTTTTTTAACGAAGACGAGTACTAAGAAGTAGAAATAAATAAAAATAACATCCGTTGAGTGACGGATGTTTTTTTTCGGCTTGTAGAAGTAGTTACTAATAAAAGTTGTGATGTTAAAGACTTAAAGTCTGCCATCCTTCTTTTAAATAGTCAGAAAGTGGAATCCCCATTCCTTTTACATCTACGCCCATTTCTTCCAGCTTTTTATCAACCCCATACATTTTAGCGCAATACAAACAAGCTTCGGTTTTTACGCCAACTTCCTGCATTTTTTGAATATAATCTTGAATCATTTTATTTTCCGATGCCAGTTTCGATGATGGTCTCCAAATAATAAGAACAACTTCATCGAACCATCCTTGTTTCTTTGCATTGTAAGTATACATGAAGGCCATCTTTTCGGCCACTTCAGGATCGCCACTTGTCCAAAGTACAACCAGCTTGTTTGAGTTATCTTCCATTTTAGTTTTGTTTTGAGCAAATAATGAGCAACTTAGTATAATTGCCACTAGAAATAAAATTGATTTTTTCATGGATAAGAATTTTAGTTATTAAAAGCATTTCTGTTGTTTTTTCTGGAATAGGTTCATACTCTAGTTTTTTTCTTTACATCGGCAATGAATATTTTGTCTGTAAAAAAGTTGTTGTTCTGTTAATTTTTATTCAAAATACGATATTTCTTATTAATTACCAATGCAAATTATTACCTTTGACAGACCAGAACAGAACAGTAGTCTTAGGGTAGTTGCGAGTTATAAGTTTGTTAAAAGACAGGCTTCGGATACCATTGAAAACTAGTAATTTTAATTAGATGAAAGGAGCATGGTTTGGCGAACATAAAAAGACATAAATAATTTGTTAATGCGAGTTCCATGGGTATCGAAGCACAAAATTTGCGTTGTCGCCATATATGATTGTAATACAAAATATTAATCAAAACATATTCAAGTGAAAAGAAATACTCTATTTTTGTTTTTATTGCTGTTTTCGGCAATAACGTATGCGCAAAATGAGAACTTTGAGTTTTTAAATCCGGATTTACCATTTGATGAACGTGTTGATATTCTGGTTTCTCAGATGACCGTTCAAGAGAAAATTGACCAATTGGTTTTTACTGCGAAAGCTGTTGACCGATTGCAAATACCGGAGTATAATTGGTGGAACGAATGTTTACATGGGGTTGCCCGGGCTGGGTATGCTACTGTTTTTCCTCAATCCATTACAATAGCTGCTTCGTGGGACCAGGACTTAATGCACCGCGTGGCCTCAGGTATTTCTGACGAAGCCCGTGCAAAACACCACGAATTTATTCGTAAAGGAAAACGCGGAATGTATCAGGGACTAACGTTTTGGTCGCCAAACATAAATATTTTCCGCGATCCGCGCTGGGGGAGAGGACACGAAACGTATGGCGAAGATCCTTATTTAACAGGGGTTTTAGGGGCAGAATTTGTAAAAGGATTACAAGGCGACGATCCAAAATATTTAAAAGTAGTAGCTACTGCAAAACATTATGCCGTTCATTCGGGGCCGGAACCTATACGCCATGAGTTTAATGCAAAAGTTAGTGAGCGTGATTTGAGGGAAACCTATTTGCCGGCTTTCAGAACTTTGGTTAAAGATGCAAATGTGTATTCGGTAATGGGCGCATATAATCAGTTCCGCGATTTTCCGTGTTGTGCAAGCCCTGAGTTATTTTCTATACTTCGTAATGAATGGGGATTTAAAGGGTATGTTGTTTCCGACTGCTGGGCAATTTCTGATTTTTACCAGTTTCAAGACTTTTCAAAAGGTCCGGCAGATGCTGCAGCTGCTGCGGTTATAGCAGGAACCGATTTGAATTGTGGTGTTGCCTATGCTCATTTACCCGAAGCCATTGAGAAAGGTTTATTGACCGAAAAAGAGTTGGATGTTGTTGTTAAACGACTTATGCTGGCTCGATTTAAATTGGGAATGTTTGATTCGGAAAAGGATGTTGCTTATGCGCGCATTCCATATTCAGTAAATACTTCGGACCAAAATAACAGGCTGGCACTGGAAGCTGCCCAAAAAAGTATCGTTCTTCTTAAAAATGAGAACAACACATTACCACTTTCAAAAAACATTAAGAAGCTGGCAGTGATCGGACCCAATGCCGATAATTGGGAGTCACTTGTTGGAAATTATAATGGAATTGCCAAAAATCCGATAACTGTTTACGAAGGTTTAAAAAATAAACTTAAAACTACGGAGATTCTGTATGCTGAAGGGAGTCATTTGGCAGAAGGAGTAAGTAATCTTTATGCAATTCCTTCGGAATATTTAATGACTGCTGATGGAAAACAAGGTGTTACAGGTGAATATTTTAATAATGCAAAACTGGATGGCGAACCTGCATTTACCCGTGTAGATAAAGACATTAATTTTTACTGGGAATCGGATGCGCCAGCTCCCGAACTAAATGACGATGACTTTAGTGTTCGTTGGACAGGCTATATTGTTCCTCCGGTAAGCGGAACCTATAATATTGGGTGCTGGGGAATGCCAACCCTTGATATTTGGTTTGAAGGAGTTAAAATATTAAGTCACAATACTGAACATCATGCTTTCCATCACGAAAAAGCAGTTGATTTGGAAGCAGGGAAGAAGTATAAATTTGTTTACGAGTATAAAAACTGGCAGGGCGATGGTGATGCAAAACTGATGTGGACAATGCCCGGCCTAAACATGCAGGAAGAAGCAGTTGAAGTGGCTGAAAAAGCAGATGCCGTGGTTTTGGTACTTGGCCTTTCGCAACGTTTGGAAGGCGAAGAGATGCCAATTAAAGTGGATGGTTTTGAAGATGGCGACCGCACTCATTTGAAGTTACCTGAAACGCAGCGCAAATTAATGCAAGCTATCGAAAAAACCGGCAAACCTGTGATTTTGGTGTTGCTAAACGGGAGTGCACTGGCAGTAAATTGGGCAAATAAAAATCTGGAAGCAATTATTTCGGCAGGTTATCCGGGGCAGCAGGGAGGAACAGCGGTTGCCGACGTTTTATTTGGCGACTACAACCCGGCCGGTCGTTTGCCGGTTACCTATTACAAATCGGTTGATCAGTTACCTCCTTTTGAAGATTATAATATGACAGGCAGAACCTATAAATATTTTGACGGCGAGCCGCTGTATTCCTTTGGATACGGTTTGAGTTACACAAATTTTGAATATTCAAACCTGAAAATTGCAAAAAAAGCAAAAGCTGGCGAAAAGGTACATTTAAGTGTAAAAGTTAGAAATTCGGGCGATACGGATGGCGAAGAGGTTGTTCAGCTCTATTTAAAAGATGAAGTTGCATCAACGCCACGCCCAAAATTTCAGTTAGAAGGTTTTAAACGCGTCTTTATAAAGTCAGGAGAAACAAAAACGGTTGAATTTGAATTGCAGCCCCGCCAGTTTTCAATTATTGGAGCAGACGATAAACGCGTAATTGAAAGTGGAAACTTTACTGTTTTTATTGGAGGAGGTCAGCCAGATGTGAAGGAGAGAAATGCTGTTTCAGCTAAAATTGAACTAACAGGAAAAAATACCTACATAGACTAACATTTTAAAAAGTAGTATTGGTAACCTGTAAAATTGAATAAGTAAAAACAAAATATCAAACAAAACAAAGGCGCAGCTTATTGCTGCGCCTTTTTAATTACCCTTCGCCTGGCTAATTATCTTCCCAAACGGTACGAAAATTTAACCAGAAATATGTTATTGGGATGCTCCGAAAAAAGCTCTCTAATGTCGTTGTTGAAACTAAATGTACCTAAACTGTTGTTTGAGCTTCGGTTTTGAGACCAAACCAAATACACAATTGAACCTGGTTGATATTCCCACCGCAACACCAGGTTCGATATGAATTCTTTGACATTAAAATCAGGTTTATTAAAACTATAATCATTTGTTCCGTCTTGATTGTCGTCAATAAAATAGGTCTCAGTCTCGGAAGCAAAGCTGATTTGGTTTTCATTAAACAAGGCGAAACGATCGTCAACATTATCTGCCTTACTGTTTGTAATGTATTTAAAATCGGAGTAATCGCCTGTGGCAATAAAAGGCTGCCCCCAATACTGAATGGTAAGATCAGGAGTAATATTGTAGTTTAAACGAACCGACATATTTAGCGTTTTCCGATGAATAGTTCCCATTATGTAACGTTTGCTGTTATCGAAATCCACCTGGTTGATGTATTGAAGTTTATCGTTACTAACTAAATATTCGGGTGATATTTCAATTTTTAAGGAATGTAACGGGCGGTAACCAAGTTCCAGTTCAATACTTTTTCGATTCTTAAACTTTTTTTCATTACTAAAAGACATTCCTCCGTCAATCCCGATAGTCAATTTCTTTTGGTTATTAGAAAATATGCCGGTATAGAAGCTTTTGTTTCCGGGTTGTTTTAATGTAGGACCTCCTCGTAAAACGGAATGTGACAATGACTTTCCATTAAGATTGAAAGAACCAAAAGCACTCCAAAAATTTTTGAATTGAGTATGCCCGTTAAAGTTTCCTCCGGCTACAGTTAAATTTCCTCCAAAATCGTAAGCCGTCCATTGATTGATATTTAAACTGGCATTTCTGAAAATTGAAAAAGGTTCATACCATCGGTAGCCTGCCCACAGTATTTGCATAGCTTCATCTACTTCAGGAGAATAACCAATGTCGTTAATTTCAAGACCCGGCGATTTCCAGTTAATGATTGCAGCAAATTTGAATTTACCGCCCATTTTTCCAAAGGTAAATTTTCCGCCATGACCACTTAATGATGTACGTGTGGAGTCGAGTGTAACATAGTCGGCATCGGGGCGTTGGTATGTGCGCGAATAAGCAGTTTGTGTTGTTAATATTGCCTCTTCGGTACCTTTTACATGACTCATGTATAAGCCTGCATCAATCATCCATGTTTTATCTTTCCATTTATGTACAAAGTCGATTCCTCCTGTATTGGCACTTTTGTGTAAATATTCAAGATGCTCATCGTTGATATTGCGGTTTACAGCAGTAATTATACCCCCAATATAGGTGTTCCCCTCATTAAAATCTTTTTGGACTCTGCTTACAAAATAGTTTGTAAATGGCTCTACCGACTGTGTATATTTGTTGGTTATTCCTTTTATTTCAGCGTGTTCTTCGCCTGCAACGCTTTCCATAACTCCTATCGACCAGCCATTATTGGTCTTACCTGTTACTTTTGCTGCACCTATAATGTTTGTAAAATCCGGAACATCAACATATTCATTATCGCTTATGTCGGGGTAATAATGCGGACGGCGTCCAATGCGGCGCGAATAAAAAAGGTTGTTGGCAGCCATATCTCCATCGCCAAAAGATAATCCGTATGACAGGATATTTTTTCCTTCAATAAAAAAGGGTCGTTTTTCTTCAAAAAAAGTTTCGTAGGTGCTCAGGTTTACTTCCGATGGATCAGCTTCTACCTGTCCGAAATCTGGATTTATAGTTAAATCCAGGGTTAAATAATTTGTCAGTCCGATTTTGGCATCCAGACCTGCATTTAGTCCGTTTGCTTTCCCAGAACTTTTAAAGGGATTTTCCGATTCTTTTTTAAAACG
Organism: uncultured Draconibacterium sp.; assembly: GCA_947492175.1. GTDB lineage: Bacteria > Bacteroidota > Bacteroidia > Bacteroidales > Prolixibacteraceae > Draconibacterium. Next base: position 69,128 of record CANLMQ010000028.1, on the reverse strand, counting down.
CTCAGTACGGGCAACAACGTAGGGAGTAACATTCATAGAGTTTTTGGGCTGAATATTTATTATTCCGCTCAAAGTTCCAAACTGCGATGTAAATCCCGACTGTTCGCGTTCCATGGGCTGCCACGATGAGAGCTCATCTTTTCTAAAAATATAGCGAAGTACCTGGAATCCCCATAATTGTTCTTCCTTTTCTTCAAAACGAAGTTGTGTTAACGGAATCCGTATCTCAGCGTTCCAGCCATGTTTTGTTTTACAGGTTTTTGTCCACCAAATCGGATCCCAGGTATCATCTTCGTTGTCTCCGTCATTTGTGTTAATGTAATCAGATCTCACACCGGCTGCCGAAACAATAAAACCGAATGAGGTTCTTTTGTCATAATAAGAATCGAAATATACGCCCAATAAATCACCGTCAATATCGTCGCGTCTGGTCATTCGCATTGATACACTGTCGGGTTTGTCGAAGGCTCGAATGGCTATATAAACGTTGTTTGCATCGTACAAAACAGCGAATTCTGTTTGGTGGGAGGGAGCTATTCCTTCAACTGGTTCGTGCTGAATAAAATTGGTTTCCCAGTTAGCAGTCTGCCATTCCTGCTCATCAAAAATACCATTTATAGTAATTTGCAAATTGTGGTTGGTTGTTGTAGTATAATTACGTTTTTCCAGTGCAAATAATTTTGAGGGAAATACAAACAGAATTAAAACAACAGCGATCTTCATAAATTGGTTTTTAAATAAGACTGCTCTTTTAAAAATCTGTTACACTTTTGATTATTATTTCAAAAAAAAAATACGATTAATGAACCTCTGACATGTCGATATTTTTTGCGCCCTTATAAAAGAAATAAGCTGCAACTGCCATAAAAACATGACTGAGGGAGAGGTAATTAAACCACTGGTGTAGTGTAATCTTATTCATAAAAACAACTGCTGCTGCTGCTGCAAAGACAACTCCAATCAGTAATAGCTTGCTTGCTTTGTTCTTTGTTCTTAGATAAAGAAAACCTTCGAGCGATAGTACAACAAACATAAGTCCGTACCCTGAATGAAATTCAACAAAAAAGAAATTAAGTGTTGATATGGTTAGTGTAAGAAAAATCAGAAATTCGAGAATATTAACTACGCGAAAGGCTTTCACAATGCCTTCAGTTAGTTTAATTCGGGTGTGTTCAATAGCAGCACGTTCTACAAACATAATCGAAATCATACTTGTAATCCAGCCCGGTAGTTTCCAGTAAAACGAAAAATGATACATAAATGCGTGCCCTATAATGCCTCCCAATGCTGTGGCTACTCCCATAACAAAAAAGTAGATAGTAAAATATTGAAAGACCTTTCCTTTTTTGCCCGACTTGTAAATTTTATATGCAAAAACAAAGCACAAAACAGAGACCAGCAAATCGGTAAAAGTTACAATGGGCTCATCAATTCGTAACTCATACAAAAATATGGTGTTTACTTCTTCCATTTGTTTTTTTCTACTAAAAGTCAGTTAATACGATTTGTAATAAATGAAAAACCAATTTTTGTTTAAATGATTATGATTAATTTCTACTTTTTGAATCAGTTCTAACAAATGTCGTAATCGCTTCATTAAAAACCAAATGATACTATGAAACAGTTGTTTTATTCTACTCAAATGCATGAATAATAGGATGAAAGTCTGTCATAAGAGGAAAATACAATCTGCAATTCATCGTAGAGAATTATGAAAAAATTAAAGAGTTTGAGGTTAGATCTATCGGTAGCGAGAAATAAAATTGAAGGACTGTCGTCTGAGTAATCATTTAATAGTGGTTACATCAATGGTTAATTATTCGTATATTACATAAATGTAATCCTAAATAACATTTAAATGTACTATGACGAATGCAAAAATATGAGCGGTTGGCAATTGGCAGCTTATCAGGATGACATAATTGATGGTAAACCACGCTATCGGTGGTATAAACTTGCTTTGAATTCGGTTTACATGATTTCTATGTGCGATGATAAATTTGATATTGATCATTGCGATTTTAAAGATTTAAAAGTTTGGTACGATGCAGCCGAATGGGTGGCAATAAACGATCCTGAAGCACTGCAACACATAATGGGCGAACGCATACCTCCGGTAACCGATATTGTAAAAGAAAAATTAATGGCCGGACTAATTAATTTGGGATATTATAAATCGTGCTCAATTGTAAAAAAACACCTGAATTCGTATCCTGTACCGGAAGAACGCACTAAAGAGCGTTATTTGCAGAAAGCCATAAAGTATTTAGACAGCAATGTAGTGTCAACATTGAGAGGGTCGAGCCAAATGTTAGAAAAACTCAAAAAAGAAAAGCTGGAAATATTTTACGAAGAGGATATAAAAAGTCAAAATGCATTAAGTGTTATTGTGCACATTGGATTTCATTTAAATGGCGAAAAATTAGACAACAGTTTATTGTATATGGAATGGATGCGTACAAATGCATTAGGTAAACTAAAAGAAATGTTCTCGTTACAGGTTAGTAAGGAAATAAAGGATCAATTGCTTTGTTTTATAAAAGATGCAGAATTTTACCGCCTGTATACTTTTATCGATAATACAATCTCTGTAAAATCATCAGAATATTACTTCGAGATTCGTCCGTATGTTCCTGATTCGCGTGATTCTTTAAGCGAATTTATTGATATGGACGATGACTAATAAAAAGTATTTCTCCAATAATTCTTTGAATTGCTTACATTTATTTTTAGTCAGTCAGTGCTGATGAATGTTGTGTAACGATCAGATTTGCAGTACGGAAGGGTTTTGTGTGTCCGAAAATGATTGAAATCTGATTTGTAATACATATGAACTAAAGTTAATTGTTTGGTTTCAAATGTTAAAAATACAGACGTTGAAAAACAATTTTGTCTGAAACGCCATAGCTTTGCACGCGTTTTCAAATTTTACGTATGAATCGGATATTTAGCCCAAAACTATTAACCCTTGTAAAAAGTGGTTTAGATAGGAAGCAGGTGTCAAACGATGTTTTGGCCGGAATTGTAGTTGGAATAGTTGCTTTACCACTGGCAATTGCCTTTGCTGTAGCGTCTGGTGTTTCGCCGGAAAAGGGTTTAATTACTGCTATAGTAGCCGGATTTATAATATCATTTGCAGGTGGAAGTCGTGTTCAAATTGGTGGTCCAACCGGAGCATTTATCATAATTGTATACGGTATTGTTGAACAATACGGAATTAATGGCTTGTTAATTTCCACTGTACTGGCCGGTATTATTCTCGTAATTTTTGGTGTACTAAAGTTAGGAGTTCTTTTAAAATATTTTCCGCACCCTTTAATTGTTGGTTTTACTAGCGGAATTGCTCTTGTTATTTTCTCAACCCAGGTAAAAGATGCATTGGGCCTTGAAATTGAACACCTGCCTTCGGAATTTATAGAAAAATGGACCGTCTATTTTAAACAATTGCATTCGGTTAATTTTGCGGCTCTTGCGTTAACAGTTGTAACCATATTTATAACTGCATTTTCGAAAAAAATAACCACTAAAATTCCGGGTTCATTTATTTCCATTCTGGTTATTACTGCGGTTGTTCAACTATTTGATATACCGGTGGCGACTATTGAAACTTTTTTTGGAGAGATTCCCAACAATATACATTTTGTAACACCAAAAATAGAATTGACAGGCATACATCAGTATTTTGCTCCGGCTTTAACAATTGCCTTATTGGGAGGAATTGAATCGTTGTTATCGGCTGTGGTGGCAGATGGGATGATTGGCGGAAAACATCGTTCGAATACTGAATTAATTGCTCAGGGAATTGCCAATATAGTTACACCGTTTTTTGGAGGTATCCCGGCAACAGGTGCAATTGCACGTACTGCAACCAATGTGAAAAACGGAGGTCGGACACCCATTGCCGGAATTACCCATGCTTTTACTTTACTGCTTATAATGTTCTTTCTGGGTAAATGGGCAAAACTAATTCCGATGTCTTGTTTAGCCGGGATATTAATTGTTGTGTCGTATAATATGAGTGAATGGCGTTCGTTTAAAGCGATCTTGCATGGTTCGTTTTTCGATATAATTGTTCTGATAACTACTTTTTTACTCACGGTGTTGGTAGATTTAACTGTAGCCATTCAGGTTGGAATTGTACTTTCGGCCATATTGTTTATGAAACGTATGTCTGACTTAAGCGAGAAAAGGATAAACAATATTGTAGATACTGATATTATTGAAGATTATTCAGAATTGCCCAAAGAGATAATGATTTACGAAATCAGCGGACCACTGTTTTTTGCTTCGGCCAGAAGGTATTCGGAAGTGCTGGAAGAAATTGGAGTAAAAAGTAAGGTGTTGATTATTCGTATGCGGCACGTTTCCTTTGTCGATCAAACCGGAATTCACAATTTAAAAGACACTTTGAAATTACTGCGAAACAAAGGAATTGTGGTTATTCTTTCAGGTGTAAACCAAGAGGTTTTGGCAGATTTTACAAAAAACGGGATTTCCGATATTTTAAGAAAGTTACATATTTGCGATTCGTTTGATAAATCGTTAAAACTTGCGCAGGAAGAGCTAAAAGAAATTTCAACTGATTCTAAGTAGCTTAGTAATTAAATTATTCTTTAGTTTCTGTAGCTGTATTTTTCAAAATAAGTTCTTTCCGATTTATTATATAGCTTTACGCCCTTTAATTTATACTTTAAGCAAATGTATTTAGTAAGATTTCTGTGGGTTGGAATTAGTATATTTTTATTGGCGTCTTGTAGTGGACCAAAAATTATAACATCATCGAAAACTGATGCAGCTACTTTTGAAGCTGCGGGCGATTTTGTACAGGCAACCAGTGCCTGGGAACAATATTTTACACAAACTTCGGTGGAAGAAATCTCAGGCGTTGATTTTGCAAATGCTGCAAAAACAGCATTTAAAGCTAACGAAACAGCAAAAGCAAAAAGTTGGTTCGATCAGGCCAGGTATAAAAATTACGCCGATGCCGCGATGTATGAAACCCTGGCTAAAATCTACAAATCAGAAAATAATCTTTCCAAGGAACTTTCGGCACTGGAAACTTACGTTGAAAAGTACGGAACTTCTAATACTGGTGTTAACGAATGCCTGTTTGCTGTTTATGCCGAGATTGATTCTAATGAGAAAGCATTGGAAATGTGGAATAAAATGGATGCAGAATCAAAAAGCACCGAAGCCAATCTGAACAGTTATTTTAAGGTAAATAAAACTTTGGAAAACAGTGTCGCCTGCGACTCAGTATCATTGGAGCTGTTGGAGCTAAATCCTGAAAATATTGCTGCGTTGGAATGGAATGCAAAGAAATATTACTGGGAAGGCCAGAATCGTTACAAGCGTGAAATGGAGAATTACAACAAAAAGAAAACGACCAAAACATATAAAGTTTTATTAAAAGAACTGGATTTGGTTACTGCCGATTTTAAAAGAGCACTTCCATACCTCGATAAACTTTGGAAATTGGAGCCGGGAAAAGAATATGCCGGTTATCTGGCAAATATATACGCACTTTTTGGCGATAAGAAAAAGACTGATTATTATAAAAATTACCGTAATTAATTTCCGGTTATTTCCACTTACACAACTATTCTCTTCAGTTTTGTGTTAATTCAGAAGAAGAGACCAATACTGACTGATAGTTAACAAAGCTGTTAAATACAATCTTAATGTTTTTATTGGTGTGTCTTTGTTATATTTAAAGTAATTTGAAAGACCACAATGAGAGGACATAATAAATCAGCATCTGCAGAATACGACAACAACAAAAAAATTACAAGAGAAGGACTGGGCAATGTATTACGCCTTTTTCGTTATATAAAACCATACCGCGTTGAATATACAATTGGTATGATTTTTCTTCTTGTGAGCAGTCTTGCGAACTTGGCATTTCCCAAATTATTAGGCGACTTGGTTGATGCTGGAAGCAATAATTCGATCTCAGAAAACTTGTCAGAGATTGTTTTACTCTTGGTTCTTATACTAATAATTCAGGCTGTTTTTTCCTGGTTTCGGGTTGTAATATTTGTAAATGTTACAGAAAAAACCATGGCCGATATCCGAAGATTTACCTATAATCATCTGATAAAACTCCCACTGGTGTTTTTCGACAAGCACAGAGTAGGAGAGTTAAACAGCCGCATTTCGTCGGATATTTCTATGCTGCATGAGACCTTTACAACTACATTGGCCGATTTTATAAGGCAATTGGTTGTTATAACTGGTGGTGTTGGTCTGCTTATTTATACTTCGCCCCAGTTAACTGTTTTTATGTTGGCTATTTTACCGGTTGTTATTTTAAGTATCTGGTTTTTCGGTCGCTTTATTCGAAAACTATCGCGTGAAGCTCAAAAGAAAACTGCTGAGTCGAATACAGTGGTTGAAGAAACGCTGCAGGGAATCAGAAGTGTAAAATCGTATACCAATGAATATTTTGAAATTGATCGTTATTACAACAAAATAAAAGAAGTGGTAAGCGCCGGGCAACGCGCAGGAAAATACCGTGCTTTTTTTCGTTCAACAATGATTATTGGACTTTTTGGGACTTTGGTTGCTGTAATATGGCGCGGAGCGTTGTTGCTGCAAAATGGACAAATGGAAACCGGAGAGCTCTTTTCGTTTGTAATTTATTCGGGATACATTGGTGGGACTATTGGCGGCGTAGCGGCTGTAATTGCGCGAATGCAGCGATTTATTGGTGCCACCGAAGATTTGTTTGAGATATTTGAATCGGAAGAGGAAAATCTGGTAGCAGATATTAACAATGCTGATCAGGTTGCTATTTCAGGGAAAATACAGTTTGATAAGTTGAGTTTCGCCTATCCTTCACGACCCGATGCTTTTGTTTTGCTGAATATCAGTTTTGTAATTCAGCCTGGTCAGGTAGTTGCTTTAGTTGGTAAAAGCGGGGCAGGGAAGTCGACATTTGCCACTTTGTTGTTACATTTGTACGAGCCAAGTTCGGGAAACATATTCTTCGATAATCATTCAATAACCGACATAAATCTTACCTATTTAAGAAAACAAATTGCTTTAGTGCCGCAAGATATTTTTCTGTTTGGAGGTACAATAAGAGAAAATATTGAGTACGGACGGCCCGGTGCCAGCGAAGAGGATATTCTGAGAGCTGCTCGAAAGGCCAACGCAATGGAGTTTATTGAACGATTTAAAGAATGCATGGATACCGTGGTAGGTGAACGGGGAACACAATTGTCGGGTGGTCAGCGGCAGCGTGTAGCCATAGCTCGTGCCATTTTAAAAGATCCAAAAATACTGATTTTAGATGAAGCTACTTCTTCACTCGATTCGGAATCGGAACAACTGGTACAGGAGGCCTTGGTTGAATTGATGAAAAACCGTACGTCGATTGTTATTGCTCATCGTTTGTCAACTATTCGCAATGCAGATAAGATTGTAGTTCTTGATAATGGGAAAGTGATTGAAAGCGGTACGCATGAGCACCTGATGAAAAACAAAACAGGAGTTTATAGAAATTTAAATGAAATGCAGTTTTCAATTTAGAAGTTATTCAGGAATTTCGTTTTTTATATTTTTCAAGAGACTTCTCCGTTTTTTTATCTAGCTGTTTTATTTCTTCCAAATAACGGCAGGCCTGGTTTGAAATGTAGCGGTTTTCATTTTTTAAAAGCCTGGTTATTTCCGAAACTGTATATTTGTCTGTAACTGAATGTAGCTTAAATAATTCGAGCATATTTTTTGTTAGAGCGCCGTTTAATCTATTTATTTCGGCAGATAATGACATAACAACTTCGGGAGTTAAAGTATTGGCTTCTTTCAGTTTTTGCAGTATAAGGCGCTTTTGAAGAAATCCGGAACTTTTAAATAATTTGCTCAGTTTTAATTGAATATCAGTATTAAGCATTTCAGGTTTTAAAGCATTTAATGCACGTTCGGCTAAATAAATATCTTGGCCGGAAATAAGTTCTATTAACTTCTTTTGCAAATCCTCAGAAATATCCATTTCTTCAGAAATATGGTTTAAAACCCAAATTTGATCCTGAAGTATATTACTATTTAGAATTTTTAAACTTAGTTCTGAATTGAGTTTGGTGGTTGTGAGTTTTTCAATAGTCCGTTTGGTTGAGCCGTAAACAATATGCCAAAGCGTATAGGTGGTATAAACTGCACCTTCTACAATATGGTCCAGAACAGCAGTAATTGTTGCCGATGAAACTGCATCAACTTCTTTAGGATTTGTGTTTTTTTTGGGAACCAGTTCGTTAATATTGTAATCAGCCAGTGGTGAATTGGCCTCCGAGACAGAATATCATTTATCTGGTTGTAATCTGCCTGTTTAAAGGCAACATGTTTTGTTTTGCTAAGAAATTCGCCGTCTGGTAATTCAAAACCTAAGTAGCGGCCTGTTGGATTCCAAAACAAATTAATTCGCACAAAACGACATTCTCCTTCGATACAAACTCCGGTTATTACATGACGCGCATATTTAACAGGATATCCATTGGCATCGTTGTATATGAGAAGGGTTTTATTCGGAATAGTATCATTGAAATTAATTTGTACAGAGTCAACTGTTGCCGGTTCTGAATTAAATGAAGGTTGCTGAAAACGCGCAATTTTTTCTTCTGCCTTTTGAAAAGAAGAAAGAATAAAGAAAAAGAATACGATTTTTACCAACGGCTTCATACAAAGATTTTTGAAAATCTCAATCCTAAAAATAAACAGAATATGCCGAATAAGGTTTTATAAAAAACAAATAGTAAAACGGGTGTTTAGGGTAGAGTTGTTAATTCTGAAATGATCTTTCGTATAAATGCGAAACAATCCAATAAAACAAGTTGTAGTGGAGAATCTAATTAATATGTTCATGAGAAACCAGATGGTACTATAAAAAATAAGGTTTTACCAATGCGGTAAAACCTTATTCCCATTAAATCTTAGTGTTAAAATTTATTGTAGTTGTTCTTTCAGAAAATTTGTCATTTTAGTATACAAATGCATGCTTGTATTTCCTCCGTGTATTCCATGGTTGCGGTTGGTGTATATGGCCATGTCGAACTGGACACCTGCCTGTACAAGCTGTTCCGTCATTTCGTAAGTGTTTTGTGCATGTACGTTGTCATCTGCCGAACCGTGTATAATCAGAAGTCGTCCTTTAATATCAGCAGCGTGTGAAAGAGGCGAATTATCATCATAACCTTCCGGATTCTCCTGGGGAGTACGCATGTATCGTTCGGTGTAAACACTATCGTAAAAACGCCAGTTTGTTACAGGGGCCACTGAAATACCAGCCTTAAAAACGTCGCCTCCTTTTTCCATTGATAGCAAGGTCATAAATCCTCCGTAACTCCAACCAAAAATGGCAATGTTATTTGGATCAACATAAGGTAAAGTTCCCAGATATTTGGCTGCTTCAACCTGGTCGTCCGACTCGTATTTTCCCAATTGCTGGTAAGTCACTTTTCTAAAATCTTCGCCACGGGCTGCTGTGCCGCGCGGATCGACACAAACTACTAGAAAACCTTCCTGTGCCAGGTATTCGTTCCAGCCAACTCCGTGTCCCCAAGAATCGGTAACGCTTTGTGAATTTGGCCCACTGTATTGGGTCATTAAAACCGGGTACTTTTTCGATGCGTTAAAATCAACCGGTTTGATCATGTATCCGTTTAGTTCAATTCCTTCAGAAGTTGTAAACGTGAAGAATTCTTTTTGTGGAATCTGCATCGATTTTAAAGTGTTGTTTAAAACCGTATTGTCTTGCAGAAAACGAATTTGCTCACCTTTTTTATTTTCATGCAGCGTAATGTAATTGGGGACTTTTGCACTGCTGAAATAGTTAATGAAGTATTTAAAATCGGTACTGAACACAGCACTGTTTGTTCCTTCCTGAGTTGAAAGTTTTCCTTGTTTCTTTTTGTCAAGGCTTGTATAGTAAACTTCGCGTCGTAAGGGAGATTCGGCAGCAGCCTGATAATAATATACTTTTTTTGCTGCATCGTAGCCGTAAAAATCGGTTACGTCAAACTCACCTTCAGTTAATTGTGCTACTTCAAATCCCTGATTGTCGTACAGGTACAGGTGTGACCATCCATCGCGTTCGCTGTTTATTACAAAACTTCCATCTTCGAGGTAAGTAAATGCATCCAAAAAACTTTCATCAATATAACGGTCGTTTTTCTCTGAAAGAACAGGACGGGAATCTCCTGTATATGGGTTTGCATACAGTACATCCAATTTGTTTTGATGACGGTTTAGGCGCATAACTACCAGGTCGTTGGCATCGGGCGTCCATTTTAACCGCGGTATATAAATATCGGTATCTTCACCAATATCAACTTTAATGGTAGCTTTTGATTTTATTTCGTATGACAAAACCTGAACGGTAGAATTAGTTTCTCCGGCTTTCGGATATTTAAAAGTATATTCTCCCGGATACAACTTATTTGATTTGTATTCCGGGCGTGCACCGGCATACATTGGCATTGAAAATTCAGGTACTTCTTTTTCGTCGAAACGTACAAACGCCAGAAATTTACTGTCGGGCGACCACCAGAATGCTTTGTTATAGCCAAACTCTTCTTCGTAAACCCAATCGGGCATACCGTTAATTATTTCATTGAATTTGCCATCGGCTGTTACCTGGCTTGTACTTCCAAAATTCAGGTTTTTTATAAAAATATTGTTGTTACGAACATAGGCTACACGGTTTCCATCGGGAGAAAAAGTAGCTAACTGCTGAGCTCCTTTATCTGAAAGTTGAGAGAGCTCTTCAGTAACCGAATTCCATACATAATATTCGGCAGTATATGAATGACGGTAGATTGATTTTGTTTTGGTAGTTAAAAGTAGTTTTCTCTCATCATTGCTAAATTCATAATTTGAAAATGATGAAATAGTAGCATTTTCTACTTTTGTTATATCAAAAAGCACTTCAACTACTTCGCCTGTTTTATAACTGTACTTAACTACTTTTGTGCCATTTTCTATTGTTGTATAATGGATTCCGTCGTTCATCGAACGAAGTCCGTACACTGATTGTGCCCTAAAAGTTCCCTTTTCAAAAATATCTTCCAGGCTTATCTTTTGGGGTGATTGTGCCTGTACGTTTAAGGCAAGTGCAACAACAAAAATGAAACTGATTATTTTCTTCATATTTTAATGTGTTTTAATTTTCGATTGAATAGAAAGCAAAAGTAAAAAATGTTGCGAAAGGGGAAAATGATTTTAATATCTGAGGCAGTATAAAAAAAATACCGGAGAGTTTCAGGCATTGATCTCTCAATTTGCAGAAAGAGAATAAACAATAAGATGTTAAAACAAGCATGCAATTAACATGTTATTTCTTCAAAATAATTCAATTTTCCTAAAATTTGTTGTCGAATATGTTATTGTTAACACGGAACAAATGAAAAATTCTTTAAAATCATTGAGTTGAAAGAACTTGAAGTGTGGATATTTTAAAGGTTTCGTTATCTTTGCCGCGCTAAAAAGTCAGGAGCCTGAAGTCGGAAGTCCGAAGTGTAGTAAAGCTTTGGTTTCCGACTTTGGTCTTCACGGCTTGTTAACAGGCCAGCGACTTACTGATTTAAACTAAATTTTCAATACAATTATTGAATAACGAAAAAATATATATTTAAAAATGATTAAAATAACACTTCCTGATAACAGTGTACGCGAGTTTGCAGAAGCGGTAAATGGGTACGAGATTGCAAAGTCCATCTCAAACCGTTTGGCAAAAGATGTTCTGTCTATTTCGGTAGATGGAGAAGTTTGGGATTTATCGCGAAAAATTGAAAGCGATGCAACCATAAAATTACATACGTGGGACGACAAGGAAGGAAAAGAAACATTCTGGCATTCATCGGCTCACTTAATGGCCGAAGCAATTGAAGCTTTTTATCCGGGAACAAAATTCGGAATTGGCCCTACTGTAGATACGGGGTTTTATTACGATATCGATTTACCGGAAGGAAAAGTTTTATCGGAAAAAGATTTGCAGAAAATTGAGCAAAAAATGCTTGAACTTGCACGTCAGAAGAACGATATTGTACGTTCGGAAATCTCGAAAGCTGATGCTCTGGCTATGTTCAACGAAAAAAACGATGAACTAAAACAAGAGTTAATTAGCGAGTTGGAAGACGGAACCATTACTTTATATAAACAGGGAAATTTTACTGATTTATGCCGTGGACCGCATTTGCCAAATACCAGTTACATTAAAGCAATTAAATTAACTGCAATTGCAGGTGCCTATTGGCGTGGCGATGAAAAAAACAAAATGCTAACCCGGGTTTATGGTGTTACTTTCCCAAAAGCAAAAATGCTGGAAGAATACCTGGTTATGATTGAAGAAGCCAAAAAACGCGACCACCGCAAAATTGGAAAAGAAATGCAGTTGTTTGGTTTTTCCGAGTCGGTAGGACAGGGATTGCCTTTGTGGTTGCCCAAAGGAGCACAATTACGCGAACAATTAGAGAATTTTCTGAAAAAGGTTCAGAAAAAATACGGATACGAACAAGTAATGACTCCACATATTGGCGATGTGAAACTGTACAAAACTTCAGGTCATTTTCAGAAATATGGTCAGGATTCGTTTCAGCCAATTTCTACTCCGGCAGAAGGGGAGGAGTACTTATTAAAACCAATGAACTGTCCGCATCACTGCGAAATTTATAAAATGTGGCCACGTTCGTATAAAGATTTGCCGGTTCGTATGGCGGAATTCGGAACTGTTTACCGTTACGAGCAAAGCGGCGAGTTGCATGGTTTAACAAGGGTTCGAAGTTTTACGCAAGACGATGCGCATATTTTCTGTCGGCCCGACCAGTTAAAGGATGAGTTTAAAAAAGTAATTGATATTATTTTTATCATTTTCAAAGCGTTAAATTTCGAAAATTATACTGCGCAAATTTCGTTACGCGATCCACAGAAACCGGAAAAATATATTGGAACTCCTGAAAACTGGGATAAAGCAGAACAGGCGATTATTGAAGCTTGCGAAGAAAAAGGATTAAATACGGTTACCGAATTGGGTGAAGCTGCTTTTTATGGACCGAAGCTTGACTTTATGATTAAAGATGCGTTGGGACGTAGCTGGCAGTTAGGAACAATTCAGGTTGATTATAACCTTCCGGAGCGTTTCGAACTGGAATATATTGGAGCTGACGATAACCGTCATCGTCCGATTATGATTCACCGTGCGCCGTTTGGATCAATGGAACGTTTTGTGGCTGTTTTAATTGAACACACAGCCGGTAAATTTCCACTTTGGCTAACTCCGGAACAAGCAGTAGTTTTACCAATCAGTGAAAAGTATAACGATTATGCTAAAAAAGTTTCAGATTTTCTAAATATTTCCGATATTCGCACCGTCGTTGACGATCGTAACGAGAAGATTGGTAGGAAGATACGTGACAACGAATTAAAAAGAGTACCATATTTGTTGATTGTGGGGGAAAAAGAAGCGGAATCAGAAACCGTTTCTGTGCGTCGCCAAGGCGAGGGAGACCAAGGTTCTCAGACAATGAATGAATTTGCAGACTTTATAACAAAAGAAGTAAGAGATCAATTATCAGGATTGTATAACTAATTTAAGGAGGAACTTAAAATAGCTATTAAAAGAAGAGGACCAAGGAGAAAGTTCCAGCCACGAAGAGAGCAGGAACCACAACACAGGATTAATCACAAAATCAGGGTGCCACAGGTACGTTTAGTTGGAGAGAATATTGAAGAACAAGGTATTTACCAATTACGTGATGCACTAAAACTGGCAGAAGAGCAGGAATTAGATTTGGTTGAAATTTCGCCCAAAGCCGATCCGCCGGTCTGCAAGATTATTGATTACTCCAAGTTTCTTTATCAGCAGAAAAAGAAACAAAAAGAGATGAAAGCAAAAACCACAAAAGTTGTGGTTAAAGAAATACGTTTTGGTCCGCAAACAGATGAGCACGATTTTAATTTCAAATTAAAACATGCTGAAAAGTTCTTGCAGGAAGGTGCAAAAGTAAAAGCATTTGTATTTTTCAAAGGACGTTCGATTCTGTTTAAAGAACAAGGCGAGATTTTGCTGTTAAAACTGGCTACCGCTTTGGAAGAGCTGGGAACAGTGGAGCAGATGCCTAAACTGGAAGGCAAGCGTATGACGATGTTTATTACACCTAAAAAGAAGTAATATAGTTCTTTGATAACATTTTAATTAAAGTAGGATTATGCCAAAAATGAAGACGAATTCCGGAGCTAAAAAACGTTTTAGATTAACCGGAAGTGGTAAAATTAAAAGGAAGCACGCCTACAAAAGTCATATTTTGACTAAAAAAAGTACAAAACGTAAGCGTAATTTGACTTATTGGACAACTATCGATAAGACAAACGAAAGCAACGTTAAACTTTTGTTGTGCATGAAATAGTCTGTCAATTGACAGAATAATTCAAAAAATCCTTTTAATAGAGAAAGGTAAAACAAGTTAAAAACCAGGTAATTGAGCTTTAAAGTATTTCCATTAAACGATGGGAGACGCCGATTATCAAAAAAGTAAAAAGTATGCCAAGAAGTGTAAATCATGTAGCATCACGTGCCCGCAGAAAGAAACTGCTTAAAAAAACTAAAGGTTACTACGGAGCGCGTAAAAATGTCTGGACAGTTGCAAAGAACGCCTATGAAAAAGGGCAGGGATATGCATACCGCGACAGAAAAGCAAAGAAAAGAACATTCCGTGGATTGTGGATTCAGCGTATTAACGCTGCTGCTCGATTGGAAGGAATGTCGTATTCGCAATTCATGGGATTGTTGAAAAAGAACGAGATTGAAATCAACAGGAAAGTTTTGGCTGATTTGGCCATGAACCAACCTGAAGCGTTCAAAGCAATCGTTGAAAAAGTAAAGTAAGAAGACTGTATATTTTTAGGTGAAATATATATAAGCCCTGACGAAACCGTCAGGGCTTTTTTGTATAACATATTTTGTGTGGCTTCGGTTATTGCATTTACATATTTACTTTCATCAGAATCGGGTTTCTTTCAATTTTTAGTACTAAAATGATCGTTAAACTCAAAAAGTAATTTTGTGTTTGGATCTATAATTATATCAGAAACTGTTGCTCCAACATTTATAATGTGGTGAGATTCTCCTTTGTTTACATTAATCTGAATAATTTTTGTAGTTCCATTATTAGTATTGATTTGCAGCTCCAAAGGAAATTTAAAGATTTCCCAATGATGCTGGGTTTGATTAAGTACAAATGAAATGTCGCCATTCGATTTTTGGTTCCAAGAATATTCAATGATTGGATGCCCTGCCTGCCAAAGCCATTGTTTAAAGAATTTATCCAGGTCTTTACCCGAAACTATTTCCATTACTTGCTGAAAATCCTCAGTTAACGCTGTTGAATTCTGAAATTCGGCGTAATATTTACGTAATCCTTTAAAAAATATATCATCGCCCAGTTCCTGACGCAACATATGTAAAACCCAACTTGCTTTTTGATAGGAATTGGCATTAAGTAAACGAATGTAATCTGTTACAGTAGTGTCGATAACAGGAGCCCGGTTTTGCTTTGAATAGCGAATAATCCGCTCGCGATCGTTTTTTAAACCCTCTCGAAATAAATCTTCTCCATAAAAATTCTCTTTGTAGACATGGGTTAAGTAAGTTGCAAATCCTTCGCTAAGCCATACGTGATGCCAGTTTTGTTCGGTGGCTGAATTTCCAAACCATTGGTGGGCTACTTCGTGTGCAAATAAACGTTCCTGACTTTGGTTACTTACAGCAGAGTTTTCGCTGTAGAAAATACAACTTGCATTTTCCATGCCTCCATAACGTGTTTTCGACTGCACATGTGCCAGCTTTTCATATGAATAGGGGCCAATCAATTCAGAAAAATATTCGAGTGCTTTTGTTCCGTATTTATAATTTTCGAAGCCTTTTTCTTTGTTTTGTTTGAACACCCACGAACTTACAGGAATATCGTTGTACATTGTCTTATTTCCCACTTCAAAATCAGCAACACCAATTACCATCAGTTTCGTCGATATTGGTATGTTTTCTCTCCAAACGGTTTTATTATAGCCCGGTTCGTATTCTGCAATTTCTTCTAACACCCCGTTTGAAACCACTTTGTAATGATTAGGGGCTACAACTGCAAATATTACAGAAGCTTTATCTGATGGATGGTCGACGCTTGGCAACCAATGACGGGCACGATTTGGCCAGTTGTCACCAAAGAATGTTCGGTTGCCATATTTGTTTTTAGAGATAATTAAACCATCGGCAGGTATTCCAGAGTAATAAACAGTAAGTTCTCCAATGGAAACACTGTCTGTAGTGTCGGCTTCGTAATTAATTTTCAGTTGATTGTTTTTGTGTGTAAATCCGGTAATCTGATTGTGTGCTTTTACTGAGTCCACTTTCATCCCCAAACCATCTGAATTGATATTTATTAGATCAAGAGAGATATCTCTAATGGTTTTTTTGTACTTTAAAAAAAGATGCGCACTTGCCTCAATCCGGTCTGTGGTGTCATTCAAATGAATATTAAAAATATATTGAAGAATATCAATGGATTCAAAACGTTCATGGTGGTTTTGGGTAAATGCAAATAAACTTAAAAGGACAAGCGAAACAGAAATGAATATCTTTTTGAAAATCATAAATCGTTAATCTAAATTCGTGAATTATTATTTTGTACTTTTCTGCAGTGCATAAGTTGCAAATGAAGCCAGCCAGTGTGCACCTGCATATTCTCCCGAATCCATTTTTTCGTAGCTGTAGAGAAAATGTTTTTCAGCAAGGTTAATCATTTGGGGGTTCTGAAGGGCGTGTCCTATTTCAAACAGGCACCAGGTGCGGCTAAAATTTAGCCCGTCGAGATGAGCGAGTTTACCATCGCTGCGATCTGTTACAACAGCAACTTCCAGAAATTTATCAGGATGTTTTTCAAACCGGGGCAAAAATGTTTTAAGCCACTTTTTAAACTCTTGTTTACCCAATACTTTTTGCATGATTGAAGCTTCCTGTAAACAGGGTGAAAGAAAATCAAAACCGCCGGGTTCCCAGGTTAAGGGGCATTTACAATCGTTTATATAATATTCGCGCGCTTTCTCTTCTATTTTAGTAGCCAGTACATCATCATATTTTTTTGCCCAGTCGTAGGCAAAGCTCATTCCAAAAGCAATATTACTGTGTTCTCCAATCCGGATTGGGTAAATCAATTTATCCAGAAATTCAGTGAATTTTCCGGAAATTAATTCTACCAGCGGAGATAAATTCTCCTGAAGTTGCCTGGCTTCGGGTGCATTCCATTCGCGTAAGGCTTCATCAAGTTTAAGCAACCACGCCCAGCCATATGTGCGTTCGTATGTTTTATTGTGTACATCGTCGAAATATGCGATTTCTTTTTCGATATTTTCTTTTGTTATGTTCTTGCTTAATTTGGCAATAATCTCATTACGGTACTCAAAATCCGGGAATTCCGATAAGATAGTAACCAAAGTCCAGTGTCCGTGTACTGACGAGTGCCAGTCGAAACAGCCATAAAATGCAGGGTGTAACACACGGGGAGGAGCCAGGTAACTGTCGTCGCCCAGCACTTGTCCTAACTTATTCGGATATTCCTGGTCAATACATTCGTAAGCAAAATGATACAGGTACTCGGCTTTTTTCGAATTGAATTCAAGCATTGTTGTTTGTGCCAGAGAGCTAAATGTTGATACGACTAATAAGACAATGATAGCAGATATTTTTTTCATTTAAAGTTTTTTAAAATTGTTTTTGCATTCAAAGCAATGAAAATTTTTACGTATTAAAGGAAAAGGAGCATGAAATAATGTGGATAATAACAGGTACAAAATATCCCACTTATAATCGATCGCATTTCCGTAGCTTACATTTAACGAGCCACAATTTGGACAAGTTATTTCATTTTTATAAGAACCATTTGTACGGTATTTAACCAAATCGAGTTCTATATAATAGTCAACAGGTCGTAATCTTAAATAGTCAAACACGCTTCTGTCGAAATCAAATAATTCATAAAAAAACTGCTTAAATGTCAAATTCAATTTAAGTTCTTTCAATCTCAAAAATTCAGTTTCTTCTTTTATAATATGAGACAGAACCTCATTGGACAGTTTGTTAGATGTTAGCGTTTCTGGATTTAGTAATAACTCCGGATTTTTTCTTATCTGCAATTTTAGTTCCAATATGGTGTCCTGAATTTTAAAATTTTCTTCAAACACTGTGGTTAGATTATATCCTCCTTTAGAATCAGAAAGTTTGTTTTGTTCGAGTAGTGTTAAAATAGTTGTTGCCTCTTTATAGTTGTTTGAAGTAACTTTAAGTTTAACACCACCAATTGCTACAGCCCTGAACGGATGTCCCCACACCAAATTTTCGTCATAGATAAAACACTTGATTCCTTCGGCTTCAAGACGGCCTTTTATGATATGACAATCGATGGGAATATTGGAAGTGTAAATCGTTCTTAGATTATCCATAATGTTCAATGTGGAATAAACCTCCTAAAAATAATAAGTATAAGCAGGAATGAGAATCATTACAAAAATAATTCTGTTACAAAAAGCAAAACAGCGCGTTAAACCTCTCTTAGCTTCCATTTGCCCCGCCGAAAAAGAACGAGAGCAGTGAGTGCTAATATTGATTCGGCACAAACAATGGCAATGCTGGCGCCGGTTAATCCCATATCTAAAACAATTGCCAGTAAATATGCCAGTGGAATTTCAATAATCCAGAATGCCAAAAGATTAATCTTGGTTGGAGTAACAGTATCTCCACTTCCGTTAAATCCCTGCATCAGGACCATTCCCAGGGCATAAAATAAAAATCCGAAACTTATGATTCTAAGAGCTAAAACACCATTCTCAATAACAGTGGTCTGATCAATAAATAATCGAATCCAGAATTCGGGGAAAATAGCCAGTAATGTTCCCATAATTCCCATAAAAACCATGTTGACGTAACCGGTAATCCAAACAGATCTTTCAGCTCGCTCGGGATGTTTTGCTCCAAGGTTTTGCCCCACAAGGGTCGATGCCGCATTACTTAAACCCCACGCAGGCAGTATAAGAAAAACCACAATTCGTATGGCAATGGTATAGCCGGCAATAGCATCGGGACCTGAAACTGCAATAATCCGAACCAAAAGAATCCAGCTGGAAGTTGCAATCAAATTTTGCATAATTCCTCCTCCGGATATTTTCAGGAGGTTCCACATTACTTTTAGTTTTAATTTAAGGCTGTCGATATATAAACGTATCCTAAATTTCCCGCTCGATAAGAGATAAAACTGGTATAGAACCGCCAGCCCCCGGCCGGTTGTTGTGGCAATAGCAGCTCCTTTTAAACCCATCTCAGGAAACGGACCGTAACCAAAAATAAGCAGTGGGTCGAGAATTATATTGATAATATTGGCAAACCACATAACCCGCATAGAAATAGCTGCATCGCCCGAACTTCGGAAAACAGAGTTGATTATAAACAACAACATGATAACTATGTTGCCGCCAAACATAATAGCAGGAAATAAATAGCCTTCTTCGGCCATACTTTCTGTGCCCCCCATTATTAGCAGGAATTCTTTGGCAAAAATTACTCCCGGAATTGCAATTAGCACCGAAACGATGCTTCCTACAAGAATAGCCTGAAATGCCACAACACCTGCTTCTTTTTGCTTCTTTTCGCCAATTCGGCGCGATACCAGTGCTGTAGTAGCCATTGCTAAGCCAATGCCAATCGCATAAACAACAGTCATAACCGACTCGGTAATACCTACCGTAGCAACAGCGTCTGCTCCCAGTTTTGAAACAAAAAATATGTCGACTACTGCAAAAACAGACTCCATAATCATTTCCAAAACCATAGGTACGGCAAGAATAAAAATGGCCTTTCCTAAAGTTGTTTCTGTAAAATCGCGCTCTGTGCCACCGATTGCTTCCTTTACATCAATCCAGAGTTCTTTTAAATTAAGCTCTTTCAAATTCAAATATAACAGGGGACTTGCTTTTTTATGTAACATTTGGAAATAAGAATAAATGAAATGAGTAAACGATTAAAAAACTCTCAATAAATTGCCCTAGAACGGCAAATAACAGGTGGTCGTGATATTAATTGAGAATTTCATAATGGTTTTCTTTTTATTCGATAAAGCAAAGATATAGAATTTAATAGTTTAGAAACAAGTCAATTCCCAAATAAATTTCCTTTTTATCTTTTTTTATTTCAAAATGATGAACACAGACCAAATTTGAATGTTAGAATAGCTGAATTAAATCCAATGCTGTGAAATGAAACGAGCATGAGAAAGTCTTCATACATAAGCGAACGATAACATGCATGTGAATTCTATAAGTTTCCAATGAAAAATTTGAAATATAAACGAATGAAAGGAGCATGGTTTGGCGAACATAAAAAGACATAAATAATTTGTTCATGCGAGTTCCACGGGTATCGAAGCACAAAATTTGCGTTGCGCCATATATGATTGTAATACAAAATATTAATTAAAATATATTTAAGTGAAATTTAAGTTTTTTCTGTATTTAGTTCTGCTGGTGCTTGTTTCATGTTCTGAAAATAATCGGTTTCCGATGAAAGTATCAGAAAAAATTCCGATGGAAGAATTACATGTTTCCGGAATTGCGCCAAATGTAAAGATTAAAGAAACTCCTGTCGGTTCTAATTTTAAAAGCTTACACGAATTTGTTTCTCAGTATAATTCAAAGGATGCTGGTTTTAATCTTGCAAATTTTGAAACCAAGTGGCATTTGTTTGCTACAAAAGAGAATCAGACAAAATGGAATGATGCTGAGTTAAAAAATTGGATTGAGATTACCGGGTTACTGCAGGAGCTTACAAATAACACAGAATATGTTGAAGAATTGGAAAATGTCTTGTTAAAAACCGGTACTCGTTTCGAGCCAAACATTGTTCCTTTCGTTTTTACAAAACGTGTCGATCATATTTATGTGAATCTTTTTCGGCCTTTGGAAATAAACTACAAACATTCGTTAGGTGGCGATGTGAAATTTAGCCAGGAATGCAATTATCCAAAATCAGGGACTGTGAAAATGCATTTTAGTATGACCGAGCGCCGTTATATAGAACTTTATATCAGAATACCGAGTTGGGCGGAAGGTACAACAGTTACTGTAAAAAAAGTGAAATATTTTACATCGCCCGGGAGTTATTGTTTAATTGCTAAAAAATGGAAAGAGGGTGATTTGGTTGAAGTGGAATTTCCGATTGATAAAATGCCTTCAAACGGAAATTCCTTATAAAATCAGAGTTCTTTATTACTGATTGAGATTGTTCCTTTTTCTGTTGTTTCTATTGAAAAAGATGTTAGTAGCAAATGTTAGCATTTAGGCAGCGCATCGAAATGTGCCAGTCCTCCTTCCGATGTTTCACGATATTTGCTTTGTAAATCGATGCCTGTATTGTACATGGTTTCCACAACTTCGTCGAAACTAATACGGTGGCGGCCATCGGTTAAAAGTGCATAGTTATTGTGTGCAACCGCTCGTTCTGCAGCAAAAGCATTTCGTTCGATACACGGAATCTGAACCAATCCGGCTACCGGATCGCAGGTTAAACCCAGATGATGTTCCAGTCCCATTTCTGCAGAATATTCAATCTGATAAATTGTACCCCCCATCATTTGTGTTGCAGCAGCCGATGCCATTGCACAAGCTGTTCCAACTTCGCCCTGACATCCAACTTCTGCACCCGATATTGATGCGTTTGTTTTTACAATATTTCCAACTAACCCTGCAGTGGCCAAAGCACGTAGAATTGTCCTTTTTTCGCTTTTGTGTATTTTTTTGAAATATTTTAACACCGCGGGCAACACTCCGCTGGCACCACAAGTAGGAGCAGCAACAATTAATCCGCCCGATGCATTTTCTTCTGATACTGCCAATGCATATGAAAAAAGCTGAGAACGACGTTTAAACGGCGTGGCAAAATTATGTCCTTTGGTATTGAAACTTTGTGCTTTTCGAGGTAATTTAAGTCCGCCGGGTAAAACGCCATCGGTTTTTAATCCACGCTTTATACTCTCATACATTACCTTCCATACTTGCTCTAAATATTCCCAAACATCGTTGTCTTCAAACTCATCAACGTATTCCCAAAATTGTTTGCCGTTTAAATTACACCAGTTCAATATGTCGGCCATGGTACGGTGAGGATATATTTCAACAGTTTCCGATTCTGTAAAATCATCGATAAGTGCTCCACCACCAATGCTATAACAAATCCATTCGTCAAGTAATTTGTCATCATCTCCGAAAGCTTCAAATTTCATGGCATTCGGATGTTTTGGCAGAAATGTTTTGGGTTCCCAAATGATTTGCAGTTGACGATCTGCAAACGTTTTTTCGATGGCAAAATCAGTTAAGTGACCTTTCCCGGTAGCTGCCAGGCTGCCATATAAATACACCCTGAAACTCTTGGCATCCGTGTTTTTTCCTAAAAATTTTTCAGCTGCCTTTTTAGGACCCATCGTATGGCTGCTCGAGGGGCCGTGACCAATTTTATATATTTCTTTTATCGATTCCATTGTTCTAATTATCTTTTGCAAAAAAAAACTTCTAATTCGATATTCGCAATGATTTTGGCAGGATTTCTTACTGAAAAAATTACTATGAAATAATTATAATGTAAATGTCGACTATTTGACGAGATTGTCATGTATTATTATTCCGATCTGTTAATCTGTCTTGATTTTATTCCTGTTTATATTTGGCACAATTATTATTAATATATAATTCAATTGTTTTTTTAGCCTGTACATTTAATTAAATTTGCGCAGGTTATAAGTTTTATATTAAATACATTATAAGATATGGCTTTTGTTAGCAAACTACTTGGGAAGATTCTAGGAAACAAATCAGAACGAGATATTAAAGAAGTTAGTCCCATTGTTGAAAAAATTAAGTTGGAATATGATCGGATTATTCAGCTTTCAAACGATGGATTACGCGAAGAATCTGCGAAACTTAAAAAAATTATTGATGACCGCATCAGACCTGAAGAGGATGAAATTGCTGCCTTAAAAATAAAGGCAGAAGAAGCCGATATTCAGGACAGTGAAAAATTTTACGAGCAGATTGATAAACTCGAGGAAAGGATCGACGAGAAGCTGGAAGAGGTTTTAAATGAAATACTACCAGCAGCTTTTGCCATTGTAAAAGATACTGCCAAAAGGTTTGCTGAGAATAAACAGATTGAAGTAACTGCCAGTGACTTCGACCGTGATCTGTCGACAACGCGTAGCAGTATTGCTATTAAAGGAGACAAAGCTATCTGGAACAACACATGGCTTGCCGGAGGAAATGAGGTAACTTGGAATATGGTTCATTACGATGTTCAATTGATTGGTGGTATCGTTCTGCATCAGGGAAATATTGCAGAGATGGCAACCGGGGAAGGTAAAACTCTGGTGGCTACTTTACCGGTTTTCCTTAATGCATTAACACGCCGGGGAGTACACGTGGTAACCGTAAACGATTATCTGTCGAAACGTGATGCCGAGTGGATGGGGCCCATGTACGAGTTTCACGGACTTTCAGTAGATTGTATCGATAAGCACCAACCTAACTCCGAAGCCAGACGAAAAGCTTATAACTCGGATATTACATTCGGTACAAATAACGAATTTGGGTTTGATTATTTACGTGACAATATGTCAATTAATCCTGAAGATCTGGTACAACGCAAACATCACTATGCAATTGTCGATGAAGTTGACTCGGTATTGGTTGATGATGCACGTACGCCTCTTATTATTTCGGGGCCGGTACCAAAAGGCGAAAACCAACAGTTTGAAGAGCTGAAAGGTTACGTAGAAAAACTTTACAGGGTTCAGCGCGAAATGGTAAATAAAATATTTATCGATGCCAAAAAACTTCTTTCAAAACCTGATGCAACTGCAGACGAGAAAAAAGAAGGTGGTTTGCTGTTGCTTCGCGCTCACAAAGGGTTGCCCAAAAATAAATCAATTATAAAATTTCTCAGTGAAGAGGGAATGAGGGCTATTCTCCAGAAAACGGAGAATCTCTACATGCAGGAGAATAGCAAAAATATGCATATTGTTACTGATCCGTTATACTTTATAATCGACGAAAAACAAAATTCGGTTGAATTAACAGATAAGGGAATTGATTTGATATCCAAAGGATTTGAAGATGCTGAATTCTTTGTATTGCCTGATATGGGAAGTAAAATTGCGGAGTTGGAAAACTCAGGTCTTACCCCGGACAAACTTCAGGACGAAAAAGACCGTTTGTTGCAGGAGTATTCGGTAAAATCGGAACGGGTTCATACCATAAACCAGCTGTTTAAAGCATATACCATGTTCGAGAAAGATGTGGAATATGTGGTTATCGACAATAAAGTTAAAATTGTGGATGAGCAAACTGGTCGTATCATGGAAGGCCGTCGTTATTCCGATGGTTTACACCAGGCAATTGAGGCCAAAGAGAATGTGAAGGTTGAAGCTGCAACACAAACATTTGCAACCATTACACTGCAAAATTATTTTAGAATGTACCACAAACTTGCCGGTATGACTGGTACTGCGGAAACAGAAGCAGGTGAATTGTGGGACATTTACAAATTAGAGGTTGTTGTAATCCCAACCAACCGTCCGATAGTCAGAGACGACAGACAGGATTTGGTTTATAAAACAAAACGTGAAAAATACAATGCAGTAAGCGATGAGATTGTAAAACTTCATAATGCCGGACGACCGGTTTTGGTGGGTACAACTTCAGTTGAAATTTCGGAACTTCTTAGCCGGATGCTAAAAATTAAAGGCATAAAACACAATGTTCTTAACGCAAAACTGCATGCACGCGAAGCAGATATTGTTGCTGAAGCGGGTAGGGCAGGTACGGTAACAATTGCAACCAATATGGCTGGTCGTGGTACCGATATTAAACTTACCGATGAAGTAAAAGCTGCCGGTGGTTTGGCAATTATTGGTACCGAACGTCACGACTCCAGACGTGTTGACAGACAGCTGCGAGGTCGCGCAGGGCGACAAGGAGATCCGGGTTCTTCGCAGTTCTATGTTTCGTTGGAAGACGACTTGATGCGTTTGTTTGGTTCAGATCGTATTTCAGGAGTTATGGACAGACTTGGTCTGGAAGAAGGAGAGGTGATTCAGCACTCCATGATTTCAAAATCAATTGAACGTGCACAGAAAAAAGTAGAAGAAAATAACTTTGGTATTCGTAAGCGTTTGCTCGAGTACGATGATGTAATGAACTCGCAACGCGAAGTGATTTATAAAAAGCGCAGGCATGCTCTGTTCGGAGAGCGTTTGGAAGTTGATGTGCTGAATATGATGTATGATTCGGTTGAAGAGTTGGTAAACGAATATCACGGCTCCGATATGTTTGACGATTTCAATATGGAGCTGATGCGTTTACTTTCAATGGAATCGCCTGTTAATGCAGAAGACTTCAAAAAACTAAGTTCGAATGAAGTAACAGAACGTCTTTATGAAAAAATGATTACCGGGTATAACCGGAAAGTTGAAGCTATTTCAAAACAAGCTTATCCTGTAATTAAGAATGTATACGAAACCAAAAAAGAGGTTTACAAAAATATCGTAGTTCCGATTACCGATGGGAAACGAGTATTTCAGATTGTATGTAACCTTGAAAAAGCATACGAAAACAAAGGAAAAGAGTTGGTTAAATCGTACCAAAAACAGATTGTACTGAATACCATTGATGAAGGTTGGAAAGAACAATTGCGTGAGATGGACGACCTGAAACAATCGGTTCAGAATGCCACGTACGAGCAAAAAGATCCGTTGTTGATTTATAAATTCGAATCGTTTAACCTGTTCAAAGTTTTAGTTGACAAGGTGAATAAGGATGTGGTTTCTACCCTTATGAAAGGCCAGATACCAATTCAGAGTCCTGATCAGGTGCGTGAAGCCGAAGCCCGCAGAAAGATGGATATGAGCCGGTATAAAACACAAAAGTCTGAATTACCGGGTGCTCAAAATGCAATGGAAGGTGCAAACTCGCAAACGCAGGAACGTTCAAAACCACAGCCGGTTACAGTAGAAAAACAGGTTGGCCGAAACGAGCCTTGTCCGTGTGGAAGCGGTAAAAAATACAAACAATGCCACGGAAGAAGTGGTGCATAATTAATTAAGAATAACAAGTATGCTGAATTTACTTAGTTTTATTCATTGGAATGTAGATCCTGAAATTTTTAGCTTAGGTGTTCTGTCGATCAGATGGTATGGTTTACTGTTCGCATCTGGTTTTTTAATTGGATATTACATCGGCGAATACATGTTGAAATCGGAAAATGTGAACCCTAAATGGATAGACAGCCTTTTCTTTTATTTGATTATTGCAACGGTTTTGGGCGCACGTTTGGGACATGTTTTCTTTTATGGCTGGGATTATTACTCACAAAATCCTTCCGAAATTTTCAAGGTTTGGCATGGAGGATTGGCCAGTCATGGTGGTGCAATTGGTATTTTAATAGCAATGTTTATACACTCGAAAGTAGTTACAAAACGTACTATGCTTTGGACTCTCGACAGAATTGTGGTTCCAACAGCTTTGGTTGCTGCCTTTATTCGCACGGGTAACCTTATGAATTCTGAAATATACGGAATTGAGACTACTTTGCCCTGGGGGTTTATTTTTGAGCGAAACGGAGAAATTGTAGCAAAGCATCCAACACAAATTTATGAGGCTTTGGCCTATCTTATCTCGTTTGGTATTTTATCCTATCTGTATTGGCGGACCAGTGCCAAAAACAGACCAGGATTATTATTGGGAGCCTTTTTTATTCTCATTTTTACCGCGCGGTTCTTTATTGAGTTTATTAAAGAAGACCAGGAAACATTTGAAGCGGGAATGCTATTAAATATGGGGCAATGGCTAAGTATTCCGTTTGTTTTGGGAGGAGCATTCTTGGTAATGCGGGCCATTAAAAGACCAGAGGTTGTTTTTAAAAACAAAAAATAAACGATCTGGGTTAAACCCTTTTTAAAAAGTTAATGTTAATATTAGGAAAAAGATATCGAAGTATTTTGTTGGTTTCTTAAAAGCGTTTATAATTGTAGTCTAATAAGAAATAAAGCAGTATGTTAGAAATAGGAAAATATAAAATGGTGAAATTGACGTATGATTTATACGTTGATGACCAAAACGGAGAAATGATAGAGCAGGCAACCATTGAGCGCCCGTTGGAGTTTTTATACGGTGCAGGTATGATGCTGCCTAAATTTGAGTCTGAATTGGAAGGATTAAAACAAGATGAAGATTTTCAGATCAAATTAGCCAAAAACGATGCTTACGGAGAAGTAAACAACGAAGCAATTGTTGAGCTTCCCAAAAGTGTTTTTTTAGTCGATGGTAAAATCGATGACGAATTGATTAAAGTTGGAAATACGGTTCCGATGATGAGCAGTAACGGACAACGTATGAATGGCTTGGTGTTGGAAATTGGTGACGAAGTTGTAAAAATGGATTTTAACCACCCTTTGGCTGGTGAAGATTTATTCTTCTCGGGTAAAGTAGTGGAAGTTCGTGAGGCTTCAGATGAAGAAGTAGCGCAAATACTTTCAGGTGGTGCAGGAGGTTGCGGCTGCGGTAGTGGTGGTTGCGGCGATGGTGCTGATTCATGTAATACAGAAAGCGGTGGCGGTTGTGGCTGCGGCTGCTAATAAATTTTGATAATAAGTTCAATTTAATTACTTTAACCCTGTTTTCTCATCAATTGGAAACGGGGTTTTTTGATTTTTATATATGAATACTTTTGGAAAGATATTTCGCCTAACCTCTTTTGGCGAATCACATGGTCGTGGAATTGGAGGAATTATCGATGGTTGTCCCGCAGGTTTGGAATTAGACATTGAACTTATCCAGAAAGACCTGACAAGAAGAAAACCAGGACAATCAAAAATTACTACTCAACGGATGGAGCCCGATCAGGTAGAATTTCTTTCTGGTGTTTTTGAAGGTAAAACGCAGGGAACACCAATTGCATTTGCAATTTGGAATAAAAATCAACACTCAAACGATTACAATGACCTGAAAGATGTGTTTCGTCCTTCGCATGCCGATTATACATATGTGAAAAAATATGGAACACGTGATCATCGTGGTGGTGGCCGTTCTTCGGCACGCGAAACTATAGCACGTGTCGTAGCAGGCGCAATAGCAAAACAAATACTTGCTCAGGTGGGCGTTTCTGTTCAGGCCTACGTGTCGCAGGTTGGCGATATTAAAGTTGATAAAAGTTACCGTGAACTGGATTTGTCCAAAACAGAAGATAACATTGTACGTTGTCCTGATTCGGAAATAGCAGAAGAAATGATTGCCCGTATTGAAAAAGCGGGAAGAGAGCACGACACGGTTGGAGGTGTGATTACAGGTATTGTAAAAGGAGTTCCTGCAGGTTGGGGAGAACCCGTGTTTAATAAACTACATGCCGATCTTGGTTTTGCAATGTTGGGAATTAATGCAGTAAAAGGATTTGAGTATGGTTCCGGATTTGAAGGGACAAAGTTAAGTGGTTCGGAACACAACGATGTATTTGTAAAAACAGAAAATGGAGTTCATACAAGCACCAATAATTCTGGTGGAATACAAGGTGGAATATCAAATGGCGAGGATATTTATTTTAATGTAGCCTTTAAGCCTATTGCAACCTTGTTAAAAGAACAGAGTACAATCGATAAAAACGAAAATAATATTAGAATAAATCCAAAAGGCAGACACGATCCATGTGTACTGCCCAGAGCGGTTCCAATTGTTGAAGCAATGGCTGCTTTAGTTTTGATTGACCATTATTTACAAAATAAACTTAACACAATTTGATATGCCTAGAAGAAAAAGAAACAGAAGAATTCAGGTGCCTCCAGTAATTAAAGGAATGTCAGTATATGGTGTTCGTGGTCGAAAATCAAACGAAGTGATACTTCATTTAGAAGAATATGAAGCAATTCGTTTGCTCGATTATCAAAACCTGACACAAGAGGAAGCTGCTGTCTTTATGGATGTTTCGCGTCCTACACTTACCCGTATATACGAAGAGGCCAGAAATAAAGTAGCAACTGCTTTTGTTGAAGGGCGTGATTTAATATTCCGGGGAGGTGATATCTATTTCGATAAAAACTGGTACAAATGCAACGATTGTAATGCCAGTTTTAGCGATTATTCTGAGGAGAATATAAAATGTGCAGTTTGTCAGTCGGACGATTTGATTTCTTTAAACGATTATTATACAACTGAATAAAACAAAACCACCGGCTCAATAGCCGGTGGTACCCAATTAAGTTGTGATAAAACCAGAGCCCTAGTACACTAGGATGAATGCAATTTACAACTATTAGCAATCATTGACAATACTTGATATCGCGTATTTTATTTAGACTTAATATATATAGCTTGCATAGTAGGCTGTTATTGAGGGTGTTTGTCCGTGTGTTGTGTTTTTGTGTTAACAATTATTTAACATGCAGGGATAAAATATTTGCAATAGATGACAAAAAATATGTAGTCGTAGTAACAAAAATAAAGATTTATGTTCTATTTAGTTTGGAGATAATTCTGTTTTAGCATATCATAATCTGATTATCATATTATGAACTGACAAGAATATAATTTATTGTTTTTCTTCCTTCTTGTCTTCAGCAGGAACAAATATCAGAGAAATTGAGTTTACACAATGACGCGTATTTTTGTCAGTAAAACCTTCTCCATAAAATACATGTCCCAAATGCCCGCCACAGTTGTTACAGGTTATTTCTGTTCTTCGGCCATCTGAATCAACCGATTTGTGAATTGCGCCTTTAATTTCATCGTCAAAACTCGGCCAGCCGCAGCCTGACTCAAATTTATCTGACGAGTAATACAACGGAGAGCCACATTGTTTGCAAATGTAAGTCCCTTTTGCCTTGTTTTCGGTGTATTCTCCGGTAAATGGACGTTCTGTACCTTTGTCAATAATTACATATTTCTCGAAATCGGTTAATTTTTTATAACTCATTACTTTCTCACTTTTTACTTCTTTTATGTTGTTCTCATCCTGTGCATTTAATCGAAATGCAATAAAAATCAATGCCAGTATAACTATTCCTTTCATAAATTGATAAACAAATAATTTAAAAACAAGTTTATTTGAAGTAGTTAAGAATTGTAATGCAGGATACCTAAATGCTGGCTTGACTTTGTTAACTTTGAAATTTACATAATAAGCTATGGAAATACCAATTATTTATCGGGATGAACATTTGATTGTGGTTGAAAAACCCATTGACCTGCCGGTTCATAAAAACGACTTTATGCCGAATGATGCACAATATCTCACAAAAATGTTGGGCGAAATTACGGGAAAATGGATTTATAATGTACATCGTTTAGATTCGAAAACATCAGGAGTTATTGTTTTGGCTTTATCGTCAGAAATAGCAAAGGAACTCACTGTCCAGTTTGAAAGAAAAGAGGTGCAAAAAACCTATTTTGCTCTTGTGCAGGGAAATCCGGGTGAAGGAACTTTTACTCAAAAAGTTTTGGTAAAAAAGAAATCGAAGTTTAAAAAGCCGGCGGTTACACATTTTAAAACAGTAGAAACAATTCAGACACAAATTTCATACAAAGAAAAAGAAAACATTGCATTGAGTTTGGTGGAAATCACCCCAGAAACAGGCCGCTGGCACCAGTTGCGGCAACATTTTGCAAAAAATCAGTTTGATATAGTTGGTGATACTCATCATGGCGATTTCACGTTAAATAAAATTGTATTAGCCGATACAGAAATAAGGAGGTTGTTTCTTCATGCAGCAAAATTAGAATTTACCCACCCTGTTTCCGGAAATAAACAAATCTTTGAATCTCCAATCCCGGGAGAGTTTCGCAAGGTCTTGAATCATTATAGTTTATAATGTAAAATGGCTGCATCAATAAACTGTTTAGAGCTCTTTTAACAAAGTATTTATATTTTTGAATAAATGTATAACAAATAAATAATGAAACGAAATATAGGTGTTTTAATAGGTTTAATTTGCATTTCTTTTCTGGCTGTTTCTCAACCAACAACCAAAAAAAAGTTAAGTACCGATGATTTTGCTTCCTGGAACATAATTGCGGGGAAATCGATTTCGAACAACGGAGAACTGGTGGTTTATGAGCAAAATCCGTTAAAAGGAGACGGAAAGCTTTTTATCAATACTGACAATAATTCAAAAACCTTTTCGCGTGGTTACAAAGCAAAAATAGGGAGTGAAAACGATGTAGTTGTTTTTTATATCAAATCACCTGCAGACTCTATTCGTAAAGCAAAACTCGATAAGGTTAAAAAGGAAAAGATGCCCAATGACAGTCTGGGAATTTATTTCCCGAAAAGCGATGAGTTGGTTAAATATCCGAATTTAAAATCATTTAAACTGGCAGAAGAGAATGCAAGCTGGCTGGCATTTTTAAAAGAAGCGGAAGAAACAAAAAACGACTCGGTAGATAGTAAAAAGAAGATAAAACAACCGGGAGATGATCTGGTATTGATTAACATCGGGAATAAAGACACAATAAATATTAGCAATATTATTGAATATTCGTGGGCAAAAAAGGGAAGCACGTTGTTATGTGTACAGCAACTGAAAGATTCGGTAAATACTTTCTCTACCATTAAATGGTTTGATACCAAAGACGGGAAATTTTCCGATTTATATAAAACCAGAGGTTGGGTAAAAAAGGTAACACCTGATGAACGTGGGGAACAGTGTGTTTTTCTAATGTCGCAGGATACCGTTGATGAAAAAATATATACAATGTATATCTCGTCGAAAGATAAGAACACCAGTGAGATAATTACAGAAACTTCGCAAGGTATGCCGGTTGGGTGGTCGCCAAGTGAATATAGCAAAATCTATTTTTCGGAAGATGGTTCGAAAATATACTTGGGTACTGCTAAAAGTCCGCTTGTTGAACCTAAAGATACATTGCTGGATGAAGAAAAACCAAAAGTGGATGTTTGGAACTGGAAAGATTTAAAATTACAGCCTCAGCAACTTTTAGAAGTGAAAAAGGAAAAGGAAAGAACTTATTTAGCTGTATATCATATTAGTAAACAAAGTTTTGTGCAGTTGGCAGATTTGTCTATCCGGCAGGTGTCTACAATACAAAAAGGGAATGGTAATGTATCTTTTGGTTACAGTGATTTGCCTTATAAAAGGGCCTCGGGTTGGACAGGTGGCGGATATTGGGATTATTATCTGATTGATCAGGAAACAGGTATTAAACGACAAATTGTAGAACAAAAGGCTCATGCAAGACTTTCTCCAAAAGGAAATTATGTAATTTGGTGGGAACCATCGGATAGTAGTTATTATTCGGTTTCAACTGATATTAATGATTTGGAAAATGTGTCGTTGACCCGGAAAATTCCTGTTAGTTTTTTCGACGAACTGAATGATAGACCCACTGATGCACGACCTTATGGAATTGCAGGATGGAGTGAGGATGACCGCTATGTTTTTATTTACGATAGGTATGATATATGGAAAATAGATGCGACCGGTGAGAAAGTTCCTGTTTGTATTACCAAAGCTTTTGGACGCAAAAACCAAATTCGCTTACGCTACGAGAAACTTGATAAAGAGCTGGAATATATTCCCGCAAACGAAACAATTATATTAGGTGCATTTAACGAGGAAACCATGTCGGCTGGATATTTTGAAACAAAACTAAATTCGGTAAAGGATCCGGCGCTTTTGATTATGGATAACTTCAGTTTTAAAGGTTTGACAAAGGCAAAAAATGCTGATAAAATAATCTGGACAAAAGAAAGTATAAGTACATTCCCGGATGTGTGGTGTAGCAACCTAAAGTTTGAACATGCAACTAAACTATCGGAAGCCAATCCACAACAAGACGATTTTACTTGGCCGGAGGTTGAATTGGTAGAATGGACTTCATTTTCAGGAGAAAAATTAAAGGGCTTATTATACAAACCTGAAAATTTGAATCCAGGGAAAAATTATCCGATGATTGTTTATTTTTACGAACGCAGTTCGGAAACAATGCATTGGCATGTTTATCCAAAACCAAGCCACTCTACAATTAATAAAAGTTTTTATACTAGTAATGGCTATCTTGTATTTGTACCCGATATTACCTATAAAATTGGTTATCCGGGAGAAAGTGCTTACGATGCCATTGTTAGCGGGACTCAGTATTTATCTGAAAAATACTCGTTTATAAATAGAAAAAAAATTGGTTTGCAGGGCCAGAGTTGGGGAGGTTATCAAACCGCATGGCTAATTACACAAACCGATATGTATGCTGCCGCAATGGCGGGAGCTCCGGTAAGTAACATGACAAGTGCTTACGGAGGTATCAGGTGGGGAACAGGAATTAGCCGGATGTTTCAGTATGAACATACACAAAGTAGAATTGGTGGTACGTTATGGGACAAACCATTGTTATATATCGAGAATTCTCCAGTGTTCCATGCTCCAAAAGTTAATACGCCATTGTTAATGATGCACAACGATAAAGATGGTGCAGTTCCATGGTATCAGGGCATTGAAATGTTTGTTGCATTACGCAGGCTGGATAAACCTGTTTGGCTGTTGAATTACAATGGCGAGGAACACAACCTTCCGGTTAAGAGTTGGGCTAATCGTATGGACTTAAGTAAAAGAATGTTCCAGTTTTTTAATCATTACTTAAAAGATGAACCTGCTCCTGTCTGGATGAAGAATGGAATTCCGGCTGTGGAAAAAGGAAGAAATCTGGGGTACGAATAAAACCTGGATACAAAATAATTTAATTATTAAATCTGTTTAACAGGGAAATTAACCTGTTTGCCGAATTAATTGATTATTGGTTAGCTTAATTCTCAATTTTGAAGTAACGAAGTTTGAAATAATACGTCTTAGCAGAAACAATTTCAGTGTAATAAATGCATTTGAATATTTAAATTGTAAAAAGATGAAGAGATTAGCTTTTTTGCCAGTAATTCTACTTTTTTTGTTTGCATCTTGCAGTTATGAACCCGGAGTTTCAGAAGCTTTTGCAAAATACAGGTTTAAATACGGAGTAACAACTGTAACTGTTCCCGGATGGGTAATAAGTCTGGCAGCCGGTTTTAGCGACCTGAAAGAATCGGAGCGCGAAATGCTTGAAAGTATTGATAAGGTTAGAGTTATTGCTATTGATAGTGATGAGTTAAACTTACGCACCGATTTGCACAAAGAGTATTACGACCGCATTAATAAGAATAAGAAATATGAAGAGTTGTTGGTTGTTCGGGAAGACGGTGAAAGTGTAACTATTTTTGGTCGAATGGATGAAACAGTAATAAAAGAAATGGTAATTCTGGTAGGCGGAGAAGATAATGCAATAATCTACTTAAAAGGAGAAATTAAACCTGAAATAATTAATGAGAATATTGATCTTTCTCAGCCCGGTAAATTTTTGAGTTTAAATTTCTAGTAACCACTATCATAAATTTATCAAAAAAAAGCCCCGGTTTCTATTTTAATATAAAGAAACCGGGGCTTTTTTAACTGCAGTTTTTTTCTATTCAGAGAAGAATTTTGCTTTATGTATTTTTACAAATTCCATTAACTCTTTAGCAATTTCAGGATGTTCATTAATCACATTTGTTGTTTCAAACGGATCGTTTACCATGTCAAACAGCGAAAGTTCGATTTTGGGCGAATAGTCATATTTTCCGGGCATACCATCTTTCCCTTTAATATCTGTCATTGTTCGGTAATTATGTGGTAAATGTAGTTTCCATTTCCCGTCACCACTCATTACTGCTTCAAAATTCTTATCGTTTGTAAACGCATAATAATCATGAGGATTTACTGCGTTTTCTTTATCAGAAATAATATCCCATACATTTTTCCCGTCAATTTCTGTCTCAGGAAGCGGTACACCCGTGATATGACAAAGTGTTGGAAGTAAGTCGATTGTCATGAGCGCGCGCTGAGATTCCTGATTTCCTTTCAACTTTGCCGGATATTTAATAATGGTTGCAGATCTGGTACCTCCGTCAAATGTCGTTCCTTTGGCTTCGCGAAACGGGGTGGTTCCAGCGTGATTTCCGTATGCTATCCAGGGGCCGTTGTCCGACGAAAAAATCACAATTGTATTTTCATCAATACCATTATCTTTTAACGCTTTGTTTATTTGGCCTACCGACCAGTCTAATTCCAGCATCACATCACCATACAATCCAACACCAGATTTACCTTTAAATTCAGAACTGCAGAAAATCGGAACATGTGGCATTGAGTGAGGAACATACAATAAAAATGGTTCATCTTTATGACGGTTAATAAAATCTACTGCATGCTCGGTGTACCACTTTGTCAGCATTTCCTGATGTTCGTAGTCAACATCATCAATTTTAACTTCTCCGTTTTCCCAGAATCGTATTGGAAATTTGCCCCAGTATTCCGGGCTTTCAGGATGATGTTTCCACATGTCGTTTGAATACATTAGACCGCAACTTTCGCCAAATCCACGGTTGTGTGGGCGGGTTTCAGGTAAGTCGCCACAATGCCATTTCCCAAAAATGGCTGTTTTGTAGCCGGCTTTCTGAAAAACTTCACCCATTGTTGGAAATTTAGTATCGAGACCGCGTTCGTTGGGGCCATGAGCACCAAAAACCTTTGTTCTTCCCGGATAACATCCTGAAAGTAAGGCTGAGCGAGATGCTGAACAAACGGCTTGCGGAACATAAAAATTTTTAAACATTATTCCTTCGTTAGCAAGGGTCTGTACATTGGGAGTTTCTATTTTTTTCTGGCCAAAAGGTGAAAAATCGGAGTACCCCGAATCGTCAAGAAAAATAATAACAATGTTGGGCTTTTGAGTTGTTTCTTTTTTGGGAGAAGTACGTGTGCATGAAACCAAAAAAAGGGATGCAATTAACGTACTGAAAATTAGATGTTGTAACTTCATAATAATGTAATTTATTCAGGATTCAAAGATAGAATAATACAAGGAACGGGAACAGAGCAAGCAAATATTTCTATTTTAGCATAAAGATTAGATAATGAATTGGTGGACTTTTACAATATTGCTTCTTGGTGGACTGGGTATCTTTCTGCACGGAATGAATGTAATGACCGAAGGGTTAAAAAATGCGGCCGGAACCCGAATGAAACTATTTTTGAAATCGATGACTCGCAACCGCTGGACATCGCTTTTGGCCGGTACCGGTGTTACTGCGGTTATCCAGTCTTCTTCGGTAACCACTGTATTGGCTGTAGGATTTGTTTCCGCCGGTTTACTTTCGTTTCAAAGTACCTTGGGATTAATTTTGGGAGCAAACCTTGGCACTACAATTACCGCACAAATAATTGCCTTTAAAATTACAAAAGCCTCGTGGGTGATGGTTGCATTTGGCTACCTGTTTAGCGTGGTATTTGCAAATAAATCGTACAAAGATATTGGAACTATAATTCTGGGGCTTGGTTTGGTATTTCTGGGAATGAACGTAATGAGTGAAGCGACATCTCCACTTAAAACCTACCAGCCTTTTATTGAATTAATGGAAGGTCTCGACAATTATTTATGGGGTATATTAATCGGGACTGTTTTTACGGCCCTGGTTCAAAGCTCGTCGGCTACAACCGGTGTTGTAATTGTGCTGGCTTCGCAAGGTTTGATTAGTGTTGAAGCCGGAATAGCGCTGGTTTACGGTGCAAATATTGGAACATGTGTTACTGCTGTTTTATCGGCTTTAGGTAAGCCGCGCGCTGCAATGAGAGTTGCTATTTCGCATGTGTTGTTTAAAGTTGCGGGTGTTCTGCTTTGGTACTTCTTTACCGATCAGCTTGCCGCATTGGTTAGACTCATTTCTGAGAGTAACGAGGCCCGGCAAATTGCGAATGCACATACAATTTTTAATGTCGGTAATACGCTTTTATTTATCTGGCTGGTAAATCCTGTTTCTAAGTTAGTGCTAAAGATTCTGCCTGAGAAAAAGGATACAAGAAGACAATTTCCGGAGCTGCACAGTTATTTTCTCGAAAATACATCGATGGCACTCGACTTGGCCAATTCTTCCATTTTTAAGCTGGGTGAAGAATCGCTGAAACTAATCCGGAATGGTTTAAATGTTGCTTTAACAGGAAACGCTGTACAGCTTCTTGAATTAAGAAAAAACGACACAGTAATTGATCGTGGGCATAAAGAAATACTAATCTTTTTGCAACAAATACAAAGCCGGTCTATTTCGAAAAAAGAGACAAAACGTTTGGAGCAAGATATTGAAGCAGTGAATGTACTGGAAGCAGCAGCCGATTTAATTACAACGAATTTGGTTGAGGCAGCCGAACACCGCATCGAAAAAGGGTTTGAAGCGAGTGAAGACACCATTGAACAACTAAGTTCTTTATATATGGTTGCTTTTGATTCGATTTCAACAGGTTTAAAAAGATATGGAGGACAAGAAACAGAGAAAGGAGAACAACTTTCAAAATCGGAATTTAAAGATCAATTCCTGAAAGTACGTTCGCATTTAATACATCGTTTGGCAGAGCCGGATGAAATGCGAATCTCAATTTTTCGTTTCGAATCGGAAATACTGGAAGTTATTCGCCATCTTCATGCTCTGGCAAGGCGTTTGGAAAGAAAAGCCTGATGATTAAATTTTTTTAGATAATTTATTGTTTTCGTATTTCTATCGGGTTTTTCATAACCCTATCAAAAAGATCATCAAATTTTTCGTGAGGCTTATTTGCAAAAATTAAGAATTGCAGTTTTTTTGTCCGGTCGGCAATACGATAAACAACCGGATGCGTTTGTCCGGGGAATAATGTTTCTGCATCATCAACTGCCAAAATCCTCAATAGGGTAGTAGGTATTCCTGTAATACTTAATAGCTCATTTATTCTGACTGGTGTTCCGATTAAAACATCCAATCCTTCGTAAATTATATCTTTCTGATATTGAATATTCCCTTTGTCGAAAACAGTAAATACCCGCAAATTGGTGTGACTTCCAAGTAATTTAAATTTTTCTTCCAGTTCGAATGCTTTTTCTTTTGTAGCTGCCATTATTATAGCACGCGGTGCTTCTTCTGAAGCTTCCTTTAATTGTTGAATAATACCAATAACAATAGCCGTTGATTTTCCTGAATCTTCAGGAGCAATAACAAACAGATCAGCCCCTGATTTTATTTTTGGTATACTTTCGCTTTGAATTTCCCGGGGATTTATGTCGTAACCGGCATCAACTATACCCGACACCAGTTCCGGTAATAACTTTTTAAGTTTCATAGTAATCGTTTCTATGTTTTATTCAAAACTATAACTAATATTTCAGAATGACAGAATTGAGACAAAATGTAACACAGAATTAATAAAGCTTAATATCCTAAAAACATTAAATGATGTAGTATTTGCAATAAACCTCGCGTATTAAAAGTAAGTAAATAGGTTTCTGATAAAAAAATGGGAATAACTGAAAAACATGATTTATACCCATGTTTTTATTTATATATTTGTCGGATTATTGACGCAAGAAATAACGCTGGTAGAATCAGCATAAAATAGAGTTTTGAGTTTTATTTTTTATTCCGTTAGAAAATGAAAAGGATGGATTTTTTTAGGGCTCATGGGACAGAAAACATGAAGAGTATTGAGAGTATAAAATTTAACTCTTCTTTCAGTCCGGGACATATCAAATAAGAAGGATAGTTCTATCCTCGTTTTGCTTTTCAGAAAAGCAAAACGGCAGGCACTTTTCTACAAAGTGTTTAACTGAAATTTTTAGAAATATAATTATCAAATAATTCGGGTTCCGACAGTTTGATGCTGGCACGGCAAAATAGCCGGGTCCTTTTTCAGAGTAAATAATTGATGCTGTTTAAGAGGTTTCAATAATCTGGAAAAGAAAAGATATTAAAGTATCATCAACAGCGAATTACTGTTGTTTTTCAATTGTCTTTGCTGTTTCAGCTAGTTCTGGAGGGGAGCTTTGCTCCCCTTGTTCCCGAAATAATTTTAAAACAAAAATAATGAAAGCTGGTACATGCTTTTATTAGAGGGTTAGAAGATGACCATTTACTCTGCACGAGTATCTGTTTATTTTATTTGGCAAAAGAAAGGGATGCGAACGCATCTCTTTCAACCTGAAAAGAAAAGCTGTTTGCAACAAGAAATAATATAATGAAGAACACTTATTTCGATTTAATTGAACAAAGTTATTACTTCCCGCAGGAAGGACTTGATTTACAGAACGACAATCTTACATTTCATGGTGTTTCGTTAAAACATTTAATTGAAAAACACGGCACACCATTCCGGTTTATTTATTTGCCTAAAATAGGCGCGCAAATAAAAAAGACCCGAAACCTTTTTAACCGTGCCATAAAAAATAGTGGATACAAAGGAAAATACCATTTCTGCTACTGCACCAAATGCAATCACTTCTATCATGTTATCCAGGAAGCATTAAAACATAAAGTAAACCTTGAAACCTCCTCGGAGTTCGATATCGATTTGATTTTAAAGTTGTACCAGAAAAAAAAGATCGATAAGAAAAGAATTATTGTACATAACGGGTATAAAACTGCTGAGTACCTGCAAAAGATTATTCAATTGCAGGAGGCCGGTTTTGAAAATTCGATAATAATTCTCGACAGTATTAATGAATACCATCGATTGGCAAAAATGAAAACCAAACACGTGGTAAAGATTGGTTTGCGAATGGCGATTAATGAAGAGGCTCAATCGGCTTATTACACGTCGCGGCTTGGAATTTCTCCCGATGCCATTATCGATTTCTTTAATACTGAAATAAAAGACAACAAAAACGTTGAATTAAAAATGTTGCACTTTTTTGTTGACTCCGGAATAAAGGATACGCTCTATTACTGGGGTGAATTTAAAAAAGCTTTGAAAGTATATGTCGAGTTGAAAAAGGAAAGTGAGAACCTCGATTCCTTTAATCTTGGTGGTGGTTTCCCCATTCGAAATCATTTGGGTTTTGAGTACAACTACGAATATATGATTAATGAAATCATAAAAAACATTAAAGATGCCTGCACAAAAGAGAATGTGATTGAACCCAATATTTTTACGGAGTTTGGAAAATACACGGTAGGCGAATCGGGAGCAATTATTTTTAAAGTTCTGGAGCAAAAACAGCAAAATGATACTGAAACCTGGTATATCATTAACAACAGTTTAATGAATACAATTCCTGATGCCTGGTCGATTCATGAAAAATTTATTTTGCTACCGGTAAATAAATGGAAAAACGAATACGGACGAGTTAATATTGGTGGGATAAGTTGCGATCATTCTGATTATTACAACTCTGAAGACCTGAATCAGGAGGTTTTGTTGCCAAAATTTAATGACGACGATAAAGAGCCTCTTTACCTGGGCTTTTTTCATACCGGAGCTTACCAGGATTCAATCAGTGGTTATGGCGGTATTAAACATTGTTTGATACCATCGCCAAAACATGTTATAATCGACAGGGATGAAAAAGGGAACATTGTTGATCATGTATACCGCGAAGAGCAATCGGCAAAAGAAATGTTTAATATTTTAGGTTATAACGTAGAATAATCTGTTAAAAAGAGATGAAAAATAAAGGGCAAATTGCAAATTTTTTGCTTGAGCATTTCAAACATTTTAATTCGGCGGCATTGGTTGATGCTGCAAAGGGTTACGAGACACAACTTGTTAAGGGAAATAAAATGATGATTACTCTGGCTGGGGCCATGAGCACTGCCGAGTTGGGTAAATCGCTTGCTGAAATGATTCGTCAGGGGAAAGTTGATATTATTTCCTGTACCGGAGCCAATCTTGAGGAAGATATTATGAATCTTGTGGCTCATTCGCACTATAAGCGAATTACGAATTACCGAAATTTAACACCGAAACAAGAATGGGAATTACTGGAAAAAGGATTAAACCGCGTAACCGATACCTGTATCCCGGAAGAAGAAGCCTTTCGCCGTTTGCAAAAACACATTCATAAGATATGGAAAGAAGCTGATGAAAACGGCGAACGTTATTTCCCGCACGAATACATGTATAAATTATTGCTCTCGGGTGTTTTGGAGCAATATTACGAAATAGACCCAAAGAACAGCTGGATGTTGGCTGCGGCTGAAAAGAACTTGCCCATTGTAGTTCCCGGATGGGAGGACTCTACCATGGGAAATATCTTTGCATCGTATTGTATTAAACGAAACCTGAAGCATTCAACGGTTAAGTCGGGTATTGAGTACATGATATGGCTGGCAAATTGGTACACCGAAAATACCAAACACAATAGCATTGGCTTTTTTCAGATCGGAGGCGGAATTGCCGGAGATTTTCCAATTTGTGTGGTTCCAATGTTGTACCAGGATTTGGAAAGAACCGACACTCCTTTTTGGAGCTATTTTTGCCAAATTTCCGATTCTACAACTAGTTACGGGTCTTACTCGGGTGCTGTGCCCAACGAAAAAATTACCTGGGGAAAGCTTGATACACATACTCCCAAATTTATTATTGAATCGGATGCTACAATTACAGCACCTTTAATTTTTGCCTATTTGCTGGGCTGGTAACCTTTTAAAACAACAAAAAATGGAAACAACAAAACCAAAAGTAATTATCGACTTTTATAAATTAAGTAAAGATTTGCAGGAACAGGTAAAGCTTGTATATCCGGATGGCTTTATTGATAATCTGGTTCATTTTAAAAATGCCAAAGGCCAGGAAGTAAGTGCACTACGTTTTGAAACCGACGATAAAATTTACATGCTCAGAATGTCTGTTCAAATGGCCTTTCAGATTTTGGAAGACGACGATGATTACGACGAAGACCATATTTTAAAAGACAGTGTGCGAGAAGTTTATGAAGAAAAACATTCGGATGTAGAATATTTATCTGAGAACGAAAGTCTGACATAATTCCATCAAATATTCTGTTAAATGATTTTTTTGGTTTAAATTAACAAGAAAAACAGAGTATGGCACGATTTATAAAAGATCGTATAAAAGCGCAGGGGCAGGCGCCGGGTTCGCTTGTTTTTATTGGAAACCAGAAAATGGAGGCTCCGGTTATTCAAATTATGCGTTATGATGCGGATAACTTGGTTGAAAAAAGTGTTGCTTCAATAGAAGAGGCTTATTCAATGTTGGAACCATCGGGTGTAAACTGGATTAATATTTATGGTTTACACGATATGGAACTGATTGAAAAAATCGGGAAACTGTTTCGTATTTCGTCCATGGTTTTAGAAGATATTGTAAATACCGACCAGCGTCCCAAATACGAAGATGACGAGGAGTTTGATGGATTTATTTTAAAAATGCTGCGTGAGGATAAAAAAGACAATCGCATTCATGCCGAACAAATTTCAATTATTCTTGGCGAAAATTATGTTTTAACTCTGCAGGAGCGGGTTGGTGATGTGTTTGCTCCGGTGCGGGAAAGGATACGCAATTCGAGGGGAAGGATAAGGTTGAAAAAGAACGACTATCTGGCCTATGTTTTAATGGATATCATAGTCGATAATTATACCTTTCTTATTGAGAATATTGGCAGTAAGGTTGAAGATCTGGAAGACCGGCTTTTTACTAAAATTGATCCGAAAATTGTTGAAGAAATCTATACCTTCAAAACAGAATTGAATTATTTGAGAAA
Source organism: uncultured Draconibacterium sp. (assembly GCA_947492175.1). GTDB lineage: Bacteria > Bacteroidota > Bacteroidia > Bacteroidales > Prolixibacteraceae > Draconibacterium. The sequence goes on along the minus strand of CANLMQ010000028.1, from coordinate 26,468 downwards.
AACAGTTCGGCCGGTTAAAGATTTAATGACCGCATTAATACGAAGCGAAAATTCCTATTTCGAAGAAATTAACAGGCAGTTTCTTACTGATTTGTATGATTTGGTGGTACAATCGACAGATGCAATTGAATTGTACAACAATCTGGTTTCGGAGCAATTAAACATTTATAATTCGAATGTTAGCAACCGAATGAATGAGGTGATGAAAGTACTTACCATATTTGCATCGATTTTTATCCCTTTAACTTTTCTCGCGGGTATTTACGGTATGAATTTCGACTACATTCCTGAGCTGGGTTTTAAATATTCATACTTGATTTTTTGGATTGTAGTATTAATAATGGCAGGCGGACTTTTATTTTATTTCAAACGAAAAAAGTGGTTGTAGATCTGTTGTAAACCTTTAAGAGATGCAGGAAATAGAAAATATTGAACTAAAGTATCTGAGTATCGACGATTACGATGATTTGAAACAAGCCATGATTGAAGCTTATTCCAATATGCCCAATGCTTACTGGAAAAAGCAACATATAAAATCGTTAATTGATCGGTTTCCTGAAGGACAGGTTGTATTGAAAGTAAACGGAGAATTTGCAGGTTGTGCACTTTCGATTGTGGTTGAGTATGACCGGTTTGAAGACAATCATAAATACCGGGAAATTACCGGAAATTATACTTTCAGTACACATTCGCCTGATGGCGATATGTTGTATGGTATCGATGTATTTATCAAGCCCGCATTCAGAGGTTTGCGCCTGGGACGGAGATTATACGATTACCGGAAAGAACTCTGCGAGCGTTTAAATTTAAAAGGAATTGCTTTTGGCGGAAGAATTCCCAATTACCATAAATACCAGAACGAGCTTAGTCCAAAAGAATACATTCAAAAAGTTCGGAAAAAGGAAATTAACGATCCGGTTTTGAATTTCCAGATATCAAATGATTTTCATCCGGCAAAGATTATAACCGGCTATTTGGAAGGCGATAAAGAATCAAAAGAGTATGCCGTTTTGCTTGAATGGGATAATATTTATTACGAAAAGCCGAGTAAACGACCTGCTACAATAAAAACTGTGGTTCGAATTGGCTTAATCCAGTGGCAAATGCGTCCTTATAAAAATTTGGATGAAGTAATGCAGCAAGCTGAATTTTTTGTCGATGCAGTATCCGGATACCGTTGCGATTTCGCTTTGTTTCCCGAGTTTTTTAATGCCCCGTTAATGGCAGAAAATAATCATCTGACAGAGCCTGAAGCAATTCGGGAATTAGCAAAACACACTGAAAATGTAGTTGCAAAATTCTCTGAACTGGCAATTTCGTACAACATCAATATTATTACAGGTAGCATGCCCGAAATTATAAACGAACAGCTCTATAATGCTGGGTACTTGTGCCGCCGGGATGGAACTATTGATCGTTACGAAAAACTTCATGTTACGCCCGACGAAATTAAGGTGTGGGGCATGCAGGGAGGGAAACAGCTTCAGGCTTTTGATACCGATTGCGGAAAAATTGGTGTGCTCATTTGTTACGATGCCGAATTTCCTGAGTTAAGTCGCTTACTGGCTGATGAAGGGATGGATATTCTTTTTGTACCATTTTTAACCGATACACAGAACGGCTATTCACGTGTTAGAAACTGTTCGCAGGCCAGAGCCATCGAAAATGAATGTTATGTAGCTATTGCAGGCAGTGTTGGGAATTTACCCAAAGTACATAATATGGATATTCAGTATGCGCAATCGATGGTATTTACACCCTGCGATTTTGCTTTTCCTGCCAATGGTATAAAGGCCGAAGCAACACCCAATACCGAAATGATATTGATTGCCGATGTTGATATCGGGCTGCTAAGGGAATTAAATCAGTTTGGCAGTGTAAGGAATTTAAGAGACAGACGAAAAGATTTATTTGAACTAAAAAAGCAAGTTTAAATGTTACTTATAATTGATAATCAGAGTGCCTTCATCAAGAAATTTAAACGACAATTTCTTGCAGAACAGGATTTCGATTATGTTTTTTTCGATCATAATCAGCCCATTACATTATCGGCAAAGGCCGAGGTAAAAGGAATTATCCTTTCAGGTGGTAGAGGTAATCCGTACGAACCTTTAAACCTTACCTCAAATTTTGTGGCTTTAATGAATTTTGATGTCCCTGTGCTGGGTTTTTGTTTGGGGCACGAAATAATTGCTGCTGCTTATCGCGGACGAATAAAAAAACTGCCCGAGTACCATGCAAAAAAAGAACTGGTTACCATTACTCAGCCCGGCGATCCTATTTTTGAAGGTTTAAACACAACAGAAGTTATGCTACAAAAGAAACATGCGTTTCATGTTGCTGAATTGCCCGAGAGTTTTATTTCATTGGCTGTTTCGGATACAACAGCAACCGAAATCATCAGGCATAAAGAAAAGCCTATCTATGGTTTTCAGGCGCACCCCGAAGTAGCCAGCCCGGAAGGATTATTAATGGTAAAGAATTTTTTAAAGATTTGTAAAGTAATATAATATGGAAAACAGAATCCTTTATTGGGGACTGGTAGCAGGAATAATTTTAATTGCTTATGTATTTTCGCTGGTGGCGCGCAGGTTGTTAAACCGCATAATAAAACGAAAATCAGAAAACTTAAAGGAAGATCCAACGAAGTTTGTTTTTTTAAAAAACAGTGCTTCATTTATTATCTATTCAGTTGCACTTATCGTTATTTTCCTGATAACACCTGCTCTAAACGATATTGGGAAAGGTTTGTTCGCCGGTGCCGGAATATTGGCAGCAACCATTGGTTTTGCTTCACAAAAGGCATTTTCAAATATTTTAAGCGGAATATTCATTTTAATATTTAAACCGTTTAGCGTACAGGATACTCTCGAATTAAAATCGGATATGTTAAAAGGGGTTGTGGAAGAAATAACTTTGCGACACACTGTAATCCGCGATTATGAAAACCGCCGGATTATTATCCCAAACAGCCTTATTAGCGAAACAACTTTGGTGAACAGCACAATTGTGGAAGAAAAAATTAAAAAACATATTGAATTCGGAATTAGCTATGATTCTGATATTGACCACGCCAAAGCAATTATTCAGGACGAAATATGTAAACATCCGTTGTTTGTTGATCAACGCAATGAAGAAGAAAAACAATAAAGTGCCCCGGGTATTACGATGCGCATAGTTGCATTGTCCGATTTTTCGGTAAATATCCGGGCTTATGTATGGACTAATTCAAACGATGATGCTTTTGTTTTACAGTGCGATGTCTTCGAAAGTGTAAAGAAACGATTCGATAAAGAAGGCATTGAAATTCCATTCCCATACAGAACCCTGGTTTTTAAAAATAAGAGAGAAACAGAAATTAAACATTAACTCCACATTTGAGTATACGCTAAAACATTACTCAATTCTATTAGTATGAAAGTTGCGATAATTTACAATAAAGACATTCAGGGTGTTATAAACACCTTCGGAATGCAGAATAAAGAGTTTTATAACGAAAAAACGGTTAAAAAGGTAGCATCCAGCCTGGAAAAAGCCGGGCACAATGTGGCCATTCTCGATGGTAATAAACAAATAGTTGAACGACTGGAAAATTTTATGCCGCGTGTTCTGGAAGGAGAACAAATGGGAATGGTTTTCAACATGGCCTATGGCATCCAAGGGGAAAGTCGTTATACCCACATCCCTTCAATGCTTGAAATGTTGGGATTACCATATGTTGGTTCTTCTCCTTCTGGACATGCTTTGGCGCTTGACAAGGTTCTTACCAAAATTATATGGAAGAACAACGATTTGCCGACTCCTGATTTTTGGGTCTTTAACTCAGCCGATGAAGATTTGTCGACAGTAAAATACCCGGTTATTGTAAAGCCAAAAATGGAAAGCGTTTCGTTTGGATTAAAAGTGGTTTATAACGACGACGATTTACGCGAGGCCATTCGTTATATTATTTCTGAATTTGACCAGCAGGCATTAGTAGAACAGTTTATTCGCGGGAGGGAATTTTGTGTTGGGTTACTTGGTAATTCACCTGTTGAAACTTTCCCTGTGTTGGAAATTGATTTGGAAGGAGATCCAGATGCCATTCAAACCGTTGATGACAAGAAGCACAAACCAAAACGAAAAATATGTCCGGCAAAAATATCTCCTGAATTGGCCGAAAAAATGCAGAAAATAAGTATCGATGCATTCAAGGCTTTGAATCTGCGCGACTTTGCACGTGTTGATATCCGGTTGGATGAAAATGATACTATTTATTTGCTCGAAATAAATTCGATGGCCAGCATGGGGCAAACCGGATCGTATCCGGCGGCGGCAAAGGTAGCCGGATATTCGTATGAAAGCATGGTTAACCGCATGCTTGATGTTGCATCGGTGCGGTATTTTTCAAATTCGCTGATGACCCAACTTCCGGACGAATCAAACAAAGGTAGGAGTCCGCAATCGGTTCGATTACGCTCTTTCTTAAAAACCAGGCAGCAACAAAGCGAAAAACTATTGAAACAACTGGTAGACACCAACACCCACGTACGTAATGTTGATGGAGTGAATATGTGCAGCGAGTTAATCAATAAAGAGCTAAGTCATCTGGGATTTACACACGAGGTTTATCCCCAGTTGGAGGTAGGTAATATTCTGTATTTTACCAACTCATTCAGCAAAGAAATTGATTATTTAATTTTAATGCCAATCGATAACCGCATAAAACTGGCTGAACAGGAAAATTATTCAGAGCATGAACAGTACCTTTCGGGAACAGGAATATGGGAAAATAAAGGAGGAATCTCTATTGTTATTTCTGCACTGCAGGCACTTCGGTTTGTCAGGGTTTTAAAAAAAATAAAAATTGGAATTCTGTTGACAACCGATTCAACTATTGATGGGAAATATGCTAAAAGTATAATTCAGCAAAAGGCAGAACAAGCAAAGAAAATTATTGGGTTAAGTGGTTCTACAAAGGATGGAGGACTGATTTTATCCCGTTCCGGATCAGCCATTTACAGGTTGGATACAAAACTTGTAAAGAAAGAGGTAACCGAAAATATTTCGTTAACTGCTTTTAATTTCAATAAAACACTGGCCAATATCACAGATATTTCAAGGGGCGACTCTGAGAATTTAATTGCACCTTTCGATATTCAGTTTAAGAGTAATATCTTTAAGCGGTATGCCTATGGTTCTGCCGGAATTAGTGTGCGTTACAATTCGCAGGAGGAACTTGAATTGATCGAACAAAAAATAAAAAAGATAGTTATACAACAAAAGAGAAGTAAAATTTACCAGGTGCAGTTTGAGGGTGGGCAAAAGCGTCCGGCAATGGCACAAACACCTGAAATCGAAAACTTATACCTGGAAATAAGTAAGTTGGCAAAGAAAATTGATGTAAGGGTTTCGAAAAACCATCGCTGGAGTTCTTCAGATATATGTCATATTCACAAAGATATGCCAAAAATCGATGGATTGGGACCAAATGGCGAGTTTCTTCCATCGAACAATGAGCGCATTTTACGTCACAGTTTAATTGAAAGAGCCCTGATGCTGGCATTAGTAATGAGCACCTAAATAATAGTTAATGGACAATAAGGCAAATTCGAGGTACCTGATTCTCGCAATCAGACGATTTTTACGTTCGATATTAAATATTCAGGACGGAACAGATATTCCGGCAACAGTAGAAGGTATTAAGCGCGATATCGGATTTAGAGGCCCAACTGCGTGGATTCTGATTTTTTCAATATTTATTGCTTCTATTGGTCTTAATATTAACTCAACAGCAGTAATAATCGGAGCCATGTTAATATCGCCGTTAATGGGCCCCATTTTAGGCATCGGACTTTCGATTGGAACCAATGATTTTGAAACACTGATTCGTTCAGTAAAAAACCTTGGAATTGCTGTATCTATTGCGCTAATTACTTCAACTTTGTATTTCCTGATAACTCCGCTTAATATTGAACAGTCTGAATTGTTAGCACGCACCAAGCCAACCATATTGGATGTAATGGTGGCACTGTTTGGCGGTTTTGCAGGAATTGTAGCAGGCTCGCGTAAGGAAAAGTCAAGTGTAATTCCAGGTGTGGCTATTGCAACTGCGTTGATGCCACCACTTTGTACCGCCGGATATGGATTGGCGACCTTAAAAATGAGCTATTTTTTCGGTGCGTTTTATCTCTTTTTTATCAACTCGGTTTTTATTAGTCTGGCAACTTTTATAGTTGTAAAATATTTAAAATTCCCATTGGTTTCGTTTTTAAATCCGGTCAGAGCTAAAAGATACCGTATTGTTTTAATCACTTTCCTGGTAATTACAATTATACCCAGCGGTGTAATTTTTTATAATGTAATACAGGAAACACGTTTTACAATAGCAAGCGAAAGTTTTATTAACGAGGAGTGTATTTTTGAGGGATCGGAGCTAATCAGTAAAAAAGTAAGTTTTTCAGATAGTTTGTCGACAATTGATTTGTACTACATTGGAAACGACATTACCCAAGATAAAAAAATAATATTGCAGGACAGGGTTGCCAAATATGGTTTGGCGGGCAACAAACGATTCCCGATTACAAAGCAAACTTTTGTTCGGGTTCACCAGGAAACGGACAACAATATTGATTTTGAGCGGAAAATGGTTGATTTTAACAGCGATTTACGATTAAAAATACTGGAAGACATCTACACTAAAAATGAACAAATAATTCAAGATAAAAATTTGAAGATTAAATTGTTGGAAGAAAAGTTGCTGCATTTAAGCCTAAAAGATACTATCCCTTACCGACAAATAAGTCAGGAGCTTAAGTTTCATTTTAACGAAGTAGAACAGTATTCGTTTGCAAAAGTTACGCAGGTTAACACATCAAACGATATTGTTAAAATGGATACGATTCCTGTGTTTTTGATGAATTTTACTGCCGGATTACACGAAAAAGAAAAGCTTGAAAAGCGCTCGAAAATTGAAGACTGGTTAAAAGTACGGCTTAATTTAACAAACCTGAAAGTGATAGAGTATTAGCAACTATAAAACAGATATTGTGAAAATATGGATGTACAGGAAATACTAAATAAGGAGCTTCTAAAAACCAATAACTTCGACATTACCGTTTTTGAAGTGATTGTGGTTGCAATCATATTCCTGGTAACAATTATTATTATAAAAGTTCTGAAACTTTTATTTAGCAAGATTGATCACCATAATCGGGACGAAGGAGGCAGAAGGCAGGCATTGTTTAAAATTCTAAAATACCTGATTTGGTTACTGGCATTTACACTTGCATTTGAAGCACTTGAAATTAAATTAACATTCATACTTGCCGGTTCTGCCGCTTTGTTGGTGGGTGTTGGACTGGGACTGCAACAAATTTTTCAGGATATCTTATCGGGTATTGCCATGTTGTTCGAAGGCAATTTAAAATCGGGCGATATTGTAGAAATTAATGACGGAACTGTTGGAAAAGTGCGCGAAATAAACCTTCGTACTTCGAAAATTGAGACACGCGACAACATTATTATGGTGGTACCTAATTCGCGGTTTATAACCGAAAATGTAATAAACTGGAGCCACATAAATAAGTACACCCGGTTTTCGGTAAAAGTAGGCGTGGCTTATGGTTCAGATGTTAAATTGGTATCGAAACTGCTTTATGAGTGTGCAAAGCAACACAAACTTGTAGAGACAAAACCTGAACCGTTTGTACGTTTTTTAGATTTTGGAGAGTCGTCGTTGGATTTCCAGGTATTTTTCTGGAGCCACGAAAACTTTTTAGCCGAAAATATTAAAAGCGATATCCGGTATGCAATTAATAAAGCATTTATCGATAATAATATACGTATCCCATTCCCGCAACGAGATGTATATGTAAATCCACACGAGTCTTAAAACCGTGTGAGTTCGGATGTTGATTCTAAGGCAACTTGTTTAATTCCATTTTAAAAGGTTTTGAGTCTTCTCCCGAATATAAACTGATGTGCGGGAAAGGAATTTCGATATTGTTCTTGTCGAACGCTTCTTTGATTTCGACAAATATAGAATTACGAAGATCTCTGTATTTTGATTTTTCAAACCACAGTCCCAACTGAATATTTATTCCGCTGTCGCCAAATTCTTTAAATAGTATCAGTGGCTCCGGTTCGTCTAAACAGTGCTTGTTGTTGGCTAGCACATCGTTTAGTACCTGAGTTACTTTTCGCAAATCTTCTTTGTAGGCCACACTTATCAGTATTTCCATACGCCTAATCGGATAACGTGTAATATTGATGAGTTCGGTGGTAATAATGGTTTGATTGGGTATTCGAATCAGCAAATTATCCATCGTCTTTAGTTTTATCGAAAGCAAATCGACAGAATCAACCACACCAAGCTTATCGCCAACGCGTACCAGGTCGCCAATTTCGAAAGATCGTTCTGATACCAAAAATATACCACTTACAATATTTCCGATGCTGGTTTGCGATGCGATACCAAAAACAATACCTACAACACCGGCTGCTCCGAATAACGCCCCGGCTTTAATCCCTAAAATATTAAATACCAGGAATACAATAAAAATAACTCCGGTGTAAACGATTACACGCCGGATAATCATTTTTAAATGCCTGCTTTTTCCCTTGCTGATTATTTTGTCAGCAATAAATGCCAGCAGCTGAATAAGCAGCAATCCGATTACAACGATTATAATGGCCTTAACAGCTTTTTCTCCGATATCGGATGGCAGTATTTCAGATAAATTAAATTCCATAAAATTAGTATTGGGTAATATGACGAATAAGTTGAAAACTACGTTTTAAAATGGTATTGTTTTCGGGGATTCGGGCCGCAGCAATTTGTTTTAGATTTGGAATTGAAGTTGTTGCACTTTTGGCAAACTGAATATCACTTAGCGTATCAAATCCATTGTACTTAATTTTTACTTTATTGCTAATCATTAGTTCGTTGTTTGCATAAATGTTTAAATGTACACAGCGAACGGCAAGTCGTTTTACTTCAAGAGTTTCTTTCGAGTTGTTTGTAATTTCCACGGGGCAAATCACAAATTCAGTTCCTTTTTTTTCGTCATTAATTAAAGTGTCGAACGACGTATAAAGTGCATAACACAATTCTCCTTCGTTGGGGTCGCCAAACCATGTTGAAGACAGATTTTCGATGGTTTGTTCAAATATTTTGTTGTCGGGTTTTACTGTTCCTGCGTAAATCTGAAAAGTTGCCGGAAGATAAACATAGAACTTAAATGTGGTTGCCGGTAAAATTGATAAGTTTGTTTTAGGTTTTAAAATCAGTGTGCGATCGGGTAGTGCCGGAATAATTGTTATTTCGTTTGCTTTTCCAACCACCCGGTTTAATTCAACCTTTTCCATATCCTCTTTTACCCCGGCCAGCTTAAACGCAAGTACATCGTTGTTTGAGTTTATTTGTAGCCTGGCATCGTTTATAAATAATTCGCGACTTGAGTTTTTAGGCAAGTCAACTTTTCCCCACGAAAATGTTTTCTTCATACTTTAAATCTAATTAAATCCTGTTAACAAGGGAAAATGCTTTTCCACTTCCTGTTAATGAATGATCAAAATTCAGAACAATGTACAAATTAAGTTGTTTTGTGGTTCTTCTGTTTATGGTTAAATATTAACACAAAAATATTTTGAGTCGCTACAATTAAATTAACGTTTTATCGGAATAAACAGCCATTTTATTATCGTTTACATCTGTTCGGAAAGAGGCATGTTATAACCCTGGCCCGAACTATTTAAGAAGCAGATATATCTGGTTTCAGAGACAAAAAGTACTCCCAAACATTTATTACAGTTTGGTGTTAATTTAAAAACAAAATAGTGGAGTATGAAACGAGCATGACAGAATTTATTACACATAGGTATTTTCTCAAGATCATGCGAGTTGCCCGTCTGACCGCGCAAGCCGGGCAGGCATCTTATTCCATAGAAAACAAACAATTATAATCAGATGAAAATAGTATCAGTTTTAGTTCTTTTGGTTTTGACGATATCGGTGGTTTCCGCTCAACAAAGTTTTTATGATTTTACGGTAAAAGACATTGAGGGAAACGACTTTAGATTATCTGAATTAAAAGGCAAGAAAGTTCTTGTTGTGAATACAGCATCGAAATGTGGTTTAACACCGCAATATAAGCAACTGCAGGAGTTGTATGAGAATTATGGTAGTGATGATTTTGTGATTATTGGATTTCCGACAAATAATTTTGCCAACCAGGAACCGGGCAGCAACAAAGAGATTGTTGAGTTTTGCGAACGGAATTATGGAGTAACTTTCCCGATGATGGAAAAAATTTCAGTAAAAGGCGATGATATTCATCCGCTTTACCAGTGGTTGACGCAAAAGGCTAAAAACGGAAAAATGGATTCTGAAGTTATGTGGAACTTTCAGAAATACCTTATTGATAAAAATGGAAAGCTGGTTGATGTTATCGCTCCCAAGGTAAAACCTGATGATGAAAAAATACTCAAATGGATTATGAATTAAAGAATCTGATTAAAAAGAAGTGTTAGGTTTTTTCTCAGAGTTGTTGTGATTACTAAGCCAAAAAACGTTTTACTTTGTTGTGAAGTAAACAAAGACAGGAATTTCAGTTTTTAAAAATGAAAGAATTTACAAAAAATAACAAAATGGTAGATTTGATTCATTCAAACTATCACCTTTTACCGGTTATACATCGATTTGGCATTCGACTTGGTGTTGGTAACAAAACTATAGAAGCGCTTTGTGCCGATTACCAGGTAAATACCGACTTTTTTCTGTCTATTGTAAATACCTTTCAAAATAAAGATTTCTTCCCGGAGAGCAGATTACTTTCATTTTCGCCCTTGCTAATTATCGACTATTTAAAAAGAACGCATAAATTTTATATCAATTATTCGTTGCCGCGAATAGAGAAATTATTGCACGAACTGTTACAAAGTACATACGAAGAAAACAACGAGATGAAAATGATTGAGGATTTTTATCTCCGATATAAAACGAAACTCCTAAAACACATTGCAGAAGAAGAAACAAAGGTCTTCCCCTATATTGTCAAATTAGTTAGCTCGCCTTCTGAAATTGAATCTAGAAACGTGAAACTAAACTTTGAGAAAGAGCACGAAAATGTTGATTTGGAAATTGATGACCTGAAAAATTTAATTATTAAATACATAAGTCCTGATTATGATGAACTTGTATGTAATGAGTTACTGATTGAAATTTTCAGATTTGAAAGAGATATTTTAAACCATGCCCGAATTGAAGATGCCATATTAATTCCGCAGGTAAAACAACTGGAAGAAAGTATTTAAGATATGACGCAAACAGTTATCATATCGCATTCTTCAGAAATAATCCGGAAAGGTTTAACTGTGATTCTGGAGAAGGAGCTTGGGGTAAATACATTTACCTGCGTCGATTATACTCAGATTGAAAAAAAGTATTTAAATAACTACTCCGATTTGGTTTTTGTTTTGCCCGTTGAAATAGGAGAGCCTGACTTATTTGTAAAACTAAGAAGCAAATCCGGAAGGATTCTATTAGTGGGGGTGGAAACACAAAAAAACGACATTGGAGTTAATGAGTTATTTGATTTTACAATTTCGGTTAATAATCCAACAACCGAATTAATTGAGCGGGTAAGAAAGTTCTTTTCAATAAATAACATTCCAAAAGAAGAAGATGAACTAACCTTACGCGAAAAAGAAGTTTTAAGATTAATCGCTCTTGGCCATACCAACAAATCCATTGCCGAAACACTATTTATTAGCACCCATACGGTTATTTCTCACCGTAAAAATATTACAGATAAACTCGGAATAAAATCAATCTCGGGTCTTACTGTGTATGCCATCATTCAAAAAATAATATCGCAGTCGGATATTGCAAAAGACGCTTTGCTATAAAGAGGAGAAATAGTTTTCCTATGTAATATCCCAACATGTTGGGATAATATTTTGAATGATTCTAAATAATTTCGCCACCAAAATAATAATGAAACGACCATGAGAATATTTTAACTCACCGGCAGATGATTAGAATACATGGGAGTTCCATCTTATACTTTAGAAAACAAACAATTTTAAATAAGATGAAAAACACAATGAAAATTAAAAGTTCTGTTATTCTGGTTGCGTTGCTAATTTTTGGATCAGGAGTTTACGCACAAAATAATCAAAGCCCCGAAAATCCATCGAAAAATGCTGCTGAAACTTTGTTGCAGTCTGATTCTAAACTGTCAATTGGCGGATATGCTCAAATAGATTTTAATAAACCAATTAACGAAAATCAGTACAGTAATTCAAAATTAGACATTCACCGTTTGGTGTTGCTTTTTGGATACAGGTTTAGTGAAAAAACAAATTTTGTAACGGAAATTGAATTGGAGCATGTAAAAGAAGTTTATGTAGAACAAGCTTTTTTAAATCATGAGATTCTGCCATGGCTGAATTTTCGCGGAGGTTTAATGCTGGTTCCAATGGGGATAGTTAATGAATACCACGAACCACCAACATACAATGGTGTTGAACGCCCTAATCTTGACAGTAAAATTATTCCAACTACATGGCGCGAAATAGGAATGGGAATTACCGGTACCTTGGATAACGTTTCGTTAAAATATCAACTTTACGTAATGAATGGCTTTAACGGTTACGATGGTGGTGGTAAGTTTCGTGGTACGGATGGCTACAGAAAAGGACGTCAGAAAGGAGCGGAATCATTTATGAGTTCGCCAACACTTGCAACAAAAATCGATTATTATGGAATTCCGGGATTGAAATTAGGATTAAGTACCTACAATGGTAAATCTCAATCTTCACTTTACAATGGTTTAGATAAAAACGACCAGGCAGGTATAGCAAAAGCAGATTCTTCTGTAATCGGTATTTCAATGTTGGGGATTGATGCGCGCTACAAAAAGGGCGGTTTTGAAGCGAGAGGACAGTTTACTTTTGCCCATAACAAGAACACCGATGAGTACAATGAGCTTACCGGAAAAGATATGGGAAGCGAAATGCTTGGCTGGTATATTGAAACAGGCTACGATTTATTATTCAATGCGGAAACAGACCAGCGTTTAGTTCCTTTTATTCGCTACGAGAAATATAATACACATGCAAAAACTGAAGGAAGCCTTGCAATTAACAAAGCTCTCGACCGCACTGATGTAACAGTTGGTGCCGGATGGTGGTTAACTTCAGGGGCAGTATTAAAGGCCGATTATCAGTTTTTTAGTAATGCCGCAGATAATTCAAACGGACAATTTAATATGGGAATAGGAATTTGGTTTTAACATGATGAAACGAGCAAAATAAAAAGTCCTTCTATTACACAGGAGTATGATTATGCGAGTTACATGAGTTGCAAAAAATAAACAATTATAAACGAATGAAGTTTAACATTATAACGTTTTTGGTTTTTGCCTTAACTATTACAAATAGCTGGGGCAACAACTTTTATTCCAGTCAGCAAGCGGAAAGAATAGCAAAAATTGCTCTCAAGGATAAAAGCATTTCTATAAAACACGAAATTGCAATATCCAATACAAATAAAAAGCCTGAGGATGTTTTGGTTTATATGTGTGAACGCGAGGAAGGAGATGATTTTTATGTTGTTATAACACAGGCAAAAGGACGCTACGAGTTGTTTGATTATTTGCTTGCAGTTAACTTAGATCTTGAAGTTGAAAAAGTACGCGTACTTAAATACCGTTCAGAACATGGTAATGAGATAGCTTCAAAAAAATGGTTGGAGCAGTTTGTTGGATACTCCTCAGGAGAGTTAAAGTATAAAAAAGATATTTCTGCCATTTCAGGGGCAACAATATCAGCAAAATCAATAACGGCTGATATTCCTGTTTTGATTACTATTCTCAGGAATAATTTATAATCAAAGTAGTTTATAACTGACTTTTGGAGTAATCTTTAGCTAAGAAATTACTTCTTTACTAAAAGAAGTAATCCTAAAAATCACCCCCCCCGGGTGATTTTTTTTATACCTCTAAACTTTGGCGATAATAATTTGAATTTTATATGTGAATCTCATCGAGGTACCTAAAAGTAAGTGCGAATTAATTAAATTCAAACGACAATAATTTTAGGATAGAATATACTTTGAATAGTAAAATTTATATTTTTGAAGGCATTAAACCCGACTTTTATTTAATAATAAGGGACTGTAATAACTGATATATCTAAGCTTCAAGGCGAGTGAATTACAATACAAATAGTTTAAATGAATTTCTTTTTATACGTTTTAAAAAGGGCGATGAACTTGCATTTGAACATATTTTTAAAGAATTGTATAATAAGTTGGTGGGTTTTTGTATTCAGTTTGTAAACGATCGCGAGGAAGCAAAAGGAATTGCTCAGGAAGCTTTTGTGAATTTATGGTTTAATCGTAATAAAATTGTGAAAGTTACCGGTATACAAGCATTTCTGTATACTTCAGCAAAATCAGCCTGCCTAAAACACATTCGACATCAGCAGATAGTTAAGAAATACTCCGATTCGAAACTAAATGAAATAGAGAAACAACTTCAAATTGAATCTCTTGATAATCTTGATTTAAACGCGTTGGAATATGTCGAATTAAACGAATTAATTAAGCAATCTATTGAAAACCTTCCTGAAAAAAGCAGAGTGGTTTTTGAAAAAAAACGCTTCGAAGGAAAAACCAATAAGGAAATTGCCGAAGAATTGGGAATTAGTATTAAATCGGTTGAAGCAAACATGACCCGTGCATTAAAAGCCCTAAAAGCAAACCTCGCAGAATACTTACCACTCTTTTTGGTTTTGATAATCCTTTCATAAGGAAATATTAAATAGGTTCTCTTTTGATTAATAGTGGATTGCAAAAATTTCCCTAAAAAAATCAAAGTTAATATAGGGTTTTCACCATTATACGGTTACTTACTATAGACGAAAAGAAATGGAAGAAATCATTTTATATAGATATTTATCTGATGAAGCTTCAGAAGAGGAAGTACAACAGGTGTTTGAATGGGTAGAAGAATCGGATGAAAACAGAAAAGAGCTAATCCGGTTAAAGCAAACGTGGGCTTTGGCTGCTTCAGCTGATGAAGATGAAGTAACAGCCTGGAATGAAGTAAGGAGTCAAATAAATACAGATTCTAAAAATATAACTTTATGGGTTTCTTATTTAAAATACGCTGTCATAGCTATTTTACTTGTAGGAATTGGAGCTATTTCACAGAAGTTTTTAAGTGAAAAAGAACCGAAAAATATTTATGCAGCAAAAACCAGTTTTGAGGTTCCTGTTGGCCAAATGTCCTGTGTTGTTTTACCCGATGGATCACTGGTGCATTTAAACTCGGAAAGTAAACTTTCGTATGCCAATGATTTCTCTGCCGGCAAACGTGTGGTAGAGCTCAGTGGAGAAGGTTACTTTAATGTACAGTCTGATAAAGAACACCCGTTTATTGTTAGAACTCCAGGCAAGATACATGTAAAAGTGCACGGTACAGCATTCAATTTACGAGCTTACAACGACGAAAGTAAAATTTATGCAGTATTGGAAGAGGGCAGTATTAGTATTATTGACGACACAGGAAACGAACTTACCAAACTGGAGCCTGGAGATAAAGCATCCTATTCTGTTGATGCAAACAAGCTTAGTGTCAGTAAAGTTAGAACAGAGTTATTCTCCTCGTGGAAAGACGGTATGATTACGTTCAGAAATGAGCGCCTTGGTGATATTGCTCAAATGATGCAGCGTTGGTATAATGTGGAGATCGTGTTTGATACGCCTCAACTGGCTGAGGAACTGTACAATGGGACTATAATGAAAAACAAACCACTCGACCAGATTCTTGAAGTTTTCAGAATAACCAGTTCTATAGAATATTCGATTACACCAAGAACCGATAAACCAACTTTAATCTACTGGAAATCAAAATGAAGCTAATTTGAATGAAGGAATAACAACAAACTTAAAACTAATACTTATGAAAAAGAACAGATTTACCTAGAAAAATCAGACCGAAAATACTGACAATATTCCCGGTCTGTTCAACGGATGGAGTCTTCAGTCCATCCTGATTTTCGATTTAACAAACGCCTGCTGACAACAGGCAATTTTTAAACCATCAAAACATTTCAAATTTATGAAAAAAATTGATTGCGTACCAATTTGGGCGCGAACTAAAAAATTATGGCGGATTATGAAAATAACTGCGTTTTTACTACTGGTTTTTTGTATCCATGTATCGGCCTCTTCCTTAGCGCAAACCAAGGTATCATTAGAAATGAAATCGACTTTTGGAGAGGTGATAGAGAAATTGGAGACTGTAACGGAATACCGTTTTGTAATTAAATCAAACGAACCTATTCTGGATAAGAAGGTAGAAGTAACCTTTGTAAATGAGGGTATGAATAAAGTTCTTGATGAACTTTTAGAAGGCAGCGGATATAATTACAAAATTATCGACCGCTATATTGCCATAAGTCCCATAGAAGAAAATGCTTCACAACAAAAATCCGTTTCTGGTAAAGTAACAGATGAAAACGGAGAGCCATTGCCTGGTGTAACCGTAATTATTAAAGGAACAACACAAGGTACGGTTACAAGTTTCGATGGCAGCTATTCTATTACTGATGTGCCAGAAAATGTAACCTTGCAATTCTCATTCGTTGGGATGAAGACTCAGGATATTGAAGTGGGCAATCAATTGAATATTAACGTTATTATGGCTGTTGATGCCATTGGTTTGGAGGAGGTTATTGCTGTAGGTTACGGAACTATGAAAAAATCGGATTTAACTGGTTCGGTAACCAAAGTAAATGTTGAAGAACTTGCGGAATTACCAAATGTTTCTGTTATTCAGGCAATGCAGGGAACGGTTGCGGGATTAAACGTTGGAGCAGTTGATCAGGCTGGCGAAAACCCGGTAATTTCAATTCGTGGGCAAAACTCACTTTCGAGCAACTCGGATGCTAATTCGCCATTAATTGTAGTTGATGGAACCATTTACCGTGGAAGTTTGGTTGATTTGAATACAGCTGATATAGAATCGGTAGATATTTTAAAAGATGCCAGTTCTGCAGCAATATACGGATCACAAGCATCAAATGGTGTTATGCTTATTACAACCAAAAGAGGTACTAGAATAAGCAAGCCTATAATAAGTTATAGTGGAAGTTATACTCTACAAGCTCCATCAAATAAGCTTGAACCGATGAATGGTGCTGAACTCACAGAATTCTATCCAAATACATTTTGGGATTCAGGAAGCCGACTGGCACCCGATTACCTTGAAAAAGATCCAAGTTTTGATGTTGGACAATACTTGAAAACCAATGAAATAACAGAGGGTTTTCGAAATGGAATGGATAATAACTGGTGGGATTTATTTACTGGTAACGGCTATATAAACAATCAAAACTTAAGTATAAGAGGAAAAACTGAGAACTTGGGCTATTTTGTTTCCGGAGGGATTACCGATGTTAAAGGTTTCGTGAAAAACGACGACTATACAAAATACAATTACAGGATAAACCTGGACTCAAAAATCAATGATTGGATGAGTGTCGGAATTGAGTCTTTTCTTACAGCAAGTGACTATTCCGGAGTATCGCCTAACATATCTAACCTGTTCTACACTCAACCATGGGCACCTATTTATGATCAGGATAATGAATACATTTTACTTGCCGATGGTTTAACGCTGAATCCTTTCCTTACCATTCAGCAAGACGATTCTGATAAGCGATTGAATATTTTTGGGAATATTCACGCCGACATTAAACTTCCGATAAAAGGACTGGAGTACAAAATAAATTTCTCACAAAACTACAGGACTACCAATCAGGACAGGTTTAATCCATGGGGGGCAAGTTACACCGGTTCTGGATATAAAAATACATACATGAATTACGATTGGGCTGTGGATAATATTGTAACGTATAAAAGAACGTTTAACAAAGTTCACCATGTAAATGCAACTTTTGTGTATGGTGTTGAAAAAAGAGATTATTCTTTTACAAAAGCAGGTGCAGAAAACTTCACAAATGACCTGTTAGGTTACCACAAACTGGAAGCTGGTGATCCTACCTTACGTACGGTAGATACCGGAAAAGAGGAGGAACAAAGTTTATACAGTATGGCCCGGTTGATGTATAATTTTAATAACCGTTACCTGATTACTGGAACGGTTCGAAGAGACGGATTTTCCGGATTTGGAACAGATGATAAAATTGGAGTTTTCCCTTCTGTTGCATTAGGCTGGGTGGCAAGTGACGAGAACTTTATAAAAGAAAACCTATCATGGCTAAATTACTTGAAAATTCGGGGATCATACGGGCAAACCGGTAAGCGTGGTTTAGGACGATATGATACCAGGGCAATTATCAGTACACACCCCAGTATAGTATATGGAGATGGAGGATCGGCCATTCAAGGTCAATGGATTTCAAGTATGGCGAACAACAAGCTTGGCTGGGAAACGACAACCGGTATTAACCTGGGAGCCGATTTTGCCTTATTAAATTCACGCATACATGGTAATGTTGAATATTATAATAACGATACTGAGAATATTCTGTATCCTATTCAATTACCCACAATGACGGGTTTCTCAAGCATTAATACCAACATTGGTAAAGTAGCTAACCACGGTCTTGAATTTACGTTGGCCTATCAGGTAATCAATAATCAGGATTTGAAATGGGAAGCAAGTGTAAATTTTTCGCGTAACAGAAATGAAATTGTGTCAATTTTAGGGTATGATAATGATAACGATGGAATAGAAGATGATCTGGTAGCCAACCGTTTGTTTATTGGCGAACCACAACAGGTAATCTACGACTACGAAATTATTGGCATGTGGCAATTAGCTGATGAAGATGCTGGTATTATTCCTGATGGTTTTTATCCGGGAACCTATAAAATTAACGATATCAGCGGTCCAGATGGAATTCCGGATGATGAGTTTTCTGCCACTTACGATAAAAAGATTCTGGGTTACCAGGATCCAAGTTATCGTTTGGGTATTACCAATACAGTTAACTATAAACAATTTAGTCTTTATGTTTTCATAAACTCTATTCAGGGAGGAAAAGACTATTACTATGCTACAGATCATCCATTTGTGTATAAAAAAGACCAGTTAACTTATCAGAATGTACCTAAAGGAACATGGGATTATTGGATGCCTGAAAATCCGAATGCTTATTTCAGAAGATTGGATACACCTTCGCAATATGCTCCGAATCGTTATGCCCAGCGTAACTTTATTCGTTTACAGGATGTATCGCTATCGTACCAATTCGACAAAAGCTTAGTTCAAAAATTTGACATCGAAAGTTTGAAAGTGTTTGTTAGCGGCAAGAACCTGGCAACAATTACCAAGTGGAGAGGATGGGATCCGGAAACAGGAACAGGATTTACACCCGGAAGGCCACTGATGGCAAATTATACGATTGGAGTAAATGTTGAATTTTAAAAATTAACAATTATGAAAGCATTAAAATATATTACATCATACTTGCTGCTTTGTCTTGTTTTCTTTTCATGTAATGAAGACAAGTGGCTGGAAGAGAAACCTTACGATTTTTATGCACCGGAAAACTCTTACGAAACTTCGGAGCAGTTCAATTCTGCCGTTGCACGTTTATATGAATTAACCAATTCGTACATGATATGGTCCAGCTATGGTGGAAACTACATTTATCAGTATACCTCAGACATCGGTTATGATTGTATCGCAACTACTCATGAATTAAATTCATACATCGATAATATTATTCCTGAATCCAGCCGTGTAAGGGATATATGGACACGTTATTACCGAATAATCTTCGATGCTAATGTTATTATTAATCGTATTGAAGGCGAAACCATAACTTTCAATTCCGAAGCAGAACGCAATGCATTAAAAGCAGAAGCCATGTTTTTCAGAGCATTTGCTTATCGTTGCCTTGCCCATCAGTTCGGAGGCGTGCCAATCGTTCTTGATGAATTATCCGAACCCAAAAGAGATTTTGTGAGGGATACCCGCGAAGCCGTGTATAATCAGGCAATAACTGATTTAACATTTGCTGCTTCAAATTTACCGTCAGTATCAGATTTAAAGGAGGATGGAAGATTGACAAAAGCTGCAGCGAACCATTTGCTGGCAGAACTTTACATCTCAGTTAAAGACTATGATAAAGCAATTACGGCTGCCAGTTCTGTAATCGACGATCCGAATTATGAGTTAATGAAAGTACGTTTTGGCACACGTAAAGATGAACCTGGTGATGTGTACTGGGACCTGTTTCGTAGAGGAAATCAAAATAGAAATAGCGGAGTAAATACTGAGTCAATTTGGGTTGCTCAATATGAATATATGGTAGAAGGCGGTGGCTCCGGAAGTGACTTAGCCCGATTCCTTATTCCTTTGTACTGGCAATTAAAAGGAGACGATGGTAAAAACTTGTTTTTCGGTCATTCATCTAAATACGGAGGACGTGGAATTGGCTGGATGGCTCCGTCAAAATACTTGCTGGAAGATATCTGGACCGATGATCCTGATGACATAAGAAATTCAGAATACAACATCATAAGAGATATTGTTGCTGATAACCCGGAATCGGCTTATTACGGACAAAAAATCGTAGTAAGCGGAGCTATTGATAACTTTTCAGATCCTCTGAAAAGATGGTGGTCGGCAATAATTGCAAAAGCGGCCCCAATTAATAATTTTCCGGAAGAGGCAATTGATGATCCTGAAACGGGAGCTACAAATGGTAATGCAGTAAGAACATTTCGTGATCATTATTTTATGCGCCTGGCCGAAACTTATCTGTTAAGAGCTGAGGCTTATCTTGGTAAAGGTGAAAGTGGTAAAGCTGCTGTTGATATAAATGTAGTTCGTGCCCGGGCTAATGCAACACCTGTTGAGGAGTCCGATGTTGATATTGATTATATTCTTGATGAAAGGGCAAGAGAGCTTAATTACGAGGAATTTAGGATTATTACATTAATGCGCGTAGGCAAGTTGGCAGAAAGAGTGCGTACAAAGAATCCAATGCACAATGGACAGTTTGCTTCGCATGGAGTAGAAGACTACCATAACCTATGGCCTATTCCGCAAAGTGAAATTGAACGAAATACTGAAGCTGTACTGGAACAGAATCCGGGGTACAACTAATCGAAAATACGCATTTACTTTAGTTTAAGTAGAAATTTGTGGAGGGCTGCTATGTAATCATATACAGCCCTCTCATTTTCTTTACTCAATTAATTAATTTTAGAGCATGAATAAATATTACTCTTTCCTCATTATTATAGTACTGTTCTTATCATGTAGTGATAAGAAAACAGAATACGACACAAAACTCTGGTACAACAATCCTACTACCGATTGGTACGAAGCCCTGCCGATAGGGAACGGAACACTTGGAGCCATGATTTTTGGTGGTATAAAAACCGAACAACTCCAACTAAATGAAAATACGCTCTACTCGGGTGAGCCCGGGCAACGCCATGTTAAAATTGATGTGGCTAAAAGCCTCGGAAAAGTAAAAAAACTTATTAAAGAAGGTAGACTTGATGAAGTAAATAAAATTGTTGCTAACGAGTGGATTGGGCGTGCACAACCGTGTTATCAACCCTTGGGCAATCTTTTCATTGAATTTGACCATCCAGACAGTGTTCAAAATTATAAACGAGAACTGGATATTTCGGAAGCAATTTGCCGGACTTCTTATTCAATCGATAAAATTGAATACCAACGTGAAACTTTTGCCAGTTTTCCTGACCAGGTAATTGTAACAAATCTGGTTTCATCTGGTAAAGGGAAACTATCTTTTACTATAGGTTTGGAAGGAGCTCATCCTACAGCAAACTCAAAAGTTGAAAACAATGTAATTGTAATGAATGGTCAGGCTCCTGCTCTGGCTCTCCGCCGAACTATAAAACAGGTTCAGGATTGGGGGCAGGAATGGATGTATCCTGAATTGTTCGATGAAAACGGCAATCCTATTCCGGACACGGAAACCACCATGTATGGTGATAAAATGGATGGGAAAGGTACTTTCTACCAGGGACGTGTTGGTATTGTGCTGGAAGGTGGCACCTTAAAAGTTGAAGGGAACAGATTAGTTGTGTCAAATGCAAACAAAGCAAAAATTATTCTTTCAGGAGATACCAGTTACAACGGCTTCGATAAAAGTCCGAGCAAGCAAGGCATCGATCCTTCGATTGTGGCTTCTGCTAATCTGGAAAATGCTTTAGCTAAAAGCTATTCAGAATTAAAAGAGGACCACCTTAGTGATTACAAAGGTTTATTCGACCGTGTAAGTTTTAGTTTGGGTGAAATGAACGAACAAAGCAAACTCCCCACTGATCAACGTCTTGAACTGTTTAAAAACGGGAACGATCCTTCGCTGGCTACATTGTTTATGCAACATGCCCGATACCTGACAATCGCATCATCGCGTCCAGGTGGACAGCCCATTAATCTTCAGGGTATGTGGAACGATTTAATTATCCCTCCCTGGGCTAGCGCTTATACAATGAATATTAACACAGAAATTTATTACTGGATGACTGAAGCGGCAAACTTAAGCGAATGTACCGAGCCAATACACCGCTTTACACGAGAGTTGTCGGTAGATGGGGCAAAGCATGCCAGAGAAAGCTTTGGTTACGATGGTTGGACAGCCCACCAC
This sequence comes from uncultured Draconibacterium sp., assembly GCA_947492175.1. GTDB lineage: Bacteria > Bacteroidota > Bacteroidia > Bacteroidales > Prolixibacteraceae > Draconibacterium. The sequence goes on along the minus strand of CANLMQ010000028.1, from coordinate 3,812 downwards.
AATACAACTATTTGGCGTTGTGCTCAGCCCGTCGACAATGGCTGGTGTTCATTCTGGCCTATGGCCGGTGGTTGGTTGTGTCAGCAAATATGGACTCACTACCGTTATACGAAAGACAAAGAATTTTTATCTGAATACTGGCCGGTAATGAAAGGTGCTGCAGCTTTTTTTAACGACTGGCTAATTCTTTCAGATAAAGGTTATTATACTACTCCAATCGGTTCCTCTCCGGAAACCGGATATTACCCGGATGGAGCTGATTATAAAACTCCTTTTAGTGAAGGGGCTACTATGGATATAATGATTATTAAAGAACTGTTTGCTAATTGCATTGCTGCAGCTGAAATTCTGGATATAGATAGCAATTTTGTAAAGGTATTATCCTCGAAACACAGCAATATGCAACCTTACAAAGTTGGCTCTAAAGGACAGTTGTTAGAGTGGGACAATGAATACAAGGAAATGGATCCGCAGCACAGACATATTTCGCATTTGTACGCTCTTTCTCCAGGATGTGAAATTACCAAAGATAAAACACCTGAGTTGTTTGATGCAGTAAAACGTACGCTTGAAATTCGGGGAGATGAAGCCACCGGTTGGTCGATGGCGTGGAAGGCACACTGCTGGGCCCGGCTAAAAGATGGAAACCATGCCTATAAAATTTTGAATAACCTCTTTGTCCCGGGAGGTAGGCGTAAAGCAGGATTGCTTCCTAGTTTGCTTGCTTCGTGTCCGCCATTTAATATTGATGGAAATTTTGGTGCTGGTGCCGGAATTATTGAAATGTTGTTGCAAAGTCACGAAACAAAAAAGGTTGCCGGAGAAGAAGTTCCGGTAATGGAATTGTTACCGGCTTTACCCGAAGTATGGAAAGAAGGAGAAATAGAAGGCTTAAGAGCAGCAAATGGATTTGAAGTAGATATTAAATGGAAAGAAGGGAAGATTGTTACTGCTAAAATAGAATCATTGTTGGGCGAAAAGGGAATCTTACGTTATAACGGAACAGATACCGTATTGAAATTAAAAAAAGGCGAATCCTATATACTAAATTAGGCTTCTGTTGTCGATCCTACCGATATATGGAAATGTGAATAGTATTAAGATTGGATTTGAAAATAGTATGAAAGTTTTAAAAATATCCGGGTATAGTTCCGGTTGCCAGACTCCCCAATTATTTCAAAGAAATTGCCGGTGGAGGGGATAAACGATCCGATTGAATCAGAAAAACTGCCGGGGAAGGCTTCACTCTGTCCGGTGAGCAGAAAAAAGGTCTGGGGAAGCCACAACTTGTTCGGTGAGCTTAAAAAATTGCTCGGGGAAGGCTCAACATCGTCGGTGGACTTTAAAAAGTGTCCGGGGAGAGCTCAACTTGTCCGGTGGCGCATAAAAAGTCCCGGGGAAGGGTCAGACCTGCCTCGGGACTAATAAAATTAAGGGTTTCAGAATTCTATAGTTTGTATCTATCCCTTTTTTCGTCGTCTTTCCAAAAAACATAGCGGCCATACTCGCGTATAGTACTGTCTGCTTTGTTTAATAAAGTAAATGCTTTGTCGCGTAAAATTTTGGCTTCGCTGCTATCGCCATCAGAACCATTGGAAGTAGCCAACAATTCCGACATGGAATGAGAAACCGTACGCACTAGTTGAAGCAAATCAAGATCAAGATTAATAGGCACCGGAGGTTTCGGATATTATTCTCCCGGCACTGCCAGTTCAATCAAATCCTGAATCATATAGGCATAACTGGCACCTTCGCGAATGAGTCTTACCTTTTTTATTATATCATCATGGTTGCGATAAACAATTGAAAAATGATGTAACATCCAATTCCGTATGTATCTTGCTTACAGATAACAATTGCAACAAAGGATTATTACTGTGTTCCAAAGAAGGACTTGTTCTTGTGTTTTTTTGAATAGTTTTTCTGAAATTTTATCCCTGTATTTCCGTAGTACATCCCATTTGAGGGTTACGGGGCTTCTGTTAGGAGTATTCTGGTTATTTTAGTAATACCGGGACAATATGATTTTCCTGAAACAATTTCTTAAACGATTTTACGGAATAAGAAAATAAGTAATGGCAAAACACGATATGATTATTTCAAAAGTGAAAGTTTGTCTGTTAATGACTTGGGTGATATTTGCCTTCGCATCAACAGGGCAGAATAGTGTTATTATTCCGGAACCCGAAAGTGTGCAATTGAAATCACACGCATTTCTTCTCAATTTACAAGTTTTCTGCAAGTAGAAAAAAGGTTGAAGTTAAGAATGTTGAAAAGGTTTCTGTTGCATATTAATATTTCGTCAGTAATTAAATAACCTGAAAAATAGAAATGAAAAAAGTAATACTGAATTTGTTAATGATTACCGGATTGTTTGCCGGAAATAATTGCTATGGACTAACTTCGAAAAAAGGAGAAAAAGTGTTTGCTGATTTTAACCACAATTATTCGCAAACGCTGGTTATGAAGCTGTTCTTGTCGAAACCTGACAGCGAAGGCAATTCGATGGTTGCCAATACGTTTGAAAATGCACTTGAAATTATTAAAACCACAGATCAGTTAACTTTGGGCGTACCCAAAATTGTTTACCTGGTTGGTTGGCAGTATAACGGGCACGACGATAAGTATCCGGCCTTTTTTGGGGTGAACGTAGCGCTGAAACGTGAGCAGGACGCGACGGCCCGCGAAAGTCTGATCTGGTTGATGGAAGAAGCCAGCAAATACCACACAGTAGTGAGTCTTCACATTAATATGACTGATGCCTATAACGATAGCCCTTTATGGCCGGAGTATGTGGAGAACGACCTGATTTCGAAAACAACCAACGGCAACCTGATGGTGATTGGCAATTATAACAACCGGAAAGCTTACCAAATTAATTACAAAAACGAGTGGGAGAGTGGTTATGCAAAAATGCGCGTCGACCGTCTGTTGGATCTGCTTCCTCCGTTGAGAGAAGCGAAAACCATTCACATTGATGCATGGATTGCGCGCGAGAGCAAAGGTCATTACGAATCGACCGTAACAGAAGCCAAATACCAGCAGAAAGTACTTGAGTATTGGAATCAACAAGGTATAGATGCAACCAGCGAGTGGGTAATGGATTACATGATTGGTAAAATTCCTTTTGCCTGGCATTTTAATCACTTTTCGCAAAAGGATTACCTGAAATATCCGGCCAGTGTTTATACCGGAAGCGGGCTGAACCGAGATTTGGAATATACCGATTTTGGACTTGGCTTCTTGTTTGGAAAAAGCATGTATGGCGAAAATATTTTCCCGCAATTGCAAAAGAATCCTGATGACCTGGAATGGAGACAAAAGTTTGTAGATGAATTTTATTCCAACTGTTTGCAGTATTTTTTCCTGAACAAACTGGTACGTATTAAATTGGAAGGTGAAGGTAACAACCGGATTGCGAGTTTCTCAGATGATGTGCATGTGTCGTTGGTCGATAGTACGGTTTATCAAGGTGATAATTTATTAAGGGAAAAAGATTTTGTCGCTTTCCCGGTAGCATGGAAACAGGAAAAATGTTTGGCTGTATACAGCACAAAAACAGAAGAACGAAAAATTCAGGTGCCTGCCAGTTGGGGCGATGTAGATAAAATTACCATCAGTGAGGTAACAGTCTCGGGCGAAAAAAAGGTACAAGATATCAGCATAAAAAATGGTATTTTCAACCTAAGTTTAATAAAAGGAAAAGCCTGGTTGGTCAGACCTCTTATAGCGAAATACTACTGATGCGTTAAAAATTATTACTAAATAAATTTAATTGTTCTTTGATATTTTGATTGACTTGGGATTGTGTT
>CANLMQ010000027.1 GCA_947492175.1 uncultured Draconibacterium sp. | reverse complement strand
TATAATTGCACCATCTCTCAAAGTGGCACGGTTTCAACCGAAATGTGTGGCACGGTCAGACCGAAATAGCCAATTCATAATCGATGGCTAAATGGTTATGATAATTGCATTTGTATTTTTCTTTTCCAACAATGCTAATATAATTCACCAACTTTTGCAATTCTTTTTATTGACGAATCTTTTCCTTTTAACTATGATTTTGTATGTATCTGGTATGTATAAAAACAAAAAAGAGTTACAAAATATTTTGTAACTCTTTGAAAATCAGGTGGAGAATACCGGAGTCGAACCGGTGACCTCTTGACTGCCAGTCTTAAAATACGGGTGTTATAGTCTAGATTATCAGATAGATGCAAATTAAATGATTAAAATAATTCAATAGTATTTAATAAAACTACACAGTAAAACTACACAGTAGGTTAATGTACAACTTATTGATAAATCCACACAACCGATAATAACACCCACCAACACAACCCGAGATTTAAAATGTGATTTAGAATCTCAAATTTTCTTTATGGAAAGGATTGTGAAATTATAAAGTTAATAGATTTATATTTTGGTGTTTAATCGAAGGTTGTGTCATTGTTTATTTTTAACGAATAATTCTTAAATGAATTTACAACTGGTTAAAATGGCAAACCATCATCTACTCTATTCTCAAATAATTCAATAGCTCGATTTCTTAATTTCTTCAGCCAATCTTTACCTATTGAATCATTGTAAAACAAAATAGCATGTTTATTTTCTTCTTCAATCTCCGCTGCTTTAACTTGAACATCTGTTATTGTCAAACCATGTTCATCTGAATAAAGAGTTCGGACAATACATCCGTGATATTCAATTTTTATATTAATCCCAAGTTCTTTTGCAGCATTAGGTATAAATTCGACTTCTCCACTGGGATAACCTGCACAAAAATATTTATATAAAGGTTTTTCTGAAGGTTTTTTTCTATTACGAATAAACTCACATTTTTTAATAAAGTCCTTCAAGATTGATTTATCCTGATGTTGAATTGTAAATACTCCGTTTTCAAATTTCACATAACCGGTTTCAATTGGTTCTAATGACAAACTATATTCCTGACTAACTCCGAATCCTAATTTATGAAGAAAATAAACAAAGGATTTTATACTGGTCACCTTTGGTTTAAATTCTGATTCCTTCTCATAGTCAAAAGAATCCAATTTTACTTTTAGGTCTTCAGGAAGTAATCCAACTATCATGGAAGTTACTCCTGAAACCATTACCAAATCATCGTTAATTTGAACTTCGGTCTCAGCATCCTCGACCAAGATATCATCATTTTCAATTTCACGATTGTCTATTTTTCCTGCAAACCCAAGTTCATCCCTTTTTTCAAACAGATCATCTACAATTCTTTTACTTTTTAAGTCATTTTCGTTTAACTGACTTTCAATATCAATGGTTGGATCAGTCGCCCAAGCTAGAAATTCCCCCATGTCCTCAAACCATATCTTCTTATACCATTGATAAGGTTCAAATGGGAAATAATGCACCTGAAAAAGTGTGAACGTTTTTGACGATAAATCAATAAACAAATCATAACTATCGCTTTTTAAAGGAACCCAATACGGTTTAAAAAACTCTTTTTCTAATGGGTGGTCAAATTGTGAAACTAATGAGACCCATTCCAGTTGTGAATTTTTGATTCTTTTGGGGGTATTATTTATGCTATGACATATGAATTTGTTTGCTAATTTTAAATAAGTTGAAATGTATTTAACAATGTTTGGTATTTGATTAAATTCTTTACTCCATTTGGATAGGAATTCATTAAAAAGTTTATGTTTATCAAAGTAATTCATTCCAACAATCCACTTTCACATATCTACTTTAAAAATTCTAACAATTCTTGTCCATTTTTTATCACATCCACAATTAGGATGTGGATGTGGGCAATAGTATCCATCAAAATTCCCATTGTAATTGTTATTGCAATTCCAGTAGTCATCAGCGAGATCTCCTGTGTTTTGTTCTGAAGCGAATAATCGAAATGTGTCAAAATTTTTTTCAAAGTATCTTTTAAAACGATCAATCCGGTCAGCTTTTGTATCAGTAATATATGGACTAACACAAATAAAATAATTTTTCCCTTTCTGAGATTTTGTAACAATTTCAATTAATGAACTCATTGAAAAAGCTTCGATATCAAGGATGTTAGAAAATAAATGAATTTTTATGGTATTTAACTCTGTATTAATATCGGATAATTCCAAAGAATTTAAATCTTTACTAATTGATTTTAATGGGATATTCTCTTTATAATGATGTAAGTGTAATCCTGCTCGTTTTAAAGCCAATTCAGAAGGTTCAATCAATATTACTTTTTTAAGCTGAATACTAAGATTATTGTTATCAATATACTCCAACAAACTTAATGATGCTAACCCTTGTCCACATCCCCAATCAATTACTTCAACAGGATCGATTATTTTGGTAAATTCTATTTTCTCAAAAGCAGAAAGTATTTTTGCATTATGCGCATTTCCAAACTTATACAGATATGCATATAATTGTTCTTCTTCTTTAAGAATTGGCACTCCTCTTCCAAGAGAATCAAATATTTCCGTTCTATTTTCAATTTGTCTAATTTTGTTGACTGCTAATTGCCGAATATTCTGAAAAGAGAACGAAGTGTTCTTTAGGTCTTCACAATATAAAGTTCCTTGTTCAATTAGAATATTATCCTCATAGTACTCATCTTCAAAAGCTTTTTTCTTACCTAATAGTTTATCTATTATTAGTTGAAGTGTATTGAATGCTTCGTCAATATTTTCGAAAGAAACTGCTAAAGCTTCATTTAAAGAAATATGCTGAAGAAAACTATAAGTATTCTGCTCAATTACATTTTCTATATTTTTCTTCAATTTTACTGCAAAATCGATGAAGGGCTGAGTATTTATAATTACATATGAATAGAAATTAAGAAATGAGGCAACTGGCTTATCTTTACTATCTTCTTCATTCAAAAATGAAAATTCAAACTTTTCGCAAATTGTGCTAAAGCGTTTTTCAAACTCATTATTATCTGAAACATTTACTAAATAAAGAAGAACCGCGTTTAATCTCTGACCGATATATATATCATTTTTTTCATAAATTTCATAAAGACGAATTATTGAAGAACGACTACCTAAACGTTCACATATCTCAATGAGTAAAGAAACAAATGCTTTATTATATGTTTTTGAAAAATCAAGATTTTCAATTATCTCATTTTTTAAAAGAATAAATTTTCTCAAAGAATGACTACTCTCTGCAACAGTATTGTAATCAGAATTTGCAAAGTCGTTAATAACCTCAATATTTTCTTCAAGAAAAAAATCTAATTCATTTGAATCTACTGATATATCATAAATTTGGTCAAATAACGACATAAAACTTCAGGTGTTAATTGAAGGGAATTTCAAAAGTTGATTTTTTTAAAATTCTTTTAATTATTTCATCTCTATCATCTTTATCTTTATAGCCTTTATCTATTTTAACGTCATGATACTTAGCAACTTTTTTGAATTCTGTCGCTGTCATCTTTTTTAATTTTAATACTTTATCTATAATCAAATCGAAATCAGAATTGACTGTTTCTTTTTGCGCATCATTAGATTTTTGCAAGTCATTGCTCTTTGGAAGTACCTTAATCGATGATTTTGATAATTTCAATTCTTTTAAAAATTCAGCAATCTCTTCTGAATCAAGTATACCATCCCCGTTCTTATCAATTCTATCAAAAAGTATTTTATCTACTTTGGATAATTGTAATTGAACATTTTTTGTAATAATTTCATTTTGCTCAATAAATTTTTCCTGCAATTCATCTTCCTTATCATTAGAAACATTAAATACAAGTTCGGAAATAACATCACTAATTGTGTGGGTTCCAAATAACACATTTTTGATTTTTTCCGTAACCGTTTTCATTAACTCTTCTAAATATTCTTTACTGCCAACTTTCGGTTTCTTTTTACCAATAACTTTGACATCAAGAATCATAAATTCATTCTTACTGAATATTTGTGTATCATGTCGAATTTTACACCATTTATCCAAATAAGAAAATTCTCCGCTAGTCGTTTTGTTAAATGCAAATTGATATAAACTTTCAATTGTATAATAGTCCAATTGACTATCAAGTTTGAACTTTACGTCCTTTACTATATTTCCGGATCTATACTTATTGTTAAAAGCAGAATATCCTCTATTTAAACCGTAACAAAGGGATAATACCTCTGCTTTATCTTGTTTTAAATCTGATTTAAAGTTTGACAATATTAATCCATCGACCTTCTTCTTTCTAGCTTCAGAGCTAACTCCATAAGTGTTTAATACTGCGACAATGTAAGTTGCTTTATCGAGCATGGACAAGTCAATTATTCTTGTAATATTATTCCTTTTTATTAATTGTCCTTCACTTTTAGCTATTTCAATTACATCATTGTCCGTTATAGGTTTATTTAAAAATTTATATAAAGATTTAAAACTGTCAGCTCCTATAAAAGCATCATGGTAAAGCTTCTTTATTTGTCTTCCAGAAATTTCAACTTCAGTCTTAATAACTGTATTAAAAAATGAAAGAGTGGAAAAGTAATTTTCAGAGTAATTCATGTAATCTTCACCACCAAAACGCATAAGTGCCATTCCGCCCAATAAACGATCAAATTTTTCAATTTGCTCCGACCAATCTATTTTAATTTCTGTTTTATCATTTTTAGGAATTAATAAATCTTCCTTTTTGTGTCCAACTTCAACTTTTATCAGATAATTTGGTATAAATGCAGAACTTAATTCTAAACTTGCGATTGTTTGTTCTTTGATATCTTGATTAAAAAAAATAACGGACTTGACGCGAGATATTGGAAGTGGTTTGGAATACAGAAATACCCCATTAGTAGTATTAATCAGTTCTTTTTTCTCAGATTCAGTAAAAACAAGTTCTAAACTGCAATCTGAATCTGTTATAGCAATTTTATTCGTCAATATTAAGGAACCACCAATCTTATTTTGAATATCTATTGGCTTATTCGTTAAATATTTAGACGGAACAATACATGCTTTCCCGAAATAATGTACTAGGCTAGTTGATTTAATAGGTAAATAATATATTGTTTCCATATTTATTATACATTAAAAAGGTAAGTCTTCTTCATAAGTACTTCTAACTGCTTCATCCGATATTACTTGTGGATCGACAACTGAGTTTATTTGTGCAATATCTTTTTCAGAGAACAAATATAAGTTACTTTTTGCACGCGTTACTCCAACAAAAAAATCTCTCCAGCTTATCACTCTAAAATTAAACGAATAATAATCAAAACATGGAATAATAACAGTATCAAATTCAAGTCCTTTTGCAGATTTAAAAGGTGTTATGTGAATGTTTTTCATTTTTGTTAATCCATGGCCATCATGTTCCCCAAAATCGTAAAAACTGCAATCAAATTCATCTTTTAGTAAATTATAATAATATTTTGCCGTTAAAATCTCGCCATCTCGCCAAGGGACATTTGCCAAAGGTGCTAGTATCCCGATATTATGATCGTCAGTATGGAACTGTCTAATAATATCCTTAATAGTATCATTTTGTTTTTGTGTGTCTCCTTGTGTTATTAGAAGACTAGGTATTTCTCCTAATTCACGACATGAGTTAATTTCTTCTTTTGGAACAAAAGCATTCTTGAATACTCTGTTTGCAAATTCCAGAATACGCTTAGTATTACGAAAGTTTTCATCCAAAGTATAAACTCTATTTCTAAATAGTTTTTGTAACTCTTTTTCAGGAGAACAAACATCTAAATTAAACGTACCATCTTCATTCTTAGCTCTGGATTTAAGAATTTGCTTGTCATCTGCTCCATAAGAAATTCTTGAAGCATACTTATTTAATCTATTTTTATAAAAATCCAATGGCATATCTTGTGCTTCGTCAACAATTATCTCTGCTCTTTTGATTGCATGTTTATAGTACCAATTCTGTGTAGAATCACAGTATTTTTCGTAAATTGATACTTCATGTTCATCATTTGGGTTTGAACTAATTGCTTTTGAACTAATTGTTTTCAAATAATATGCTAAGGAAGTTGTAAATGTCAACAATTGGCTTTTTACAGGGGTTTCCTTTTTATGATTTATTATGTGTCGCCATAACGAAACAAAACTTTTACCAGTTCCGGGTCCACCTGACAAAGCAATAGGATTAGTCGCATTTACAGCACTTTGTTGAGATATTGTCAATTGGTCTTGTGGTGGGAAGTTAAAATAATAATCAGCCATTAATTTATTCTCCTTTTATCATTTCACAATTTGGGTTAACCTTATGTTGTTTCCAATTTTTCAAAGCCATTTCCTTCGAAGTATTAGCATAACAGTATTCGCACATATGGGGACAGGTATTATATTCTCCAATATCTTTACTGAAAATACATCCACATAGTTCTCTTTGTCCTTTGTCTTTAAGTTTTTTAGTTTTTTCAATTCTTGATGTTGGGTTAAAAATATCTGGCGTAGCAATTTTTATTCCGAGAAAATCCATTAAAGTCCTGTCCTCTGAAAATAAGTTCACAATCAAATCATCATCAATGCACTTATTATGATTTATTCCATATTTTTCAAGAGGAATTTTTTCAGCACAAGTACCAAGATCAAAATTCCATTTCTTATTTAGTTCTTTTAATCCTTGAGCAAATTCATTCATTGTCCTTTCATTGAACTCATTGTATCTGATAGAACTATTTTTGAGATTATTTTGAACTTTTCTATAATTTTTTATATCAACAAAACTAAAAACTAATTTGTCCGTGTACGCTTTTAATTGGTCTCCAATAAACTCCGTTTTCCTAAGTAAATCATCAACACCGATTTTATCTGTCAAAATCAAAGGATCAAAGCGCCAGATAATTTTTTCTTTCCCAATTTTCTCAGATAACTGTATGAAAGTTTCTATCCTTGATTGAATATCTGGAACGTTAGGCTCTAATTTTTCTGCATCATAATCATTCAAAGTAAATTGGAAATAGAAATTCGGAATAATTCCTTTTATTACGTCAAGATGTTTTATAATTGGGTTAGGATTTTTAGACCAAAACACAACCAATCGTGTCTTTTTAAAGGATACATAAAGCGGAACTCTATTAAACGGATTTATCCATTTTACATATCCTTCCTTTAATCGGTGTAAAAACCAATCTGAATAAAATGCAGGGATATCAGTAGACCGACTTGCAGATATTATTATCGGAGCCTGAGCATCAACTTCTTCTCCATTTTCTGTTCTAATTTGTATTTTATCCCACTGCATGAATTAAGCAAAAATTAAATCTATTTTTTCAACTTTTCAAATAAGTTGGAATGTAATTCTTTCTTATACTTAAAATCAAATTTTATGTATTTGAGAAAGGTAAATTCAAAGAAAACTAAAATTAATATTTTGAAAGGATAATTCAACTAAAATGTCTATTTAATAAATCTAAAAATGGTATTTATTTTTAAAGAAAGACACAACCTATATTTCACTAAAAAATTCCACCAAAAAATTTTAAAAATTTGACTTTTTTCAGACATCTCAGATTTTCGCCAAAAATGGTCTGCATTTTTCAAACGGGATTGTAACCCCTTTTGATATGATAGGTTATGTATATGGGGAGAGGGGATACGGGGACCCGGTAGTGGGGAATCCCATGAGGGGAGAAGGGATCGTAACCGATTCCCCTTATAAACTTAATAACTTTATATTTGAAGATATTCGTTTTTATAAAGTTGATAGATTTATATATTATCCCATTAATTTTGATTCTTCTCGACAAGACATAACCGGAATAATAATCAACTTTGTATTGAATTGCCAATCAACATTCAATTTCAAGATCCTCAAGAGGAATTCTGAAGAACAGTCCACATCCCCCTTCTTCCGGATGTAAATGTTAACTGGCAAAAACCTCTTAAATCACTCATAATGTGTCAATTAATATCACAATTTTCCTTGGTCATCCTGCTATAAATTAGTATATTAGCTATACACCAGATGAATTTTGAAGCAGTCCTTTTGAGAATTACTGGTCTACCAAAAACCTGAAAACGGACGAGGGTGACTGTTCTTATCGGTCAAGTTGCCGATTAACATTTCAATTTTAGATCCATCATCAGACTCCCCCAACATCTCCTGAATCCTTCTCATTGTTGAACATCCAGAGTTTTTCTAATGTTCTTTTTGCCAATTAACTTCTGATGAAATATTGCGGACCTGATCTAGCGCGCGATCAAAAAACTGCGCTTATATTAGCTATTATGAGCACATTAGTTATACATCCAGCAGATCAATCAACAGATTTTCTCAAGCAAATTTATGCAACAATTAAAAATAAAACTGTTATTACAGGTGGTGTCACCAAATATGAGTTGCATGAAATTATTATTACTCATGAAAGAGTGTTGATGTTCGGACATGGATGCCCAAATGGACTATTCTCAATAGGTCAATTTCCTGATTCTGGTGCATATATAATTGATGAATCAACTGTAAAATATCTAGATAATAAATCCAATAATGTTTTCATCTGGTGTCATGCAAATCTGTTTACATTAAGATTCGGACTTGCTGGATTTTATAGTGGAATGTTCATCAGCGAGGTGGGAGAAGCAATGTACTTGAGTATGTGTTGTATAGATTGGCACCAAATAAATGAATCCAACGAACAATTTGCATCAATCACTTCAAAATATATTGACCAGCCATTGGATGTCCTTTATGAAAATGTAATACATGAATACGGGAAAGTAGCGGAGACAAATCCGATTGCAAAATATAACCTGAACCGCTTATTTTTAAATAAAAATGCACATCATTCAGTTGTTAGTACCCTTTGATTTATAAATTAAACCGGAAGATTATCTATCAAATCCAACCCATTTCCCGGTGGTGTCGAGACCTCTGTTTCGAAGTTCTTTAAAAGCAAGATCAACGGGATTAATTTGTTTATTGAAAATAGCAACTAACAAATCTGTTGCAATTCCTTGAAAGAGGAATCGAGGATTCAATTCATCAGAATCATTTTTCGGAATATACTTTTTCATTGATAATAAGCTTAGATTGCTAAAGTACAGCAAATATGAAGATTACAAATTGCCAACACTTGCAATTCAGCAAAATGATGCAAATTTAGCATGGCAAAATTGTGGTGAATAATTTAAAGTTTTTCAATTATCTTTTTTAATGCTTTATGATGTTGATCATTGAGGTCGAGTTTAAAACCAAGCGCAAAATAATTCATTACTAATTAAATTATCAATTGCCTGATAAATGATTGGGACTTTTATTCTGCCGATTGATTTAGTTAAAAATAAATTTTGACAAGGTCTTACATAATATATAAATTTGATAGCCTTAACTGTTAAAAACCAAAAAATAAGATAGATGTCAAATAAAATTGGAAGAAATGACCCTTGTCCGTGCGGTAGTGGCTTAAAATATAAGAAATGTTGCCTAACTCGTGATAACGCCCAACCAATCACAGATACTCCTAATATAAATAAAACTTCCACGTATATAAAAAATCATGAATCAACTCATATTATAAATCTAATAATTGGATTACAGTTAATTCCTGAGAACCACGGTAAAAACATCAGAATTGAGAATCTTGTAAATAACATTCTATCAAATTTGAATGATAAGAAAACGGGTAATATTGATAAACTTAAACAATTAATAAAAGAGGAATATTCATACAACGCATTAGAAGATTACCCAACGAATCTTTATAGTGAAAACGTTGTATTTTATGGTGGGACCTATACTCTCCTAGCTGGTATTTCACCACATTCAGTTGATATCTTCAAAAATTTGTCAGAAGTAATTTTTACACAAGAAAATGAACTTCCAAAAGACTTTAAGCATAAGGTGAGACAAGGTATTTCATTAATATTAGAATTAGGTAAAAAGATATTGAATAAGGGAAATATTCAAGGGAATTTGGTTGGATATGATAACGAAAGTGAATTCAAGATACCTGTAAATGATAATGATTACTCCATATCTGAGGAAGAATTAATTGAAATGTGTGATAAAAAAAATATTGATCCCAATGCTATCTTTGGATTTATATTAACACCTAAAGAATTTAAAAATCGATGTGATGACCCTGATTCAAACTTACTGTTATATTATCCGATTATAAAAATCAAAAACAAATTTTACTTTATACTAATTTCAAATCAGGCGAATGTGTTAAACGAATATATTGTGAGATTGAGTAAAAGATTTGGTTGTGAAGAATCTTTACTTAATCTATATCACAATAAGATGTGGTATGAGATAAATTCTGCATGTTCAAAGATGAATTGGTCTCTTACTGATATTAAGTTACCTAAAATAGAATCAGGTCTGAGTATTAAAGAGGTTGTTTATCAGTTTGATTCAAATAAGCTTGCGTACATATCACTTTATTTTAAAACTGCATTAAATGAACATCCAACTCTCAATGAAGATGATGGACCTGATCTGATGATAATGCCGGATCAAAGGAAGAATGAAGTAATAAATTATTTGAAATCTGAATTAAAACTAAGTGATTATAAATTTCTTAACGTATATACTTTTAGCACTTTAGGTCGTGAATATTTTTCGCTAATAGAAAGACCAAATACAGATGAATTATCTACTTCATTTTGTGGTACTGATTTCATAAACCTAATTTACTCTGAAGAATGGAATAGATTGAGCTTGTGGAAATTCGCCAAAGTATATCATAAATATAGAGAAAGTACCGAATTAATCGTACAGGATGACTTAGATGCATATAACATTTATATCTCCAATGATGATAGTTTTTATTTCTCGGATAAAAACAAACCAACACTAGTCACTTTTGTTCCGGGAGAAGGTAGTAGAATAATAAAAGAGAATAAAATTAAGTATGATTATCATGGAGCCTTAGCAAAAACAAACGAACATTTAGGATATGTGCCAGTAACAAAATCTGGTGACTATGCTCCATTATATATGCCAGTTGTCAACCTGAATTATTTCTATTTGTTAGTTGAATCGTTTGATTTCCCATTGTGGATTATAAACAAACAAGTATCCAATAATTCAAATTATAATAAGGTTCGTAATTATGCCGATGCTATTGGATTCTGGTTAAGTAAACTAAGTCCCTATTTTAATCGGGAATTAAATAAAATCAAACTTAATCCTTTTGAAATAGAATTAATACTGGACAAAGAATTATTTCAGGATATACCTTCCAATATGGAAACAGAATCTACTTCTAACTTTTCATATAATTATAGCTACTCAGATAATCGAATAATTTTCAAAATTCCTTTTGAGATGGCATTTACTTTTAGAGGAAGTAAAAACGAAGGGGAAAGAATTTTGATGAAAAATATTATGAGTTCGTTCAATTCTGTTCCGGGGATAAATCTTTCAGAAGACCTCATTCAAAAATCTTTGGATTTATATATGCCGTTTGGTAATGCCAAAATGATATTAATGTCAGACAATCAGCACAATTTACTAATTGATAATCGTTGGTTATATCCTAAAATTTATATAAGTAATGCAGAAATCAATATGTTACTAGATGAACTCCCGGCTTCTATTGAATTGAAATACAAAATACCGGTTGAAATCGAATTGAAAGAAGAAAAAATTAAATTCTTTAATCTGATTGTTGAAATATTGTTTGAGAAGTTACACAAGGAAATTCAAATTTTTGAAAATCAATCTTTAATAGAAACACTCTGTAATATCAACGAAAAGTTAATATGGGAAAGAGAATATAACAAAATACTTGTCCCAGCTCAATTAATATGCTTTGGTGGATTAGAAAAAAAAATTGAGGAAATAACCCAAAGAGAATATAAACACGCGAATACATCAATTGCTATAAGATGCTTAACAGAATTTATAGCTGCGAATCCATCATCTGGCAATAAGAAAATAAGCTATGATGATATTGACAGACTTTTAACATTAATGCATGAGATCATAAATTATGGTTTTCTGAGTGATTCAATTCATTTTGGTTTTGATAATCCAAAAGTTGGGAAATTACCATCAGGACGCATTGGTATTTCAAAGGACTTTTATGAAATAAAATTAAAACCTTTCCAAGAAGATAACATAAGGGAAGAAGTTGATAATTACGTTGAAAATTTTGACAATCGAATTGAATTTATTGAAGATGATAAATCACAATTAAAGGAAGCTAAAGTCAACCCCGAGCTAGATCAAATTGATATTGCGTTTTATAAAGATTGGGGAGTTCATTATTCGGTAATTTATCGGTTTTGTCAGTATTGTGCACAAATATGTATAGAGAATAACAGTTCTGTTATTACCATCAATTCAGATGACCTAGTAAAATTATTAATTGAGGAATTTAAAATGTCTGAAGTAGATATCCAAGTATGTATAAACCGATTTTCGCTTACTGAAAGAGATAAATATCTAATTGCACCGGATGGATTTAATAATAATGAAGTTTTTCCTTGGAAATATAATCGCGAATTTAGTCTTGCAAGACGATTTATTATTAGCGTAAAGAACTCGGATAAAGAAATTAATTTAACGTGGGGATTCAGAACAGCAATTTCGGCTGAGAAACAATTGTTTTACCTTCTAAATGAAGGAAAATTAAATAATGGTGGTAAAGAAATCAAAAAGTTGTTGGGTAAATTTCGAGAACGCAAAGGGAAAATATTTAGAGATGAAGTTAAAGATTGGCTAAAAAATACGGATGGGATAATATTAGTTGAATATGAGGTTGATATTGCACCTAATGGAAACCTAATAGCAGAATCAAGGTATGGGGATATTGATATTTTATTCTTTGAAAAGGATTCAAAAATAGCGTATAGCATTGAATGTAAAAATATTAACAAAGCAAAAAACATCCACGAGATGAAGAAAGAAATGGATAATTTTCTTGGTAGGGAAGATGGCAAAGGAATGATTAATAAACATGTTCAAAGGGATAAATGGTTGAATGAAAATAAACACAAAGTAATGCAACTACTTAATGTGAAGGAAATTAGTAGTATTAAATCTTTCGTTATTACTTCTGAAGTTGTTCCAACCGCCTATATTAACCAAGGAGAATTACTACTACCAATCATTTCATATTCAACTTTAAAAAAAGATGGGCTAAAAGTATTGCGTCAGTAGCATAAGTTATCTCAATATTAGCTTTATTGACAATACCTCACAATTATAGCGTATACCTTTTTATGTGAGTCAAACCATAGCAAGGAACCATAGGTTTTAAGCGGCATTCAGGTCGAAAACTCATAATTTTAGCATAGAACATATACAACTCTAAAATTATGAAGATTTCAATTTTGTACGTGCGTATTTCCAGTATTTCCCAGCGGTCAGACCGTCAAAAGGTAAGTAAAAATGATTTCGACAAAGTAATAGAAGATTCTTGTTCCGGTTCAATTCCATTTTTTGAAAGACCGGGTGGAAGGGAACTAAAAAAGATGATAGATAAAAACTTGGTTAAAAGTATCAGTTTTTGGCAGATTGATCGCTGTGGTAGAGATTTACATGGGATCCTCGATTTTTTAAGATTCACTTCCGAGAGAAAACTTCAAGTACATTTTATTGAACAGAATTTAAGTATTCTCAATGAGGAAGGTGAAGAAAACCCAATTGCAAAAATGATTATTTCAATTTTAGGTGTCGTTGCGGAAATGGAAAGAAAAATGATTAAAGAAAGACAACGGGAAGGGATTGAACTTGCTAAACTCCAGAATCGTTATACTGGTAGAAAAAAATTTAGTCGAGAAGACCCTTTGCAATTTCTATCTAAGGTAAAAAACAAGAAAGCAGTTGAATTATTGAAGAAAGGATATAAAAAAGTTGAGGTAGCAAGTATTACAAACCTTCACGTAAATACCATAACCAAAATTTCAAAAATAATGGCTGCTATGAATTGACCGGATTCCATTTATTTTTAAAAACAAAACGGAATGCCACGATATTTATAAAATATACTCAAAGGAATAATTAATATATTTTCATTTTTTAAAGGTGTCTCTGCGGACACCTTTTTTCACCCGGTTATCTAAATTTGTCGTAAAAAGTGTGTCAATTTCATGGACAGGACAATCTAGAACTCATTTCCCTGTTGGTTTTTGCCGATAAATATTTTCACATTTTGATAGTACCGGCAATGATTATTGGTTTTGAAAATTCTATTAATTTCGAAAATTCTAGATACGGTTTTACGACAAATTAAAAAGTTAAAAACCTTTATTTATGTATGTTTTAAGTCGAGAAGAATATTAGATCCGCGGTACTTCCCACCTTTCTTCTATAAATCTATAAACTTTATATTTTCTGCAATACCTTCAAAATCTCGACCATGGCTAATGAATCCAATTTGCAGTATTCAAGTAAATCCTGTCGAGTTTTTGATATAATTGATTCATCAGTTTCGGAATATAATCTTTCAAAAGCCAGACTTGCCAAATCACCTTTATTAATGTTCAAGTTTTCATATCCAAATCCCGGCACAAGTGCTGGAAGAACTAATTTGATAGAATATGAACCTTTCATGTCAGGAGTGTAATACCATTTGCGTGAAAAAGGAACCATTAAATCTACAACACGTTCAATTATTAATTCTATTTTGTCTTTGTATTCAGGAAAGTCTCTGGCAATTTCTTTCAATCTGGTTATTTCGAAACTTTTATTGAAAACAACAATATCACCTGTGTATTCCAAATCCTCAATCAGTCTTTTAATTAATGCAATTCTTGGATCTCCCTCTGTTTCAGCCAAAAAACCTTTATGAATTAAATCTCCATCTAATGTATCTGCAATGTGCAGTGAATATTGAAAAGTTATTTGCTGATACGGGCGAGATTCATCAAATTTGGGTACTGGGGACTGAAAGGTTTCAAAGTCTAAAAAGTATAAAGGATAATTAAATTGTTCAACAAATTTTCGGATTTGAACCTTATCAATTTTACTGTTTCCTGTTTTTTCGGAGAGTACCTGAAGTTGTTGATTTTCACTTAAAGGATATTCTTCTGGCACATCATTTATCTCAAGTATTCCTTGATTGTAGAGATTAAATTTTTTGTCTGCCTTTAATCTGGAAATATTAAAAACGCTATAATCAGGTATCCCTTTCCAACAAAAGCCAGTAAAACTACAACCATATGGATCATTGCAATGTGTTCCTATGTCAATATTAGGAATGGAGCCTGAATTTAAGATTTTTTGAATCTGATTTACGTTACTTTTCACATGGGACTGTAACGGAATAATATCTTTAAGTACACTTACTGTTGTAAATAATTCATTGACATTAAGTTCTCCCCTTCGCACATATAGGTTGTTTAAATGTATTACAGAAATGTCTTCCAATTCTATTCCCGTTGAAGTTATTACATGGTATTGAAATGCAGTATCCCATAGATAAACATCACTAACAGAAGTTGAACCTTTAACTTCGTATGCATACCATTTCCCATCTCTTTTCACCAAAATGTCAATAAAACAGATAAGATAGTTGCTTTTGAATCCCGCTTCATAAATTACAGTTTGTCCCTCACCAATTAATTTCGAGGTTTCGGAAAGAACTCTACCAAAATCCGAAGGAATAAATTCTCCTAGATCGACACCACCGGGGAAAAGTTGTTGAGCCAATACACCAACATTTGTTCCCTTATCGAATATTGCCTGTTGTGATTCGGACACTTTATCTTCCAGTTCAGGATGATGTTTTTTTAGATATAAGGATTTATGGCATTGCAATCCACGAATAAATGCTGATTTGGATAAAGTATGTGTTTTTGTTTGGTTCATTTTTTTGAAGTGCGTTCAACTTTCCAATATAACCCAACATTACTATTATTCCCAAATTGATCACATCTAGTGACTTTCTGAAGGTCGTTAGGAATTTCCAAATTCATCCAAGGAATATCTCCATTAGGTTTCATAAAACGAGGAACTTTGGTTAAGTCCAATCTACCAGGTTTACGTGGTGAGATTAAAACAAAATGAGGAATCGCAATACTGGAAAATAAATCACCGCGTTCTCCAAAAAGATTTCTAAGTCTTTCGGCTTTTGATAAAACTTGCTTATTCGTCCAACTTGATTCTGCTTTACATTCACATAAAACCAAATGTGTTTTGTTTGAGTCCTTGAAATCGGGAAAAGCCACCAACAGATCAACGTCTTCTTGATTTGCTGTAATTAAGTTGAGATCTCGCTCGTAAACATTTTCTATCGTATTTGTACTAAGATATAATGAAGCGTAAATCCAATCAAGGTGATAATCCATGGCAACGTAGGCATTTGAAGGTATTTCTTGCTTCAAGTTTTTAACCGTGTTTTGAAGTGTAACTATAAAAGTGTCGGACAACTCAAAATTCGGATTACCTAACGCACTTCCTACCAAATAAAACCTTTCCTTACGATTAAATCTTCTAAGGTTATCAATTAGCGTATTCATTGGTTAGTTTTTTTGGAATAACGTACAATTTAATAATTTACTAAGAGAAATAAACACTAAACAGTTGAATATTATGTAATATTAAAAATTAACGTTCTGCAAAATTTAAATAACTTTAAAGCCAAACATATTTTTGACCATTATTTCTAATACAATATGCCAAAATACTATAAAAACCAATACCTCTTTTCTGAAATTTATTTAGAAGAAATAACGAACCTTGCTGAAGACAGATCATTAATTTCCACATTGGAAACAATTTCTGAAACAGCTCTTTACGCTGACAGAAATAAAATAAATGTTTGGAACGAGACATTTGTACATGAATTACTTCGAACCCTAAAATTCAAAGTTGATCCAATTGATGAAAATTTAGCACTGTTGAAACAATTTGGCGAGGATGATACACCTCTTACTCTTTGCTACAGTCTCCTACCAAACAAGAATCTTGATAATTCTTCGATGGGATCCAATTATGCCTATCAGATTATTTCTGCATTGAAGAAATACAATTTGAAATGGGGGATACTAACTAATGGCAACCAATGGAGAATTTACCATATCGATGAACCTACTCCTTATGAAAACTACCTGGAGATAGACCTTGAATCAATATTATCTCATCAAGATAAACATGCCTTTCAATTAATCTTTTTCTTTTTAAAAGCAGAAAACTTTGAAAAGGATAAGGAAGGAAATTCAAAATTCGATTTTTTCAAAAAGGAATCTCAAGACAAAATAGCATACATCGAAGATGAACTAAAGAATGCTCTGAAGCAAAAAGAAGAAGGTGGACAGGATATTCTTTCAAATATATGTTATGGGTATGTACAGTATCTAGCGAATGAAGGAACCGATGACTTTTCAGATGAAAACCTTCGTGACGAAATCTATGGTGGGGCTCTGCTTTATATGTTTCGCTTGCTTTTCCTTTTTTATGCCCGTGCCAGAGATTTAATGGCTGAAGAAGATTCTGATTTATTTGATGAATTAGTAAACAAAGCCAAACAATATCAAACTAACGGAAATGCAAATCCATCAAGCAAAGAGTTATGGGTACAGCTACGTGTACTTTTTGGTGAAATTGACAGAGTTTACAATGGTGGTTTATTTAACAGGGACGAAAATAACTATACTCGATTTATTGAAAATACAACCATAAGTGACACGCTTCTTTCGGGTGTTATTTACAATATGTCGCATTACGAAGAAAAGGATGGAACGATAAAACCAATCAGTTATCGTGATATGAATGTTCGCCACCTTGGGACACTTTATGAAGGATTACTGGAACACAAACTTTTTGTTGCAGAAGAAGACATTGAGGTTAAAGTGACCAAAAAAGAAATTCAATTTATTCCTGAATCAGATGGCGGAAAAATTAAGGAAGGACAATACATTGCTAAAGGACAAGTGTATTTTGGAAACGACAAAGGATTGCGAAAAGCTACTGGTTCTTACTATACACCGGAATATATTGTTGAATATATAGTAACCAATACAGTTGATGAAAAGCTAAATGAATTAAAAGAAAAATTCGACAAGCAGATAGAACCACTAATTCAGGATTTAGAAGTAGCAATTAATGATAAAGAAAAACAACAAATTACATTGCTAATTAAAACCCAGTTAGTTGAATTTGTTGAGAATGAAATGCTGTCTTTAAGTGTACTTGACCCGGCAATGGGTAGCGGTCATTTTTTGGTAAATGCCACCAGCCATATAGCCAATTTTATTACAAGCTTTTTAAATGGTTATGCAATTGAATCCGAAATTGAAACAAATACAAAATACTGGAGCCGAAAGGTAGTTGAAAATTGCATTTATGGGGTTGACTTAAATATTCTTGCAACTGAATTGGCTAAGTTAAGTTTGTGGATTCTTACCATGGCTAAAGACAAACCTTTGTCATTTTTGAATCACCATTTAAAGATTGGAAACTCTTTGATTGGCGTAAAATTATCGAGACTTGGGAAACACCCCTTATCAAAAAAAGGAAAGGCTCAAAAAGACCTGTTTACCCAGGATCCGGATTTCAAATCCATCGTTCAGCAGGTTATTAATGATTACTCACAAATTCGAAATGAGAATTCAGATTCGAAAAGCAACATTGAAACGAAAAAAGAATATTTAGATGAGATTGACAATTTATTAAAACCTTATAAAGACTTATGCAATTTAAATACAAGCATTCACTTTGGAAATGACATTAGTGAAGAAGATTATGACAGCATAATAAGCAACAAATTACAACCTAGAATTGACTATTACGAAAAGTATTTTCATTGGGAATTAGAGTTTCCTGAAATATTTTTAGTTAAAAAGGGATTTGATTGTGTAATTGGTAATCCACCTTATGGGGAATTATTTAAACGTCAACGAAATTATTTTACAAAAACATTTATAAGTGCTAAGGGGAAACACGAAATTTTTAAATATTTCATTGAAAAAGGACTGCATTTAATAAAGAATAATAATGCATTATTATCATTTATTGTCCCGAATACTTGGGTGCTATTAAATAATTTTGAAAAATTAAGAGAAATAATTATTGCTAAATATAGTATTGTCAGGTTAACAGAAACATTGACTAACGTTTTTTCATCAGCTAATGTTGATACAAATATTTTTACGATAAGTTCCTTTAATGTGAATATACCTGGCTTAACAATTGTAAAAAAAGATTTACTAACTGAAGAAATAATAACTTTAGATCCAAATTCTTCCAATTTCTCATTGATATTTAAAAATTCTGATCCCATAATCAATTTAATAAACCAAACCAAATCAGTCCTCAATGATTATTGTGAAGTTTGGCAAGGATTAATAGCTTATGGCTCAAAAGATCAGCCTAGAATTTATTCTTCAAATTATAAAGAAACACAATTTCACCGTAAACTTTTATTTGGTCGTGATATAGAGAAATACATTGTTAATTGGCATGGGGAATATTTACAATATGGTGATTGGTTGCATAGACCAAGACCTTCTTATATTTTTGAAAATCAAAAATTATTAGTACAACGGATAAGAAATCCTAAATTGAAAGATAGATTAATTGTAGCATATGATGGAGAGAAGTACATCAATGGTACTGGGATGTCTAACATTTTATTAAGGGAGGGACAAAATCTGAATCTACTGTATTTACTAGGTTTATTAAATTCAAAGTTAATTAATTACTGGTTTAATTATTATTATACTGATGTAAATATAAAACCAGAACAATTAAGAAAAATTCCTATAAAAGTCGATTCTGAAAGATTTGACCGGTTAGTTTCTGCTGTAACTAATATAATTGAATTAAGAAAAAATAAAATTACTGCAAAAAAACAAGAAATAGAATTAGATTATTTAGTTTATAAAATATATAATATCTCATTTGAGCATATTAAGATAATTGAAAAAAACGGCATGAATTTAACTGAGAATGAATATTCAAGAATTTAAAATGAAATTGGAACTAACAAACGGTTATCGCCTTCATTTTGAAGAATTCTCCAGGATTTTAAGTTATCTGAAGGAACAAAAAGGTAGGAATATTATTCCCCGACAGGAGATAGTAGAAAGCATTGGAATGTCGGTTAGACAATATGAGTCGTTAAGTTCTATTATGGTTGCGTTGGATTTAATAAAACCATCCACTTTTGTGCCTACTGAGTTTGGTTCATCGGTTGCCAATAATGATTTGTTTTTCGAGAAGGAAGAAACGCTTTGGATTATGCATTACAATGCGAGCTGCAATCCAAAGTGGGTTATCTGGCACCGTTTGGTGAATCAAATTTTCCAAAACCATAGAAATATCGACACCCAGGTTTGTCTCCCCTATTTTCAAGACTTGTCTCAAACATATTCGGAAATATCGTTAAAAAGAAAAGTTCCTAAAGAAATCCAAGCTGTTTTGTACATTTATGCTGAAACACACTTTTTAAAACTGAATTATTTAAGTAAAATAAAAACAGGAGTATATAAAACGCAGATACCCAACGAAGTGACGCCATTGAGTTTTTTGTACATGATACTCCACTTTCTTGAATTAACAAACGATCCATCAACAGCAATCGGGATTAAAACGATTACTGAAGATGAAAACAGTCCGGGCAAAGTATTAAATATTGACAGTAGTTTAGTTTCTATTTTATTTGAAAAATTAAGCAGTACAAGATTGGTTAATCTCGAAACCTTTGGAGATTTATATCAACTTCGGTTAACCCAAGGATTAAATAAACAGAAAGTTCTAACCCAAATATACAGTTGAGATGCGTTTATCAATTAAAGATTACATAAACGATTTAAAAAGCGAAAAGTACAGAGCGTCTATTATTTTTTCTTCTGATGAATACCAGGTTAGCTCATTTATGAAAGAAGCTTCAACAAAATTGGGCGCAAAATACATCGACCTTATGAATCTTTTCTCGGATAATCCGGAATTATACAATGGCTTAGATGTATTTAATACAACTAAATTGGCAGAATTATTAAAAAAACAAACTGCCAGAGAAAAGATAGTTTTTATCGATCAAATTTCATTTTTGTGGGATACTTGGAACGATAGTGAAAAAAAGAAATTCCTGACAATGATTGAAAAACAATGGAATAGTTTTTACAAAGGGAATCAGGCAACCTTAATATTCAATTTACCACCCGATTATATTTTATCGAATACTTCGATAACAGACACAAAAGGGAATAGCCGAATTAAAGAATTAACCGAATTTAGTGCAATAATCTAACACCATGACTAAAATAAAAGATATAATAAGTATTAGCTCGGGTTATGCCTCGTATGTAAATCTTCACGATGCTTATTTTGATGAGAAAGAACGTAGAGATAGAATGGAACGGTATAAACCGATTACGGCTCATCGTCTAGCTTTCGAGAAGATTTCAAATGCGGTAAATCCAAAAGACAAACGTTTTTATTTTTTGTCAGGTTCTTATGGTACTGGTAAATCACATTTATGTTTGATGCTTGCAAATTTTTTTGCCCATCAAAGTGAATTGCCTGAAATGGCTACATTCTTTAAAAACTATGAGGAATCACAAGCAAGTGTAAAAACACCACCAGGTAAAACTTTTAAAGATGTTACTGGGGAACAATTGGCAGCTTCAAATCTGGTAGCAAAACGAAAAGAAGGTAGATATTTGGTTGCTTTATGTGATTTTGGATGGAACCTAGATTTTGAAGGGAGTGTATTACGCGCCATTACGGAAGCTTTAGATAACGAGGGATTATTATCTGAATTTGATACTCATTACAATGAAGCCAGACGAAAGCTGGATGAATTAGAGAAAAAAACTCACTTATATCAGTCTTTTAATGAACATTTGGAGAATCAGTTCCCGGACTGGACAATAAACATACTTAAAGACGGATTAGTAGAGTTAAACGAGGAAGCTCTTACAATATTTAAAAGTTGTTTTAAAGAAGCAACTACAAATGACTTCACTCCGGAAAAAGGAAATCTTCAAATAATTATTGAAGACCTTATTAAAAATGAAAAGTTTAAAAAAACTTTTAAAGGTATTTCGATTATATACGATGAATTTGGATATGCGCTGGATGACAAATCGGTTAACCTTCAAAAATTACATGCTTTTGCCGAGTTCTGTTCGAAAAGTGGAATGACTGCACTTCCTGTTGTGTTTATTGGTACAGGACACAAATCTTTTGTTAGTCATGGAGAAGTTGGTGATAAAGTTCATTATGATACCATTAAAGCACGTGTAGATGAAGTTGCGTTAAGGACTGAAGGGATGGAAGACATTATTGGTGCAATTGTTCATCCACAAAAAGATTCACCAGGTTGGACAAACGAAGTGGAACAAAACAACCAAGTGTTTTCACAATTTCCAAACGAGTGTAAAAGGGTAAATATATTTAACTGGTTACCTGCTCCCGTTTTAAAGAATAATATCATCGTCAATATTTTCCCAATGCATCCAATGGCAACCTACGGGTTACTTGAATTGGCGAAAAGTGTTGGTTCCGATAACAGATCCGTATTTAAGTTTTTCTCCCCTGAGTTTTCAGATGAAGATGAAGTATGGGAACATGCAGATAAATACTCTTATCCTTGGTTTGCCGCACGAACTGATATTGTTGGTGCAAATGGTATGCTAAACTTTCTTACTATCGATACTGTAATTGATTACTTTTATGAAGAAACTGGCTTTGAAACTGAGGATAAAAGTATTCCCCAAAGGGTAAAATCTGTCATTGCTGATTATACTCGAACATTAAGAGAATTAAATCGGTACGTTAAACGAACTTCCGGACCATTGTTGTTTGATGACATTGACGAATGGATCAAAAGAATCTTGAAGGTGATGTTGGTTCATGAAATTATCTCAAATGATGAAGTCCAAATACTAAACAACCTACAAAATTTACAATTTTCACTAAATGCTATTACAACTCAGGATAGAAATGCTGTTGAAAGTCGTGTTAATTTATTAGCACAGGCTGGTATCATTTACAAAAATTCGGATGGAGATTATTACGAATTTAGAAGAAGTGATGCCATTGATGTAAGGAAATTAGTTGAAGATTACAAATCAGATCCCAATAACAAACCTCAAAATGTTATTGAAGACTTTAGGACAAACGCATGGAACACAAATGTTTCACCTTTTTTCGATGCAAAAGACTACAATATTGACTTTAAGGAAGATAAGCGATTAAAGACTGAAATATGTTCTATTGCAGAATTAGAAAAAATCGTTACGAGTGGCACAGGTACAAATAATATCTCGGAATATTATGAGGAATTAAGAACAAATACCGCTTTCGGGAAAGATTACTATGAAGGAACCGCTGTAATTGTATATTGTGAAACAGACCAACACATTGACCGTGCAAAACAATTGGCAAAAGAAATAAAAGGAAACAGGTTTTATTTAGGGATACCCAAAAAACCAATTGATGTTACACAGGAGATTTTAGAATACAACGCTATTCGCTCAATTGAAGGCTCTGATGATTATAAAAATAAATTTACATCATTTGAGAAAGGTGAATTTGCAACTTTGGATGGAAATTCAAATAAAAGATTGGAAAAACTTGCTGAAAGATATTCTTCTAACAGCGAGATTATTTGGTTTGAGGAACAAGGAGTGCATGTTACCGTTCAAACCAACAAACAGCATGATATCGCGAATCATTGCTGCAGCAAAATTTATAAAGATAAAAGGAATAAGGTTCCTCATACAGATTTTAATTTAGCCCATCAATCCATTAAGGGTGGAAAATTGGAAAGTATACTGGGGGAAGCTTGTTCACTACTTTCTGATCTTTCGAAACAAATCTCGATTGATCATTCATGGGCACAAAATCGTGGTGGTATTGCCTATATCAAGAAATTATTCATCGACAAGCCTATTCTTGAGAAGATTGGCTCAAATGGAGATGTTCATTCTTATGAGTTGAAAAAAGACACATCGGGTTTTGCACAGTTCTACCCAGGCCTAAAATATCTTCTTGATAAATTGAATAATGCTGAAAAAGATAAGCCAATCCGATATCAGGATTTAGTAAAACCGTTGTTTGAAGAATATGGGTTTGGAGAGATTGCTATCTCATTGTTTATATTGTTAGCCAAACAATATTTTGGAGATAGTCTTGTCTTTAAAAAAGAAGAACACAGCATTACTGACCTTCAAATTAACAACAATCAGGAATATTTCGATTTAATTCGAGGAATTTATAAAAATGCAGTTCTGAAAATTCAGGATATCTCGGAAGAAGATAAAAGCTATTTCACAGAGTTGTTTAAATTATATAATCACCCCAGTAATGTAGAAGCTGGAAGAAAATATTTTTTAGAAGAAGCTTTTAATGCTGTTAAGACGTGGTGGAATGCAAAAGAAAATATCGCTAAAATTGAGGATTTCTATAAAGATGAATTAAAACCCCATGTGAAATCTTTTAATAAAATGGATACGTTGGGATCCTTTGCTTTTGTTAAAGCCGAACTCCTTAGTCTATATAATATTGAAAAAGACGAAAAAATCACTGCTGCAAAACTTGATAAAATCACTCAAGGATTGGTTAAATTTAAAGATGCGGTGGATAACTTGTTGGCAGAAAAGAAAAGTTCAATTTTAAAAAGAGTCAATACTGTTTTTAATGCAAAGGGTACAACCAGTGAACACTTAAAGGATGCATTGAAAGAATGGTCACAAACCCTAGACTCATACCAAAAAGACAAATATAGTCCTTTTCACAATGAAGATTCAAAGGCATTGATTTTGGCTTTAAATTCAATTTCCGATATTGATAAATTTTTATTTGAGCGCCTTTCAACTTCATTGAATTACGGTTCTATAAATGATTGGAGCTTGGATCGTGAAGATAGTTTGATTGAGAGAATAGAAAATGCAAAGAATAGAATCGATAATAATAAAATTAAAGTAAAACCACCCATTGTCAAATCGAATGGGAAACAGGTTGAATCGAATGCAAAACTGGAATATGATGACAGTCTGGAACTTGAAATTGATACAGCGGATGATAAAACCTTTGTATATATTACCGAAGACGGATCTGATCCTTCTTTGGAGACTTCTGATAGAAAAAAGATCTCAGCAAAGGAAATTGTAAAAATTCAGGGAAACAAAACCATAAAATTAGTTTCTGTTGACAAAGATGGTAATATTGGTCATGTAGAGCAGGTTAGTGTTTTCGATAAAAACAAGAAGGTTAAGATTTCCGGCAAAAAAGATCTGCATGGTGACATTGTGGTTAATTTCATTCTTCCCAAAAATAAAAAAGAACTGAAATCTTCTCTTAAATCATACTTCGAAAAAGTTTTTGAAGAAGGAATAGTGGATAAAAAGCAACTGGAAGATATTATTAAAGAAATACTTTCTTAAAAATGATCCAAATCTATTTAGACAAATCATCAATAATGCAGGATGAAACTGCATACGTAGTTTTGGATAACCTGAGTTATATTAATGCCTATAAGAAGGTTATTGAGTCATTGCAAAATAATTCATCTTGTCAGATTATATTAAGAAAAAACATTTATAAAAGATGGTTTGAAAGATATAGCGAAAGACATCCAGATAAATTTATTTTTAGTGAAGTTTCTCGAAGAATGCTTTTAGAAGAAAAATGGGAAATTCCAATTCCTGAATATGTTGATGACCAAGATATTGTAGACCTCGACCTAATTAATATTCTTGAAAAACCTTCGAAAGGAACGGACTTTGAAGATTATGTTTTAACCAAGAATTACAGTTCTGCTCTATCGGAAAGAAAATTTGACTTGGATAGATTAATCGACTTATTAAATAGCTTCAAGAAAGAATCTTGGAGTAAAAACAACAACCAAAAACTTTTATTCAAAATTTATACTGACCGCCTGACATTGTGGATAAGGGAATCAGGTAATGATTTGAAAAGAATTCTTGAAAAAATATCGAATGACATTGAATCATTTAGAAAGGAACTAATTGCATACCACATTTTAAAAAATTATCGAAGCATTATTAAAAAGATAATACCTGATTATCAAATCTATGATTCACTAAAAATCAACACAAACCGACTAAAATTTAAAAAGGAAGATTATAAAGACATTGAAGATCAGATAATATATGAGATTAATTCTTGGGATGAACCCTTAGATGGGAATTCTTTCCTGGCATATATAAATGGTTTTAGTGGTATACTGAAAATTGAATTTGAAAAGATTAAAGGAATAATTCATCTCAAGCCACAATTGTTATCCATTGAAGCAATTGATGCAGTAGAAATTAAGTTTCAAAAATTATCACAAGAAATTAAAAACGATATCGATGAATTACGTAGTAGCATTCCACCTGATTTTCCTGAAGAACCTAAATTAGATTGGAGTGTAGACCAAATGCTGGTGTGGTGTAAAAAGGACTATTTTCCATATTATAGATGGAGTATAAATAGTTCTATACCTAGTGACAGACTGAATAATTTGGGAGCTACTTTTTCTGAATGGTATTATAAAGAATATGAGAATATCGTCTCAAACAATGCTCATATTCTATATAAATTTCTTCCAAACAATTACGAGGCTTTCAACAGCAACAATGATGTAAATATTGTGCTCATAATCGATAATCTACCTTGGTTTTTCAATGAGGAAATTCAAAAAACATTCGTTGAAAAGAAATTTAGCATATCCTCAATTACACCTTATCTTTCTATGTTGCCAACAATTACAGAAGTAAGTAAAAAAACGCTTTTAACTGGGCACGATAGATACAATAAGATTGAAGAAAAAACTTATAAGCAAATTTTAGAAGATAAAGGATGGATTCCTTATTTCGAGGATGATAAGTTTAAGTATTATCCTAATCTGGGTTCGTTTAAAAATGAAAAGAATATAAAGCCGGGTTCATACTTTATCAATTACTTGGAAATTGACGAACTTTTCCATAAGTCTGAAGAAAAATTAGGAGTAGCACATAATAAACTTTTCATTAGCCATGTTCAAAGTATTGTTGAGGTTCTAACCAGTAAATTAGAAAAACAGGGATTAGATGACAACGTGAATATTCATATTATTTCTGACCATGGTTGTACTTACCTATACCCAGAATTGAAATCTGAAATTGACATTGAGTATTTTAAAAAGAATGACTTTCAAGAAATTTCACCACGATATATAAAACTTTCTACAAGTAAGTTAGACAACTTGCCCGAGCATATTGCAGAAAAATGTTTTTCAATCAATGAAATTAAGTTTGGAACACCCATAAATTACCTTGTGCCAAAAAAGAAGGATAGTTTTATAGAAATTAAAGACCATTTTTGGTCACATGGCGGATTATTACCTGAAGAAGTGGTAATCCCTCACATGATTTTTAAAAGAGTAGATTTCATTGTTGAAAAGCCTGATATAATAATAAAAGATAATTCATTTAGATATGCACTACAAAAAATTGAATTTGAAGTTGGCAATCCAAACGACTATGAAATGGCTGATGTTTATATCGGTTTTTTAAATACAAATTTTGATACCAGTGAGCAAACCATAAAGATACCCAATATACAATCCAAAAATAAAGTAGCTATTTCAATAGATGGTAAGTTTAAAAAATCAGGTATAAAAAGAGAGCAAGAAAAACTAAGTATAGAGATCAGATTCTCGATTAAATCTGTTCAATACAATTTTGATGTAGATTGTCCAATTAACCTCAAATCGATGGTTGAAACAAAAGGAGATGATATTTTTGACCAATTAGACTTTTAACTATGGAACCATTTGAAAATAAAGCAAGAAATGTTTTTAGTGAGATAATAATAAACAAATCCTTTATCCATAAAGCCGGGTTTGGAGCTAGAGCAATACCAACATATGTTGGTGAGTGGATTATTAGTCATTTTGTTGGTGACGCAGAAAATATTGATGAACAGTCACGGGGGAAAATGGCAGCATTTATGAAAAAATATGTTCCAGCAAAAGGTGAAAAAGAAAGTATAAATAATCAGCTATTAGAAATGCAGGAAATACAGATGCTTGATAATTACAATGTAGCTGTAAACCTTACCAAGGGTGATCGTTTTCTTTCCATTCCTTTTCTAGACCTTAACAATGCAGCCATACCTGCCAAAATTGTAGATGAAAATGAGATGCTGCTTGGAAGTGGTTTATGGGGAGTTGGAACTCTGTTTTACATACCACCATCTGACGAATCACCAAAAGGACAAGTCTGGATGAAGGAACTAAAACCCTTCCAGATTGCAAATGTTGATTTAGACTATTATTGTGAATCACGAAGCCATTTTTCCACGAAAGAATGGATTGATTTTATTATATCTTCGATGGGATTTAATCCCATGATTTATGATGAAAGACAAAAATTACTGTTGATATGCCGTTTAATACCTTTAATTGAACCCAGATATAATCTGGTTGAATTAGCACCAAAAGGAACAGGTAAATCATATGTATATGATAACATGTCCCGATACGTGGCTGTAAGAGCCGGAAATATTACTCCAGCGGTTTTATTTTTTAACGATGCAAGAAAAACAGCGGGGTTGATTACTAAATATGACACCGTTGTGATTGACGAGGCACAAAAAGTAAAAGGAGATTCTTCAGGTGAATTGACAGCACTACTTAAAACCTATCTTGAATCCGGAAAATTTGGAAAAGGTACAGCTTCTGCGGTGTCGGCAGAAGCAGGTATTGTTATTTTAGCAAACATCGAACTGGATGAAAATAAAAAACCGTTGAATGAAATAAAGGGTCTATTTAAAGTTTTTCCAAATTTTCTGCAAGAGACAGCTTTTATTGATAGATTTTCGGGATTTTTACCTGGTTGGGATTTACCGAGAGTTACAAAAGAAACACCTTCAAAATTTATTGGACTTAAAGGTGATATTTTTGGTGAAATTCTGCATAAACTGCGACATGATATTGGTTATCGGGATTATATTAAAGCCAATATGGAGTTGATCGATTGTGATGATATGAGAGATACAAAAGCAATAGAAGCAGGAGCAACAGGCTTGATGAAAATTCTATTTCCCAATAAAGAAGTGTCAGAAAAAGAATTTTATGAATATTGCGTAAATCCGGCTGTCGAATTGAGACAAAGAGTTAGGGATGAACTTTGTAAGATGGATCGCGAGTATGTTCCTATTACCATTCGAACACCTTTGCCCAACGTATTTCAGGAAAATCATCAGGTTCCTCATTTTTACAACGACATGGCTGAATCTGATTTACTGAAAAAAGAAGAAATCAAGGAATCTGATAGAAGTACTGTTTCAAAATCAACTAAAACAAATGATAGCGATACAGTTGTTGATTCTATTGAACCAATTGAAAGAACACTAGAGATTAAAGAAAATGAAACGGGGTGGTCATATAAAAAAATATTTGCTTTGTACTTCAAAGATTCAAAAGAAATACACTGTGTTGATCCTCATATAAAATGGGAATATCAAATAAGAAACTTCTTAGAATTCTGTGAAGTCCTCGTTGACAAATCGAAAAAGATTAGCATCAACCTCACAACTTCATATGATGACGTCAAGCAGAAAGAGGATAACTCGTTAAAATTTGCAGCAATAAAGGAAAATCTAAAATCTCATAATATCGATTTTGAAGTTGATTTTAATGAGTCAATTCATGACAGAAGCATCGAAACTGATGATGGATGGAGAATTGTATTAGGCAGAGGATTTGATATCTTCCAAAAACCGGAATATGATCTTAATCAAACGGTTCAGGAAAAAAGGAAGTGTCGTAAAACAAGTATTGATTTTATTAAAAGGTGGTGATGTTATAATTCATTTTAATTGTACAAATAAGGAATTGTGGCAAGAATCGCTTAACTTAAAAATCATCCAACACACCTATATATAAAGTTTGAAACTTTATATTCGGGAATATAAATCTAATAGATTTATATTTTTTGGTACAAATTAAACATATATAAAGTTATTAGATTTATAAATCGTGATCTGCAAGGATTTTTTCTTTCAATTAGACCATTTTTTCGGATCAGGTTGATATTTATAAATAAAGGAATACTTCAAATCTGGGGTAGGGTTTCATTCGAAAAAAAGGTGCTATTTACAGCACCTTTTTGGTTTGATTTAGAAATCAGTATTAATAAAGTGAATTTGAATTCACTCAACATAACCAATTAATTTGGAACACCGAGCAGGATATTGTTTTCACCGGGAAACCATTTAATCTTGCTATTTTTATCTATAAGGTATCCTGTTGTTTTCTTTTTTCCCTTTCGAATGGATTTTATTCCATGTTCGCTGAGAATTCTTCCAATGCTTACAACTGTAATTTTTCGTGACAACCTCGGATAGATGGTATTTAGGGAATCAACAATTTCCATAACCGACATAAACACACCATCTTCATCATTTTTAGGTTTGTCTATGTATTCATCCACTATCATTTCGATATCTGATTTTCTGACGTAATCTTGGTATAGGTTTAAAAGTTTATTAGAATCTTCAGGTTGGTATGAATATTCGAAGCCATCTATAAATAAGTGATAGGCTTCAATGAATAGGTCAGTCAAATCAAGTTTGTTTAACTTATACCTATCAAAACTCTCGATTTCCAGTGGAATAATACGCCTGTTTTGGTTTTCTCGTATTACATCAAGGTTATTCCCCGACCCAGCAAAAGAACAGTTTCGTTTAATTTTACTGATACGCCTGTCATATTTTCGTCTTGTTGTTAAATACTTATTAGAAAGGACATTTTTAAAGGTTTGTGCAGAATCGTAGGTTCTTCCGTCCATTTCGTCATCAATGACCAACAATGACTGGCCCATTATGACCTTAAAATCATCATTGAAGGTAAGTGAGTGTTCCGAGATGTATTTTTGAAGTTCTTTCGGTAATACATATCGTCTCAGGAAGGTTGTCTTTCCAATACCCTGTATTAGGGACAAAAGTGCAAGAAAGAATTCATTTGCAAACTCACCATCCAATACCTGAGCTATCATTCCAACATACCATTTTTTCAGGTACAACAGAACATAACCTGTATTAACAGATGAATTTTTAAGTATCATACAATCCAACCACTTTTCAAACATACCTTTTGGTCTTCTGTGTTTATTTTTCTCGATAAATTCAAGAATAGGGTTAAAGACCTTTATGTATTCACTTTTTATAATTTCTTCAAACTTTTGTCTAGGTATTTCCTGATTGAAATGTTTTTTCAGGTCTATGTATAAGGTGTTGTACTTGAATTCTTCTATGATTTCACCATTAAAGGTTATGTCTTGAAGGAAGGAATCATATCTCACGCCTTGTTTATTTAAGTATTCAGCAATTTCATCAGGTGAAATTCTTTGTCTCGGATTCCCTTGATTGGTTAGTTCATAACCATATTTTGGTAACAGGTTAAGTGTTGTTCGGTAATCACCATTACCCTCGAGCACCTGCAAAATTTGAAAGTGGTTGTACGGTTTCTCGGTTGAGAAAGGTGTGCTCGTGCTGAAACAGAAGAATGTTTTTGTTTCAAGAAAGTAATATCCTGAATGTGCTGCGGATGATGAACCGGGTCTTAAAAGATAAACCTTTTCACCATCTTCATTCTCCACCGTCCATCCTTTCTGGGTGAAAATGTCGATTATATTGAATTCTTCGTTAAACTTGTTTATTGCAGGTTCCTTGTATTGGTAAGGTTTTCCATCCTCTTTAGTATTCTTCTGAGAAGGGAAATATCTTGTAAGACTTCTGGCGGTATCCAATAGGAATTCTCTTTCTTCAGGTGTGATAATAGGTATCTCGACATCACCGTTCTTCAGGTCGAATGTTCCTTGAATGACCCTATTTCGGTTTATTGATGTGCAGAAATATCCGGCTTCTCCCCTTGTTTCTAGAATGACTTCACCGTTTGAATGGAGTGCCAATTTCAGGTTCCCATCAATGGGAACATCCGGACACCTATATATTAGGTGCATACCCTTATTAGGTGTCGTTTGAATAATAAGACGTTTAAGTAGTTGTTCAGGAATCCTTTTAAAATATTCTTTGTGGATTATTCCCTGTGGGTCATTTTTGGTATCAATGTCAATAATTTCAAGGTTTTCTGAAATTTTACCACATATTATACCGACAGTACCATCTTTGATGTAATGGTTATACCATTCTTCAAATGGTGCAATCTCTTTTTGGTATTGTACCCATGATCTGAATGGTGTTTTCTGTGTTGATACAGGGATAATGGATAATTTTAAGGTGGTGTCTTGGTTCTGGTTTTCATTGTTTAAATTTTTCATTTGGAATTAATAATTTAAAATCTGGTTTATTGTTAAGAAGGGTTTTCATAAGGAATTGCTTTGTCCAGGTTGCTGGCTTGGCGTAATCTTTATAAGCATGCTCTTTTAAGATTTGGTAAAAATCTCTGGACAGGGTGAGGTTCATTTTCACGCTCTGCCCGGTTGTGTCTGTTTTCTTTTTCATATTCATTTTGTATTTATAGATAGTTATTGAGGGTGATGACACCCATATACAACTATAAGTATCTCCGAAAATTGAAAAAACCATTATGGAACCAAAATAAATTGAAAAAAGATCACCAGAGGTGGACAGGTGGACTAGATAAAACAGGGGATTTAACAGATTCTGGATCAGTTATCAGTTATAATCCAGTATACTGATTTTTGACTGACGACTGATCCATATAAGTTTAAAATATGGGATATATCTCGTCCACCTGTCCACCCTTAGAGGGTAAATGTGTGGCGTGCATTTTGGTAAAAAAACAGAATGGAAAATAATTGCCTACACAAAGTTCACTACAATCCCTTATTTTACTGACAACTGAAGCTAAAAAGAAAGCAAAGAGGTTCTCTTAAAATGTTAATAAATGTTAAAATATATATTATCTCGGTCATATTATTTGGTCGAGAAAAATATTTCATTTATATTTGTTACGAAATTAAAATTTAAAAATGGATTATTTAGAAAACATAACAGATAAAAAGAAACTCCAGAATGATGAAATACTTGAGTTCTTAAAGGAAATATCCCATAAGGACTATGGATTCCCATCAGGGTTAGAATTTATTCCTTATGAGGACTTTATGAAGGGTATCAGAAGGACTTCTAAGTTGCCTGCCGATATTAATAAAGAGAGCTGGGGGTTACTTAGCGGAGAGTATTCAAAGATGCATGGTGAGTTAGGACAATTGATAACTGATTTTATGAATTTCTATGATGGAAGAACTGATACTTCCAATTATACCCCCCAGCAGATAAATGCTATTATAAACTATTATATGTTACGCATTAGAAGAATCGGTTGTGTTTTGAATCCTGAATATTCCCTTATTTCATCCTATGAAAAAAAGTCAAAATTCACCTATCACATGGTTAAAGGGTATTATATCAATGATGAAGGGAAAAGAGTTCGCAGTCTTTCAAGGAATGTTGCCAATACCGAAGCAGCCATTGAAGATATTGTTGCAAAAGTGTTAAAGCTTAACGTAAAAGGCGTTGAAATATTTGAACCAGATAATGTGTCAGGAGCAAAACCAGATATGGTAGTAATTGAAAGCAAGAAGAAATGGGCAGTTGAGATAAAGTCGAAAGACAAGGAGACCATTATAAGAGCTTATGTGGGATTTGAAATGTGGAAATTATATAAAGAACAGTATGACTTGCTTGTTTAGAGGATATTAAATTTTTTGATCGATTTTAAACTCGACAAATAAATTGACCAAGAATATATTTTTATTATTAACATTTAAAAAATTTAGAAATGAAAAATTTATTGAAATTCGGAGAGTACAGCTCCCAAAGAATGAAAGTTGATTTTGAGGAATCATTCTTTCTCGAATCAAAATGTGATTCAGCAATTGTAGGTTATAATTCAGTAACAGGTGCCATTATTTACAGCCTGTCAGAATTGGTTGATCAAATGATTAACGAAATAGAACAAGAGGGTGAATCCAACCACTATGAAAGTAAAGGTCGCCTATTTGCATTTTGCATCAACTTTTACAAAGATTATTTTGAAGAATTAGACGAAAGGGATGACGTAATCCCACCCATTTTAATATCAGATTTATATCTGTATTCGAACATGCCGATTAAACATATGCATATCAATCATTAAAATGAACATCATGAGAATTTTAAAAAATAAGTTGTTTAAATCATTAGCCGGGGGACAGCGTCATACTGAACAAAAAACAATATGAAACTAAAATTTAAAAATCCATATGTAATGGATGCCGAAGTATTATCACACAAGATTGAGAACATTAATATGGATGAAGGATTTACACATAAGTGAAATAGGACATATAAGATATTTTTTAACTATTTTTTAATTCGGTCACATCGCATGACCGAATTAAAATCAAAAGAATCGATTGAGGATGTATCATAAAAATAAATATTAACCGGTGGCATTATCCACCACAAAACAAATTATCATGAAAACAATTAAAAAAAATGGTTCCGAGTGTACCATAAATAACAACACTCCAAAGAAAGCAAATTAGGTGTTAATCACCACCACCCTTCATGACCAAACTTGAACGGTGAAGTCGTGAGGGGCGGATTAAAATCAGAAATTTTATAACCTATTAAATATTTTATTATGAACAAATTAAAAAAACACCGTTGTTTAATCTGGGGAAGACAAAGTTCAAAATCACTAAAGAATGAGTTTGAAAAATCTTTCACTTTGGATAAAAAATACGATAAGGCAATTATCGGTATTACCCAATCAACCGAATCTATTATCTACAGTATGACCAAGTTGGTCGAGATGAAACTGAAAGAACTTAAAGATTCAAAAACCCTAAAAGATATTGATTCGAGAGATCTAGAGGTAACAATATGTGCTGATATTGTTGAAGGAGAATTCAAACAGTACAATCAATACTGTTTGGAAAATGACTTGATATTTCCAACACTTCAGATGGATGTTTTATCCTTAGAGGAACACGAACAATTATTCATTGAGTATCTCAACAAAAGGAATATACCTGCTACAGAAGAAAGGCTTAAACAGCTTCGAAAAGAATTTTAAGTTAGAATATTAAAATTCTGTCCCTCACCAACCTGTGTCTATAACCAGTGAAGTCGTGAGGGTCGGATAATATAAAAAAAACTAAAAAAAACTAAAAACAAATTAAAAAATAAAACTATGGGATCATTTCAAGAAGACATAAATTGTCCAATATGCAATTCACCAGATTGCTTTAGAGATAGTAAATGGAGAACAGGAGAAGAATATATATCCTGTTCAAACTGCGGCTATAAATATGTTTTTAAATGGAAACGTGACGAGAATGGTGATTTCGTTTTAAAAGATAAGAATAAGGGAATCTCGGCTGAAAATTTAATTTCTGAGATTACTGAAGTAAAAAATCCATATGGCTCTTATGAAATTCACTACTACAACACTCCTGCTTTTCGAACCGGATCAATTGAGAGTTTTGAACGATATGAAGCTTTCAAAAGATACCTTGCAGAAAACAGAGAGAAGGATGAAATAAAGAAAGTTATTGTACATCGATTTGTAGACGGCAAGTTCATTTCAGAAAAACTTTGAATCAGTTAAAAATTGTCTCTCAGGTCAGCTCTGGATTGATCTGGGATATTTTCTGTTAATGGATGGGAATTATCAAATATTAAATGAAATACCCGCAGAAACTCTCAAAATAATTTTTTGACCATTGGTGCAATTAATTGAATGTATGAAAATATCCAATCCGGAGATTATTTTTTAAATAAGACAAGAATATTATTACATAATAAGCTCTATTAGAGCAAAATAGATACGTGTCGATTTTTTATTGTAAATTTTTTTGTGTATAATTTAATTATGAATAAACCTACCACATAAAATATTAGGAAGTGGTTATACCGATTCATGAAAACTAATAATGAATTTTTTATACAACATGATTATGCTTTAGATAAAATATACTTAAAGGAATTGGGAGTTCTTTTAGATTATGCTTCTATAATTTCTGTGAAAAATTGGTGCAAAAGACATAATGTAAAAATTTACAAAGACGGTCAAAAAAGATACATTCAAAAGTATGAATATAATAGGGTTACGATAGAACCACAAATAGAACATTTTAAAGAAAAATATGGAGATAAATGGAAAACACATTTTGAATTGGCAAAGAAAAATGAATTACAATTCATTCGAAATGAAAAAGAGCCAGTTTCATTTCATAATATACCAAGATACATTCCCAAAAGTGATGCAGCAAGAAAATTGGTAAAATTTAAATAGGATGAAAAGATTAGTCTATCGTAAATTTAAAGGATTAGAAATTAGATGTTTAAAATGTGGGAAAACAATCCATAATAATGTTTCACCCTATAAAAATTGCAAACACCCTATCGAAAACACAGCATACCGAACCATAGTTTTTTACAATGGAAAAAGGATTACAAAGACACTTGTTTCGAGATCTTATGAGGGGGCAGTTAAAGAACTAATTGATTATAGAACGGATATTTTAAATGGTATTATACCAAATTCACCAGTTCATATAAAGCCACAGCTTCTAATTGATTGTATGGCAATGTACTTAGATTATTTAGCTGATATTGATACTCCAAATCATCAGAAAAAACATAATTCAGATGGCTATTTGAATTCAATTAATAGCTTTTTTAATAAATACAAAGAATTTATAAAAGGGAAAGGTATTGACATTAATACTTTGAAAATCACGGATATTAATGACCACTTGATAGGTGAATATTACTCTTTTCTTCTAAATCGTACTACCTCAGCATACACGTTTAATCATCATGTTAAAGCAATGAGGTCAGTTTATTCTTTTCTAATTGAAAAAAAAGGTTATCAAATTAGAAATCCATTCAAAGAAATTAAACTTAAAACAGAGAAAGGCACCAATAACTCAATTTCCACAAAGGATTTCTACGCTCTTTTAGATATTATTAAACCTGAAGGGGCTATACAAAAGATTGGTAAGACAACTATAAGAAATATGTATAAATATTGGTTAAAAGATGCAATAAAATTAAAAGCATTTACAGGTAGAAGAAATGAAGAAATATTCGTAATGAGCTGGGATATGATTAATTATGAAAATGGAGAACCTATTTATATAAAATCTCCAAACATAAAATTGAACAAACTAAAAAACAATTTACACCAGCAGGAGTATGAATATACCTACATCCCGGTTATTAAAGAACTTGAAGATTTATTAATAGACATTGGATTAAATGAAAATAAGGGTTCGAAAAACTATATTATTGCACCTGAAATACTTGGTCGACAAAATATGGAAAAAGTCGCAAGTAAAAGTTTTACTTTCTTCTTTAAAAGATTAAATCGGAATTACAAAATTCAGATGAAACAATTGCGCAGTACTTATATAACAGCTAGTGAAATTTATAGTTATAGGCAGGTTTTTAAGCTTCAACAACATACAAATTATAGAACAACCGCCAAGCACTATAATAATCAAAAGGAAATTGCAAAGTTTATAAGTAAGGATCGAAGTGAACATCGATTTACCGTTTTTGAGTAATTTAAATGTAAAACTACACATCAGAACTACACAGTAAATAAAAAAAAGAGTCACATATTGTCGTAACTCTTTGATTATAAGGGTGGAGAATGGGGGAATCGAACCCCCGACCTCTTGACTGCCAGTCAAACGCTCTAGCCAACTGAGCTAATCCCCCGTTTGAGTGTGCAAATATAAAAATATTTTTATTTAATGCTAATATAAAATTTCTGGTAAAGTTTTTGTTATTGGTTAATTGTTCTGCAGAAAACAAGCCGGCGTTCTTTAATTTATTTTGATTCACCCATTTAAACAGTTAAGCCATGATTGAAAATAAAAAAAACGAAAAAGCTAATCTTGAGAACAAAAAAAGTCTCTTCTTTTTAATTGGTTTGGTTTTGGCATTAAGCTGCGTTTTGTATGCTTTCGAGTGGAAAACCCAAAAGGTAGAGGAAGTGAAATATTTCGGTAGCAATGATTTTGTGAACGAAGACTATATTTTTATTCCGTCTACACCAGCAGAAAAAGAAGAACTGCCAAAGCCAATGGTTAAGGTTCAACGTTTCGATATTGTTGACAATACTTCAATGGTTGACGAGAATATTGAGGTAGTTAGTTCTGAGCCCGAAGATTTCATTGATATTGATTTTACAAATCAGATATTTCAACCATTAGAAGAAGATAAACCAGATGAGGTTTTTGTCTCGGCAGAAGTTATGCCGGAATTTCCAGGAGGAAAAAGAGCTTTAATCAATTATTTGTCAAGAAATGTTAAATACCCTGTAATTGCGCAGGAAAATGGAATTGAAGGGAAGGTCTATGTAAGTTTTGTAGTTGATGAGAATGGCAATATATATAATGTAAGTTTATTACGGGGTGTAGATCCCTCGCTTAATAATGAAGCCTTAAGGGTTGTAAAAGGAATGCCAGATTGGAAACCGGGCAGGCAGGCAGGAAAAGCGGTTAAAGTCAGGTACAGTGTGCCTATATATTTCAACTTGAGATAGATTTTATAAATCAATGGACTTTTATCTTGTAAGTAAATATTATTTTTTATCTTTAAGCCCCGTTTTTAAAGGGCAAAAAAAATCGAATAAAACAAATAATTAATAAGTAGTATGGAACTTAAAAAATCTAAAAAAGCTGATCTTGAGAGTAAAAGAAATACTTTTATTCTGATTGGTTTAGTAGTCGCGTTAGGCGTTACACTTTTGGCTTTTGAATGGACTACAAAACCAACGAAAGCTGAATCGTTAGGTACTATTCAAACTGCGGAAGTTGAAGAAGAAATTATCCCAATTACGCGCGAGCAAGAGGTAAAACCACCTCCACCACCTCCACCACCAAAAGTGATCGAGGTACTGAACATTGTAGACGACGATGTTGAGATTGAAGATGAATTAGAGATTGAAGATACTGAAGCAGATGATGAAACTGTAATTGATGTTGCTCCTGTAATTGAAACTGCAGAAGAGGAAGAAGAAGAAGAAGCTCAGGTATTTTTTATTGTTGAAGATATGCCGGAATTCCCGGGAGGAGATTTAGCATTGCGTAAGTATATTGCAAATGCCATTAAATATCCTGTTATTGCTCAGGAAAACGGTATTCAGGGAAAAGTTTATGTAACTTTTGTGGTTAGTAAAACAGGTAAAGTTACCAATGCTTCTATTGCAAGGGGAGTTGACCCATCTTTGGATAAAGAAGCACTTCGTGTTGTGAATGCTCTTCCACCATGGAAGGCTGGAAAACAACGCGGGAAACCGGTTAACGTATCGTACACGGTACCAATTAACTTCGTGTTGCAGTAACAAATAAAAAACAATATTTTTGCACTCCTGTTTCTATTGAAGCAGGAGTTTTTTTTTACCATTAATTAAAAGCATGATTGAAACAGCACCAGAAACAGAAAAAGCAGTAATAGTAGGTTTAATAAACCATGCGCAGGACGAACGACAAGTACAGGAATATCTGGACGAACTGGAGTTTTTGGCCGATACGGCCGGTGCTGTGGTATTGAAAAAGTTTACGCAAAAACTGGATATTCCCAACAAAGCTACTTTTGTTGGACCTGGGAAACTTGAAGAAATAGGAAACTATATAAAAGTAGTTGAGGCCGATACTGTAATTTTCGACGATGAATTATCTCCAACCCAACTTCGTAATATCGAACGCATATTGGAATGTAAAATTCTGGATCGTACCAATCTGATCCTTGATATTTTTGCCAAGCGTGCACAAACAGCGCATGCCAAAACACAGGTAGAGTTGGCTCAGTATCAATATTTGCTTCCGCGGTTAACACGCATGTGGACTCACCTCGAGCGTCAGCGTGGAGGAATTGGTATGCGTGGACCCGGTGAAACACAGATTGAAACTGACCGCCGGATTATTCTTGATAAAATTGCCCGTTTAAAAACACAGCTCGTAAAAATTGATAAGCAAAAGGCAACTCAGCGAAAAAACCGTGGAAAACTGGTTCGTGTTGCTTTGGTAGGTTATACAAATGTTGGGAAATCTACCATATTAAATATGTTGGCAAAATCGGAGGTTTTTGCAGAAAACAAACTTTTTGCGACACTCGATACAACAGTGCGAAAGGTAGTGATCGGTAATCTGCCTTTTTTAATGGCAGATACGGTTGGATTTATTCGAAAGCTTCCGCATGGTTTGGTCGAATCGTTTAAATC
This sequence comes from uncultured Draconibacterium sp., assembly GCA_947492175.1. GTDB lineage: Bacteria > Bacteroidota > Bacteroidia > Bacteroidales > Prolixibacteraceae > Draconibacterium. The sequence continues at coordinate 36,539 of CANLMQ010000027.1, read as the reverse complement.
TACACTCGATGAGGTTCGCGAAGCCGATGTGTTGTTACATATTGTAGATATTTCGCATCCGGGATTTGAGGAGCAGATTGAAACTGTTGACAATACTTTGCAGGAAATTGAAGCGGGAGATAAGCCAACCCTGTACATTTTTAATAAAATTGATGCATTTACCTACGAAGAAAAAGATGAAGATGATTTGTCGCCACGTACAAAAGCCAATTTTACTTTAGATGAATGGAAAAATTCGTGGATGGCTAAGAGTAATACGCCTGCACTATTTATTTCAGCTAAAGAAAAATCAAATGTTGAAGATTTTAAAAATGAATTGTACGAACGCGTAAAAAGTATTCATTCGCAACGATTCCCTTACAACGATTATTTATATAATTCGGAATGGACAGAAGGAGTGCAATAGAAAAAATTGTTGTGGCCTGAGTCTTTACATTATTTATGTGCCGTATGGTAATAAAGTCTGGTACATATCAACAATATTCGGGCATTTTTTGCAAAATATTTCAACTGGGTTTAGATTGAAATGATTGATGAGATTGAATTAATCCATATCAATCTTCTTTTTAATCTGTCATCAATCTTTTCTGACATGTTCAAGATTGGTAAGTGTGTATTATTGAATGTTTTATATGATTCTGTTGGATATTTACTAACTTTAAATTTCCTGGTTATATGGAGATTATGGTTCAAAATATAGGGGACAAGTTATATCTGGCATTACAAAAACAAATAAGTCGGGTGATTTATTTTTCAGAAGCTGAGAATATTTCGCTTAATACAGCTGTGCACGAAGTACGAAAGTCGTTTAAGAGGATTCGGGCACTGCTGTTGTTTTGTCAAGATTCTGGAAATGATTATGTCCCTGGTGTTTTGCAACAGTTGTCGGAATTTGGGAAAAGCATTTCGGCATTTCGTAATTCGTGGGTAAATATTCAGGTTCTGGATAGCATTTCAAAAATAAGTCCGCATATTCACGAACGAAAGCTAAAGTATGTAAAAGAACGCTTCTCGGAAACCAACAGACAATTACAATTTGACATATTTGAAAATAAAACAGGCGCTGCAATTGGTCATTATATAAAAGAATTTGGATCGGGTTTGCATGCAAATTTCAAAGTGTTGGCAAAGCAGTTAGTAGAAGATCAGCTAAATCAATCTTTTAAAAATAGCTATGTAATATATCAGGATGAAAATCTTTATAATGATTCTGAAAAATTGCATGATTTAAGAAAGAAGCTAAAAATACTTTATTATCAAACCAACTTCCTCAAGTTTATGCATGCTAAATTTTTTAAGCAGAAATCTGATCAACTTGATATTATTACCGAACAACTTGGAGAAGATCACGACTTGTCTGTTTTTTCAGATGAGATAAAAAAAGCAGAATACCGGTTGGAGCCTGATGAAATTGAAATTCTAGAAAAAAAAATTAAACACCTTCGCGAATTAAATATCAATAAGTGCAAACCACGATTAAAACAACTCTTTAGCGATTCGCCAGAGTTGTTTTCAGAAAAAATAGCTACTGTTTTTAATACTTAATCCAGGTGGTAAACTTCTTCCATATCTGCCCACCAAACTCCTTCTTCGGCTGATTCTACCGGTTCCTGGCAAGGATCGGTTAGTTTCCACCATTCCTGCGTTGTTGAATCAGTAGCCATTTTTGCCATATCTGCATCAAAATCGGTGCCTGTGTATTCTAAGTAACTAAATAACAGTCCATCGCGGTAATAAATTGAATAATTTTGAATATTGCTTTTTTTGAGCATTGCATTTACTTCAGGCCATGGATTGGCATGTAATTTTTTGTACTCTTCAAGCTTTTCAGGTTTTACTTTAATTACCCAACCGTATCGTTTAACCGGTTTGTTTTGCTTTTCGTTTTTAGGAGAATTACATGCAAAAAAGCAGATGGCTAGAATTATTGTAAATACTGTTTTCATAAGTTGTTATTGGTATTGATGTATTGCAATAAAAGTATTAATTCTTTTGGTTTTTGGGTAAAGTAACAGTTCCATTCCCATCAGCTCCATATTTTTTTCTGTTTATTCTATTTTCTTCGTCTGCTGAATTTAAATTAATTTTAGTGAAAGGGAGTTCCGATAAAAGTTTGGTGCAACTTATTTTATAAACATAAGCTAATTGTTCGTTGTAATGATCAGGAAATTCAATTTCCAGCCCTTTTTCTGAAAATTTCCAGTTTGTTTTTTCGTTGGTACCAATAAGTTTTACCGAATTTATGACATTTGAATTCCATAACTGGAGTGATTTAATTGTCGTGTTTTTGTTTGGCCTGTTTAGAAAAATTGCATACAAATTTTTACCATTCACTGTAAAACGGATATCACCCTCTCCAAATGTTTTCCAAGGACGGGATGCATAAATTGCCTCGCCATTTTGTCTTAACCAAATGCCAAAATCTTTAAGGATATTAAGAGAATTATTATCGAACGTGCCATCAGGTTTTGGAGGAACATTTAAAACAAAATTGCAGTTCTTTGAGACTACATCAATCATCTCGTGCAGAAGACTTTCTGAGCTGCGATAGTCTGTTTCATCTCCGGTGTAAAACCAGGGGCCGGTTGAGTTTTCTGTTTCGCGTGGTGGAAAAACGATGTTATTTTCCCGTGTCCGTTCGAGAACAACCGATGAAACTTTATCGTAATAAAATCCGTGGTCTTTTATGTCTTTAATAACCATAACGCCTTCGTTTTTACCATTATGGAGAGAGGCATTGTGATTGTAGTAATGAGCAATAACTTCCATTCCGGTGCGTCCGCTGTCGTTCATAAACGGAATGGCCCCATCAAAATAAAAATGGTCGGGATGGTAATTGTCAATTAAATCGAACATTCGGTTTTTCCACTGTTTCATCCATTCCTCTGAAGGTTTAAGTGGGTGACGAATTTGATTGTACTTTTCTCCAATTTGTTCTTTAGTTGCTTTTTCAAGGTATAAATCTTCAAAGTCGGGATTATTTCCATCGTATGGCATGCCTTTTTTGGGTCCCTTTGTATCGGCTCTTTTGTTGGTTTGAAACCAGCTATATGTTCTTCCCAGATGTGTTCTTACCCCCCAGCGAATGCCAACTTTTTCACACTCCTTTTTCATCTCGGCACATACGTCTACTTTGGGGCCATAATTCATTGAATTCCATCTGGGTTGATATTTGGAATTCCAAAAATCAAAGTTATCGTGATGTACCGCCATTGTAAGCACGTATTTGGCTCCAGCATCATGAAAAAGACGTATCCAATGGCCTGCATCAAATTTGTCTGCATTCCAGGCTTCAATAATGTCTTTGTAGCCTATCTCTGAAGGATGTCCCCAGTTTTTAAGATGATCGTTGTATGCCGGATGTCCTTCTTCGTACATGTAACGGGCATACCATCCGTTGTTCCTGCTCTTCGAAGCAGATTGTGCATTCCAGTGGCAATATATTCCAAACTTGGCATCTCTGAACCATTCCGGAGTTTCGTATTGCTGAAGGGACTCAACAGTTGGTTCAAAAATTACTTTCTTATTGGTTTTACAACCGCTTAAAATAACAGATGCAGCAAAAATAAGCTTGATGATTGTTTCCATTGAATGGTATTGTGTATGATAATTTTAGTAGAAAGTAGTTTGTTTAGATTAAGCCAATGCTTCCAATATAACCCATATTATTATCAAGATGGCAAAAATGCCAAAACCAATTACTCTGTAATCGGTAATGCCCGACCATTTTTTTGGCCAGTATTCTTTAAGGCTAATACAGTTTGATATTTGTGCTTCTGTTGGTTTGGGTGTTGCATAACTTACTACTATAAATAATAGGGAACAGAGTACAAATTTCCACCATGCCTGCATCATAAAGTTAATACCTAAAACGTTGGTGATAATTTTACTTTCCGGCAATAAGGTGTGATTTGAAGAATCTGCTACAAACCTTGCAATTGCATCGAGGCCGGGGACCAGATTTTGATAGGGAAAATCGAACATAAAAACAAAAACACCAGTAATAAGTCCAAACGCAAAAGTGTAGTTGGCAGCTTTCGCCGTCCCTCTTTTCCAAAACATTCCCCATAAAAATACAGCCGCAATTGGAGGAGCAATCATTGCGCCCAGTGCATTTACTGTATAAATAATTGTGTCGCCAAATTTACTGGCTTGTGTTGACCACATTATTGCCAGTACCATTACCACGATTCCGGTTATTCGACCGGTTAAAACCAAATGTTTGTCGCTGGTTTGTGGTTTTAGCCGTTTAACAATGTCGATAGAAAACAGGGTTGACGCACTGTTTATTGCTGCACCTACAGAGCTCATTAATGCAGCCAAAAGGGATGCAATTATCAGACCTTTTAATCCAACAGGCATTAATTGGTCAATCATGTAGGGCAAGGTAAGTTTGGTGTCTTCTCCAATACCTGTTTTGAACAAAACAAAAGCCAGAGTTCCGGGAAGCAGAAAGAATAAGACCGGAAGTATTTTTAGCAAGGCTGTAAAAATTGGTCCGACTTGTGCATCGTACTGAGTTTTTGATCCCAGTGAGCGCTGCACAATGGTTTGGTCGGAAAACCAATACCACGATCCAAGTACAAAATAACCCAAGAGTGCAGAATACCATGAAATTCCTCCGCTTGGCGGATTTGCCGGACTGTTGGGAGCCCGGAGTATGGATAGTGTATCTGGTTTTAGGCTTGCTTTAAACTCTGCAAAACTATGAACACCAACATCACCTAAAGCAAAAATACCAAAGCAGGTAAGCAGTAGTGCTCCCAGAATCAGCAAAACAGTTTGCACTGCTTCAACAGTTGTAATGGCTTTTAACCCCCCAACAACGGTGTATAATCCGGTTAAAACTGCAATAAAAATAATACCCATGGTTGGATCGAGGCCAAAGAACTGTTGAACCAGCGCTGCACCTGCATATAAACTAATTCCTATGTGTAAAAGTAAGGCTGTTAATATTGCTAAAACAACCATATAAGTTCTGGAAGCTCCGTTGAATCTTTTTTCATATAACTCGGGTATTGTAGAAGTGCGTTTTTTAAAAAAATAAGGGGCAATAACAAAACCAAGGAATATTAAAAACGGGATGGCCAGCCATTCAAATAAACCATCAACCAATCCGTATTTGAATCCTGATTCGGCAAACCCTATAAGATGTATGGTTGAAATATTGGCTGCAAAAAGAGCTGTGCCTATTATCGGCCATTTTAATGACCGACTTGCCAAAAAATAGTCTTCAGATGATGCCGTTTTTATTTTTTTTCTGACTGTATAAATGCCGAGTAATACAACTCCAACCAGGTAACCCAGAATTACCAGACCATCAATTATGCTTACGCTAAATTCCATTCGTTTATAATTGTTTATTAAATTAGTTATAAGATGCCTGCCTTAAGGCAAGCAGGGAATTCAAATTTCTTTTACTTCCCTTAAATTATTTTATTGTTTCGATTTTAGGTTCTCCGTTAAATTCTTTCACTGCATTAAACATGGCCACAATGTTCTCGGGTGGTACATCAGGCATAATGTTATGAACGGTATTAAAAACATAACCTCCGCCTTTCGATAGTATTTCCAAACGATTTAGTACTTCTGCCCTGACTTCTTCCGGATTTTTGGCATTTAGTGTCCCAACCGTTTCAATTCCGCCTCCCCAAAATGTAATTTCTTTCCCGAATTCATTTTTTAACTTCTCGGGTTGCATGTCAGTGCACTGGGTTTGCATAGGATTTAATATATCATAACCGGCCTCAATTAAATCCGGAATGAGTTTATAAATAGATCCGCACGAGTGTAAAAATGTATGCATTTTACTGTTTTGTTTTACGAAATCGCAGAGTTGTTTATGTCGTGGTTTAAAAAGTTGCCGATATAATTCAGGATCCATAAATGGCCCGTTCATGGCTCCAAGGTCATCGCCAAAGCGCACAATGTCAACCACATCGCCAACTGCTTCGCATACTTTTGCAAGAGTTGCCAAATGCCGCTCCATTAACGCATCGAGTAAGCTCTCAACATTATCGGGTTCCAGGTATAAATCCATCATAAAATTATCCATTCGCCTGATAAATGTTCCCCATTCAAAGAGGTTACACCCCACAACAATCATCAAAGCCTTGTTGGTTGTTTCTTTTAATTGGATGGCTCTTTTTCTAAGTTCATCCCAAAAGCCCGGCATACTTGCATTGTCCCACGGACTGTGTACAAATGCCGACCACAACACTTTTGACATGGCATCATCCAGACCATTCATTGTATCCGGGTATCCGTCAACCCAGGGGAAGTGGATTTGGTCGAAGAAGGTTGCTCCTCCCGGCATCTTAGCAATGGGTAAACCAGAGGAATGTTTTGCAATCCAGTCTCCTGCATCATTTTTTTCAGGATTAAACCACTTTGGGTAAAAGGCCTGGTCTCCATTCGCCAAAATAGTTGGTTGCCAGTGGTTGGGTTTGTCATTGAATGTTCGCCCAATGTCGAGAACATCAATCCCAAACAAATCGATTATTTCGTTTTGTGGCTGTGCCAGTTGTTGAACTACATCGTATATCTGCACTGGCAAATGATCCATTCCAAGATATTTCAGCAAATTTGAATAGGCAATTGCCGATATCCCGGAACTTGGATTACTTCCCATGTCGACAGGTACTTTCCCTGTTTCTTTATGGTTGATCGCTTTTAGAACAAAGTCTCGTGAATTCATTATTTATTTTTTATTTTCTCCAAATCTTTTGTTAACTCTTCAACTTTTTCGGGATAGCTGGCGTATAGGTTTTCTTTTTCTCCCGGATCGTTTTTAAGGTTGTATAATTGTCCCGGAGTATCAATTCCAAAACCTTTAGGATGTTTATGGTCGCTGAAACCTCCTGATTTATTGGAAAGGATTAGTTTCCAATCGCCTTTGCGTAAAGCAAAAACACCGGCACCGGAATGATTAACCAGAATTTCTCTGCCGGTCTGCTCTTTGTTTTTGAAAATATTGAGTAAACTTTCACTGTCTTCTGCAGCATTTGCAGGCAATTCAAAGCCAATAATTTCGGCAATGGTTGCCATTAAATCCATTGAACACGACAAGGCTGAAGTTTCTGTACCTCCTGTAATATTTCCAACCCATTTGGCGATAAAAGGAACACGGTGACCACCTTCCCAGATATCAGCCTTCATTCCTCTAAAATTTTTACTCGGATTGTGCCCGTAGTCAGTTATTACCGATTGTGTTGGTCCGGAATAGTTTTTGCCGTTTCTGGCTGGAGAACCATTGTCGCTGGTGAAAATAACTAGGGTGTTTTTGTCTAAACCACATTCTTTAAGGGCGTTTGTAATCTGTCCTACTGTCCAGTCAACTTCATAAACAAAGTCGCCGTAACGACCGGCCTTACTTTTGCCATCAAATTGAGTTAATGGAGCAATTGGTGTATGTGGTGCGGTTAGTGCAAAATAAAGAAAAAATGGGTTTTCGCTTTGCGACACTTTTTTTATGTAATCAACCGATTTTTTAGTGATTTCAGGCATTACGTTTTCCAGTTTCCATTGTGCCTGCATTTTTCCTTTCCAGCCAAAGAGAGAATCCGGTTTTTCAACTGTTGGAGCCTTAACAACCCTGTTGTTTTCAATAAATGTATAGGGTGGAAAATTAGGAACATCATCGCCAAAATAGTAATCGAAACCGCGCTCCAGCGGACCTCCTGTTATGGACTCGTTATAATTTACATTTTCGCCGTTTTGTTTTTTCACTGAAAGTGAATCGTTGGCAGGCCATTCCCAACCCAAATGCCATTTCCCAATTGCGGCTGTTTGATAGCCTTTCTCTTTTAGCATTTCAGGAAGTGTTAACCTGGTTTTATTAATGAGAGGTTCGTCCCAGGGCCACAAAACACCATTTTTTAAACGGGTACGCCAACAATATCTTCCGGTTAAAATGCTGTATCGTGTAGGAGTACAAACGGCCGAGGCTGAATGCGCGTCAGTAAAACGTATTCCTTCTGAAGCTAATTTGTCGATATTAGGTGTTGGTATTTTCGATGTAGAATTATAACAGCCTGGATCGCCATATCCCAGGTCATCGGCCAGTATAATTACAATGTTGGGTAACTTATTTTCAGGTTCATGTTTACTACATCCCAAGGCAATAAATAGCAAACTAATTAAAACTATATTCTTCATATTATTTAATTTATTTAATTTCTATAGGAGCAACTGCTAAAGCACTGCTGTCAAGATTAAGTTTAATTGTTACTACCGTCTGATTTTTTACGTTTTCAGGAATTCTGATGGAAAGTGTATTTTCTGTTTGCGAAAAATCGAGCTTGTCTCCATTCAGAACAATGCAGCTTTTTATTTTTGCGTTTCCTGGCGAAGGAACTGTTAATGAACCTTCTGTTGGATTAAATACGTGCAAATAAATCGCATTTCCCTTTCGGGTTGATGCCATATTTTCAGTGGGTTTGTATGGCCCGCCTTTTGTCGAGTAGATGGATTCTCCATTCATCTTCAGCCAGTCGCCCATTTCTTTTAAACGATCTTTTTGTCTTTGCTCAATTCGCCCATCGGGCATTGGTCCAACATTAAACAGCAGGTTTCCTCCGCCACCTACTGTTTTTATAAGGGTTTGAATACACTGGTCAAAACTTTTCATTTTATCGTTGGGTTTCCAGGCCCACTGATTACAAATGGTAATGCACGATTCCCATGGATTTTCAATATCAAAGGCGCCAATTCGTTGTTCGGGTGTTGCAAAGTCGCCGGCATATTCATTCGAGATGGTTACTCCTTCCATGCCTTTTCTACCTTTGTCAACGCGGTTATTTATAAGTACTGTATTATCCAGCCCTTTTAAATAGCGGTAGAAATCTAATCCCATTTCGTGTGTCCAGGGATCTTCCCATTCTCCATCGAACCATAAAATGCGCGTGTTGTATTTTTCAATTAGTTCTTTTGTTTGCCCTTTTATAAATGGAATAAATTTATCCATATTGCCTGTTGCTTTCCGGGTTTTGCCACCGGGGCTTCCCAGAGGATAATCGGGATGTTTCCAGTCGTTAATGGAGTAATAAGTCCCAAACATAATTCCGTATTTGTCGCAGGCTTTTTTTAACTCCATTAAAACATCTTTTTTATAAGGTGTTGCAGAAATATCGTAATCGGAATAATTACTTGGCCAAATGCTAAAACCGTCATGATGTCGCGTGGTAATGACAAAATATTTCATCCCGGCTTCTTTTAGGGTTTTAATCCATTCATCAGCATCAAAAAGAACGGGATTAAATTCTTTGTATAAATTGTCATAATCTTCAGCAGGCACCTGTCGTCCGCGCGACCAGCCAATTTCAGTTCCCCGCAACGAAACAGGGCCCCAATGCACAAACATTCCAAATTTTAAATCCATAAAATCAGAAAGTGTTTTGTCGTTGTGATTTTGTTTTTCGGAAGAATTTGCGTGTGTAAATAAGATTAGTAGGTAGAATAAAACAGCTAGTCGTTTCATTGGTATTACGGTTTAATGTATGATTTGATTTTTGATGGAGAGTAAAAGTACTCTCTTCTTACAAGAGAAATAATAGTATTATCCTGAAAAATGATGGACAAATTTATATTTTTGTGGAAATTAGATAAGTTCGATGGAAATTTAGCCGGACTTGTTAAAGAGTTGTAATAAAGCATGTAAGTGTGTGGTGGTGTTTCAATGGAGAAAAAAGAAAAGATAGAATTTGTAATTGATGGATTTATTGGTCAGCAAATGACCTATTTTCCGGGAATCATAAAAAAGAAAATTCTGAAAGATCCACGGATTAATGATTTGTACATTACACATATTGGTATCTTCCCAAAAGCACTGGGGCATTTGCGCAAACGTCCGCTTGGTTGCAGCCAGTATATTCTTATTTATTGTGTGGATGGCTCTGGTTGGATAGAAATTGAAGGCAGGCGGAAAACTCTTTTGCCCAACCAGCTTTTTGTTATTCCGCCCAAAACGCCTTGTTCGTATGGGGCAAACAATAAAAAACCCTGGACAAATTACTGGCTTCATTTTACCGGTAAGAATGCACATTTATATTCACCTGCTGTAAATCAAATAATTGATATTCCTCCTTCAAAAGATGCACGCATTGAGGAAAGGTTAATGCTGTTTGAGGAAATGCTGCAAAATGCAGAGGACTATTTTGATGCAGGAAAAGTTGTTTATGCTAATATCTGTTTAAAACAGTTTCTTACTTCGGTGAAACATTTAAGTGCTTATCGGTCGATAAAAAAGGGGCTTGAAGACGATTTGCTGAAACGTGTAATTACATTTATGAAAAACAATTTGCACAAGAGCATTCGTATTTCGGAATTGGCAGAATCGTGCAACTGTTCCAGTTCAAATATTTACAAGCTTTTTAAACAAAACCTTGATAGTGCTCCCCAGGATTTTTTTATTCACCTGAAAATTGAACGGGCACGAAAATACCTCTCTCAAACCAATTTAAAGGTAAAAGAAATTGGTGCTAAACTGGGATATGATGACCCGTACTATTTTTCGCGAATATTTACTAAACACGTGGGGCTGTCTCCCGCCAACTATCGGAAAGAAGAAAGGTGATTAGTTCACAATCACCTCGTCGGCAAAAATCCAAACCGGCAAACCGGCCGCGTTGTGCCAGGCAGGAGCTTTAGCAACATTATTGGCTTTAATTTTTATATAACGTGCTTTTACCGGAGAAAATTTACCGGTAAAATATTCCAGATCGTTACGTTTGCTTTCTTTTGTTATTGGTTTTGTTGTAGGTACTTCTGTAATTGTTTTAAAAGATTTAGAATCGTTTGATACCGAATAAATCACACTTTTAGGAAAGAAAACAATATGGTTGGTAACCTGCAAAAAGCCCATAGAAATAGTGCTGAATTCCTTTTCTGCACCCAAATCTATAATTGCTTCCAGGTTGTTACCTTCAAAGCCGAGCCAGTTGGCATAAAAATTACTTCCGCCCAAAGCACCGTCAGTTAAAGCCTGAGGATCTTCGTTGGCATATTTTTTAGGTTTGGTAAGCAATTTTACTGCTTTGTCTGCTGCAATGTTAGTTGTTGCTGCACGTTCCAGAGTTGTTTCAAACAGAGCCAGGAACTCGTCAACGCGATAGCCCATTTCATTCATTAAGGTTATGTTTGCTTCGTTACAACTGGTTTTAAATCTTTTCAAACGTTGCTTTGTATCTTCCGATATCTTCCCATTCTTAAGTAGTTGGAAATCCGGCGACATGCCGTTTCTTGCCATTCCCAAAGATGCATAATCTATACTGATACGCGCAATTTGCACCCGTTTTAATATGTCGGGTTTGCCGGCAACTGCTTTTTCTGCTTCATCAAAAAAGGAATTGTATTTTTTCAGATTTTGGGGACTTAAAAAAGATTGAAAACCCTGTGCAGGATCGCCGTAAAGAAAAAGGAAAAAGTTTTTGTCCTTCTGAATTTCTCCATGAATAGCATCAATATAATTTTTTACATAAACTCCGGCTTCTTCGTAATAACCATTAACAAATTCAGTAATTATTGCATCTGCATCCAGATCAGGATTCCAAAGTAATTTAGCGGTTAAATACGAGCGTAACTCAAACAATTCGCTTGGGTTGTGACTGTGTTGCTCGAAAATCCATTTGGCATGGTTGTTTCTAAAAAACTGAATATTGGGTTGCAAGGTATGTATGTTTGGAAATGGTGCCAGAAAATTTGTGAACTGTGTTGTGTAGTCCCAGATTCTTATGTTGTTACTAAATTCTTTCCAGCCCATCAGATCTTCTGCAAAATCGCTGCACTTTTCTTCAATGGGGGCACTGCGGTCGCATTCAATGGAACAAAGTGTGATAAGTACATTGTCGAGCGGTTTGGTCTTGCAGGGTTTTCGTGTATACTGGTAGGCTAAGGTGGATATCTGTTTATCGGGAAATTCGCGGGCCACTTCGTTTACAAAGCGGATCATGGTTCCGCTGTGCGCTCCTTCTTCCTCGTCAACTTTTTTACAGTTTTCGCATTCGCAGTATTGTGTATTATCATTCGAGCTAACTGAAATTACAGACGCATCTGGGTATCTGTTAAAATAAGCACGAACCGAGTCTTTCACTATTTGCAGTACATCGGCATTGGTTAAACAAAGTTGAGTATGACGCCTCTCTGTGCCGCGTAAGGCATAGTATTCGGGATGTTTTTTATAAAAATCCTGTTCGGGAACAAAACGATGAAATGTATGTACCCGCGCTGTTGGAACATATTTCGGAAAAGCCTCGTGTGTAACTTTCTGCTTGTCTGCAAAACCGGTGTTTTCGTAGTACAGTTTCGAATGCATGGTACGAGTGGTGATCTCAGGAGTGTAAACGTAGTTTAAAGGTAAATTTAACGAAACGGTTTTAAGCTGCGGTATTTTTTCAACATCAGGCGAATACCATTTGCAGCCCAATTGAGATTCGAGGAATTCGTAAACCGCATACAAGGTACTTTGCGCATTTCCTCCGGAAATGGATAGATTATCTCCATCTGTTTTTATAGAAATGGTATGTTCTGAAGGCAATGTATTATCTTCAAATAGTGTGATTTGTTTTTTATTACCGGAAACCTTGTTTTCTGTAGTAACCGAAAGTGTTACTGAAGCAATTTTTTCGAGATAATTTTGCAGTTCTGTTGCTGCATGTTTAATGGTTTCAGAAGGATTTTCATCAATTACAATCTGATAAGCGGATTGTTGGTTTTTTATAATTGTAAGCTGATTTTTATTTGTACAACCCCAAAAAAGCATACTTACGGCAAGTAGAAGAAGATAGTTGGTTTTCATTTCTTTTTATATTAATTAATTTAATACGGACCGTGAAGTTAGTAAAAATAATTAGAAAGAATTGAGGGTGAATGAAAGGGGTGTACGACAAATTTCCGTCACTGCTAAATCTTTGTGGTACTCTGTGTTTTTTTCTCTGTGGTGCTCCGTGGTTTCTTTAATTTTTAACCACAGAGTACACGGAATTTTATACGAAGCTACACGGAGTTTTTAGCTATTTCTTTTTGTTTCAGGAAGTTTCCGATGTAGTTTGTCTTTTAAATTTTGGGATTTGAAAATAAAAACAATATCATTTGTATTCTTGCTATACTTGATTACGCCGGAATTACTTTTTTTATGATGGAATCGTCGTGGCAGTTTTCAAGCAATTGTAAATTACTTAGCCGGCGCAACGGATGTTTAAAGTCGGGTGCAATCTCTACCAGCGGAACCAGTACAAATTTGCGCTCATGAATTTTCGGGTGGGGAATAATCAGTGTTTTAGTTTCAAAATACTCTTCATTAAAATACAGAATGTCGATATCCATTTGCCGCGATGAATAGCGTTCTTTGCCTCTTATCCTTTCAAATCTTTCTTCAAGGGAGTTAATTCTCCAAAGCAGTTCTTCGGCCTCTAAAATTGTATCAATCAGCAGTACCTGGTTCCAGAAGGGATCATCCGAATGGAATCCCCATGGAGGGGTTTCATAAATTGAAGACGACAGAACAATTTTCCCCAATTCTTTATTGATTAACTCCCGAACTTTCTCAAAATTCTGTTGTTTATTTCCAATATTTCCACCTATTCCCAGATAAACCTTGTGCATAGAATTATATATTTGTAATTCTTGGTCCAAATCAAGACCAATCAAAAGTACGAAGGAAATAAATAAACAAAAAATATGAAATGAGAATACCTAAATTTCATTATAAATATTTTCAATGATATGACTTTATGGGGTATTCGAATTTTTAGATTAAAAACAATTTAAACACATGAAAGAATTTTTTAAATACGTACTGGCCTCTGTAGTTGGGGTTTTTGCAGTATCGGTTATTGGGCTCCTGCTTCTGTTTGTTGTAATCGGTGCAATAATTTCTTCAGCCGAAAAAGAAGTTGTTGTACAAAATAATTCGTTGTTAGTTTTAAAACTCGATCATACAATTATGGATCGTTCTCCCAACGATCCGTTTGAAGACATGGAGCTTCCGGGAATGTTTTCGAGTGTAAAAACCATTGGGCTCGATGATATTCAGGAGTCGCTCGAAAAGGCAGTAGGTGACGATCGAATCAAAGGTGTGTATCTCGATTTGTCGATTATTAACGGAGGTATGGCTTCCGTTGAAGAAATCAGAAATATGTTGATTGCATTTAAAGATTCGTGCGATAAACCGGTTTATGCCTGTGCCGATAAAATGATGCTGGGACAGAAAGCCTATTACCTGGCAACTGTGGCCGATAAAATTGTGGTACATCCGGAAGTTGCAGTTGATTTCAGAGGTTTGGGCAGCGAAATGATGTTCTATAAAAATGCCTTGAAAAAAATTGGTATTGAGATGCAAATTGTTCGTCACGGAAAATTTAAAGCGGCAGTTGAACCTTTTATGCTGGATAAAATGAGTAAGGAAAACCGCGAGCAGCAGATGACTTATATGAGCAGTTTGTGGAACCATATGCTAAAAGGTATTTCAGAAGAAAGAGGTATTTCAATTGAGCGCTTAAATGAATTGGCCGATGAAGTTCAAACTTTCAAAAAAGGGCAGGCAGCTGTTGAATCGGGATTGGTTGATGCCGTAAAATACAAAGATGAAGTGCTGGACGATTTGCGTGAGATTACCGGAATTGAAGGAACAAAAGGAGTTCCGATAATAGGAGCGAAAAATTATGCATCGGTAACAGTAAAAGGAAAAGAGAAAAAATACAGCCGGAATAAAATTGCAGTTATTTATGCCAATGGAAATATTGGAGTGGCGATGGGCGGCGATGAAGTAATTGAAGGCGATAAATTTGGGAAAGAGATTCGTAAGGTGCGTCAGGACAGTACATATAAGGCCATTGTTTTTAGAATAAATTCGCCGGGTGGAGCTGTGTTTGATTCAGAAACAATTTGGCGCGAAGTAAAACTGGCAGCCGAAGAAAAAACGGTGATTGTATCGTTTGGCAACGTGGCTGCATCGGGAGGTTATTACATTGCCTGTGCTGCCGATAAAATTGTTGCCAGTCCAAATACAATTACGGGATCTATCGGTATTTTTGGGCAGATTCCGAACTTTGGAGAACTGTTAAACGATAAACTGGGTATTACAACCGACGTGGTAAAAACCAACGAAAATTCAGACCTTTTAACGCTTACCCGCCCAATGACTGATCATGAAAGAGCTATGTTGCAAGCTACTATCGAACAAGGTTACGACACTTTTATTTCGCACGTTGCCGATGGCCGTGGAATGACAAAAGAACAGGTTGACGAAATTGGGCAGGGACGTGTTTGGAGTGGCGAAAATGCCAAAGAAATTGGACTGATTGATGAGTTTGGAGGATTAAACGATGCTATAAAACTGGCAGCTGAAATGGAAGGTCTGGAAAATTACCGCACGGTAGCTTTGCCGGCTTTGCCGAATCCGTTTGAAGAGCTGTTTAAAGTTGGAGCGGATAATGTTCGTGCAAAAATCCTTAAAAATGAATTGGGAGAAAATTACCGGTACTACGAATACTTGAAAAGAGCAAGTGGAATGAACGGTGTTTTAGCCCGTATGCCGTATGATATTTATGTGAATTAATATTTGCCGGAAATAAAAAAAATAGCAGCATCTGAATTCAAATGCTGCTATTTTTTTTTTGATGATTTGGGATGTGTTGTTAGTTAAACCACGAATCAACAAGTTGTTTGTTAGTGTTGTACCATGTTTGCGCTCCGGCTTCTTCTCCATCAGCTTTTATGGCTGCCATTAATTTGTACAACTGAGCTTCTTCCAGATTAAAGTTCTTGAAGAATTTAGCAGCTTCAGGTTTGTCTTCTTCAAAACCTCTTCGTGAAATTATAGCACATACATCTTGAGGATAAACACCTTTGGGATCGTCCAGATATTTTAAATCAAAATTTGCCCACATAAAATGTGGTTTCCATCCGGTAATCACAATCCAGTCGTTTCTTTTAGTTGCTTTATCTAAACTGGCAACCATGGCTGGCCCACTGGATGTTATTTGTTCAAAATCAAGCGCGTAGTCCTCAATTGCTTTTTCTGTGCTTGCATGTATGCCGGCACCACTTCCAATACCTATTATTTCTTTCGAGAATTTATCTTTATTATCATTTAATTCATCAATAGAGCTAATGCTTACATACGATGGTACCACTAATCCTGTTGTTCCTTCGCTAAAAGCTTCTCCCAGTTTTACTAGCTTGTCGCCATAATCTGCCCAATAGTCTTTATGTGTATTCGGAAGCCAGGCATCAAGAAATACATCGCCTTTTGAATTTTCTTTTGAAAGTTCACCGTAGATCAAGCCCGGTTCGAGATTGGTTAATTCTACTTCGTAACCGTGGTTTTCCAAGGCTGCTTTTGCCAGGTAAGTAAATGCAATTCCTTCGGCCCAGTTAGGATAAAGAATGCTTACTTCTTTTGTGGCACTTTTGGTTTCTTTTTTCTTTCCGCTATTCGAACATGATGTAAATGTGACTATTACAGCAGCCAATACAACCAGAATTCCTAGTTTTTTAAATTTCAACATAACTTATTTTTAGAATGATTATTATTTTTTTGCAATGGACTGTGTAATACGGTCGAGTATAATTGCAAGGACTACAATCCCAAGTCCTGCTTCAAAACCTTTGGCAATATTATTTTGCTGGATTCCTTGGTAAACAATGCTTCCTAGACCTTTGGCTCCAACCATTGAAGCGATAACCACCATCGAGAGTGCCAACAGGATTACCTGGTTTATTCCGGCAAGGATGGTTGTTTTTGCTAAAGGGAGCTGAATTTTAAAGAGTATTTGTTTTTCCGTAGAACCAAATGCCCGACCTGCCTCAATTACATCGGAAGGGACATTACGTATTCCGAGGCTGGTTAAACGAACTGCAGGTGGTAAAGAAAAAATAACGGTTGCTATAACACCCGGAGTGTTTCCTACGCTAAAAAAGAAAATGGCTGGAATTAGGTATACAAAGGCGGGCATGGTTTGCATAAAGTCGAGTATAGGCCGTATAATAGCGTTAGCCATATTGCTGCGTGCTGCCCAAATTCCCAGAGGGATACCTAATATAAGGGCAATAACTGTTGATACAATTACCAGTGTTGTGGTCTGAACAGCTTCTTTCCAATAACCCATTGCCCACACCAGGAAAAGCCCCAATATTACAAATACCGTGAGGCTGGCAGCTTGTTTTATACCTTCTTTTGTAAACGCTTTTCTGCCGGCCCGGGCATAATACGCCCCAACAGTAACAAGAATAATGATAACATAAAATGGAATGGCCAGAAACACATCGTTAATGCTGTCTACAGTCCACGAAATAATATCATCTATTGCACTCCAGAGTCCTGAAAAATTTTCTTCAAGAGCATTAATTCCGGTCTCTATGTATTTTCCTATGTTTATTAACTTTTCCATATCAAATCTCGTTAGCTTTTTCTTTTAACTCAATTACTTCATCCTTTTCAAAGCGGGTAGCTTCAATAATCAACGACGTTTGCGAAACAATACCAAGTAGTTTCCCTGTTTCTTCGTCTACCACAGCCAGCGGATATCTGATTCCTGTAATAAGCGGTAGCATTTCTTCAACTGTGTAAGTTTTATAAACACTCGGTACTTCATCTTTTAGTACCCTGGAAACCGATGTCTCTTTTTCTTTTTCCAGTTTCAGTACATCCTTTAACCATACATAGCCCAGAAACTTCTTATTCCCATCAACAATAGGCAACACATCTAAACTCTCTGTGCGCATTTTTCGAATGATACTTTTGGGGCCTTCTTTGTTGATTTCAGCAAAAGTGAACTTCTTAAACATTAATGATTCAGCAGTAATAATGGTTTTTCGATCAACCTTTTCAACAAATGCTTCCACGTATTCGCTGGCAGGATTATTAAGTATTTCTTCGGCTGTACCGATTTGTTCCACAACACCGTCTTTCATTATAGCTATACGATCGCCAATTTTTATGGCTTCGTCCAAATCGTGCGTAATAAATACGATTGTTTTGTGCAGCTTATTCTGAATTTGCAACAATTCGTCCTGCATATCAGATTTAATAAGCGGATCGAGTGCCGAAAACGCTTCGTCCATAAGCAAAACCTCGGGATCGTTGGCCAAAGCTCTTGCCAATCCTACGCGTTGCTGCATTCCTCCCGATAATTCAGAAGGATACTGCGATTCGTAGCCTTTTAGCCCAACGGTTTCCAGGGCCTGAATGGCACGTGCCTCTCTTTTGGCTTTTTCTTCGCCCCTGATTTCGAGTCCGAATGCTGCGTTTTCCAAAATTGTATGGTGGGGGAGCAAGCCAAATTTCTGGAAAACCATGCTCATTTTTGTACGCCGGGTTTCGAGTAATTCTTTGTTTGTTTCGCGGGTTATGTCATGATTGTCAAAATATACATTCCCTGCTGTTGGTTCGTTCAGGCGATTCAGGCAACGAATCAGTGTTGATTTACCACTACCCGAAAGTCCCATGATTACAAAAATTTCTCCTTCTTTAATTTCAAGGTTTGCCTTGTTTACGCCTACTGTACATTTAGTTTTCTTAAGGATTTCTTCTTTTGAAATACCTTGCTGAAGTAACTCCAACGCTTCTTGTTTCCGTTTCCCGAAAATCAGCGTTAAGTTCTCCACATGAATTTTAATCTTTCTTTTGTCTGACATAACTCCACGATTTTCTGATTAGAAGTAATAACCAATATTGATGTTAAAGCGCATTTCCCAGTCGGCATTTGCTGTGCCGGTTGCCAAAGCATCGGTCCAAACCGGTCCAATCCAGGGGTGATCTTTTCCCTGTGCTGCATCTACATAAGTATAAACATTTCCGGCAGAAATCAAAATTCCGGTAACGTTCATGTATGAATCGTTAAAGCTGTTTAGGGTTTTGTCCATATATCCAAAGTCGTTGTAAAACTGCAGGTTCGAAACCGGACCCCACTCAACTGGTAGCGAATAGGCTACTCCCAGCGTGTAGGTAGTTGCTTCGGAAGCTACAAGGTACGGTGCTCCATAAGCAGTCATGGCAATTACATCGTTCGACTGTTCAGCTGGATTTTCAGTATTGTAGTTGTACTTCGAAAGCTGTGCTTTTACATTCCACCTTCCGGCATTAAGTTCGTAATGGCCGGCCAGAGCAAAATGGTCGCCCGTGTTTTCGGTATCGAGGTTATAAATTCCTCCGTGCTGTGTCGAAATTCCGGCCATATGATTTGCATTGCCGGTGCTGAATTTGCGAACCACTTTTAAGTTAAGCTGATTCACTTCCTTGTTTCGGTACATTCCGTTACCTGAAGAACCTACATCGTAAGAGTACCGGCTGTTGGAAACATCTGAATTACTTCCGAAATTAAGTTCTTCCGCATTTTTAAAGAAAGCGATGGCGTACAACCACTTTTCGCTGTTGTGGGTGTATTTTACTCCCATATCGTGGTCATCTTCAAGGCCCATATAATAATTCAGACTGAAAAACCAGTTGTGCGAATTGTACTGGGTTATTCCAAACGGAACCTGTGTTAAACCTATCTGGAGATTGTTTTCCGGAGTAAAGTCGTATCCTACCCAACCTTGTTTTAACATACCTCCGCCAAATCCTTCGGAATACAAACGGTATTCAGCATTTAGCTTAACTCCTTTGTACTTTGCTTTGGTATTGATACGGAAAAGATCATAACCAAAATCGCCACCACGGCTTTTTTGTCCTTCTTTCCACGACGATAAATTGTAATTAAAGCGGAGTGCACCGCCAACATGAAGCTCAGGTTTATCCTGGGCAAATAATGAAAACATGGGCATTGCTACAAATAGCAAAACCATTTTAAGTTTTGAAACCATAAAATATAACTAATTGATTAAAAACTGAATGAGGGGATAAATAAAGGCAATGAGAATATTAGCAACCTGGCGGTATAAACTTATCCAGCTGATTTTTAAAGACTAAGTTGAAGGCGGTAAAAACCCTCTCGTTATTTCTTTCGTGAATTTTAATGTTGCTACAATTCATTGGGGGCAAAGGTATAATAATGAGATGGGTTAGCGAAGAGATAGACCAAATACTGAATTTTGGTAATGTGCTATTAACAAATAAACAGTAACCTACTGTTTTTCTGATATCGGCCAAAGGAAATTGCTGAAGAGATCTGTTTCCCATAATTGCTGGGCTTTTAAAGAAGGTACTTTCTTTTTAAGAACGCTTGTCAGTCTCGCGAAAGCTTGTTCGAATGCGAGTTTTTATTTTCGCAAGCGTGCGAATGTCTGTTTCTGGTTTTAAACAGATCTTCGCGGTCTCGCGAAACAGTCTTTTTACCTAAGGGGAATTATTCGCGGCTATGCGATAATCAGTTTTAGGATTTTTTGTAGCGTTCGCGTGGAGGCGAAAGTTTGTATGGTTTTGCGGTGAAGGTTTCGCGTGCCAGCGGAGTTCTCTTTTATGTATGTTTTCAATGTTCTTTTGATTGTTAACAAATCAAATATACACTATTGTACCTATACAATTCAAGTGTGTTTTTTATGTTACAGAGCTGTTTTGTTCGAAGTTTTTTTTGAAACGTTAAGGTAGGCTATCAAGAGAATGTTCTCGAAAATGTCGTTACAAACGACGTGTAAACCAACCCCTCGTTACCGCTGTGCTCAAACGAGGGGTAGAGGGTTTACCTCGGTGTGAAAGTGGAAGTGTTCTTCGTTGCGAAGATTAGTTAATTTAATTTTTAAGGTTTTCATTAAAATATGCATTAATGTATTTGAAAAGTATTGAACAAAACAGGCCTGATATTTATTTGGGCCACTAAAAAAAGTGCGCTCAAAAGGAGCAAGAGCTTATCCGGTAATTTTGTTTCGTACAAGCATCGGTTTATGAAAGCTTGTCGGAACTTGGTTTCTAATTTCCATCAACTGATGGAAGGTCGTTTTTATTTTGATTCTTATCTTCATCAAGCGATGAAAGTATGTTTTGAGTTCATTTCTTGTTTTCATCAGCTGATGAAAGTATGTCAGGAATTTGATTCAGGGTTTTATCGTCTGATGAAAATGTGTTTCTAATTCCGTTTTAATTTTCAGCCGTTGATGAAAGGATGTTTTTCGTTTTGTTTGGTCAGTCGGGAAAGCCCGAAACCAATAAAAGTAAGAAGCAAAACAACTGCACCTAGTTTTAAAAATACTAGGTTCATAAATTCTTATTTTAAACGTTGAAAGTATTTCTCAATTTCTCCGTTTCGTATTATTTCATTTATTCTTATTGAATCTTTTAACTGTAAAGTAGAAGTGCATCTCCAAAATTCCAGATATGGATCTTCATCAAGAATATACTTCTGCAATGTATCGTTCGGTAGTGCATGTCCGGGATTATTCATGGCAATTTCTTTTAAAAGAACCTCTTTAAATGTAAGAGAGAGATATACTTCGGACAGTTTCGCGGGACCGCTAATTACATAACCATCAACAGCTTTTTGCCTCCATATATAAATTGTATCCTTATTTAAGCCCGACCCCAAGGTTTTATCTGCAGTCCATAAATTAAAATTTTCATCCCCTGAAAGCCTAATTGTATAAAAATGCCTGTAATCGCCTTTTGTTTTGTATATATGAACATTATACTTAACAGGGGAATTGTACATCCAATCGCAACCTACCACAATAAATAATAAGAGCAAGAACATTACACTTAGTTTTATCTTTTTCATGGTTAATTTATTTTTTTTGTTTTTGTATCACAGTAATAAATACTGTCATTAAAATCTTTTAAAAAGTCAATACTAAATACCACAGTATCTGTATTGCTCCAAGTTCCTAAATTTCCGTAAGTAGAAACGGCATGATCATAGTTGCCGTCAAATTCAGCAAAATCTCGGGTACGTAGGTAAAACGAATAAGCTGTATCTCTAATCCATATATATCCGGTAGATTCGTCAAACTGGCATAAAATGGAATCGTTATAAGCAGAAACATACACCATAAGAAAGTCATCTCCAAGATTCGATGGCGTTATTTCAATAGTGGTAGATATTTCTTCAACTACTGGATTTTCGTATACCAGATAACCATTGGGTGCCATTCTTAGGAGGTTAAAGTCGCCGGAATACACTCCGAAATAATTCTCTGCCTTTATCGTTTCATCCAAAGGAGTATTGTCGTCTTTACACCCTGCTCCAAAATATAAAAGGAGCAGGGCAAATAAGCTTAGTTTTAAAATTTGTGTTTTCATTTTCTTGTATTTAAAATGTAGTAAATAGTACTGAGTAGTTAGTACAAAGTAGTTTCCCTAAATAGGGAAAGATAAGAGCGCATTTAAAAGATCGGTTACAGTTGCGTAGCGCAACTTAAATTTCGGGGAGATGTAGCCTGGCTACTGACCGAGGGTTTATTGAAAAAAGTTATTGGTAGTTAAATCATAATAAAGGGTTTACTGTCTTAGTTACGAACTATAGATTGTTAAAATTGCGTTAAAAGCAATTTATTACTGCATGATTTTTGTCATATGTTTGTTTTGGTGTGATTGCCGGATTTTCGGATTACTGGATTACTGGATTCCGGATACTCTACGTTCTCTGAACTCTAAACTCTGAATCCTAAACTCTGAACTTTACCCTGTGAAATAATGCTCAACACTAAATCTTCCAATTATTCCGGAAGGTGAACTCTTAACTATCCTGCGGGAGAGTTTTTATTTACCTGTCGGTTTCTTATCTTCGCTCTCTGAAAACCTGTGTTCATGCTGAAAATAATACTCTATCCACTTTCTTTGTTGTATGGTTTTGCGGTATATCTGCGAAATCGGGCGTACGATTTAAATATCCTGAAATCGACCGAATTCGATGTGCCGGTAATTTCAATCGGAAACATAACCGTTGGCGGCACCGGCAAAACGCCTCATGCCGAATACCTTGTGAGCTTGTTAAAAGAAAACTACGAAGTGGCTACTTTGAGTCGTGGTTACAAACGCAAAACCAAAGGATTCAGGTTGGTTGAAACAGATTCAACTGCTGTTGAAGTGGGCGATGAACCTCTTCAAATTAAAAATAAATACCCGGAAGTTACAGTTTCGGTTTGCGAAAACCGTGTGGATGGAGTAGAGAGATTGCTTTCTGCTGATATGGAAAAATCGCCCGATGTAGTTTTGCTCGACGATGCTTTTCAACACCGCCGCATTACTCCGGGACTTAATATTTTACTTATCGATTACAACCGGCAAATTAAAGAAGATCATCTGTTGCCGCTTGGGCGTTTACGCGAAAGTGTGCATCAAATGCGCCGGGCCAACATTATTATTTTTACCAAATGCCCCGATGAGGTAACGCCCATTATGCGCCGCATTTTAGGGAACGATGTGGGCTTGCTTCCATACCAGAAATTGTATTTTACCAAATTGGAATACGATAAGATTTCTCCTGTTTTTGGGGCAAAACCATTAGCCGAACCGTTTTATAACGAAAAAAGTTATGGTGTTTTGCTGGTTACAGGAATTGCTTCGCCTAAACTGATGGAGAAATATCTGACCCGGTATTCAAAAACGATTGAAACCCTCACTTTTCCTGATCATTATAATTATTCTGCTGAGGATATTCAAACCATAATGAATAAATTTGCTTCTGTAAAAGCAGAAAAGAAAATAATTATTACAACCGAAAAAGATGCCATGCGTTTTAAAGATAACTCGGGACTTACCGATGAATTTAAGGAGGCATTGTATTATTTGCCGGTTCAGGTAAATTTCCTCGACGAGGAAAAAAAATCGTTTAACCAGAAGATTTTAAATTATGTTGGAGAAAATAAAAGTAACCGCGAACTTCATAAAAGAAAGAATTCAGGCAAGTCCTGAAGTGGGAATAATTTTGGGTACCGGTCTTGGAGGCCTGGTAAACGAAATTGAAATTTTGGATTCTATTCCATACACAGAGATTCCTAATTTCCCGGTTTCTACAGTTGATGGTCATGCCGGGCGGCTGATTTATGGCAAATTGGGCGAAAAGGAAGTGCTGGCTATGCAGGGCCGTTTCCATTATTACGAAGGTTACGACATGAAAGAAGTAACTTTCCCGGTGAGGGTTCTGAAATATGTGGGCATTTCGCATTTGTTTGTTTCAAATGCCAGTGGTGGTTTAAATCCCGATTGGAAAGTAGGTGAAATTGTTGTAATTAACGATCACATCAATTTTTTCCCCGATCATCCTTTACGTGGTAAAAATCATAATAAACTCGGGCCGCGTTTCCCCGACATGAGTAAATGTTACGACAAACGCCTGCGCAATAAAGCAAAACTAATTGCGCTTGAAAACAACATCGATGTAAAAGAAGGAATATATGTGGGAGTTTCAGGACCTACTTTTGAAACGCCGGCAGAATATAAAATGTTCCGGATTTTAGGAGCTGATATTGTGGGAATGTCAACTGTGCCTGAAGTAATTGTTGCCATTCATATGGATCTAAAAGTGTTTGGAATATCAATAGTTACCGACAGCGGGGTGCCCGGCGAGATTGTGGAAATATCGCACGAAGAAGTGCAGGAAGTAGCAATGAAAGCGGAGCCCAAGATGACTTTGATAATGAAAGAGCTGATTCAGAGTTTGGATTAGCCTATAGTTCATCCTGTAAATAATCCACCTAATAACTAATAACTAATGACCAATAACCATGAAGAAACTAACATTTTTTGCGATCATCACAATTCTGTTAGTGAGCTGCTCGCCTCAAAAATCAGAGAAGGTGGAGTTGGTAATCGATTCGAAATCGGAATTGGGCGAAGGTGCCATTTGGAATTATAAAACCGGCGAACTGGTGTGGATCAATATAAAAGGCAAAATCCTGAATTTTTATAATCCGAATACTGCCAACAATAAGGAAATGTATACCGGTCAGCTGATAGGTACAGTTGTTCCCACCGAATCGGGAAATGTTTTGGTTGCCTTGCAGAATGGTATTTATTCGCTTGATATTAAAACCGGCTCGAAAAAATTATTGGTCGATCCGGAAGAAGATTTGCCCGATAACCGCTTTAACGACGGGAAATGCGATCCGTCCGGCCGTTTCTGGGCAGGAACAATGAGCACCACCGGCGAAAAGGATGCAGGTGCCTTGTATCGTTTAAATCCTGATACAACCATTAACAAAATGGTTGAAAATGTAAGCATTTCAAATGGTATTGTGTGGTCGTACGATAAAACAAAAATGTACTATATCGATACGCCAACTCAAAAAGTAATGGGCTACGATTACAATAATGAAACCGGAGAAATCAACAATCCCAAAACAGCTGTTGAAGTTCCTTCTGAAATGGGGGCGCCCGATGGAATGACCATTGACGAAGATGGAAATTTGTGGGTGGCTTTATGGGGTGGAGCTGCAGTGGGCTGTTGGAATCCTGAAAACGGTGAACTGATTCGTACAGTTGATGTGCCGGCCAAAAATGTAACCTCCTGTGCTTTTGGCGACAACGATTTGGGGACACTGTATATTACTACAGCGCGCCAAAACACAAGCGAAGAAGAGCTTGATAAATACCCAAATGCCGGCGGTGTATTTAAAACCCGGCCGGGAGTAAAAGGTGTAGAGGCTTTCTTTTTCGCAGATAATAACTAATTTAGGGCATGAACCTGTTAATTGTTGCACTTGCTCCGGTAGTAATAATTGCTGCCTATATTTATTTTCGCGATAAATACGAAAAAGAACCCATACGACTGTTAATATATGCATTATTTGCAGGAGGGTTAACTGTGATTCCGGTGTTGTTTCTCGAACTGTTTTTGGGAACTTTTACCACATTATTTTCTGGACTGTCGGCAGCTGCGTGGAAGGCATTTGTGGTGGCAGCTTTTTCCGAAGAACTCTGGAAGTTTGTAGCACTTTATATTTTAATCTGGCGAAGTCCTGAATTCAACGAAAAGTTTGACGGAATTGTATATGCTGTTTATGTGGCTTTGGGTTTTGCAGCAGTTGAAAATGTAATGTATGTAATGGAAGGTGGTATTAGCACCGGTATTATGCGGGCGATAACAGCTGTTCCGGCACATGCTGTTTTTGGTGTTACCATGGGATTTTATTTTGGTTTGGCGAAGTTTTACCCAAAACAACAGGCCGGGTTAAAATTAAAAGCGCTTGGTTTTCCCATACTGCTTCATGGAATTTACGATTTTATCTTGTTTACAGGTATAGAATGGCTCACCATTGTTTTTGTTGGTTTTGTGGTATATCTGTATGTTTCAGGTCATAAGCGTATTAACGAACTTTCGAGACAATCGATTTACAATACAGACTATAATTTGCTAAACGATAAATTGTCGAAATAGTATTCTTTCTTTAATAAGTAAAGGCCCCTAAAAAATTATTATTTTGTATGAGGAGATAAATCTGTTACAGTTAATACTTAATAGAGACTTTTTATGCTATAAAGCATCTGTTGCTTTATAATGAGCTGATTCGTAGTTTTGTATGAAAGGGCATTTCCTCGGGTTAATAGATATGTTGACTTTTTTAACTTAATATTTTAAATTTGATTGATCATTTAAAAATGTTCCCCTGATTTCGTACCCCGGATTCAGGATTCAATGATAACAAACATAAAATGCACGAACTTTCTATTGTCAATAAAAACAAGTTTATTTTAATAAGCCTCCCACAGAGTTCTGCCACTCATTCCTTTATTTGCTGTCTGGGGAGGCGGAAGTGTTGAAAAACGTTCTTGAGAAAGTATAATTGGGGGGCACAATTGCAAACTGGCAATTAAGAAGCAAGGTGTCTGGATTGTCTTATTTAGGGTAATGTTCAAATGGTATAACGATTGTTCTAACTTATAATTATGAACTTAATGTTGGATTAAGTAGGTTCTACTCAGCTTAATAATGTAAATATTAAAAGTATGATAGTTGAAGATTTATTGGTAAGAATTAACAAAAGAGTTATTTTAAATAAATTAAGCTTTGAATTTGCCAGAGGTAATAGCTATGGCATTATTGGACGTAACGGGAGTGGAAAAACAACCTTTTTAAAAGCGATTTTAAATTTGGTGAAATTTAGGGGGAGCATATATTATACATCGAGTGATTCGAAAATTGGATTTGTTCCGGAGGAGCCAGTTTTGTATTCAGATTTGACTGTTATACAGAATTTGAATATATCAGGGATCAATTTCAATAATAAGGCAGATGTATATAATAAACTGGAGTTGTGTAAGCTTGAAGAGGTAAAAGACAAGAAAGTGAAGACACTTTCTCAAGGTCAGAAGAAACGTTTATTAATTGCCATGGCAATTATAAGTAATGCTAAAATTTTATTGTTTGATGAACCATTAAATGGATTAGACGATGAAGGTAGATATATCTTTGGGGATATAATATCCCGAAAAACCAATGATAGCATTATAGTAATTGTTAGTCATGATTTTGATTTGATTGAGAAATACTGCTCAAAAGTTCTTTTTCTGAAAAGTGGAAAATTTATCCAAACATTGGATCTGGCAGAAATAAAACAAAATTATGGTGATTTAGGTATTGCTTTTAAAACGTTGTGCTAATGAAAAACAATCTTTTAATTGAGGTGGTTAAACTGAAATCAAAGATAAATTTGATTTTTGCTTTGATTGGATTGTCCGTTTATATGGCAACACTACTTTTTTTAACAGATAAGGTTTCTACCTACACCTATTATAATACAATTGAATATGATAACGCAACAATATCGGTACTTATATTGATCTTTTCGATTTATATTATTTTTTACAATACATTGGAATTTTCTCAAAAAACAATATTTAGAATGTTGTTTGAAGGACAATCAAGAACTAATTATTTTCAAATGAAAGTTGGTGTAATGGTATTATTATGCTTTATTTTAACTGTTTTTACACGACTGGCAGTCTCGATTGTTTTAATCTTCAAAGGAGTTGAAATGAATGTCCTGATTCATTCTATTTTTAATATCTATCAAATATTATTTGTCTTTTTGATGTTTTATACTAACGGAATTTTCGCCATGTTTTTAGCCGCTTTATTTAAAAGAGGAATTTGGGCAATTACTTTATTGTTTTCATTGGTATTAATTAATGGATTATTCTATATAGTTTTATTAGAAAGTGGAATAGCAATTCCTGTTTCCGATTTTAATAAGTTCTTTCGATATGTTGGATTCATAAAGTCTTCAGAACATCAAATAGCTCTCATTTTTATTTTTCATTGCATTATTTTCTATCTAGTAAAAAGTCAATATTTAAAAATAACATGGATAAAAAGGAACTGATATTTTTACTGTTCATTGGAGTGTTATTTTCATTGCTTCTATGGACTGCCGGGCTTAATGATAATTATATTAGAAAAGAGCTGGCGACAATACAGGTAAACAAAACAGTAATTAATAATTCAAATAATTATAGCCAAATTGATACGACAAAACTTAATACTGATCGTGTCTTATTAGTTTGTTGGTCTTCAATTTATCAGGGGAGTTCAGAACTGTTTGAAGAATTAGAACGGGATACACTGAAATATAAAGAATATTATATCTTGGTTTTATCTCCATTTAAAGAAGAAAAGATGCGGGAAATAGAAGATATGAATATTGTATGGTTAAATGATGAGCAAGATTTAATTAATGAGCTTACCAGGCAGTTGACTAACTTTTATTCGCTTGAAATACCATTTATAATAGAGATTAATAAAGGAAAGATCGTGCAAATTTTATCGTGATATATTTAAAGAACTAAAGAAAAGTAAGACCTTTTCTTCAATTGCCATTTTTTATAATTTAGGAGTTGTTGAAAAATCATAAACACAGATATAAGTTGAAGCATATGAGACAATTTTTACCTATTTTCTTAGATATCGAAAAAGCGCACCGGATTGTAGCCAAATATGCACATCACACCCCGGTTTTAACTTCAACAAGTATTAACGAAATTGTGGGAGCAAAACTGTATTTTAAGTGCGAAAATTTTCAAAAAGTAGGCGCATTTAAATTTCGCGGGGCATGCAATGCTGTGTTTTCTTTAACAGAAGATGAGGCACAGAAAGGAGTGGCAACGCATTCATCCGGGAATCATGCTGCAGCGTTGGCTTTAGCTGCACGTATGCGCGCAATAGCTGCGCACATTGTAATGCCCGAAACTTCACCCGAAATAAAAAAGAAAGCGGTGGCTGGTTACGGAGCAAAAATTACCTTTTGCAAACCTACTTTACAGGCCCGCCAAAGTACGCTTTCAGAGGTAATTTCTACTACCGGTGCTACCGAAATACATCCTTACAATAATTTTCATGTAATTGCCGGGCAAGGTACAGCAGCCAAAGAATTAATTGAAGACAACGGACAATTCGACATTTTGCTGGCACCGGTTGGCGGGGGAGGTTTACTCAGCGGAACGGCTATCGCAACCAAACAATTATTACCCGGTTGTAAAGTTATTGCTGCCGAACCTGCTGGAGCCGACGATGCTTTTCGTTCGTTTCATTCAAAAAAATGGGTACCATCTGAAAACCCACTTACCATTGCCGACGGGCTTTTAACTTCGCTTGGCGAGCGTAACTTTGCCATAATCCTCGATAAAGTAGATGATGTGGTGACTGTTTCGGAAGAAAGTATTGTGGCGGCAATGCGAATGATTTGGGAGCGAATGAAAATTATTATCGAACCATCTTCGGCAGTGCCACTAGCTGCCATTCTCGAAAAGAAAGTAGATGTTCTGGATAAAAAAGTAGGGATCATTCTTTCCGGAGGAAATCTGGATTTGGGAAAACTGCCATTTTAATCCGAAACTTCAGATGTATAAAATAATACCCTGCTTTTACAAGTTTTGTTTCAAGGGACACGGTAACAGAACTTTTACTTTACCGAACATCTCTTTGCAGCTAAAATCTCAGATTAACACAATTGATGCGTTAACTGTTTAAAAGCCTTTGCAGGAGGAACTTTTTTGTATAAAATTGAATAAACAGCCTGGGTAATAGGCATATCTACATGGTAGTGCTCATTTATTCCATGAATCGATTTAGAGGCATAATAACCTTCAGCTACCATATTTAATTCCAGTTGTGCAGCTTTAACCGAGTAACCTTTCCCAATCATTGTTCCAAAGGTGCGGTTGCGGCTAAATTGCGAGTACGACGTAACCAGCAGGTCGCCCAAATAAGCCGGCGATTTTATGTCGCGGTTAATCGGATGAACGGTATCTACAAAACGTTTCATTTCCTGGATAGCCCGCGAAATGAGTACTGCATGAAAGTTGTCGCCATAACGCAAACCATGGGCAATTCCGGCAGCAATGGCAATAATATTTTTTAATACTGCGGCGTATTCTGTTCCCCAAATATCGTCCGAAAGGGTAGTAAAAATGTAGTCGCACTCTACCAGACTTGCAAATTTTGCTGCCTGCTGTTCGTTTATTGCCGCCACTGTTAGGTAAGAAAGTTTCTCGCGTGCCACTTCTTCCGCATGACAAGGGCCGGCAAGTACACCAATCATTTCGTGAGGAACCTTAAAATGCTTGTGTAGGTATTCTGCAACCAATAGATTTTTTTCGGTAACAATTCCTTTAATCCCCGATAAAATATATTTACCCGATAAATCTGTTTTAATCTCTGATAAAATATCCGGAAGATAGGCAGAAGGCACTACCATTATTATAATGTCCGATTCTTCAACCAGTCGTGTAACATCTTTGTAAAAGTTTATTCGAGCGGTATCGAATTCAACTTCATCTAAATAACGAGGATTATGTTTGTTTTTTTTAAACTCTTTTATCGTTGATTCTTTTCTGAAGAACCAGTTAATCTCCCCAACATTTTCGAGCAGCATTTTTGCAATTGCCGTTGCCCAGCTTCCACTGCCGATTACTCCAACCTTATCTGTTTTGATATTCATGTGTTTTAAATTGTTTATCTTAAAAAGTAACACATGTAATTCGTCCCTAACAGCCGGGACTCATTTCATTATTTTTCAGAAAAACTAGGCAAATGTACAATTTGTGGGCTCAAATAAAAAAGATGAGCAATAAATACAGCCCCGCAATCTGTTTCTGATTTCATAAAAAGCTGTTTTTTAATAGGTAAACAGGGGGTGAATTATTCAAATAAAATTGTATTTTCAACGCTAAATTTTTTTAAACTGAATTAACTAAACTTATATGGCACTTGAACTTTTTGGTGAATTTCTGGGAACTTTCATTTTAATTTTATTGGGAAACGGAGTTGTAGCAAATGTAAATCTGGACAAAACCTATGGTAACGGAGGTGGTTTAATTGTAATAACCGCAGGCTGGGGAATGGCTGTGTATGTGGCTGTTCTGGCTACAGCCGATTTGAGCGGTGCACATATTAATCCGGCGGTAACTATTGGACTGGCAATAGCCGGTTTATTCGACTGGATAAAAGTGATGCCTTTTATATTAGCGCAACTTCTAGGTGCGATGCTGGGGGCATCAGCCGTTTATTTATTTTTCCGGAATCACTTTCGGATAACACAGGCGGCAGGAATGAAAAAGTCGGCCTTTTGCACTGCTCCGGCAGTTCGCAATACCTCAAATAACTTATTCTCCGAATTTGTTGGAACCTTTATTCTGATACTGGCGGTAATGCTTATTTCGTTGCCGCAACTGGAGTATCAAAATCTTGGCAGCGGTCATGTCGGATTAGGCTCGTTGGGAGCTCTACCGGTGGCGTTGGTGGTATTTTCTATCGGAATGAGCTTGGGGGGTACAACAGGTTATGCCATTAATCCGGCACGCGACTTGGGACCACGCATTGTACATACCTTAATTCCTATGAATAATAAGGATGATAACGACTGGCATTATGCATGGATTCCGGTAATAGGGCCAATTGCGGGGGCAGGTTTTGCTGCACTGGTTTATTTGTTTATCCTTCAGCTGTGTAACTGTTAATTGTATTCTATATTTTTCTTACCTTTCTGGAAAAATAGAATTATGACAGATCAAGTTAGCGAGAGTTCAATTCGTTTGAGAGCAATGATTGAAAAGGCAATTGAAGATCATAAAATCACCCGCGACGAGTACGACAAAATATTAAATATTGCTACAGAAGACGGGTATATCGACAGGCACGAACAAGCCCTGTTAAGCGAATTGCAGCAGATGATTGAAGACAAACAAGTAAGGTTTGTAATCTAAAAGATTGTTTAAATCCTCGTTTATGAAGAAATTTTTGAAAATTACAGCGCTGACACTGGCAGGGTTGATAATTGCTGGCCTGGCGTATACCTACATCAGTTTTAATTACTATGCTCCGGCCGATCCGGATGTTGAGCTAGACCATGTAAAATTGGCTTACTACCACGAAAGCTGGGACGAATGCCGGGAGGCTTTCCGTTTGCAGGCTCAAACCATGCAGGCACGTTTTAACAACGTTGAAATATTTTCGGTACCGGTAAAAAGTAAAACCGACAATGATCTCACCATCGATTTTTGCTACATACCTGCCAGCGATACCACCAAAAAGTTAATGGTTATTAATTCCGGAATACATGGTATTGAAGGTTATGTTGGAAGCGCCGTTCAGCAGATGTTGATGGATGACTTTTTTCAACCTGAAATGTTGTCGGAAGTAGGGCTGCTGATCATTCATGGTATGAATGCCTGGGGATTTAAAAACGAACGCCGGTTTACCGAGAACAACGTTGATCTGAATCGTAATTATGGTTTGGATAAAGAGCTTTTTAAAACCAAAAATGATGGATTTGTTGCTCTTTACGATATGCTTACGCCATCTGGCAAAGTAAATATGAATAGCCTCGAAAATCGTTTTTTTATGCTGACAGCAATAAAACAAATTGCGCAAAAAGGAATGCCGGCATTGTTACAGGCTTTTGCACAGGGGCAATATCAGTTTAACGAAGGGATTTATTTTGGCGGATACGAATTCGAGCAACAGGTGGCTATTATCTCGAAGGTGATAAGCGAAAAGGCAGCTCCGTATCAAATAATTCTGAACCTGGATTTACATACCGGTTTTGGCGAACGGGGTGTATTGCATTTGTTCCCCAATCCGGTGGAGGACCCTGAACTGAGGCAACAAATGGAGATTGTTTTTGAAGGATACCCCATCAATTGGGGCGACTCGGATAATTTCTACACCGTTAGCGGCCAGTTTGTGGAGTTTATCGGGAAACTGTTTCCCGAAAAAACATCGATACCAATGGTAATGGAATTCGGAACGTTAAATACCAGTAAAACAGTTGGGTCGGTAAAGTCGGCGCACATTACAATAACCGAAAACCAGGGGGCTCATTACGGTTACAAATCGGAAAATGACCGCAAAAAAGTAATGGCCGGTTACTACGAAATGTTTTATCCGCCTTCTGAAAAATGGCGCACCAATGCCATTACCATTTCGCGCGAGATGATGGAGACGATAATGACGAATTTTCAGGAATTATAATGCTTTGTAATCAGACTTTCGGGGACTGAAGCCCAGATTCGTGATGATTCTGATTAAAACCAAGCTTACCAAGATGAATGAAAACGTTCATAATGGCTAATCCTGGCATTTATGCCTGGGAAACACGTGTAATGTGTAAATAGGGATTTAGCCCTTAATTGCAGTGAATTGGACTAAATTCCAGGGGATGCAGGTATTCCAATTCACCGGCATGAATGCCGGTGTTAGTCAAATATATTCTACTTTCAAACATAGCGTGTTACGCCAAAGATGAATGCCCCGGCTGGGAAAATAATTTATTACCAGAGTATCTTACCCCATGTAATTTTCCGGATGATTCCCGTGTGAAGATGGCGTTAAACAGGAACCGCCCTTAACAGATAGGCAATAATTACACCCAGGTAATTTCCAACGGCATAACCAGCAATTCCTACCACCAAACCGGTTAAAATAACTTCGCGGTTTTTTAAGGCTCCTGCCACTACCGGCACAAAAGGCGGCGAGCAAATAAGAGCACTGGTGGAAATTATTACTGTGTCGGCGTCAATTTTAAAATACCGGGCCAGAATGATGTGGATAATATGCGAACCATACACCGCCAGCGCAACATAATAGAATAGCGAAAACGAAATGTCAGACAACTTGCTGATATCGGCCATTGATGCCACCGTTAAACTAAAAATAAGGATTAGGTACATACCCAGCTGAAAGGTTTTTTTTATGGCTTTTATTTTGGGCACAAACGAAAAACCAATTCCAAACGAGGTAATCAGCAAAATAATAACTGCCGTTGAATAATCTTTGGGAACCAAAAGGCTAATGGCATAACTGGTGCCTAAAATAGCAACCGAGAGTGCCATTGCACCCAGCAGCGGTAGCAGTATTGGCTTTTTTAGCATTCCATCGTACGACTCGTATTCTTCTTCCATGTTCATTTCTTCCGAACTTGTGCTGGTCGCCTTTAGTGGTTTGTAAGCCGGCAAAAACCATAAAAACACTTTTTGCCCTATTGAAAGAATAAAAACCAGGTAAATGGCTCCCAGTGTAAGGTCGTAGGTGTGGGTCATAATGTACAGCTCCTGCGATACGTCGAGAGCCGTTTTCATGGCTGCCATATTGGGCGTTCCGCCTGTGTAAACACCCACCAGCATTCCGGCAACCTGCCATATGTTTTCAATATTGCCACGAAACAGAAAAAAGCCAATCACAATAATAAGAATTACCGAAAACAACCCGGTTATAAAAGCCATAAATGCCGAGCGTGCCATTTTAAACCACGATTTTACATCTATCGAGAAAAGGATAAGCGGCAAGGCAAGCGGAATGGTAATTTCGGTGAGCATATTCTGGTATTTTCCGGCTCCTTCCGGCAGAATATCCATATTGCCAATAATTAAACCAACACCATAGCAAATTAAAACGGCACCAATTTTTTTCAGTATTGAAAAACGTCCTTCGAGATAAATAACAACCAGCGGGGTAATAATAAAAAGTATAATAAGTGCCAGAAATGGTGTTTCCATAAAAGTTTGGTTTTCTTTTAAAAAGTGGATAAAGATATTAGAAAGTAAAGATTTAACAAACCGGAAGTTTAACGATAAGAAAGGGATCACATTGAAAATCCGGTGGATTACTATTTGAATCATATATTTTAATATTGCTGCCGCAGGCCTTCATTTTTGTCTTGCCACAAAAACGAAGCAAAAAATTCAAGGCTGCTATTGCTCTGCGCACTTCATCTGCACAAAGCCTAACTTCGGACGGGTGATCTCCTCGATTCCTCGGAGCTTCCCGCTCTCAACAAGGCTTTGTTTTGATTCAGCACTTGACCAATAGAGGCCGCTGTTCTATTGAGGGCTTAATCTTTGGTCCGCCTTCGAGAAAAAGCATTAAGAAATTTAAACTGATCCATTAAATCGCTGATCCATTCTTCGGAAATCAGCAAAACACACATAATCTGCATTTTACACCTGTTGAAAAACATAATTTATAATTGTGCATATGTTTAGTATCTATCGTAAATTAGACCGTATTATATGTTTAACCTCGTATCCCCGATACGAACAAAATCAAAAAGTTATGTCAGACAAACAAGATTACGATGCATGTTACAATGCCTTTATGGCCATTCCTGCCGAGGAAGTGAAAGCACCTGGAATTCCTGTAGAATCTGCAATTCAGGAGAATGAAAACCTTTATTTATGGAGCTTCGACGATAAGGCCGAACTAATGGGAGCGGGTTTACCCGAAGCCACTATCGATTCGTTAACAGTGCGCAACGGTGCCTGCCGCACAGCCGAGGCCATGTGGAAACGCGAACAACATACGCCACAGGATGCCCAAAAAGAATGGGAAGAGCGTGCGCCGGCAGCTTACGAACTGCGCAATAAGTTGCTGCACACTTTCAGGTATGCTTTCCGAAACGACGAGCGCCTGTTAAAAAAGGTGAGCAACATTGCCGACGGAACGGGCGATGCCGATATGATACAGGATTTAAGCAACCTGGCTGCCCTGGGCGAAGACAACCCCGCACCATTGGCATTAATTAATTTCGATGTTACTTTACTTCAGCTGGCAGCTACCACTGCCGACGAACTGGCCATAGTGCTGGCACAAGTCAATGGCGAAAAGGAAATCGACCACCAGGTAAAAATCGTCCGCGACCGCGCCTATACCTATATGCAACAAGCTGCCGACGAAATTAAAAACTGCGGCCGATATGTATTCTGGAAAAACGAGGCGCGGCTGAAAGGCTACCGCAATATTTATAAGAATAAAAATTACAAAAAGAACAAACCGGATAACAATACCGAATTTGGGGAATAGGGATAGGTATATTGGAAGTAAACAGAACGAGGCAGCACAATTGTTGTCTCGTTTTTTTTGCATGAGTTAGGATCACAAATAACAAAATGACAGTTTTTTGACAAATATTTGCCTTTCTTGGTTACATATTTCTCGTCCTTGATTCGGAGGACAAGACAAATGTAATCGAGGACGTAGTTTTACCGTCGGCGGACGCATACTTTTCGATCAAGGAGAGCATTTTGTCGTCGGAGGACCGGTTTTTGTCGTCGGAGGACCGGTTTTTGTCGTCGGAGGACGGGTACTTTGGGAGTAAGGAAGCTTGTTTGTCGTCGGAGGACCGGTTTTTGTCGTCGGAGGACGGGTACTTTGGGAGTAAGGAAGCTTGTTTGTCGTCGGAGG
>CANLMQ010000026.1 GCA_947492175.1 uncultured Draconibacterium sp. | reverse complement strand
ATATAAGACTTTGCACAAAGCTCAGCAGTTGGCACTCTTCTGATACCCCGTCTGCTTGCAGCGGGGTAGTTCATTAATATTTATTATTTCATTCCTGCCAAAGTCCGTTGTGCAGAATCACACTCCTTAAATCTTTTAGTAATGGTGATTCTTCGTTTGACATTGCGATGATCCTGTTCCACAATGTTGTTTAAATACCTGCATTGCCTACTTTTCACATTTCTCCAGCTATTACAAACTTGCCGTTTCCTTTTGCATGTTAACTCCAATGATTGGAGAGAACTTATATATCCATCTTTTTATAGTAGAATGATCAACCTTCACGCCTTTTAATGAAAGCAATTTTTCCATATCTCGATAGCTTAGAGTGAATTTTAACTTGAAATAAACAGCTTGAAGGATTAATGCTTTGGGATATCGGTGGTGCTCGAACATCTATTTGAAATTTTAATTGAGAGGTTAAATTAATACTTTTAGATTTATGTTTGATTAATACGACAGAACCGATTATAAAAGGTGAAAACTAAATCTGTTAGTGGTTTAAATGAAGTTGTTGGAGTGAATCGGAGATGGTCAGTTTTCTAATGAACTTATTGAGTATGTTTATTATATTTGACCACTAAATCTATAAAATGAAATAGGTATGGGTGTGGCTTTGGAAGATAAATTACTCATTAATGAACTTAAAAAAGGTAATCGGGCCGTTTTTGAGAGTATCTTTCAATTGCATTACTTATCACTGGTGAAATTTGCTGATCAATTTTTACTTGATACTGATGCTTCGAAAGATGTTGTTCAGTCAGTATTTATATATTTGTGGGAAAACTCAAGAAAAATAAGAATTGAAAAATCCCTACTTGCTTATTTATTTCAATCAGTGAAAAACAAATGTTTAAATCATTTGAGATCACTTAAAATTAAAGATAAATACGAGTTGTCTTATGTTGAAGCCCTTATCAATAGCTACGAGGAAGATAAACTTGAAGATGAACTGATATTAGAGATTAAAGAGGTACTTCAAAAATTACCCACACAGATGTACGAAATTTTTTGTATGAAGTACTTACATGAACAATCAATTAGAGAAATTGCAGAACAATTATCTATTAGTGAGAATACCGTAAAAGTTCATCTGTTTAAAGGACGTAATAAAGTTCGTGAAATGCTTCAACATTCTACCAATTGTATTTTTTTTCTATAAAATTTTCTTTTCGGATAAACCTTTTTTCATTCCCAAGTGCCTTTCCTGTGAATTAAAACTAAAACATGAAAGAAGGTATTGATTATTGGCTTATATGGAAAAGTTATAATCACGAATTGACTCCTACTGAAGAAGCAGAACTAAATGATTGGCTAGAATCTGATTCCAGACATCTTGAATATTTTGACAAGTTTAAATCCCGAAAGGTTGAAAGTATAAATGATTTGTATTCTCAAATTGATTCCAACCAAGATTTTAAACGGGTTATTTCATTATCGAAGCAAAGGCATTTTAGTTTTTTTCGTGTTGGAATGGTTGCGGCAAGTATTCTTTTTGTGTTTACACTTGGATATTTTGGATGGGAATGGTCCCAAAATGAACAACCCTCAGTATGCATGGAAGAAATATCATTTGACCCTGGAGTAAAAAAAGCAACATTGGTATTAAATGATGGTCATGAAATACAGTTGGATGAATCAAAAGATACACTAATCAAGGAATCTAATATTTTGATTAGAAATACAAATAGTTCTCTAAACTATACCTTATCCAAAGAAAAAGAGAATCTCGGAAAATTCAATAAGTTAATTGTTCCAATGGGGGGGGAATACTATTTGGAACTCTCTGATGGGACTAAAGTCTGGATTAATTCTGAGTCGGTTTTAAAATACCCTGTCGGTTTTAGCAGGAAAGAACGTAAAGTTGAATTAATTGGAGAAGCTTATTTTGAAGTTAAATCAGATTCTTTGGCTCCCTTTATTGTTGTTTCAGGAGATCAACGTATTAAGGTATTGGGAACATCATTTAACGTAAAAGCATATAATGATGAATTATATATTGAAACTAGTTTGGTTGAAGGTAAAGTGCAATTATGTACAAGTAGTGATAAGTCTATAACACATGAGTTAACTCCTGGCTACCAAGGAATTTTTGAAAAAGGAACTGAAGATTTCAAAATTCGGAAAGTAAATCTGCAGCCATATATTTCATGGAAAGACGGTAGGTTTTACTTTAGAAAAATGTCTTTACTGGAAATTTCAATAATTCTTTCTAGATGGTACGATGTTGATTTTGAGTTTAATGACCAATCCTTGGAATCGTTAAGATTCAATGGTAATTTACCAAGATATGACAATATCCAACCTATATTAAATCAATTATCTAAAACAAACGAAATTACATTTTATGCCTATGGAAAAACAATCTATGTAGAGTAAAAAGAAAGGGAGTGCTACCAACACCCCCTCGAAAAAAACAAAGTTAAAAAACTATGCTTATTTAATCCAATTGCAAATTTATGAAAAAAGTATTAGATGATCCTCTTTTAAGAGGGTTGAAACCTTATTTGTTATTTATGAGAGTAACGGTCTTTTTTATTTTGCTTGGAATCACGCAGCTATCAGCAAGTGTGTATTCGCAAAATACCAAGCTGTCGGTAAAAATGAAAAAAGCCAGCATCGATGAGTTATTGAATTATATTGAAGATAATACAGAATTTAGTTTCCTGTATCGTTCTGACTTGTTTGAAGATGAAGGCCGAATAGAAGTCAACCTTGAAAATAGGACTATAGATGTCATTCTTGATCAGTATATAGTTTCAAAAGGATATACCTATGAAATTGTGGATAAAACAATAATTATTCGCGAAAAAGAAAGGGATGAACAAGAGCCTGAGCAACAGTTAGAACAAATACAGGACAATAAAGTAACAGGGAAAGTGACTGATGAACAAGGAAAACCAATACCAGGTGTAACCATTACAATCGTTGGAACTACTCGTGGTGTTATCACCGACAATGACGGTACCTATACAATTGAAGCATCGCCCGAAGATAAACTGGTATTTAGTTTTATCGGGATGGAAAGTCAGTTAGTGGATGTAAAAGGCCAGACAAAAATTAATGTGATGCTGAAGGTAAAATCAGAAGAACTGGATGACGTTACCGTTGTTGCTTATGCCAAACAAAAGAAAGAAAGCGTACTTGCTTCTATCGAAACTGTAAAGCCAGAAGAGTTAAGGATACCAGCTAGCAACCTTACAACGGCACTGGCCGGGCGTATGTCTGGAATAATTTCCTATCAAAGAAGTGGAGAACCAGGACAAGATAATGCTCAGTTTTTTATTCGTGGGGTTACCACTTTTGGATACAAAAAGGACCCGTTAATATTAATTGATGGGATTGAATTATCAGCAAGTGATTTAAGCCGGATGCACCCAGATGACATTGCCGCTTTTTCCATAATGAAAGATGCAACTGCAACGGCCCTGTACGGGGCAAGAGGTGCAAATGGGGTAATATTGGTAACGACCAAAGAAGGACGTGAAGGCAAAGCAAAAGTAAGTGCCAGGTTTGAAACATCAATGTCGCAAGCAACAAAAGATGTTGAACTGGCAGATCCTCTAACGTATATGAACTTGCATAATGAAGCCGTTCGCACCAGAGACCCACTAGGTTTTTTGCCTTACTCCCCGGAACGGGTTGACAATACAATAAATGGAACAAATCCATACGTCTATCCACAAACCGACTGGCAAAGTGCTTTATTAAAAGATCACACAATCAATAAACGGCTGAACTTTAATATTAGTGGGGGTGGAAAAATTGCCCGCTATTATTTATCAGGTGGAGTAACCCAGGACAATGGTATATTAAAAGTCGATAAGCAGAACGACTTTAACAGCAACATTGACCTGAAACGCTATAGAATGCGTTCAAATATCAATATTAATCTGACCAAAACAACCGAAGCAGTTGTTCGTATGAACGGTACTTTTGACGACTACCGGGGACCAATCCATGGTGGTTCAAGAATGTATCAAATGATCATGCGTACAAATCCTGTTTTATTCCCTGCATATTATAAACCTGATGAAAATAATAAGTATACTAATCATATTCTTTTCGGAAATTATGGCAATGGAAATTATTTAAATCCTTATGCTGAAATGGTAAAAGGTTATAAAGAATATAGCCGTTCGTTGATGCTTGCCCAATTCGAACTTAAACAAAACCTGGATTTTGTTACCGACGGTCTAAAAGCACGGATACTAGGAAACACAACCCGCAACGCATATTTTGATGTAACCCGTAATTATAATCCATATTATTACGGCATTGAGCAATACGATAACCGCAAAAATGTTTATGAATTAGAAATATTAAATGCTGATAGTGGCACAGATTATCTTAATTATAATGAAGGAGGCAAATATGTTTCTTCATCGTTTTACGCTGAAGCTGCTTTAGACTATGCTAAAACTTTCAAAGAAAAACACAGTGTTAGCGGTTTATTGGTGGGTATTATCAG
This sequence comes from uncultured Draconibacterium sp., assembly GCA_947492175.1. Classification (GTDB taxonomy): domain Bacteria; phylum Bacteroidota; class Bacteroidia; order Bacteroidales; family Prolixibacteraceae; genus Draconibacterium. The sequence continues at coordinate 77,528 of CANLMQ010000026.1, read as the reverse complement.
GCAACAATTATCAGGTAATGCCGGTGAATTACAGAAATCATTGCCATATCGTAACCTTGGGCTTTCAGGGCGTTTTACCTATTCGTTCGATACCCGCTACTTTTTAGAATTTAACTTTGGATACAACGGAACAGAACGTTTTGCAAAAAAAGAACGTTTTGGATTCTTTCCTTCTGCAGGTTTTGGATGGTATGCTTCAAAAGAAAAGTTCTGGGAACCGCTAAAAAATACGATCACAAAATTGAAATTCAAAGCTACACATGGTTTGGTTGGGAACGACGCAATTGGATCAAGCGACCACCGTTTTTTCTACCTTTCAAATGTTAATATGGACGATGGAGGAAAAGGCTATGTATGGGGCACAAGTGGATCAAATGCATGGAACGGAATATCAATATCCCGGTATGCCAATGACATGATCACATGGGAAACTGCAACTAAAACAAACCTTGGGATGGAAGTTTCATTCTTTGATAAGATTGATATTGATGTTGATATTTTTAAAGAATACCGCTCAAATATCTTATTTCAGCGCCTGGCATTCTCAACTTTTGGACTTCAATCTCCGACTATGGCAAATGTTGGAGAAGCATCAAGTAAAGGGATTGATCTTTCGATTGACATTCAGCATAATTTTACAGACGATTTATGGATTACCGCCCGCGGTAATTTCACTTATGCAAAAAGTAAACATGAAAAAGTTGAAGAACCAGATTATAGCGCGACTCCATGGATGTCGGCAGTAGGCCAACCAATTGGACAGCAATGGGGCTTTATTGCGGAACGTTTGTTTGTTGATGATAACGATGTTGACAATTCCCCGGTACAAGAACTTGGAAGTATTGTCCGTGGAGGAGACATAAAATACAAAGACATTAATGGAGATGATAAAATCACAAATTTAGACAAGGTTCCAATTGGGTTCCCAACAACACCTGAAATAATCTATGGCATTGGAAGTTCTGTAGGTTATAAAAATCTTGATTTCTCCTTCTTTTTTCAAGGTTCTGCAAGGTCTTCTTTTTGGGTTGACCCTTCTTCAACAGCTCCATTTGTTGACAACGAAAATGATTTTATTGCAAATAATGCACTAATGAAAGCTTATGCTGATAATCATTGGTCGGAAGCCAACAGGGATATTTATGCTTTATGGCCACGCCTCTCAGATCAGCATGAAGAGAACAATGAAGTTCTTAGTACCTGGTTTATGCACAATGGCGCATTTTTACGTTTAAAATCAGTTGAAATGGGATTTACTATTCCCGTTCGATTGTATAACAGGTTTGGAGTTGAGCACATCCGTTTCTATGCAAGCGGGACCAATTTGCTGACAATAAGCAATTTCAAGTTGTGGGATCCAGAGATGGGAGGAAACGGACTAGGTTATCCTGTTCAGCGTGTTTTTAATCTGGGCTTGCAAGTTTCATTCTAAAATAGTTTAATCATGAAAAAATATATTTCCAAAATTGTAGTTATTTTGTTCCTGCTTGGGCTAAGTGGAGCATGTGATTATCTGGATGTAGTGCCAGATAATATAGCAACCGTTGAAAATGCTTTTACCGATAAATATAACGCAGAGAAATATCTGGCTACTTGTTATAGTTACCTTCCTAATTTTGGCGACCCTTGGGTAAACCCTGGCCTGCTTTCAGGCGATGAAGTGTGGTTTAATGAAAAAGTTTGGGATGGTAAAGTTACTTCAACCATGATTGCCAAAGGATTTCAAAACACAACTGATCCCTACCTCAATTTCTGGGATGGTGGCAGAAGAGGTAATAACTTGTTTATTGCTATTCGCGACTGCAATATTTTCCTGGAAGAAATAAGTAAAGTCCCTGGATTATCTGCTTTAGAGAAAAAAGAATGGATAGCCGAAGTAAAATTTTTAAAAGCATTTTACCATTTCTGGTTATACAGGAGTTATGGGGCAATACCTATTATCAAAAAAAACCTTCCAATTGACACATCAACTGATGATGTTAAGGTATATCGTGATCCCGCTGATGATGTAGTTGATTATATTACTGAAACCCTTGATGAAGCGATTCCTGATTTACCATTGGTACTTAATTCGGAAACCAGTGACTTTGGACGGATTACACAACCTATTGCAAAGTCAATAAAGGCATTGGTTCTGGTAACAGCTGCAAGTCCGTTATTTAATGGAAATCCTGATCTGACCGGACTTAAAGATAATCGTGGGCAAAGTTTATTCAATGCAAACTATGATGCCTCCAAATGGCAAAAAGCCGCTGATGCTGCTTTAGATGCCATTAATACATGTGAATTAGCCGGATTTGCGCTATTTGATGAAAATACTTCAAGATATGAGCATTCCGAAGCAATTGAGCTTGAAATGAAACTTCGGTCTATAATTACGACCAAAGCAAGCCCGGAAGTAATTTGGGGAGCAACAAAAACCAGGTTCATATCAGACTATCAAAGAATGTGTCAACCTTTATTGGTTTCTGTAAGTTCAGGAAATCCGGTAACACAGTTTTATGCGCCAACCTTGCGTATGGCAGAACTTTTTTATTCTAAAAATGGGGTTCCAATCAATGAAGATCCATCTTTTGATTATGAAAACCGTTATAAATTACGTAAAGCGACATCCGGTGAAAATGACTATGTCAGATCTGGTGAAAAAACAGCTATCCTACACTTCGACAGGGAAGCCCGCTTTTACGCTGATATCGCATTCGACCGAGGAACTTATGTATTGGATCCAAACTATCACTATGTGCAATGCAGGGCTACCGAGCTAGCAACAAAAAGAAATCCTGAGGAATATTCTGTTACCGGCTATTTTGTAAAAAAACTAATTAGTCCTCAAAATGCATTTTCCGGGGATTATTATGTGATCGATTTTGAATATCCATTCCCGATAATCCGTTTAGCAGACTTGTATTTGCTTTATACTGAAGCACTAAATGAAGTAAAAGATGCTCCTAATGCCGAAGTATATGAATACATTGACAGGGTAAGGGCAAGAGCCGGACTAAAGGGGGTTATTGAAAGTTGGACACAACACTCAACATCTCCGGAAAAACCCTTAACGCGTGAAGGCATGCGCAGCATTATTCAACACGAACGAATGATTGAGATGGCGTTTGAAGGCCAACGATTTTGGGATCTGCGTAGATGGAAACAGGCCAAAGAATACATGAACAAGCCAATAAAAGGTTGGAATATTAATGGGAAAGGAGAAAGCTTTTACAATATTACAACTGTATATAGTCCAAAATTTGATTTTAAGGACTACTTATGGCCACTAAAAGAAGAAGAGAGGATAAAAAACCCTAACCTGGTGCAAAATCCGGGGTGGTAGATAACTTTTAAAATACAAAACGAAAACAAAATGAAAAATATAAATATACTGTACTTTGGACTGTTTTTGTTGCTCCTGTTTAATGGATGTGAGGAATTGGAGAGGGTACCTTTAACAAAAGATACGGTTGCCCCAATGAAAGTAAAAGATCCTGTTATTGAAAACATACCGGGAGGGGCAATCATTAACTATACATTACCTGATGAAACGGACTTATTGTATGTAAAAGCTGAGTACACTCTCGCGAATGGTAAGCATTTTGAGACCAGAAGCTCTGTCTATTCAAATTCATTAAAAATTGAAGGTTATGGAGATACCAATGAACATGATGTCAAACTTTATACGGTTGATAGAAGTGAGAATATTTCACAACCTTTAAATATAAAAATACAGCCCTTAACACCAGGTGTACACTCTGTAAAAGAAAGTCTTGAAATTATTTCTGATTTTGGAGGGGTACGTTATACCTGGAGCAATCCTGACAGCTGTGCTTTAGCATTTATTATTCTTGCAAAAGATTCCCTTGGTGCAATTAAACCGATAGAAACGATTTATAGTGGGGTTATTAATGGAGTTTATAATTTAAGGGGATATGATCCTGAAGAAAATGTTTTTGGAGCAGTTCTGCGCGATCGCTGGGACAATTATTCAGACACAGCAATGGCCGTTTTAACACCAATGTTTGAACAGAAACTGGACAAAAGTAAATTTGAAAAAGTAGAACTGGAAGGTGATGCTGATGTTGAGAACTGGGGCGGACGGTTTGAATACATGTACGATGACAATATTTCAACCTTCTGCCATTCTCGCGCTGGAACAGGTTGGCCTCAATATGTGACAATCGATCTGGGCGCAAAGGTACGGTTAAGCCGCTTTACAATGGTTCAACGACAAGGAAGCTCTCCATCAGACATCGTATTTTACGGATGGGGAAATCCGCGTTTATCAGAGATTTGGGGCCGGGCAAGTACCCCTACCGATGGAAGTTGGGATGGTTGGACAAAATTAAGGGATTGTGTTTCTATACGTCCAACAGAAGTTGGTGGGACACCTGCTGAAGATGAAAAAAAATACAAAGAAGGAGATGAATATTCCTTTACACTGGAAGATCCTGAAGTTAGGTACGTCCGAATCCTCGTTAACGAAACATGGTCACAAACAGGGTTCTTCCACCTTGCTGAATTAACTTTTTTTGGACAGGAAGTGAATAATTAATTAAAAAATGGCTACAATGAAAAATATAAGAATCCAATTACTAGTATTGTTTGTAGTAACCATTGGAATAACTTCCTGCCAACAAATGGAAGATATCCACAAAGACTACATCAAAGACGGAGAAACCATATATGCCGGAAAGGCATACGACCCCATTGTTTTACCGGGAAATGGTAGATTGAATATTAAACTGTTCTTCAAGAATGGAGGAAGTATCAGAAACTGCATTGTTGAATGGAACGATGGAGCTGATCACTTAAGTACTGCTGTTACACCAAATCTCCCCCTTGATTCAATTGAAATAACAATTAATGATCTGGAAGAGAAGTCATACATTTTCAATGTATACAATATCGACAAAGAAGGGAACCGTTCAATTAAAGTACCTGTAGCAGGAAGTGTTTATGGAGATTCCTATATTCAATCATTAAACAACCGTATTATTACTTCAACAGAAGGTGGAGGGACTATTGATTCCTTAACCATTGACTGGGGACCAATTCAAGAAGGGAACATTGGCGTTGAATTAACATACCTTGATAGTGAAGGGAAGCAAATGACACGTACACTGCTTCCAGAAGATAACCGTATTGTGATCCGGGATTGGGAATCGGAAGGTACCCTTAGCTATGTAACAAAATACATACCTGAAGTCGGAGCAATAGATACCTTCAAAACAAACCCTATAGAAATTGCTTTACCGAAGCTCATCTCATTTAAAGGAGAAATTCTTCCAAAAGATAATTGGGAAATTATTGATTTCTCAAGTGAAGCATGGGAAGCACCAGTTAACAAGGTTATTGACGGTAATTACGATACCTACTGGCATACCCAGTATAGTGGTGCACAGCCTGACTACCCACACTATTTCATTGTTGATTTAAAAGAAACGGTTATGATTAATAAAATTGATGCATTTAATCGGAATGGAGATAGCCGGGGACATACTGCTTTTAAATTATACACAAGTATGGACGGTGTCAGTTTCGTCGGTCTGGGAACGTTCGATAATGACCCAAACAGCATTAAAAGATCATGTCAACTGGATGATCTTCCAGTGGCCAAATTTGTGAAATTTGAAGCAATACAAGGGCCCATGTTCTTTACCTTCCTTACTGAACTTGATATTTATGGGCAAGTCATTAATTAAATCTTCTTAAATAAATAATCATACTGGGTGCCTTTAAATGATAGAGATGAACACTACATTTAAGGCACCCTTGCTTCCTAAATTATCATATCGATCATAATCGAATAAAAATATTATTCTACTTGGGATTATTGTATCTTTTTTCAAGTCTTATCACCAGCAGTCTTGCATTCTGTATGACCAAATACCGGGTGTTCATAAAAACTACAAACCTTCTTTTAATGAGTAGCTTTTTAATAATTAAAAAATTAAGATATACCACAAAAAAATTCGATAACCATGAACATTAAAATGAAATCAACATTTATTATCCTCGTACTTATTTTGTTATGTCCAATAATACATTACGCGTCAAATTCCAACGATAAATGGCAATTGAAAAAAACAGGAGAAATTAGCTGGAACATTGGAGGGCAATTACCTCATTCCGATCACATTGAAATGAGTGGAGATAGCATTTCTGTAATCCTTAGATATAGTGTTGATAAAGACAAATCGTTTAAAATTACCAGGGAATTAATATGGCCAATGTTACGGACTATACCTAACAACACCCATGCAAGCTTTACACGCATTGTCTCTGAAGATATAATAAAAAACATAAACATTAATGGTCGCCCGTTAAGCAAGGATAAAACAAGCGAAATTACTCACAAAGGGCTTATGACGATACAAAGTTCTTTTGACAATGTTTCCATTAAACGGACTTTGTTTCCATCCACTATCCGGCCTTTCTTTTTAGAAGAATACCAACTAACCAACCAAAGTAATCAGGAAATAGATATTGAAATACCAGCTCTTAACCTTTCAACAATCTCCGCTCCAGGAAAAGGCGTTGATGGCAGCTATATTATTCGTACGACAACTTTAGGGGATGGCAACTTTCACCTGAAACCAGGAGAAACAATTTCCTTTGGACTGATGATTTCTGCTCAAGCGGTAAATGAGGAACAGCTGTCTGTATCGCTTATTGATGAAAAACAAAAAAGGGAACAATTAATAGATAATTTATGGAGCAATTTAGTTCTCGAAACGCCAAATCCGGTACTGAATAAAGCATTTGATTTTGCAAAAATCAGAGCTTCTGAGAGTATTTTTAAAACCGAAGGCGGATACATGCATGGTCCCGGTGGCGGTGCATATTATGCAGCTATCTGGGCAAACGACCAAGCTGAATATATTGGCCCCTTTTTCCCTTTTCTTGGTTATGAAAAAGGGAACGATGCTTCGCTAAATGCTTATATGCACTTTGCCCGTTTTATGAATCCTGAATACAAGCCCATACCAAGTTCAATTATTGCTGAAGGCATTGATATTTGGAACGGAGCAGGAGACCGCGGTGATGCAGCAATGATTGCCTATGGCGCTGCCCGCTTTGCCTTGACTCTGGGCAATGCAAAAACTGCAAAAGAGCTTTGGCCACTTATTGAATGGTGTCTTGAATACAACAGGCGAAAACTTAATGCTCATGGGGTTGTGTCTTCTGACTCCGACGAATTGGAAGGTCGTTTCCCTGCCGGTGATGCCAACCTGTGTACTTCCACCTTGTATTATGATGCGTTAATATCTGCTACAATGCTTGGCAAAGAATTAGGAATCACAACAGTACAATTAAATAACTATAAGAAACAAGCAGTCAAACTAAAAAGTGCAATTGAAACGTTTTTTGGAGATACAGTTGAAGGCTTTAAAACCTACCGCTACTACGATGGAAACGATATCTTAAGGTCATGGATTTGTATGCCTCTAACTGTTGGTATCTTTGATCGAACAGAAGGTACAATAGATGCCCTTTTTTCAGAGCGCCTTTGGACGAAAGATGGTTTGGCCACACAAGCTGGCAATAAAACTTTTTGGGATCGCTCAACGCTCTATGCTTTACGAGGTGTTTTGCAGGCCGGAGAAACAGAAAAAGCCATGAAATTCCTATCATATTATTCGCAGCGCCGGCTTTTAGGAGAACATGTACCATATCCGGTTGAGGCATATCCAGAAGGAAGCCAAAGGCATTTGTCGGCTGAAAGCGGATTGTACTGTCGCATATTTACTGAAGGCCTGTTTGGAATCCGTCCATCCGGCTTACAAACATTTGAATTACTTCCAAGGTTACCCAAAGAATGGGACAAGATGGCCTTACGAAAAATTAACGCTTTTGGAAAGGTATTCGACATCGAGGTTTATCGAGTTGGGACTAGACTTAAAGTTGTAGTTTTTGAAGAGAAGAACAAGGTTTTTGAGAAGTTAGTTTCCTCCAACAAAGTGATAAAAATAAAACTGCTATAAGGTTACCTCTATTGGATTCAATCTTGTTATACGAACTTTAAAAGATTTCATTATTGAATCACAAAAAGAAACTTAAGAACGCAGAAATAATATGAACCAGAAATATTATATATCTAAATCAGTTCTATTCTTTTTAATGTTTTGTGCCTATTATTTTGTCCGCATGCAACAAAAAGGAAACAAGTTTTCCACAATTGCCTGAAACAACAATTTAAGAAAATGAAGATTGATTTAAAAACGACTATCAGTGAATGGGGGGAAATGGAAAATTACGATTGATCAGAACTCAAATGTATTTGTAAACTGGAATTAATGTTTTATTGAATATCAATACAAATTTTAAAAAGAAAATGAAGTTAAAAGATTTTTTTTTAGTGGCAGCTGCATGTTGCCTGACTAGCATAAGCTGTTTTGCAAAAGAGAACCGTTTAAAATCGCCCGATGGAAAGCTTGAAGTAACCATTGATGTGCAAGATAAGGTGTCATATTCAATACAATTGAATGGAGATGTGATATTAGCACCATCTGCAATTGCGATGTCACTTTCCGAAGGAGTAGAACTGGGAAAATCCGCTCAAATCCGCAATGTAGAAACCAGCTCTGTCTCAACTATAATTGAACCTGTGGTTAAACGGAAGTTTGAACAAATCCAGGATAATTATAATGAATTAACGATTCAGTTTAAAGGAGATTACAACCTGATATTCCGGGCATATAACGATGGCATTGCCTATAGGTGGAAACTAAACCGGACTGGAAACTACAAGGTAATATCAGAAGATGTTAATTTCTGTTTTACAGCAAACAATAAGGTCTGGTTTCCTGAAGAATCAAGCATGTACTCGCATCAGGAACGTGGGTATAGCGTTGAAAAATTAGCCAATATTACCACTGACCGGTTTGGCTCAACAGGAATGCTGGTTGAACTGCCCGGAGGTGCCAAAATGTATATATCGGAATCGGATTTAGAATCGTACCCAGGCATGTTCTTACAGGGAACTGAAACTCCCAATATGCTGAAAGGTAAATTTGCCGGATTTCCACTAGAAACAAAGCAAACCAGTGATCGTGATGTAAAGGTTACCAAGTATGCCAATTATCTTGCAGAAATAAAAGCCCCACGTGCCTTCCCTTGGCGTGTAATGATTATTGCCGGAGAAGATAAACAGTTAATTACGTCTGAACTAATTTACCAATTGGCAAGTCCAAACAGGATTGGTAAAACCAACTGGATTAAAATAGGGAAAGTAGCTTGGGACTGGTGGAATGCCAACAATATATATGGCGTTGATTTCGAATCTGGTATAAATACAAAAACATACAAATATTATATTGACTTTGCATCCAAGTATAATCTTAAATATATTATTCTCGATGAAGGATGGTATCATTTAGAAGATGTATTAAAAGTTAATGATGCCATTAACATCAAAGAGCTTGTAGCTTATGGCAAAAAGAAAAATGTTGACGTTATTTTATGGGTTACCTGGAAAGCTCTTTACGATAAACTGGATCAGGCATTAACAACATTTAATAAATGGGGCGTTAAAGGAATAAAAGTTGATTTTATGCAACGCGACGACCAATGGATGGTAGATTACTACTATTTGGTTGCACAAAAAGCTGCTGATCAAAAATTACTGGTTGATTACCATGGTTCTTATAAACCAACCGGAATTTCACGGACTTTCCCCAATGTAATTACCAGTGAAGGGGTACGCGGACTTGAAAACTGTAAGTGGTCGGATGTAGTAACGCCAGAACACAATGTAACCTTACCATTTATCCGAATGGTAGCAGGTCCAATGGACTATACTCCCGGTGCTATGCTCAATGCCCGAAAAGACAACTTTAAAGCAATTTTCACTGAGCCAATGAGCTCTACAACACGTTGTCATCAATTAGCCATGTACGTGGTTTACGAAAGTCCTTTACAGATGCTTGCTGATAATCCATCGAATTACTACCGTGAGCCAGAGTGTATGAAGTTTTTGTCGCAAGTACCAACTGAATGGGATGACACCAAAGTACTTGCAGCAAAGGTTTCTGATTACATTGCCGTTGCGCGTAAAGCCGGAAACAGATGGTACATTGGGGCAATGACAGACTGGGATGAACGTTCATTAACAGTTAAACTTGATTTCTTGCCAAAAGGAAAACATACCATGCGAATTTGGAAAGATGGGATTAATGCAAACAAACATGCTGCCGATTTTGCCATGACAAAGATTGTTGTTAACTCTGGTGATGAAATACAAATTCCGATGAAAAAAGGAGGAGGTTATGCTGCAATTATATCACAACAATGATGTCCAATAACTACATTCAAAGTATTTGTATAAAAATAGCTGTTGTGCTTAATTTTAATATATTGAAAACTTAATAAAAAAAATTAGAGTATCAAAGCTCCATAATATTCGGGGCTTTGATAAAGCTGTGGCTTATACAAAATTGGCACATTGGTACAACAAAGTTGCCGATTCCGGCTTTCATTGGCTTGATCCCACAAATAAGTGATGGAGTATTAAAAACAAACGGATGTAAAATAAAAAGAGAGTTATTTAACTCTCTTTTTTGTGCCCAGTAAAGGACTCGAACCTTCACATCCATACGGATACTAGTCCCTGAAACTAGCGCGTCTACCAATTCCGCCAACTGGGCTTAAGGCTTGCAAATATATAAAAAAATCCGCCTTTCCATTATTCTTGAAAGGCGGATTTCGCACGAAAAGTTATTTTATTACAACATTACAATTTGATCGTCGGCTGTAATTTTTTCACAGTATTTGCATTTAAGTGCAATCGGTTCTTCCGAAATTACTTTAAAACAAGTAGTTATTGTTTCGTTGTTGGTAATACACTTGGGATTAAAACATTTTACAATGCCTGTAATTTTTTTTGGTGTTACAACAATTTTCTTTTCAACAACATCATAATCCTTAATAATATTTAGCTTGGCATGAGGTGCAATCAATGCAATTTTATTGATTTCGTCGTCTTCAAAAAACTTATCGGAAACTTTAATAATTGCTTTGGCTCCAAGTTTCTTACTATCGAGATTGGTTCCAAACGTAATTTGATTTTTAATTTTATCCAGTCCTAATATCGTAATTACCTTAAATAAGTTTTTAGCAGGAATGTGGTCTATTACAGTGCCATCTTTAATCGCACTAACTTTCAGTTTTAATTTCTTTTTGCTGTTCGCGTTCATCGTAAAATTATTTAAGGTTCATTACATGTGCTATAATTGCTTCGCGTGTGTACATTCCATTCAGAGCTTGCTCAAAGTAGTAGGCTTTTTCATTGCTGTCTACATCGGTGCTAATTTCGTTTACACGGGGCAGAGGATGAAGAATCCGGACATTTGGTTTTGTGTTTTCGAGCATTGCGTTTTTCAGAATATATATATTCTTAACTTTTTCGTATTCAATCGGATCGGAGAACCGTTCTTTTTGAACCCGGGTCATATAAATAATATCGGCCTCTGAAATAATATCGGTGAATTCTTCATGTTCGAAATATCGTATTCCTTTTTCTTCGAGATGATGTTTGTAAGCACGCGGCATTTGCAGTACCTCTGGCGAGATAAAGTTAAAAATTGGGTTTTCAAACTCCGACATGGCCTGAAGCAACGAGTGCACCGTTCTTCCATATTTAAGATCGCCAACCATAAAAAGGTTCAGGTTATCGAGTGTGCCCTGTGTTTTTAGGATTGAATACAAATCAAGCAGGGTTTGGGTTGGGTGCTGATTGGCACCGTCGCCTGCGTTAATTACCGGAACTTTTGAAACCTCTGCGGCATAACGCGCTGCTCCTTCCAAAGGATGACGCATTACAATTAGGTCGGCATAATTGCTAACCATTTTTATGGTGTCGTGCAAGGTTTCGCCCTTGGTTGCACTCGAACTATCAGGATCGGCAAAACCCACTATTCGTCCCCCCAAACGACTAATGGCTGTTTCGAAACTTAAGCGGGTTCGTGTTGATGGCTCAAAAAAAAGGGAAGCAACGACTTTTCCCTTTAATAATTCCTGGTTTGGATTTTTCTCAAAATCGGCTGCCAGTTCCATAATTCTCAGATATTCTTCTTTCGTGAAATCTGTAATAGAAATTAAATCCTTCTTCATTGCCTTAATATTGATTTTTTGAATTTGATTGACTAAACAAAAGAAAGCCAACATTTTTAAAAATAAAATGTTGGCTTTCGATAATTAGAAAAAAAAGTATTTGTTTTTTTTCGGAAAATACGATTGCTTTTAAAAATCGTTCAATGCAACTTTTGGAAAACAGAACCTTCTTTTTTAGGCTTTTATACCTAATTCGGAGAGTGCCGGATTGGAATATCACGCGTTGCATCATGATTTCAAAAATAACTTGTTTCACTTGTTTATAATGAAAGAATTTACTGTACTTATCAGCATTTTATTAACATTACCGGGGCTAGTTCAGTTTGTTGATTGTAACCCCGTAAATGTTAGTAAAAATAGCCTGAATTTTTTCTGATTCTGTTTTTCTAATTGTATAAAGTAACTTACATTTTTCCTGAAAATCGGTATTTACTATGTTCAGATTTTCTTGTTTCGTAACTTGCATAACCGCATTAAGTACTTCGTAGCCAAAATTTAGCTCGAAAGTATTTTCAATTAGTTTGGTTTTAATCTCCGAATTGTTTAAAACTTCGGTAGTTGCCGTTTTATAGGCGTTTATTAATCCGCTAACGCCAAGCAGGGTGCCGCCAAAATACCGGACCACAACTACCAGTACATTTGTTACTTCGAAACTTTGCAACTGCCCTAAAATTGGTTTGCCTGCTGTTGACGAAGGTTCGCCATCGTCGTTAGCACGTGTTTTAATTTCTTCGGTTCCTAAACGCCAGGCGTAGCAGTGGTGTCTGGCGCTGTGGTGCTCTTTCTTTAACTTCAGTATAATTTCTTTTACCTCGTCTTCGTTTGTTATCGGATAGGCGTACGAATAGAACTTGCTGCCTTTATCTTTAAAGTAACCGGTGCTTTCTTTTTCTATAGTTTTATAAACATCGTTCATTATAGTAAAAAATAGAGGCTGATAATGGCCATTACAATTCCTGCAAAGTTAATTTTATTCAGCTTTTCGTTAAATAATAAGATGCCTAAAAGTGCGGTAAATGCAACAATCGACATATTGTTTAGTGCAAAAACCAGCGAACTTTCTAAATTCGATTTATTTAATGCGTTTATAAAGAAATAAAGCGAGCCAAAGTTTGCTACTCCTAATAATATTCCTAGTAGCAGGGTAGGAGTTTTGTAATCAAACTTTTTGTTTTTGCCAATTAGCGTGACAGAAACACCACATAAAAACGCCACAAAAAATACAACCGTAGTATATAAAGCAATTTCGTTCTCCGAAATTTTTAAGGCCTGTACATATTTTACAACAGAATCTACCAATCCGCTTCCAAAGAAAATAAGCAGCGGTAGAAGAATGTGAAAAGAATGATTTTTAGTAATGTCTTTTTTGTAAACGGTTAATACAACTGCAATTATCGCTGTACCCAAACCAAAATATTTTAGTGCTGAAATTTTTTCGTTAAAATAGAACAGTGAAAAAAGTACCGGAAATACCAACGATAACTTATTGGCAAGTGTGGTAACAGTAATTCCTGCTTTTTGCGACGAATTGCCAATAAGGAAAAACATAGCAATAAATAATACTCCCAGTAAAAGTCCGAAAGGAAGCCAGTGGGCTGAGTATTCAAAAGAAGCAGATTTGAAAGGGTGAAAAAACAAGACACCCAAAATAGTTGCGGCCAGGTAATTATAGGTAATTAAAGAGGTAAGTTTGCAATCGTAATCTTTAGCAATTCGGAACGCCACATAAATCATCGAGGAAGAAAGTATGCTTAAAATAAGATATCCCATATAATGGCATAAAAAAGGCAGGCTAAAAAGCCTGCCTCCAAATTACATCTTTAATTTCTTTTCTATGTCTTCAACAAATTGTCGGAAGTTTTTGTCGGTATCTTTTAAATTATTTACCGTTTTGCAAGCGTGTAAAACGGTTGCGTGGTCTTTACTTCCAATTTGTGCACCAATGCTTGCAAGCGAATATTTCGTCAGGCTTTTCGAGAAGTACATAGCAATCTGGCGGGCTTGTACAATCTCTCTTTTACGTGTTTTAGCCTGAAGTGCATCAACCGGCATGCTAAAGTAATCGCAAACTACTTTCGAAATGTACTCGATTGAAAGTTCGCGTTTCGAATTTTTAACCAGCTTTGTTATAAGCTTTGCTGCCAGTTCGAGTGTTATTTCCCGCTTGTTTAACATCGACTGAGCTAGTAATGAAACCAATGCTCCTTCCAGTTCTCGTACATTATTGGTAACATGCGATGCAATATATTCAAGTACTTCATCAGAAAGTGAAATACCGTCTTTATATACTTTACGTCGCAATATTTCCATGCGTGTCTCAAAATCAGGTGTTTGCAAGTCGGCAGTTAAACCCCATTTAAAACGCGACAACAGGCGCTGCTCCATTCCTTTAAGTTCGATAGGTGGTTTGTCTGATGTAAGAATCAGCTGTTTACCCATCTGGTGTAAATGATTGAAGATATGGAAAAATGTTTCCTGTGTTTTTTCTTTCCCGGCAAATTCATGTACATCGTCAAGAATTAACACATCTACCATCTGGTAAAAATGCAGAAAGTCGTTACGATTATTATTACGTGTCGCTTCGGTAAATTGCGTTTGAAACTTGTTGGCATTTACATAAAGCACAACTTTGTCGGGGAAACGTTCTTTTACTTCTATTCCAATAGCCTGCGAAAGGTGTGTTTTTCCTAATCCCGAATTTCCATATATCATTAATGGATTAAAAGCGGTTCCTCCCGGATTTTGCGAAACGGCATAACCGGCACTTCTTGCCAAACGGTTACAATCACCTTCCACATAATTCTCGAAAGTATTATCAGGTTTTAATTGCGGATCGATTTGCAACTTCTGAATTCCCGGAATAATAAACGGGTTTTTAATGGTGGCCTTTTCTTCAGATCTAAAAGGCACCGTTAAAGGCTTATTCTGAATTTTGTTGTTATTGTTAGTCGGATAACTAACAGTGTACGGTTCATTACTATTCTTATTGCTAAGAACTACATTGTATTCAAGTTTTGCTCCGACGCCTAAAACCATACGCAATGTTTTTCGCAGAATGTCGATAAACTGTTCTTCCAGATACTCATAAAAGAAAGCACTGGGCACTTGAATTGTTAAAACTTTGTTTTCTAATTTAACAGGTTCAATTGGTTCGAACCATGTTTTAAAGCTGCTGTTAGGAACGTTATCTCTAATAACGTTAAGGCATTTCTCCCATGCAGATTTGTATTCGTTACTCATTTAGAATTGCTGGATAATTGAGGTTCTACAAAAATTTCCTAAGTGATATTCCGAGAACAAAATTTGCGAAAAAAAAGTGAAAAAAAAAATCACCAAACTATTGTTAATATCTTTATTTTCTTAGTGGATTCTTTATCAGCTATTTAAAACCTTATTTTTTTTTAATATTTTTAATGTGCTAACAATTAGGCAGTTATGCTCAATCCCTTGACAGGTAAGGCAATCACTGGTAGGTAGTGGTAGGGTTGTTTGTTAAAATGCATGTTAATAGCTATAAAAAGGTATTAATTACCGAATGGATTTTAAAGCTTTTTCTAATTTTATCAACCGTCCGTTTTTAAAAGCAACGATACTTGATTCCGGAAATTGTTTTCTAACCGACTGGTGTAATTCTTCAATTTCAGAATAAACTCCTGTTGCACCTATTAAATAGGAATAAACTCCTCCTGCATAATATTCTTCCACGTTTTTTAAATTAGAGAACACACTGCTGTTTGTTTCTACTTTAGTTTTAGAAGAGACAAGGTGTACCTTAAATATTATATTTTTCGATGAAGCATCGTCTTTGGTATTAATATAAACTTCTTTGCCAAAGTCCATGGCCGAAAATTTAAGATAGCGTTTGGGATTTTGTTGAATGTCGCCAACAAGAAAAGCCATATTTTCAGCCAGCGCATTTATCGAGTTATATAATTCTGTATCGTTTAAAAGCAGACCAGCTGTACTTTTATCGCTGTTTAGTTTTTCAAGTGTAAGTAAAACCTGGTTTGAAGCTTCTGTAAGATTTGCCAGCATGGGCGAAACCGAAACATTGGAAAGCGTATCGCTGAAAGAACTTAAATTTTGCATAATGGTTTCCAGATTTCGGGCGTTGTTTTTAAATACCTCAGTTAGCTGGTTTACATTCGTGAATATATTTTTAATGGTATCTTTTTGTGTTGATACCAGGTTCTCCAGTTCTGCAGTGGTCGATTCCAGGTTATCCATTGTTTTGTTGAAACTCTGAAAACTTGCGGTGAGATTATCGCGAGCGTCTTCGTTTAATATTACAGTCAGTACTGTTATTGCCGAGTCAACAGTCCCAAGTAATTCTTCGGCTTTCGATTTTAAAGGAAGTACCTGCATGCTTACCTGTTCCTTTAAATCTTTTTCAACTTCCCCGGGAAGCGTGTCGTTGCTTTGGTAAAATTCTTTTTCGTTACTGAAATTAATTTTCATGGCACGTGTACCCATAATATCGCTACTAATTATTTGAGCAACGGAATTACGGGGGATTTTAAAATCGGTATCAACAGAAAATGTAACAATCAACCGCCCGCTATTATCTGGAGCGAAGATAATATTGCTTACCTGGCCTACCTGGAACCCGTTTAGCATAACTTTTCCCGATTTTGACAATCCGTCTATTCGGTTGTATACTACATGATAGTAGTCGTTTCGTTTAAAAATATCATTTCCTTTGAGGTAGCTCAAGCCCCAAATTAATACGGTTAGAGAAAATACGATTAAAAGTCCTAGTCGAGTGAATTTTGATATTCTCATTGTTGAAAATTACAAATTTTAGTGTAAAAGTAGATAATTCAGCCTTTTTTACCTTTTATTCGTTGCGTTTTTTACAGAAATTAACTTCCCGTTTTTGAATGCCACAACAAAAGCGTTCTTATATTTTGTGCTAATCCTCTCTTTCTCAGCATTGGCTTCCGTCTGCGAATCGAACTTACCCGAAAAATACCTGCTGATGTTTGTGGCATCAATTCGGAAAATAGTTTTCTCTCCCTTAAAGTTTTCAGGTGTGGGGTCTAGTTTCTTTTTTAAGGCCATAATTTGTACTGAAAAATACAGATCCGGTTCTGTCTTTGTTTTAATGTCGATATTTTCTGAAGTTATGTTTGCTGTTTCGGTTAATACCTTTTTAGCTGTTGTTGGTTGTGTGGCTTTTATTGACTCATTGGGGAGTGATTCATCAAGGTTGTTGGTTACCAGGTTAAATTTACTTTTTTCTTCAATGTTGGTTTTGTAAGTCGAAAAAGCCTTGAAGATTGCCTGTGCCAAACTTGCCTTCCCTGATTCGCTAAGTAAATAATTTCTTTCGTTTGAATGGCTTAAAAAGCCTGTCTCAATAAGTACACTAGGCATGGTGGTTCTGCGTAATACAAGGAATCCGGCCATTTTTACACTTCTGTCGACGCGTTTTGAATAATCGCGAAACTGGTTTTGAATATTTGAAGCCAGCATTACACTTTGCTCCTGGAATTCTGCCTGCATGGTTTCAAACATTATATACGACTCGGGAAGATTGGGATCGAAACCTTCATAGGTTAAATTGTAATCGTCCTCCAGTAGAATTACGGCATTTTCTTTTTGCGCTACTTTCAGGTTGTCGTCATTACGGTGAAGCCCCAGTACAAATGTTTCTGTTCCCTGAACATATTTTGCATCGACCGCATTTACATGGATGGAAATAAACAGGTCGGCATCGTTTTTATTGGCAATATCGGCGCGTTTGTACAGCGGAATAAATACATCGTTGCTGCGGGTGTAGACTACCTTTATGTCGGGATAATTCTTTTTAATGGTGTTTCCAAGTTTTAATGCAATGTCCAGAACAATATCTTTTTCGCGGGCATTACCAACTGAGGCACCAAAGTCTTTCCCTCCATGTCCCGGATCAATTACTACTACCGAAATCTTTGTGTTATCCTTTTCTGCAGGATGAACAGAAAGACACCCTCCCCACAGAGAACCCAAAAGAAAGGTAATTGTCAGTGTAATTTGTATTCTGATTTTACTGTTCATTTTTTCTTAAACACTTTTCAATATATAAACAGATGAAATTGTTTCGTTATTATATTTATTGCATTTATTTTTGGCGCCAAATATTCATACATAACGGTTAATATCGTAAAAATATAAATATTAGAAATATTTTACATTTATTAGCGCAATAGTAAAGCCCATATTTCTATTTTTGTCGAGCCAGAGTAAGGTTAAAATCATAATATATTTTGTACAAGATAATCATAACATATATAATTGTTGTTTTTCCTATTCTATTGTGGGGACAGGAACCAACAATTACCCTAGCAGATGAGTATAAAGCACCAATTGACACTTCAATTGTTCGTGTAGGAGAGATTGACACAACCCTGACCGGAGAAATGGATCAGGACAGTATAGCTGTAGATTCGGTGAACAAGACTTTCCTTGATAATCCGATTACATACAATGCCCTGGACTCAATGGTGGTTTCTATTGACGGACAGAAAGTATATTTGTACAACTCGGCCAAAGTGAACTACCAGGATATAGAGCTTAATGCGTATTATATCGAACTGGATCTGGAGACCAAAGAGATTTTTGCCGAAGGAATTGCTGATTCGCTGGGCGAGCTAACTCAAAAGCCGGTGTTTAAACAGGGATCGGAGGAATATGAATCGGAAACCATGCGGTATAATTTCGAATCGCAAAAGGCTTTTATTACCAAAGTTGTTTCGCAACAAGGCGAAGGTTATATTCATAGCGACAGAACCAAGAAAATTGGGAAAGAAGTATTTATTACCGAGCAGGCCAAGTATACTACCTGCGATGCTGATCATCCGCACTTTTATTTGCATATGACCAAAGCCAAGGTAATTTCGAATAAAAAAATTATTACAGGGCCGGCGTATATGGTATTGGAAGATTTTCCAATCTATTTTCCTTTAATTCCATTTGGCTATTTCCCCAACTCGCCTACTTACTCATCCGGAATTTTAATACCTAAATACGGAGAGGAACAAAACCGTGGTTTCTTTTTGCGCGAAGGAGGTTATTACTGGGCTGCCAGCGATTACTTCGACGTGGCTGTTACAGGAGATGTTTATTCAAGAGGATCGTGGGGAACGCATATTAAAACAAATTATCGCAAACGATATAAGTTTAGCGGAAATCTAGGTTTCGATTATGGTATTAATAAATACGGAGAGGAAGGCCAGGATTCATATTCAAAATCGAAACAATATAAATTAATGTGGTCGCATTCGCAGGATGCGAAAGCAAATCCAAGCAGTACCTTCTCAGCAAGCGTGAATTTATCGTCGAGCGGTTACGACAAACAAAATGCGTATAATTCAAGCGATTACCTTACAACCACAAAATCGTCGAGTATTTCTTTCTCGAAGAAGTTCGAAAATACACCTTTTAATATGTCGGTGAACCTTCGTCATTCGCAGAATACCAGAGATAGTTCAATGACATTGTCGTTGCCAGAAATGACCTTTAGTATGGCTAAAATCTACCCGTTCCGCAAAAAGAACAGGAGTGGAAAGATTAAGTTTTACGAGAAGTTCGGATTAAACTATACGGGTAACTTAAAAAATTCGATTTCGGCAAAAGAAAATGAAATTTTGAGCAGTTCGTTTGCAACCGACTGGAAAAACGGTATCAAACACAATCTTCCCATTTCGTTTCCAAGTTTTAACTTGTTTAAATACATCAATTTTAGCCCGGGTATTAGTTACAACGAAAAATGGTACTTTAAAAAGTTCAATTATATATATGAAGAAGGTACCGAGTATGCAAACAATCCTTCCGGAATTCCGGATGATGTAAGAATAGATACCATAACCGGACTGAACCGGGTTTACGATTATGCATACAGTATAAGTTCATCGACCAATATTTACGGAATGTTTTTGCCACGTAATCCCAATTCAAAAATAAAGGGGATCAGGCATAAAATGACACCATCAATCGGATTTAGCTACCGACCGGATTTTGGACAGGAGAAATTTGGATATTGGCAGGAAATCGTACGCGATTCGACAACATACTATTACGATACTAACCTTGGTGGAGTTTACGGAGGATCGCCGGGCAGGGGAGAGTCGGGAGCCATTTCATTCTCGTTAACCAATAATTTGGAAATGAAAGTGCTCGATACCCGTGATTCTACAAAAACAGATGAAGAACAAAAATTTAGGAAGGTAAAACTGATCGATAATTTAAGCTTATCATCATCGTATAATCTAATTGCCGATTCGTTAAACCTGGCACCTATTAGTGTTCGTGCACGAACAACGGTTGCAGGTGTTAGCATAAATATGGGAACTACCCTCGATCCGTATATGGTTGATGAGAATTACAGACGAATTCATAAATATGTTTGGAACGAACGCCGCGGTATTGGAAAACTAGGGCGTGTAACCCGGGCCAATTTATCGTTTGGAATGAATTTTAAATCTAAGAATAAGGATAAGGAAACAAAAGAAAGTAGCAGCAATGAAGGAGTCGAAGGAAATCCCGGCGAAAGCGAGATGGTTCAGGATGCCGAAGTTCTGCCTATTTTCGAAAATTATGCCGATTTTAGTATGCCCTGGGACTTTAGCTTCGATTATAGTTTAAATTATTCAGGGGCTTCCAGATCGAATCCAAAGGGTAAAGTAACACAAACACTTGGAATGAGAGGTAACCTAAGTATTACCGACAAATGGAAGTTAAGTGCCAATACAAACTTCGATATTGAAGCAATGGAGTTCTCGTTTACTACATTTAATTTAACGCGCGACCTGCACTGCTGGAATATGTCGTTTAACTTTGTTCCGTTTGGATTTAGAAAAAGCTATAGTTTTACCATTAGTGCTTCTTCATCGATGTTGCAAGACCTGAAAATTCAGAAACAAAAGAGCCACTACGATAGGGCATTCTAAAAAATACTTTTGGGTAATACAATATTTAATTTCAAAATTTTATAGTGATATGAAAAGAATTATTGCAACAACAAAAGCACCGGCGGCAATTGGCCCGTATAGTCAGGCAGTGGAAGTAAACGGTACTTTATATGTTTCCGGACAAGTGCCTTTGGTACCCGAAACTATGAAAATTGTAGAGGGTGGAATAAAAGAACAAACGCTACGTGTAATGCAAAATATAGAAGCTATTTTAACCGAAGCAGGTTATTCGTTTGCCGATGTGGTAAAGTCGACTTGTCTGTTAAGCGATATGGCCAATTTTAAAGCCATGAACGAAGTATATGGCGAATTCTATAATGAGAATCCTCCGGCGCGTGCTGCATTTGCGGTAAAAGAATTGCCGCTGGGTGTAATGGTTGAGATAGAAACCATTGCTGTAAAGGAATAGAAGTATAAAACATCTATAGGAATAAGGATGGCATTTCTGGGATTTTAACTGGGATGCCATCTTTTTTTATTAGAGGCTGAGTTTTGGATTAAATGCTATAAAAACCTGAAACTTGAGGATTGAAGCTTGCATCTTTATAAAAAAAAGAAGGATTACAGGTGTTAAGCAATGTAGACACAAGTTATAGACTAATTTATCTCAAGAGGAAAAATAATTTGTCACAAGTGATAGAAAAGAATACCACCTGTTATAAATATTATACCCTTTGCTGATTATGCAAAATTACCCTAGGCTGGATCTGGTAGCATCATTTTTTCCGGACTTAAGAATGTTTCTTTTTTTGAGGGAGGCAACAAAAGAAAAAGGGCTTCCGAAACCGGAAACCCTTTTAAGTCGTTTTAGTATTGTGTTTGCTACTAAATATTTATTCAGCAACAACTTCAAATTCAATTTCAACCACAACTTCTTTGTGTAGTTTAATCTTTGCAGTGTGCGTACCCACTTCTTTAATGCTATCCTCAGGAATAGAAATCTGCTTGCGGTCGATTTCGAATCCTTTTTTGTTAATAGCTTCAGCCAATTGGATGGTGTTAACCGAACCAAAAATTTTGCCCGAAGTACTTGTTTTAGCACCAATAGTAATTTTCTTAGCAACAATTTGCTCTGCAATTTTAGTAGCTGCCTCTTTCAATTTAGCTTCTTTGTGAGCACGTTGTTTAATGTTTTCAGCCAAAACTTTTTTAGCCGATTCGGTAGCAACAATTGCTTTTTTCGAAGGAATTAAAAAGTTACGTCCGTAACCGTCTTTTACCGTTACAATGTCGTCCTTGCTTCCTAAACGCTCTACGTCTTGTGTTAATATAATTTCCATTTCAAGTCCTCCTTATTTCATCATATCGGTTACAAATGGTAACAAAGCAACCTGGCGGGCACGTTTAACAGCCTGTCCAACTTTGCGTTGATACTTTAACGAAGTTCCGGTAATGCGACGAGGTAAAATTTTACCTTGCTCGTTCAGGAATTTTTTCAAAAACTCAGGGTCTTTGTAATCAACATACTTAATTCCGTTTTTCTTGAAACGGCAATATTTTTTCTTTTTGATTTCTACTGACGGTGGAGTCAGGTATCTGATTTCACTTGCTTGTGCCATGATTTACGCCTCCTTTTTTTCTGATTTTTCTTTACGAAGTTTTCTTCTCTTCTCGCTATATGCCGCAGCATATTTGTCAAGTTTTACGGTCATGAAGCGGATTACACGCTCGTCACGACGGAAGTCAGTCTCCATTTTAGTAATAAATGAAGGATCGGCTTTAAATTCAAACAAATGATAAAAGCCAGTAGATTTCTTCTGGATTGGGTAAGCCAGTTTTTTCATGCCCCAATCTTCTTCATGGATCAATTCACCTCCATTGCTGGCGATGATGTCCTTGAATTTGTTTACCGCTTCCTTTACCTGTGGCTCAGATAAAACGGGAGTACAAATGAAAACGGTTTCGTACTGATTCAACATAATCGTCTAATTTTTAATTTATTAAATATTAAAATCCAAAATTTTGGACGCGCAAAAATAGAAATAAAATGTTATTTATCAAACAGTTTACAGGTTTTTTATGTGAGTAAAGGCTTTGTTAACAATGAGGGAGAGGTGATTAAAAAAGATTGATGGAAGATTGAAAGGAGATAGATAAGAGATTGATAAAAGATTGTTTGTGTGCCCTAATCAATCTTTATCAATCTCTAACTATCTTAATTAATCTTTTTTAAAGAGGTATATTTCCGTGCTTTTTCGGTGGGTTCGACTTACGCTTATTTTGTGTCATATCCAAAGCATCAATAACCTTTTTACGGGTATCGCGCGGATTAATAATTTCGTCGATATATCCCAGTGATGCTGCTTTATACGGGTTCGCAAATTTATCGCGATAATCGGCTACTGCCTTTGCTCTTTCTTCTTCGTTTAATCCATTACGGTGAATAATGTTAATGGCGCCTTCGGGCCCCATTACTGCAATTTCGGAAGTTGGGTAGGCCAGGTTTACGTCAGCTCCAATATGTTTGCTTGACATTACATCGTAAGCTCCTCCATATGCTTTACGGGTTATAACGGTTATTTTTGGAACAGTGGCTTCGGCAAATGCATATAATAATTTTGCTCCGTGTTTTATAATGCCACCAAATTCCTGGTTGGTACCCGGTAAAAATCCCGGAACATCAACAAAAGTTACAAGCGGCAAATTAAAAGCATCGCAAAAACGTACAAACCGTGCTGCTTTTACCGACGAATTGATATCTAAAACGCCGGCAAGGTGAGCGGGCTGGTTGGCCACAATCCCGACAGGTTTACCGGCAAAGCGTGCAAAACCTACGATAATGTTTTGTGCATATTGCTGTTGTACCTCCAAAAAGTGTTTGTTGTCTATTACATTCTGAATAATATCGTGCATGTCGTAAGGCTTGTTCGGATCAGCCGGAACAATTTCCTGTAAACTTTCTTCAGTCCGGTCCGATGGATCGACAGTTGGTTTCACCGGAGGATCTTCCAAGTTATTTGAAGGCAGAAAGCTCAACAATTCACGTACCATCATCAGGGTTTGATCTTCGTCGCTGCCATTAAAGTGGGCAACACCACTTTTGGTATTGTGGGTATTTGCACCACCCAGTTCTTCCTTCGAAACATCTTCGTGTGTAACTGTTTTAATTACTTCGGGACCGGTAACAAACATGTGGCTTTTTTCATTCACCATAAAAATGAAATCGGTAAGGGCAGGGGAGTACACTGCTCCTCCGGCGCATGGCCCGAGTATGGCCGAAATTTGCGGAATAACACCCGACGAAATAACATTGTTGTAAAAGATGTCGGCATAGCCTGCCAAACTTTCAACACCTTCCTGAATACGTGCACCACCCGAATCGTTCAGGCCGATAACAGGTGCGCCCATTTTTAAAGCCAGTTCCTGTATTTTTACAATTTTATCGGCATTGGCGCGGCTTAACGAACCACCAAAAACAGTAAAGTCTTGTGCGAAAACATATACTAACCGGCCGTTTACTTTTCCATAGCCGGAGATCAGTCCGTCACCCAGAATCTTTTGAGTTTCCATTCCGAAATCGTAATTCCGGTGGGTCATTAACTTGTCTATTTCGTTAAATGTGCCCGGATCAAGCAGCTGTTTTATTCTTTCGCGTGCTGTTTTTTTTCCGGCAGCATGTTGTTTTTCAATTCTTGTTTTACCTCCACCTTCTTCGGCTTTGGCATTAAATTCTTCCAGTTGGCGGTATTTTTCACTTAAATTCATATCGATTTTTGCTTTAGTCGAGTTCAATTAATATTTGGTTTCCGTCAATTGTTTCTTCGTTTTTTACATATACTTTTTTAACTACTCCATCTTTGGGCGCTTTATACTCACTCTCCATTTTCATGGCCGAAATGATAACAACAGTTTCGCCTTCCTTAACTATATCTCCTTCGCTAACCAAAACGTTAACAACCTTACCCGGCATAGGCGAGGTTATTTTGTTTTCGCCCGACGAGGCACCATTCGCATTTCTGTTTAATAAGTATCTTGCTTCGGCGTCTATTACTTCAACATCAAAGGTGTCGTAAAGAGTATAAGCCGTATATTTTTTAGGAGAAGAATCGGGAACCAGCTCAATATTGTAAGAGTGACCTCCTTCCAAAATAGAAAAAGTACCATCGGCAGTGTGCATTAAATCTACTTCGTAAATTTTACCATCCACATCTACCTCCAGAATATTTCCGTCTTGTTTTAACAGGTTAACCCAGGCTACTCTGTCGCCTACTTTTATTTCAATTGCCATAGTTTTCGATTAAAAATGATTTACATAAGGGATTTTTTTCCAGCGACTTTGTGCCGGTGCAAATTCTTTGGTGTTTGCTTCAGTGGTTCCGATTTTATCCAGATAATCAATAAGCGTAGCAATAATTACCATATCAACAGGATCTTTTTTAGGCCCCGAAGATAGAAGCTGATCCTGATTCTTTTCAATAAAATGAGTGTCATAATTTCCGGAGATAAAATTTTCGTTATTCATTACCCGCTCCAGCATTTTAATTGAAGTTTTTACTCCCGTTATTTTGTATTCGTATAAGGCTCGCCGCATACGGGCAATTGCTTCGTTTCTGGTTTTACCCCAAACTATAAGTTTCGAAATCATTGGGTCGTAGTAGATCGGTATTTCATAACCTTCATAAACATAACCATCGGTTCGAACTCCAAGTCCCAGCGGGGCTGATATTTTATATACTTTTCCGGCACTGGGCATAAAATTGTTGTCCGGGTCTTCGGCATATACGCGGCATTCAATGGCATGCCCCTTTTGTTTTAAATCTTCTTGTTTAAAGGCCAGCTTTTGTCCTTCGGCTACGAATATTTGTTGCTTTACAAGGTCAATTCCGGTTACACGTTCGGTAATCGGATGCTCCACCTGCAAGCGTGTATTCATCTCAAGAAAATAATAATTCAGTTCGTTGTCAACTAAAAATTCGATGGTACCTGCTCCGTGATAACTTACAGCTTTGGCGGCTTCAACAGCAGCTTTCCCCATTTCCTTGCGTAATTCATCGGTCATTAAGGGAGAGGGTGTTTCTTCTATCATTTTCTGATGCCGGCGCTGCACAGAGCATTCGCGTTCAAATAAGTGTACCGTATTTCCGTGTTGGTCTGCCAGTATCTGAAACTCGATATGATGGGGAGATGTAATGTATTTTTCGATGTAAACCGCATCGTTGCCAAATGCTGCTTTTGCCTCAGAACGTGCGGCACGCACAGCCGAAACTACTTCGGAACGGTTTTTTACCAATCGCATTCCTTTTCCTCCGCCACCTGCCGAAGCCTTGATCATTACCGGTAGGCCTATTTCTTCAATAACCGCCAATACTTCTTCTTCTGTTTTAATTTCAGAATCGGTACCGGGAACTACCGGTATTCCTGCTGCTGTCATTGCTTCGCGCGCCTGTATTTTATCTCCCATTCGTATTATAACTTCAGGAGAAGGACCTATAAATTGTATTCCTTCGCGTTCGCATATTTCGGCGAATTCTGCATTTTCCGACAGAAAACCATAACCAGGATGAATGGCATCGGCATTGCTTCGTTTCGCTATTTCAATAATTTTGTCGATGTTTAAATAACTCTCTGAAGAAGGTGCTTTGCCAACGTAATAAGCTTCGTGTGCATACCTTACGTGAAGAGATGTCCGGTCGGCTTCGGAATATATAGCCACAGTTTCAATGTCCAGCTCTCTACATGTTCGCATTACACGTATGGCAATTTCACCACGGTTTGCGATTAGAATCTTTTTGATTTTCTTCATATAATTTTCAATTCAGTAAAAAATTAAGCTATTTCAAAATCTGCTATAAATAACTCGGTTTTCTGAAAATTGTTTAATGTAGAAAAAAGTTGGTCATCGAATTTACCTTTGGTCTTTCAATTGACAAATGAAAATATGTTAATAAATGTGAATTGATATGTAATGTCTTGGATTGATTTGTAATTATTAGAAAATACAAAGGACTTGTTCTAATTTTAAATTTATGTCGTAAATTATTTTTTGTTAACCTAAAAGATTCTATTTTAGCTGACCATTAATTTAACCAACCATGCAATTTAAACTTTATTTAGTCGTTTTTTTGGGAGTTTGTCTGTTTAATTCGTATGCCCAGGATATGGAGTATACCTTGTCGGATGATTCGTTAGTGAACCATTATGCAAGTATAAAACGGGTTTACTATGCTACTCGAACCGAACTTGTTCCCAAGATAGATGGTAAATTAAACGATGAATGTTGGCAAACAGTGGGCAACTGGGATGGCGGATTTATTCAACAACAACCCCATCAGGCCAAAGCTCCGTCGCAAGAAACGGAAATTAAGATTCTGTACGATGATAAGTATTTATACTTCGCTGTAATCGCACACGATAACGAACCTGAGAAAATGAGTCCGTTACTCGGACCACGAGATGACTATACGGTTGGAGATATAGCCGGTATTGCCATCGATTCGTATAATGATAAACAAACTGCTTTTGAATTTAACCTGACTTCTGCCGGGCAGAAAGTTGATCTGATGCACATGGGAGAATATGGCTGGGATTTTAACTGGAATGCTGTTTGGGACGGAAAAACATCGGTTGGAGACTCGGCATGGTACGCCGAAATGAGGATTCCTTTTACTCAAATACGTTTTGCAAACAAAGATGAACATGTTTGGGGCATGCACATTTGGCGGTACATTTACCGCTTAAGTGAAGAAAGCCAATGGAAATTAATTCCCATTGATGCTCCTGCAATGGTATATATTTTTGGCGAATTACGGGGGATAAAAGATATTCCCTACAAACGTAATTTTGAAGTTATGCCATATAGTAGTGCCAAGTATCTTCCGGAAGCTACCGATAAAATGAAATATGGATTTGGTGTTGACGGGAAAATAGGGGTGACTTCGAATTTTACATTAGATTATACTTTTAATCCGGATTTTGGACAGGTTGAAGCCGATCCGTCGGAACTGAACCTGACTTCGTATGAAACTTTCTACGATGAAAAGCGCCCCTTCTTTTTGGAAGGGAACAGTATATTGGAGTATAATTCAGGCAGTGATATGTTATTTTACTCCAGAAGAATTGGACATGAACCAAGTTATGATCCTACCTATTATATTGAGGGGATTGAAAGTATGTCGATGCCGGAAAATGCTACAATATTAAATGCTTTAAAACTTACCGGTAAAAACAAAAAAGGATTGTCGGTTGGAATTGTAAACAGTGTTACTGCCCACGAAGAGGCAACTGTTAAAACTGCCAATGATGCGATAAAAGAAGCTGTTGAACCCTTTACGAATTATACAATTGGCCGGGTTAAGCAGGATCTAAACAATGGAAGTACAGTGTTGGGAGGAATATTTACTTCAACAATCCGAAATATTAAGGATGAAAACCTGGAATTTCTAACCGATAATTCGTTGGTGGGAGGATTGGATTTTGAACACAACTGGAAGAACCGGAAATATTATGTTGCTGCAAAGAGTTTTGCTTCAAATAGTAACGGAAGCGAAAAATCAATTGCACGTTTGCAGCGTAATTCACGACACTATTTCCAGCGCGAAGATGCCGATCATTTAAATTATGATCCTACCAAAACCAGTCTGAGTGGCTGGGGAGGAGAAATTTCCGGAGGAAAACGTAGTGGTAAATTTGTGGTTGATGGTGCCCTTGAATGGCGTTCTCCGGGTGTTGATTTAAACGATATTGGTTATTTGCGACAGGCAGATTATATCTCCCAGGATTTTGATGTTCAATACCGTGTAAACCGACCAAAAGGAATTATTTTGAATTATTCGGTAAAAGTAAGCCAGGGACATAAATGGAGTTATGGGGGAGAAAATATCTGGGACGATATGGATATTTATTTAAAAATGCGGTTTAAGAATTACTGGCGGTTAAATTTTATGATTGATCGTGTTTTTAATGAGATTGATACACGTGCACTTCGTGGTGGACCATCGTTGCGAATAGATGGTGCAAATACGGTTCGTATGGCTTTACAATCAAATTCACAGAAAGATTTAATGCTGGCTTTAAATGCAAATATCAGCAGAAATGATGATGATATTACCAAAACTAATAATTACGCATTCTCAGTTAACTGGCAGGTAAGTAACCGGTTTTTGCTCTCGTGTCAATCAGTTTATGAAACGTTAAAAGACAATAGCCAATATGTTGGGTACTCATTAATCGACAATAAGCGCGAATACCTGGTGGGATTGCTCGACCGTCAAACGTTTTATACTACTTTCAGAGCAGAACTTTTTATTACACCCGAATTTTCGCTTCAGTATTATGGAAGTCCGTATGTTTCAACCGGGAAGTATTTGAATTACAGAAGGGTTGCAGATTCTAAATCGAAAAGTCTTTCGGAGCGTTTCGATTTATTGGAAAAGAAAGACGGACTGTTAATTGATGATAACAATACTGTTTATCACGATTTTGAAAGTTTTGACTTTGATTTTGATTTTCAGGAGTTCCGGTCCAATTTTGTGGCGCGTTGGGAATATAAAACCGGATCGACCCTGTATTTTGTATGGACTAATAGTCGCTTCGAATACATTGATAAATATAATACTTCGGTTTTTGGTAGTTTAAAAAACATAAGAAAACTGAAATCGGAGAATGCTTTTATGATAAAACTGAGTTACTGGTTCTCGTTGTAACAAAAGTTTATCTTTGTCGTCGTGAAAATTAAAGAATATATTCCTTTTTACAGGCGAAACCTTGCATTGGCATTTCCAATTGTTTTATCTCAAATTGGACAGGTTACAGTTTCATTGGTTGATAACATGATGGTTGGTCATGTGGGAACCTCGGAACTGGCAGCAGCAGCTTTTGCCAATAGTGTGTTTATTATAGGTATGGTTTTTGGCATGGGGCTAACGTTTGGTCTTACGCCTTTGGTTGGTAAAGCTTTTGGAAATGGAGACCTGAATAAAACTACAGTTTGGTTAAAAAACGGGATTTTCTCTCATTTGATTGCCGGTACGGGATTGGCATTAATCATGCTCAGTGTGTATATCTTTTTACCGCTAATGGGACAAAGTCCTGAAGTATTAAGTTTGGCAAAGCCCTATTATTTGCTATTGTGTGCTTCCTATCTTCCCTTTATGTTGTTTTTCACCTTTAAACAATTTTTTGAAGGTTTGGGAAACACAAAAATGGCCATGCAAATTACGCTTACCGCAAACGTTGTTAATATATTGGTAAATTATGTATTTATTTTCGGGAAACTGGGAATGCCTGCCATGGGACTAAACGGTGCTGGTATTGGTACATTGGTATCGCGTATTATTATGCCATTGTTGTTTAGTATTTATATTCTGCGCAACTCGCGCTACCGAAGATATTTTGTTTTGGCACACTATAAGCCCATGGTTAAAAAACATGTGTTGTCGTTACTAAGGATTGGTTTGCCTATTGGATTTCAATTGATTGTTGAGGTAAGTACTTTTGGTATAGGAGCAGTAATGATGGGATGGTTAGGCGAAACTCAACTTGCTGCACATCAGGTGGCGTTGGGTATGGCTACTGTTACTTATATGATTGCCTTGGGAGTCTCGCAGGCAAACACAATTAGGGTGAGTCATCAAATGGGCATAAAAGATTATAAATCGATGAAAAGGGCGTCGTATGCTTCTACTCACCTTGTATTAATGTTTATGTCAACATCTGCCTTGATACTTGTTTTAGGACGAAATATATTGCCGTATCTGTTTACTACGGATATTGAGGTGATTAGAATTTCGGCAGGCTTATTAATTGTAGCTGCAGTATTTCAACTTTTCGATGGATTACAGGTAATAATGCTTAGTACGCTTCGCGGGATGGCTGATGTTACAGTGCCAATGTTCATTGCTATTATTGCTTATTTGTTGGTGGGGATTCCAACAAGTTATGTATTTGCCTTTCTTTTGAATGTGGGGCCGCAAGGTATTTGGTTTGGATTCCTGGTGGGGCTTAGCACTGCTGGAATCTTGTTTTACCTTCGTTTTCGCAAAAATCTCAGAAAATTAGGAATGGATTAATCTGGACTTCAAAATTTTGGAATCACCCTTAAATTCAGTTTTCTTTTCTCTCGAATAAATTCCTGCAAAGAATATTATAGTACGAGTATTTAATAATCTTCTACGAGCTATAAAATTTATTGTACATGCTAAATATAATTACCAGCGAGCTATTAATAGTTATATGCAAGTATATATTATCTGTTTGCGAGTATAGCTCGCAAATTATTATTTTCTACTCACAAGTATTTATAATTAGCTCGCATATAAATAGAAATTGCTCGTATCTAATTTAATATAGCTCGTGCTGATATAAATTTAGCTCGCATATAATTATTTTATACAGTGGCTTAACTTTTCATAAAAATAGGTGGGATTTACACCAATATTTTTTTGCTTCGTTTTTGTAGAAAAAAATGAAGGCCTGCGGCAGCAATATTAAAATAGTAATCTACCGGATTTTTGCAGGTGATCCCTCAGGCTTGTGATAATGAGCAAAAAAACGGGTTATCTTTAAATGATAACCCGATTGTTCATAGTCTAGTTTAGTTAGATCAGAAAACTTATTGGTCTAACTGAGAAAAGGTAGTTTTAATAAGTTTCTAACTCTTTTTTTATAAAGGCAGGGCTAAGATAACATAAAATCGTTTTAAATGTTAATCATTTTTAAAAATTAATTAATATTTGTTAAAAAAACGAGTTTTTTCAATGTTAAGTTCTTGTAATAGAGGAGAGTCAAATAGGTAGATGTGTTATAAAATATTTCTATGTTATTTTGAATATGTTACTAAAACGTTCAAATCTAAAGTAAAGTAAATATTATGACAAATGTCATGATAATTGTAGTAATGGTTTGCAGGACAGTTCAGCACAATAATTACTTGAAAAAGTATAATTTTGAAAGATTAGATAAAAAGAAATGAGAAAAGTTGTACTTACCGGTATTCGGGAAATGGAATTGGTGGATTCTGCAATCCCGGAAATTAAGAATCAGAATGAAGTAAAAATAAAACTCAGCACCATTGGGGTTTGTGGATCGGATATTCACTATTATGCCGAAGGAAAGATTGGCAGTCAGGTGGTAAAGTATCCTTTTCCGGTTGGGCATGAATGCTCCGGGATTATTGAAGAAACAGGAGTAAGTGTTACCAATGTAAAAGTTGGTGATCTTGTTGTGGTGGATCCTGCGGTACATTGCGGAACATGCGAACAGTGTTTGGCCGGACGGCCACATACTTGCCGGAATAATAAATTTCTGGGCTGTCCAGGCCAATTGGATGGTTGCTTGGCTGATTATATTATTATGCCCGATTTTACCTGTTTTCCGGTAAGTGGCAAATTAAACCCGGCACAGGCAGCTTTAATCGAACCTTTATCTATTGGTGTTTATACTGTAAAATTAGCCCGGCTTGAGAATGCTGGTTCTTCGGTTGGTATTTTCGGATCAGGACCTATTGGTTTAAGTATTTTAATGAAACTTTTGGCCGATGGAATTACAAATATTGGAATAATTGAACCTTTGGACTACAGGCTGGAAAAGGCCAAAGAGATTGGAGCAAAATATCTGATCAATCCTGAAACGGAAAATGTGGAGGCAAAGATTATAAAAGAGGAAGAACTGTTACTCGATGTTGTATTTGAAGCCAGTGGTAAACAGGAAGCTGTAACAAATGCGATAAAAATTCTAAAGCCGGGCGGTAAATTGGTATTAGTAGGAATACCTCCGGATGCGCAATATATTTTCGATATGGATCAGGTGCGCAGAAAAGAGTTAACCATCATTAATGTTCGCCGGCAAAACCATTGTGTTGAAGAAGCTATCGATTTGGTCGTTACCGGTAAAATTGATGTGGAAAAAATGGTAACCCACAATTTTTCTTTGGAAGAAACAGGAGTTGCTTTTGATATTGTAGAAGCGTATAAAGACGGAGCAATAAAAGCAATGATCAATTTGTAAGCACGTTTCCAGAATTGCGATAAATTACAAATAAACCCGTTCTGTTTATAAAACTAACAGAACGGGTTTTATTGTTATTAATCATCGCATGATCTTTAATCAGGCAATGAAATATCTAAAGTCAATATTATACATTGTAGGTAGACGAAGCAGTATCTCCACCACGACCGGTCCAGTTGGTGTGGAAAAACTCACCACGTGGTTTATCGATTCTTTCGTAAGTGTGTGCACCAAAATAGTCGCGTTGCGCTTGCAATAAATTAGCAGGCAAACGCTCGCTGCGGAAACCATCGAAATAGCAAAGAGCCGAGGTTAGTGCAGGTACTGGTACTCCGTTTGCCAGTGCTGTGGCACAAACTCTTCTCCAGCCAGCCTGGGCTTCTTCCACTTTTTCTTTGAAGAACGGATCGAGCAGGAGGTTTGGTAATTCAGGATTTTTATCGAAAGCCTTTTTGATATCGCCTAAAAATACCGAACGAATAATACAGCCACCACGCCACATTAATGCGATATCGCCATAATTTAAATCCCAGTTGTGCTCTTTCGCAGCTTCCATCATTAGATTGTAGCCTTGTGCATATGAAATAATTTTTGCTCCAAGCAACGCGCTTTCAATATCATCGATAAACTGTTGTTTGTCGCCAGTAAATTCTGGCTTTGGTCCGTTAATTACTTTGGCTGCCTCAACACGTAAATCTTTTTGTGCTGATAAACAACGGGCAAAAACCGACTCTCCAATCAATGTTAGCGGAATGCCAAGATCGAGAGCTGAAATACCTGTCCATTTACCGGTTCCTTTTTGTCCGGCAGTGTCGAGGATCATTTCAACTGTTTCTTCGCCGTTTTCGTCTTTATAGCCTAAAATATCGCGTGTAATTTCAATCAGGTAGCTATCCAGAATTCCTTCGTTCCATTTTTTGAAAACCTGGTGCATTTCGTCGTTGCTCATTCCCAGTAATTCCTTCATTAACTGGTAAGCCTCGGTAATAATTTGCATGTCGCCATACTCAATTCCGTTGTGAACCATCTTAACAAAGTGTCCGGCACCGTCAGTTCCAACCCACTCACAACAAGGCGAACCGTCTTCAACTTTTGCCGAAACTGCCTGAAAAATCTCTTTTACAGCAGGCCATGCTTCTGCCGATCCTCCCGGCATGATTGATGGCCCAAGTAAGGCACCTTCTTCTCCTCCCGAAACACCCGTTCCGATGTACAACAAACCCTTGCTTTCAACATATTTAGTTCTGCGAATTGTATCCGGGAAATGAGAGTTTCCTCCGTCGATAATAATATCTCCCGGCTCGAGGTGAGGAATTACCATATCGATAAAATCATCTACAGGAGAACCGGCTTTAACCAGCATCATTACTTTGCGTGGACGTTCTAATGAAGCACAAAGTTCTTCGATGGAATGTGCTCCGATAAAGTTTTTACCTGCACCCCGACCATTGATAAAGTTATCAACTTTTTCTACTGTACGATTGAACACGGCTACAGTAAAACCTTTACTCTCCATGTTTAATACAAGGTTTTCGCCCATTACGGCTAACCCGATTAATCCAATGTCTGCTAATTTCTTCATTCTATACTATTTGTTATTTATTGTAATTTAAATCCAAGTGCTTTTAACTTTTCTAAAGTCCCGGTTTCAACGTTTTTTGCTTTTATGGTGTAGGTGCCAAATTCTCTTCGAACAGGATAATCACCTCTTAGTTTTTCAAACAGGTGTGGTGTATCTTTTAATGCTTCGTCGTCGTTTTCAATGTCATATGTTGAGAGTACTGCTTCGGCAAGAATTGAATATTCTCGTCTTTGATTGCCATCAATCTCAATGAGCGTATTTTGGGGGAGCTCAATATTTGATGGTTCCCAGTTATCAATTCCAAGATTAAAAAAGCGACTTACAGCCTGAATGCTCATTTTTGTACCGTTGGCTTTCCCGTCTTTTGAATAGCCGGCAATATGAGGAGTACCAAATTCTGTTTGATTCAACAGGTCAAGGTTAATTTCCGGTTCGTCTTCCCAACAGTCTACAATAAAACCATCAACATCGTTAGCTTCAATGGCATTGTAGATCGATTCTGTATCAACTACTTCGCCGCGGCAAGAATTAATTATCAATGGCTTTTTATTCAGATTTTGAAGAAAATCTTCATCTGCCAGATGAAAAGTTGCATCGTTGCCCGACATATTCAATGGTACATGAAATGTAATTATATCCGCTTCCTGTTGAATGGTTTTTAGGGAAACAAATTTTTCGGAGCCTTCCTTTCTTTCGCGCGGAGGGTCGTTCAACAAAACATTCATTCCCAGAATTTCACAGGTTTTGGCCACTTTTGATCCAACATTTCCTACACCTACTATACCAATTGTCAGGCCCGCCAAATCTTTACGTTT
This sequence comes from uncultured Draconibacterium sp., assembly GCA_947492175.1. Classification (GTDB taxonomy): domain Bacteria; phylum Bacteroidota; class Bacteroidia; order Bacteroidales; family Prolixibacteraceae; genus Draconibacterium. The sequence continues at coordinate 42,138 of CANLMQ010000026.1, read as the reverse complement.
TCGCATCGACCATGAAAACAGGGCAGAGGCAATGTACTGATTTACACTTTCAGCATTGCAGCCGGGGGCATTGATCCATTTAATTCCGGCTGCTTTGCAATAATCGGTATCAATGTGGTCGAAACCGATTGTAGCCGTTGCGATAAACTTAACATTGGAACCAGCCAGCAGACTGCTGTTACAAATGGTTCGTGTACGTGTAATTAATGCATCGGCATCTTTTACAACTTCTTTTGTAGTGGCGCTGCCTGGGAGGTAAATTACTTCGGCAAATGGCTCCAATGCTCCTTTAATGTAAGGTATTTTGTTATCAATAATTATTTTCATTTCAATTGTACTCTATTGTATCTATTGTGGTTAACTGTAATAATCCTTTACCATTTCATCCAGTACCCAACTCGTTCTTGCAGCTGATTCTCCGGTACTCACACACTTTCCAATCCCCCGTAATTCGTCAACTACTTGCTGAACAAGAATCTGGGAGACATGTTGAGGCTTTTCAAATTCCATTTCTTTTGTACCATCGGTTGTTTTAAGCTTCAAATTCCCGGGAGAAAAACATGGAAGGCAAATTTCGCCTTTTTCTCCAATTATTTCAATGGAATCCTCTGTGGAATTTTTATCTACAACAAAACACCAGCTGCCCGTTCCAATAACACCGGATTCGTGTTTCCATGTTCCGGAAACGGTATCCTCAGCCGGATACAGCCCTGCTATATTGGATGCATTTCCCTTAACATCTACAACTTTCCCAAAAACAAAGTCGAGGTAATCCAGCTGATGCGAAGCAAGGTCAAAAAAGTGACCCGCGCCGGAAATTTCAGGAAAAACATGCCAGCTCATTTCTTCGGGTGTTTGATCTCTTTCGGTTGCCTGTTTGTACAACTTAATGTGTACCATCAGTGGTTTCCCGATTATGCCTGATTCAACCAATTCCTTTGCTTTTAAAAATGCAGGTAATGTTCGCCGGTAATAGGCTACCCACAAAGGCATACCGGTTTCTTGCGATATTTTGAGCATCTCCAAACACTCGGAATGCGACCTTGCCATGGGTTTTTCAACATAAACCGGCTTCCCGGCCTTCATGGTTTCAATGGCATAATGGGCATGAGAATTGGGTGGTGTGGCTATGTAAACAGCATCTACTTTCGGATCGTTTATTAACTCAGAAGCATTTGAATACCAATTGGGAATATCGTGTCGTTTGGCATAATCGGCGGCTTTTTCTGCATTGCGTCGCATGACTGCAACTACATTCGAGTTACTGATTTTATAGAAAGCAGGACCGCTTTTTACTTCGGTTACATTACCAACTCCAATTATTCCCCAGTTAATGGTATCCATTGTTTTCATAGGATTAAAATAGTTTTAGTATTTCTTACAATTGTGACTGTAACCTACCACCTTTTTAATACTCAAACCGGTCTTTAAAAGCCCAGAGTCCGATAGCCGGATTTGAAATATAAAAAACCTCTTCTCCATCAGGCATAATATTAAACCCGTCTTTTAGTTTATCAGGATTGTATTTTGCTGTCATTTCATCAAAATCGGCATAATTAAATCCTACACTTTCAATTTCCTGTTGCGTTAGGTTTTCTTTTTCTTTACCCGGGCAATACGTAATGTTGAAACGACCTTCTGAAGAACCATGAATCAGGTGGGCAGCAGCTCCAAGATTGTTTTGGAGATCTTCATTTTCTTTCACCAGTTTTAAGGTGTGTGGTGTTCCGAAATAGCCGTATTTACGAATTAATTTATCGATCTGTTTGTCTTCTCCGAATTCCTTTAACGCAGGAGCCAGAACAATAAGTTCGCCGCCATCGGCTAAAGCCATTCGCGTACGGTAAATACTTTTGTTCCCCAGCCAGGTACTTTTAAATTCGGTAGGATCGAGCCAAACAACAGCTTTTTTAATCGGTTTTTCAACCATTTCAAAATTAACCTGTAGCGATAGTTTTGCTGCTTTATCGAAAACCTCAAAATCATCGCCAATAAACAAACCGTATGTTTGTAATTTCCCTTGTTTATTTAGACCAACCACGGTTTGTACATAAACAATGGGTAAATGATTCGAAAAGTTTTCGGAGGCGTAGTTAAATACCCTACGAACCGGTGTATCGGCGCGCCCCATCATTTTTTCCATTCCATAAGCAGCACCAATGTAATGGCTTTTATTAATACCCTCGGAACCTCCTGTGCCTACAAAAACATTTTTGTTGTAATTGGCCATTCCTACTACTTCGTGCGGTACAACCTGTCCTATAGAAAGAATAAGATCGAAATTCCCTTCTACCAGCAGTTTATTAACCTGCGCCGGCCAGGTATAATCGCAGGCTCCTTCCGAAACTTCTTTTACAAATTCAGCAGGAACTGTTCCCAGAGTGATTACATCATTTCGCCAGTCGTGTTCTCGAATCAAATCGGTAGGCATTTTTCCAAACATGTGGCTGATTTGCTCCATGGTCATAGGAGAATGAGTTCCAAGTGCAGGAAGTACATCGGTTAGCTTCTCTTTGTAAAACTCCCATGCAAATTCAGTCAATTCTCCGGCGCGTGAGGGAAGGCGCGTGTAATCGGGTGGTATGGCAAGAACTTTCTTTCTTTCGCCAATTTTATTTAGGGCTGTAAATAATCCATGTTTTAGATCTTCACCCGAAAGAGCTGTTTCTGTTGAACCTATTTCGTAATATAACATTGTATGATTTAATTTTAAGGGCTAAACCCATTTCATAAAATAATTTGTTAGAAACCCCAGACTCAGGTCTGGGGTAAGCCAAGTTATCTTTTTACGCGAGCGTTTCCACCCCAAATGCTCCAAACCTGTTCTTCGTCGGCGGGCTGTGCATAGTCGGTTAAAAAGGTGGTTGCCATTGCTCCGGTTGCCCAGCCAAACTGCGGCCATTTTTCAGCATCCCAGTTTTTCAGAATTCCGTAAAGCATTCCACCAACAAAGCCGTCGCCGCCACCAATACGATCAAGAACGTTTATTTTGCGAGGTTCAACTACATGCCAGTTTTCTCCTTCCAACATAATTGCTCCCCATAAATGTTCGTTTACACTTATTACTTCGCGTAGGGTAGTGGCAAAAACCGATGCATTTGGAAATGTTTCTTTTACACGGTTGATTAATCCTTTAAATCCGTCGATTTTTGCTTTTATACCTTCTCCGCCTGCTTCCGGTCCTTCAATTCCGAAACAGAGTTGGAAATCTTCTTCATTCCCGATCAGAATATCGGATACTGAGGCTATTTCTGTAAAATCTTTGCGCAGCTGATCTTCGCGGCCTTTCCAGAAAGAGGCTCTGTGATTTAAGTCGAATGAAATACGTGACCCATGTTTTTTTGCAGCCCGGGCAACTTCCAGACAGAATTGTGTTGTTTCGGGCGAAAGAGCCGCAATTAATCCTGAAAGATGTACGATTTGAACACCATCTTCTCCAAAAATACGTTCCAGATCGAAATCTTTTGAATTCAAAGTCCGGCCAACTTCGCCGGCACGATCATTAAAAACACGCGGACCCCGTGAACCATAACCACTGTCGGCTATATTAATCTGGTGTCGGTATCCCCATGGATCGCCTTGCTCTACTTCAGGCCCTTCATAATCCATGTGGCGTGCTTTTAAATTACTTTTTATGAACTGCGCAATCGGACTTCCTTTTACAAATGTGGTTAATACTTTTACGGGTAACCCCAGGTACGAAGAAATACTGGCAACATTGGTTTCAGCACTGGTGGCATACAAGGTAAATTTATCGCTTGAATGTACAGGTTGTCCGTTATCAGGCGTGATTCTGGTCCCCATACTGGTTGGAACCAGCATTGCATATTTGCAGTTTTGTTTCAGTTCTATATTCATATTTTTATTGTTTTTTTAGCTTGCATTGAACGGAACATCGCAAGAGTTGTTATTTTTTTCCTGTTTCTTCAGAAAAATCAGTTTTGTGAAAACTTTCTGTTAATTTTTACATTGTCAAAGCTGCTTTGTCGGATATTACGTAATCTGGTAAAACTTAGTTTTGCTCCGATCCGCTTTCGGTTGGCATCAATGGTAATAGACTTAAAAAGCGTTAACTGTTAATTTTCTGGTTTTTGTAATTTTTCTAATCTGAAACAGGGTGATTATTATAATTTTACACAATTAAATTATACCCCCCCAAATGCACTGTATCCGCCGTCAACAGGAATAACAATTCCGGTAATAAAGTTCGAAACATCAGAAATCAGGAACAGGGTAGCTCCTTGTAAATCTTCGGGTTCTCCAAATTTGCCCATGGGTGTATTGTCAACAATTTTTTGTCCGCGAGGCGAGTAATTACCGGTTTTTTCATCGGTAACCAAAAAACGGTTTTGATTGGTAATAAAAAATCCGGGAGCAATTGCATTTACACGAATTCCAACTTTTGCCAGATGAACAGAAAGCCATTCTGTAAAATTATTGATGGAAGCCTTGGCGGCAGAATAGGCCGGAATTTTTGTTAAAGGTTTGTACGAATTCATCGACGAAATATTCAAAACAACACCTTTCCGGTTTTTAAGCATGTCTTTTGTAAAAACCATGGTTGGTAACAAAGTGCCTTTAAAATTAAGAGCAAAAACCTTATCGAAACCTTCCATTTCCAATCCGTAGAAAGAATCTTCCGGATTTTCTATGTTTTCTACAGTCATAACTTCCACTTTTGTAGTGGCTTGCGGACTATTTCCTCCGGCACCGTTAATCAGAATATCAATATTTCCCAGTTTTTCGTTTATCTCAGCTTTTGCTTTTTCCAACGATGCTTTGTCCAAAACATTGGCTTCAATTCCTATTACCTGAGCACCGTATTCTGCAGCAATTTCTGCGGCAACTTTATCGGCTACTTCTTTATTGATGTCAGCAATGGCGATTTTGGTTCCAACCGAAGCTATGGCTTTAACCATGGCACTACCCAAAACACCTGCTCCTCCAGTAATTACACAGACTTTATTTTTTAAGTCGTTAAATGATAATGCTTCCATTTGTTCTATTTAAATTCTTTATAGTATTCTACGTTTTCTTTGGTAACAATGTCAATTGATGTGTAGCTCTTTTTAGCAACTTTGTGTTTCTGAACCACACTTCTAAATAATTTGTTTATTGATTTGTACCCCTGTTCTTCAGGTCGTTGGCAAATTAGAAATTGCACCCGGTCATTTTTCAGACATTCGATATTTTCTTTTAGTAAATCGTGGCCAATAACCTTTATATCAGTCATATTCAACTGATCAAGTAATTTCCCTATATGATAAACCTTTGAATTCGTTACAAAAATGCCCGATATGTTTTTATCCTTAATAATTTTCGCAATTCTATTCATCCAGTTTGGATCTTCAGTATCGGGAACATCGGTAGTAAATAGTATGTGAAGGTTGTTCTCCTTTTTCTCAAACCAGTCGTAAAAACCTCTCTCCCGCTGAACAAGATGATTTTGGTTGTCCATTTCTTTAGCAAAATGAGTTACCAAAATATTACCTTCCTGAACCAGTAAGTCGAGTAATTTTCCTGATACGAGGCCACTTTGATACGAATCCTGACCGATGTAACTTAGCTGTCCTGTATTTTTGATTTCGGAATCAATAAAAACAAAAGGTATTTCCTGTTTTTTTAGTTCTTCAATAAATGTCAGCGACTCTTTTTTAAAGAATGGGGCGAAGACAACACCGTCAGGATGTAATTCCAAAATCTGTTCAGTTTCCTGAATAAAACTTTTCGAATCGGTTTGGTTAAACGTAAAAGGTTGAATTTGAACGCCGTATTGCCCAAGTTCGGCGATCCGTTTTTTCACTCCTTTGTAAGGCTTGTTCCAATACCCGTCTTTTGAGGGTGGTTTTGGAAAAAGTGTGGCAAAAATGGCTGATTTTTTCGAGGCCAGCGTACTTGCCAGAATATTGGGTTGGTAATTCAACTCTTCAATAATTGATAGAATCTTTTTACGTGTAGATTCTGCTACTTCTCCACGATTGTGCAAAACTCTGTCAACCGTACCTATTGATACTTTTGCTTTTTCTGCAATATCCTTAATCCGTATTTGTTTGTTAAGTTCGATAACGTTCTGTTTTTTAATTGTTTAAAAATAATACTTGAGGGGTTTCTGAATGTAAAATTACAGAAATTTTTGAATTATCGTGTTCGTACACGGAAAATTTTTAACAAAATGTTTTGAAACAGAACGAGAGGATAAATAATTAAAATGCAGCTTTTGAAGAATCGGGTGTAGTTTCCAGAATCTCAGGATGTTTAACCAGGTATTTAATTGTTCTGAACAATTTTCCGCCGTGCGAACCATCCACAACGCGATGATCAAGTGTAGCAGCTAGCATCATCAATCTTCTGGGAACTATTTCATCATTAACTACGGCAGGTTTTTTTAATATATTGCCAAGTATCATTACAAAAGAAACATTTGAAGAAGGCAGCAAAGAGCCGTATCCGGTATCGAGACCAACTGTTCCGATATTTGACATTACGTATGAACCAAAACTATTTGAGTCGAGTCCAACTCCGGGGAGCGAAATTCCCCAGTGGATGGTTATAGCACGGTATAACCTGAAAATCCATGCCCTGAGTGGCCAGGGAAAAGAAGCCAACATTCCTTTCGATTGCATGGTGTCATTTTCTGTCCCTTTTCTTGAATCGCGTATTCTACCAGCTATTAGATCTGAAATCTCTTTAATGGTAAGTTGATCGGTGTTCTCAACTTTTACTGATCCCATTTCACCACCGGGTAATAAAACGCTTACGGTGGCATCAACCTGTTTTCTCTGTTTTATTTTACCTCTTTTTACATAGGTGTTTAATTCGGGTACCTCCTGACGTATTGCCCGGCCTACTATCAGCGTTAACACATATGTTAATGTCGTTTTAACGCCTTCTTTTCTTTTTCTAGAAATATATTTTTCAAGATCGGTTACATCAATTTCTACGGTACCGTAAATTTTTGAATCGGTTGGTTTTTTATAGATTGTCGACGCTACTTTGCGCCAGTTCGAATTGTAGTTGATAGAACTCATATAACGATTTTATTTGTTAATCGTTTCTGAATAACGTTAGAATGAATTGTGGCTTTCGGGGCACAAAAGTAATTTATTAATTGGATTGACCATCAAATAAGCGTATTTATCCATTTGGGAATGCAAAGGTTTAATTTTTAGGTTGTATAACCGAATTCTTGATAAAAGAGGATTTGCAATATAAGTAGGTTGAATTGAAAAAGTTACCCAAGAGTGAGTTTAAAAAGTAAGGAGTTGTGTTTAAATGTTTTGTTTTTATCAAATCAAAATATATATATTGCAAGCGGAATTTCTTCCACTTTTTTATGCTAACAAAACGTGAAAATAAAATTATCAATGGTATAATTGAAGGTAATACCAACGCATTTCATAACCTATTTTCTGAATATTTTCAGCGATTATTTATTTTCGCCCAAAAGTTTGTTGATGAAGAACTGGCTAAAGATTTTGTTCAGGATTGCTTTTTTGAATTATGGCAAAATCGTCGAAAACTAAGTGTTCAAACTTCAATATCTGCATTTCTTTTTACGATCATTAAAAATAAATGCTACAAACATTATCAAAAAGAACAGCTTCGTTTAAATCATCAGAGCGAAATACATTTAGAACTACAGCAGGAAGAACTAAATTTCTTTTTAAAATCAGAAAAAAGTATTCTTGAGTTTGACATAAAGGACCGCATCCAAAAAACCATAAAAACTTTACCTCCCAAATGTGCAGCGGTATTTAACGAGAGTCGTACTAATGGAATGTCTAATAAGGAGATAGCAGAAAAGTACGGTTTGTCAGTAAAATCAGTGGAGAAGCATATTTCAAAAGCTTTAAAGCTATTTCGGCAGGAGTTTAAAGATTTTTCTACCATTCTTTTTTCACTTTTTTTTCATAAAAATTAAAAACAGGGGTAGGGTTGCCACCTTGTTAAATACTCGTATTAGTAATGAAGGACAAAATACCTGAAAATATAGAACAGGCTACTTTGCATTTTATTCAGGCAAATGCAAGTGAAGAGGAGAGCAAGGAGGTGTTAAGCTGGTTAAAAGAACATCCCGGAAACCGCAAAAAATTGTTTACTGAAAAAGATTTGTGGGAGACAGCACTGTTAAACTCAGAAAAATTAAATGATATAGAAATTGAACAGTGGCATTTACTTGAGCAAAAGATTTCAATTCGCCAGTTAAAATCACAAAGATTAAAGGAATTTATACGAATTGCTGCCATGCTGGTTCTGGCCTTAGGAGTTGGTTGGATGGGTCATTATTTCTATTTGGATGGAAAGCATGATAGGAGTGTTGAGCTGAAAACAGTAGAATCTATAAAAGGTCAGATAAAGGAAATATTTTTGGCAGACGGGACTCATGTCTGGTTAAATGCTGATTCGAAACTTACATTTCCTTCTGATTTTACCGACAGAACAAGAAAAATTGAGTTGCAGGGTGAGGCTTATTTTGAAGTTGCTTCAAACGAAAAAAATCCGTTTTTAGTAAAAACAGGAAATCATACAGTTAAAGTAACCGGTACACAATTTAATATATGCGAGTATCCAGAGGATAAGATTATTGAAACTACATTGGTTGAAGGTAAAGTGAAAATTTTGTCAGGTAATTTTTTCAGGGATTTGAAACCTGGTCAGCAATCGACATTTTATACTGAAACAGCTGAGATTTTAATAGGTGAGAAAGACTTTGATATTTACACAGCCTGGCACGAAGGACGTTTCGAATTTAGAAACGAATCGGTAAGTAAAATATTCAAAATTATGGAGCGCTGGTGGGATGTAGATATTCAATATGTTGAGGAAGATTTAAAATATCAATATATCTCTGGTGTATTGAGAAAACATAAACCAATAGAACAACATTTTGAAATTATTAGTGAATTAATACCAATAACGTACAGTGTTGATAAAGACCATATTGTAATAGAACGAATTAAAAAATGAAATAAACTAACTAAACTTATTCTGCCAATGAAATAAAACGTAATTCTATTTTAAAAGAAAACGGGAAATACGCCACATACTTCCCGTTAATCATTACAAGTAATTTTTTTGATTTATAAACTTAAATCGTAGCGAAACTATGAAAAAAAAACTAATTGCGCTATTTCTTCCTGAACGAAGAAAGTGGAAAAAACTGTTTCTTATTATGAGACTTACTTTAATTTTAATGCTTGTCGGTCTTTTTAGTGTTTCGGCAAGTGTTTATTCTCAAACAGCAAAAATTAACATGGATTTGCAAAATGCAAGTCTTGAAAACGTTTTTCAATCTATTCAAAACCAAACAGAATTCGATGTTTTTTATAAAAACGAACACCTTCCGAAGAGTAAAACTGTAAATGCTGTTTTTTCAAATGCATATGTTGATGAAATCCTGACAGAAGTACTTACCGGTACAGGACTAACGTATCGTGTAATGAACAAGAACATTGTCATTACTAAGGATAATATTGAGTTACCTCAAAATCAACAACTGAAAAGTATTTCGGGTATTGTTACCGATATTGAAGGAGTGCCCTTACCCGGTGTAACTATTGTAGTTAAGGGAACAACTAATGGTACAATTACCGATTTTGAAGGGAAATACAATCTTCCAAAAGTTCCGGCAGGTGCTGCTTTGTTGTATTCATTTGTAGGAATGGAAACACAGGAAGTTGTAATTGGTAGTCAAACTACAATAAATGTTACTATGCTTGCCGATGCCATTGATGTTGCAGAAGTGGTAGTTGTGGGTTATGGTACACTTGAGAAAAAAGAAGTTACAAGTTCAATAACTACTGTAAAATCGAAAGATTTAATTCCCGGAGGTTCGGGAAATCCATTGATTGGTATGCAGGGAAAAGTAACCGGTTTGAGTATTCAATCAACTAATGGAACCAGTCCGAATGCAGGAACATCTGTTCAATTGCGAGGTGTTGCTTCGGTTAAAGCAGGACAAGGTCCTTTAATTGTTATTGATGGTGTCCCCGGTGGAAGTTTAAATTCTGTTAGCCGTGAAGACATTGAATCTATTGATGTTTTGAAAGATGCTTCTGCTGGTGCAATTTATGGTACACGTGCAGCAGGTGGTGTAATCTTAATCACCACGAAATCGGCAAAAGCCGGTAAAATTCGTCTTACTTATACTTCAGAGTTTACTACTGAAACGATCCGTAGAAAACCAGAAGTATTATCGGCTGAAAAATTTATGGCAAATGATCTTGGAACAGATTACGGCGAAACTACCGATTGGTATAATGAAGTAACTGTTAAAAATCCATTTAGTCAACGTCATCATATTAATCTTAGTGGTGGTTCAGAAACATCTCGAATTTATGCTACTATTCTTTCAACTGATCAGGAAGGTATAGCCATTGGAGACAAAAGAAAAGAAATGGGCGGTAGGATTAATGCAAACTTTACTTTAATCGATGGTTTAGCAGAGATTATTGCACATGCCGATTACCGAAAAACAGAAAGTGAACGTTCTCACAATGGTATTTTCAATATGGCCTTAAAATTAAATCCAACACAACCTGCATACGACAATTCTAAGGTACACGGACTCAATGTATGGACAGGTGGTTGGGAATATTACAATCCGATTGCCGATGTTAAATTGCGTGATGACCAGGGATATACAAATAATTTTCTTGGCGACGTTACTCTGAAGCTTAATCTTACAGATAATCTCAGTACTCAGGCGATGCTTGCACACCGATCGAACGAGTATCGAAATATACTCTATGTATCGGCGCAACACAAAGAATCGTTGGATAATGCAAGAGCTGGTCGAGCTCGTCAGGCATACGGACGAAGCAATGACAAAACCTTCGAATGGTTGGCGAAATATATCAACAGTTTTGGAGATCACAGCATTAATGCTGTAGTTGGTTATAGTTTCCAGGAGTTTAATGCTGATGGTTTCGATATGACCAATTATGATTTCCCTGTTGATGGTATTAAAGCATGGGATATGAGTAAAGGTACTTTCCTTTCGGAAGGGAAAGCCGAAATGGGCTCATGGAAAAATCCAAGGGAACGTTTAATTGCTTTCTTTGGAAGAGCAAACTATACTTTCCGCGAAAAGTATATTCTTTCGCTAAGCGGACGTTACGAAGGATCATCTAAATTTTTCAAAGACCACAGATGGGGATTTTTCCCAGCAGCTTCTGCAGGATGGAGAATCAGTGACGAATCATTTATGGATAACGTTAATATAGTTAGTGATTTGAAACTTCGTGGTGGTTATGGTGTAACAGGTAATCAAAGTTTTTCTCCAGGTGTTGCTACACGTATGTATCAGTCTGATACTTGGTGGCTGGTTGATGATAAGTGGATTTATACCTATGGTTCGGCACACAATCAAAACAAAAACCTTCAGTGGGAAGAGAAAAAAGAGTTTAACGTAGGTGTTGATTTCGGATTATTCGACAATAGACTTACCGGTAAATTTGATTTGTATGACCGTAAGGTTGATAAAATGATTTATGATATTTCGGTATCAGTACCGCCAGCAGTACACGATAAAACTACAATGAATGTAGGGAGTTTACGGAATAAAGGTTGGGAAGCAGAGTTAAACTACAATGCTGTTAGTACAAATAACTTGGATTATTCAACAACGTTCCGAATCTCGCACAATAAATCCACTTTAGAATCGCTTTGGGGTAGTCAAACTTATTGGGATAGGGTAGGCTTCCCGGCTCCTGGTTCTCCGGGTAATGCGGTTCGTTTGTTCCCCGGACAAGATATTGGAAAATTTTATGTTTGGCAATTTGCAGGATTTACTGAGGAAGGGAACTGGATGTTATATGACAAAGAGGGGAATGCTTTCGATGTAACTGAACAAACAAAAACAAACGACGACAAAGCTTTTGTTGGAAACGCAATTCCTATCGTTCAAATGTCGTGGAACAATACAGTTGTATACAAAAATTTCGAATTGGAAGCTTTCTTTACAAGTTGGTTAGGACACGATATTTATAATACAATCGATATGTACTATGGTTTGCCAAATGTGGAGGAGCAAAACGTACTGGCACATGCTTTTGATAAAAATAAAAATGTTACTGGCGAAAAAGAACTTTGCGATTACTGGATAGAGGATGGTGATTTTATTAAATTGAAAGCTTTAACACTGCGTTACAGGTTTGATACACACAATATTGGATGGTTGCAAAATGCGAATGTATATGTAACCGGAAGAGACTTATTTACGATTACTTCTTATTCGGGAATGGATCCTGAATCGAACATTAATGGTTTAGATCCGGGGTTCGAATGGCATAATAACATATATCCGCGTACCCGTACCTGGACATTAGGAGTACAACTAACTTTCTAACCTTAAAATCGAATTGTTATGAAAATTAAATCATATAGCTTATTACTCATCATTTTATTGTTTTCCGGAGTAGCCTGTACCGATTTGGAAGAGGTGTGGTATGATGCTGTTGTACCGGAAACTTTCTTTAAAACTGAGCAGGATGTAAAAGCTGCTTTATATCGTTCTTTTACACATGCCCGCTGGTATGTGCAATACGACAGGTGGCAGTTGCAGGAAATGACTGCCGACCAATGGGCAATTACAACAAAAGGACCGCACTGGTATAATGGAGGTGAAAACTATCGTTACCATTATCACGAATGGACTGTTAATGATGGTTGGATTTGGGGTACATGGCGTGGTACACTTATGGGAGTGGCTTTGGCCCTTGATACTAAACAGGATTTGGAAAATCTTGATTATAGTACAGTAGGTTTAACTGAAGAAGATAAGGCTGCTCATGTAATGCAGCTTCAAACTCTTATTGCTTACTTTTATATGCGAGGACTTGATTATTTTGGAGGACTTCCAATTTTTACTTCAAACGAAGGTGAAAATATACCCCGAAGTACGGATAAAGAAACTTTCGACCATATTGAGAAGCTCTTATTGGAAGCGATTCCCAGCTTGCCTGCAAAAACATCTGGAGAAAATGAAGAAGGAGCACTTCGAAAAGGTGCCGCTGCTGCTATGTTAGCACAACTTTATTTTAATGCAGAATCGTATATTGGAGAAAATAAATATGACGAATGTGCAAAAATTTGCCAGGATATTATTGATGGGAAATATGGTTCTTATACTTTAGATCCTACCTGGAATGGCGTTCATGGATTTTCTAACAATGAATCTCCGGAGGTTATATGGTCAACTCCTTCTGAATTTAATAAATTAGAGTATGATTGGATGTGGAACCGCTTTTATCATTATGAAACCTATAAATATTTCGGACTGGATGGTGGTGCCTGGAATGGTTATCACCTACAACCTTCGCGTAAACCAACAGGAGAAATTTACGAAGAATTTAAATTGGGTAATCCTTTCGAAAAATTTAACGATGCTGATTTAAGAAAAAGGCCATACGTTTACAAAGGAGGAGGAAAATATGAAGGAATGTTCCTTGTTGGAGAACAGGTAAGTCCTTATGGAACTTCGTATGGAACACAGGAGTATAAAAATGAAGTAATCAACTTTGTTGATATGGTGGCTACCTTTAAAAAGGTTGGCGATGAATATCCTGATGTTGCTTCCTTGCCATCAACCATGGCACATGGAGAAGAAAATACAGGTGTTCGTTTGGTGAAAGTACCGATGCCTAATTTGGCTGATGAAGCATTACGTTGGGGGGCAGACAATCCTGTTATTCGTTTGGCTGAGGTATACTATATGTTGGCAGAGTGTAAATTCCGAGCAGGAGAGAAACAAGCTGCTGCTGATTTAATTAACGAAGTCAAAGTGCGCAATTTTGAAGAAGGAAATGATCCAGATCCAGTATCAACAGAGAATCTGGATAAATACAGATTGGTGGATGAATGGGGAATTGAATTCCTTGGAGAAGGACGAAGAAGAATGGATCTGATTCGCTGGAACATGTTTGTTACAGAGGATTGGTGGGACCATGAAGCTTCCAATTCAACTCATTTGCATCGTTTCCCGGTTCCTGAAAATGCATTATCTGGAAACAATGCGCTTGTTCAAAATCCAGGATACAACTAGTAATGTCAATAGTGTACTGATTATTTATAAAAAACATTATTGGATAGGTAAAAGTATATAACAGACAAATTTGGCCACTAGTTTAGTTAGGTTAATAATTATGGGCTGCCAGTAGGCAGCCCATTTTTTATATATAGATAAAAGGTTAAACAACTTTTATTCAAACTTTAAACTGTGTAACATTTTTTTCGTAACCCTGTATTATTTATACTTGTATGAATAATACTTGTTGATTATGAAGAAATCAGGAATTGAAACAAACATTACGTTAGTAGCCATTTTTATTGCTTTGGCGGTTGCGGTTTCTGGTACACTGGTTTATAGAAGTTTAACAGAAATTGTAAATTCAATTCACAATGAAGCCAGTTCTGACAAGGCATTAATTGTTATCAAAGATATTTCAATTGACTTACTGGAGCTTGAAAACTCTATTGAAATATACACCCTTACACGAAGTTTGTCCGACCTGGATAATTTTAATACTTTACATCGCCATCTGAAAGAAAGAATAGGTGTTTTCTCGGAATTGAAAGAGAAAGAGGGAACTAATGCAATTTTGCTTGATTCTGTTCAGTATTTGGTTGAAAGCAAACTGAAAATACTGGAAGAAATCAAACAAATTAATAGATTAAAAACCGATCAGCAATCGCAATTCAACCAGCTTTATTCCATGCTGGAAAAGAAGGAAATTGACACAGTAAAGGTTAAAGTACTTGTTGAGCCTCCCAAAAAGAAAGGATTTTTTAAAAAGATTTTTGGGAAAAAGGATACTGCTTATACTCGAATTGATACAACATATGTTGAACGAACTGTTGAGAACGAAGAAATAAAGGAAGAAATTGAGGAGTTGGAAACCGGATTAAGGAAACAGGTACAACGAAAAAACAGGCGTGAGTTGGAATTAACCGAACAAAATATCCTTGTGAGCGGGAAGCTCAATAATCTTATTGCGCAAATTGAAACGGCAGAACGTGACCGGCTTATTGAAAAGAATAACGAGGCCGACAGACTTGCAACGCTGATTTATAAACGACTTTTATCGTTTTCAATAATGGCAGTTATTCTTTTGTTTTTTGTCTTGCTGTTGTCTGTCAGGTATTTATGGAAAGCCAAGAAAGTGGAAAAGGCTTTAACCAATGCCAAACAGGAAGCTGAAAAACTGGCACAGGCAAAAGAAGTTTTTATGGCAAATGTAAGTCACGAAATGAGAACGCCGGTAAATGCCATTCATGGGTTAACAGAGCAGTTGTTAAACGTGAATACCAGTGGGCAAGTGAATGAAAAACTGGGCATTCTTCTAAAGTCTTCCAAACATTTAAAAGAGGTGGTAAATGATACCCTCGATTTTTCGAAAATACAAGCAAATAAATTAAAAATTACGACTGTTGATTTTGCCCCGGAAAAGATAATATCTGAAATTCTTGCTTTGCTTGAACCGGAGGCTTCAGCTAAAGGTATCGAGTTGATTTATACTTCTGAAAGTAAAATGCCAGCTGCGCTATTAGGCGATCCGTTTCGTTTAAAACAAGTATTGATTAATATTATCGGAAACGCTGTTAAGTTTACTGAAAAAGGGAAAGTTGAACTGATTGCCGAATCAAAACAAATAAGCAAAAGTCTGTTTAGTTTAAGATTTAAGGTTATCGATACAGGCATTGGCATTTCGAAAGAAAACCAGGAGTTGATATTTGAGGATTTTGTTCAAATAGAATCGGATTATACACGAAAATTCAGTGGTACCGGCTTGGGCTTGTCGATTGTAAAAAAACTGGTGGAGTTGCAAAAGGGCGAGATTTCAATTAGCAGTGAATTGGGAAAAGGTACAAATGTGTCGTTTTATATTCCTTATCAATTGGGAAATCCTGAAAAAATTGAGCCGGCAAAACAGGAAGATCTTGTCGTTCCGGTGCAAGTAAAACATTTTCGAATTCTGGGCGTAGATGACGATGAATACAACCGCTATTTGTTGCGAGTAATTTTTGAAAAATGGGAACTTACAAATTACACGGAGGCAAAGAATGGTAAAGAAGCCGTAAAAATAGCTCTGGAACACGAATTCGATATTATTCTGATGGATTTGCGAATGCCCGATTTAAACGGAATTGAGGCTTCGAAATTGATAACTGAAAAGAAACCGGATGTAACTGTGATTGCACTGGCCACCATAAACAGCGAAGCAGAAAAAGAAATCTGTAAAAAAGCGGGAATCAGCTATTTTCTTTCGAAACCATTTGCCGAGGCCGAACTTTTAGATATTATTTTGGAAGCATTAAAAAACAGGGAAAAGATTGAACCTGAAAACCCCGGGTTTGATCTCAAAGAACTTGAACGGCTGACCAACGGAGATCGTGGTTTTATGCAGGAAATGATAAAGGTTTTTATTCGATCTTCACAAAGTGGGATTGAGAGTATGAAAAAGGATTTGGAAACTGAAAACTGGCAACAAATTTCGGAAGAAGCTCATAAAATGGCATCGCCTTGTAAACATATAAAAGCCGACGATTTATACGCGGATTTAAAACAACTGGAAAAAGTCTCCGCAAATCAGGATAGTCTGTTGGAGATTTCTGATCTTATTTTGTCGGTTGAAAAGAAAGTAAAGAAAATAAATACATCGCTTTCGGCAATACTCGCGTCAGGCTTATAATCTATAATGCTCCCTTCGGTTTTTCAAAATGATACTGCTACTGATTTGCTCCCATCGATTAATTTTTGTATTTCTGTTAACTGTAAGCAATTCACATTAATTTTGTATTGAATAATCAATTTCGATATTGGAAAATATGAGCGAGAAACCTTATCTGATATTTGTAGTGGAAGACAATGAGTGGTACAACCGTTTATTGGTGCATCAATTGTCGTTAAATCCCGATTATCAGATTATTTCGTTTGCAAACGGAAAAGACTGTCTTTCTAATCTGGATAAAGAACCCGATGTGGTAACTCTTGATTATCGATTACCCGACATGAAAGGCCTGGAAGTTTTAAAGAAAATTAAAGAGGTAAATGAAGATATTCAGGTAATTCTTATTTCGGAACAAAATGAAATTGATGTAGTTGTGGAATTGTTAAAATACGGGGCTTACGATTATATTGTAAAATCGAACGATATTCGCGAGCGCTTACTGAATACTGTTAATAATATTAGAAAAGGCGACAAGCTTAAAAAGGAAATTGTAAGCCTTCGGAAGGAGGTTAAAAAGAAATACAGCTACGAAAATACAATTGTAGGTAGTAGTCCGGCAACTAAAAAAATATACGATCTGATTGATAAAGCCACTCGGACAAATATTTCTGTGGCGGTAACCGGCGAAACTGGTACCGGAAAAGAACTGGTGGCAAAGGCCATTCACTATAATTCGAAACGGGCTGCAAAACCCTTTGTTGCTGTTAATATGGCTGCCATTCCGAAAGATCTTGTTGAAAGCGAATTATTTGGTCATGAAAAAGGAGCGTTTACCGGTGCTAATTTCAGAAGGTTAGGAAAATTTGAAGAGGCAAATGGCGGTACCTTATTTTTGGATGAAGTGGCCGAAATGGATATCTCTCTGCAAACCCGTTTGTTGCGCGTTTTGCAAGAAAAAGAAATTGTAAGGGTGGGTAGTAACAAACCCATAAAAGTAGATTGCCGGATTATTGTGGCTACCAACCGAAATTTTCAGAATGAAGTGAAAAATGGAAATTTCAGACAAGATTTGTATTATCGAATTTATGGTTTGCCCATTGAGTTACCGCCGCTTCGTGAACGCGGAAACGATTTGTTAATTCTTGCAAAGCACTTTGTCCGAACATTTTGCGACGAAAATAAATTACCGTTAAAAACACTTTCTACACAGGCGGTAAGCAAGTTAAGGGCTTATTCGTTCCCCGGAAATATCCGGGAATTACGATCGATTATTGAACTGGCTGTTACTTTAACCGACAGTGATGAAATTTCAGGAGATAATATAATTTTGGGAAACGACGATTTACTGCCTGAGGTAATGAGTACCGAAGTGACTTTAAGAGAATACAATCTCCGGATTGTAAATAAATACCTCGAGAAATACGATAACAACATTAAGTTGGTAGCTGAAAAGCTCGATATTGGTGTGGCTACTATTTACCGGATGTTAAAAGAGTAGTCAGCTCCTAAAAATCCTATGTTTTTATTATCACATTGATGAGAGAATTATCAAAATGATAATTCTAGGTTTCTGTTGCTGTTTTTTAAAAGAATGGAAATCAGTCTTTTGTGTTTTATGAAAATTTGTGGAATGCTAATTGCCTAATGTTATGGCATAAAACATTTTAGTACATACAAATTTTAAAACATGGAAAAAAAAGAAAAATCATCGAAAATTATTACGGGAGCAGTGCTGGCTGCATTGTTTTTAACCGTTGTTATTGGAGGATTGATCGTAAATAAAAATAAGAAAGCGATTAACCAACTTAGTTCAGAAAACACAAAACTGGAGATGGTTGTTCAGGAACGCGATTCAATGGTAAATGAATTTATTAGCGCATTCGATACTATTGAAAGCAGTCTTACATTTATTAATGAAAAACGAGGTCAGCTTGTCCTGAACAATAATGAAATAACAGTTACACAAAAAGACGCTATTATTCGTGATATTGAGTTAATGAACACTATGCTTGAAGAAAGCAGTCTTAAAATTGAAAAGCTGGAAAAAGATCTTAAAAATTCGGGCTTTCAACTAAGATCGTTTAAAAAGAAGGTAGCTAGTTTAAGCGAACAAATTGAGAAACAAAATCAACAAATTGCTGAGTTTAAACTTCAGTTCGAAGCCCAAAACAAACAATTGGCAGCCGTGAGTTACGAAAAAGATAGTTTGCAGAACGAAGTATTGGCAATTCAGGATACTGTTCAGAAAAGAGATGAACTGGTTGCTCAAATGGAAGAACTGATCGGACAGCAAACCAACGAACTTAATAAAGGATTTTTTGCTTACGGGACAACTAAAGAGCTTACAGAGAATGGAGTTATTGCAAAAGAAGGAGGTTTCTTGGGTATCGGACAAAGTAAAACTGTACCTAAAGATTTTAACGAAGATTACTTCACAAAAATTGATATTACTCAAGACCGTTCAATTGAGTTAAATGCAAAAAAGGTGAAGTTGATTTCGGAGCATCCGGCCGATTCATATAAACTGATTGAAGAAGATGGATTAATTACCCGATTAGAGATAGAAACACCACAAGATTTTTGGAAGATTTCCCAATATGCTGTGATTGAGGTGAAATTGTAGAAAATCAGAGAGTAAAATTTCCGACATTCGACATTGGGGTTTATAGGGCCATAAGTTCTCAAAACAGAATGTCGGAATATTTAACAGACCAAAGAATTACAAATCCAGATAAGTTACAATTCCAGTTAAAGACAAACCCTTTAAGTCAATTCAGGTATTAACAAAAAAAATTAAAGTTTTTATCTGTTGAATTTAGTAAAAGCTCTTTCATTTGTTTGAAAGAGCTTTTTATATATTTAGTCTTTCCTGTTTCGGAATCCTATAGTTGATTACATTAGAGTAAGGCAATTTCCTTTTTTTCCTTAAAATATAAAATCAAGTACAGTAAACCCTGCGCAAAAATAGGAATTGAAAATAAGGTCCAGGGACCCGAATTTCCTATGCGTGGGTATGTATAACAAGAGATGGTTAAGATAATATACCATGCTATTAGTAATAAACCACCGGTTAATCCCGATTTAAGGCTAAAAACAGCGGCAAGCATAAAAAGTAATAATTCAAAAATTAAAATACTGGTTTCCAAATGATTGAAATTCCATGTATTAACAGAAGTTGCATCGCCTCGTAGGTGTATTCCCAGTACACTGGCTGCCACATCCGAAAAGACTACCAAAAAGTAGATTACTACATAATTAATTAACAGGATGCGCAGCACCAGTTTCCATTGTTGAATGCTTCCTGAAAAATTCGGATTATTATTTTTAAACCAGTCGCGAATTAAAAGCACAGAAATAGCCAGTATTGGGAATGCCAGAACCAGTATTAATGCTGCTTTTGACCATAAAAATGTAACGAACAGCCATATAATAAAGTGCCAAACTAATAGAATGTAACCTCCTGTTTTTTGATTGAACCAGCAATAAACTGTTCCCACAATATAGAGCAGAAATGCCATGGGCGCAGTAAACATCTCGGGATGTGTTAATGTTTTGCTTTTTGAAAAGAAGAGAATAATAATACTTAGAAAGTAAAGTATTCCATAAACGGATACAATAATATTTAGGACATTTGAACTTCGTTCTGATTTCATAACAATGGTTTTAGATAAGTGACTACTGATACGGAAGAAAGCCGGAATAGTTTTAATTAGACGGTGTATTACAGTACGCTGTAAAGAATTGTATAATGGTATTTGGTTTAAAATGAACATTTTATCGTTTTTGTATGTTGTGTTTATACAGTTTTTTTCATAGCAAAATGTTATTACCAAATTCTTTATCATTTATAAAAAAAGACAATTTACAGGTTGTCTTTTTTTGTTAGAGATTAAATTCTTCTGACTATTTGAAATAAAGGAATGTTATTACAAACTGTATATATCTTCAATAAATTTGCATGAACAAGATAAGTAAATGCTACGGTCGAAATAACGTAAATACTCACTTTCGAAATCTAAAATATCGTTGATGTAAAATTCTGTAAATACCTCTTTCATTTTCTCGTAAATGGCATATTCGTACTTTTCTCTGGAAAGTTCTTCTTCGTACGATTCCCAAAAAACTTCGGAATAAGCTTTATGATATTTACGGGGTATGGTTTGAATTTCTTTTAAGCGTTTTTGCTCAGCTTCGGCGCGTGTTGTTGGCTTTTTAACCGGTCTTAAATCTGCCATCGGTCCGCCGTTGGCGTTTAGGCTGTATACGTAGTTATATACCTCCCAAATTTCGCTGATATATTTTTCACAAATTTTTATTACATCAGCTTTCTTTTCGTTTAATCGAGGTAAATGGTGAAATACAATTTCTGCCAGTGAACCGGGTAGTTTCTTGCTAAAGCCATCATAAAGCGCTTTGTAGTAGGCTTCCTTTTCTTCTGATCGCTTAATAAAGTTGTAAAATTCTTCGATCGACATTTTGTATCTTTTTTAATGATAGATTCTTACGGAAAATATCAGTTGTAGTTACAACAATTTATGCCGGCAAAAGATGTCGAGATATAACTTTATTTTTAGGTTATTGGTTAAAACCCTGCAATTTATAGCAGCAACGCTAGTTTCAGTAAATATTATTTCATTGCGAGAAATTTGAGAAGAGAACCACGAAGTTGTTTTGAAAAAGGGAGTACCTTTCTTACACCAATGCGCATTCCCGCAAATGAATTTCATTCAATCTTAAACCTATGTACTTTCAGTTCATAGTTGTTTAGTTTTTTCGATCCAGTACAAACACACCGCACACGTTTTCGTTATCGTAAGTAGATCCAATAATTTTATCTGGCAAAATACGATGGACTTCAAAAGTGTTTGGGATATAACTAATTTCCCTGTCGTTTTGTGTTGCTTTTACATACGAACTTTCAAGTAAAATCTTGCCTTTTATAATTGTTCCCTGTACTTTTTCAATTACATTAATCTCGTAATCGTTCTCCACTTTTTCTGTGAATGTAAAAATAGCGTTTACTTCGTTGCCGGTTTGCGAAATTTTTACTTCTCCCTCCGAGTTGCCGTATTCAAAATCCTCGGAATAAGCCCAGATACCACTAATGTCCATACTTTATTTTTGCGGGTAAATTTAATGAATTCCGGTCATAAAACAGGGCAGGAAATATCGTTACTTATTTTCTTGCTCTACACCAAATATTTATAGGCTTCGAATCAGTCTTCTTACTAATCTTCTTTATTCTGTTCGTTTGTATCGTTTGCCGGTTGATCGTTTTTATTAATACGTCTGATTTTAATATTCAGGTACGCAAAAAGAATAGTCATAAACGGGCTGATGATATTAAAAAAAGCATAGGGAGCATAGGCTATCGTATCAACTCCCAAAACTCTTGATTGGGTCGCACCACAGGTATTCCAGGGGATGAGAACAGAAGTAATTGTGCCGCTGTCCTCCAGTGTACGACTTAATAATTCAGGTTTCAGGCCTTTGTCTTCGTAGGTTTTTCTGTACATGCGTCCGGGAACTACCAGAGCAATATACTGATCGGAAGCGGTGGTGTTAAAAAAGATACAGGTTGTAACAGTAGAGGCCACCAAACTTCCGGTACTTTTGGCGTATTTTATAATTGGCTGGGTAATACGTTTTAATAAGCCGGCCGACTCCATAACCCCTCCAAATATCATTGCCGAAAGTATTAGCCAAACCGTATCTAGCATTCCTCGCATGCCCGAAGTACTAAGTAATTCATTTACATTTTCGTCGGAGGTAGTTAAACTTACATCGCCAAACATCGATTGCATTACCGAATAATAGGATGCTGTTGTATAGTTATCAATTCCGCCCGCAATTTGACGGATAATATCGGGTTGAAAAATAACTGCAAAAATACCTCCGAGCAAGGTTCCTATCAATAACGATGGAAGAGGAGGTACCTTTACTATTATTACGGTTAGCAAAATTACCGGGACCAAAAATAACAGAGGATTTGTGTTGAATGTACTGTCAATAGCAGACTTTACTCCATTTACATCGACAGTAGCCGATGAGAAATCGTAATTAAAACCAATAATCAGGAATATAATCAAAGTCAGTGTCATTGTCGGTACGGTGGTAAAAGTCATATATTTAATATGCGTGAACAGGTCCGTTCCGGCCATGGCTGGTGCCAGGTTTGTTGTATCGCTTAGTGGGCTCATTTTGTCGCCGAAATAAGCACCGCTAATAATTGCTCCTGCCACAACAGATTCGTCAATTCCAATGGCTCTACCAATACCCAGCAATGCAACTCCAATGGTGGCAATTGTCGACCACGAACTTCCGGTGGCAACACTTACAATGGCACTAACAACTACTGCTGTGAACAAAAATAATTTAGGACTGATGATATCCAAGCCATAATAAATCATTGCCGGAACAACACCGCTAATCAGCCAGGTACCCGCCAGCGATCCGATTAAAAGCAAAATCAGAATTGAGGGCATTGCAGAACCGATGGTTGATACGATTCGTTTGCTGATATCTTCCCAACGAAATCCTAAACGAAAAGCAACTATTCCGGCAATTGCAGCGGCTAACATTAAAGCTACCTGGTTAGCACCTGAAAGCGTGTCGTCAAACAGGAGTACATTAAAAGTTAATAATCCTACCAAAATAAGAATTGGTAGCAAGGCCATAAAAAGTGAAGCTTTGCGTTTATCTGTCATTTATTTGAAAAAAGATTTATAAGTGGGACAAAATAGTGCTTTTGAGTTGAAAATTAATATAAACTGTAAATCATTTCGTTAAAATAGCAAAATTGAGTAGAAGTTTTAAAATTGACGATGTTTTTAGGTCACGGATAATTAATTGTTTATATTTTCGTTTGATTTATTTTAGGTTAAACATGAAGAAATTTTACACCAGTATATTTGCTGCTTTAGTATTTGTTTTAGGTTCGGTTAACGGATTGGCACAACGAAGTAACGGATTGGCAGTTGAAGGCAGCATTTCAGTGGAAGAAGGTACGCCTGAAGGGGCGATAATACAGATGTTTCGCGACGGGCAGCAGTTAGATAATTATGGAGTAGACAGCGACGGGCGTTACAAGGTTGAACTGAACTGGAATCATAAGTTTGAATTGATCTTTCAATGTGAAGGTAACTTTCAACAAAAAATAGTTGTTGAAACCGCTGTCCCCAAAGCCGTGTTAAATAACGATCCTAAATTTCCACCATTTCCGGTTAATATTAATCTGTTTACTGAAATTGCCGGGATTGATAGGTCCTTTTCAGAGAATACCGTACTTAAAATTTTTTACAGTCCCAGTGTCGATAATTTTGTTTCGGAACTTTATTACAACGATGCACAGATTAAAAAATTAATTGACCAGGCCATATTACAGGGCGAGGTGGTA
The DNA here is from genome assembly GCA_947492175.1 of uncultured Draconibacterium sp. GTDB lineage: Bacteria > Bacteroidota > Bacteroidia > Bacteroidales > Prolixibacteraceae > Draconibacterium. Next base: position 18,072 of record CANLMQ010000026.1, on the reverse strand, counting down.
GACAAGAATGCCGACTACATGTCAAAACTAACCCGGGCAGAGTTGGCAGAAATACGAAAAGAATACAACGAACTGCTTGAGCAGGCAGGAAAAGAATACAGCGATGAAAAATTTCTGGCCGCGTTGGACGGGTATAAAGCTGCCAGCAAAATATTGCCAAACGAACAGTTTCCGAAAGACCGAATTGCAGAAATAAATGATTTGCTGGGCTTAATTATGGCGGCCGAAGAGCTGGACAAAGCCAAATTGGAACGATTTAACGCACTGGTTAAAGAAGGTGATTTGTTCTTTGCTCAAACCACTTATTCTGAAGCAAAAAAATCATACAATCGTGCTTTATCCATTAAACCTTTCGACGAATATGTGAATGGACAATTGAAAAAAATTGCCGATCTTCTTCAAAAACAATTACAGGATGAACGCTATCTGGATTTAATTGCACAGGGAGACAAAGCGATTAAAGAAAGACTTTATAACGAGGCATTGGGTGTATTTAATAATGCTCTTAAAATAAAACCAAATGAGCAATATCCGAAAACCAAAATTGCCGAAATAAATGGTTTGCTTGCCGAACAGTTAAAAGATCAGGAAAAGCAAAAAAACTATGCCGATGCTATGTTTGAAGGAGAAAAGCAGTTCTCAAAACAATTTTACGATCGGGCTTTAACCTCCTTTCAAAATGCGTTAAGTTACCGTCCGAATGATATTAAGGCAACCCGGCGAATTGAGGAAACCCAGAAAATTATGAAGGAAATCCTTGACCAAATGTCGTACGATAAGTTTATTGCCGCTGCTGATAAAGCCTACAAAAAGAAAGATTATCCGGATGCGCTGACAAATTATGAACAGGCACTGGCATTGTTCCCCAATGAACCACGTACCAAGAAGAGGGTTGAAGAAATTACTCAAATTTTATATTCAGAACGTAGTTTTGCCGAATTTGTAACGCAGGCCGATAAACAGTTTGAAGCTCAAAGTTATTCAAACGCAAAGTCATTGTACGAAAAGGCCCTTGCCATTAATTCATCCGACAAACATGTTTTGGATCAAATTGCAACGATAAACAATGTTTTGGCTCAACAGGATGTGGATGAACAATACAACAACGTAATTTCACTTGCTGATGATTTGCTGGCAAAAACAAAATATGAAAGCGCTAAAGGAAAATACAATGAAGCTTTGGCTATAAAACCAAAAGAAAAATATCCAAAAGATAAAATAACTGAGATTGATGTTGCTCTTACTGCAATCGCCAAAACAAACAGAGATTATCAGTCCGCGATTGCAAAAGCAGATGAATTGTTTGGGCAAAAAAAATATTATGATGCAAAAACAGCTTTCGTTGATGCTGGAAAAATAAAACCGGAAGAAACTTATCCTTCAGAGATGATTATCAGTATTGAGGGTTTAATTGCAGAAGAAGCACGCTTACTTGCCCAAAAAGAAGTAGAGGAAAAAGCACGATTGGAAGCAGCTGCCGCTGCCGAAGCCGCCCGTTTGGCAGCTATCCAGGCCGAGAAGGATAAAAACTACTCAGAAGCGATTGTCCGTGCCGACAAGCTGTTTACAGATAAAGACTACGAAGGTTCTCGAAATGAATACCGCACAGCATTGGATGTAAAACCTGAAGAAAACTATCCTCAGCAACGTATTGATGAAATTGCTACGATCTTAGCACAATTGTCTGCTGCACAAAAAGCATACGAAGAAGCTGTTGCACTTGGCGACCGTGAGTTCCGCCGCGAAGGATGGGATGCCGCCATTGCTGCTTACAATACTGCCAAACAGGCCAACTCGGATGAGGCTTACCCTGATGAGCAACTGGCAAGAATTGATTCAATTGTAAGCACCAGGGCACGCCTGGCAGAGGAAGCTGCCGCTGCCGAAGCCGCCCGTTTGGCAGCTATCCAGGCAGAGAAGGATAAAAACTACTCAGAAGCGATTGCCCGTGCCGACAAACTGTTTACAGATAAAGACTACGAAGGTTCTCGAAATGAATACCGCACAGCATTGGATGTAAAACCTGAAGAAAACTATCCTCAGCAACGTATTGATGAAATTGCCACAATACTGGCACAACTGTCTGCTGCACAAAAAGCATACGAAGAAGCTGTTGCACTTGGCGACCGTGAGTTCCGCCGCGAAGGTTGGGATGCCGCCATTGCAGCTTACAATACTGCGAAACAGGCCAAATCGGATGAGACTTACCCTGATGAGCAGCTGGCAAAAATTGATTCGATTGCAAGTACCAGGGCACGCCTGGCAGAGGAAGCAGCTGCTGCCGAAGCCGCCCGTTTGGCAGCTATCCAGGCCGAGAAGGATAAAAACTACTCAGAAGCGATTGTCCGTGCCGACAAGCTGTTTACAGATAAAGACTACGAAGGTTCTCGAAATGAATACCGCACAGCATTGGATGTAAAACCTGAAGAAAACTATCCACAGCAGCGTATTGATGAAATTGCCACAATACTGGCACAACTATCTGCTGCACAAAAAGCGTACGAAGAAGCTGTTGCACTTGGCGACCGTGAGTTCCGCCGCGAAGGTTGGGATGCCGCCATTGCAGCTTACAATACTGCGAAACAGGCCAAATCGGATGAGACTTACCCTGATGAGCAGCTGGCAAAAATTGATTCGATTGCAAGTACCAGGGCACGCCTTGCAGAGGAAGCTGCCGCTGCCGAAGCCGCCCGTTTGGCAGCTATCCAGGCCGAGAAGGATAAAAACTACTCAGAAGCAATTGCCCGTGCCGATAAACTGTTTACAGATAAAGACTACGAAGGTTCTCGAAATGAATACCGCACAGCATTGGATGTAAAACCTGAAGAAAACTATCCTCAGCAACGTATTGATGAAATTGCTACAATACTGGCACAACTGTCTGCTGCACAAAAAGCATACGAAGAAGCTGTTGCACTTGGCGACCGTGAGTTCCGCCGCGAAGGATGGGATGCCGCCATTGCTGCTTACAATACTGCCAAACAGGCCAACTCGGATGAGGCTTACCCGGGTGAACAACTGGCAAAAATTGATTCGATTGTAAGCACAAGAGCACGCCTGGCAGAGGAAGCTGCCGCTGCCGAAGCCGCCCGTTTGGCCGCTGTCCAGGCAGAGAAGGATAAAAACTATTCAGAAGCCATTGCCCGTGCCGACAAGCTGTTTACAGATAAAGACTATGACGGTTCTCGAAACGAATACCGCACTGCACTGGATGTAAAACCGGAAGAAAACTATCCGCAACAGCGTATTGATGAAATTGCCACAATCCTTGCACAACTGTCTGCCGCACAAAAGGCATACGAAGAAGCCGTTGCACTTGGCGACCGTGAATTAAGGGCAGAAAGTTTTGATGCCGCCATTGCAGCTTACAACACGGCCAAACAGGCCAAGTTGGAAGAGACTTACCCGGATGAACAACTGGCAAAAATTGATTCGATTGTAAGTACCAGGGCACGCCTTGCAGAAGAAGCCGCTGCTGCCGAGGCAGCCCGTTTGGCAGCCATCCAGGCCGAGAAAGATAAAAATTATTCTGAAGCCATTGCCCGTGCCGACAAGCTGTTTACAGATAATGACTATGAAAATTCTCGAAACGAATACCGCACTGCACTGGATGTAAAACCTGAAGAAAACTATCCGCAGCAGCGTATTGATGAAATTGCCACAATCCTTGCACAATTGTCTGCCGCACAAAAGGCATACGAAGAAGCCGTTGCACTTGGCGACCGTGAGTTCCGCCGCGAAGGTTGGGATGCTGCCATTGCTGCATACAACAATGCGAAACAGGCCAAATCGGAAGAGGCTTACCCGGATGAACAACTGGCAAAAATTGATTCGATTGTAAGCACCAGGGCACGCCTTGCAGAAGAAGCCGCTGCTGCCGAGGCAGCCCGTTTGGCAGCTATCCAAGCCGAGAAAGATAAAAATTATTCTGAAGCCATTGCCCGTGCCGACAAGCTGTTTACAGATAATGACTATGAAAATTCTCGAAACGAATACCGCACTGCACTGGATGTAAAACCTGAAGAAAACTATCCGCAGCAGCGTATTGATGAAATTGCCACAATCCTTGCACAATTGTCTGCCGCACAAAAGGCATACGAAGAAGCCGTTGCACTTGGCGACCGTGAGTTCCGCCGCGAAGGTTGGGATGCTGCCATTGCTGCATACAACAATGCGAAACAGGCCAAATCGGAAGAGGCTTACCCGGATGAACAACTGGCAAAAATTGATTCGATTGTAAGCACCAGGGCGCGTCTTGCAGAAGAAGCGGCCGCTACCGAAGCTGCCCGTTTGGCAGCTATCCAGGCCGAGAAGGATAAAAACTACTCCGAAGCCATTGCCCGTGCCGACAAGCTGTTTACGGATAAAGACTATGAAGGTTCTCGGAACGAATACCGCACAGCATTGGATGTAAAACCTGAAGAAAACTATCCACAGCAGCGTATTGATGAAATTGCCACAATCCTTAGGGATTTGGCTGCAGCACAAGTAGCACAGGCAGAATTAGACCGAAACTATGCTGCTCTTATTCAGCAAGCCGATCGTTTATTTAGCGCAAAAGATTATAATCCGGCAAAAGAAAACTACCAAAAGGCATCTGATTTAAAAACAAACGAAACTTATCCAAAAGAAAGAATTACTGAGATAGAAGAGATATTGGAGCAACTTGCTATAAATGAGAAATACCGAAATATTATTGTAGTGGCAGACGGGCATTTCAGAACACAAAAATACGATGATGCACGTTTGCAATATGAGATTGCGCTTGGTGTTAAACCTGACGAACAATATCCACGCTCGCAAATTATGAAGATTGATGAAATCAAGAATAAAGAGCAACAGCGAATTCTGGCAGAGCAGGCAGCTGCTAAAGACCTGGAAAACAGAAAAGCAGATATCGCGAAAATGAATGAAGAGTTGGATGAACAAAAGATTCTGGCAGAATCTGGAATAAATGCACTCTTCGATGAACTTCTGCTAAAAGCCAATGCTTTTTTCGATGATAAACAATATAACGTTTCGCGTGCCTGGTATTATAAAGCCAGCGATTTAAAACCAGAAGAAGCCTATCCGCAGCAAAGAATAGAAGAGATTAACCGGTTGTTAAATGGTATGATGCTTAGTCAGCGCGACAGAGAATACCAGCGTTTTATTAATTTGGGAGATACAAACTTCAGGGAAAATGAACTGGCCGTTGCTCGTGGGTGGTACAATCAGGCACTTGGACAAAAGGCAAATGAAGACTATCCTAAAGCTCAGTTGGTTGAAATTGAACGCCGGGTGGCAGAACGTGTGGCCGGGCAATCGCAACAGCAGTTTGAAAATTATAAAAATACTGCCGACATTGCTTTTGAAGCTAAAAACTACAATGTGGCGCGATTCTGGTACAAAAAAGCATTGGAATTACGTTCGGATGATGAAGAAGTAAGAGGTAAACTAAATCAAATTAAAGAATTAACACAATAAATTTAATACCACATTTTTATTAAGGAAAAGACCTTGAACGTTCTCAGAAAGTTCGGGGTCTTTTTTGTTGGAATCGTCTATTTCACGATTGATCGAATAGAACACAGATATTGAGCAGAATGATATTTGCGAATCCTGGGTTTAGTTTCTGACTACATAAACTCGATCTACCTGAAGTGTTCGAACTCCTTTTTTATACATTTTAAAAGATCAAGGTTAATTCCTTCCGAGAATATCCGAACAATTTCCGTTACTTTCCCGTCCTTCAAAACTTCGCCATGTACGGCATCGAAGAGTTTGCAGTTTCCGTTGTTTTTAACCTGGGTAATTATTCGTTTAAAGTCTTCGCATGAAACCCTGGACTGATGAGTAAAGTAACCTTTATTTTCTTCTGCTAAATCAAAAAAGAATCCGCCTTCAGGCTCTTCAAGAGTAAAATGCTTATTAATTTTTACGTCAACTTCTCCGGCCAAATGAAATTTATCCAGAAACTCAATTCCTTGTTCAGACAAACATTTCTGCAGTTTAACCAGCTGCCTGTAATCGGGGAAGTTCTTAATTCTTATGGCCGCAAATTGTTTATTTTTAAATTCAATAACTGCACTTGCAATATTGATATTGTCAAGCAAACAACTTTCCATACTTTTTGCACTGCTAAGTATTTCTTCCAAAAAATAGAATTTGGCAGTAAACAGAAATATAGAGTTGGGTTTTGCCTTTTGGGGTAACTGCCCGTAGTAGTTTGCATATGGACTGGTAGCTTCGCTAACAATAGTATTTTCGAGCGTGTTGGTATTTATAGGTTCCAATGTCTCTTTTTTACAGATTGTACCCGTAAAGTGTATAACTTCTTTCATGACTATCTTTTTAAAGGTTAGAATCTCGGCAACAAATCAAATAACCCGCAAGACTGGTTAATATAAAGTTACGGTATATTTTTTTATTTGTTATCTCTAGGATTCAAAAAAAGATGTGTTATTGTTCAGGTGAAATCTACTTTCTCTTTCAATGATTTCCCTGCTTTTAAAAATTATATTTCTTGTTAGGTGTAAGTAAATGCGAAAAATGTGTACTCATGTTGGCATATGTTAAATATCTATTTATGGTTTTTCTTATTTAACTGCACCTGTGCTTTAAAATCAATAGAAAATAGCCATATTTAGATCAATTGGTAAATTAAAAAACACGTCAAATTTAATTATGAAAAAAGTAACTCTACTATTTCTCCTGGTAATCGGAGGATTTACATTATTTGCGCAATCAGAGGTTCAGAACGGTTTGGAAGCTATAACAGAAGAAGCTGTTCAGGGGCAGTTGGAGTTTTTGGCATCCGATTGGACCGAGGGAAGGGAAGTAGGAACAAAAGGAGCTTATATGGCGGCCGATTACATTGCATCCATGTTTAAAACATATGGTGTAAAACCATTTGGCGACGAATTTTTTTCGCGTCCTTCGCGTGCCGAAATGAAAGCAGGTAAAAGAGCTGTGAAATCAAAAAGTTACTTTCAGAATTTTAGTTTAATCAAATATGAACCGGGAGAAGAACAACTATTTTCAGTGATTTCTGATAATGCGGGTATTCAAAGTACTGCAAGTTTTGGTTTTCAAACCGATTTTTATGTAAATACCGGAAGTATTGGGCAATCTGCAAAGGCACCCCTTGTTTTTGTGGGGTACGGTTTTGTTGATGAAGAAGAGGGATACAATGATTTAAATAACATCGAATTGAAAGGTAAAATTGCCGTTGTTTTAAGGGGATTTCCCGGACATCGGGATACAACAACTATTGGTTTTAAAAAGTTCGAACCCCAAGGGCGTTATGCGTCATATTATATGGAACGAAATAAAAGTAAACGCCTGAAAGACGCAGGAGCTATTGCTGTTATTCATGTAGATTTAGAAAATGATCCGACAATGGGATGGGCTGCAAACCAGATTTATCCGTTAAAAGGAAGATATTATGAAGCTGATGAAAGATTGAAGTCTTATTATGATAGTAGAATAGCCTTTCCTGAAGAATATCTTGATTTAAATCTTCCTTCGTTTACCGTTACGCAAAGAGTAGCCAATCATATTTTTTCAGGAACCAAACTGGATATTGAGTCTTTTGAGAGATCGGTAGCCCAAAATCTGAAACCAGCCTCACAGGAATTAACAGGAAAACTAGTGGGCTTTAAAACCACTGTAAAATCACAGATTATTAAAGCACGTAATGTAGTCGGGATTATTGAGGGCAGAAAAAAAGATGAATTTATAGTAGTTGGAGGACATTACGACCACCTTGGTAAATATAATGGATGGATATGGAATGGTGCAGATGATAATGCTTCTGGGACGGTAGGTGTTATGACCATGGCAAAGGCATTTATGGCAACCGGAAAGCAACCGGAGAAATCCGTAATTTTTGCCGCCTGGACAGGTGAAGAGAAAGGATTGTTGGGGTCGAATTATTTTGTTAAAGAAGCCATGGAAAAAGATCTGGACGTGGTATTGAATGTGAATTATGACATGATTGCCAGAGATCAGGAAAGTGACTCTTTGGGAAATCAAGCTCGTATGGGATATACAAAAGCCAATTCACTTATTGGAGAAATCACAAAAAAACACATCGACGATTTTAATATTAATCTTGATTTGCAATTACGTGCATCGGAAAAACCGGGTGGCGGTAGCGATCATGCTCCTTTTGCAAACGAAGAAATACCGGTATTATACTTTATGGCTGCTATGCACCCCGATTATCATGCACCATCGGATGAACTGGATAAAATAAACTGGGAAAAAATGACCAATATTATAAGGATAGGGTTTTTAAATACCTGGGAATTTGCCAATACTGAGGATTGGAAAAATACAAATAGTAAGTCTGAGTAAGTAATCTATTATATTATATAGAACAGAGGGTTTTCATAAGTAAAAGGATGAAAGCCCTTTGTTTTTACAGACAAGTTTATATGCTGTTTTAATAGTTTGTTTCAGAAATCCGACTTTTCTGAATAAATGTACCATTCTTAATATTATTATTCTGGAATGGAATTAAAATGTAATTATCTTGGCGTATTCTATAATATTTTAACAATATTTGTGGCTCATTTAATATAGAGGGGGAATATTAATGATTGATAGTATTTTTAAGGAAAAAACAGATCAATCTACAGACTTTAAATTCGATAAAAAAGTTGTAGATGTTTTTGATGATATGGTGGTACGTTCGGTGCCTTATTATCTCGAAATTCAGAGAATGATGGTAGAACTGGCAAGTACTTTTGCCAAGCCTAACACTAATCTATATGACTTGGGATGTTCAACCGGAACAACCATGATTTCAATGAGTAAAATACTTGATAAGTCGGTTGGTTTTGTAGGTGTCGATGAATCGAGTCAAATGCTGGAAAGCTGTAAAGCAAATCTGGAAGCAAACGATGTAAAGCAAGCTGTTGAGCTTAGGCCATTTGATTTGAACGAGGGAGTTGAGATTGAAAATGCCTCGGTAGTTGTTTTGTGTCTTACTCTGCAGTTTGTTCGGCCATTGTATCGTACAAAATTAATTCAATCAATCTACGATCAAATGAATCCTGGCGGAGCAATTATCCTGGTTGAAAAGGTTATTGGAGAAGGAAGTGATTTTAACCGTAAATTCATTGATTATTATTACGATTATAAAAGACGTAACGATTACAATGACATGGAGATCGCTCAGAAAAGAGAAGCATTAGAAAATATTCTTATTCCGTTTAAGTTAAGCGAAAACATCCATATGCTCGAAGAGGCAGGGTTTAAAGACTGTGAGACTTTCTTTAAATGGTATAACTTTACCGGACTTATTGCAATTAAATAATACCATTTTAAAAAATCACTAGTATGCTTGTTAAATTTGGAAATTGGATTTTTCATTATAGGAATTTTTTGTTCCCTGTTTTTTACCTTACTCTTTTTATTCCTTCACCGCATTTATTCTCCGACCATACAATTTCGCTTACTATTGGGGCGATAATTATTTTTTTGGGAATGTTTACCCGAAGTGTAACCATTGGTTTGGTGTATATTCAGCGAGGAGGCAGAAACCGAAGAATTCATGCCAGTAAACTGGTTACCGAAGGTATTTATAGTGTTTGCCGGAACCCGATGTATTTAGGAAATCTGCTTCTGTTATTAGGTTTTGGAATATTTGCCAATTCGGTACTTTATCTTGCCATAATGTTCCCCGTATTTGGTTTTATTTATTTGGGTATAATAAAGGCAGAGGAGGCATTTTTAACCAATGAATTTGGTGAAGAATACGTGGAATACAGAAAGAAAACCTTTGCAATTATTCCAAAATTACGTGGATTGGGAAAAATATTTGCCAACTATAAATTTAATTTCACTCGGGTTGTTATTCGCGAATACAATTCGTTGTTTATATATGCTTGTGGTATTTTGCTTTTGTGTTATTATCAGCAAGTTATGAGTCTTCAGACTTCTGCTGTTTTACTGGTAATAGTTCTGGTTATTTATTTAGTGGTTAAAGTATTAAAACGAAAACGAATTCTTACCGCAAGTTAAGTACCACATACAATGTGGGAGCCGGTTCAATGCCAATAAATTATTGAATTAGTTGTAAGTTCAGAAGCGGTATGAACAACTGGTATTATCCAACCAATTGTTTATACCGCTTCTGAAGTTTAATTCCATATCCGTCTACAGAATAGTTGGTTTTGATTATTGATTTATTTTTATCGATTACATGATCAGCCACTTTTCGAAACAAAGTATTAAGGATTGGATTTTGTTCCAGTATCTTTTGTTTATCAACTTTCCCGCTGTTCAGGCCCGAAATTACCTCCATTTGCATTTTCATATTCAGGTCTTTAAAATCAATTTTTAATCCCGGAATATTGATTTTATAATACAGTGAAGGAAGCTCAAAACCATCTTCCTTAAAGTCTTTTGTAATAAAATCGATATTGCGGCCAACCACTGGCGTGTTCATTAACCAGGGTTCAAGATAGACCATTCCAAATCCCTCTTTATAACTGGTAGTAATACAGAAATCGCTACCGCTTAAAAGTTTTTTGAAATCCACCTTTGTTCCGGCTTCAAAAGTAACAGTAAAACCTTCTTTTTCACAGAATCCTAACCACTGTTCATACATTAATATTTCAATAGGATTTTGTGGTGGTTGCGTTACAACAAAGTTGGCTTTGTGTGCGAAAAGTTTTGAAAGCAATATAAATTCTCCAATGTTTTTGCGCTGTACTACCCGAACAGGGTAGGTGACAAGCAGTTTTTCCGGATTTAAGTTTAGCGAAGCACAAACCTCTGCTTTTGCAATTTCTTTATCAATATTGTTATCTGTAAATTTAGTCGAAACAGGATTAGGGAGCCATTCAATCCGTTCGCTGTTTACTCCGTACGATATTAAACGCTCGTTATCAAAAGAGTTTAGTACTCCAAAATGGTAATTAGTTAACGTTGGGTATAAAACTTCATTAATGTCCTGAGAAAATATATCGCTTAATATTTCTTTTAAAAACTGGTGGTTTGTTGGGCGGTCTTCAGAAAAATCGTGTGTGTGATTAAAAACGGGCAAGCCCTCTTTTGCCAATAAATAAACAGCGTAAGTAACAATTGGATTTTTCCCCAAATTCAAATTATGAAAATGCAAAACACAATCCTGCGTTATGTACTCACGCAACTCGTTATGCACTTTATGAAGCATTTCCATGGCTTCTCTATCTGTGTATTTTCTTCGCTCAAGATAATTCAGTTCTTCAATTATATGGAGTTCAGCACCTTTTGATGTGAACGATTCCGGGTCATCGCAGTCACCTGCTAAAACCTTTATTTTTTTGTTAGGCAGGCTTTCAATTTGAGACTCGATTATTCGTGTAACTCCTCCGGGATTTAAATGGCTGTGTGCAATCAGTATTTGCATAAACGAATTCTATTTAATTTGAATATGAAATTGGATTTGTAACCAGTCAGTTTGCTTGGGCAACAAATCCAAGATTTTTAATTCGCATTGTTCATGCTAAATTTAGGAAATCATTACGAAAATTACATGAACATTTATTTTTTATTAGACTCAAAAATCGTTGAAAATATAATTGCCCATATTCTTTTCGTAATAATCGATGACAAGCGATATCGTGATAGCAATTTACGTCATTATTATTTAAGGTGAATGAATCGATCGGAAAATGCAGTGATAGTTGAATTGTATTCCAAAACAGTTTTTTGAAGATGCCGGAAATCTGCCGGAAACAAAATAGTAGCAGGTTTGTAGTTTCTGTATTGTTCTTGCCGCAAAATTATTTCTATGTATATAAGAATGAGAGTTCTTGTCTACATTTTTCTATATCAGACAAATTTATCCTTTCTTTGTAGCAAAATTTTAAATGATGGCGAAAAAAAGGGTAAATGTGGTGACAATGGGTTGTTCGAAAAACCTGGTTGATTCAGAAGTTTTATTAAATCAGCTTGAACGTGGAAAATTCGAAGTGGTTCACGATTCAAACGAAACGGGTTTCGATGCGGTTTTTGTAAATACCTGTGGATTTATTCACGATGCAAAACAGGAATCGATTGAAATGATTCTGGATTATGCCGAAGCAAAAAAACGCGGAGAAATCGACAAACTATATGTGATGGGTTGCCTGTCGGAGCGTTATCAGAATGAACTGGAAAAAGAACTGCCTGAGGTAGATAAATATTTTGGTAAGTTTGATATGAAAGCCATGGTTGATGAGTTAAAAGTTACTTATCAGCCCGAATATATTTATGAGCGAAAAATTACGACTCCTTCGCATTTTGCTTATTTGAAAATATCGGAAGGTTGCAACCGCTCGTGTTCGTTTTGTGCTATTCCTAAAATGACAGGACGCCACAAATCGAGAAGTATTGACAGCCTGGTAAAAGAAGTACGTTATCTGGCCAAAAGAGGAGTTAAGGAATTATTGCTGATTGCCCAGGATTTATCGTACTACGGAATAGATTTGTACGGGAAAAGCCAGTTAGCCGAATTAATTAATCAAATTTCTGAAGTAGAAGGAATTGAATGGATTCGTTTACATTATTTGTATCCTACAAAATTCCCAATGGATATTTTACCAATTATGCGCGAGAATCCAAAAGTGTGTAAATATTTGGATATGCCGTTGCAGCACATTTCCAATCCTGTGTTGAAAAATATGCTTCGTCATGTTACACGTGAAGAAACAGAAGCTCTAATTGCCAAAATTAAAGAAGAAGTACCTGGAGTGATAATCCGTACAACAATGTTGGTAGGTTTTCCAGGCGAAACAGAAGCCGATTATAACGAGTTAAAAGAGTTTATTCAAGAAGCAAAGTTTGAACGTTTGGGTGTTTTTCCTTATTCTAAAGAAGAGGGAACTTATGCCGGTGATAAATTTAAAGATGAATTATCGGACGAAGAAAAACAGGAACGTGCAGATGAAATAATGGAAATACAGCAGTACATTTCAGCTGAATTAAATCAGCAGAAGATAGGGAAGGAGTACAAGGTGATTATTGATGATACGGAAGGTGAATTTGTTGTTGGTCGCACCGAATTTGACTCGCCTGAAGTTGATGGTGAGGTTTTGATTTCAACCGAAAAGGAATTGCAAAAAGGTGAGATTGTAACTGTAAAAATTACAGGTGCCGAAGATTACGATTTGTATGGGACTTTGGTTTAGAGTTAAATAATTAATATAATAAATAGCCGTTCCAGAAGAGCGGCTATTTTTTTGTCAGTTTATTAAGACTTTAATTTGTTATTCGTAGATACGAATTATCTCACCGGTGCGAAGCCCTTCAATACTTCTTATATAACCAGCTGCTACTTTGTTCATTGGAACAGCTATATGGCCAGGGAAAACATCGCCAAGTCTTTCGGCAGAATCCTCTACGAGACCAGGAGCTACGGCATTTATACGTAAGCCATTTTTTAATTCTTGCGACACTGCGCATACAAAACCATGAATGGCATTATTGACCATCGATGAGTTTGTTGCTCCAGATACCGGATCATCGGCCAAAATACCCGTTGTTAAAGTAAAAGAACCACCATGATTCAGGTGCTCCTGCCCCAATCGAACAAGATTAACTTGTCCCATTAGTTTGCTTTTTATACCGACATAATAATCGTCCTCGCTCAAATCATCAAATGCCCCCCATTTGGCTGCGCCGGTACATGACACCACAGCATCCAACTTGCCTGTTTCTTCAAACATAGCTTTTATCGATTCCGTATTCTCAATGTCAACCTTAACATCGCCACTGTTACGACCAGCAATAATTACTTCGTGTTTTTCTTTTAAACGATTGACAACACAACTTCCAATTGTTCCGTTACCACCTACTACTAAAATTTTCATATCATCTCTAAAAAATAAGCTCGGTTTTTGTTCACAAAATCCTTAATAAAATGGCTGTCTATAACAGGAGTTAGTATTATTGGTTATAAACCTGCATGGTTAGAATCGTTTGAAATAGATACCTTCGAAGATCATCACCACAAAAAGCCAATTTTTGTAGAGTTCGATTCTTATCAGCCTGAAGATGTTAATGGTATTGAAAAGAAACCACTTTACGAAATGAAAATTGATCGGATGCTGGTAAACGCAGAAAAAGAATAAATACAACTTAGGAACCCAAAATTAACTTTTATTATAGCGAAATAATTGTATTAAGGAGTATTTAGTCTTAAATTGTATCGATAGTTTAAGTTGTTTATTTGTAAATTGTTATGTTATGGGATTAGTAATTGTGCCAATTAAAGAGAATAAAGTAGAAGCCTGGAAAAGTTGGTCTAAAAAACTAACAGGTGAAAGAAAGGAAGAGTTTGATGATTTGAATAAAAGATATGGATTGGTGCGTCATGATGCATGGTTGGCAGAAACGCCTTCCGGACCAGTAGCTGTTGTTTTGCACGAAGGCCCGGGCGCAGAAACTTTTATGCAAAATGTGGCTAAATCGGACAATCGTTTTGATGTATGGATGAAAGAGAACATTGAAGATTTTCATGGTATGGAACTAGGTGCTCCACCACCAGGACCAATGCCTGTAAAAATGATTTGATAATTTTAATTCTATTGAATTCTCAACTGTCTGTTTATTTCATACGATTAAAATTGTTTATTCATAAGGCATTGTATGGAACTCACATATATTTTAATAATCCTTTTGGGTGTATAAATATAATATGCTCGTTTCATTTTAAGGTGAATATGGAAATCGATAAGCAGATTTATAAATCAGTAAAAAATGATGTAGACTAAACTTGTATCCATAATTACTTTAAGTTTGTATGGATTTAAAGAATTTATAAAATGAGAATTGAATACGACATCAAACTTGGATTTAAAGATGTAATGTTCCGTCCTAAACGATCGACACTTAAAAGTAGGTCATTGGTAAGCCTGGAACGTACATTTAAATTTATGCACAGTGATATAAGATGGACTGGAATTCCAATAATGGCGGCCAATATGGATACTGTGGGAACCTTTGAAATGGCTCTTGCCTTGCAGAAACAGCAGCTTTTTACAGCATTACACAAGCATTATAGCCTTGAGCAATGGAATCAGTTTTTAGCATCGGCTCCCGAAGGTATTGAGAATAATATTGCTGTTAGTACCGGAACCGGACAACAAGATACAGAGAAAGTAGATGAAATATTTAAAAAGAATCCACATTTAAAATTTTTGTGCATTGATGTTGCCAATGGCTATTCCGAACATTTTGTGCATTATGTAGCCGGGGCTCGAGATCGTTTTCCCGATAAAGTAATTATTGCCGGAAATGTTGTTACTGGTGAAATGGTGGAAGAACTGTTGCTGGCAGGTGCCGATATTGTGAAAGTTGGGATTGGTCCGGGATCGGTTTGTACTACCCGCGTAAAAACCGGAGTTGGTTATCCGCAATTATCGGCTGTGATAGAATGTGCAGATGCAGCCCACGGTTTGGGTGGCCAGATTATTAGCGACGGAGGTTGTACAACACCGGGAGATGTATCGAAAGCTTTTGGTGGTGGGGCCGATTTTGTAATGTTGGGCGGTATGTTGGCCGGTCACGATGAAAGTGGTGGCGAAACCATTGAGCGTAATGGTAAAAAATACCGTCAGTTTTATGGAATGAGTTCTGCAACTGCCATGGACAAACATGTTGGTGGCGTAGCTAATTACCGGGCCAGCGAAGGTAAAACAGTTCAGGTTCCTTATCGCGGTGCTGTTGAAGATACCGTTCTCGATATATTGGGTGGAATACGAAGCACATGTACTTATGTTGGAGCTTCAGCCTTAAAAGAACTTACAAAACGTACTACTTTTATTCGGGTTGAAGAGCAGGAAAACCAGGTTTATACTGACTAAAAAATTTTCAGAAAGAAAGCCGTTAAGTTTTATTTTAACGGCTTTCTTTTATGAAATTTGTTTTGATAGCTTTTACATCTCGTTTGGAGGAACCGGAGCAGGAACAACATTTCGAACAGGTTTAATACTATTCAGATAAGCAAATATTGCATTTACATCCTCATTTTTTAATTCGGTAAAATTAAACCACGGCATTGGGGGTAAAAGCATACGAGTGCCATCCAGGCCTTTAAATTTCCCCTCTGTTAATGCTTTTTTGAACTGTGCTTCCGTCCAGGTTCCAATACCGGTTGGATCGGGAGTAAGATTCGCAGCAAACGAAACTCCCCAGGGCCCCGCTGCTGCGGTGAGATCGGGATAAAACATGCCAAAACCTTCTTTTAACAATGGATTACTAAATTTTATAATTGGCCTGTCGGACGGATACCCCGACAATAACAGTTCCGGAATAAGCTCAGGACCATTGGGGCCCATCTTTTTTGGTGAATGACAGTCGTGGCAACCCATTATTGTAACAAGGTATTTTCCACGGACAATAATTTCTTCTTTTGTTTTCTGGATATCTTCCTCTTTGTTGGTGGTGGCTTTTTTATTACTGTTTGTGCAAGCCGTAAGACAAAGCGAAATAGAGAGGACAATAAATAGAGAAATGTTTGAATGTTTCATTCTTGTAGTTGTTTATGAATTATAAATACAAACCTGTGCACTATACTATTTTTGAGGTATAACCACAGGCGTAGAATTTATGTTCTACTATGTTTTTAAAGCAGCCTAAATTGTAAAGGAACTTCACTTGTTTACTTCAGTTCCTTCATGCAGATTTCGTTGGTGGATGATGAAACCAGACTCGTATATTCTTCCTGAATTTCTTTCACCTTTTCTTCTGAACCAAGTTGCTTAATTAATGCTTTCCTCCACTTTATATTATTTTCGCTGCGACTCCACTCCATATCCGAAGGACCATTCTCCATCTTCCAAATCAGCATTAAATCGTACTTTCCGGTTTCAAACCAGAACTTTTCTGGTCCCGGAGTTCCTGCTTCAGCACCGGCTGCTTCATATATTTTTATTATTTCTTTTGCACGTTTTATCTGTCCGGGTTTATAATCAATCCTAACTACATTGTGCCAGGTAACATTTTCGTGTTTTGCAGGTTTTACTTCATCTTGTGCACTTACTATCGACACAATAAAAAATAATACGCCGATTAATACCATCAATTTTTTCATATTCTTTATTTTAAGTTATGGATTAATAATTTCTGCAGTATCAACTGCCTGAAAAAAAGAAGCGGGTTTGCCATTTCTAAAGGTCCACGTATGTGTGGCGTTTGCTTTGAAATTCTTACCGGTAGGTTTGTAAATACCCGTATAATGCCCAACCATTACAATTTTATCTCCGGCATCAACGAAATCGCTTATTTCAATGTTAAAGTCATCGTAATATTTTGGAAGTTGCGACAAAACATCCTCTAAAACAGCTTGAGGCCCAACAGATCTGCCATTGCCTTGTACAAATGGAAATCCTTTGCATTCATCCCATATAATATCATCGTTCCACATTTTCAGAACTTCATCAATTTTCCCTTCAGCAAAAAGCTGGTAACCTAATTTCAAATTTTCCAGATTATTCATTGTACTGTTTTTTATTAATTAACGAACGATTTTTGTGGGAGTAATTTTAATTTATTGATCAAGTTACGGCGAAATGACAAATAAATACAAATAACTCTTAATATATTTTGATCTGATTGATAGTGGTTTACATAAGTGTTGATTTGTTTCTGGAGCTTAGTTGTATTTAACAAAGAGAAAAGTAATGAAACAGTAAATTCTTGCACTCTTTAATAGCAGGAAGAATAGTAAATTGAGGTATTCCTTTGAAATAGGCACCTATTGTTTAAAAATGGTTGGATGAGAGCCAATCAATTAACATAACTACTTTTTGAATACACGACTGGTATATTCGAATAAATTGTACACTTAAATTTCAGTCAGTCAATGTTGGGTTATTTTCATGTTGTATATAAACTGTTTTGGGAAACAGATTAGTAATAAATTTCAAGTTACCTGGTCAATGATATTTGTATGACGATTAAACAGAATTAACCCGAAAGAATGAAACTAAAAAGAAGTGAATCATGTAAAAATGTACTACAATACTTTACTTTTTGATTATAGTAGTGATGCGTTAACTTTTAAAAACATTGTATAATTAATTAAATATAAACAAGATACAGGCGTTCTTTGAT
>CANLMQ010000025.1 GCA_947492175.1 uncultured Draconibacterium sp. | reverse complement strand
GATGACTCAGTAGCTCAGTTGGTAGAGCACATCCCTTTTAAGGATGGGGTCCTGGGTTCGAGACCCAGCTGAGTCACATCAAGACAAAAAGCTTCAGTGAAAACTGAGGCTTTTTTGTTTTATTTCAAATTTATTTAAAAGTGAGTGCTCGTTTCGGATCACCCGTAAATTCCGGTGGATTTGTATTTTTTACGCATAAATTTTCGCAACTCTAAACAGAAAATATTTAATGTCACTCACGCCTCTTAATGCAGCTCTGAACGCTTTAAGTTTAGCATTAAAGGATTCAGCGGAAGCATTTGTACTTCGGTTTTCAAAAAAGTTAAGGATTTCCCTGTAGTGGGTATGGATTGTAGCAGATATTGAGTTAAATGAGCGAAACCCGGAATCCGTAACTCTGTTGTACCAATGTGCAAGTTTTGTATATGCTACAGCCTTGTCTTTTGTTTTAGAGAAAATTAGCCGTAGGTCATGTGTTAGTCCAAATGCTTTCTTAAGGTCAGGATACTGAGCAAAAAGGATTTTAGCCCGTTGTTTTTGAGACTGGCTCCATTTTTCAGGAGATTTAAATAGCAGATACCTACTACGTGCCAGTAGTTGTTTTTTTGTATCACCATTGTCGAAGCGAAAAGGAGTATATATTTTATTGTCCCACCTGACATTGTCTCTGGCATTGGTTTCTTCATCAATAGCATCCCAGCGATGCTTGATCCTTATCTCCTGCAATGCATCAAGAGCAAGTTTCTGAACATGAAAACGGTCTATGACCCGAGTAGCTTTAGGAAAGCATTGGCGGGCAATTTGTCCCATCGATCCGGCCATATCAAGGGTTATCTCTTTAACCTTTCGACGAAGCTTGAGAGGAATGGTTTTTAATGCTTCAATTACATCTTCTGCTTTGGTGCCTTTAATCATAGCTACCAGCACTCCCTTTTTACCTTTGGCTGCTTTGTTGGTAAGAACCGTGTAAAGTTCTCCATTAGACAAAGAGGTTTCGTCAATACACAATCGACTGCCAATGTTCTTCGAAAAAATTATCCACTCATCGGCATTTGGTCGCTGCGCCCAGCTGTTGTAATCGCTAAGGTGTTCTTTGTATTGCCGTCCCAATTGCTCTCCGTCGATATGATAAAACTTCTCCAGACTATTGCTGCTAATCGGGTAATTGTCCAAGTACATCTTTTAAAAAAGATGCGAATCCTTTTGTGAAACGCGTTCCTTTTGCTACTGTTTCCTAGTTATTACCAATGATTTTCCCTGTTCGTTCTTCTTTCCATTTTCGTTTCCGAACATGTAGAAAAACTGCTCGTTCTCGTATTGGAAAGTCCTGAATAATTACCGGAGCATGGAAGCCTTTAGATAGTAGTTTTATGTTTTTGTGTGATGCCGGCGGGGTATTTAACTCATCCTGATCAACCTGAATTTTCTTTTCAGTAATTTTTACGTCGGTTATTTCAAAATATTGGAATAACTCCTTGGGAAGAAAAGCTTCCACAAAGGCTCTATATTGATTTTGCTGTGCGTTCATTTTGTATATTCAAAATTCAGCAGCAAAGATTAATTTATTTTTTTACTCCACCTATTTTTACGGGTGAGCCATCAATAAGGCTTCGTTTCGATTCAGTACCCGATCAAAAGAGGCTGGTCCACTTATGCACAGCTAGCAGATTCGAAAGCTACTTCAGAGCTTTGGCCTCGTCCGGCGAGCCAGAAAACAAGCGGTGACAGCGTTAAAAAATTACTGCTGTTTGAGGAGGTACGACGAGTTTCAGGAATTTTAGTTGGCATCGCGTAGCTTTTCTGAGGGAATCGGGCGCAGCCTTGACCTTCCTGTTTACTTGTTGTGTCAAGACAACGAGTAAAATCCGCCTGATAAGGCAAAAGAGAATCAAAATATAGTTGTTATTATATTGTCGTTCCACTATAAATTCAACCTGATCCATTATTAGGTGTGTCGGGTATTGTATGTAAAAAACAGGAGTAGAAAGGCTCCTGTTTTTTGTATACATAATCGTGGCTATGTTTTATATGCCGCTAAAATCGACATTCTCAAATAACACAGAAGGAGTTCTCCACGATGAATTTTCGTTGATATCGTTGCCTATTTCGCCAATATTTGACCATAGTTTTAGCATGTTCCCGGTTATGTTCATCTCTGAAACCGGTTTTGTTATTTTGCCATTTTCAATTAAAAATCCATCAATACCATATGAGAAATCGCCGGTTGTTCCGTTACAGTTTCCTCCGTTAAATCCGGTTACCAGGATTCCTTTTTTTACTGAGGTTACCAAGCCTTCAAGGTTTTTGTTGCTGGTGTTAAAAACGAGGTTGGTTGTGCCGCCACTGGTAGGTGGCATACTTAATTTTTTTCCATAATAAGTATCGATGTAGTAAGTTTTCAAAACTCCATTTTCAAAAACTGGGCGTTTTTGGGTTGCCAGACCTTCTCCGTCAAATAGTCTGGAGCCGCGTCCACCAACAATAAACGGGTCGTCGGTTAACGTAAGTTTTTCTGAAACTACTTTTTCATTCAGCTTATCAATCAGAAATGAATTTTTTTGCTGAATTGCCGATCCGTTTAAGGCGTTAATCAGCGGTCCGAACACGCGACCCAATGAACGGTTTTCAACAATCATTGGCATAGTGCCTGATTCTATTTTTTTCTGTCCAATTTTTTTAAGGGCTCTTTCGAGTGCAATTTTACCGGTACCTTGTTTTTTTAGTTTGTTGTACTTTATGGCACTTTCGCTCCAGCCCGATTCGGGGCGTGCTTCGCCGCCGTTAACTGAAACCGAAGTATAGATACCAAAGTGAGAATTGGCAGTATGTCCTTCAAATCCATTGCTGGTAACCAAAACCCGCTCGTTAAGGCCATCGTAATAACTACATGAAACTGATATTAGTCGTTCGTCTTTGCCAAGAACTTCTTTTTCGGCAGCAAAAGCCAAATCGATTTTTTCTTTCGGATCAATTTTGCTGAAATTCTCATCCAGCATTTCCAGATCTTTGCCTTCTCCTTTAAAATATAGTTCTGGTTCGGGCAGTGTGCGGAATTCGTCTTCCGAAAGAAATTTAGTTCCTTCAATAGCTTCTTCAATGAAACGGGCCAGCTCTTCTTTTTTCAGACGACTGGTAGAGTGTGCCGAGTATTTTCCGTCTACAAATAATCGGATGGAAAGTCCGCTTTGTATTGCTTGTTCAAGTTTATCAATTTTCTGCTCGCGAACTTCAATGCTGCTACTTTGGCTATTGGCGATGCTGACGCTTGCTTGCTGGGCTCCATTCTCTAATGCGTGATTCATGGCCCATTTTGCTAATGTATATTTTTCTTCTTTTGTCATTTTTTTAAACTTTTAGCTTTAATTTCTGAACTTTCAAATCACTATGCATTGGTTCCTCCAACGGTCATTTTCTTTACTAATACAGTTGGTAGTCCCAGGGTTACCGGAACCGACTGTCCGTCTTTCCCGCATGTCCAGGTACCACTGTCGTTTTTGTAATCGTTGGCTGCCATCGAAATGTCGGCCAAAGCCTGTGGTCCGTTTCCAACAATGTTTATGTCTTTAATCGGACGGGTTAGTTTCCCTTTTTCAATAATGTAGCCCGATTTTACAAAAAAGGTAAAATCGCCGGCTCCGATTTTTACTTCTCCATTGCTAAAGTTGTCTACGTATACTCCATAATCAACTTCTGCAAAAATCTGCTCTACAGTATGTGGTCCGTTCTCCATGTAAGTTGAACGCATTCGTGGCAACGGCATGTTTCGGAACGACTCGCGGCGTCCGTTTCCGGTTGGTTCAACGCCATAGTGTTTTGCGCTAATCCTGTCGTGAATATAGCTGTTCAAAATACCATCTTTCACCAGGTAAGTTTTCTGTACGTCGTTTCCTTCGTCGTCGATGTTAATGGCTCCCCGGTCGTTTGGTAGTGTGCCGTCGTCTATAATATTAATAAAGCTTTCGGCTACTTTTTTATTGAGTTTGTCGCTAAAAATTGAAGTTCCTTTGCGGTTAAAATCGGCTTCAAACGTATGTCCGATTGCTTCGTGTAGTAAAATTCCTGAACCACCGGCTCCCAAAACTACAGGCATTTCTCCTGCTTTGGGTTTACCAGCGTCAAATAAAATATTGGTTCTGTCTACCGCTTCATTGGCCAGTTCATTAATTAAGTCGTCATTTAGCCATTCAAAGCCTTTTCTTACCGATCTGGCAGCATAGGCGTTTTCAATTTGTTCGCCTTTTTGCATAATACAAACGGCGTAAAAGCTAATCATTGGGCGGTAGTCATATGTTAGTCTTCCTTCCGAGTTGTAAAAAAGGACATAGCTTGTTTCGTCGCTAAGGCCGGCATTTACTTTAATTACTTTATTGTCGAGGCTAAAAATCTTGTCGTTTACCTGCTGAACAAAAGGTACCTTGTCTTTTACAGAAACATCTTCCCATTTTTTCGAAATCTTATAGTAATCCGACGGGAGTTTTTCGTTGTATGTGCTTTGATTAAAGTCGGAATTGCTGTTTGCGATATTGGCAGCCAGTTTTGCGGCGTTTATCATATCGTCAATAGCAATGTTTTCGGAATAGGCATAGCCCGTTTGGTCGCCTTTTAAAACCCGGATTCCTACACCGAAATCGATGTTCGAATAAGCACGGTTTACTTTTCCGTCTTCCAGTCCAAGGCTATTGGAAATTTTATGTTCGAAAAACAGGTCGGCATAATCGCCACCTTTACTCATTGCGGTTGCAATAACTTTTTGCAACATTTCGGTTGAAACCTCAAAGTGGTCTAAATAACTTTTCACGTGTTCTGAAATTTGTACGTTTTGGCACGATTGCATAAATGGGGGTAAAATCATACTCCCTGCTGCAA
This sequence comes from uncultured Draconibacterium sp., assembly GCA_947492175.1. GTDB lineage: Bacteria > Bacteroidota > Bacteroidia > Bacteroidales > Prolixibacteraceae > Draconibacterium. Next base: position 83,345 of record CANLMQ010000025.1, on the reverse strand, counting down.
ACATACCACTTGTTTTAATAAAATTACGTCTGTCAACTTTCATTCCGGTTTATTTTTAGTGAACATTCAAATTCAATTAAACAAAATCAATAAGTATTAATTTGAAATGAAATATTACACTAAGTTAAAATTACTTAGCATCTGTCTGTATGGTTGGTTGAATTTTCTTCTACTATAATATGTATAAGAAAAGGAAGTAGTGTTAAGTTTTTCGGGATTTGACCTGGGAAAAGGCAAAAAAGAAAGGTTTGTGAATCCGTGGTTGTATTTTTTGTTCATTTTTGATAAAAAAAACAACTGCAATGTTTCGAAATAAGATTGAAGTAAATTGGCAACTTTTTAAAGAGACTTCGCACACGCCGTCGCTGATTGATATAGTAGGTGAACGGAATTTTAAAAAGGTAACCGATTTTTGCTTTATAGAGAATCCGTATTTTCCTTCAAAAAAGACCATTAAAAAGTTGGTGAAAAAACTGCCAGAGGTAATTAAAAAGTATCCTTCTGGTAATCCAACTATTGTGCAACAACATTTAGCATCTGTAATTAGTGCAGATTCTGAGCATTTGATTCTGGGAAATGGTGCTACCGAATTAATAACAGTTATTCAAAACAGGCTGGTAAAAACCATGGGGATTCCGGTGCCAACTTTTAGTGAATACATTGAAAAGGTGCAAAGCGAAGATAAGGTAAGGTTGTTTCCGCTGTCGGAAGAAAAATCTTTTCAGCTTGATTTGAATGAATACGCAGACTGGTTAAATAATGAAAGGTTGACTTCAGCTTTGGTTATTAATCCGGGTAATCCTACCGGTCAGCTTTTTTCTGTAGCAGAAATGAAAGCCTTTCTGGAGAAAATGCGACATCTTGATTTAGTTTTGGTTGATGAGTCTTTTATTGATTTTTCCGAAAATAGAATACCTACGTTGATTCCTTTTGTGAAGCAGTTTACGAACCTTTTAATCGTTCGCAGTATGAGCAAACATTGCGGAGTTCCCGGATTACGATTGGGGTATTGTTGTACGGCCAATACAGCTTTTCTGAAAACAATTCGTGGCAATCTACCTGTTTGGAACCTGAATACGTTGGCAGAATATTTTCTTGCGCAGTTAAAAGATATGGAAGATGAATATCATATTGCCAGAAAAAAAGTTATAGCCGATATTGAGCTATTGTATCAACAGTTATCCCAGATAGAAGGTTTTATTGTTTATCCTACGGGTAGTAATTTTATTTTAATGAAGGTAAATTTTGGTACAACCGCTTACGAGGTTCAAAAAATGCTTTTAGAAGAGCACGGAGTTTATGTTCGAGATTGTACAAATAAAGAAGGTCTTGATCAATATCATATTCGAGTTGCCTCGCAAGGTAGAAAAAAGGACAAACTGCTGATTGGTGCTTTAAAACGCATTGTAGCTGCCAGGTAGGTTTTGTCGGAGTTGGATGCTTGCTGTAAATTCTTCTCGTTTTTTATAGGTATGCAGGCAGGTGTAGGCTTGTTAATTGTGTCTTAAATGTATTTTTATTCAGAATGAAATAAATTTTCATGCCCCCTTGTTTTTTTGGGGGTGGAGGTGTTGTCTGAATATTATTTGAAGGATGAGGGTGTTTTAATTTTGGGGTGTCTGTATTTGATTGTCAGTCGGGTTCTTATTGTTAAAAATGATAAAAAATAGAGCATGTCTATATTGAAACAGGGGGGTAATGTAAAAAATATGTAAAAAAAGTGTAATTAATATCCTTATTTGTGATCTCTTGATGAAAATATGCGTTAAATTTGGTGGTAAATATCAAAAAAACGAATAATTTCTGAAGTATGGCACAGTTTAGATTTAAAGCATTGGAAGAGGTTTTAAACCGGAAACCGGTTGAAGTCGAAAGAGAAGAAAATTTGACATCAGATTATTACGGAATGTATGTGTTCGATCGTCCGAAGATGAAAAAGTATTTATCTCGCGAAGCATATAAAGCTGTAATTGATGCAATTGAAAACGGAACCACCATCGATAGAAAGATGGCCGACCAGGTTGCACAAGGAATGAAAGCTTGGGCAATGGAGAACGGAGCAACGCATTACACCCACTGGTTTCATCCGTTAACTGATGGAACGGCGGAGAAACATGATGCTTTTATCGAGCATACTTCGGGCGATGGTGTTGTTGAAGCATTTTCCGGAAAACTACTTGCACAGCAGGAACCAGATGCATCATCATTCCCAAGTGGAGGTATTCGTCAAACATTCGAAGCAAGAGGTTATACGGCATGGGATCCTTCATCGCCTGCTTTTGTTAACGGAACAACCCTTACAATTCCAACTATCTTTATTTCTTATACAGGAGAAGCACTTGATAATAAAACTCCTCTTTTGAGGGCTATTTCTGCTGTAGATAAAGCTGCAACAAGTATAGCGCAGTATTTTGATAAAAATGTTGCCAGCGTTAGAACGAATTTGGGCTGGGAACAGGAATATTTCCTGATTGACGAAGCTTTATATATGGCTCGTCCCGACCTAATGATGACCGGACGTACTTTGATGGGGCACGCTTCGTCTAAAGATCAGCAGTTGGACGATCACTATTTTAGTTCAATTCCAAGTCGCGCAACTGCCTATATGATAGATCTTGAAAATGAAGCCTATAAGCTTGGAATTCCTTTAAAAACAAGACATAACGAGGTAGCTCCAAACCAGTTTGAGTTTGCTCCTATTTATGAAGAGGCCAACCTTGCCAACGACCATAACCAATTGTTAATGGACTTGATGAAAAAAATAGCACGTCGTCATAAATTCCGTGTTCTTTTTCACGAAAAACCATTTGCAGGGATCAATGGTTCAGGAAAACACAATAACTGGTCGCTTACTACCGATACCGGTGTAAATCTTTATTCGCCGGGTAAGAATCCAAAATCGAATTTGCAGTTCCTTACTTTTGTAATTAATACATTAAAAGCTGTTTACGATAATCAGGACCTGTTGCGTGCAAGTATTCTTACTGCGTCAAACTCACATCGTTTGGGAGCCAACGAAGCACCTCCATCGATTTTGTCGGTATTTCTTGGAACAGAGATTTCGAAAATGCTCGACCTGATGGAAGAAGCCGTAGTAGACCGCAAGATGACTCCGGACGAGAAAACAGCCCTTAAATTAAATATTGGACGTATTCCGGAAATTATACTTGACAGTACCGACCGTAACCGTACTTCACCTTTTGCGTTTACAGGAAACCGTTTTGAGTACAGAGCTGTTGGTTCTTCGGCAAACAATGCCCCGGCATTGATTGTATTAAACTCAATTATGGCGAAGCAGCTGAATAGCTTTAAGGTCGCAGTTGATAAACTGATTGAAGGCGGTGTGAAAAAGGATGAAGCTATTTTCCAGGAGTTAAAAAAACTGATTATCGATTCGAAACCAATTCGCTTTAACGGCGATGGTTACAGTGATGAATGGGTAAAAGAAGCTGCCAGACGTGGATTAACAAATATCAACAGTGTGCCGGAATCGTTGTCGGCTTATCTACGTCCTGAAAACAAAAAGCTTTTCGAAGAAGTTGGTGTATTTAACGAGCTGGAACTGGAAGGGCGCACCGAGGTGGAATACGAAAAGTTCATGATGAAGATTCAGATTGAAGCACGTGTCCTTGGCGATATTGCTATTAACCACATTGTACCAACGGCAGTGCAGTATCAAACAATGCTTCTCGATAATGTGAAAGATCTGAAAGAAGTATTCTCTGCTGAAGAATTTAAAACGCTTGCAGAAGGTCGTCTGGAATTGATAAAAGAAATTGGTGAACACGTTTCTGCTATCAAAACTATGCGTAAAGAAATGATTGAAGCACGTAAAAAGGCGAATGTAATTGAAGATGTTGTTGAAAAAGCAGAAGCTTACGATGTTTCAGTTCGTCCTTTCCTTGATAAAATCAGAAGACATATTGACAAACTTGAGTTAATTGTGGATAATGAAAAATGGCCATTGCCAAAATACCGCGAATTACTATTTGTAAGATAAATAATTGAGATTATGTAGAAAAAGGCTTTGCTATTGCGAAGCCTTTTTTTGTTGATCTATACTTAAGTTACTAATCAAACGTTATTCTAAAAAATATTTTACTTTTACTTCCCGAAATTGAATAGGGTATGAAGCAAGTCAGACTAGCTGTTTTTTCTTTAATTATTATAATCTTAAGTGGTTGTGGTTCGGCCAAACAAGGTCGCGATGCATTGTTATCTCAGGATATTGGAGAATACTACAAAGCTATTGAAAAATATAAAAAAGCACGCAAAAAGGAGAAAAGCCGTGCCAAGCGTATTGAGTATGCATATAATATTGCCGAATGTTACAGAGCTATAGGTGAATATAATTATGCAGCACAAAACTACAAGTTTGCCATTCGTTTGGGGTATCCCGATTCGGAGGCTTTGTTGCATTATGCCAATATGTTACGCATTACACAGAAGTTTGAAGAGGCTACAGAAACTTATCGGGCTTACCTTGATTCGGTTCCCGGAGATACACGTGCTTTGGATGGAATTGAAGCCATGCGAAAAACACAGGAATGGGTTGCAAACCCCACGCGGCATATTATTAATCCGATAAAAGAGTTAAATAAGCCGGGAAGTGATTTTTCTCCTGTTTTTGTTGGCGGGCGCGATAACGAAATAATATTTACTTCATCGCGTAAAGCTGCAACTGGTAAAAAAGAAAGTATGATTACCGGTCAGACTTATACCGATCTTTTTCGGGCAACTTTTAGTGTGCAACGCCAAAAATGGGAAGAACCAAAGTTACTTGATCAAAATCTGATTATTAATACCGGCGATGAAGAAGGTGCAGCAACATTAAATTCATCTGGCGAACAAATGATTTTTACGAGGTGTCGTTACGATAAAGCACATCCGATGGGAGCCGAGTTATATACAACTTCTCAGTCGCGGGGTTCGTGGTCCGATCCGATAAAATTAGTAGTAATTGGCGATAGTTTAACGGCTGCTCATCCGGCCTTAAGCCCCGATGAAAGTGTGTTGTACTTTGTTTCGGATAAACCCGGCGGACAGGGAGGAAAAGATATTTGGAGGGCAACTGCAGATGGAGGAACCTACGGAAAGGCAGTAAATTTAGGTGCTGCAGTTAATACCGAAGGAGACGAAATGTTTCCCTTTGTGCGTGATAACGGTGAACTGTATTTTGCCTCGAATGGGCATGTAGGGCAGGGTGGTTTTGATATTTTTAAAGCCGTTCAGGATGAAAACGGAGTTTGGATTGTTGAAAATATGGGATCGCCAATGAATTCGTCGGCCGATGATTTTGGAATTGCTTTTGTTACCGGCGAAAACAAGGGAATGTTTAGTTCGAACCGTAAAGGTTCGCGTGGTGATGATATATACTCGTTTGTCGTTCCGCCAAAAATTTACCAGGTAGAAGGTGAGATTTTTAATAAGGAAACCAATTCGAAACTAGATGGAACAACTGTTCGTATTATCGGAACAGATGGAACAAACCTTAAAATGCGTGCCCAAAATGGTAAGTTCAAAATGAAATTGAAGCCTGAAACGGAATACATTTTTGCTGCTTATAAGGATGGATTTTTGCGTGATAAGGCCACTGCAAACACCATTGGGTTGGATGACAGCCGCGATTTCAGATTCGAAATGTATTTAACACCAACCGATGCACCTATTAAGGTTGATAATATTAATTACGAGTTTGGCAGCTGGGAATTGCTCGAAAGCTCGAAGGTTGCACTCGATACTTTGGTGCAGATACTGGTGTTTAATCCTACCATTACCATTGAGTTAATGGCACATACCGATCATGTGGGCAGCGACCAGTTTAACTTTGACTTATCGCAAAAACGTGCTCAGAGTGTTGTCGACTACCTTATTGAAAAGGGAATAAATCCAGATCGTTTGGTGGCAAAAGGATATGGTGAAACCTGGCCCAAAACAGTTACCCGAAAAATGGCCAAACAATACGATTTTCTGAAGCGTAACGATGAGTTGACAGAGGAATTTATTTTGACGCTAACGCCGGAACAGCAAGAAATTGCAACAGGTATTAATCGTCGTACTGAATTTAGGGTGCTGTCAACAGATTTCATTGAGAAGTTTGATGCAGAGCCGGAACGTTAAAGCTATCGTTTGGTCTCTGCTCTTTTTTGTTTTCTGGTGGAGAAATAATCATTCGGGTTTTTCCTGCGTTTTTTCTTTTTAAATACTTTAAACAGGTCGGCTACGGGGAGTCGTACGAGGCTAACCGAACTTGCTTCAGTGCGCATAAGTCGGTTATGTTCTGTTGTTATGGTGTTTACCGGGTCGGTCTCTTCTTTAATTTTTGTATAGGCCGGAACATCATAATCTTTTATAAAAGACATATTATCCTGAGCACGCTCATAATCAGTTGTTTTGTCCGGCGTAACGGTTATTTCTTTTAAATCAACATTCTCCGATTCCATAATTATTACAGGATTCATTAAGAGTGCGTGTACTTTAACTACTTTCCTAAAGTATGAGATGTGCGATAAAATAAGCGAGTCGCCGGGGAGAACATTAACAGTAAAAACTCCATTGGAAAGACTGATATCTTTGTCGTGGTTACCGGGATTTATTATATAAACATCGCTAACCGGGGCGCCGTTAATATCTACTATTTGTCCCTGGAGCCTGAATCTTTTTTCCTGGGCCTGTATATTCAAACAGCTACAAAATAAAAGTAGAATGTAAATTGTTCTCATAACCTCTTTTTCAGAGGCTAAAGTTTGGAAAAAAGAATATTAACTCTAATGAAAAATAATTAAACTATGTTAACTCTTATATGTGTAAATGAAAGAAGATGAGAAGAAGAGGGCGGGTTAAAGCAAATAGCACTTTTGTTTAGCGTTGGTTTTATTCTGCTTTTATATATGGAATTGTAAAATAAAAAGAAGAACCTTTATCCGGCTCCGACTCAAGCCATATCTTTCCTCCCAGTAATTCAACATTTCCTTTACAAATGGCGAGACCTAAACCAACACCCTTGTTTAATTTTTTTTTCGAGTTATTAACCTGGCGAAACCGTTCGAATACATGCTGCTGTAATTCTTTGGGGATGCCTATGCCAGTGTCGCTAACACATACTTCGATTTCATTTCCGTGAAGTTTATAGCTTAATGTAATAGTTCCTTCGTCTGAGTATTTGTTCGAATTGGCAATCAGGTTCGAAATTATCTGCCTTAATTTTATTTCGTCGGTACGGATGATGCTTAATTTATCTGAAAGTTCTTTCCCCAGAACAAACTGTATGTTATTCTTTATGAGAGGAGTAAAAGAACTGTGAATTTCGTCTAAAAGCTGGTTTAGGTTTACCTTGCCAGGATTTACTTTCATATTTCCTGATTCAATTAGTGATATATCCATCAGTTCATCAACAATATACAGCAGTTGGTTCGAGCTGGTTGTGATGTTTGCAACATATTCCGATGTTTCTTTTTTTGATAACCCTTCAGATTCCAGTAGATTAGAGAAACCAATAATACTGTTCATTGGTGTTCTTATTTCGTGTGATATATTTTGAAAAAAAGCACTTTTCAGTCGATTGCTTTCCACTGCTTTCTGTTCTGCTTTTCGTAATTTTATGAGATGTTTTTTTATCAAGAAAAACAGAAGAATAGCTGTAATTGTTACATAAAGCCATCCTTTATATGTTTGAAGTTCTGTAAGTACATTTGTATTGTCCGATAATGAATAGATTAGTTGATCCGAAAAAATTATCCAGGCACCACCAATCATAAGATAGATTAGTGTGATTTTATATTCAAATTTAATTTTTCGCATTACGTGTTCACGTGTTGTTTCGTTTCTGCAAATAATTTTTGCAAACATATATAATTTAAATGACTCGAGAAGGGAATCTTTGTTGTTGCATGAAACACGATGAAACGATTATTGTTTTATTTGTCGGGAAAACTTTACTCTGTTATAGTTAATAAGTAATACTTTGGGTATAAATGAGTGTTTTATTGGGGTAATTATTAAAATTCAATAATATTGCTGTAATGAGTTAGTATATAGTTGGTTAATAGTTTGGTGATCTTTAAGTCATGCTATTCGTATCGATAGATTTTTTTAGTCTTCACTTTCCATAACCTTGATCAGTTTTTTAATTTGTTCCGGATTACCCAATACAAAAAGCTGATCGTTACGCGAAAGTATCATTTGCGGATCGGGATTAAAAACATAGCGGGCTCCACTTATTTTTATCCCTATTATATTGGCGCCTGTTTGTTCGCGTACTTTTAAATCTGAAATAGATTTTCCAACAAAACGCTGTGACAGGTTTTTACATGGAATTTCTTCAAGACTAACATCTCGTGTTTTTTGAAGTAAAATATACTCGATAAATTCTACAACATCGGGTTGGTGGACCAGTTTAGCCATTCGTTGTCCTCCAATGCGTTCAGGCATAATTACATTGGTAGCACCGGCACGTTTTAATTTCATTTGACTTTCCAGTTCCGAAGCCCGACTAATAACTGTTAATCCCGGGTTCATACTTCGGGCTGTTAGCACCACAAAAACATTATCCGCATCGTCGGGGGTTGTGGCAATAAGTGCTCTGGCATTATGTATACGCGCTTGTTCCAGCGTATCTTCGTGAGTGGCATCGCCTCTGATATAAAGTAAACTTTCATTTTGGCGTATCCTGGAAATTACATTCTCGCGTTTATCGAGTATAACAAACGGAACTCCATTTTCTTCCAGTTCCATGGCTGCCTGCTCACCATTTCTTCCGTAGCCCACAATAATAACGTGGTCGTTTAATTTTGCAATTTTTTTATCCACTCTGTACGTTTTTATATAGTTTGCCAATTCTCCGTCAAAAACAAAACGTGCCATATTTGAGCCCACATATGCCAAACTACCCAAACTCATAATAATTAAGACGATAGTGAAAATCATCCCATTTTCAGTGGGTTCGTGTCCAACATGTTTAAATCCTACCGTTGAAATAGTAATTACGGTCATGTAAAGACTCTGTAGAATGGTAAGATTTTCAATGTAATAGTAGCCGACAGTGCCAAAAAGCAGAATTGAAACCAATAAGCCAACACCAATCTTTATTGTATTGCTTGAAACCTCATGAAATTTATTGTACTGTTGGCTATACATATTTTTTTAATGATTTTGGTTTTCAGGTGCAGCTACCAACTTTGCTCCTATGTGGCAATTTAAGCATTTTTTTGGTTTACAGTATGAGTTTTTTAGTTGAAGTAAAGCCTGCGACTCGAAGGCTGAGCGTGCTTCAATACCAAGCTCCTTCCATTTTGTAATAATTGAATTATTTTCAGCCGGGAGTTGCTCTAAAAATTCCAATGCCCTGTTTTTTAGATAATGTTTGTTTTGTTTTTCTCCGTAAACAAAAAGAAAAGGAATTATTACATTGATTATTAGAATGTTTAAAGATGTTTCGCCCAGTTCTTTTATTGCTATTGTTTTTGAGGTCTTGTTAAAATTGTAATGAGAATTCCAATAATCAGAAGCCTTTACCTTAAAAAGATTCCGTATTTCTGTTATGTTTTCAAGTTCTGTAACTTTAGAAAAAAGTCCTTGAGATTTGTAAATTAGAGCGGCCAGTTGAGATATTCTGACTGTTGGAAAATTGCCGGGGCGTAACCGCATAAATTTCCAAAGATGACCTTCGATGGCTTTTAGCTTGTATTTTTTGTAGAGAAATGAATATTCATCTCTTAGTCGAAGGAAATAATCATCGCCCAACAGCTGGTTGTTTAACAAACCCGAGTTTCCAAAAAGTAAAGCTTCCAACTGAAAAATACTGTTTTTGTGTTTTGCCAGAATACCCATGGGGAGCGATTTTGCCAACAATTCGAAAGGAATGGCATTTACTTTGAATCCAAACATACGTACCAACATCTGGTAAAATGTTTCGTTCCAGTCGTTGTTGTTGTGTTGCAATCGTTCAAGGATTTCTTCCGTTTTGTTCTCAAGGCGTTCAATCATAAGCCGGTTAAATCCAAGTTGCAAAACTATGGGATTTATTTTATGGAAATTTTTCTGACAGGCAATCCAGGTTTTGGCATCCAACAGCTTTTTATAATTATCCCGAAGGTGTTCGGGGTAATCCAATACCAGTGCAGGAATGGTTTCTCCGTTACGTCGGATAATTGGTGTATCGTAGGTTTCAACTACATGTAAAACTACATTATCGTAAGCTTTGTCGTTTTGGTGATTGTGTTTTTGCCAGTCGGATGCTTTTTTATGTATTTCGATGTTGCCTACCCAAATAGTTTTTTCAATTTTTATTTTGGCGTTAAAAAAATCAGGTCCTGAATTTGTGTTTCGTTTGCCCGGGTTTAAAATTTCAAGTTGGTTGTTTTCTGTTGTTTTTAAATTCTCCGACTTAAAAAGCCGGTTTTCCCAGATAAACTGTAAAAACTCTTCGGGCATATTTTGCGGGGTGCTCATTTAAACTATGTTTTGATTTTCAATAAAAATAAAGAAAATGTTTGAAATGAGAACTACGAACTATAAATCTGATTCACACGCTACCCATCTGAATTTTTGTGACAAATATGTTGTTTTTTAGTTCACTTTCTGAAAAATATCCCACAAAACAATACCGGCACTAACCGAAATATTAAAAGAATGTTTGGTTCCGAATTGCGGAATTTCAATGCTGCCATTGCAAATATCAACCACCGATTGTTTTACGCCCTTTACTTCGTTTCCAAAAACCAAAGCCGGTTTTTCTCCGGGGGCTGGTGTGTAATCGGGGAGCGAAATACTGTTCTCTACCTGTTCGATGGCATAAACCGTAAATCCTTCGTTTTGGAGTTTTTTCACCACATCTTCGGTGTTTTCATGATATTCCCAGTCAACCGATTTTTCGGCATCCAGGGCAGTTTTACGAATTTCGTTATTGGGAGGTGTGGCCGTTATGCCGCAGAGGTATATTTTTTCTATCAGCAAAGCATCCGAAGTACGAAATACCGATCCAATATTATTACAACTTCTAATGTTATCCAAAACCACAACAATGGGTGTTTTTTGCGTGCTTTTGTATTCTTCAACAGATAAACGGTTCAGTTCTTTATTTCTTAATTTGCGCATAATCTTTATGTGTGAAAAATATTCAATTATAGTGGAAGATACAGCTTCAGTCTTGATTTGCAAAAGAGGAGTCAGGTTGAAAATTGATTGATAGAAGATTGAAAAGATTGATGTGATCAACAATCAAAGCTTTGTCAATAACCTGTATTCTGCAACTATTAATCATGATCTACCAGTCTACTTTTTCTCTTTTAAAAGGTTGTGTCATACAACGTGCGCCACCTCCTCCGCGTGCAAGTTCCGAACCAGCAATGGTAACCACACATTTTTTGTAATCATCGGGCGATACTTGTCCTGAGATAACATCAGTTGCAGCTAAAACCTCAAAACCATTTTTATGCAGTTCTTCAATGGTGTGAACATTGCGTTGGTAGCCAATTATTTTCCCGGGTGCAAAAGCAAAAAAGTTTGCTCCGCTGTGCCATTGTTCTCTTTCCTGGGTCCACGGATCGTTGTTGCCTCCGCAGTAAATGGGTTTTAAATCCATCCCAAGTTTTTTCAGAGCTTTTAGTATGTTAGGCATTTCTTCAATTTGGGTAACCTTACCGTTTTCAATTTCCAGGTGGATGGTTTTATACCGGCTCATACCAAAAATTACTGGCGGATAAACCATACAGGCATCTGTATTCAGAAAAGTAAAAACCATATCGAGGTGGATAAACGACTCGGGTGTTGAAGGCAGTTCCTGAACAATAATATGGTGTTTTTCCTTTTTCAGTTGTTTGATGTTTTCGATAATAAAATCGATTCCCTGTGTGCTTGTACGAACTCCTGTTCCAATAACAAAGATATCTTCACGGGCAATTTGAACATCGCCACCTTCAATTTTCGAGCCCCGGTCTACCAATAAACCCTGGCGGGGTTTCCCCGGATTTAAAGTCTCTGTTTCAATAGCCGGATGGTACTGGTAAAGCGCTTCCATAATAACCGATTCTCTTTGGCGTACCGGATTGGCCATTTTCCCGATCAGCATGTGGTTGTTCATTGCCATGGCCGAGTCGCGTGTAAAAAACAGGTTGTGTAACGGGCGAAGCAAAAAACGTTCGTTGCTAAGGTAGTTTGTCAGGTTGTTTTTCTCCAACACAACTCCTTCAAGCAGTAATTTTGCCAGTTCCGATGGGGGAGCTTCAAGCAGCTGGTGGCAGGAGTCGAGGTGCTCCGTAATGCAAATTTCTTCTAAAAGCCGGCTTTTTACCTTTTCGTCGCGAAGTATGTCGGTAAGCAAATCTTTTACTTCAAGTACTGTAGAAACTTTTTTGAGTACACCGGCAAACTGGGCATATTCTGTAGAAGCAATCGAAAGATTTAATATATCGCTGTATAATGCACGCTCTGCATTTTCAGGTGTCATATTTTCCACTTCCGAACCGGGTGTGTGAATAAGAACACCTTCCAATTTCCCTATCTCAGAATGAACTGCTGTTTTCATTTTTCGTATACCATTTGTAGCTTTCGCCAGTTTGAAAAGGGCAAATATATAAACTTTGGATGGGGTACAATTGTAAAATACATTATTCGTTCTACTTTTATGTTTTTAAAAATGTTTACGTGAAAAAGCTAATTCTCATACTTTTTTTATTTGGTGTTTGTGCGGTTTCTAAAGGCCAGGAACAAGACACGATTAAGGAATTTATGGGGTATGTTGAAAATGGCGATACCATTATTTTTAAAAACATAAAGGAAGTAGTGGTATTTCCGCAACGGGAGTTTAAAAACAAACGGCAATATCGCCGGTATTCGAGGTATGTTCAGAAAGTGAAAAAGGTTTACCCGGTAGCTGTTGAGGCCCGCGAGCTTTTGGAAAAATATGAGCCGGAGTATTACGCACTTGAGAGTAAAAAAGAACGCCGTCGAATGATGAAACAACTGGAAAAGGAGCTGCTCGACAAGCACAAGGAGAAAATGAAAAAGTGGTCGATATCGGATGGTCGGATTCTTTTGAAATTGATAAATCGTGAAACCGAACGTACCCCGTATAGTTTAATTCAGGATTTCAGAGGCGATGTGAGTGCTGTATTTTGGCAGGGAATTGCCCGCTTGTTTAAAAATAATCTGAAAGCGGGTTATGAACCCGAAGATGAAGATAAGATTCTGGAAGAAATTGTAACTTTAATCGAATTAGGCTATTTGTAAATGCAACAGGAAATAAGGACTTTTATTGCTGTTAAAATTCATCCTGAAGAGAAACTCCTGGAACAGTATAGAATTTTCAGAAAAGTTTTTGTCGGAGAAACTATAAAATGGGTCGATGATGATAATCTTCATCTTACTTTACGGTTTTTGGGACATACAACGCAAGATCAGTTGTCTGCGCTGGTTGGAAGGTTGGAAGAAGTTGCAGAGGCAGGCAGGTCCTTTCAGCTTAAAATAAAAGGTGCCGGTTATTTTAAAAGTAAGGGGCAACCCCGTGTTGTATTTTTACGAATTGCTGATTCTGATTCGTTGTCGGCACTGGTGACTGAACTTGAAGAAAACGTAGTTGCAGTTGGATATCAGGAGGAGTTAAAGGTTTTTCGACCTCATTTAACACTCGGGAGGATTAGACACCTGAAAAACAAAAACAAATTTTATTCGTTTATGGATAAACTAGATGATGCGGATTTTCAGACCGTTGATGTAAAAGAATTCATTCTGTACCAAAGCATTTTAAGTCCGGAAGGGTCACTTTACAAGGTGATAAAGAAATTCAAATTAATATGATTAGCAAAACACCAAAACCTCCTTATTATGCGGTAATTTTTACATCCGAAAGAACAGAAGGAGACCAGGGCTATGCCGCCATGTCGGAAAAAATGATGGAACTAGTAACTAAGCAGAAAGGTTTTTTAGGAGCTGAGTCGGCAAGGAATGAGCTTGGAATAACTGTTTCGTATTGGGAGAGCCTGGAAGCCATTCAGGCGTGGAAAGAAAACATGGAACATTCAGTTGCTCGCAAACTGGGCAAAGAAATGTGGTATAAATCGTTTAAAGTAAGGGTGGCAAAGGTTGAAAAGGAGTACGGTTTTTCCTTTTGATTTTTATTTTCCGTTGCCTTTTACGCTTACCATTATTGTGTATATCAGTATTTTAAAATCGATATAAAGCGAAATGTTTTTCAGATACATCATATCGTAAGTTAATCGATCCAGCATTTCGTCCACATTCGAAGCATAACCGTATTTTACTTGTCCCCACGATGTTATTCCCGGACGAAGTTTATGTAAATGTGTGTAATGTGGAGCCTTTTTTATAATCTGTTCAATATAGAACTCACGCTCCGGGCGAGGACCAACCAATGACATACTTCCGGTAATAACGTTGTAGAATTGCGGAATTTCATCGAGGTGTGTTTTGCGTAAAAACCTGCCAATTGCTGTAATTCGTTCATCTGTTTCCGACGAAAGAGCGGGTGTTCCGTTTTCAGCACCGGCAACCATACTGCGAAGTTTGTATATGTAGAACGGCCTGCCAAATCTGCCAATACGTTCTTGCTTATAAAAAATTGGCCCCTTTGATGTTGTTTTTATAATTATTGCCAAAACTATAAATAGGGGTAAAAACAGAACTATTGCTATTAAAGAGAATACAACATCCAGTAAACGTTTTGTATTTTCCTGCCAGCCCGACATTAATCCGTTGCTGATTTTAATTAGCGGGCTACCAAAAATAGTGTTGGTTTTTGTCATTCCCGAAAGGAGGTCGTATAAGTCAGGAATTCCCCAAATGGTTATCTGGCGGTTTTCTATAATGGTGAGTATTTCACTCAGTTTTTCATGTTCCTTGGTTTCTAGTGCTAATATAACTTCTTCAATGTTTTGGTTTTCAATTATATCAATTATGTCCGATATCTGTCCAAGATTGGTAAGATGGTTACTTAAAATAGCATCGTCGTTACCGTCTACCCCAACAAACCCTACAAATTTATTTCCTGCAGGGCGAATTTGATTGGTCATCTCGAGGTATACTTTTAACGCTTTTTCGTTGCTGCCAATTATTAGTGTGTTAAAACCTATTTTTCGTTTATGAATATTGTGAATGGTTTGTGTGGTCAGTATTAATCTGAAGATATAGGTAATCGAAAAATGTAATATAAATAAGGTAAAAAACAGTTGATAATAATTTTTGTACGATCCAATCCAGTCGTCAAGCAGAAAGGCAAAGAAAATAACAACAACACCTACCACTGTTACCGAAAAAGTCTGGCCTAATTCCAATAATCTCGACCTGCGGTAAATGTTTTTGTAATACCCTGTTATGTAGTAAATGGTAATCCAAAATGCAGGAATGATAATAAGACCCATAAAAAACTGGGGAGTAAATTCGAACGGAACATTCCAGTCGCCAAAAAACTGTGGTTCAATTACTTTTTTGCGATAAACAAAAAATGTAGCCCAGGCAATTGCGGCAGCAAAAAAATCGAAGAATAAATATTTGGCAACCTGCTTCGGTTTATTCATATAAGCGATTAAGTGTGGTTTTTATAACAATGCAAATCATCGTTATAACGACAACAAAAAAAAAATATTGCCGCAAAAGTATATTTTTATGCTTATTAATGAATTGAAAACTGTGCAATCTTTTTATTAATTTTTGTGGCCACGTGCATGGCGATAAGGTAATCTTCTAAAGTCGATATTTTTTTTGCTTTTCCAAGTATGGAGTCAACAAACAAATCAAGTTCATCAACTTTTGAATAACTTTCCAGATCGATAGGCTTATTATCGCACAAAAATTTACTTTTGGTAAAATTGAAGGTGGCAAACTGATTGTCGGAATAGATTCGCAGCTTAAAGTTTTTGAGCGATTCAAGACTGCCAAAATTAAGATTTACCACTGATGCATCACTAAATTCGAGCCGAACGTTTGTAAATTTTGAATTATTGTAGCCGGGAAAAGTAACTGTCCCGATTTTTTTCGGACTTATTCCGGTTGAACCAAGCAACATCATCAGCATTGGAAATAACGAACCGGTTTCTCCGGCAGCATTTTTTTCAAAATTTGAATAATCAATAAATGCAGGGGTTGAGATGTTTTTATTCATCCACTGAATAGCCGGGGTAAAAAAGTAAGGATTACTAACCTGAACCACCGATCTCGATTCGTTAATTAACTTGTTTAGTTCGGTGCATTCGTCAATGGTTAAATCCGGATATTCGGCACAAAAAATATGCTTCGACTTTTTTATAATATCGCGCATAAACTTAAACGGAAGCGGCGTAGAATTGTCCATTAAAATAACATCGGCTCTTTCAATCAACTCCACGCGATTAAATTCCGGAATAGAAAAATGAAAACTATTTAGTTGTGCATTTGTGCCTACCGATGCTTTACCGATAATGTTTATAGCATCGTTTTTTTTTATATTAGTAACATAAGGCTCAAGAATTTCCGTATTTCCTATAAGTCCGACATTAAGCATAGCATGCAATCATTTAATTATACAAGTACAAATATAGATTACCTTGTTGTATGTTCTATTCTTCAACAGGGGGAACTTATCAACGTTAAATGTTAATATTCATTCGGAAGAATAAGCTTGAAACAACCACGATTTCGATTAATTTTGCATTATATTAATCCAGATGAATTACAATGATACTCCCCGTCATCAGGGTTTACGAAAACGACTTGTTGACGGGTTAAAAATAAAAGGTATACGTAGCGAAAAAGTATTGGAGGCCATTGGCAAGGTTCCCAGGCATCTTTTTATGGAAAGCAGTTTTATAAATTTTGCCTACAAAGATCAGGCTTTCCCGATTGGTGCGGGACAAACCATCTCGCAACCCTATACTGTTGCTATTCAGACACAGTTATTAGATATTCAAAAAAACGACAAGGTACTGGAAGTAGGGACGGGGTCCGGTTATCAGGCAGCTGTATTGGTAGAAATGGGCGCAAAGGTGTTTACCATAGAACGCCAGCGGGAATTGTATCTAATAGTGCAAAAATTTTTACCTTCAATAGGATATAAACCGGCCTGCTTTTTTGGAGATGGGTACAAAGGATTACCGAATTTGGCTCCTTTCGACAAAATACTGGTTACAGCAGGCGCTCCGTATATTCCGCCCGAACTAAAACTTCAGCTAAAAATAGGGGGAACTCTGGTTGTGCCGGTTGGCGATGTTAAACGACAGGAGATGTATGAAGTGGTGCGTGTGTCGGAAAATGATTTTTCTTCGAAAAAACATGGAGGCTTTGTTTTTGTTCCTATGTTAAAAGGTACCGTAAACAGTAAGTAAATGATTAAAATAGAAAAATTTGTTGTGAATCCGCTTGGGGAAAATAGTCTGGTTGTTTCAGACGAAAGCGGAGAATGTATATTTATCGATCCCGGATTTTTTTATTCTGAAGAAAAAGATGAAATTCGGAGCTATATTGCAGAAAATAAGTTGAATCCTGTAAAAATTACAAATACGCATTGTCATTTCGACCATATTATGGGAGTTGAATTTATTCGCGAGGAATATGGAGTTTCGTTGCATGCACATGCCGATGATGCTTTTTGGATTGAACGGGCAGAAGACCAGGCAAAACGTTTTGGTTTTGAAATAGAACCTGTTCGGCCTGTCGATGCCTTTTTGCACGAGAATGAGAATATAAAATTCGGGAATTCAGAATTGGAGGTTATCCATATTCCGGGGCACACACCGGGGCACGTGGTTTTTTACAACCGCGAGGCAGAAATACTGATTGGAGGAGATGTATTGTTTTACGGAAGCATTGGCCGCACCGATTTGCCAGGAGGTAATCACAACGATTTAATTTCGAATATTAAAAATAAACTTTTCGGACTGCCCGATAATACGAAAGTATACTGCGGGCATGGGCCGGAAACAACAATTGGTTTTGAGAAAAGGAACAATCCGTTTTTAACCTGATGTGAAAATGGTTTAAAATCATTTTTTGATTGGAACACAGTTCCTATACTTGCAAAAAATTTACACTTAAATATTTACAACAAATGTCTCAGGATAGATTTGTGACCCGCCACATTGGCCCTCGTAATAACGAGATAGCAGAAATGCTTGAAGCAGTAGGTGTTTCTTCGATGGAAGAACTGTTGGAACAAACCGTTCCTTCAAACATCCGTTTGCCGCAACCATTAAAATTAAATGAAGGTTTATCGGAAAGAAAATACTTCCGTAGGATTTTAGATCTGGCCTCGAAAAACAAGGTGTACAATACCTACATTGGAATGGGATATTACGATACGATTACCCCGGCGGTAATTTTGCGTAATGTTCTTGAAAATCCGGTGTGGTACACATCATATACTCCGTACCAAGCTGAAATTTCGCAGGGGCGTTTGGAAGCTCTGCTGAATTTCCAGACCATGATTTGCGGATTAACAGGCATGGATATTGCCAACGCTTCGTTGCTCGATGAATCGACTGCAGCTGCCGAAGCAATGGTAATGATGGCCAACCTGCGTTCGCGAAAAATGGTGAAAGCCGGAGTGAATACCGTTTTGGTTGATGACAAAATGTGGCCGCAAACACACGATGTATTAAGAACACGTGCTTTGCCTCTTGGTTTCGAGTTAAAAATTCTTCCAAAAGATGAATTTGAGTTTACCGAAGAAGTATTTGGGGCAATTGTACAATACCCGAACTCCGATGGTGAAATTATCGACTATTCGGAATTGGTTGAAAAAGCACACGAAAAAGATATTAAAGTAGCAGTGGCAGCCGATCTGCTTTCGCTGGCTATTTTAACTCCTCCGGGAGAGTGGGGGGCAGATATTGTTTTCGGAAGCTCGCAACGATTTGGAGTTCCAATGGGATACGGTGGTCCGCATGCGGCCTTTTTTACCGCCAAAGAAGCATACAAAAGAAATATGCCTGGACGGATTATCGGTATAACAAAAGATAAACATGGCAACCGTGCTTTACGAATGGCTTTGCAAACGCGTGAGCAACATATTAAACGCGAAAAAGCTACATCGAATATTTGTACAGCTCAAGCTTTGCTTGCCATAATGGCCGGATTCTTTGGTGTTTATCATGGACCTGAAGGAATTAAAGCCATTGCCGAACGAATTTATAACATTGCTGCTTTCCTTGCTTTGGAAATTGAAAAGCTTGGTTATACTCAGGTAAATAAAGATTATTTCGATACAATACGTTTTGCCTTGCCAAAACATGTAATGCGCGAAGACATTGAATGGTTGTCGCTGGAGTTGGAAATGAATTTTCGCTACTTCGAAAATGGTGATGTTGGAATCAGTATTGACGAAACAACCAATCCGGAAGATATTGGCTGGATTATAGAAGTATTTGCAAAAGCAGCCAACAAAAAATGGCAGGTGGCGCAAGAATATCCTGAAGGTTTTGTTATTGCCGAACAATATAAGCGTACTTCTGAATTTATGACAGAAGAGGTGTTTAACAAATACCGCTCGGAAACAGAAATGTTACGTTACATAAAAAATCTGGCTAAAAAAGATATTTCATTAACACAGTCAATGATTTCGTTGGGATCGTGTACCATGAAACTGAATGCGGCTACTGAAATGCTTCCGTTAAGCTGGATCGAATTTACCGGACTGCATCCTTTTGTGCCTAAAAACCAGGCACGTGGTTACCACGAAATGATGGAAGAACTGCGTCGCGACCTGGCCGAAATTACGGGAATGGCTGATGTGAGCCTGATGCCTAACTCAGGTGCGGCAGGCGAATATGCCGGATTGATGGTGATTCACGAATACCACAAAAGCCGTGGCGACGAGCAACGCGATATTGTTCTTATTCCTGCATCGGCGCACGGAACCAACCCGGCAAGTGCTGTAATGGCCGGAATGAAAGTAGTTGTGGTTGCCTGCGACGAACGTGGAAATGTTGATATGGATGACCTGCGTGCCAAAGCCGAGTTGCACAAAGACAACTTATCGTCGTTTATGGTAACCTACCCGTCAACACACGGTGTGTTCGAATCATCGATTGTGGAAATGTGTGAGGTAATTCATAACAACGGCGGACAGGTTTATATGGATGGTGCAAACATGAATGCGCAGGTTGGATTAACAAATCCGCGAATGATTGGTGCCGATGTTTGCCACCTTAACTTACACAAAACGTTTGCTATTCCTCATGGTGGTGGCGGACCAGGTGTTGGCCCTATCGGAGTTGCAAGCCATTTGGTCGATTTCTTGCCATCGCATCCAATTATGAATAACGGGCATGTAGGAATAACCGCAGTTTCAGGTGCTCCGTGGGGAAGCGCGTCGGTTCTTCCGATAACCTATGGTTATATAAAAATGATGGGAGCCGAAGGCTTAACTGAAGCAACAAAAGTGGCTATTTTGAATGCAAATTATATTGCAACTGCTTTAAAAGATAATTACGGAATTTTATATACCGGCGAAAACGGAAGAGTAGCACACGAGTTAATTTTAGAGTGCCGTCACCTGAAAGCTTCAGCCGGAATTACCGAAGAAGATATTGCCAAACGTTTAATGGATTATGGTTTCCATGCGCCAACTTTATCATTCCCGGTTCACGGTACATTAATGATCGAACCAACCGAAAGCGAATCGAAAGGGGAGCTGGACCGTTTTATTAGCGCCTTGAATTCAATTTTCGAAGAAGTAAAAGAAGTTGAGGTTGGAACAGTTGATAAAGTAGATAACGTGCTTAAAAATGCACCGCATACTGCTCAAAGTGTTTGTGCTGATGTGTGGGAGCACAATTATGGCCGCGAAAAAGCAGCTTATCCGCTAGACTGGGTCAGAGATAACAAATACTGGGTACCGGTAGGCCGGGTTGACAATGCCTGGGGAGACCGAAACCTGATATGCACCTGTGGTTCGCCAGAAGAATATGATCATTTTTCGTAAGAATATTAAAAAAGCCATCTGTTACTCGGATGGCTTTTTTATTTTTGCTCCATGATTACGTTTCCGAATGCGAAAATAAATATTGGTTTAAATGTGGTTTCGAAACGCCCTGATGGCTACCACAATCTTGAAACCATTTTTTACCCTGTTAAACTGGCAGATGCATTGGAAATGGTGGAATCGGATAAAACCGAATTCTCATCATCAGGAATCGAAATCGACGGGAAAGCAGAAAACAATCTGGTTTTTAAAGCCTATCAACTTCTTCAAAAAGAATACGATTTACCCCCGGTAAAACTTCATTTGCACAAAGTAGTGCCTTTTGGTGCAGGTTTGGGAGGCGGTTCTGCCGATGCTGCTTTTACCCTTAAAATGCTGAATTCTTATTTCGATCTGAATATTTCGACCGAAAAACTGGAAAACTACGCTGCTCAAATTGGAGCTGACTGTCCTTTTTTTATTCAGAACAAACCAACTTTTGCCAGTGGAATTGGCGACCAGTTCGAATCTGTTAGCCTCGATTTGTCGGCTTTCGAAATTGTAATTGTGAAACCCAATGTTTCGGTGAGCACCCCCGAAGCCTATCAGAATATTATACCGGCGTCAGCCGGTTTTAATTTAAAAGAGCTGAAAAAATTGCCCGTTGAAGACTGGAAGCACGTGGTGAAAAATGATTTCGAAAAGTCTGTATTCCCAAACTTCCCGGAGATTGAAAAGTTAAAAAACAAGCTCTATGATCTGGGGGCTGTTTATGCTTCCATGTCGGGAAGTGGTTCGGCTGTTTTTGGCATTTTTCGCCATTTACCGACAAATTTCGATAAATACCTACCAAAAGGTATTTTTATTTACCGCTAATTTGGGTCGTTTACCGACCTTAGGATTTCATTAACATTTTTTTTATTCTTTTTAACAAAAGGTAGTGTAACCTTTGTGCCAGACAACAGTCTATTAAAGTGAAAACAAGAAAACAAAAAGACCTGCATCGGGCAGGCAGATGACAAACAATTAGTAAGAAACAGTTAAACAAAAGAAAACATGAAAACAAGAATCAGTCGTATAGTAGCCGCATTATTTTTTGCAATTCTGATTACAGGAAACGTTTCAGCAACAGAGCATAAAATAGAAGCCTCAAGCCATGAAAACACTCAGGAAGCATCTTTGGAATTGGAAAACTGGATGACCGATGAAAATATCTGGAATACTTCAGATTTCCAATTCGCGGTGGTACCGGAAGCAACATTAGAGGTGGAAAACTGGATGACCAGCATGAATTTATGGGACGTTCAGTCGGAAACTTTGAATCTGGAATACTGGATGACAAATGAAGATGTTTGGAAAGTAAATGATGAAATTGCTTTCTCAGAAACAGATTTAACCATTCAGGATTGGATGATTAACGAAAATATTTGGAAGATATAAGTTTGAAAACGCGATTAGTTTTATTTGATTTTTTTAGAGGTTACCATTTGAGTAGCCTCTTTTTTGTTTCCATAAGCAAAAAAAACCGCGCAAAATACATTGCACGGTTTTTATTAGTATTTGTACTTCCTGTTTATTTCGACCTTTTAACTTCAACCATTAAATGCCGGTTTGGAATTACTTCGTCTTTACTTACGTGAATTTTTACAATTTCACCGTCAAAAGGCATTCGCACCTGGTTTTGCATTTTCATTGCTTCAAGCAATAACAATGTTTCACCTTCTTTTACTTTTTGCCGGGTTTTTACATAAATGTCAATTATTGTTCCCGGAATAAAAGAATACAGCATATTCTCGTTCGGAGTCTCGTAATTTACCCTGTTTTCAAACTTTTTGGTATACGTAGTTTTATAAACTGCCCCCTGAACGATAAGATTTTTTAATTCTTTTTCTTGTGTCATACCACTAATTTAAGAGGTTTAAAACGGAGGGATACCGTGTTTTTTATTGGGTAAGAATACACTCTTGTTTTCAGAAACCTGCAAGGCATGCAGAATTCTAGAGCGGGTTTCGCTAGGCTCGATAACTTCGTCGATATATCCTTGCGCAGCCGCCACATACGGATTTGCAAATTTCTCTTTATACTCCTGAATCTTTTGCTGACGCATTTCTTCCGGATTCTCAGCTTCTGCAATTTCTTTACGGAAAACAATGTTTGCAGCACCTTCAGGTCCCATTACTGCAATTTCGGCTGTTGGCCATGCAAAAACAAAGTCGGCACGTAAGTGACGCGAGTTCATTGCAATATAACCTCCGCCATAAGCTTTTCTTAAAATAATTGTAACTTTTGGTACTGTTGCTTCGCTGTACGCATAAAGTATTTTAGCTCCGTGGCGGATTACTCCGGCGTGTTCCTGGTCGGCTCCCGGCAAGTATCCCGGAAGGTCTTCCATTGTAACAATCGGGATGTTGAAAGCATCGCAATAACGAATAAATCGCGCGGCTTTATCAGAGCTGTCGCAATCAAGTACACCTGCAAGTACCATTGGCTGGTTGGCTACAAAACCTACTGTTTCGCCTTCCATTCTACCAAAACCAATTATAATGTTTGGTGCAAAATCTTCCATCACTTCAAGAAATTCCGAACCATCGGTAATACTTTTAATAATATCACGCATGTCATACGGTATTCTTGGATCAACCGGAACAATGTCTTCTACTTTTGGCCCTTTTAACGGTGCTTTGGGTTTATGAGCAAGTGCTTTTTTCGAATTATTTCGTGGAATGTAGCTAATCAGGTTTTTAATTTGCTCGAAACATTCTATTTCGGTTTCGGCGTAGAAATGTGCATTCCCTGTAATTTCAGAATGTACTTTTGCGCCACCCAGTTCTTCCATCGAAATCTCTTCGCCAAGAACAGATTTGATTACTGAAGGACCAGTGATAAACATTTTAGAAATATTTTCAACCACAAATACAAAGTCGGTTAGAGCAGGTGAATATACTGCACCTCCGGCACAAGGACCAAGAATAACCGAAATTTGCGGAATTACACCCGAAGCCAAAGTGTTACGGAAGAAAATCTCGCCATAACCGGCCAAAGAGTTAACTCCTTCCTGAATACGGGCACCACCTGAATCGTTAATACCAATTAACGGAACGCGCATTTTTAGAGCGTGGTCCATGATTTTGGTGATTTTACGGGCGTGCATTAAACCCAACGATCCGCCTGCAACAGTAAAGTCTTGAGCGAAAATACAAACAGGTTTGTCGTAAATGGTTCCTGTACCAATAATAACACCGTCGCCGTGTAAGGTTTTCCCTTCCATGCCAAAATCTTTTGCGGCGTGCGATACAAATAAGTCGTATTCGTGAAATGAATTTTTATCTAACAAGGCCAAAATCCGTTCGCGAGCGGTGAGTTTCCCCATTTTCGCTTGTTTCTCAATGGCTTTATCTCCACCACCTTTTTGTACTTCTTTCTTCCTTTTTCGAAGGTCAAGTACGTTACTTCTTAGTGACATAAAGTAATTTTTAAGTTATAAATTTCCCCGTAATCAGTTGGGTATTATTTTAATTAAGCGTGGGCAAAATTATAATTTTTTTTTATTGCCCTTGGTAAATACATAGAAGTACTACGTATTTTAGTCAACATAGATACAATGCATTCGAATTATAGATTTGTATGTTTGAAAAGTAGTGCCGAAACAAAGCCAATAGTATTGAAACAGGCTGATAAGAACTGATTATTTGTTCAAAATAAGACTGAAAAACACAGAAATACCGTGATATTACCTTTTTATAATGTGTTGTATTAGCGTGCGGCCCAACGATAGACGAAGAGAGCGATAATACTAAAAACAAAGTTTGGAATCCACACTGCCACAAAGGGAGGAGTGCTGCCGCTTATGGCAAATACCGTTGAAATTTGCATAAACAAAATATAGGAGAAACTCAGCAACAAACCAAGACCAAGGTGTAATCCAAGTCCACCTTTAATTTTGCGCGAAGCCAAACCTACTCCAATCAGGGTTAATATGAACGCTGAAAACGGGCTTGCCAAACGTTTGTGTTTTTCTATCTCCCACTCAACGTAATTTACCCCACGCATTTTCATCAACTTAATTTCATCAATTAAATTGGGAGTTATGTAGGTTTCCATTTCGTTTTTCAATTGTTTAAAATCGTCTGGCTTCATATTCAGGGTAGTATCCATTCGGTACCCGTTTTCTAATTCTTCGTAATCATCGTGGATAGTACGTTTCCAGTAAGAGTTAATAACCCATTTCCCCGATTCTTCGTCCCAGCGAATATTTTGTGCAGTAAGTTTTTCTTTTAGCTGTGCATCTTCAAAACGTTCCATTGTAAAACGGTAACCTACGTTATTCGAATTAAAACTTTGCATATAAATGTACAGCCCCGGTTCAACCTGCCGATGAATGTTCCGCTCGGTATTTACCTGGCGGGTACGAATGTACTTTTGTCTGAAATTTATCATTGTACTGTTAGCCGGAGGAATAATATAATTGCCAAGAACGAATGAAAAAATGGCAATTATAAAGGCAGAAACAAGATAAGGGCGCATTAAACGCGCATACGAAACCCCGTTACTTAAAATGGCAATAATTTCGGTATTGTAAGCCATTTTTGATGTAAAATAGATTACAGCAATAAATGTAAACAGAGGACTAAACAGGTTGGCAAAATAGGGAATAAAGTTCAGGTAGTAATCAAAAATAATGTCCTTTAAAGGTATATCTTTCGATATAAAATCGTCAAGGTTTTCCGAAATATCAAAAACAATGGCAATACTTAAAATAAGTCCAATTGCATAAAAAAAGGTACCCAAGAATTTCCGGGTAATATAAAAATCTATTGTTTTATAGAATTTCATGTTGTACTAAAGTCTTTGCTTAAGTTTTACTACCATTTCTTTTTTCCAACTTAAAAATTCGCCGTTTAGTATTTTTTCGCGTGCTGTTTTTACCAGCCATAAATAAAAAGCCAGGTTATGCTGGCTCGCAATTTGTGCACCAAGCATTTCGTTGGAAATAACCAGGTGGCGAAGATAAGCTTTTGAATACTGGTCGACAAATGAAGTGCCGTTTTCATCAATGGGAGAATGGTCGTTTTCCCATTTTTTATTTCTGATATTGATAACGCCTTCGCTGGTAAACAACATTCCATTTCGTCCGTTTCGGGTTGGCATAACACAATCGAACATGTCAACACCGCGGTCGATCGATTCAAGAATATTCACCGGCGTACCAACTCCCATCAGATAACGTGGTTTGTTTTCCGGAAGATCGGCTGTGGCAACTTCGGTCATCTCGTACATAACCTCTTCCGATTCTCCAACCGAAAGCCCGCCAATGGCATAACCGTTGGCATCGAAGTTTTTAACATGTGCAACTGCCGTTTTTCTCAAGTCGGCAAATGTATTTCCCTGTACTATCGGGAAAAGACTTTGCTCGTAACCGTATTTGGGTTGTGTTTTATTAAACTGAATAAAACATCTTTCTAACCAGCGTTGTGTGAGTTCCAGCGATTTTTTTGCATAATTGTAATCGGCGTCGCCCGGTGCACATTCATCGAATGCCATAATTATATCGGCACCAATTGTTCGTTGAATGTCCATTACATTTTCGGGTGTAAACATATGATACGAGCCATCGATATGCGACTGAAACTTAGCCCCCTCTTCAGATAGCTTACGAATGTCGCCCAGCGAAAAAACCTGGAAACCACCACTGTCGGTTAAGATTGGACCGTCCCATCGGTTAAATTTATGAAGCCCGCCGGCTTTCTCAATCACATCAGTACCGGGGCGTAAGTACAAATGGTAAGTATTTCCCAAAATAATTTGGGCTTTTATATCCTCCTTAATGTCACGGGTATGAATACCTTTCACAGACCCTGCCGTACCAACCGGCATAAAAATAGGGGTTTCAATTTTTCCGTGACCGGTAGTAAGAACGCCTGCTCTTGCCCGCGAATTTTCAGATGTTTTTTGTAGTTCGAAATTCATTTGTATAAAATAGTGGCGCAAATATAGCTATTTAACTTTAATTGATTGAGGAATGAGGACGAAGGCTGCTGTTAATAAAAACTAATTCATGTAAAGAAAATAGAACAAAATAGAAGTATCACTTAGCACTTATTTTGCTACTATTGCTGTCGTTGTTTTAATACCGAATTTATTTTCTGAATGATTCAGGATTTTCAAAATATTTTTACCGATTTGTCAATTGTCCAGATAACCACTCTGGTCATTTTTTTTGTGTTATTCCTGTTACGGACGTTGTATCTGTTTTTGGTTACCGGGCGAGTTCTTTTTTGTAAGAGAAGAAATAAGGAAGGCAAACTACATACTCCTGTAACAATTGTTTTTACTCCCCGAAACGAAGAAGAGCATATCAGAAACATTCTTCCTCAGCTGCTTGATATTGAAGGTTTGGATTTTGAAGTAGTTGTGGTTGACGATTTTTCGCAAGATAATTCGTATTCGGTGTTGGGATTATTAAACCAGCGTTATGGGCGTTTAAAAATCTCGTCGTTAAACCAGGAAACCCGTTTTTCGGTAAAGCTGGCACAAAATATTGCTTTAAAATCGGCCTCAAATAATTGGGTACTAATAACTCCAATTGCTTTAGGCAGAGTTACAGGTGAATGGTTGTCGGGCATGTCGGGAAATATGGAAGATAAAAAGATTGATCTTGTGTTGGGCTATTCGTCAGTTGTTCGGGAGAAAAGCATGTTTAATTTGCTTTATCGAATCGAAAATTTTTATCAGCAAATTAAGCAGGCCGGATACATTGGCTGCGGAGTTGCATTTGTATATGCTGAAGACAACCTGGCTTTTAAAAAGGAAAATTATTTTCAGAGGGGTGGATATGGGAAAAACATAAAAGAACAATATGCCAACCTGGAATTGGTTGTTAATTCATTTATTACAAAAAGAAATTCGGTTGTTGACTTTACACCTTCGTCAGCCATTTGTAAAGATATAACAATAAAAAGAGCAGAATACTTCGATTTAATAAATAAAAGCTATCGTATTGAAAAGCATCTTTCTGCAGTGAAACGGCTGTTTTTGTTCTTCGATTCGGTTACAAATTTGCTTTATTTACCAATAATTATGTTTACCCTGTTTTTGGTATTTCCGGTTTGGCCCTTAGTTACCCTACTTGCAGGAGTTAAGCTTTTAGTTCATGTGCTTATCATAAAAAGTATCCAGAATCGTTTGAATGAACGTAAAATATTCATACCTTCGTTATTATACGGGTTGTTAATGCCTTATTATAAATTGTTTTATAAGTGGCATTTTAATCGACCAAACGGGAAATACAAATGAAGGAACAAGGTTTAATACTTTCCGAAAAAGCCCGCCAGGATTACGAATTAGTTAAAAAAGCGCTTGAAGGCGATGAAAAATCATTTGCCCGTTTGCTAACCCGATACAAGGACACCATTTATTTTATGCTGCTAAAAATGGTGAACAACCGCAGCGATGCGGAAGACCTCACACTTGAGGCATTTGGTAAGGCATTTAAAAGCCTCCATCAGTATTCTCCAACTTATGCTTTTAGTACTTGGCTGTTTAAAATTGCTTCGAATAATTGTATCGATTTTTTACGCAAGAAAAAGGGAGTTCATGTTTCGATTGAAAACGGCGATCAAAACGAAAACAGCGAACAATTAAAACTAAAGGCAAAAGATCCCGATCCGGAGGAAAGATTAATTCGTCAGCAAAAGGCAATTTTATTGCGGAAAGTGGTTCGTAAATTAAAACCGCGTTATCAAATTCTGGTCGAACTTCGATATTTTCGTGAGTTTTCGTACGAAGAAATTGCAAAAGAATTAGCTTTGCCGCTCGGTACTGTAAAAGCCCAACTTTTCAGAGCTCGCGAGATGCTCTTTAAAATGATTGAATATACCGAGATTGGGCAAAAAGATTGAGAAACTGATACATGGATATACTACTGAAATACTTCCCCGATTTAACAGAAACACAAATTGAACGCTTCAGGCAGTTAGAGTCGTTGTATGCCGACTGGAACTCCAAAATAAATGTAATTTCCCGAAAAGATTTTTCTGAATTTTACGAACGTCACGTGTTGCATTCACTGGGTATAGCAAAATTTACCCGGTTTGTTGGAAAAACCAAAGTGCTTGATGTGGGAACCGGAGGAGGATTTCCCGGAATTCCGCTGGCCATACTTTATCCCGATGTAAGTTTTCACCTGGTTGATTCAATCGGGAAAAAAATAAAAGTAGTAAATGGAGTTGCTGCTTCGTTGGGATTAAAAAATGTTCGTGCAGAACAAATACGGGCGGAGCAACTTAATGAGAAGTATGATTTTGTGGTGAGCCGCGCTGTAACCCGTTTACCGGAGTTTGTGCCCTGGATACGAAAAAACATCTCGCGTAAAAGTTTTAATGCTTTGCCAAACGGTGTTATTTATTTAAAGGGAGGCGATTTAACAGAAGAAATAAAGCCTTTCAGGAAAAGTGTATTTGTGCAGGATCTGGCCGAGTATTTCGACGAAGAATTTTTTGAAACCAAGAAGGTTTTACATTTACCTTTGTAAATATTAGGTAAAAAAGAACCGTTCTGAGTTGGATAAATATCCACAGAACGGTTCTTTTTTTTATGATTTCAGATTCTTGAATCTTTACAAGTATTCGTCGCCAAACGAAACGCCCATTTTTCGGGCTTTTTCAATAAGCGGGAAATCGGCATCTACCAATCGTAACTTACCTCCCACATCATCCAACGGTACTGTTGTTAACTCGTTGTTTTTAATGGCTACCATTGTTCCAAAGTTTTCATCGGCAATACACTTGGCCGCAAATGCTCCATAGCGGGTTGCCAGTATCCTGTCCATGGGAGTTGGAGAACCTCCGCGCTGAATATATCCCAAAACCGTTTCGCGGGTTTCAATTTCGGTGTAGGTTTGAATCGCTTCTGCAACGTGTGTGGCTGCCGATATTCCTTTCGGGTGATCTATGCCTTCGGCTACCACTACAATTGAGTAGGGTTTGTTGCTTTCGTAACGGGCTTCAATTTTTTTGCAAACCGAACGAATATTGTATTCCAGTTCGGGCAGTAAAATAATGTCGCCACCACCGGCTAAACCCGAATATAAAGCCAGCCAGCCTGCGTGGTGCCCCATAATCTCAATAATCATTACCCGCTGGTGCGAGTTGGCGGTAGTGTGCAGGCGGTCGATGGCATCTGTTGCTATTTGCACGGCCGAATCGAATCCAAAAGTAACATCGGTGCCCCACACATCGTTATCAATGGTTTTAGGAATTCCCACAACATTTAACCCTTCTTTACCAAGCATATTGGCGGTTTTCATGGTGCCGTTTCCTCCAATACAAACCACACAATCCAAACCTAAATCCTTATAGGTTTGTACTATCTTTTCAGGTTTGTGTTCACCATCTTTGGTGTTTTTCGATATTTTAAAGGGCTTTTCGCGCGATGTTCCTAATATGGTTCCACCCAAAGTAAGAATTCCCGATAACTGCGATTCTTTTAATTCAATGTAGTCGCAATTAATCAATCCAGAGTAACCGGCATTAAATCCCAAAACTTCCATCCCGTATTCAACTATGGCTGTTTTCCCGACTCCTCTGATGGCTGCATTAAGTCCGGGACAATCGCCACCGGCTGTTAATATTCCAATTTTTTTCGGTTTTGTTGAACTACTCATAATAACTATTTATAGTGAGAATTTATCTTTTATATATCGAATTTACAAAAGATGTTTTGTTTTAGAAGCAAGAACTGGCGATAAATCTGTTTCTTTAATATTATTTTTAAAGAAAGTCTCATTCTCAGTTTAACAATTTTTGTACTTTCGTAATCCGTTTAAATTTGTCATTTAGAGAACAACGATAAATGACGAGTTTAATAGGGATACGAGTAATATCGTAGTTTTATAATAATCTTTAACCAATTAAATTTAAAAAAGAATGAAAAAAGTATTCTCATTTTTATTAGCCGCTGCTTTTGTGTTTTCAATCTCTTGTAAGAGTACAAAAACAGGTGGTTCTGCAGAACACAACACATTAACGAAGAAGGAAAAAGAAGAAGGTTGGGTACTTCTTTTCGACGGTAAAACTACCGAAGGGTGGAAAGGAAACAACAAAGACCATTTCCCAACTGCCTGGCAGGTTGCTGACGGAACTTTGCATTTTAAAGGTTCTGGCATGGGAGAAGCCGGTGCCCGCGATGGTGGCGATATTATTACAACCAAAGAATATTCTAATTTCCGTTTGAAACTGGAATGGAAACTTGCTCCCGGAGGAAACTCAGGTATTTTCTATTTAGGTAAAGAAACTCCGGGATGGCCAATTTATAAAACGGCTCCTGAGTGCCAGATCCTGGATAATGAAAGACACCCGGATGCACGTGCCGGAAAAAACGGTAACCGTCAGGCCAGCTCGTTGTACGATATGATTCCTGCCAATCCGCAAAATGCTAAACCGGCAGGCGAGTGGAACCAGATCGAAATTGAAGTTTACAAAGGCAGTGTTTGGCACCGTATGAATGGTAAAACAGTAGTGGAGTACCATTTGTGGACTGACGATTGGAAAAAAATGGTAGCAGACTCAAAATTCCCTGGTTTAAATCCTGACTGGGTAAATGTTGCCAAGGAAGGTGTAATTGGTTTGCAAGACCACGGCGACGACGTTTGGTTCCGCAACATTAAAATTCTGGAATACTAAAAACAGATTTGTCGATAGTTAAACAAGCCCGGTAGTTAATCTGCCGGGCTTGTTGTTTTTAGGGAGTAGTAGATTGTAGCCCTTCAAAGCTTAAGAGTTTGAATATCTGGTGTGTTTATGTTCATAAACATAAGTGAATCATTTTCCCTTACGCAACCCTTTTGTACATTTGTTCATCTCTTAATACATAAAAACAATACTAACAAACTATGAGTACCCTGTAAACAAAACCTTATTCCTTTTGGGCCCGTAGCCAGGCTACAGGCACCAAATCCAAATGTTGCAACAGCAACTGTAACCGACCTTTATAATGCGCTCTTTTAAATTCACAGTTCCGGAAAACTTAACTTGAAAGTACTTTGTACTAACTACCAATATTAATTACTGAAAACAAAAAAATGAAATCAAAAACTCTAAAACTAGGCTTATTTTGTTTGGTGTTTGCCTTAGTGGGAGCAAGTTGCCAGAACGACGACTTATCATCTCAGGAGGATAAACAATTAAGTGTTGTTGAGGTGAATACAATTGGTTGTAAAGAAAATTTAAAATCAACTGATACAGAACAATACATACAACTTACTGCCGAAGGAGAAAATCAACTTAGACTTAAGTTTATTAATGCTGTTTTAAATTGTTGCCCTGGAGAAATTTCAGGTAATGCTTTTATTGCAAACGATATACTGAAAGTAGTTTTTACCGAAGAAACTCCGGCACTATGTAATTGTATTTGTTGTTTTGACCTTGAATGTGTAATTGATTTGATGGAAAACAGGACATACAACATTGAAGTTTATGCCGGGAGCGATATAGCCAAGGCAAAATTTTCTTTTAATTATTCCTCAGATTTAAATTCAAGAATAGATATAACAAAGCCTTGAAGGTTTAATCCAAAACAGAACCATGATAATCGAACATAAAATGCCAAAAACCAAACAGTTTTGCGGTTGTACCGCACGGAAACGCAAAATCCCACGCAGAAATGGATTTGTACCACGTAGAAATGCAATTGTACCGCACAGAAATGAAAAATCCCAGACAGAAATGTAATTGTACCACACAGAAATGGGGATGTACCTGGTACGACAGATTTCTGTGTGGTTTTGGCTGGTTCTGTGCGGGATTTCCCGAAGTTGCCTGCGATTTATGCTTATTAGATAACGATAATCGATCTCAGACCGGGGAAACGCAAAAAAACATCAGGATACAGTAGTTTCTTTTTTGTTTTTCCGAAGGTTAACTCTTCAGCTGCCATTTAGTGCAGGATACAGCAATTATTTTTCAACTTTCAAATTTTATTTATGAATACTTCAAGCATGTCAATTGAGGAGCTCTTGTTTGAATCGGGATTACGTATTAACAACAGCCTTAGCGATGCAAAAATCCTGAATGCCGTAACGCCAATGGGTTATCCCGAAACAAAATTGAACGAAGGAGCTGCGTTACTCGATGAAGCGACCACTCTTGTAGAAACCCAAAAGCGCGAGTATGGCGAACTTGATGCAGCGCAAGCCGTTTTCGAAACCGAACGTTTGGCAGCTAACACCAATTACATAAATACGGTGCGTATTAGCAGGATAGCGTTTAAAAACGATGTAAAAGCTACATCAACGCTCGAATTAAACGGACGGCGTGCCCGAACCATTAGTGGCTGGTTAAAACAAACCCTTGGCTTTTACCGGGCCCTTTTGTCCAATGACGAGTGGAAAGCAGCCCTGGCTGTTTATGGCCAAACCGAAGAAATTTTAAACGCCCGGCTTGCTGCCATTGAAAGTGTGGCTGCCGCTTCGGAGGCAGTAAAAAAGGAAAAGGGCGATGCCCAGAATGCAACCCAGGAACGCGACATGAAACTGGAAGAGCTGGTTGACTGGGTAAACGATTACGAGGTAATTGCCCGTATTGCGCTTGCCGACCGCCCACAGTTGCTCGAAAAACTGGGTATTGTGGTGAAGTCGAAGTAGGATGGTCATCGTCAGTTTAGAGTTTAGGGTTTAGAGTTCCGGATTTAGGATTTAGGGGGCAGAGGTGTCGCATTTTGCGCTTTCCCCCATGCTCTTTACTCTATGCCCTTTACCCTTTGCTCACTCCGGATTATACCCCGATTGGTTTAAAATTTTCTGATAATCGTAATTCGCCATTAACTGGGACAATGTTATTTCGGGGTGTTTTTTCATATACTGGCGAACAATTTGCCATCCTATCCAAACACCTGTTCTCCCCGGCGAATCTAAAGGGAACCCGCTGGTTGAAGGAGAATCGTTTATGTACCTGATTATATTCATTCGTTTCGACGAGTACAACATTTCTTTTTCAATAATATAGGTCCACATTTGCGGTTCGTTCATCTGGCACCACTCCAGCTGTTGAGTTGTATAACCAATTTTAAGCGAATCGGGCATGTCGGGTAGCATGGCATCTACCAGGTACATTAATTTCCCTTTTTGCACCATGTTACTCATCAGGTTAGTGGCTGTGTTGGGTTTCTCGAATTCTGTTATTCCCCAGGCAAAAGCCACATCCGATAAAATTTTGTTTTTATGCATATTCTGTACCTTATACTGCGGAGTGGTGCTTAATTGCTGGTAGTATTCGCAATCGCGCCCCAGGTATTTGTCGAGGCTTATCCCGATAATATTCTCTGCTGTTACCACCGACTGGTTAAAGCCCGAAACATAGGTATAAATAGTAGGTAATTCGTTGTTGGGGAAATAGTAGCTGTAATATTTAAAAGCCTTTTTGAGTTGTTTTTCCAGTTTTTTATAATCCGAAAATTCCCGATCGGTTTTTGCCTTTACATCCAGAATCATGGTGTCGGTTATAAAAGCCTTCATTAAATCGGCAAAATGTTCGTCGTTAATCCCGCCAATTTGTAAAATCCGGTAGGTGTAGAGGTTAAAAAAGTCGGGATATTCATTGCTTAATTCAACAAAAGCTTTAAGTGTGTCTTTGTCGTTAATCGAAAAAAGGCCTTCATCAAACCGAACCACTTCAACTTCTGTATCGATATTAGAAATGTCAACTTTTAACGGATTGTGTTTACAGGCAAAAAAAATAGTGGCGAACACAACAAGTAGAAAGAGTAATTTAATCAGCTTCATTTTACATCTAATTTAAATCAATACGCTCGGCGCGAAATAATATTGCAAAACTGAACTAAAAATTGAACTTTTGCAAGGTTAAAAAGATTGAGGGAGATTGGTTATAGATTGAAGAAGATTGATACAGCCGTTTTTGTGTTGTTCTTTAAGCTGTAACCTGCAACCCGCAACCTGAATTCAGAAGATATGAAAGTTGTATTTGCCCAGTTAAATTATACCATTGGTGATTTTGAAGGAAACTCCAAAAAGATTATCGCAGAAATTCTTAAGTCGAAAGAGCAGGGAGTTGATCTGGTTCTTTTTTCCGAGTTATCGGTAACCGGTTATTATCCGCACGATTTGTTGGAGAAAAAAGAGTTTATTCAAAAAGCCGAAGATGCAGTGGCTTTAATAGCGCAAAGTTGCAGGGGGATTGCAGCGCTGGTTGGGGCGCCCCGTATAAACGAAAGCGAACGGGGCAAAAAGCTTTTCAACTCGGCTTTCTTTTTAGCCGATGGAAAAATACAGAGTGTACATAACAAAACTCTTTTACCCACTTACGATATTTTTGATGAATACCGTCATTTTGAACCCAACCGGGCTTTTGAACTGGTGGAATACAAAGGCGAAAAAATTGCCGTTACCATTTGCGAAGATTTATGGGATGAACAACCTACTGCCAGCGAATTTGGGAAAGATAAGCTGTATGAAGTTTCACCCATGGAAGAACTGGCAAAACTGAATCCTGATTTTGTGGTGAATTTGTCAGCATCGCCGTTTTCCTACAATCAGGAAGGCTGGCGTAAAAATGTGCTGATCTCGAAAGCTAAAAAATACAGCGTACCTGTTTTGTATGGTAACCAGGTGGGAGCGCAAACCGAGTTAATTTTTGATGGCGGTTCGGTATTTATCGATAAAAACGGAGAAATTGTAAAAGAACTGAAGTATTTTAAAGAGGATACTTTAGTAGTTGATACAAAAAATATTGGAGCAAAAGAGCTTCAGGAGAAGGCCGGTTATATTGAAAAAATTCACGATGCACTGGTTTTGGGAATTCGCGATTATTTCAATAAAATGGGCTTTAAACAGGCTACTCTTGGTCTTTCTGGAGGAATTGATTCGGCAGTAACTGTTGTTTTGGCAGTGCGTGCTTTGGGCCCCGAAAATGTTCGGGTGTTGTTAATGCCGTCGAAATACTCCAGCGACCACAGTATTGAAGATGCCCGTGTGTTAGCCGAAAATTTGGGAATTCAGTATGATATTGTGAATATCCAGAACGCCGTTGACCAGTTTGAAAAAGCACTGACACCGCTTTTCGAAGGAACTACTCCCGATGTTACCGAAGAAAATATTCAGGCACGGGCCCGCGGAATTTATGTAATGGCTATTTCGAATAAATTTGGACACATTTTGTTAAACACAACCAATAAAAGTGAGTGCGCTGTTGGGTACGGAACGCTTTATGGCGATATGAACGGAGGAATGGCCGTATTGGGCGATGTGTATAAAATGGATGTATTTAAACTCTCGCGTTTTATGAATAAGGACGGTGAGATAATTCCTGAAAATACCATTGTAAAACCTCCTTCTGCAGAACTTCGTCCCGACCAGAAAGATACGGATTCGTTACCCGATTATAAAGATTTGGATGAGATGCTGTTCAACTATATTGAGTTAAATAAATCGCCAAAAGAAATTGCGGCCCTTGGTTTTGATGAGGATACAGTTCGTCGGGTTATTCGCATGGTGAATATGAATGAGTACAAACGTTTTCAGGCAGCACCTATTTTAAGAGTAAGTTCAAAAGCGTTTGGCTTTGGCCGTAAGATGCCTTTGGTGGCGCGTTACTGATTAAATTACTGAAATTGTAAGTTGTACAATTATTTTATTTTTCGGTATAATTGGGTTGCAGGAGCAAAAAAACGCTTAAAAAGGAACAAATTTCACATTTTTTTTTAGCTTTGATGTTGTAAAACATACAGGCCAAAATATGTTAAATTCAGAACTGGGACTAAGGGATATCGTTGAAAATCCAAAATCAATATTTTATCTTTTAAATGAAGACGAAAAAGAGGAGCTTCAGCATCATATATCGCTTTCGCATTACAAAAAGAACGAGTTTATTTTTAAAGAAGGAGATAAACCAAATGGATTCTTATTGCTGGTTGATGGTAAAGTGAAAATTTTTAAAGAGGGAGTTGGAGGTCGCGAACAAATTATTCGCATGACCAAACCGCTTGGCCTGATTGGTTACCGTGCATTATTGGGAGAAGAAACACACAATGGTTCTGCGGTAACGCTGGAAGAGTCGCTAATTTGTACAGTAAGTCCTGAGTTTATAATAAACAGGGCATTAAAAAATAGCGATTTTTCGCATAAGATAATTCGTAAATTATGTAAAGAGCTTGGCTTTTCAAATGCGCGAACAGTTACACTTACGCAAAAGCACATTCGCGGACGTTTGGCCGAATCATTAATCCTTTTGAAGGATAAATATGGTTTTGAGCACGACGGAACAACACTGCGGGCTTTTCTTTCGCGCGAAGATATTGCCAACCTTTCGAATATGACTACATCGAATGCGATACGTACTTTATCTACTTTTGCCAGCGAAAAAGTAATTGCTATCGATGGTCGAAAAATCAGAATTCTGGATGTAAATCGTTTGGAACGAATCAGTAAATTAGGATAATAAACCTAT
The DNA here is from genome assembly GCA_947492175.1 of uncultured Draconibacterium sp. Taxonomy (GTDB): domain Bacteria; phylum Bacteroidota; class Bacteroidia; order Bacteroidales; family Prolixibacteraceae; genus Draconibacterium. The sequence continues at coordinate 46,004 of CANLMQ010000025.1, read as the reverse complement.
ATAATATTTGGGGATGCCACTTTGTTTTTCAGGGTGGCATTTTTTATTCCTGCACATAAATCCGTTTTACGCGCTGCGAAATACCGGTTAAAATTTCGTACGGAATAGTGCCCACTTTCTCTGCCAGTTCGGTAATTGATATGTTGGGACCAAAAAATTCAACCCTGTCTCCGGATTTTACGTCCAGCCCGGTAACATCAAGCATCAGCATATCCATACAAATGTTTCCAATTATCGAAACCCGTTTCCCGTTTACAAAGGCCTGCCCATTTCTGTTGCTTAACTTACGGTCTAGGCCATCGGCATAACCGATAGGAATAATGGCAATTTTACTTTCGCTGCTTACCTTACCTTTTCGATTGTAACCTACCGTTTCGTTAGGATCTACTGTTTTTACCTGCGATATGGTGCTTTTTAAGGTGCCAATGTTTTCCAAAGATAATCCGGTTTGTGAAAGTCCATACAAGCCAATACCAAGGCGTACCATGTCGTATTGTTTTTCGGGGAAACGTTCAATACCCGAAGAGTTTAAAATGTGGCGGTCAATTTTGTAAGGAAACGATGTAGAAATCAAATCAAAACATGTCTCAAAACGTTCGAATTGACTTTGGGTGAATTCATCAAGTTCAGGATCGTCGCTTCCGGCCAGGTGCGAGAACACCGACTGTATTTTTAAACGGTTTGAGACTTTTAATGCACCGATAATCTCAGAAATTTCACCGGTGGTTTTCAGGCCCAAACGGTTCATCCCGGTATCTAGTTTTAAATGAACCGGAAAATTCTGCAAGCCATTTACAGAAACGGCTTTTGTAAAACTCTTAAGCAGTTCGTAACTGTAAATATTTGGTTGCAGGTGATAGTCAATAATATTCTGGTAGCTGTTTTGCTCCGGATTCATTACAATAATTGGTAACGTAATTCCTGCATTGCGAAGTTGTACTCCTTCATCGGCAACGGCAACAGCTAAATAATCAACATTTTGATATTGAAGTAAACGTGCAATTTCAACATCGCCACTACCGTACGAAAAGGCTTTTACCATCACCATTATTTTTGTTTCCGGGTTTAGCAAATTCCTGAAAACAGTAAGGTTGTGGATTAATGCATTCAGGTTAATCTCCAGTACTGTTTGATGGGCCTTTTGTTGTAATAATCCCGATACTTTTTCAAATTCAAATTGTCGGGCTCCCTTTATCAATATCACCGATGAACTGAATTTGTTTCGTAAAAACTGCCGTTCAAATTCAGAACGACTGTGGTAAAATTCGGCATCAATCGAAAAAGCACTTTTAAACGCCGAAATATCAGGACCAATGCCAATTACCTTGTCAATTCCCCACTCATGCAACAGCTTGTTAACCTTTTTGTATAAGATTTCTTTGGATAGCCCGGTTTGTTTGATGTCGGATAAAATTACCTGTTTTTGTAAATGTTCTTTTGCGGCCTGTTGTTGCAGTACCGAAAGTGCAATGGTAAACGAATTTAAATCCGAATTGTAATAATCGTTAATAAGCAGACAATTGTTGATGCCTTGTTTTATTTCAAGACGCATTGCAACTGGTTGAAGTTGGGTAAATTTCGAAATAAAATGTTCGGGATTTTTATTTAAAGCTACCAGGCATGCGAAACAGTGGCAGGCATTTTCAATGGCTGAATTGTCGGTAAAAGGAATTGTAAAATTGAATATTTTGTCGTTTAAGACTGCAGTTATGTTTGTGCTTTCGTTGTTTGGTTTTGTTGAAAAACGAATTGTAGCTTTGTTGTTTGTTAGTCCCCAGCTGAATTTTTCAATTGAATGATTTTTACAGAATTCGTTGACCTGTTGGTTTAAAAGATTGTTGTCGCATCTGAAAACAAGGCTTTTACAGTTTTTAAACAGAAGGAGTTTTTCATTCAGTTTTTGTTCTGTCGATTCAAAATTTTCCTGGTGAGCGTCGCCAATATTTGTAAGCAAACCTATGTTGGGAGCAATTATTTCTTCCAGGTATCTCATTTCTCCAGGCTCCGAAATTCCTGCTTCAAAAATTCCCAGATCAAAATCCGGGTTCATCAATAGAGCCGATAGCGGGACTCCAACCTGCGAGTTATAACTTTTAGGACTTCGTACAATTTTGAATTCCGACGACAAAAGATCGTAAAGCCATTCTTTTATTATTGTTTTTCCGTTGCTTCCGGTAATGCCAATTACAGGGTATTTGTACCTGCGCCGGTTAAACGCGGCCAGGTTTTGGAGGGCTTTTTTTGTATCGTCAACTAAAATAAATGTTGCGTTTTTGTCGATCACCGATTTGTCGGAAACCACAAAAACCTGCATCCCTTTCTCCTGAAGTTGAGGAATATATTTGTGCCCGTTGTTGGCAGGGCCTGTTAAAGCTATAAAAACAGGGTTGTTTCCTTTAAAAAAAGTTCGGCTGTCGGTAACTACTTCCGAAACGGTTGATTGAAGAACGTTTGGCGAAACAAAGAGTTTTCCCTTAACTGCCTCGGCAAATTCTGAAAGAGATAAGGTTTGCATTATTGTTTGTTAACTTTGTTGTAACAGCTGCGGCAAAGCGGCTCGTAAATATCTTTCTCGCCCAGTAAAACTACCTGTTCCTTTTCCGAAAGACGATGCGAAAACTGAGCAATACTTCCGCAGCGCACACAAATGGCATGAACTTTTGTTACATAATCGGCAACTGCCATAAGTCCGGGAATAGGTCCAAACGGAACTCCTTTAAAGTCCATGTCCAGTCCTGCAATAATAACTCTGATACCCATGTTAGCCAGTTTCACAACCACATCAACCAATCCATTGTCGAAAAATTGTGCTTCATCAATTCCAATAACATCAACATCGCCCGAAAGCAAAAGAATGTTTGCCGAGTTTTCTACAGGAGTTGAAAGAATTGAACTTTGATCGTGCGAAACCACCTCGTCTTCTGAGTAACGTATGTCAACAACAGGCTTGTATATTTCAACTTTCTGTCTGGCAATCTTTGCCCTTTTTAAGCGTCGGATCAGCTCTTCTGTCTTTCCCGAAAACATCGATCCGGCAACAACTTCAATTGTACCGACTTTTTTAGGTCCGTTTACATCTCTTTCAATAAACATTAAACGTTACTCTATATATAAATTACTACTTTTACAAAAGTAAAATTTAAACATCTTTCTACGCAAAATGGAAAATAAAAAACTACTAAAATTTCTTTATAAGGATATAGCCGAAATAGAAGAAGTGTTTGCCGACAAGGGAGCTGAAGGTTTTGATGAGTTTGAAATTGATTTTATCCAGAGTCGTTTTAAAGGCGCAAAACAAGTTATTCAAATTTTGAGTGAAAAGGAGAATAAGCAGCTAAAAAGAACTCGGCCACGGCATACAGTGCAAAACACTGATGAAGTGGAAGTGTTAAGTGTTGACGAGAAGGGACATGTTCACTCGTCGCCACAAGTAACAGAGGAGTCGGGTGAAGAAAAAAAAAAGGAGTTTGATTCCGAAAAAGGCGTAAAGAATACAATATCAGTTGAAGAAAAGGAAAGATTAGAGGATTTATCTCAGTTTGAAGAAGAGGTGAAGGGGAGTGGTCAGTCTCAGTTTGAAGACGAAGAAGAGGAGATTGAAGCTCCGGAACCTTCAATAATTGAAAATCCACAACCAGATGAGATAGAGATTCCGCAGCCAATAGAAGTGGAACCTGAAAAACCGTTGGAAGTTGAACAACCGAAATCCGAATTGAAAGTAGAACTGGATGAAGAAGAACAGGTTGATAAAGCAAATTCTCGTTTAGGGGATAGTTTTTCAAAAGAAAAATCGGTAAACGAGTTGTTGGCAGCCGATGACAGCAACAAACTGGAGTACAAAATTTCTAATAGTCCGGTTAGTAGTATTCAGTCGGCCATTGGGATTAACGATCGTTACCAGTATATCCGTGAATTATTCGATGGAAATAGTGATCTGTTTTTGAAGGCAGTAACAGAGTTGGACAAGATGAATTCGATTCAGGAAGCTGTAAATTATCTTCAGCAAAATTATAAGTGGAAGAAAAACGATACCAGTCTGAAATTTGTAACCCTTGTAAAACGTCGTTTCCCAAATGGATAAAGCCGGAAAGCTAATACTGGTTCCTACGCCCATTGGTAATTTGCAGGATATTACCCTGCGTGCCATAACGGCTTTAAAAGAAGCCGATATTATTCTGGCTGAAGATACGCGTGTTTCGTCAAAATTGTTAAAGCACCTCGAGATCGAAAAAAAGTTAAGTGCCCACCACAAGTTTAACGAGCACAAAACGGCAGCTTCAATTGTATCGAAAATAGAGCAGGGAAATACCGTGGCTCTAATTTCAGATGCGGGAACGCCGGCTATTTCCGATCCGGGATTTTTATTGGTTCGTGCCTGTGTTGAAAAAGACGTGGCAGTTGAGTGTTTGCCTGGACCAACGGCCTTAATTCCGGCGTTGGCGGTATCGGGGCTACCTACCGAAAAGTTTGTTTTCGAGGGATTTTTACCACAAAAAAAAGGGCGTCAAACCCGCTTGAAAATTTTAGCGGAAGAGCCCCGAACAATGGTTTTTTACGAATCACCTTATCGACTGGTAAAAGCTTTAACTCAGTTTGTTGAATATTTCGGAGAGGAACGAAGGGCTTGTGTTTGCCGGGAACTAAGCAAACTTTTTGAAGAAATAAACCGGGGAACGGTTACCGAATTAATGGAGTATTATACGGCACATCAGCCAAAGGGAGAGATTGTTATTGTTGTGGAAGGGAAGTCGACCAAATAATTTATTGGGGTGCAAATCAGAATGCACCCTTTTTTGTTTTCGTATAAATGAATAAAAAATACACTCATATTTTTTTCGATCTGGATAACACACTTTGGGATTTTAAAAGGAACTCGAGGTGTGCCATGTGGGCTACTTTTAATCTTTTGAAGCTGGCCGGTAAAGGAGTGGATTTCGATTTGTTTTTTGAGCGTTATTCAGCCAATAATACAGCGCTTTGGACAGCTTACCGAAAAAAAGAGGTTCGCAAAAGTGAGCTTATCCGTTTGCGGTTTCAGTTAACATTTGATGCTTTAGGTATTGATGATGTTGATCCGGTGCAAATGAATGACTGGTATTTAACTGAAATGCCTAAACAAATGAATGTGATTGAAGGTGCTTTGGAAGTACTAAAATACCTGAAAACAAAAAAGTACAAGCTCTTTATAATTACGAATGGTTTTCGAGAAGTTCAGCATAAGAAATTACAAAACTCTGGTCTCGGTACTTATTTCGAAAAAGTATTCATCTCGGAAGAAATAAAAACTCCAAAACCCGGATATGAGATTTTTGAGTATGCTATTAAATCAACCAATGCCAAAAAAGCAAACAGTTTAATGATTGGCGACGATTGGGATGTGGACATTTTAGGAGCTCGTAACTTTGGAATTGATGCCATACATTTTTATCCCGGGATGCCGAAAAATAATTCAGAATATGACGATTTGGCGCATGAAAGTAAAGGCATTTGTAAGATCAGTAATTTAAAAGATTTACTACAGATGTTGTAAATTGATTTTTCCCAAAATTGTTATTCATAGTTATTTTTCGATATTTTTATTTCTTTAAAACTAGTTAGTCAGCTATATTTTAAAAGTACATTGAAAGATATTTCTATTGATTAGTAGGTATTTATTCCAGATTTAGTCTCATGCTTTTGTTCTCCTTTTTTTCTTATGTTTGTGACTGGTTTTTGCGAAAGGAATAGAAATAAGGATTAAGAACAATCGACAACAAAACAATCATATCGGGGATTAAAAACAGGGATCTGAAGATCTTTGAAGAATTATTTTTCAACTATCACGGGCGGCTAGTGTTATTTGCCAATAAATTTATCCGGGATATGCAGGTTTCGCGCGACCTTGTTCAGGATGCATTCTTTATTTTATGGGAAAGGGCCGATGAACTGGATATAAAACAATCACCCAAAGCTTATTTATTTCAGGCGGTTAAAAACAGTTGTTTAAATTATAGCCGCCATCTTACGTTTAAACAATCTGTAGAAAACGATATCGAGAATAAAATTACTGAGCTTGAAAAGCAGGTTTATAACGATGATTCAAGCCCGTATTTTAGTTTAATTGAGCAGGAACTGCAGGAGAAGATAAATGAAGTAATTGAAAGTATGCCCGTTAAGTGCAGGCAGGTTTTTAAAATGAGCCGTAAAGAACATTTAAAAAACAGAGAAATCGCAGCAGAATTAGATATCTCAGTAAAAATGGTCGAAAAACATATTTCCAGGGCACTTACCATTTTGCGAAGCGAACTGGCAGATTACTTACCTATAATACTGGCTTTGTTTATCTCAAAATTATAGCAATAGTTTTTTGTATAATCTTCTCGTTCGGGAACTTGCTGGTTTTCATAGATATAAAATCCTTTTTTTCAAAAAGAATAAAAAAAAGCAACCCAAAGGTAGGGTAAAGGGGGAAGTATGTGTCACAGCAATATAAGGAACGAAAATGAAGAATAGTCAATCAATAGAATCATTAATAATAGCACAGCTGGATGGCGAAATTACTGATCTGGAAAAAGAATACCTGTATCAGTGGATTTCGAAATCGCCGGCTAACGCAAAATTTTACACACAAACTAAGGATTTGTGGGAGGCATCGTTGGCAGATGTCTCCCGGATTGCAGAAACTTCGCGCGAATGGGAACGTTTTTCGCGTAGAATTGTGGCAAATCCGAAAAAGAAGAAAACACTGCGGTTCTCGTCGCCCTGGTATCGTGTTGCGGCCATTTTAATAATTGGGTTACTGCTTGCAAACCTGCTGGTTCCAAATTTCCAAAAAGAAGACCAGGTGCTGGTTACATCTGTTGCTCCGGAAGGATCGATCTCGCAAACCATTTTGCCCGATGGTACAATGATTTATTTAAATGCCGGTTCGGAAATAAAATACGATGTTAATTTTAACCGGAATAAACGCGAAGTTTATGTGAATGGAGAAGCCTGGTTTGATGTTCAAAAAAACAAAGACAAACCTTTTGTTGTACACACTCCTTTTTACGATGTACAGGTTCTTGGAACGCAGTTCAATGTTAAATCATACGAAGATGATGAAACAGTTACAGCTACTCTTGAAGAAGGTTCTATCAAAATCCTTTCAACCGATAATTTAAAGCTAAAAGAAGATATCACCCTAAAACCCGGAGAACAGTTGGTTTATTATAAATCTACCCGGAAATTACTTCGGAATAAGGTAGATACACGTTTGTTCTCTTCATGGAAGGATAATAAATTAATCTTTTTAGAGATGTCGTTTGGCGAGCTCTTGAAACTGCTCGAAAGAAAGTACGGAGTTGATATTGAGGTGAGTGATAAATCTATTCTGGACGGACATTATTCCGGAACCATCAAAAATGAAACTATCATGGAAATACTGAAAATTATTCAACACACTCATGATATTCAATTTAGCATTGAAGGACAGAAAGTAATAATTGATAAAAAATAGGAGGAGAAAGATGCCAAAAGCTACCTAAAAGTATATAAACAAAAACCGATGAATGCGCCAACATTCACCGGCTTAATTAATTAACTGGTGTGCCAACACCAGTAATAAATAATTTAAAAGTCAAAACAAATTTATGAAAAAAAAAGAAAAAATGCGTTGCCCGGCTTATGGGTGGCAAAAACTATTTCGAATTATGAGATTATCCGTGATACTCTTATTGGCAGGAATGATGAACGTGACTGCATCAGTTTATTCGCAAACTGCAAGATTATCGGTTGACGCCCGTAATAAAAAGATTGTAGATGTGTTAACGTCTATCGAAAATCAGAGTGAATTTCGTTTTTTTTATAAAAACGAACAGGTTGATGTTAACCGGAAAGTAAGTGTAAAAGCCGAAGATACTTCGGTTGAGAACATTCTTGAAACCGTTTTTGAGGGAACCAGAATTACCTACAAATTTTTTGATGACAAGTTAATTCTTTTATCTACCCAAAAAGTTGGAGACTCGTATGGTGAAGGTTCTCAAAATCAAGAGAAATCTGTTTCCGGAAAAGTAACAGATGAGTCGGGAGAACCGCTTCCGGGAGTTACTATCCTTATTAAAGGAACTACAATTGGTACAGTAACCAATCTGGATGGAGAGTACTTTATAACTAACCTGCCGGAAGATGCTTCATTGTTGTTCTCGTTTGTAGGAATGCGTTCGCAGGAAGTTGTTGTAGAAAAGCAAACCAGCATTAATATTACGCTGGTTGCAGATGCTATCGGTATCGATGAGGTTATTGCCGTTGGATATGGTAGCCAGAAAAAGAGCGATTTAACAGGAGCGGTTTATTCGGTAAGAGCAGAAAAGCTGGAAACACTTCCAAATACAAACATAATGCAGGGATTACAAGGATCTGTTCCTGGATTGAATATATCAAATGAAAAATCAGCACCTGGTGAAGCTCCCAAAATCCGTATTCGTGGAGAAAACTCATTATCGGCATCTAATAATCCACTGATAATTCTTGACGGAATACCATTTGAAGGAAACATGAATGATATCAATCCTGGAGACATTGAAACAGCCAGTGTATTGAAAGATGCTTCTTCTGCTGCAATTTATGGTGCTCGTGCAGCTAATGGAGTTATTATTATTACCACAAAAAGAGGGAAAACCGGAAAAGTACGGGTTAATTACCGTGGCTACTATGGGATACAGACCATTGCAAAGAAAATGGATTTACTTTCAGGACCGGAGTATATTAAGTTTCTGCAGGATTACAATCGCTTTGCAGGAAAAACTGATCTTTCTCCGGAAGCACTTTTGATGACAGATGAATTAGCTCAGTATCAGGCAGGAATAGAAACCGACTGGCAGGATTTAGTGTTCAGAACAGCTCCTCAGCAAGATCATCAGGTGAGCCTTTCAGGAGGTAGTGAAAAAACCAGTTATTACACTTCTCTTGGCTATTTAAATCAGCAGGGTATTGTTGAAAACAGTGGTATGAAAAGATACAGCATTCGTTCAAATGTTGATCACCAAATAAACGACTGGATTAAAATGGGTGTTAATATTCAGTTGACAAACAAGGATTTGGGAGGATATAAGCCAAGTATTACTAATGCGATTAAAATTAGCCCTTATGGTAAAGTAAAAGACGAGAATGGCCGGTATACAGATTATCCGCAAAAGCCTCAGACTTATTATTCCAACCCTTATGCCAATGATGGTACAACTGTGGATAATGAAACCAAAAGAGCTTTTGTGAATGTTTTTGGCGAGGTTGAAGTACCGTTTATAAAAGGCCTTTCGTACCGCTTAAATTATGGTATCGATTACTATAATCGTGAATATGGTAACTATTATCCTTCTTATACTTTAACAGGGCGTCAATCTAACGGATTGGCAAATATTGAAAATTACAGCCAGGAGCGATTGACCTGGGAGAATATTGTTAAATACAAAAAGGAAATCGGAAACCATAATTTTGATGTTACAGGTCTTTACAGTCGTGAAAGTGAAACCTATAAAGAATCAAAACTGGAAGGAAAAGGTTTTGTTAATGATGACAACCTTTATCACTATATAGGTTCTGCAGAGCAAAAAACATTTTCTTCAAAATTAACTGAAACTGATTTGGTTTCTTACATGGGCCGTATCAACTATAATTTTGCAAATAAATATTTCTTTACAGCTACAGGACGTGCAGACGGCTACTCAGGTTTTGGAGAAAATAATAAATACGGATTTTTTCCTTCTGTTGCATTGGGCTGGATTCCAACACAAGAAAGCTTCTTCCAGAATTCTGAAGCCCTTAGTGTTATTGATTACTTAAAAATCAGAGCTTCTCTGGGAGAGAATGGAAATATGGGAATTTCACCTTATCAAACTCTGGATAATTTTGCCAAAAGAGAATACGTTTATGGCGATAACGAAACAACAGTAAACGGTGTGGTTATCTCTACAATTGGTAACCCTGACCTAAAATGGGAAAGTACCATCTCTTTCAACTTAGGTTTAGATTATGCTATTCTTGATAATCGCATTTCTGGTAATATCGAGTTTTATAAGAGTCAGTCGAAAAATTTACTTATGCAACGTCAGGTTCCCGTAATGAATGGATATACAAGTATTTGGTATAACGTGGGGAAAACTGAGAACAAAGGTTTTGAATTTAACCTGAATACAGTGAATGTTAGAAGGGGTGATTTTGAATGGACTACTAACTTTAATTTCTCTGTAAACCGCGATAAAATTGTAGAGCTTCGGGGAGATGGCAACGACGATTTGGCAAACAAATGGTTTGTGGGAGAGCCGTTGCGTGTTCACTACGACTATAACATGATTGGAATCTGGCAAAAAGACGATGATATTGCAAATTCACATATGCCATCGGCAAAACCCGGTACTCCAATTATCAGGGATGTATCAGAAGATGGTAAAATCACTTCAGCGGACAAGGAAATACTAGGATCTAAACTTCCTGATTGGGTTGGAGGAATGACAAATACTTTTACATATAATAACTGGTCGCTTTCAGTGTATTTAAATACTGTACAAGGTATCTTAAAAGAAAACAAACTTCTTGATCCGAATACCTGGTTACCTACAAAAAATACAAATTACCTGAATGTTCCTTATTGGACCGAAGAAAGACCTAGTAATACATATGTAACGCCCGGATACGATGATACTGGCAATACCTTGAGACATTTTTTCTACCAGGATGCCAGTTATGTAAGAATCCAGGATGTGTCTCTGTCTTATACTTTCCCAAAACAAATGCTTGATAAAGTTGGTGTACAGAATCTAAAAGTATTTTTGAGCGGCAAAAACCTTTACACTTTTACTGATTGGGATGGTTATGATCCGGAAGCTGACGATTCGTTTGCTCCTTATCCAAATTCGAGAACTATTATTATGGGCGTAAACCTTAGTTTCTAAAATTGATAAAGATTATAAACAATGAGAACGATATATAATTTTATACTTTTATTGCTGGTAGGCGTCATTGTATTACCTTCCTGCAACGATGATTTTTTAACTGAAAATCCAAAGAGTTCTTTAGCTCCCGAAAATACATTTGTTAATACAACCGGCTTTGAAACCGCATTAACTGGTCTTTATGATCAGGTTCGCGATGAATGGGGATGGTATGGTGGTGGATTAATGTACGCACCTATGTTTGCAGGTACAGACTTATCTGTTTCAGGAACTCGTCACGGACATTACACTCCTTTTGAAGATTACGCCGATGCAATTAACAGCAGTACAACAATTGTAAAGGCATACTGGAATTGGGCGTATAAAACCATTGGAAATGCCAACCTGATTATCGAAGCTGCAGAGAATGAAAATGTGGAATGGGACAATGCTTCCGATAAAACCCGCGTTTTGGGTGAAGCACGTTTTTTAAGGGCATATGCATATCGTGATCTTATTACGCTCTATGGCGATGTTCCTTTGGTGAAGGAAGTAGAAAAACCATTCCGTTTGGATTATACTCGTCAGTCAGTTTCAGAGATTCTTGATTTTATGATAGAAGATTTGAAATTTGCCAGTGATAATTTGCCAGATCTTGCTGAAGACGAAGGTAAAGTTGTAAAGGCTGCAGCTCAACATATGTTGGCCGAAACATATTTGCATGCCAACAAACCAGAACTTGCAGAGCAGGCAGCCAAAGCAGTAATTAATTCAGGAACTTACAAATTGATGAAAGAACGTTTTGGTAAACATACTGACAAGCCGGGTGATGTTTTTGCCGATATGTTTCTTGAGAACAACCAAAACCGTTCATCAGGTAATCAGGAAACAATCTGGGCTATTCAGCAGCAGTATAATGTTGATGGCGGAGGAGGTTCCCGTTATTCAGACTGGTCACGTCGTTGTTGGGTTCCCTATTATTCAAAGATTCAGGGAATGCAACTGTGTGATTCTTTGGGAGGTCGTGGTCTTGGTCGTCAGCGTCCGCTTCAATGGTGGATAGATGCTTATGAAGCGCAGGATATGAGAGCTTCAAAATACAACATCCGTCGTGAGTATTGGTATAACGATCCAACTCATGAAAAATTCGGACAGAAAGTTGAAATGACAGAAGAAAGAATTAATAATGGTGAATTGTTTCCTTCAACTACAAAATTCAATTTTGGTGTAACAGATGATAGTCCATCTTATATCAGTAACCTAAAAGATCGTGTGAAAATTCGTTTGGCAGAGACTTATTTATTATTGGCTGAAGCGCAATTAAAGCAGAATAGACCCGGAGATGCAGCTATAAGTATTAATGAAGTAAGGGCACGTGCAAATGCTACTCCTGTTGCAGAGGCAGATGTAGATATGGATTATATTCTTGATGAAAGAGCGCGAGAATTATTTGGAGAGTATCCGCGCCGTTTTACCTTAATCCGTACCGGTAAGTTACTTGAAAGAGTACGTAGTTTAAATCCTGTTTCTAAAACAACCATTCGTGATTATCATGTTCTGTGGCCAATACCACAAACGGCTATCGATGCTAATTCAGGAGCTATTCTGGAGCAAAATGATGGATACAAATAGAACAGAGTTACATTCTGTAATTTCAAAATATTTTAGTTAATAACTGAGTAATTTATTAAGCTCCGCTACCATATTTTTATGGAGCGGGGCTTTTTTTATTGAGTAAGATCAATGAAGTCTTTTGAAATATTGATCATGTATATTTTTACTACTCATTTCCAAAATGTTAAAAAAGACTAATAAGTATTTATATGTGCCGTGAGTTATTTAATAATGTAATAACTTATAGGTTTTAATTAATATACATAATGTCATGGAAAACAAAAAAACTATAGCAGTTGTTGGAGCAACCGGAGCTCAGGGAGGTGGATTGGTTCGCGCCATTTTGAATGATAAAAGCGGAGAGTTTAAGGTGCGGGCAATAACCAGAAATGCAAATTCTGATAAAGCGAAAGAACTCGCATCATTGGGAGCAGAAGTGGTAACGGCAGATGTTGATGATAAAACCAGTTTATTAAAAGCTTTTAACGGAGTACACGGAATTTATTGTGTAACTTTTTTCTGGGAGCACTTTTCTCCTGAGAAAGAAAAAACTCAGGCAAAAATAATGGCTGAAGCAGCGGCCGAAGTTGGAGCGAAGCATGTAATATGGTCGACACTTGAGGATACACGAAAATGGATCCCGCTTAATGACGATAGAATGCCAACTCTGATGAATAAATACAAGGTTCCGCATTTCGATGCAAAAGCAGAATCGAATATATATTTCGAAGAAAGTGGTGTTCCGTATACTTTGCTATATACTTCATTTTATTGGGATAATTTCATTTATTTTGGAATGGGACCACAAAAGGAGAGGATGGAAAGGTTGGATTAACTTTGCCAATGGGCGACAAAAAATTACCGGGTATTGCTGCACAGGATATCGGGAAATGTGCTTTTGGTATTTTCAAAGCGGGAAAACAATATCAGGGAAAATCTGTGGGAATAACCGGTGAGAAATTAACAGGAAAACAAATGGCAGATAGCTTTTCCAAAGTTTTAGGAACCGAAGTTGTGTATAATCCTGTTCCTCCTTCAGTTTATTGGGAGTTTGGCTTTCCCGGAGCCGAGGATCTTGGAAATATGTTTCAGTTTAAATGCGATTTCGAAGAATATTTTTGCGGAATGCGGGATGTTGGTTTTTCGAAAGAACTAAATCCGGAGCTACTTTCGTTTGAAGAATGGCTGATGCAGAACAAAGAAAAAATCAGCATTCAATAGTTTAGGTGCTTTCATAAAATAGAGGAGTTAATTATTTAGAAAATAAAAATGCAACAAGTTATATGTAAGCTTGTTGCATTTTTTTTGCCAAGAACGGGAGTACTAAAACTTTGTTAATGCATTTATAGTTAGGTGTGTACGAGTTTTATCTTTTATGGGTATCTTCTGAGTACATTTATTACTTTTTGTCGTTTAATAATTCAAAATCAGATTTTATGTCATTAAAGAACAATTTAGATCTTCTTGTGCTTTAAAAATTAGCATATAATAAAAGCCAATGTTTTCTTGTTCTCTGTATAGCTTTCTTAATTTTGAATATAATTAAGTTTTAAGTTAATATTCTGTTATCTGAATAAATAAGCAAGATTCTAAAAAGTATGAATAGAGGAAACGATAAATGTTTGCTTTTTAGTTTCAAAAATATTTTATTTTTGACCAGAATCTAAACTTAAATGACAATAAATAAGTACAAATCAGACTACGGATTAGTTGAAGAACTCCGCAAAGGAGATACTGAAGCTTTTGACCAGATTTTTAGAAAATATGGAGACCGGTTGTTCGGATTTGCCTTAAGCTATTTAAAATCGAAAGAAGAGACTGAAGGTTTAGTACAAGATGTTTTTCTTAAAATATGGGAAAACCGGAAAAACCTTAAAAAGGAATCTTCTCTTAAGTCTTACCTTTTTACAATTGCTTACCATGAAATGTGTCAGTTCTTTCGGAAAAAGCAGATTCATGAAAAGTTTCTGGAAGAAAAGAGTACCACAACTGGTTCAACAATTAATTTGGAAGAACAATTGGAATACAAAGCAACACTTGAGCATGTAGAAAAATTGATTGATCAGCTACCGGAAAGACAGCGCTTAATATTCATAAAAAGTAGAAAAGAAGGAAAAAGCACTAAAGAAATTGCGGAAGAGATGAACCTTGCTCCAGGAACAGTCGATAATCAAATATCGTTTGCTTTAAAATTTTTGAAAAAACATTTACCAGATTCCAGTTTTCCCCTTTTGTTATTTTTTGCTGTATTTATCCATTAAATGAAGTAGATACGGGTTTGCGAGTTGGTTGTCTGAACCCTTGTTGCAAAAATAAATGAAAAAAATATCATTTTTCTTCGTGAGATATTCTTATTGAGTTCCTATAACTTATAAAGAGAAAAGAAAATGTTTTTTCTCGCATGAATAGTTTGGGTTAGTTAGTTTTAAAAATCCTCCCTATTTTAAAGGAGGATTTTCAAATAAAGAAGAATGATAAATAAAACAGAAATAGAAAAACTGCAACGCTTTAGAAAGGGGCTTTCCAATGCAGATGAAGAAAAATATATACATGATCTTTTTGCAAAAAATGAGAATAACAGGGAATTCAAAAATCATATTAAACAGGAATTTAATGAATACCTGAAAAATAATCCTGACGAAAATTACAACCTTTCTTATTTGCTGGATCGGATTCATCATAGCATACATAAAAACGAAAACCAGAAAAAAAATACTGTAGTAAAAAAACTATATAGATGGTATTCGGTAGCCGCTGCCGTATTATTAATACCTGTATTAATTGCAGGAGGAATTTGGTTTGCCAGCCAAAACCAGGAGAAAATGGTAGTGGCTGAGGCTCCGGTGCGTTCAACACTTTTTGCTCCATTAGGATCGCGTATCAATTTTTCTTTGCCAGATGGTTCCAAAGGATGGCTCAATAGTGGATCTTCTCTCGAATATAACCTGCCCTTTAATAAAAACAGGCATATCGTTTTAAGCGGAGAAGCTTGGTTCGATGTGGCCCACGACGCAGAACATCCGTTTGAAATTGCTGCAGGTGATTCTAAGATAAAAGTACTGGGGACTAAATTTAACCTTAGTGCTTACCCGGAAGAAAAATATCTGGAAGTGGTTTTAGAAGAAGGAAAGGTAGAATTTTCCACTCCGAGACTCTCTTCTGGTATTGAAATGAAACCAGATGAACGTCTGGTATTAACAGAAGATGTGATAAATATAAATAATACAGATGCCTCAAAATACTCCGCATGGAAAGAAGGCAAGTTGGTGTTTAGGGGCGATACAATGGATGAAGTGGCAAGACGTATTAGCCGTTGGTATAATGTGGACGTAGATGTGGTTGATGATGATCTTAAAAAGTATACGTTCCGGGGAATTTTTGATGATGATTCGTTGGAAGAAGTTATTCGTTATATAAGTATGACATCGCCAATTCGTTACCGTATTGTTGACCGAAAAATTTTGAATGACGGAACAGTTACCAAAAAGAAGGTATTGCTGTACAAGAATAATATTTGAGTTTTTTCATTAAAAGCTATATATATGAAACTACGAGATGGCCCATAGCTAAACAAAAAAAGGAAATCGCTGCAACGATTTCCTTCAAAAAATCTTTTTTAAAATTTTTTTAATGTTTAATAACGCAAATTTATGAAAAAAAACAGATTTTTTTGTGGATGTAATAATTACATTCTGTTAAAAACATTCAGAATTATGAGGATTACTCTTTTTTTACTTCTTGCTTCAATTCTTCAGTCCTTTGCTACAGATATCTATTCGCAAGAAACCAGAATATCCCTTAACTTATCTCATACTAAGCTGGTAAGTGTATTGGATGAAATTGAAGAACGCACAGAGTTTTTCTTCCTTTACAACGAAAAATTGGTCGACACAAACAGAGAGGTGTCAGTTTCTGTCGAAAATCAGAAAATAAACGAGATTCTTGATAAATTGTTCGAAGGAATTGATGTAGTATACACTATAATAGACCGGAAAATTATTTTGGCACCTGAGTTTATCTCCGGTAATGTTCAACAACAAAAAACCGTTTCTGGTAAGGTGACCGACACTTCCAATTCTTCTTTACCCGGTGTAACTGTAATCGTTAAAGGTACCACTCAAGGTACTATTACAGATGTAGATGGGAATTATTCACTTGCAAATGTTGCAGAAAATGCGGTGCTCGTGTTTTCGTTTGTGGGGATGAAGTCGCAAGAGGTTCCTGTTGCTCATAAATCAAGCATTAATGTAGTGATGGAAGACGAAACCATTGGGATGGAGGAAGTGGTTGTAGTGGGGTATGGTACCCAGAAAAAAGTAAACCTAACAGGTTCTGTTGATGTGGTAACCGGAGAGAAACTGGCAAACCGTCCGGCTTCCAATGTGTCACTTTTATTACAGGGAGCCTCGCCCAATTTGAATATATCTCTCAGCAAAATGGGAGGAGAGCCAGGAGCGAGCCAGAGTTGGCAAATTCGTGGTGTTGGTTCTATTTCAAGTAATTCTGCACCATTAGTTTTAGTCGATGGTGTGGAAATGGATCATAATTTATTGGATCCAGAATCTATTGAAAGTGTTTCTGTATTGAAAGATGCTTCTGCGTCAGCGGTTTATGGTTCGAGAGCCGCTTTCGGTGTTGTTTTAATCACTACAAAGAAAGGAAAGAAGAATCAACCATTACAAATACAATACAGTAATAATTTATCATTTGCAGTTCCAATTTATGTCCCGAATATGGAGAATTCCTACACTTATGCCATCGCTTTTAATCAGGCAAGGGCAAATGCAGGATTGTCACCCAAATTTCCGGATGAACAGGTTCAAAGAATTAAAGGATACATTGATGGTACTTATGAATATCCTTACGATCCGGAAAACCCACCTACTTATATGTGGGCAGGAAGGCATGTTGGAAATGCAAATGTCAACTGGACGCAGGAATTTTATAAGAAATACTCTTTCCAACAAAAACATAATGTAACTCTTAGCGGTAGCAGCGAAGGAACTCAATATTATTTTACAGCTGGATATTATGATCAACCCGGATTATATTCATGGGGGGATGATGGGTATAAACGATATAATATACTTGCTAATTTTTCTTCTAAAATTAATGAATGGTCGAAGTTCGATTTTAGTACAAAATATGCCCGTTCCAATACTGATAATCCGATTGGAATGGTAGGATTACCACGAACTTATACATGGTCTCAGATAATAGACTTTTGGCCCACAATGCCAATGTACAATATTGACGGTTCCGTAAACAATCCAATTGTACGTGTATTGCAGGATGGAGGAAGAATCTTAAACGAAAGAAACGATTTATGGGTAAACTTAGGGACTGAATTAGAACCGGTAAAAGGATGGAAGACAAACATACGTTATAATTACAATTATCGTTCAAATTCTGAATCAAGAAATCCAAAACCTGTTCCTGTCTCGGTTCCAAACGGAACTTGGGGGAATATTGGAGAATCGACAACATCTGCAGTTTCAATTTTGGATCATTCAAAATATTCATTGTTTAGTGCACATACTTCTTATGAGAAAAATATAGGGCGGCATTATGTGAAAGGTTTGATTGGATACGAACGTGACAAGAGATATAATAAATGGATGTACGGATCAAAAATGGATTTAATAACACCGGAAGTAGTGGCTATTAGAGCTGCTTTGGGGACTACAACACTTGATGACAAGATTAGTCATTGGGCAACTGAAGGTGTTTTTGGAAGGTTGAATTATAATTTTGATGGAAAATATCTGTTTGAATTCAGTGCGCGTTATGATGGTTCGTCAAGATTTGAATCTGGTTCACGCTGGGGATTTTTCCCATCTGCTTCAGTTGGTTATAATATTGCAAAGGAAAACTTCTGGAAGCCTTTTCAAGCCTATGTAAATACTTTTAAACTCAGGACTTCTTACGGATCGCTGGGAAACCAGAATGTAGCTAATTATTTGTATTTGGCTACTATCCCGGTTACATTAAGGCAGGATTATCTTATTAACGATCAGCTACCATTATATGCCGGCAATCCTAATATTATTAGCGATGACTTAACCTGGGAAACCATAACTACTCTTGATGTAGGATTTGATGCAGAATTTTTTAACAATCGGTTAAGCTTGGTTTTTGACTGGTACGAACGTATTACTTCAGATATGATTGGGCCGTCAATGCAACTTCCTACTGTTTTGGGGACAAGTGCCCCTTCAAGTAATAATGCAAAGTTATCTACTAAAGGGGTTGAGCTTTCTTTGGGATGGAAGGACCGGATTTCTAAAGATTTTTCTTACGAAGTAAAAGTAGGATTTAGTGATAATAAAACAGTAATTAAGGAATATCTTAACGAAAATGGCAACATTTATTCATGGTATGCCGGCAGGGTTTATGGTGATCAGTGGGGCTATACCACTGATGGAATTATTCAATCAGTAGGCGAAGAAATGCCGGATCAGTCTTATATTTATTCTTCCTGGACGCCAGGTGATATTAAATATAAAGATTTAAATGACGACGGGAAAATTAATCCTGGGACATATACCCTGGATAACCATGGCGATCTCTCAATAATTGCAAATACTACTCCTCGTTATAACTATAATATATCAGTAGGATTTACCTGGAAAGATTTTGACTTTAATATGTTTTGGCAAGGTATTGGGAAGCGCGATTTACTACCAGGAATAGATTCTGAATATTTCTGGGGACTAAACTCACACCCAAATACTTCAGCTCTTTTTAAAGAAGGCGACATGCTGGATTACTGGAGACCGGCAGACGAAACAAATATTTTGGGACCTAACACTGATGCATATTATCCAAAACCATATTTTTCGTCACAAAGAAATAAAAACTCTTTGTATCAAACCAGGTATGTTTTGAATGCAGCTTATTTACGATTAAAGAATCTTCAAGTAGGGTATAACATACCCCAGAATCTGTTGGATAAGATTTTTATTCAGAAGGCAAGAGTATATGTCTCAGGAGAAAATTTATTAACCTTTTCTCCACTGTCAAAACTTTTTGAACCTGAAACAACAGTGAGTTCAAACCCAAACCATGGAGGTGTTGACATGGGAGAAATTTATCCGATTACACGAATGTTTTCATTTGGTGTTAGCTTAACTTTTTAATAACTGAACAAAACTAATGATTATGAATTATTTAAAATTATTGATAGGTTTTTTCGGATTAAGTACACTTTTTTTGTCATGTAATGATGATGATTTTCTGGAGAGGTATCCTTTAGATCAGGTAACTGATGCTACTTTTTTTAAACACTCCAAAGATATGGAAATCTACATGAACTCGTTTTACAACAGAGGAGTCTTCACTCAAAAATATCATTTAAAAGGTGATATTGGCAGTGATATTCATATGACAGATCGTTATGTTGATAGCCGTTTGCAAGGAACATTAACTGTAAATTCAGGACCGGGCCTGAGTTATGGCGCTATCAGGGCAGTAAACTATTTTTTTGATAATTACAATAAATGCGAAGAAGAATTCGAAACCTATAAGCAATATCTGGGTGAAGGTTACTTTTTTCGAGCCTATTTTTATTTTGGTCTATTGAAGAATTTCGGAGATGTTCAATGGATATCAACAGTGTTGGAAACAAGTTCTCCGGAACTTTTTGAAGCGAGAGATCCCAGGAATTATGTTGCCGACAAGATTATTGCCGATCTGGATTCTGCTGCCATGTATTTGAATAGCGAAAAAACAAACGGACATTCGCGACTTAATAAATGGATTGCTCTTTTACTGCAAAGTAGAGTGGCTTTATATGAAGGTGCCTGGGAAAAATACCATGCAAACGATCCGTTTGGCGTGGATAATCCACAACCTGAGAAGTATTTCAATAAGGCAGTTGAGGCTGCCGAAAAAATTATGAATTCGGGATTGTACGATATTTACACCACAGGTTCTCCTGAAACCGACTATGTTGATTTGTTTGGATTAAGAGACTATACCGGCAATAGTGAAGTAATGTTCTGGAGTAAAATGAACGTTGATTTGGGGGTTTATGTACATCGTACCCTGGATTATTTGAGTTGGCCAAGGGCAATGGGATTGACAAAATCGCTGGCCGATTCGTATTTATGTATTGATGGACAGCCCATTGGTGTTAGCTCTCTTTTTCAGGGATATACTACCATTGCTGACGAAGCAACAAACCGGGACCCCAGGTTTTACCAAACTATTTTTACTCCCGATGCTCCGTGGCTGATTGTAAATGGCGATACAACAAACTGGGTTTACATTTACAATAAGCTGTTTACCAACGAAGACCTTACTGCACCTACTGGTTATCAGCGTCGTAAAGATTATCATCCGAATACTGCATATCACCATATGAATTTTGAAGAAACACCATCCATTCAGTTTCGTTATGCCGAGGTGCTTCTCAACTTTGCTGAGGCTAAAGCAGAATTAGGTGCATTAACCCAGGGGGATATCGACCGTTCGGTTAAAAAGCTTAGAGACCGGGTTGGAATGCCTAATATGCAGATTAATAATATTGTTACCGATCCAAATTGGGAATTTCCTGATTTGTCTCCGGTTATTAACGAAATCAGGAGAGAACGTAAAATTGAACTGGCGTTGGAAGAGTTTCGATTTGATGATATAGCCAGGTGGGCTGCTGCAGATGAACTGATTGTCGGTAAAAGGCCAAAGGGAGCAAAATTATCTCAATTTAATCTAGCTCCACCATATGGCGACGATGATAATGGTTTTATTGATCCATTTGAAACTGCTCTTCCAAACGGATATGGCTTTAATATAAACAGGGATTATTTATACCCGATAAAAGCGACAGAACTTGTTTTAAATCCTAACCTGGGGCAAAACCCCGGATGGGAAAAC
Source organism: uncultured Draconibacterium sp. (assembly GCA_947492175.1). Classification (GTDB taxonomy): domain Bacteria; phylum Bacteroidota; class Bacteroidia; order Bacteroidales; family Prolixibacteraceae; genus Draconibacterium. The sequence continues at coordinate 24,630 of CANLMQ010000025.1, read as the reverse complement.
TAACAGGTTAATTATTTACCCTTCAAAGGCCGTTGTAAATTTCAATAGCCTGTTGTTCTTAGCATTTCAACGGGTTATTGAAATTTCAAAAAGTAATTCAAAAAAATAGTGAATAGATAATAACTCCCTTTAATTAAACGGTTAGTAATATATTTTTATGAGATTTTTTAAGTGTATAAATTTAGTCTGGAGATTGAGAAAATGTTGCAGTATTATTGCAGTATTATTGGGTTTATTACTTGTTGCAGGATGTTCATCTCAGAATACTGCAAAACTGAAGTTCTCGTTTCAATTAAATAAAAAAGAGGAATTTATAGCCTCTAATCAAATTGCAATTTGGTTGCAAAACTCGGAGGGAAATTACCTTAAAACTTTCTTTGTTTGCGACTACCTTTCATATGGTGGTTACACTATTCCTGATGTTTGTCCCAATTGGGTAAGCAAGTCAGACTGGCAAAAACAACCTGGCGAAATTGTCGATGCTGTTTCGCAGGCAACCCCCGATGTTGGAGAGGTGGTACTGGAATTTGATTTTCCAGGGGATGAGTTAATTCCTGGAAAGTATAAATATTGTATTGAAGTGCATGTGGCCGAAAATTACAATGAATTGTATTCAGGTGATATTGAGATTGAAGAAAACGGAGAATCGCGTTTTAGCGAGGTGGCCATAACTTACAAACCCGGGAAATATGAAAAAGGAAGTGGACTTTTGTCGAATGTTAAAGTGGAATTTGAAAATTAATAACCGATAACTTGCATATCTTATGAAAAAAATATCCCGTCGTAAATTTATAGAACATTCTGTTATTGGTACAGCTGCTGTGTCAGCTAGTGGATTTTGGGCATCATGCTCGGGTACAGGAAACAGTAATCAGGTACCCCGCAGGGTTTTGGGGAAAACCGGCCTTGAGGTTTCAATTTTGTCTTTTGGAGGAGGTTCCCAGTTTTGTAAAAACCGTGAAGGCGAATGGGAAAAAATTATGGAAGAGGCAATCCAAAACGGTGTAAATCTTTTTGATACAGCTCCAAGTTATAATATTTATAAAGGAGACCAGGCCTTGGGAAGTGATGAACGTTTTGGGCAGATTCTTCCTCCTTACCGAAATAAAGTCGTAATTGCTACAAAGCTGGAAACAAGAAAACCGGGTGATGTAAAAAAGGAGATTGAGGGAAGTTTAGCCCGAATGAATACCGATTATATTGATATACTATTAATGCATGCCATAAATGATTCAGATTCTGTCTCAGATATTGAAAATGGCGTGTACAAGGAGATGCTTAAACTGAAGAAAGAAGGTGTGATACGCTTCATTGGTTTCTCCAGCATGGATAGTGCTCAACGCTCAAAAGATTTGCTGGATAACCTGGATATTGATGTAGCTCTTTTAGCAATGAATGCAACGCGGTATGGTGATTTTGCAAAACTGGCATTGCCTTCTGCGATAAAACAGAATACCGGTGTAATGGCAATGAAGGTGATGAGGAATATTGTTGGCAAAGGGGTAAGCCCGGGAGAACTTCTTGAATATGCCTGGGGACAAAAAGGTGTTGCTACCGCATTAATCGCCCATTATGGATTAGAACCACTAAGAGAAAATATCAAATTAGCAAAAGAATATCAGGGTAAACTTCTGGCAAGTGTCGATCGCCATGAATTGGAACTGAGAATGGCTAAATATGCCGGTCCTCATGCCTTGTGCTGGGCCCAACCGGGATATACTGACGGAGAATACATCGCATAACGATTAATCATATAAAATATATACTTGATTAATTTAGCTTAATTAAGGAGCTTTCTCATAAGTTTTTGAGGAGGCATGGAAATCATACACCTATTATTAAGTGATATGGAGAAGAGTCACACCCTGTCATGTCGGGAATTCGGATAAAAGCGGAGGAATGGTTATAGGCAATTGAATAGATTGGTATGCGGAAGTGTAGGCTGTTCAGATACCATCGTTTCTTTTTATTAAACATCTCTGTTTATAGGGAAAATACATGTACAAATAAGGTGTTAAAAATGGGGTCTTTGGTCGAAGACTTAGTGATGCGACCTCTATTATTTCGGATTGTTTTGGGCAATTTAATACAAAAAGAAAGTTCACTGAAAGCAATAATTTCAATCAAATAACAAACATGAGATATTTTCGAATAAATACAATTAAGCTCAGGCAATTGTTGTCTGTCGTATTTTTATTGATTTCTGTTTCCTGTGTAAACACTGTAACTAATTTTAAAGAGAAGAACATTGTCATCGAAAATTCTGAAATGCGCTTAAGTATTAATCCCGATGGCACCTCCAATAGCCTTATTTACAAACCAACAGGTGAAGAGTGCCTGGAGAAAGGTTGCAACATGCCGGTTTTTTCGTTAACCCAATACCGTCCTTACGATAACGAACTATTTCTTACCTACCCGGCTAGGCAAAAGACTTTTAACGCCGATACGGTTTATTGGGAAGGAGATGATTTGATGGTCGGATTTGAGCTTGAAACATATTTTGCAAGGATTAGCATTACTGTAACTGATTCTTACATCGGGTTCAAATTACTGGGATTCGAGTACGAAATAGAAGATTACGGTATTAAAAGGAAAACAGAAATAGACGAATTTACATTATTGCAACTTCCTGTACGCGATCGTGCATATTTTGGTGAATGGCTGAATGTGTCATGGGACAATAATATTGCAATAAATCTCTTAGCTACCGGCCCATATACTAAAATTGATGCCGACGCCCGTAAGGGATATCATATCATGCAGGCCAGAATGCAGGCAGATGTGAAAATATTGGATGTTGGAGCTGCACTTATAACTACTTCCAAAGACAAACTTTTAAGCTGTATTGATAAGCTTGAAGCTGACTACAATCTACCACGAGGTGTTCAAAGCCGTCAAAAAGAGGAATATAAATATTCTTATTACGAACTTCGAAATGTTACCACGCAAAATATTGATGAACATATTTCCTATGCACAAAAAGGAGGATTCCGTGCAATGGTTATTTACTGGATGGATTTTGCTACTTCTATGGGACATTTCCCATGGAAACCTGAATACCCGAAGGGTATGGCCGATTTGAAAGAAATCACTGGAAAAATCGAAGCAGCGGGTATGATTGCCGGATTTCATATTCATTATAATAAAGTATCTGTAGATGACCCCTATATTACTCCGATTCCGGATTCCAGATTAAATCTCAGGCGTATTTTTACCCTGTCAGAAAAGGTTGAGCCTCAATCTACTGTTATTCGTGTTGAAGAAAATCCAGAAGGCTGTACAAAGGAAGATGGAAGGAGGTTTTTAAAAATAGGTAACGAACTGATAAGCTATGATGACTATTCCATTCTTCCCCCATATCAATTTACCGGGTGTAAAAGAGGGGAATTGGGAACTCATATTTCACGGGTTGAAAAAGGATTTAAATTCGGATTGTTGGATGTTGATACCTGGCCATTATTTGTCAGGATTGACCAAAGAACAAGCATTCAAAAGGAGATTGCAGAAAGGATAAGTAAAATATGTGCCGAAGCAGGTTTTAAGTTTATTTATTTTGATGGAGCCGAAGACGTTCATCCACCTTATTGGTATACGGTTTCAAAATCGCAACAAGAAGTTTATAATAGTCTCGAGACTAAACCTTTGTTTTCAGAAGGGGCTGCAAAATCGCATTTTGGATGGCACATGCTCACCCGGGGGAATGCCTTTGATGTTTTTCCTCCTGAATTTATAAAAGAAGCGACAAAAAAACATCCGGTTTCTGCAGCAAAATACATTGCACAAGATTTTTCTTCCATCAACTTTGGATGGATTGACTATATTTCACCAAATGAGAAAACGATGGGGATGCAACCAGATATGTATGAATATGTATGCAGTCGTGGTGCAGCCTGGGATTGCCCTATCTCATTACTTGGCCGCTTAGACCAATTAAAATTACACTCTCGTACTCCGGATAATCTGGAAGTCATCCGTCGCTGGGAAGAAGCACGAATACAAAACTTTTTTACTGAAACACAAAAAGAAAAGCTGAAAAATCTTGAGCAAGAGCACATCCTTTTAATCAATGAGAATGGAAATTTTGAACTGCTTCCATACACACAGATACCCCATGTAGCTAATGGAAATAAAAATGTACGTGCCTTTGTTTTTGATCGTGCTGACAAAATCTGGGTTGTTTACTGGCATACATCAGGAGAAGGAAGTTTGGAGTTGCCTGTAAGTACTCATAACTTATGTTTATTCGAAGAGTCTGGAAGAGAAATATCCTTACAGGGGAATGAGAAAAATGCAATCATACCTGTAGGGGGGCGTCGTTACCTCCGGTTTGATTTGTCTCGGGAAGAAGTCGTTGACTTATTTTCAAAGGCAAAAATTAATAAACATTAATAACTATGATTGACAGAAGAAAATTTATAAAAGCCGGAGCAATTACAGGTTTAGCTGTTTCAATCGGACAAACAGGCATTGCTTCAACAATGTCTTCGCTTACTGCCCAGGGAAAAAGAGTTGGTATCATCGGATTAGATACTTCGCATTCAATTGCTTTTACCAAGGTTTTAAATGCAGCCGATGCCAGCGATACTTTCTATGGTTATAAAGTAGTAGCTGCATACCCTCATGGAAGCCTTGATATTAAATCGAGTGTGGAACGAATTGAAGGTTATACCAACCAGATGCGGGAAATGGGTGTCGCCATCACCGGATCGATTGAAGAACTGCTTACCAAGGTAGATGTGGTTTTGCTTGAAACCAACGACGGACGTCGTCATCTTGAGCAGGCCATGCCTGTTTTAAAGGCGGGTAAGCGAATATTTATTGATAAGCCTATGACTGCTTCACTTTCCGATGCTATGGTTATTTTCGATGCGGCCAATCGATATGGTATCCCGATTTTTTCTGCTTCATCGCTTCGTTACATACAGGAAATGGATGAAATTAAAAATGGTGCTGTGGGTAAAGTTATAGGAGCAGAAACCTATAGCCCGTCAAAATTTGAAAAAACACATCCTGATTTTTTCTGGTACGGGATACACGGTGTAGAATCACTCTTTACTGCTATGGGGACTGGTTGTATTAAGGTAATCAGGGCAAATACTCCAGATGCAGATGTTGTTGTAGGAACTTGGAACGATGGACGAATTGGCACTTTCAGAGGACTACGGAACGAAAAAATGGGCTTCGGAGGTTGTGTTTTCGGAGAAAAAGCCATTAAAACATTGGGTTCTTACAATGGTTACAATCCCTTGTTAAAAGATATCGTCAAATATTTCGAAACCGGAGAAGTTCCTGTCAGTCCCGAGGAAACCCTGGAAATACTCGCTTTTATGGAGGCAGCGGACGAGAGTAAAAAAAGAGGGGGAATTCCGGTTTCTATGGAAAAGATAATGGAGAAAGCCCAAAAGGAGAGTAAGAAATATAAAGATAAAACTGCCCTTGGCTAAGATATAATATTAAAGCATACCCTAGGATAAATGAGTTTTCATCTCATACTGAAAACGGGTTGCATAAATTTGAAAAAGATGAAACAAAATTATTCAAACCTACAGATAACAGCACTTGTGTTATTGCGTTTTTTGGTTGGCTGGCATATTTTATACGAAGGCATAGCCAAGCTGCTCAATCCGCAGTGGAGTTCTGCCAGTTTTTTAAATGAATCTCAATGGATTCTTTCCGGATTTGCTGACTGGGCTATGTCAAATAGTGGAGTTTTAGCTACGGTTGATTTTATGAATATCTGGGGTTTAATAGCCATTGGATTTGGATTGGTTCTAGGACTTTTTTCTCGGGCAGCAGCCGTTGCCGGCGCAGCATTGGTATTAGTTTATTATCTGAATGCACCGCCGCTTATCGGTTTGGAGTATTCCCTACCTGCCGACGGCAGTAATCTTATTGTAAACAAAACACTTATTGAAGCAGGAGCATTGTGTGTACTTGCGTTGTTCCCTACAAGTAAAATATTCGGGATTGATGCATTGCTGTTTAAACAGAAATAACAGAAAGGAGGAGTAATATGACAGATAGGAATAAAACTGAAAATCCAAAGGATAACGATAAAAAGACAGCTGGAGGAATGCAACGAAGAACCGTATTAAAAGCGCTGGCAGGATTACCCGTTGCTGGTTTTATGGGATTTGAAATATTTAAAAAGAATAATTATAATATTCAAAAAAGAGGTTCTGTTCTAAAGGAACTGGGACTCGATTCCATTGAACTTCCAGAAAGCGATTATGGAAACAATAAACCTTCTGGAGATTTGATTCGCATTGGGTTTATCGGTTTTGGTACTCGTGCCGGTCAGTTATCTAAGGCACTGGGATTCATGCATCCCATGGATGTGAAAAAAGGGCAAAAGAGCAATACTCTAGCTAATTGGTTGGCACAGGAATACCTGAATGTAGCAATAACCGGCATTTGCGATGTGTTTGATTTGCATGCCCAAAAGGGGCTAGCCACAGCTGGGAATGAGATCCGTCCCGGCGGACAGAATGCACCCAAATTGCCGATAAAAAGGTACCCTACCTACCAGGAAATGCTGGCCGATAAAGATATCGATGCGGTAATTATTGCCACGCCCGATCACCACCATGCCCGCATTGCCACCGAGGCAGCTCGGGCTGGGAAGCATGTTTACTGCGAAAAAAGTCCGGCTTTAAACGAAGAGGAACTGAATGAACTTTATACAACCGTAAAAAACAGTAATGTTGTTTACCAATTGGGGCATCAAATTACAAAGAGTATTGTTTTTCAGCAAGCCAAAGAAATCATTAAAAAAGATATACTTGGTAAAATTACTTTGATAGAAACCACTTCGAACCGGAATACAGCCAACGGTGCCTGGATCAGGCACTTGGATCCCAACGGAAACCCAAAGCCTGGAAACGAGAATACCATCGATTGGAAACAATGGCTGGGAGATACTAATTATACTCCTTTTAGTACTGATAGGTATTATAACTGGAGCAAATGGTTTGATTATGATACCGGCCTAATAGGGCAATTGTTTTCTCACGAATTCGACGCGGTAAACCAGTTGCTACATATTGGTATTCCTGAATCCGTTACTTCGTCAGGGGGCATTTATTACTGGAAAGATAACAGGGAAGTGCCGGACTCGCTGCACTGCGTGTTCGAGTACCCGAATCAAGATTTAACATTGCTTTACAGTGGTAACCTTGCCTCAAGTCGTGAACGTGGAAGGGTGTTTATGGGGCACGATGCTTCGATGGAACTGGGCAACAATGCTATCATTATGGCCGATCGGAATTCAACCCGATATGCCGACCGAATCCGCTCGGGAGCAATAGACCCAGGGGCTCCAATGATTTCTTTTAATCCCGGTGCCGGGCAAACCGATGCAGTAAGCTCTGCAACAGGAAAATATTATACATCGAGTGGGTTTACTACAACTACTATTAACGGACGGAGTGTAGATATAACACACCTCCACCTACGCGAATGGTTGGAATGTATTCGGAACGGAGGAACCACCAGCGCCAACATAGAAATGGCATTCCAGGAAGGGATTGCCTGCATCATGGCTCATAAATCATATCTCGAAAAAAGGACAATGATATGGGATAGTAATAAAAAGAAAATAGTATAACCGAATTATTATTCAGAAAAAATCGAACAGACAATGTTACTGTTAATAAAAGAAGAAGGGAAGTGTTGTGTTTGCAACAATCATTGTTCAACGATTTGATAATTAAAACTAATGAACAGGTACGAATGTATTATCTTAAAAAAATAAAAGAATTTTTCAGGTCACTGGGGCCCGGGTTTATAGTTGCTTCTGCTGCCCTGGGACCAGGAAGTATAACGGTGGCCTCTCGAATAGGCTCAGAACACGGATATTTGTTTTTGTGGGTTATTGTGCCGGCTGGAATTTCAATGGTGGCTTATGCTTCAATGGCACTTCGTTTTGGAGTCTCTAATAATGACTCAATTTTACAATCCATCGCCTCTAACTATGGCCGCTGGTTTGCCGGGGTAATCGGGATCTCAGCTTTTCTGTCGGCGTGCAGTTTCCAGTTTGGGAACAATCTGGGGATTGGTATTGCCATGGAAGGAATAAGCGGAGTGAATGAACGAATATGGCCTTTTGTTTTTACGCCGCTGGGAATGCTCCTGGTTTTTTGGGCTAAAAACCTTTACAAAATACTTGAAAAGCTAATGATCGGGATGGTTATGATAATGATACTGGCCTTCTTTTTTAATCTCGTGCTGGCTAAGCCTGATCCTGTTCAATTGGCTTCCGGGTTTATTCCGCATTCCTTTGTCCTTGAGAACCTGGATATCATAGCTGCTTTGGTGGGAACCACTTTTGTTTTGCATGGGGCAATCTACCAGGCGTATTTTGCCCAGGACAAAGGCTGGAAAACCTCAAGCCTCAAAAAAGGACTGACGGATACCTACATGGGAATTTTCTTGTTGGCAACTGTATCCATCCTTTTAATAACCACATCGGCTGCAATTCTTCAACCGCAGGGAATAACGGTTCGCTCGGCAGCTGATATGGCCATGCAGTTGGAATCATTGTTTGGAAGCTCGGCTAAAATCGTTTTCAGTATCGGGCTTTCTGCGGCTGCTTTTTCATCGCTGATGGTGAACGCAGTGATGGGAGGAGGCCTTCTTTCCGATGGCTTGGGACTGGGACGTTCGATGAATGAAAAAATGCCCAAAATCTTTACTTCTGTTATACTATTGATCGGTATGTTGGTGGCTGTGTTTTTTAAAGGCGATGCGGTTTATGCACTCATTTTAGCCTCTGCATCTTCTATTTTGGCCGTTCCCTTAATTGCGGCTGGTATTGTTCTGATCATGAACAATGCCAAAGTGATGGGCAAGTTAAAGAACAACATCTGGCAAAATGTATTAGCCATTCTGGGATTCATCCTGATTAGCGTCATGGTTTATTTTATGTACAATAAAATCGTAGTTTATATCCAATCACTATAACTGAGAAATTATGCCAATTCCTGATGTAATAAACTTAACGTGCGAGCTGATCCGGCTCAATACGGTTAATCCGCCGGGCAATGAGGAAAGTGCGGCAAAACTATGCGGTGCATTGCTTGCTGAAAATGGATTTGAGGTGAAGTATATCCCTTATGAAGAGAACCGTTTGCACCTGGTAGCCCGAAATAAGAGCGGGAAGGGAGAGCGTCCTTTGGTTTTTTCCGGTCATTTTGATACGGTTCCTTTTGCTGTGGAAAACTGGACTGTTTCCCCGCTTGGGGGAGAAATCAAGGAAGGTAAAGTATACGGCCGCGGGTCCAGTGATATGAAAGGCGGGTTGGCAGCGATGATGGTCGCCGCCATTTGTGCGGTCAAAAAAAAGCCTGACGCGGATGTAACACTTGTTTTTACAGCGGGAGAGGAAACTGGATGCCAGGGAGCAAAACATCTTGTTGCAACTTATAAAGAGTTTGCGGAGGCGAAAGGAATTGTGGTGGGCGAGCCAACCGGAAACATTCCCGCCATCGGACATAAGGGAGCACTTTATTTGAATATAACGGCTTCCGGTAAAACCGCTCACTCGTCGATGCCACATCTGGGGGATAATGCCATTTACAAAGTAGCGCGTGCCATTTTAACGGTAGAAAGTTTTGATTTTAAAGAGGAAAGACATCCTTTGCTGGGGCTTTCAACGCTAAATGTGGGAAAAATGCAGGGGGGAACGAATCTCAATTCGGTACCTGATTATGCCATGTTTACAATCGATGCAAGAACGACGTCCCATACCGATCACGGTGATTTGCTTAAACGATTGACGCTGGCACTGGGAAAAGATGTTAGCATCGAAACGCTGGTTGATATGGAGGCCGTGTCAACAAATGAAACAAATCCATTTGTGCAGCTCGTTTTCCGGGCGTGTGGAATTACCGAACAAACGAAAGGCTTTCCAAAGTCGCTCCCTTATCTTACGGATGGAGCTGTGCTTCAGCCGACTTTTAAAGAAGCTCCTCTTGTAATTCTGGGGCCGGGAGAACCTGAAATGGCGCATAAAACAGATGAGTTTTGTTGTTTGGATAAGCTTACAAATGCAGTAAAAATATACACGAATATAATTTTAAAAGGAGACAGTTTACAATGATCGAGTATCAAGATAAAATTAAAAATGAAGACGCGTTGGTCGAATTAATGTCACGCCCGGAGAAAGAGATAATTGAGTGGGGTAAGCGCCTGGATGGAGATATTATTTTTTTAGGTATTGCCGGTAAAATAGGCCCCTCGTTGGCACACATGGCCCGGCGGGCATGTGATGAAGCCGGCGTGAAAAAGAGAATTATCGGGGTTTCACGTTTCAGCAATGGGGAAGAAAAGAAACACATCGAAGAGCTGGGCATTGAAACCATTCAGGGCGATTTGCTGGATACCGCTTTTTTGAAGAGTTTGCCCAAAGTGAAAAATGTATTTTTTCTGGCCGGAATGAAATTTGGTGCAGAAGATAATCTTTCGCTTACCTGGGGTATGAACACTTTTTTGCCCGGTTTGGTAGCCGAGCATTTTAAAGACTCCAGGATCGTTGCCTATTCAACCGGTTGTATTTACCCTTTGGTGCCCGTAGAGTCAGGAGGTTCGGTTGAGACAGACCGCCCCGAACCTGCGGGAGAATATGCCCAGTCGTGCCTGGGGCGCGAGCGGATGTTTGAATACGGCAGCAAAAAATATGGTACGCCGGTAACGATCATTCGGTTAAACTATGCCGTTGAGCCGCGTTACGGGGTGTTGGTTGATATCGCAACAAAGGTTAAGAATAAGCAACCGGTAGATTTGTCGATGGGGTATTTTAACATCATTTGGCAGGGCGATGCGAATGCCATGGTGCTGCGTTCAACCGAACATGCCGAAAGTCCGGCATTGGCCCTGAATATAACAGGGGAAGAGACCTTGGCAGTACGCGATGTAGCGGAGGAGTTTGGAAAATTATTTGATGTGGAGCCTGTATTTACTGGTGAAGAATCACAGACAGCTTTGCTTAACAATCCGGGAAAAGCTACAGCATTATTCGGAGCGACAAAGATTTCTGTAAAAAAACTGATTAACTGGACCGCAGCTTGGATGAAGGAAGACAAAAAATTATTAGGAAAACCTACTCATTTCGAAGTTAGAGATGGTAAATATTAAAAAGATCGGAAACATGGATAAGAAAGAAATCCCGCAACATATATTTGATGCTTTTAGAAAAGGAATGGTAATTCCGGCACTTCCGCTGGCACTTGATAAAAACAGAAAACTGGATGAACGCCGTCAGCGTGCGCTCATGCGGTATTACCTAGATGCAGGAGCAGGAGGTGTGGCAGTGGCAGTACATACTACACAGTTTGAAATCCGTTTGCCGGAGATAAATCTTTTCAAACCGGTTTTGGAAATTGCACGCGAGGAGTTTGACCGTTTTGAGGCAACAGAGCATAAACCCGTTTTTCGGGTGGCGGGAGTAATTGGAAAAACCGATCAGGCAGTGGCCGAAGCAAAACAGGCACTCGACAGCGGATTCCATGCGGTGCTACTAAGTGTGGCAGCTTTTGCTGATGCTACAAACAAAGAGATTATCGAACATTGTAAGGCAGTAGCAAATGTTATTCCGGTAGTGGGATTTTATTTACAACTCGCTGTTGGAGGGCGCAGGCTTGATACCAGTTTTTGGCGCGAGTTTGCCCGTATTAAAAATGTAATTGCGATCAAAATGGCTCCTTTTAACCGCTATCATACCTTTGATGTGGTGCGGGGTGTTGCTGAATCAGGGAGAGCAGAAGAAATTGCTCTTTATACTGGTAACGATGACAATATACTGGTTGACTTGCTATCAGAATACAAGATTAACGTGGACGGACAAGTGGTTAGGAAGCAAATTGTGGGCGGCTTACTGGGGCACTGGGCAGTGTGGACCCGCTCTGCTGTTCTGCTTCTGGAAAGAATCAAGGAAGGGAAAATGGATGGAAATATACAGGATGTACTGGCTCTGGCTAACCAGATAACCGACAGCAATGCCGCTTTTTTTGATGCAGCTAATAATTTTTCAGGTTGTATTACAGGAATCCATGAGGTTTTGAGAAGGCAAGGTTTATTGGAGGGGATTTGGACTTTAGATGAAAATGAAGCTTTATCTCTCGGGCAAAAAGAGGAGATAGATCGTGTATATGCAGCATACCCTCATTTAAATGACGATAGTTTCATTGCAGATAATTTAGGAAAGTGGTTGAGCAAATAAATGCAGGCTGAATAACTTTTTGTGAGTTGTTTTCATCTTAGGTTTAGAATTAATAATAAAATACAAATTATGAAAGTAAAAACATTGATGCTTTTTGTTACAGGATTGCTATTTACACAATTAATTTATGCAGAAATTAAGCTTCCTGCTATTATATCTTCAAACATGGTATTACAGCGTAATGCTACTGTAAAGTTATGGGGATGGGCTGAAGCTAATGAGGAAATCTCGGTAAACTTCTCGTGGTTAAGTGGTACAAAACGTTTTGGAGCTGATGATGAGGGCTTTTGGAGTGTTGAGGTTAAAACTACAAATAGTAAAGAACTTCAAACAATTAGATTTAGAAGTAAAACATCAGATATTAAATTAGATAATATTGTCTTTGGAGAAGTTTGGTTATGCTCTGGTCAGTCAAATATGTGGCAGTCACTGAAGGGGTACCATGGAGAACCTATCTTTGGAGCTAATATGGCAATTGCGAAGTCTGATAATTCAAATTTACGCTTATTTACAGTAGGGCGGGCTGGTTCTAAAGTTCCGGTAAAAGATTTTGAAGAATATAATGGATGGGAGCAGGCGTCTCCAGAAAATGTTTCTGGTTTTAGTGCTCTGGCTTATTTTTTTGGACAGCAATTACAGCAGGTGTTGGATGTTCCCGTAGGTCTAATACATACTTCATGGGGAGGAAGTTCAGTTCAAGCCTGGATGAGCAATGAAATGTTAGGTGATTATCAACAGATTAACCTTGATGAAGTAGAAATCACAAAAAAAACGAATATAATCCCAACGGCATTGTTTAATTCGATGATTAATCCATTGATTCCATATAATATAAAGGGGGTAATATGGTATCAGGGCGAATCAAATCGGCATGAGCCTGAAGTTTACAAAAAGCTTTTTCCAGTAATGGTAAAAGATTGGCGGCAAAGATGGAATCTTGGCGATTTCCCATTCTATTATGTGCAGATTGCTCCTTTCTCTTATGGAAATAATGACGCTTTTCAAACAGCTGCTAATACTGCTTTTCTCAGAGAGGCTCAGCTGCAGAGTCTGAATTCGATTCCAAATTCTGGCATGGCAATAACAATGGATATTGGAGCTGAGCATAGTATTCATCCACCCCAAAAGAAGGAGGCGGCTGATCGATTATTGTTCATTGCGCTAAATCAAACATATGGCTATCAGACTATAGATTATGCTGCACCAATTCTCGATTCACAAAAGGTAAAGGATAGAGGGATAGTCCTAAAATTCAAAAATGCAGAAACGGGGCTTTACGCATATAATAAATTAGATGGATTTGAGATTGCAGGTGACGATAAAGTATTTTATCCTGCGGATGCAAGAATTATTAGCAGAAATGAAGTGTTTGTAATTAGTGATAAGGTATCGAAACCAGTAGCTGTAAGATATGCATGGCGTAACTGGATTGTTGGAACTTTATATGATACAAATCTTTTACCAGCATCCTCATTTAGAACAGATAATTGGGATGATGCTACAAGGGGTAATGATTAAAAACGTTTGATAGGTTGATTTCTTCAATCTAAATTTTGTCAATTATAAAATAAACTAAAATAATAAGATTATGGTAAGCAGAAGAAAGTTTATCGGCCGTTCTGCAGCAGCTGCGGCAGGTATTACAATTGTTCCCGGTAGTGTTTTCGGGAAGAAATTCGGGCATGTTTCGCCCAGTGATAAGTTAAATATTGCCGGCGTTGGTGTAGGAGGTATGGGACGTAACAACCTGCGTAACATGAGTGGCGAGAACATTGTTGCTTTATGCGATGTAGACTGGCATTATGCCTCCAAAACCTTCAAGGATTATCCGAAGGCCAAGAAGTTTAAAGACTGGCGCGAGATGTTGGACAAGTACGGCAAATCGATTGATGCTGTAATGGTTGCCACTCCTGATCATACACACGCTGGTGTAACAGCGCACGCAATGACTTTAGGGAAGCATGTTTACACGCAAAAGCCATTAACACACTCGGTTTACGAATCTCGTTTGTTAACCAAACTGGCCGAGAAATATGGCGTAGCCACTCAAATGGGTAATCAGGGAAATTCAGGCGATGATATTCGTCGTGTTTGCGAATGGATTTGGTCAGGTGCTATTGGAGAAGTAACCGAGGTGCATGCCTGGACCGATCGTCCGATCTGGCCTCAGGGACTTCAGAAACCTGACGGATCGATGGCAGTTCCTGATACTCTGGATTGGGATCTGTTTATCGGACCTGCCAAATACCGTCCGTACAATTCGGTTTACACCCCATGGAACTGGCGTGGCTGGTGGGATTATGGTACCGGTGCCCTTGGTGATATGGCTTGTCATGTGCTGGATCCTGTTTACTGGGCACTGAATCTGAAGTATCCGACAAAAGTTGAGGCATCTTCAACCCTTGTAAATACCGAGAGTGCTCCTCATGCTGAAATGGTGACCTATACCTTTCCGGCCAGGAAAAACATGCCCGATGTGGGGATGCCCGAGGTAAAAGTAACGTGGTACGACGGAGGTTTTCTTCCTGAACGCCCGATTGAATTACCCGATGGTGAAGTTTTGGGTAAAGACATCGGCGGTGGTTTGTTATTTGTGGGAACCAAAGGCAAAATCATGACAAGTTACTATGGCATGAAGCCTACGCTGTTACCATACGATAGTATGGAAGATTTTAAAGAGCCTGATCCAATCATACCTCGTATTCCGGGTTCGGAAGAAGGGCCATGGAGCGGAGCACACGAGCGCGACTGGATTCGTGCCTGTAAAGAGCCTGTAGGAAGTCGCGTAGAAGGAACGGCTAACTTTGCCTATTCAGGACCATTTAACGAAATGGTTGTGATGGGTGTTCTGGCTGTACGTCTTCAATCGCTGAACCGTACTCTTTACTGGGACGGAGAGAATATGGAGTTTACGAACATTTCTGATTCCGACAAGGCTCGCATTGTTAAGGTTGACAGGTTTGATGTAGTAGATGGCGATCCACGTTTCGATCGTCAGTATGCTGAGTTTAATGCCAAAGAAGTGGCAAAGGAATGGATTAACCACACGTACCGCAATGGTTGGTCTCTTCCTGAAATGCCTAAATAATAGATAGTTTAGTTAAGTTTTACAAAAAGAGGCAGGGAAAAGCCTGCTTCTTGTTTTTATGCAAGAAAAATTAACATATGAACCAAATAAAAAAATATACAAGCCTTTTATTGGTGCTGGTTTTGCTTTGTGGCTTGAGTAGCACAGGGGCAGAGAAATCGAAAAAGCGTGATTGGAGATTGGGCGTTCAAACCTACAGTTTTCATTTGTTTACTTTCCAGGAAACCATTGACAAGATTGCCGAGCTGGGGCTGAATTATGCCGAAATCTATTATGGCCAAAAGTTGGGTGGCGACATGGAAGGCACGATGGATTTTTGCATGGACGAAGCAAAACAAAAAAAGATTCTGGCTTATGCGAAATCGAAAAATGTGAAACTGATAGCCAGCGGTGTTGTTATTTGTAAAGATGAAGCTGAGTGGGAACAGTTGTTTAAGTTTGCCAATAACATGGATATTAAAATTATTACTTGCGAGCCTGAGTATAAGTATCTTAAATACATAGATGAGCTGGCCAATAAGTATAATATTGATGTGGCCATACATAATCACCCGAAGCCATCGAATTATTGGAAGCCTGAAATGTTTTTGAAGGCCGTTGAAGGCTTGAGCAACCGCATAGGCGCCTGTGCCGATGTTGGTCACTGGAAGCGTATGGGATTAGATCCTGTGGAAGGCTTGAAAAAGTACGAAGGCAGATTGAAATCGTTACATTTTAAGGATGTGAAGGAGAAGGAAGAAGGGGAAGCCGAGCAGCACGATGTAATTTGGGGCCGTGGCGTATGCAATGTAGAAGCCATGCTGAAAGAGTTAGATCGCCAGAGATTCAAAGGTCTCTTCTCAATTGAATACGAACATAACTGGAACAACTCGGTTCCGGACATCAAACAATGCATTGGGGTATTTGACGAGATTGTAACCGGAATGTAGAATCGTCAAACTTAGCAGGTTACTTGTTCGTATTACGCTTCTTTCTGTTGTGTGTGTTTCGTATTGCACACAACAGAAGGAAGGTGATTCGCAAATGAAAACCGATGTGTTAACAGAACTCAGATATATCTCACTTGGTTTACGAATCCTGATTTTCGACTTAGCTTGTAGGGAGAACAATGTCCCTTTGGTTCTTTTCTGTTAACTTTTTTAGTTCCTACCTTACCCTCTACTGGAGCTATCAATTTTCTTAGATACATAGAGTCTACGAAGTTGCACGGGAATTGTAAATAATTGGAGGATGTAGAGAATATTAATAGGAGAAAAGTGTGTAAGAAATAGACTTATATTAATTCTCACATGAATAGAAACTAATTTATATTAAAACAACAGGGAAATGCTTCCAACATTTCCCCGAAGATAGTGAAATCACCCTGTACGCTTCAATTTACAGGGCCATATCTAAATAAAACAACACAAAAGTATGAAAAAAAAAATCTGTTATGACCGGGAAAATATGTTTTCCAGTCTGATCAAATTATTGAAAGTAATGAAACTAACGATATTACTATTCTTGGTTTCGGTGTCAGGTGTTTTAGCTAAAAAAAGTTATTCTAAAACCCAAATGCTGAATTTAAATATGCGTAAAGCCACTGTTAAAGAGGTTTTTAATAGTATTGAAAAACAAAGTGAGTTTTGTTCTGTGTATGACGAAAATCTTATTGATGAAAAACGAGAAGGAGAATCACAAGTATGGCAACAAAAAAGCTCCATTTCCGGAATTGTAACCGATGAATTCGGACAGACATTGCCTGGAGTAACCGTTCTGATTAAGGGAACCACCACAGGAACGGTAACAGATGTGGATGGGAAATACTCCATTTCTAATATCTCGGAAGATGCAATTCTGGTATTCTCCTTCGTAGGGATGCTTACACAAGAAATTGTAATTGGAGGCAGAACAATTCTTGATGTTCAAATGAGAATGGATGCGGTTGGTCTTGAAGAAGTAGTAGCTGTAGGATATGGTACTCAGAGAAAAAGTGATATCACTGGTTCTGTAGCTTCAATTAGTAGTAAAGAACTTCACGAATTACCTGTCGCACGTGTTGACCAGGCACTTCAGGGACGTATTGCTGGTGTTGAAATACAAAATAATGATGCAGCTCCAAATGGTAAAACAACTATTCGAATCAGAGGGGCTAACTCTATTCAAGGGGGGAATAATCCTCTTATTGTTGTTGATGGTTTTGTGGGTAACTCATTGAATAAGATTAATCCCAATGATATAAAATCAATAGAAGTGTTAAAAGATGCATCAGCGACTGCAATTTATGGTTCACGTGGTGCCAATGGTGTTGTATTGATCACAACAAAAAAAGGAGATTCAGAAAAGGCTACTGTTACTTATAGTAGTTTCTTGAAATACCACACGATTGCAAAAAAGTTGGACTTGATGAATGCAGCGCAGTATGCAGAAACAGTAAATGCAAACAGAGTAGAATTAGGAGGATCTGCTATTTTTAGTGATTCAGAAATAGCGGGATTTAGAACTAATGGAGGAACGGATTGGCAAGATGAAATATATAGAAGTGGATTTACTCAGAATCATCATATAGGAATAGGTGGTTCCAATGAGAAATTCTCATATTATCTTTCTGGTGAATATGTTGATCAAACAGGTATTGTAAGAAATTCGTCATATACACGTTATGCCATAAGACCTAACTTGTGTTTTAAATTCAATGATAAGCTGAAAGCTCGTTTGAATGCTTATCTGGCAAAAGAGATTGATCATCCAACAGAACAAAATGATTTAGTTGGTAGTGCTATTTATTCTGCTCAGTTATTTGCTCCTGTAATACCTGTTTATGATGTAGAAGGTAATTATTCCCTTCCACAAGGTGGTTATGGTACAACACTTAATTATAATCCTTTAGGGCAAGCTGTAGAGCCTGTTGTAGAAAATTTTGACAATACTGTTTCAATTAGTGCTGATATTGAATATCAGATTGCAGATGGTCTTACGCTGAATCTGATGGGTGGATATCGATCATTTGATTTTGAGCATAACAGCTTTAATAACGCTAAGGTTGCCCAGAATTACGGAGAAGAGAATGCAACAATCTTGAATGGGAGATTTATGACCCTACAGAATACTAATATGTTAACATACAAAAAGGATGTAAACAAACATAGTATTACGCTTACCGGAGTTTTTGAGCAACAATTTGAAGAAATCAATGAATCCTCAATTGGAGCGAAAGGTTCGTTATTAAATACTGGTACATTTGATAATATTGGTGTGGGAGCTATTTTCTTTCCTCCAAGATCAAGCAGAAAAAAAAGAACATTATTATCTTATATGGGAAGGATTAATTATGGTTTTGATGGAAGATATTTGTTAACCCTCACGGCAAGGTCAGATGGTGCTTCTGTTTTTGGTGCAAATAATAAGAGGGCATTTTTCCCTTCTGCTGCCTTAGGATGGAATGTGACAGAAGAAGATTTTATGAGTTCTAGTGAGGTGTTAACAAATTTAAAGGTAAGGACTAGTTGGGGAGTTGTTGGCAACCAGGCTATTGCTCCTTATACCTCATTGCCCATGCTAAATGCCGGAGGAACGGCTACATTTCCTATTAATGGTCTTACTAATACAACAGGGGTGAATATCTCCACCCGTGCAGCTAATCCTGATTTGAAATGGGAAACCACAACCCAGTTAAATGTTGGTTTTGATGCTTACTTCTTTGATGGGAAAATTCAAACAATATTTGACTATTATAATAAACAGACTGAAGATCTTTTGCAACTAGCTAACCTTCCAAATACTTCTGGAAGCACTCAAATATTAAGAAATATTGGGAAAGTTGAAAACAAAGGATTTGAATTGTATATAGGTGCAACTCCTTTGGAAGGAGAATTTTTATGGAAAACCGGCGCCATATTAAATATTAATAGAAATAATGTGGTTGATTTAGGAGATGTAACAGAAATGTCAATAGGTAATGCTCCTGTGGCCGGATTTGAAAATTCTATTTGGTTGGAAGAGGGACAACCTTTGGGGTTATTCCGGGGGTATGAATATGTCGGAGTATGGAAATCATCCGAAGCAACTGAAGCTTCACAATACTCAAGTGGAGGTGTAGCTTTCTTCCCCGGAGCACCAAAATTTGTTGACCAAAATGGAGATAAAGTAATTGATGCCAAGGATATTGTGAATATAGGGAATGCACAACCAGATTTTACTTTTGGATGGAATAATACTTTAAATTATAAGGGATTTGAATTGAGCGTATTTATTCAAGGAGTACAAGGAAAAGAAAATTTTAATGTTGCTCGTCAAAGGGTAGAAACTACCTCAAATGATGCTGATGCTACTAGTACAAAAATCTTGAACAGGTGGTCAACCGACAACGAAAATACAAATGTACCATCATTTACAGGGTACAGTTCATTTCCATTACGGAATTCAAGTCGATGGATTGAAGATGCTTCCTACTTTAGATTGAAAACAATTAACTTAGGCTATAACTTGCCCAGTTACGTAGTTTCTTCATTAGGAATTGGATCGGCTCGAATATATTTTAATGGCACTAATTTGTTCACCTTAACAGACTATTCCGGTTATGATCCGGAAGCCAGTACCAGCGTTGATACGTTTGGTGGAATAGATTTAGCATCATTCCCATCCCAAAAGATATATACATTTGGTTTAAACATTACCTTTTAAAATTATTGAAATGAAAAAAAGTTATAAATACATACTATTTACAGCATTATCTCTGATTTTATTTAATGCTTGTGTTGATCTGGAAGAAATCCCTGTGGGGACATTGTCTCCGGAAATTTTTTACCAAACAGAATCAGATTTTGATGCTGCTTTAATAGGTGTTACTGCTCCTTTGTGGCAAGCTTGGTCTGGATATACATTTGACTTTGGTGCAGTTGCAATTCCTGGTGCAGGAGCTGATGATATTGGAACCCCACACGATGTGTTTGCTGCATTTGAAAGGTTCAATCCAAACCCTAATGATGGGATAGTTGCTGGATTATGGAAAATTCATTATCAAACTATTAACAATGCCAATGCACTAATCAGCAATGCTGAAAATTCAAAAGGAATTAGTGAAGAAAAGTTAGGGAACCTGGTAGGTCAGGCTAAATTCTGGCGAGCTTTTGCATTTTTTCAGTTAACGCAATATTTTGGTGAAGTTCCAATAATTACAACAGAGAACCAGCCTAATGCAGATAAAGTGGGACAATCACCTGTTGTAGACATTTATAATCTAATTGTGCAAGACCTAAAAGATGCAGAAACAAGTCTGCCAGGAAGTTTCCCCGAACGCATTAGACCAACAAAGTGGGCAGCAAAGTCTCTTTTGTCCAAAGTTTACTTAACAATGGCAGGATGGCCTTTAAAAGATAAAACAGCCTATGTGTTAGCACGAGATAAAGCCAAGGAAGTTATTGATCAAGGGCCATATAGTTTGGAGCCAGACTTTAAGGATTTATGGCTTGAAAAAAACAACTTGACAAATTCTGAATATATATTCTTTTTTAAAGGTGTTCCAGGTGTTTGGCCAAATGACTTTGGAAGTCATTATCATCATTCTACACGTCATCCAAAAGAAGGTGGATGGGGAAACTACAATAGTGAGGCTGGTTTCTACAATAAATTCCCGGAAGGCTACAGAAAAGATATCTCGTTTACTACGAGTTGGCCTGATGGTACTTCATTTCCTGACGATGTTGCAGTACCCTTTGTCGCGAAATACAGAGATGCAGGTGAGAGTGTAATTGGATATGAAGGAACCAATCTTTCAGGAGCAAATATAAGTGGCTATGCCTCATATGTGCATATGCGTTTTGCTGATGTATTATTAATATTTGCTGAGGCAGAAAACCAAACAAATGGAGCCACTTCTTCTGCTTATGAGGCTATTAATAAAATACGTAGAAGGGCATTGAAATTAGATATTATCATTGCTAATATATCTGCCGATTTACCAGTTGGTCTTTCAACTGAGGATTTTGATAAAGCAGTAATCAACGAAAGAGCATGGGAGCTGGCTTTTGAGGATAAAAGGTGGTTCGATCTGGTACGTCGAGAGATGCTTGTTGAAGTAAAAGGAACTGAATACCCTCACATTAATCAGAAGTATGCGTGGTTAGCTAAACCTGCAACAGAGGTTGAGCAGATCGAGGGATTAGAACAGAATATTTATGAATAAAATAAATCGTAACATGCAATTAATAATGTTTTGACACTTACGCATGGAGTATAATAGTTAGTTTTAGTAGATAAAGCCAGATGATGTCTTTCAGTACTGTTGTCTGGCTTTTCACTTGGCTCTTATTTGAATCCTTGAACTCTCTCTGGAGTAGCAGTTCGTTTAGTTGTGTGGATCATAAAACAAAATATGTCCCAACACATAGGGATTCATTTATTGCGGATTTTACTCAAGATTTAATGCGGAAAATTAAAGCATGTGTTTTTTATCTAGATAAAAAAGTAAAGGTTACTCCTTGATACAAAAAAGAATGTAACACTAAGAAAAATGATAGTAATCGATGTAACTAACCTGAAGTTGCTTCTTCCTTTGAGCAATTTATCAGGATGGTTGCATATAAACCAATAACCAATTAATATTTATAAGAATGAAAGTTCCGAGTTTATTTTTTTTAAGTGCTGTATTATTTGTTATAAGCTGCTCTACAGAACAAAACGTTTTAACTGAAGCTGAAAAGGCAGATGGATGGACTCTCTTGTTTGATGGAGAAACGCTGAACGGCTGGCGCGACTACAATGATACAGAGCTCACTGGACCATGGATCGTTGAAGAAGGCCTGATTAAAGCAGAGGGTCACGGTAGTGACGAAAGTGGCTATATCGTAACAGACAAACAGTATGAAAATTTTATCTTGACCTGGGATTGGAAAATTTCTCAGGGAGGAAACAGTGGTATGCTCTATCACGTTGTGGAAAATCCAAAGTTTAAAGTACCTTATGTAACCGGACCTGAGTATCAGTTAATAGACAACGAAGGTTTCGAACAACCGCTGGAAGAATGGCAAAAATGTGGAGCCGATTACGCTATGTACCTACCCGATAAATCAAAACTTCACATTAATCCAGTTGGAGATTGGAATACCTCAAAAATTGTATTCGATAACGGACATGTAGAATATTGGATGAACGGTGAAAAAACTATTGAGTTTGAAGCCTGGAACGACGATTGGTTCGAGCGTCGAAATAGTGGAAAATGGGAAGATATGCCGGAATACGGTTTGGCTCACAAAGGAGTATTTTGTTTGCAAGATCATGGTTATCCAGCTTGGTTCCGAAACATAAAGATTAAAGAATTGCCTAAAAAAACAGAAAAAGTAGAGCTTTTTAATGGTGTCGATCTGAAAGGATGGGAAGCCTATGGCGAGGAAAAATGGTATGTGGAAGACGGTTTGCTGGTTTGTGAAAACAGCCCGGAAAAAGGATATGGATACTTGGCTACCACAAGTTATTACGACGATTTTGATTTGACTGTTGATTTTAAGCAGGAAGCTAATGGCAACTCAGGAGTTTTTATTCGCTCGTTTGTGGAGCCGGTTGCAAAAGTAAATGGCTGGCAAGTAGAAGTCGCTCCACACGGCTATGGTACCGGGGGTATCTATGAATCTTACGGTCGCGGATGGTTAATCCAGATTCCGAAAGAAAAAGAAGATCACCTGATAACTGGAGATTGGAATACATTAAGAATTAAAGTTGTTGGAAATGATGTACAAACCTGGTTAAATGGATACGAGATGGTTAAATTTAGCGATGAAAAAATTGGGAAAGGTCAGGGGCGTATTGCTCTTCAAATCCACGATGGTGGCGGTATTAAGGTATTATGGAAAAAACTAAAAGTAACACGTTTGTAGAATTGGATTTCGAGACCAACTAAAAGCCAATTCTACTAATTGATAACAAAAAAAAACATATGAATCGGATAAAAAAGCACACAGCCCATTTGATAGTACTAGTTTTGATTTGTGTCAAAAGTAGTGTTGGGGTAGAGAAATCAAAAAAACATGATTGGAAACTGGGCGTTCAAACCGCCAGTTTTCATTTGTTTACTTTCCAGGAGGCCATTGATAAAACTGCCGAGTTGGGATTGAGCTATGCAGAATTCTATTATGGACAAAAATTGGGTGGCGATATGGAAGGCACGATGGATTTTCGCATGGACGAAGCAAAACAAAAAAAGATTCTGGCTTATGCGAAATCGAAAAATGTGAAACTGATAGCCAGCGGTGTTGTTATTTGTAAAGATGAAGCTGAGTGGGAACAGTTGTTTAAGTTTGCCAATTACATGGATATTAAAGCTATTACTTGCGAGCCTGATTATGAGTGTCTTAAATACATAGATGAGTTGGCCAATAAGTATAACATTGATGTGCCCATACATAATCACCCGAAGCCATCGAATTACAGGAAACCTGAAATGTTTTTGAAGGCCGTTGAAGGCTTGAGCAACCGCATAGGCGCCTGTGCCGATGTTGGTCACTGGAAGCGTGTGGGATTAGATCCTGTGAAAGGCTTGAAAAAGTACGAAGGCAGATTGAAATCGTTACATTTTAAGGATGTGAAGGAGAAGGAAGAAGGGGAAGCCGAGTAGCGCGATGTAATTTGGGGCCGTGGCGTATGCAATGTATAAGCCATGCTGAAAGAGTTAGATCGCCAGAGATTCAAAGGTCTCTTCTCAATTGAATACGAAAATAACTGGAACAACTTGGTTCTGGACATCAAACAATGTATTGAGGTATTTGATAAAATTGTTGAAGAGTTGTGAGAAAAGGATTTTTTTATAAAAAATAGAATACTGTTTACCGACCTAATACACATATGTTGTATTTTCTTCTGCGCTTAAAAATCAAATTCTTATAGAAGTCGAAAATTTTTGTTTTCGGTAAAGTCTCTCTTGATTTTCAACTGAGTTATTTGCTGTACCAAAGATATAAAATTGAATAACAATTGAAACTTGTAGCTACACAGGATTGTATTTTGTTGTCGCTTACTACTTTCCCTAATGTTTATTGATGTTCATATATTTGTAGTAATGATATAAAACAAAAATATTTGATAATCCTACTATATTATTTATGAAATATTTTTCTATTGATTCAAGTTTTTTGTCTTTTCTATTAGTTTTGAGAATCAGATTTTTCAGAATCATAATAGTTAACTGTAAAATTAATAGGGGGAGAAAGGCTGTTTGACTCCCTTAATTAGTCTCGTTTGTAACCAGATTTATAGCCTATTAATTGTTTTACAATAAGCCGTCAGACTGTCTAAAAACCTAACCACAATTTGTTAAGAACTCCGGGAGGTATCAACACCATCAAAAACAATTGTT
>CANLMQ010000024.1 GCA_947492175.1 uncultured Draconibacterium sp. | reverse complement strand
CCAGTAAATGAAGAAATAATCGTTTACATTCTATCAAATTAAGTATAAATCTGTCAAGCTATTTTAGGAAAGGTCAGTATTTGTGTTTGTTTTCCGCTGCCAACCACATTTACAAAACCATGGACAAGGAAATAGTGATTGTGGATAATTCCATAACCATCATGGACTTGTCCACGATACCGATGGAATGTTCCATAATTGCCATGGACTTGTCCATGAAATGGGTAGAGTATTCCATGCACACCGTCCGGTAGTCCATACATTGCATGGACTAGGAAATTTTAGTTTCCAACTTGTTCGTAAAGACTACGGGCCATTCCATTTTCTTAAACGAAAACCGGTGGAATATTTCCCAAACTCCGGTTAGTAAAGGGGGTTGGGAAGTTCTCTTTATTCCTTTGTCTGTTCTTATAACTGTTATACACTGAAGTTTCTTCCAAGCCGATAAACAAAAAGTAAAATGTGATTTTACGGAGGGCGAAAAATAGTTATTGAGGTGATCTGTTCTCTTCTGCCGGGAAGCAGTACTTTGAGGCTTTATGAAAAAAAAGAATCCCCGAATTAACGGGGAGGGTCTTATTTTAATCTTTGTATTACGGTAGTTTTAGAATCATATTCATTCATCTCGTATTTCTTTAGGGCAAACCGGTTATTATCGAAGAATTTTTCGATAAATGGAAGGTCGG
Source organism: uncultured Draconibacterium sp. (assembly GCA_947492175.1). Classification (GTDB taxonomy): domain Bacteria; phylum Bacteroidota; class Bacteroidia; order Bacteroidales; family Prolixibacteraceae; genus Draconibacterium. The sequence continues at coordinate 87,621 of CANLMQ010000024.1, read as the reverse complement.
GTGCATAATGGAAACTGCCTCGCGCTTTTAATGCATGCAAAATAAAATGCAAATTGTTGTTTGTTGTAGTTCCTTAGAATTTAACACCTCTTACATTCTCTTCAATATATGTTTTAATTCTTTTGTTCTTTTCTGTTTCAAAGTTTATGGGGTTATTCTTTAAATCGATATTAATGCCTGATCCGCCAAATCGGGATCTTTCTTGAAATGCACCTTCTTTTATTAAATGGGGAACAACATCAATGCTTTCAATTTGATTGTTATAGGCAATTAGAGATTTTAAACTTGTCATTTTGCGAATGACTGATATATCTTCAATTTGATTGCTGAATATTAAAAGGTCTTTCATTTTATAGCAATTCTCAAGATAGTCTATGTTTTCAATATTGCATCCTGAAATTGATAAAACTCTCAATGTTTCGTTAAACTCCGATAACAACTCCGGGTTTACTATTGGATTAAAAGCTAGCCATATTGTATGTAGTTTTTTACAGTTAGTCAGGGGGGAAATGTCTTTAATCCGGTTTTGTCCCAGGTTTATTTCTTTTAGGTTTGTAAGTTTGCTTAAGGTTTGTATAGTACTTACATTATTATCCCATAAGCGAAGGACTGTTAGATTAGTTAGGTTAGATAAGGCGCTAATGTCCGATACATTGTTCCTGTATAGATTGAGTAACTTCAGTTTTGTCAGGTCTTTTAAAGGAGTTATTTCTTTAATAATGTTGTTTTCGGCAACTAACTTCTCCAGGTTAACCAGTTTTTCAAGAGGAGTTAAATCTGATATTGAATTGTAACTTATAGTTAGACTTCTTAAACTTTTAAAGTATTGCAGACCATCAACAGATTTTATCTTTTCTGAAAATTTATCAGACCTGTTACCCGCAATATCCAGGATTGTAATCGTATCGGCTATCGTTGTTGTAACGGATTGTGATGAATTTAACAGAAGTGCTTTTTTTATCTGATTTTCTAATATTGTATCACTAAAATTTATATTTCCCATTGAATCAACAAAGGTCTCCCTGGGTTTTGTATTCAAATAAGAAAGGTCAAAATTGTATTTGTTTTGTTTTATTTGAGTTTTGGTGGATATGGGTTGTTGTTGTTCTTCTTCTTGACTAGTCATCTTCTTTTGTGAAATACAAGATGTAATTATTAGACAAAGAATTAAGATGAGATGTTGAAAGTTTCTTTTGTAATTTTTCATTCTATTAAAATTGTTTGTTTTCAGCTGGCCCGGCTTGCGCAGTCAGGCAGGGAACTTGCACTTATTTTTAATTATCCTCTTAGGTGAATTATGCAACATGTTCGTTTTATTTGTATCTCAAATTCTTTTTAAGGCTATTTTGCTCTTCACATTTTATGTCGAATAATTAATGCGCTAGTCGGGCTAAAGAATATAATTCCATCTGCTGGTGCCTATTTGTCAGGATTTCTTTTTGCAAAAATAAGAAACAGGCTTCAGATCGGTTCCGGCGAAGAGAAGCCTGTTTGTATTGGCAAATATAAGGTCCAACCCGCAATAGACTACTTAATGCATAATCCGGGTTAAAACCACAGAGTTAATCCAACGCCGTTCCCGGTCATCGAAAGCCGAAGCTCGTTTTTATCCCAAAACGAACTGGTTGGCAGGCCAGCGTTGTAGGTGTCGACAGCTTGTTTGGCTTGTTTGTTGAATTTTTGACTTATGGGAATGGATACAAGAATTAATCCTGCCCCAATTCCGGCCAGGGCCCAGTTGGGATCTCCACCGCCAATGGCAGTTCCTACGGGGTAACCAATCATAAAACCGGCGGCACCACTCATAATCGTGGCAAAAGTATAGGTCGACCGTGCTGCTTTCATCTCTGCAAAAGCTTGTTCGTTGTTTTCAACGGCATTTACAAGTCCCTTCATGTTTAAACGTTGGTCTCCCTGGTAAAATTGGTAACCACCAAATACTTTTTTCATGGTAATCTCTGCTTCGTTTTGTGCAAAAACGAAGCTAAATCCTGCTGTCAGCAGAAAAATAATAAGGGTAATCTTTTTCATAATGTTAAAATCTGATAATTGTGTGTTACTTTTTATTTGCTATTTTTTTGATAATCTCGGTTTCAAACCATTCTTTTTCTGAATCGTTCTTAAATGAACTACCCGGAATGTATATAAACTGATTTTTTGAAATATAGAGGAGATACGTTTCCCGAATCTTGTCAACCTTTATAAAATGTTCAAGTTTTATTGGAGAATAAGTATCACTATCAATAATTCCAACAATTTTTTCACTATCAATCTCATAGTGTCTCTCCGTAAGCAATAACTTGTTATCATTCGATTTTACATACATCCAGAATTGTATTACCAGAGCAAGTGGATAAATAATTGCCAATAGCATGAAAAAGTATTCGAATGAAGTATAGTTTTCTTGTAGTGCCAGAATTGTTGCCAAAACCCAGATCCAGATTAACAGCCACCATCGTTTTTTTATGTATCTGGTAATAAGGATGAGAAACAAATTTTTATAGGTTAGTTTTATTCTGTTTGTTACAATCATTATTGTTTTTATTATAATAGTTTTAGCGGATGGAAAGGTATTAAAGATTCTAATTTATTTGTCTTTTGCCTCACTTTTGTCTGCTATTTTTTATCCAAAAAAATCTCCCAGAATATAGGCAATTGTAGCAATAGGTACAATAATTATAAGCCCCGGTAGTATCATATTAAGTATTGATTTTCCAATTGAAAGTTTCTGTATTTCAGAGATTCCAATAACGAATAGTATCAATGTCCAGGCACCTAAAATTGTTTCCAAAAATGCTGTGGAATAATAAATAAATTTAGGTATTGTTCCGCTCGAGGAAATATCAATTTCGCTTTGAAATATTGCATTTCCAAAATAAATAATTTGAGGAATTAATAAGACCAAGGCTACGATTGATGGCAACATTGCGTGTGCAGTCATTCTTAGTAATGAAGTTGTATCGCCTTGTCCGTTAAGCCATTTTCCCGTCCAGCTTATTAATGCTGAGTAAAAATAAAGTGATATCCAACCCAAAAAACCTCCGAGGAGTACACAAATAATAATCACTACAATCAGAGAAAGGTTATCGCCCATACTTTTAGTTACTGCCCTGTCAAAAGCTTGTGTAATGCCTGCCAGAAACAATAAAACATATACAAATTTGTCGTATTCATTATTGTTTATATACTTGAATACTTTTCTTGGCGAAGTCCAGATATTCGTAAAAACTTCCTTGTCGGATAGTACGGTTGTTTCTTCGGAGTGGTTGTTTTCTTTTAAATTCATTCTGGTGTTATTTTATGTATGTTTTGGTAGCATTGCCGGCGGTTTGTATATGAAAGCTCTTTGTTGTTAGTTTTTATAAATAACAATTGACCGAACAGCCAAATCGTGAATTGCTTTTCCTTTTTTATTGCCCGAAACGGTTAGTAATGAAACCCAGCCTAGCAAAGCTTTTATAATGTATCGAACTACCGCAAGGGGAAAAAGAAAGTTTTTGTCCTGGTTTTTTTCTCGTTTTACACGAATCCCAAAAATCATATGCCCAAGAGTTCCGCCAATGGTACTGGTAAGAAGAGGATCGTAAAGAAGAAAGATAAATACAAATGCTATTATCCGGGCAAAGTCTGGAACATCACCAATAATTTCAAACAGGTTTGTGGCTCCAATCATAAGTAGAACGAGTACAATCGAGTCGCATACAACCGCCTTAACTCTTATTGAAACTCCGGGGTATTTTGGTTTATTCATTGTTTTAGTTGTTTATTTGGTATTCAGTGGTTTTATCTCTTTAATTAATAGTTGCGTCTGAGTCATGAATTAATTGCTTGTCTAAATGACTTAATTCCAGATCCATGATTGCTTTTTCTTTTGTTGGTCTGTATGTCACAAATATTATAAGAAGCAATCCTAAAAATCCAAGATAAATGTATTGCCCTGTCAGATAGTAAGCAATTACTACAAAAAACGAACTTCCTTCAATAATCGCAAACTTTATAATTAATGCAGAACGATATTCGTTCAGTTTTTCTTTTAAAGTTGATTGTTTTACACAATTTTTAAGTCTTTGTTTAAACAAAAAATTGCTTGCGAATATTCCGGAAATTGTAAATATAGGAACAACATACATAAAGGCGGTATTCATTTCAGTTTCATTCTCAATTGCAAGTCCTGAATAATTTAAATAGAATGTAATAGCTCCAAAAAAAATCAAACCAGTCATTAATGCGAAATGAATGATTTGTATGGATTTAAAAAAATCTTTAGAAGTCATTTTATAGTTGTCCATTATAGTTCGTTTTTAATTCCTCTAATGTCATTTGAAATCCTGGGGTGGCTGTCGTTCGCTGCAAATCTTCTTCGGGGAGTCACCGGGTTTTTCAGTGCGAGTAAATTTAACAATAAGGAGGAATTAGACAAATGATTTTTGTGGAAAGTTATGAGTTTAGAGTTGCGGGGTACAGGTAGTAAGTTTCAAGTTGCAGGTTATTGGCCAATAGTCATTAGTTAAATCGTTCTTCCCAAAAACTAATAACAGGTTGCAAGTTGCGTGTTTCGGGTTGTAGGTTATTGGTCAATTGTCAATAGTCATTAGGAAAAGTTGTTCTTCCCAATGACTAATGACCAGTTTAGGGGCAGAGTTATTTATCAATAGTCATTTGTCAGCGGTCACTTGTTAAAATTGTTCCTCTCAATGACAGGTGACTAATGACCAATGCTTTGTTTTACTTCTCCGAACCGGAATATTCTTTATCGCTAACTGCACCGTACCATGTTGCCGGTCCTTTCGACAGTTGTGTGCTGATACCTAAATGAATAAACTCTTTATCGGGTGCAGCACCATGCCAGTGCACTAAATCGGGTTTAATTTCAACCACATCGCCGGCTTTTAAGTGCCGAACGGCTTTTCCTTTTTCCTGGTAACATCCTTCGCCCGAGGTACAGTAAAGCAGTTGTCCGCCGGGATGCGAATGCCAGTCAGTCCGGCTTCCCGGAGCAAAGGTTACATTGTAACTCATGGCATCGAAGTTTGCACCATCGGTTGTGAGCATTTCCACCCAGGTATCACCGGTAAAATTCTCGGTTACTTTCTGTCCTTTTGGAAAAATTTCGTTTCTTTTCATTGTCGAATTGTTTTTTGTATTGCACGACATTAAAATTAATGCCGCGCAAGCTGTGATTATTATTTGTTTCATTTTAAACACTTTGCTATAGTGATTTAATAACTTTAGCCGGAACGCCGGCAACAATAGTATTGTCCGATACATCTTTGTTAACTACCGCTCCGGCTGCAACAACAGAATTTTCGCCAACGGTAACACCGGGCAAAATAGTGGCTGCAGCACCAATCCAGGCATTCTGTTTAATAACAACAGGTTTTACCAGCAAAGCTTTTCGTTCAGCAATGTTCACCGGATGTTCTTCAGATAAAATATTCACTTTAGGGCCAATTAAAACATTGTCGCCAATGGTTATTGTGCCCATATCGAGAAATGTGCAGGCATGATTGATGTATACATTTTTACCAATACGGGTAAACTTTCCGATATTGATATAAACCGGCACCTGAATCATTGTGCTAGAATCAAGCGGTGTACCTGTTATTTTGCCCCACAACTTGCGTACTTTGCCGGTGTTGGCAGTTGCATTAAGTTTTACCAGCAATTTTGTTGTACGGGCAGCCGCTTCACTAATCTGGTTATGTTGTGGGTCGGTATATGATACTGCTTCTCCGGCTTGTAAACGTTCAAAAATATTCCTGCTCATTCTCGTTTAATTTGGTGAACTGTTATTTTGCATTTTCCAACACCGTAGTAATCATTTCTTTGGTGTAAAGCGATTCTGCTCTCCACATAATACCAATAGCATGTAATTTATCAACTAACATTGGAATATCTTCTTCCGGTATATTGCCTTCTTTAAGGGTTACAGGAGCGCCAATTTTTGAATACCATTGTTTTAGTGCTTCAATTCCGGCATCGGCATTATCGGCATTAAACATGGTTTTGGCAAAACGGCTGAATCGTTCGGGTAAAAAATCCTTTTGCCATTTCATCCACGCCGGCATTAGAACAGACAATCCTGCACCGTGGGCAATGTTGTATTCGGCCGATAAGGTATGCTCCAGAAAATGAGTATCGTACCGGTTGTTTTCGATGCCGCAAAATGTAGTAAAGTTTAAGGCCTGCGTGGCTGCCCAGGCAAATTCTCCTCTTGCTTCGTAATTTGTGCTGTCATTAAGCAGAATTTCAGTGGTACGCATTACGGTTTTCAGGATATTTTCTACATAGCCGGCCATGTATTCGGGTAAATAAGTAGCCGATAAATACATATCCAAACTGTGGGCAAAAATATCCGCAGCCGAATAAGCCAGGTAGTCATTGCTAACGGTTGCCTGCAATTCGGGATTAATTACTGATACGGTAGGGTAGGTTGCCATTCCTGCTAAATTGAATTTCTCCCTGGTTTCTTCTTTTGTAATAACCGCAAAGTTGTTCATTTCGCTTCCGGTTGCGGCCAATGTCATAATGTCGAAAATCTTTAAAGCCTGATTGGGAACTGCTTTGTAGGTAAAAAAGTCCCACACATCGCCCTCATAAACTGCTCCGGCAGCAATGGCTTTTGATGAGTCGAGAACAGAACCGCCGCCAATTGCCAAAACCGCTTCAGATTCTCTGGTTTTTGCGATTTCTATGCCCTCGCGGACTTTACTTAAAACAGGATTACTGACAACACCTCCAAGTGCGTCGTAAGTAATGCCTTTGTCGCCAAGAGATTTTGCTACTCTATCAAATAGCCCATTTTTTCTGATACGTTCAGATCCATACACAATCAGCACATTTTTTATTCCGTACTCAGAGATGTATTGCCCTATGTTTTCTTCTTTTCCTTTACCGAACTCGATTCGGGTAGGATTGTAATACGTGAAATCTTTCATTGTTATTTATTAAATGTTAAACTGTATCTGTTTTGTTTAATTGATATTTTGCGGAATTAAATTTTTAAGCTTGCTGATCCATGCAGCGACTTCTCTATTGTTTTTGCCAACAGAATATCCGTTGATTGAAAAGCCATCCAACACCGTGGCTCCCGGACATTGCAAGGCAATATCGTTAATGCTTCGTCCGGTTCCTCCTCCGCCGTGTGTACAGAATGGGACAATGGTTTTGTTCGTAAAATCATACTCCGACAGAAAAGTTAATACGGGCGCAGGAAAAGTATTCCACCAGTTGGGGTAACCTATAAATATGATTTTGTAATCATCCAGGGTGGCTATCTGGTTCCTGAGCACCGGTTTTACACCTGCCAGTATTTCTTGTTTTGCCCGGGCCAGTACATCGTTGTAACTAGCCGGATATTCAGATGCTGATTGGATTTCAAAAATATCACCACCTATTTGCTGATGAATCTGGTTTGCGATTTCCCGGGTATTTCCGCTGTAAGAAAAATAGGTAACCAAAACCTTTTGGGATTCTCCAACAGAATGTCTGTTATTTCTTTTAATCATTTTGTCGAATTAATTACAATGCAAAGCTCGCTGAAAAAATACGGTTTGAATTACCCCAATTACAGAGTCGCTTACCATTATTACGGAATCTAAACAGAAGGTTATATTTTTAGATATGAGATGTTTACTTTTGTATAAGAAATCAAACAAAACGGTGCGATGAGTGAAATATCAAGAATAAATACAGTAACAGAATACAATAATTTTGTAGGTCAGGAAACGTTACATCCCCTGGTAAGTGTTGTTGATTTTTCGAAAATGGAGCCATTCTATTTTTTCAGAAAGCAAATGGGAATTTATGCCATATTCTTAAAACAAGCAAAGTGTGGAAATATGATTTATGGTTGCAATACCTATGATTACGAAGAGGGCACCCTTTTGTTTATTGCACCCGGACAGGTATATGGTGTAGAGGATAATGGTGAAAAACGTAAAGGACATGGACAAGCCATACTGTTTCATCCTGATTTGATTCATGGCACATCGTTGGGCAAGAAGATAAAAGAGTATACTTTTTTTTCGTACGAAGTTAACGAGGCATTGCATCTTTCAACAAGGGAAAGGACAATTGTAAACGACTGTTTTGAAAAGATTAGCTACGAGTTGGAACATCCTGTTGATGCGCATAGTAAAACCCTGATCGTATCGTATTTGGAACTTTTCCTAAATTACTGCAAACGTTTTTATGAGCGGCAGTTCAATACACGCAGTCACGTTAACAAGGATGTGCTGGCTCGCTTTGAAAAAGTACTGGATGATTACTTTTTTTCTGAAAATCCTATTGAGTTAGGACCTCCATCTGTTGGTTATTGTGCTGATAAACTGTTTTTGTCGCCCAACTATTTAGGAGATTTGTTAAAAAAAGAAACAGGCAAGTCAGCTCTGGAGCATATTCAATTAAAACTGATTGATGTGGCAAAGGAAAAAATATATGATTCAAGTAAATCCATCAGCGATATTGCTTATGAATTAGGATTTAAATATCCGCAACATTTTACTCGGATGTTTAAGAAAAATACCGGATACTCTCCAATCGAATTTAGATTGATGAATTAATAGCTTACTCAAATTCCGGCTCATTCAAACCTGCTTCAAAACATGAAAGTGACGAAACTTCTTTTTTTATAAGTTGCCAAATCTTATTTTCGCCGCTTAATTTTGAAAATTTAGTACCGTGAAGCAATTAATTGTTCTTTTTGTTCTGCTTAGCCAGATCGTATTCGCCCAACCTAAACAAATGAGTATTGACGATGCCGTTTACGGGCGTTATACCTATTTGTATCCCGAAACATTAAGAGGATTTTCGTGGAAAAACGATGATGTTTTTACCCAAATTAAGGACAATGCGCTGGTGGCAGAATCGGTTAAAAAGTGCGAATGCTCAACCCTGCTTGCGCTGGAAGAATTAAATACTATTTCAGGAACTGAATTAAAACGATTTCCGAATTATAGCTGGCTGAATAACGGGGAGTTGCTTTTTAAAGCAGGAAAACGTTATGTGGTTGTTAATGTTAATACGAAAAAGAAAATCTATGAGGTACTGTTACCTGATAACGCTGCCAATACTACTTTTAGCAAGGACGGAAAGTTTGTAAGCTTTACAACAAACAACAATTTGTTTGCGGCTTTCCCGGATGGTGAAGTAAAACAAATTACCAGCGATGGTGGAAACGGAATTGTAAACGGGCAATCGGTACACCGCAACGAATTTGGTATTTCGGGAGGTATTTTTAATTCGCCCCAGGGAAATTACGTGGCTTTCTATCGTAAAGATGAATCGATGGTAAAAGATTATCCGCTGGTTGATTTTATGGCACCTCAGGCAGAGGAGCAACCTGTAAAATACCCAATGGCGGGAATGAAAAGCCATCATGTAACCTTGGGTGTTTACAACATTGAAACCGGAAATACAACCTTTCTGAAAACCGGTGAGCCGCTCGATCATTTTTTAACAAACATAGCCTGGTCGCCGGATGAGAAATCGATTTACATGGCCGAACTCAACCGAGAACAAAACCACATGCAGCTGAATTGTTATGCTGTTTCATCGGGCGAAAAAATAAAAACACTTTTTGAAGAGAAGTCGGAGCGATATGTGGAACCGTTGTATCCGGTACAATTTTCGAAAGTAAATCCGGATGAATTTTACTACCTCAGTCGCAAAGACGGTTGGTTTCATGTATATAAATACAACACCAACGGAGAGTTGCTTCAGCAAATTACAGAAGGAGAGTGGGAGGTACTTCAAATTTTAGGTTTCGATAAGGATGAGAAAAACATGTTTGTGGAAGCTACACTGGAAAGCCCGCTCGAAAAACACATTTATAAAGTGAATGTGAAGTCGGGTGAACCTGAAAAACTGAGTAGTGAAGTTGGAATACATAGCGGAACTTTAAGTCTGGAGGGGACTTACATTGCCGACCGCTGGAACGCAAAAGAAGTATCCGGGAAATACGATATTCTCTCTACTAAAGGAAAATTTATCCGGAATATTTTTGAAGCAAAGAATCCGTTAGAAGATTATCAGCTGGGCGAAAACACATTGGTAACTATAAAAACTGCCGATGGAAAAAACGAATTGTACGCGCGCATGATAAAGCCTGTAAATTTCGATCCTTCTAAAAAATATCCGGTGGTGGTTTATGTGTACGGCGGGCCTCATTCGCAACTGGTAAATAAAGGCTGGCACAATTCGGCTCGCTGGTGGCAGTATTATATGGCATCGCAGGGCTATATCGCTTTTACGCTCGATAACCGCGGAACTCTGAACCGTGGCCGCGATTTCGAAACAGCTATTCATCGTAACCTGGGAGTTCTGGAAACCGAAGACCAGATGCAGGGTATAAATTATCTGAAATCGTTGCCCTATGTTGATGCAGACCGGATTGGTGTACATGGCTGGAGCTTCGGTGGTTTTATGACATTGAATCTGAAACTGAAACATCCTGACGTTTTTAAGGTGGGTGTTGCCGGTGGCCCGGTTGTAGACTGGAACATGTACGAAATAATGTATGGCGAGCGCTACATGGATATGCCGGAGGAAAATCCGGAAGGATACGCTAATTCAGACATGACTAAATATGTGGAAAATCTCGATGGTAAATTAATGCTGATTCATGGTGTGCAGGATGCCACCGTTGTAATGCAACACAGCATGAAGTTTTTGCGTGAGTGTGTAAAACAAAACAAGCAGGTCGACTTTTTTGCATATCCGATTCATGAGCACAATGTACGCGGCAAAGACCGTATTCATTTAATGACAAAGGTAAGCGAGTATTTTATCGAGAATTTATAGCCTAATGTTTCGGGGCTAGTGTCAAGTCATGTGTGAAATTACGTGTAAGTCGCCGTTGGTTTTTAAATTTTTCGATAGTAGAAAAAGCAAGCATAACAGTAGCTACGTGAGTCTTTTTATAATGAGAAAAAACAAAAAGAAACAAGACTTGGCATGAAAGAGCACGCTTGACTTGACGCTAGGTATTGGCTATGTTCCGAATCATTCCGTTAAATATAAAATAATGAAACGGGGAGGTGGCAATCCAGTATAAACGGCCCCATATTCCTTTTGGGCGGAAGGTTGCCGTTTGGTGCAGGATATTGTTTTCGTCAATTTTAAATTCAAGCCAGGCTTCTCCCGGAAGTTTCATTTCGGCAAAAAGCAAAAGACGCTTTTTTTCGCGGCTGGCATATAAAACACGCCAAAAATCGAGAGCATCGCCCGGATTAATATCGCCGGGTAATGTACGTCCACGCTGCAGGCCAACACCCCCAAAAAGCAAATCGAAAAAACCCCTGGTTTTCCATAGCCAGTTGGCGTAATAATATCCTTTGGTACCGCCAATGCTCCATATATTATGAATTACCCGCTTTTCGTCGGTAACGGGTAGTTGCTTTTTATCTTTGTAACAGCCAAAATCGGGCACCTCAATAAAATCGGAAAGCGAAAGGCCCAGATTACTGCTGATCATCGAATCTTTCCAACTGCTTAATACCAGGTTTTGTTTTATTTTTATGAAGGCATATTTTAGTGCAGTATCGTAGCTTATGGGTTGAATATTTAAAATTTCCTGTAAGTTGGTGTTTTCGCAAATCACTTCATTTTTCATACTGTCGGCCAGGCTTACTGCCAGTTTGTACGAAACAGAAGTAATAAAGAACAGCCAGTAGGATGAGATACGCGGAGAGATTAATGCCGTGGTATAAATTTTACGTTTGAGTTTACGGGCCTTCGCATATTTTAGCATCATGTCTTTATAGGTAAGTATTTCGGGGCCGCCAATGTCGAAGGTACGGTTAAAACATTCGGGTCGGTTGATTACACCCACCAAAAAACGGATCACATCGCGAATGGCAATGGGCTGGGATTTTGTAAGAATCCATTTAGGGGTAATCATTACCGGAAGTTTTTCCACAATATCCCTGATCATCTCAAACGAGGCACTACCCGAACCAACAATAATACCTGCACGCAAAACACTGAGTGTATAAAAGTCGCTTTTTAAAATATCCTCCACTTTCCGGCGCGAACTCAGGTGGCGCGAAAGTTTGTTTTCGTTTGAAATACCACTAAGATAAATAACCTGTTTAACCGATGTCGATTCCATGTATTTTTTAAAATTCTCAGCGGCTTTTGATTCCAGCTGGTCAAACTTATCCTGCGAGGTAGTCATGGAATGGATGAGGTAATAAGCTATATCTATATTGGCAGGAATCAGGTTCGGACTAACGCCATCTAAAAAATCAACCTCAATAATTTGTGTTTTTTCCAGCAGATTTTTATGAATAGTTAAGCGGCTTTTTTCGCGCACACAACAAATAATCTCATGTCCGCGTTCAACAAGAACCGGAAGTATTCGTTTCCCTACATAGCCTGTAACGCCTGTTAAAAGTATTCTCATGGTAAGGTCCGATTTTATACCAATAACCTTTGAGCAGTATTAAAGGTTTACTATTGGGATAATAAGGTACTACAAATTTCTGACAGTCTGATGCCTGAAAATTTAATGATCTGTAATGTCGAATGCAGGCCGGTTAATTTTGATAATAAATGGATGGATTTGAGTCCTTTTTGATCGGATTTAATATTTTTGCACCTTTCATAAGAAATTGAATGTCTTTGAAGTTCGTTAAATTACATAATCACTCCGGAATAGTCATTTGCATTGTGCTATTGCTCAACCTGTTCCCTTATGTGGTGAAAGCGAATGCTGATACAATTCCGGGCAATTTTGACCGTGAGTTTAAAAGCAACCTGGCTGCTTTAACCTATCCGGAATCACGGATTGATTCTGCTGAATATAGAGGAACATTTTCGTTTAACGATAAAGTTGATTTTGAAAAAGAAATTCAGGGAAATACTTTATTCTCAGAATTCCGGGGGAAAAGCACAACCTGGTTTCGTTATTTAAACGAATTGCCTTATACCGATAAGCAAAACCTTGTAAAAGGATTTTCATATTATGGAGTGCTGCTTGAGCGAGAATTAAATGCTGCGGGATTACCCGAAAATTTAAAATACCTGGCACCGGTACTTTCTGCAATGAATACGCGGGCAGTTGGAAAAAACAGCAGAGCCGGAATCTGGCAGCTTACCCATTTTCAGGGCATATTAAATGGCTTGCAGGTGAATCGCCTGGTGGATGAGCGCTTAAATCCTGAAATGGCAACCAAAGCTTTGGTTCTTCAGCTGCAAAAAAATAGTACACTTTTTAAATCCACAGAACTGGCTGTTTTGGCCTATCTGGCCGGGAATACAAAACTTATAAACGTGATGAGGCGTTGCGGTGAAAATCCGACGGTAAATGAAGTGCTTCAATACATGCCGGAGGTATCCGAAACAATAGCTGCTTTTCAGGCAATGGCTGTTTTTCTTCGGGTAAATACTTTTAACCCGGATTCGGTGCCTGTTTTACCCGATTTGGTAGAAGTGAATAAACAAATCCATTTCCGTCAGGTTGCCGGGGTATTAAATATTCCGGAAACACAGCTTCAATTCTTAAATCCGCAGTACCCGTATTCGATTGTTCCGGGAGACGAAAAATCGATGACCTTGCGCATACCTGCAGAAAAACGTGATGAGTTTACACTTTTAGCCGATTCAATTTACAGTACCTGCGATTCAACTTTGTTTCAGGTGGTGGCGCAAAAAATTGAGTACCCGCCTGCTCCCAATCGCCAGTATGTGGGCGAAAAAGTAAAGGATCTGGAAATAGAGGGAAAAACAAAAATAAAATATACCATAAAATCGGGCGACGTGCTTGGTTTTATTGCCGAAGAGTACAATGTGCGGGTGGCCGATTTAAAATACTGGAACAACATTTACAACGAACGGCGTATTCAGGCCGGAAAGTCGCTCGATATTTTTGTTGACAATGAAGATGCCGATTATTACCTGGGATTACAGAAAAAGACAGAAAAGCCGGCTCCTTCCAAAAATATAGTAGCACAGCTTACAGGTTCATCGCCAATACCGGTGTATCAGGTTCCTGAGTCTTCCCAAAAAGTAGAGCATGTTGTAAAAAGCGGAGAATCGCCTTATGTAATTGCAAAAAAATACACTGGCGTTACGCCCGAAGCAATTTTGGAGTGGAACGGAATTACGGATGCCCGGAAAATTCAGATAGGACAGAAACTGATAATTTATTTGACACAGTAACATTGTTATGGAAATGAAACCAATTAAAACTTTGCTTTATATTCTCGGCGTATTTGGGCTGTTGTCGGCTTCCATGCTGATTACGCCCGACGATGGAGTAAACATTGGTGAATTTACATTTCATATGCCTACGTTTAGCGAAATGTTACTGACTGACAAGGTGGAATATGCCGATGTCTCGGAGATTTTAAGTCATCAGTTTGAAATCGATTCGCTGGTAGATATTGAGTTGGATACCATTGCCGGCGATACTGTAATTGAAGTTATTCACCGCGCCAATTACGATACACTGGTACAAACAGTTTATCATATTGAAATGAGTGATACCGGCCGCCAGAACCTGGAAAGATTTTTTTACCATTTAAAAAATGATTCGTCGATAAGGATAATGCATTATGGCGACAGCCAGATTGAAGGTGATCGTATAACTTCGTTTGTGCGTAATAAATTGCAGGTTCGTTTTGGAGGTACAGGTGTGGGATTGCGTCCGGCACTTCAGCCTTACGATTATGTATTTAGTGCTGTTCAGAAGAATACCGGCGACTGGAAACGTTACCCGATTTACGGTAAGGTAGATTCTACCGTTGAGCACAGTAATTACGGCGTAATGGGAGCTTTCTCGCGGTATGCTCCTTTAGTCAGCGACACTTTGCCATTTAACGACACCTTGTGGTACGAGGCCGAAATGAATGTTGAAAAATCGAATATTTCGTACCGGAGAACTCAGGAGTATGAGTACATGCGCTTGTTTTATGGTCATGCCAAACGCCCGGTTGCTATGCAGCTAATTGCACGCGGCGATACAATTTTAAGCGACACACTGCAACCGAATCTGGATTATGGTGTAGTTGAATGCGAATTGTCTGACTCCACAGATCATGTTAAATTGAGTTTTCAGGGGTACGACAGTCCGGATATTTATGGTATTGAACTGGCGTCGCGAAAAGGAGTAATTGTTGACAATATTGCCCTGCGCGGAAGTTCAGGAACTATCTTTACACGGGCCGGTTTTCAGCACAGTTTAGAAATGTATAATGATTTGAAACCATCGCTTTTTATTCTTCAGTTTGGGGGTAACGTAATGCCGTATATTACCAACGATAAAGCGATTGAGCGTTATGGCCGTTATTTTGCAAGTCAACTCAGGCGGATAAAACTATTGTGTCCCGAGGCGGCTATTATAGTGATCGGGCCCAGCGACATGTCTACAAAAGTGAAAGATAAGTATGTTACCTACGATCATTTACCTAAAGTTGTGGCGGAAATGAAAAAGGTTTCTCTAGCTAATGATTGCGGATATTGGGATATGTACGAAGCCATGGGCGGGTACAACAGTATGCCTTCGTGGGTAAATGCACAGCCCGAACTGGCCCGTCCCGATTATGTACATTTTTCGGCACGGGGAGCGCGTGTAATTGCCAACATGTTCTACAATGCCTTGATTTTGGAATACAATAATTATTTGGAGGAGGTGCTATGAGTTCAGAGTTCAGAGTTCAGAGTGTAAAGTATGCCCCGACAAAGTGCAGCGAACATCATTTGTTCAGACTTCTGTTCCTGTTTTTTGTACTCTTTATTATTCTTGGCCGGGGTGTTTCGGCACAGGATAATTCGTGGTTGTATCACGTAAATCAATACAATTTTATTCGTACCGATTTAAATGAAATGCATTACCCGGGCAGCCGGAAATACGCCGATGGGTTTTACAAAGAACTTGAAAGATTGGTAACAAGCGGCAAAGGACGGATAAACATTGTACATATTGGTGGTTCACATATTCAGGCAGGTTCGTACAGCGGCCAGATGCGGGCCAGGCTGCAGCAACTAAACGGCGAAATGAATGCCGGATGGGGCTACATGTTTCCGTACCGGATTTCCAGAACGAATTCGCCTTATGGGTATTATATCCGCTACAACGGTCGCTGGCAAAGCTTTCGGAATGTGGAATCTCGGAAATCGGGAACGCTTGGAGTGGGAGGGATGTCGGTAACAACCTCGTCGCCAAAAGCTGAGCTCACAATACTTCTTGAGGAAGAAAACCAGTTGGATTACAGTTTTAACAAGTTTAGAGTATATTATCAAAATAGAGAGAGAAATTACATTGTTTCTATAGATTCAGCCCTGTTGGTAAATGTATCGAAAACCGAAGACTATATCGATTTTGAGTTGAACGAGTATGTCGACAGCCTGAAGATTACCATCGAAAAAGCATATAACTCGAATGGCCGTTTCTCGTTATTGGGAATTACAACAGAAACAGCGCCTAACGGAATTATGTACCACAGTATTGGTGTAAACGGAGCACATGTTCCGGCTTTTTTGGGTTGTCAGCTTTTTGAGGAACAATTGGCTCAATTGAGTCCTGACCTGGTAATTCTAGGATTGGGAATAAACGATGCTTACGGAAAACGTTTTTCGCAAAGTAAGTTTGAAAATAATTATGGCGAACTGATTGCTGGGATCAGGAGGGCAGCACCGGGTGCTTTAATTGTTTTCACCACTAATAACGACAGTTATCTGTACCGGCGTTATGTAAATAAAAATGGCGAAAAGGTAAAAGAGAGCATGTTTAAAATGGCTAAACAATACAATGCCGGGGTATGGGATTTGTTTTCGGTTATGGGAGGCTTAAATTCGATTGTATTGTGGCAAAAAAACAAGCTTGCGCAAAGCGATAAAGTGCATTTTACCCGTGAAGGCTATTTAATGGTTGCCGACCTGTTTTTTAATGCCCTGATACAGGATTTTGAAAATTATATTGATACAAATAACAAACTAACCAACCGTACTGCAGAAGGAAATTTACAGGGAAATCCTGTTACGCAGAAAGAGTTTTCTCTTCAAACTTCTTCGGTTACGGATTGATTATAACAGTATAGATTTGGATTTACTTCAACAAATAGATTTTTCTGAGCTGCTGCGGAATATATTTCTGTATGATAAAACAGCTCCGCTTATTTTTACCCGCTTCTTCTTCTGGAGCTTTTTTGCGGTGGTGCTTATTGGTTTTTCGTTGGTTTACAAAAATAAAAACCGAAGTATACGTGCCGGTTATTTGTTTTTTGTAAGCTTGTTTTTCTACTATAAATCAAGTGGTTTCTTCTTTTTTATATTGCTGTTTAGTACCCTAACCGATTATTTTATCGGGCGAGGGATTTACAACTCGAAAAACGAACTTTTCCGAAAATCGTTGATTGCACTGAGTGTTGTGGTTAATCTTATGTTGTTGGCGTATTTTAAATACACTTACTTTTTTGTCGACAGCATAAACATGATGTTTAACACCGATTTACAGGTGGTTAATCATTTGGCACTTTGGGCCAACGAAGCTACCGGAACCCATTTCGAAGTCAATCAGATTTTATTACCGGTGGGGATTTCGTTTTTTACTTTTCAAACCATTAGTTATTCGGTTGATGTCTACCGTGGCGAAACCAAACCTGTAAATAATCTTATCGATTTTGGTTTTTATGTGTCGTTTTTTCCGCAGTTGGTGGCCGGGCCAATTGTAAGGGCGTCGGGATTTGTAAAGCAGATTTACGAAGATTATCATGTTACGAAAGCCGAATTTGGCTGGGCCATTTTTATGATTTTAAAGGGGCTGATTAAAAAAATATTTATAGGTGATTACATTGCTGTAAATTTTGTCGATCGTGTTTTTTCTGATCCGATTACTCATTCCGGCTTTGAAAACCTGATGGCCTTGTTTGGCTATTCGTTGCAGGTTTATGTCGACTTTTCAGGTTACACCGATATTGCAATTGGTGTGGCACTTTTAATGGGATATCGTTTGCCGCAAAACTTTAATTCGCCATACAAAGCCAAAAGTGTTGGCGAGTTCTGGAAACGTTGGCACATGTCGCTTTCGTCGTGGTTAAAAGATTATCTCTATATTCCCATTGGTGGAAACCGCGAAGGATCGGTTTTCAGTTACATTAGTTTGGGTATTATTTTGTCGATAATTGTACTACTGGCCGGCAAGTTGATTCTGGTGCCTATTTTTGCGGGAGTAGTATTGGTGTTCGCCGTGTTGTCGCGTATCTCTCCTAAAATAAAACGTAGTGTCGATACCAATATAAATCTTATGCTTACCATGTTGCTGGGCGGTTTATGGCACGGTGCATCGTGGCAGTTTATAATTTGGGGAGGATTAAACGGAATTGGTTTGGTGGTGTACAAGTTCTGGCGAAAAATAAGTCCGTGGGAAAAACGAAGCAATTGGGCTGTAAACATCTGGAAAATTGCCATTACATTTACGTTTATCACTTTTACGCGTGTATTTTTCCGTTCAGAATCGATGCAGGTGGTAAAGGATATGTTGCATCAAATAGGAACAGACTTGAAAATCTCGATGATTCCTGAGGTGCTGATAGCTTACAAATGGGTATTTCTGGTAATGGCTTTTGGCTTTTTTACACATTGGCTGGGAAATACATGGAAGGAGAAAATAAGAAACTGGTTTATTGATACTCCTCTTTGGTTGAAAACAGTTATTGCTGCTGTTGTTGTAATAATTGTGTATCAATCGGTGTCTTCAGATATGCAACCATTTATTTATTTCCAGTTTTAAGCGAGGATGGATTGAAACAGCTAGAAGATAGATTAATAGAAGATTGAAGCAATAGTTCTTGTTTTGAAATATTCCGGTATCAGTAAATTTACAATCTTAATCAATCTCATTCAGTCTTATTCGATCCTATCAATCTCATTCAAACAGCAGGGGCTGGGGTTGTGTTGGTTCAAACGAATTGAAATTTTGCTTCGATTGCTCATCAAGATTAAAGCCTAAAAATTGTACATCTCCTGGATGGAAGGGGTAAAATGCAAGACGCAACCGCAGAGTTTCAAACACAAGGTTTTCGTTATGCAGTCTGATTCCTATGCCCAAACCGCCATAGTAATCCTGTCTGAAAATAAGTTCGTTATTTGAACCGATAATGCCCAGATCGGCAAAACCAAAAATGGCCATATTAAATTTATAAAACTGTTGTGGCAGAAACACTACATGTTCGAGTTTGAAATTAAGACGTTGTTTTCCAACAGCTGTGCGGCTGTTAAATCCGCGAACGAGGTCATTTCTACCGAGTGTGAGGTTTTCAATCTCGTATCGGCGAATTCCCAGAGTATAGCTTGCGTCGATAAATGTACGCACCCGCTTTCGGCCGGCACTAACCAGTTTGGAAATAAAATCCAGATTTGCCTGAATCTGTCCTTCTTCAAAACGTCTGTTATTTAAATATCCGCCAATACCTGCCGAAAGATAAATGTATCCTTTTCTGCTTAACAAAAGGTTACCGTTTGATGTGAAAAACTGCAGGTAGTGCCTATCACCGTATTCGTTCACATCGTAACCATATATAAATTCGTTTTTTATACCTTCCGGGATATCCTCAGTAATTCCGTAGCTGTATATTAACTGGTCTTGAATATAACGCCGCTGCGAAAATGTAATCCCTGCAGTGTAAAGGGTGTGGTTGGCAAAAAAATGCTGGTTTTCTTCCGGCACCATTGGATCTTCATAATATTTCCAGCTATTTATTCCCGCAGTGAGTATAAGGTGTGTGGCATTTTCATGGCGAGGCGTAACATTTATACTTCGGCCTCCCCATACATTGTTAAATGAAACATTAAGAGGCTCTTCAAGTCTTACAGGATCGTTATTTGAAATCCTGTCTGATCGAAACATTCGTGTTGAAAACAAACCATATCCCCACTTTACATTTGGTGTATAAAAAGGTCGTTCAACCTGAAAAACATATCCTTCATTTCTGAAAGTGTTTAAATATCCCAGGTTAATATCTAAAAACTGTCCGCCAATATTCTTTATTTTATAATAGGTTTCGATACCTAAGTAAGGTTGGCGGCTGACATGGCCTACAAACTTCATCGATATTTCGTGGCCTACCCCAAAGATATTTCGGTTATAAACTTCAAAATCACCTGAACTGGTTCCGCTTACACCTCCCGAAACTCCAAACGAAAACCTATCTTTTGTTAATACGGTTACATTTACAAATCCTGTATAAATGCTGTCTTGCTCGTAGGTAATTTTCACATCTTTTATATACGAGAGTTTCCTAATGATCCTTTCATTTTCGTACATAAGTTCGCCATCGAGAATGTCGCCAATTTTAAAAAGAAGTTGCTTTTCAATGGTTTTTAAATTCGATTTTGTGTGAATAGTATTGGCTGCTTTTGCCCCCCAACTTTTTGCTACGCGTGCTGTATCGGTAAACGATGGACCAAAAACATCCAGGGCTTTAATTTCAATTTTTGCGATTACTTTCCCTTCGGCTGCACTGTAGTAGTCCAACGCAAGGGCTTTTTTATCTACATAGGGCCGGGGAGGAGTAACAAGTGCATCGTACAACAAACGGGTTAAGGTTCGTTCCTTGGCGTGGGTAGCCAGGCTGTCATAAAATTGTTCGTGTTTGTGTAAAATTACGGTGTCCTGATACGAAAACTGACCATAAGCAGGGGAGTATTGAATAAAATTCAATAGTATGAATCCACTTATTATCAGTAGTCTAAGCATTAATTTCCCCTTTTAAAAATATCTTGTGGTTTTAATTTGGTTAGGTAGTGGAAGTAACAATTTATAATTTAAGTTATTTGTTATTTCCTGTTAAATATAGTTAATCCTGTTTTAATCTTAAAGGAAACAAATGTGTTCTAATTCCTTTCACGAAGGAATCTGGTTTTTCGAATTTGTATATTATTGATACAGAAATAAAAAAAAACCACTTGAGAAAAAACAAGTGGTTTTTAAATTTATATATGCATTGCCTATTTTTGTTTTGCCTGCTGTTCAGCTCTTCTTTGTCTGGCTTTTTCCTGGTGTGCCAGATAAGATTCCAGGTACTTTTTGTCATTTTCATCGCTGTCGCCATATTTGTTCCGAAGTTCCGTAAGTTTGGCATGCATCTCTTTTTTTACATCGGCATAGGCCGGATCATCATATATATTTTTCATTTCACTCGGATCGGTTTGCAGATCATACATTTCCCATTCGTCAATGTCGTAGTAAAAGTGTATAAGTTTGTATCGTTCGGTTGCTATTCCGTAATGGCGTTTTACCATATGTACGGATGGATATTCGTAGTAGGTGTAATAAACGGCATCGCGCCATTCGCTTGTTTCTCCACTTGCCAGTTGACGGAATGATTCTCCCTGCATATCGGCTGGAGCTTCAATTCCTGCATAATCCAGGAAGGTGGGGGCAAAGTCAAGGTTTTGAACCAGCTTATTAATTTCAGTGCCAGGTTTAATTTCTTTAGGGTAGCGAACCAGTAAAGGTGTACGAAACGACTCTTCGTACATAAACCGTTTGTCGAACCAACCGTGCTCGCCCAAATAAAATCCCTGATCAGATGTGTAAACTACTATTGTATTTTCGGCTAATCCTGCTTCTTCTAAATAGTCTAATACTTCGCCCACTCCATCGTCAACCGACTTAATGGTACGAAGGTAGTCTTTTATGTACCTGTTAAATTTCCAGATGGCAAGTTCTTTCCCTTCGAGTTTGGCTGCTTTCATAGCCTCGTTTTTGGGTGTATAGGCAGCCAGCCAGTCAGTTTTTTGTTTTTCATTAAACCGTTTTAATTCGTTTTCGAAACCGGTTGGGTTGCCGTAAGGATCGGTAATCATTTTAAAGTCATGTCCCCATTGGGCATGTCCATCTACTTTCATCTCCTGCGTGTGTGCTGCTGTGCCCCGTCCTTCGTAATCGTCGAAATAGTTGGCAGGCGGATCAAATGTCACATCATCATATAAATGCAGGTATTTGGGTGCGGGTTTCCAGTTGCGGTGTGGTGCCTTTTGGTGGTACAAAGCACAGAATGGTTTGTTTGGGTCGCGTTTGTTTTTTAGCCAATCCAACATGGTTTCAGTTACAATATCAGTACAATAGCCTTCAAAACGTTTCCATTCTCCATTTACCATAAATTCAGGATTATAGTAGTGTCCTTGTCCGCGCAGAACCATTGAAAAATCGAAGCCCTGAGGAACTCCGTCGAGATGTATTTTCCCAATCATTGCTGTTTGGTATCCATTTGCCTGCAGCAGTTTTGGAAAATTGTCCTGATTCCAGTTGAACGGTTGAGCATTATCGACTTTCCCGTTAATAAAGCTGTGCTTGCCGGTTAATAGTACGGCACGACTTGGTGCACAGATTGAATTAGTAACACAGGCCCTGGTAAATATGGCACCTTCTTTAGCTATTCGGTCAATGTTTGGCGTTTCGTTTAGACCATATCCATAGGCACTAATGGCCTGGTATGCATGGTCATCGCTCATAATATAAAGGATATTGGGTTTTTGTGTGTCTTTTTTTGAGGGTGTAGAACAACTTAAAGATATGCCAATCAGTAAAAACAGTAATGCGAAGTTTAGTAATTTCTTGTTCATGATTATCAGGTTTTTGAATTGTCGCTTTCCTTATGGTACAAGTTTAGTAAAAAGAAAAGGTTCGGAAAAAGCAAAAGCAAAATTCTTTTATAAATACACTTTGTTGTGTCGTAATAGTAAATTAATTGACTTAATTAAAAATGCGACATGAATAACTTTCTAATAAACAATACAAAAGAGAATGTATTGTACAACATATTAAACTAACTAAAAAAATTTATAAATAAATTGGCGAGTGATAAAATAATATCCTAACTTGTGCCGTGTTATTAATTCATTATTCTAATTAAACCGCTAATGATCCTAATCGAAAATATTAAGGATGTTAAACTTGCCGCTAATGAATTAAAAAAATATCGTCGTAAGAAGAAGGTATTAAATCTTTTGTATGGAAGAGGTATGCTGTCAGCGACGGTTATTAGCAAAGAGATAGGTGTAAGTCTGCCTACTGCAATTTCATTATTAAATGATTTAAGCGAAGAAAGTTATGTAGAACAATGTGGTATCGGCGAATCAAAAGGCGGAAGAAAACCTGTGTTGTTCGGTTTAAAATGCGATTCGATGTTTGTTATTGCTTGCGAACTGGGCCGATTTAGTGGAAAAATTGGTGTTTATAATTCGTGTAATCAGTTAGTAGCCTCGGTTTCATCTTTTAAAACATCGGTTGATGATGACGATTTGGTAGAACGTATTTATGCTGAATCGAAGAAAATACTTTCTGAAAGTAATATAGGGATGGACCAAATTTATGGTGTTGGACTGGCCATGCCCGGATTGGTTGATGAATCGAAAGGAATTAATTACACCATTAAGAATCCCGAACGCCGGAATATAAAGCAGCTTCTTAGCATAAAATTTAACTGTTTGATATATGTAAATAATGATGCCCGAATGCAGGCCTATGGCGAATTCGTTTTTGGAGAAGCAGTTAACCATGACAATGCCATGATAATTAACTGGAACTGGGGACTGGGACTGGGAATGATAATTGATAGAAAGCTCTATAACGGTGCCAGCGGATTTGCCGGAGAGTTGTCGCACATCAAATTTGTAGATGAAGGTAATTTATGTATTTGTGGCAAACGTGGATGTCTCGAAACCGTTACCTCTGTGTACGTTCTAATTGACAGGGCCAAAGAGGCCGTCAGGGCTGGAAAGATCTCACAGCTCACCCAAAAATTCAAAGACAGGGTGGATGAATTACAGGTTGATGATATAATACAGGCCGCCAAATTAGGCGACGAATTTTCGATCTCATTGTTCAATGCTGTTGGCCAGGCGCTGGGGAGAGCACTTGCCAATACTATTCAGTTAATAAATCCGGATATTATTGTATTGGGAGGAGTTATTGCAGAAGCCAATCAGTTTGTACTGGCACCTATTCAGCAAGCTGTAAATCAATATTGTTTGGAGCAGATTTCCGGAAATACCAAAATTGTGATTTCAAAGAACTGGAAACAGGCTGGATTACACGGAGTGACAGCCATGTTGTTTCAAAAGTTATTTAGTGATATGTATGATTGAATCTAAATGTTATTTAATTAATTAATCTAAAATTCTATGAGAAAAATTCTTCTAGTTTTTGCAATGTGTTTTGTACTGCTAAGTAGTGCAATGGCACAACAAAAAGTAACCGGTACGGTTATTGACGAAGACGGCGCCGGAATTCCCGGTGTGTCTATTATTCAAAAAGGAACCAGTAATGGAGTAATTACTAATTTGGATGGTAACTATTCTTTGTCTGTTCCTTCAGATGCAGTTTTGGTATTCTCATTTGTTGGGATGACAACTGTTGAAGAACAAGTTGGTTCACGCACAGTTATCGACATTACTCTTAAGACAGATGCTGTAGGTATTGATGAGGTTGTAGTCACGGCTCTTGGTATCAAGCGTGAGAAAAAAGCTTTAGGGTATTCTATGAGCTCAATTAAAGCTGATGAGTTAGTAAAGAGTGGTATTCCGGTCAACCCGTTGACTTCTCTTTATGGAAAAGCTGCCGGGGTTAGGATTTCAGGTACGGCAAATGGTCCGACAGGGGGAATGATCATCAATATCAGGAACTCTGTATCTCTAACTTCTTCTTCTTCAACAAGACCATTGTTTGTAGTTGACGGTATTCCTATTTTTGATGAGAACACCAGCATGAACAGAAATGACCGCGATGGACGTGATAAAGGTACTGGTATCAACGACATCAATGCGGAAGATATTGAATCAATTGAGATTCTGAAAGGAGCAAAAGCTTCTGTTTTATACGGTTATGCTGGTGCAAATGGCGTTGTACTTATCACCACAAAATCGGGTAAACAGAAAAAAGGATTGGGTATCGAAGTAAATTCAAGTTTTACCTGGGATAAAGTAGCTTATTATCCTGATTTACAGGATGAATTTGGTACAGGGTCAAGTGTTGGAGCTGCAATGCCAAATCCTGAGAACACAGATGCTGACGGGTTCAGATACAAAGACATTGACGGTGTCAGAACTCCAGTATATTATGGTGGTGGTGGATCGGCCGGATTCGGACCACGTATGGATGGACGTGACATTTTGTGGTGGGACGGAGAAATGCGTCCTTATAGTCCTCAACCGGATAACTTCAAAGAATTATTTAGAACAGGCCATTTACGAACAAATGGATTTTCGTTATCCAACGCAGGAGATATGGGGAATGTTCGTTTGGGATATACTAATAAGAAATTTACAAGTACTGTAATTGGTGCCGAGCAGGATAATCATATTTTCAGTTTTAACGGTAAAATGAATATCTCGAAAAAGATTTCTGTAAATTACATTAGTAACTATTACTACACTTTTAACCACAATGCACCTTTCAGAATGCAGGACGGTTTGGTTACATACGGTATTAACCGGGATATGAAACCGGATTTATGGAAAAACAATATTTTGGATGATACTGGAGTTTACTGGTACTTTAGAGATAAAGAAAGGAGTGAAGCTGCCGGAGGATTGGTTGGAAAATTAGGAGGAACTTACTTCTGGAATCAGACTCAGAATGATTTTGATGAAACAAGACATCACCTTATTCAGTCTATTAATACAAACATTGATTTTACAGACTGGATGTCGTTGACACTTCGTTCGGGTTTTGATATGACCCGTAAATTAAATGAGGTTAAAAAGAAAGTAACGCGTCCATTGAGTGAAGATTCGCAGCAAGGTTACTATTCCGTGGACGAACGCAATATCTTTAATTTGTATAATAATGTATATCTTAATTTTGATAAAGATATCAACGAAGACTTCCAACTTAGTGGTTTGGTTGGATTTGTTTACGAGAAATTTTCAGATCGTCATGTAAAATCGTTAACATCTGAATTTTTGGTTGAAAACTGGTTCTCGCTCGGAAACAGTAGTAAAGATGTGAAGTCGGAAGGTTCTGGTAGCAGAAAATCCAGTGTACTATATGGTGTATTAGCTTCTGCGCAACTTGCCTTTAGAAATCAGTTATTTATTGAAATTCAGGGTAGAAATGACTGGTCTTCAATTCTTCCGCCGCAAAACAATAGCTACTTTTATCCGGGAGCAAGTGTATCGTGGATTGCCAGCGAGACTTTGGTATTGCCCGATGTGATACAGTACTTAAAAGTAAGAAGTTCATTTGCCGATGTTGGTCGTCCCGGACCAATTTACTTTGGTAACCTGGCATTTGATATAAACAGCTACGGTGGTATTGCATATGCAACTTCATCAAGCGAGCTTCCACCTGCCGACTTCGAAACAGGTATTGCAGAAGGAAAACTACCACCTGAAAACCTGAAACCGGAAAGAAAGAGAGAGCTAGAATTCGGTTTTGAAATGAATTTTTTCCAGGGAAACAGGTTAGGTATCGATTTTGCTTGGTTTAAATCAAATACATACGACCAGATTATTGCCTTGGATGTTCCAAAATCATCGGGTGTAAATAAAATTAAAGTGAATACCGGCGATGTAGAGAACAGCGGTTTGGAACTCCAGTTAACAGGGAAGCCGATTATGAGTCGGGCTTTTAACTGGGATATGACATTAAACCTTGCTAAATACAATACCAAAATTAAAGAATTAGCAGAAGGTGTAGAAATACATCCGTTGTGGGGTGTGACTGGTGCTAGTATGGAAGCGCGTGTTGGAGGTGAATACGGTGAAATTTTTATAAATCCATGGCGTCGGGATGATAATGGAAACTTAATTGTTGGTAGTAATGGTGTTTATGCCTTTGATACAGAACAGCAAATTAAAGTTGGGAAACAACTTCCTGATTTAACAGGAGGTTTAAGTAACAGCTTTTCGTATAAAGGTTTACACCTTGACTTTGATTTTGACTTCCAGTTTGGTGGAACACTGATTTCGCAAACAAACATGTATCTGAAAGGAAATGGAACTGGTAAAGAGTCATTAAAATACCGTGATGAAGCAAGAGGTGGTTTGCCATATTATGTGAATACTGATAATCAAAAAATTCGGTTGGAGTCACATACTGCTTCTGTTCCGTCTGATTCAAAATACGATTTTATCCTTCATGATGGTGTAATTCTTCCTGGGGTAAAAGAAGACGGAACGGAAAACGACAACCTTATTGCTGCGCAGGAGTACTACGAAAGAACATACTGGCAAGGCTACATGGATATTACTGAAGATGCTATTTATAAGAGCGATTACCTTTCGTTGCGCCGGATTACGTTTGGCTACGATTTGCCTAAAAGATTGGTTGATAAAACATTCTTAACACGAGCTCGTATCTCTGTATTTGGTAATAATATTGCCTATTTGTATAAAGACGCACCAAATGTTACTCCTGAATCATATGCCGGTACAAACGAATTTACCGAGTATTCAGGAATGCCAGGTGTAAGAAGTTTTGGGTGTGAAATTAAATTAGGATTTTAATAGTAAGTATTATGAATATTCCAATTAAAAATATATTGAATGTAAAAACAGCCATTACGGCATGTGTTGTGCTGTTTTTAGCTTTTTCATCATGCCAGAGCGAACTGGAAGATGAATTTTACAACCCGGAAAAGCAAACTCAGCCAAGTTTTGAGATGCTTTTTACCGGAGCGTTGCAGCCGACAGAATTGTTCCGTTTGGAATACGGACCTGGTTATCATCAGTGTAGAGCTTTTAACCGTGTTTTAGGTTTGGGAACTTTCCCTTATGCCTACTATAACAATGTAGACGATAACAGTGTAACAGCCTGGACCGGTTGGTCGGGGGCGACTTTGAGAAATACACAGTTTAATAAAACCTATGTTGATTTTAATAAAAACATACCAGTTATAAACTTGATGTTGAACGGCTTGCCAGAAGAGGAAAAGCCTGATTATGAGATTTATGTAGATTGCATTAATGTTGTGAAGGCCTTTATGTTCCAGCGTTTAACAGATATATATGATGATGTCCCATTTTCAGAGGCAAATGGTGCATACGAGAAAAAATTCTGGGCAAAATACGACTCGCAGGAGTCTATTTACTATACTTTACTCGATGAGTTAAAAGCGATTGAATCGAAGTTGGCCGGATTTGAGTTGAATTCTTCCTTGGCTCACGAAAAATTCAAAGTACATGACATTCTAAATAATGGTGATGTATTAAAATGGCGTAAATTTGCCAACTCGTTACGTTTAAGAATGGCGATGCGTTTGTCGGTGGTTGCACCAGATAAATCGAAGGAAATAATTGGTGATATTGTTGGCAATAATCTTCCGTTAGTTGCAGAAGCGGATGACTTTATTGGAATGGCAGAAAAAGATTATGCGCACGTAATGTCGTGGTATTGGCCACGTGCCATGAAAGAAATGTGGTATAATTTCCACGCTCCACGTTTTATGGTCCGCAATATTTTTGGTTATGAAGGACCTGGAACACCAGAAAATCAAATTGATCCAAGATTATATACCGTGTTTCAACCTAATCAGTGGGGTGATTATGTAGGTGTAGATGTTTGGGGTGACCAACAGTTCCCTAATATTGAAACAGATATGCAGGCATTAGGTTATGATGAGGATCGTATAAATGGAGCAAAAGACTGGGTGTATGATGACCATCTGGAACCCTATTTTTCGTTTTACAATAAGGTTACATATTATAACTTTGATATGAAATATCCGGCTTTTACGGCTACTGAAACTCATCTGTTATTAGCCGAGGCTGCTGTTCGTTTTCCTGAGGTAACCAGTGGAATTGATGTTGTTGAGGAATATAAAAAAGCAATTGAAGAGTCGATAGACTGGTATTATCAAACAAATAAAACAAATTCGTTTGATGAAACAACCAGTCCGGCTATTCCTTCGAATATAATGGATGGTTCTTATGCCGATGCGCCTGTTGCCGATGCATTTCTTGATTATAAATCAGGTCAATTCAGTAGTTTGAGTAATGACGATAAAATAAAAGAGATTTTCTACCAAAAATTTGCACACCTTAACGTGTTAAACTACTGGGAAATTTGGAGTGAAACACGTCGTTTGCAAAAAGAATACGGAATTCTTGCTCCGGTTTCTGCAAAATGGGTTTGGATGGAAAGGTTCTATTATCCATCAAGTGAAGAAACCACCAATCCTGATAATTTCCAGGCCGTTGCTCATAAAAATGATCACGATACTCCGGTATGGTGGACGGGCCGCACTAAATAGATAGTCTAAAAGATAAAGTTTAGTTAGATTTGGTACGATAAACCGCTGTTCGTTATGGGCAGCGGTTTTTTTTGATGTCATTCAAATCTTATAGTTTAATTAGTTTGCTGAATTTTTTTTTTTCTGCAGGATTGCAGATGGTTAATAGCGTATAATTAAGGAGTTATGTGTGAATTTCAGGCTGTCAATTACTTAAAGTTGGCGGCTTTTTTTATAAAAAAGTATTGAGAAAGTTTTGTATTTATGAAACAATACATTAAAAGATTAAATAATTAGTAAAAAGCACAACTAACTAAAATATTTAAGAAATAACTTGCTCTTGTCTTAAAAAGTTCTTTTATTGCGCCGAATTTTAAGAAGTTAACCAAAATGATCTTGATTGAGAATATTCATGAAGTTAATCTAACCGGCCGGGCAAGGAATAATTACGTCCGTAAAAAGAAGATACTTCAGTTTCTTTATCACGAAGATGTACTTTCGGCTACAGATATTGGAAATAAAATTGGCGTTAGTTTGCCAACAGCACTCACCTTGTTGAAAGAACTGGGGGGGGATAGGTTGGTAGAGCCAAGAGGTATAGGGAAATCCCGTGGCGGAAGAAAACCTGTATTGTTTGGTTTAAAATCAGATTCGATTTTTGTTATTGCTGGAGAGCTGGGCCGCTTTAGCGGGAAGATTGGTGTTTATAATTCGCACAATCAGTTGGTAGCTCCGGTTTCGGTATTTAATGTATCGGTTGACGACGACGATTTAGTTGAACGTATCTACACAGAATCGAAGAAATTACTTTCAGAAAATGGAATCGGGATGGATCAGATTTATGGTGTAGGATTAGCCATGCCCGGATTAATTGATGAGTCGGAAGGAATAAATTATACTATCAAGAATCCCGAACGCCGGAATATAAAGCAGCTCCTCTGCCGAAAATTTAAATGTTTAATATATGTAAATAACGATGCCCGAATGCAGGCCTATGGCGAATTTGTTTTCGGAGAGGCAGTTAATTACGACAATGCCATGATAATTAACTGGAATTGGGGACTAGGTTTGGGAATGATTTTAGGAGGCAAACTTTATAATGGAGCTAAAGGATTTGCAGGAGAATTGTCGCATACAAAGTTTGCCGAAGATGGTGATCTTTGTATCTGCGGGAAAAGAGGTTGTTTAGAAACAGTAGCTTCTGCATATGTGATACTAGGTAAAGCAAAAGAGGCAATAAAACAGGGAAAAATATCGCAATTAACCGAACAATTTAAAGACAGAGAACAAGAGTTAGAAGTAGAGGATATTATTCAAGCTGCCAAATCGGGTGATGAATTTTCAATCGCTTTGTTAAATGAAGTGGGGTTAGCACTCGGAAAGGCACTTTCAAAAACAATTCAATTATTAAATCCCGATATAATTGTTCTGGGGGGTGTGGTGTCAAAAGCAAATCAGTACGTGCTTACACCCATTCAGCAAGCAATAAACCAATATTGTTTGGAACAAATCTCAGGGAATACAAAAATTGCAGTTTCTAAAAACTGGGAACAGTCTGGAATGCAGGGGGTTATGACTATGCTATTTCAGGAACTGTTCAGTGATATGTATATGTAATCTAATTATTAATCTATTAGTCATTTAAACTAAAATCTATGCGAAAGATTTTTTTGATTTTGGGGATGTGCTTTGCGCTGCTAGGTAGTGCCATAGCACAACAAACAATAACCGGTACGGTTATTGACGAGGATGGAGCCGGAATTCCCGGTGTTTCTATTATCCAGAAAGGAACGAGTAAAGGTACCATTACGAACCTGGATGGTAATTACTCTCTAACAGCTCCTTCTGATGCAGTGTTGATGTACTCGTTTGTGGGTATGACAACTGTTGAAGAGCAAGTAGGTTCACGTTCGGTAATCGACGTGACATTAAAAGCCGATGCAATTGGTATCGACGAGGTAGTTGTCACTGCTCTTGGTATTAAAAGGGAAGCAAAAGCCCTTGGTTATGCCATGACAGAAGTTGATGGAGCTGAAATTGCATCCGTAAACACAGTTAGCCCTGTTTTGGCTCTTCAGGGTAAATCAGCCGGTTTGAGTATTGGTGCTTCCGATGGTGGTTTGGTTGGTAACAGCAAAATTCAGATTCGTGGAGTATCGGTTCTGAACTCAGACAACAACCAGCCAATTTTTGTTATCGACGGTGTTATTGTTGAAAATGGAATTTCAAATGCCAGTGCCGACTGGAGTGGTAATTCAAACGACTTTGGTAACATGCTGAAAAACTTAAACCCAGACGATTATGAATCGATATCGGTATTAAAAGGTGCTGCTGCAACTGCTCTTTATGGTTCGCGTGGTATTAACGGTGCGGTTGTAATTAAAACAAAAGACGGCCGTGGCCGCAAAGGTTTAGGTGTTAAGGTTACTCAATCGGTTGGTATCGATCATGTTTATGCAGAGCCAGATCTTCAGTACGAATACGGTCCTGGTACATTAGCCGGGTATGTAGATTACGGCGAAAAAGATGACAATGGTAACTACTACAAATACGACGTAAATCAGGCGTATACAACAACAGTCGATGGTGAGAAAGTTATGACCAAAATAGGTAATCCTAACAGTGGTTTTATGTGGGGACCTAAATACGATGGTCGTCCGGTTCAGGATTTTGACGGTGCAATCAGAAACTACGAAGGTTACAAAGGTGCTATGATGGATGCTTACGATACGGGGCTTAGTACAAATACATCGGTAGCATTAAATGGTGCCACCGACAAAGGTAGTTTTTACTTGTCGAATTCGTATAATTTCCGTGAAGGTACTGCTCCAACCAACGAATTCGAAAGATATTCATTCTTGTTCAAAGGGTCGTATGACCTGGCAGCCTGGTTGCGTGCCGATGCTTCTGTTTCATTCACAAATTCAAATGTAACCAATCCTGGTAACGATCTTGCTGCATCGTATGTTACAGGTAGCTGGGCTGGTTGGTACGATACAAAACGTTGGAACAGACAAGATGTTTGGCAAGCTTCTCATGGTGGTGTACCAAGCAACAAATATGGCGACGAGTACGCCGATGTTCCCGGAAACGGAACCTGGTTTAACTACAATCTTGACAAACAAACCAGAAACGAGCAGGTTACGCGTCCGATTGTTCGATTAACCGCTGATGTTACTGATTGGATGTCGGTTACTGCAGAAGCCAACATGAACTACTACACTAAATTCTACGAAAATAAAGATTTAGGTGGAGGTTATGCTATGGAAGGTGGTTCATATAAATTGCGTCACGATCGTGATGTAAGCCGTACCGGTAAGCTGGTTGTTAACCTGAATAAAGATTTTGGCGACTTTGCAACCAATGCTATGATTGGTGGCGAATTGTGGGATCAGGAAAAATCGTATACCAGTACCTGGACTGATGGTGGATTAGTTGTTCCAGGTAAATTTTACATGACCAACTCGAAAAAGACACTTTTAACTGAAGCTGAAATATTCGGTACAAAGCAGGTAAATTCTCTTTACTTCCTCGGAAGCATTAGTTGGAAAGATCAGCTTTTCCTTGATGTAACAGGACGTAACGACTGGTCGTCGGCATTGGTTTATTCAAATGGTGTAGGTAACAACTCATATTTCTACCCATCAGTAAGCTCTTCATGGATCTTCACTGAAACATTTGACATGCCAGCCATGTTTGCATTTGGTAAGTTGCGTGCTTCATGGGCGCAGGTAGGTAACGATACTGCTCCTTATGCCATTAACAAAGGTTACGAGTTAGACAACTGGGAAATTGAAAATGGTAATGTTTACGTGAATAAAAAGTCAACTACTATGGTTGATCCAAATATCAAGCCCGAGCGTAAAAATTCATTCGAAGTTGGTTTAGATCTTCGTATGTTTAACAACCGTTTAAATGCTGATGTTGCTTACTATAACGAAGCGATTACCGAACAGATTTCTACGATTCCTCTTCCTCCTGAATCGGGTTTTGACTTTATGTTAACCAATGTTGGTACTATAACTAATAAAGGTTTCGAATTAAGTCTTGGTTTTACTCCGGTTCAAACCAAGAACTTTGAGTGGGAATCAACATTTAACTACTGGAATAACACAACAACCATTTCTGAACTTATTGATGAAGTGGGTGAATACAAAGCTCTTGCCGGTTATGTAAACTATGGTAACTTCCGTGTAGGTTCGGTTGCTTTTGAAGATGGTGAATACGGTGTGCTTATGTCAGATAGTAAACCATTGACGGATGAAAATGGAAATATCGTATTAAAATGGCGCGACGATCGCCGCGGTGCATACTATCAAAGAAGCGGTGAGGTACAAGAAGTGGGTAAAATAAATCCGGATTTTGAAGGATCGTGGAACAACACTTTCAATTATAAAAACTTTTCAGTTTCTGTGTTGTTGGATGCTCGTTTCGGAGGACACATTGCTTCGTACTCAAACAAGTACGGTACTTCTTATGGTATAATGGAGACATCGACAAAATGGCGTGATGAAGAGCATGGTGGTATTACTTGGACCAGCCAGTACGAAGACACAAAAGGACAGGTGTTTCACGATGGTATGATTCCTGAAGGAATTTTCTCTGCCGATCAAAAAGTAACTGCTCCTAATGGAGAAGAAGTAAATGTTGGTGGTATGACATACCAGGAAGCTTACGAAGCAGGTCATGTTGAGCCAACTCACGCTAGTTTATTTACATACTTCAATAACTCATGGGGTGGAGGTGTTATTAACGACGATTGGTTTAGTGAAGTAAAATACATCGCTTTACGTAATATCTCGGTAGGATACAATCTGCCTAAAAATCTTGCACAGAGAATTAAGGCTCAAAACCTTTATGTTTCGCTAAACGCACGTAACATTGGGTACTTGTACAACTCTTTGCCGAACAACCTGAATCCGGAAAGTTTCCGTGGTACTTCAAGTAGTGCATCATACTTCGAGCGTTCATTTACTCCGTATACTGCTACTTATACAATGACACTTAGTATTGACTTTTAATTTTTAAAATTTTAGTAAATATGAAAACAACATATAAAATAGTATTTGCTCTGATTTTTATCCTCGCCATCGGGTGTGATAAAGATGAGTTTGCAAACCTTAATACCGATCCGTCAACATTATCAGAGCCGGATTTACGTTACTCTATGACCAAAGCCATAGAGCAAATGTATGAAAATGATTATACTACCTGGTTTTACGATAATTTTAAATACGTTCATTCGTGGACGCAGGCAGCTACAGTACAAGGTGGAAATGGTGCCGATTTTAACTTAATGGGTGATGTTGGTGGTCAGAACATCTACAAAGCCCTGATGCCGCAAACAATGGATGTGCGCATGCGTATTGATGCAATGCCTGACGAAGAAAAAGCTACGTTTCAGGCACTGCGTGCCTTAACTTTTCCTGTTCAAATTGCAACAGCATTAACAGTTACCGATAATACTGGTTCGATGGTGTATACCGAGGCAGGTTTGGCACCGTACACAAATCCTCCTTTATTAACTCCGGTTTACGACAACCAGGAAACACTGTTTAACACATGGTTGACAGAACTGGATCAGGCAATTATTGGATTAACTGCGGAAAGCCAGTTGTCAATGGGAAATCAAGACCGTATTTACAACGGTGACAATGCAAAATGGGCAAAGTTTTGTAACCTGTTGAAATTGAAAATTGCTGCTCGTTTGGTAAATAAAGATCGTGCGAAAGCCATTAAAATTGCTGAAGAAGTTGCAAACTCATCTGTAGGTTATATGGATGCTTTAAACGACGACTTCATGTACAAAAGAAGTGTGAAATATTACGGAAACGGTAATGGTATGTGGATCGGTTACGGTAGCAAACATCTTATCGACTTTCTGTTGGCTAACAAAGACCCACGTGTTCGTTTTATCTTTGAGAAGAACCAATTTAATGGCGAAGTTGTTCAGGCTTTTATCGATGCAGACAAAGCATTGCCTCCATATATCGCACCATTAGTGAAATTGGATGAAGACGGTAATTTTGCTGGTTGGGAAGGCGACGGCGAACCTTGGGTTCGTTACCACGGTACTCCGCTTTCTCCCGATGCAACACAGGATCCGGCAAATGAAATGTATTTTAACCAAAGTGCTACTAATAAAATTGAGGTTAAAACTAGCGAGGATAAAACGATTAGTAAAACATACAGTGCAACTTCTAAATATTCTGAGAAGTTAACACGTACGCTTTACGATTATACATACCCAACAAAACCTGGTGGCCGTGTTATCGAATTAAAGGATAATGAACCTGCTTTGTATGTGATTTTAGGCTCGGCAGCCGAAACTAACCTGTATTTGGCCGAATTTAAATTGTTAGGTGCAAACCTTCCTAAAACTGCACAGGAATATTTCAATAGAGGTGTTGAACTTTCGGTAAAACGTGCTGATAAATTTGCAGAGCACCAGGAAATGCCATATTACAATAGCGATCCTGTTTATGTAGATGAAACATTGGCTGAGGCTGGTTCTACTAAATTGCGTGATGGTGAGATTGCTGACCTGTTAACTCGCGAAGCTTTTGATCTTTCAACAAACGGTCTGGAAAAAGTTTACATCCAGCAGTTCATCAATTTCTTAAATACGCCAAACGATGTATGGACGACTGTTCGTCGTTCAGGTATCCCGAAAAAGGGTAGTGCCTATTTAGCATGGGAAAACTTTACCGTATCGGGTAACGAAATTTCTATTCCTCGTCGATTCTCTGTGAAAACTCCAACAGAGGACGATATCAATTATGCAAACAAATTGACTTCTGCTCAGGAGCAAGGATTTACAACTGGTTCTCTTGAGCCTGCAGTATTGGAAGCAGAAAGACTTTGGTTTGATCAGGAAAATCCCAGCTATGGCGAAGGTCCTAAAAACTAGTTAAAACGCTTTTATAAAATAGCTAACATTGTTTAGCAATAGTAAGCCGCTGTTCATTATGGACAGCGGTTTTTTGTATTCTAAAAGTATTTTTTGAGTTTCTTATTGTAATTTAACATAAAAACATTCAGACTGATAACCTTTCTAACATATTCCAGAGTTTAATTTTATTTCACCTGACTATGGTATTTAACAAAAATATAGTTGTGTTTTAAATGTTTTTTAAGCACATTGCGTAATTTAAGAAACAAAACCATGAACAACGGCCAGTTAAGCTTTAAATATTGTAAGTCCTCTGATGACTTTAAGCAGATACAAAAGCTTCATAAAGAAATTTGGGGATTGAAGGATGTTGATGTTACTCCAGGACATATTTACAGTGCAATTATCAACAATGGAGGACTGGTTATTATAGCTTACCTCAAAAATATGCCGGCTGGTTACATCTTCGGATTTCCCGGACATAGAGGGGGCGAAAAGTACTTCTATATTCACAATATAGGAGTGCACTATGCTTGTCGGAATCAGGGAATTGGCCTGAAATTAAAGCTTCAGATGGCAAGTGAAATACTAAACCGAGGCTTTACTATTATAAAATGGACATATGACCCTTTAGATACAAAAAATGCCAACCTTTATATTCGAAAACTGAATGGTGTTCCTAAAGAGTACATCCCGAATTATTATGGCGAAATGCTAGACGAAATCAATAAAGGGGTGGCAAGTAATCGTTTGATTATTTCGTGGGATCTTTCAAAAGTAGATATTTCTGAATTAGAGCACAGAAATGTTCAAAAAGAACCATCAATAGATACTTATATTTCTTTATTATCGACTGCGAGAAACCAAAATGGCGACTTGAAAGTAATTGGTATTAGTCAACCGGAAAACATTCATAGTCTCTACAAAATACCTGTTCCGGTAAACATGGAAGCCATAAAATTACATGATAAACAACTGGCTCAGAAATGGTCGGTACACATAAGTACTATATTGGATTTGTGTTATAAAAACCATATCAGGATTACAAATATATTTTACAACAAAAAAGAATTTTACTATTTATTAGAACGCCAAAAGTAAACTACTTATGAAATTGCTAAGTCGGGGGATTGCACCATTTTTAGTATTAATTATTGCTCTAACATTTATTTTGCCAGCTATCGATAGCGGGATTTCTGAAGATTTATTATTACTGGCTTCGCAAAAAGATAACCTAAAAGAACTTACGAACCGGTCGGAACAACTAGGTTTTATTTACTACATTTTTAAATTCGATTTATACCTCGAAATTTTATCTAAAATAGTTGGAGCATTAAGCCTTCTTGGACTTTTTTATCAGTTTAAAAAGGAAAGAAACCTGGAAGAGGCACAATTTGCCATGGAAATAAGTAATAATTTTCTATCTAACGCTGATTTGCAGGAGATTTACACTATACTGGAAGCTTCTAAAAACGACCGGCAAAAAACAAATCCTTTTGATGTTGAAGATAGTTTGCAAGTGATTAAAGTAGCTAACTACTTGTCATTCTTTGAACCTATTTATGATCTGATACACCGGAAAATAATAAGTATAGAAACTGTAGATCAGTTTTCTTATCGCTTTTTTCTGGTCACAAACAACAGGTTTGTACAAGAGATTTTGCTTTGTAAAGAAGGAAAGGATGAGGCTTGGAGGAATATTTATAAGCTTCACCACGAGTGGAAGAAATTTAAGAAACAGAAAGGACAATACGAGGTATGGCAGTGTGAGTTTGACCTTTGCAGAGAAGTCAACAAAGGAATTTACGACAAAATCATTAGGTCCTGAAGGCGGGACTTTATCTTTCTCTCTTTTAAATAATCTCCTTAATCTTATGGTTATATAAAGCGATTTAACTTTTGCCAGATAGTGGTACTCATAAAAGTACTATAATGTATTATGAGCATGCCGATTCATCAATTGATCATAATTAGGATAAAACGATGTGTTTTACTGGTCGATAACTTTTCTTGTTTAGAAGGTAGTGGATTTTTATAGTTTGTTTTCTACCGAAATCGTTTCTCATCAGTCATATATTATACATTAGTTATATAATGGATGGCGTTGGGATTCATAATTACGAGTGTTCGGAAGAATCCCCGAAGCACACGATTTCCTAAAAGTCAAATCAGCGAAAAACTAAACTCGGATCTCCTCCACAATGTTTTACTATCATTTTTATAATTAACTCGTTAATTTCTAACGAGATTCTTCTTACTGCGGTTTTGTAACAAACATTGTTGAGTTTTTTATATATCAACACCATCATTGCGGTAATCATGGTCATGTACATCATTACTGCTATTCCATTGGGATTGGTTGAGGTTATGTGGCTAAAGTTTAATTCTTGTTTCAGAAACCTGAAAAAGACTTCAATGTCCCAGCGTTTCTTGTAATATTGGAGAACCTCTTCAACATCAATTTCAAATAGGTTGGTCAGAAACCAATATTCTGTCCCATCTTCTGGGTGTTGTGTAATTGTTAACCTAAAAGTTTCTTCAGAGAAAACCCAATGCTCTTTCCTGTTTTTAGGTAGTTGAACCTCTAGTTCCTTAATTAATTCCAGGGAACCAACAAGCCTGTTGTTTCCATTTTCTAGTTCGCGAACCAACTTATATTTTGCCCCTGGATTAATTCTTGTTACAAAAGAGGTTCCTTGTTGCGAAAGCCTGCGGAATGTTTCTCGTTTACCTACCCCACGGTCAAATGTAAAAATGGCACTTTTCTCTTTTTGGGCATAATCAAATACTACCTGTGGAATAGTTATGTCTTCACTAAGACATTGCCTGTTTGTGAATATTTTTGTCATACACGGCAAATCTCCATCAAATGCAACGGTATATTTTATTTGTTTCTTCCCATCTTTCTTTCTCCCTATATTCATGCCATCAATTAGCTTGTTCGCAGCTTCTGCTACCATCGAAGAATCAACTTGTATCAAACGTGCATTTTCACGTTGTATCCGGTTATAATAGGAGCTGAAATATTTATAGGTTAAATCGTAGGCTTGTTGAAAGAACTCAATGTTTATTACGCTTAACCTCTCAGAGATAGAACTATGTCGGACCGTTTGAGATGAATCCAGATTAAATAAAAATTTAAATTGCGGGCTATTAAAAATATCTTCCATTGTTCGAAGACTATTACGCTGGCACTCTACCAAAGCATAAAGTATTAAACAGAAAATACTTTTGCCATCTAATACTTTTACATAGTAATTAACCTTTGTCTGTCTGGCAATCTTGTTGAGTTCCTCATCAGGAAGTAATGACAACAGTTCTGATACCGATATTTTTGTTTGTTTGCCTGTCAGTTCTAATAATCTTAGTGACAGGGCAAAAATAAATTTGGAAAATTAAGCTACACGACAAAATACCAGTAAGTTATCAAGACCGTCTGCATAAAATTGTTGAAACTACTTGAGTTTCACTAAAAAATTTTCCGAACACTCATGATTCATAATCAGTGTTCGGTTGCCATACCGGATTAATTAACATTATCTACTTATTTTATATTGCAAGAGTATTTTCTGTTGTGGCGTTACTTGTTTGCATGCTGAAAGTTAATCTCCACCTTAGGATTCTCAACTATTTATCCGCATTAGTTGTTATATAAGATTTTAAGGGACATATGGACTCAAAATTCCTGATTGGAAGGAAATGTTTATTGTGGCGATACAGAGATTAAAAGGCATGGTAATAGAAATGGTAAAAGCAGTTTTTGATTTTCTTATTTAGATAATTACTGGAATATAGGAAAGTGTAAGCAAATAAAAAGAAATATAATCAATATGTAATGCAAAAGATCGAATAGATGTGAAAGAGCAATGCTTTATAAAAAAAATTGTAAAAGTATGTGTGTAAGATAAAATATATGTTTAATTTGCGAAAGAATTTAACCTTACTTAACGAAAATGATCCTGATTGAAAAAATAAACGATGTTGCTCTAACTGGTAATGAACGGAAAAATTACCGGCGTAAAAAGAAGATTCTGGATCTATTGTACCACCACGATACACTTTCGGCCACAGTTATAGGTAAAAAAATTGGAGTTAGCTTACCAACTGCTATATCGCTGTTAAAAGAATTAGGCGAGCTAAAGCTGGTCGAATCGCGTGGTGCAGGAAAGTCGAAAGGAGGACGAAAACCAATGTTATTTGGGTTGAAGAATGATTCAATCTTTATTATTGCATGTGAACTGGGGAGGTTTAGTGGCAAAATCGGAATTTATGATTCACATACACAACTGGTTGGCCCGGTAATAGGTTTTGAAACCAATGTTGACGATGAGGAATTGGTTGAGAAGATATATAATGGCGCTCAAAAGATTATACACGAAAATAATATTGACGAGACCCGGGTATTGGGGATAGGTTTGGCTATGCCGGGGTTGGTTGACGAAGCAAATGGAATAAATAATACCATTAAAAAGAAAGAACTTAAGAACGTAAAAGAGCGTGTTAGTCAGAAGTTTAAAAAGCTGGTTTATGTTAATAACGATGCCCGTATGCAGGCCTATGGCGAATACATTTTTGGTACAGCAAAAGGACATCGAAATGCAATGATTCTAAATTGGAACTGGGGGCTTGGCCTTGGAATGATTCTAAATGGGAAACTGTATAACGGAGCAACCGGTTTTGCCGGAGAGTTGTCGCATATTAAATTTGTTGACGATGGCGATCTCTGTATCTGTGGGAAACGCGGATGTCTCGAAACAGTAACTTCTGTATATGTTATATTGAGAAAAGCGCGCGAAGCTGTGAAAGCAGGTAAAGTGTCACAATTAACCGCAAAATTCACGAACAGGGAACACGAAATTGAAGTAGAAGATATTATACAAGCTGCCAGAACCGGCGACGAATTTTCTATTTCGTTATTGAACTCGATTGGGCTCGCACTGGGTAAGGCTTTGTCTAATACCATTCAGTTGCTGAATCCCGATATAATTGTTTTAGGAGGGGTTGTTTCAGAAGCACGACAATTTGTATTAACGCCAATTCAACAGGCAGTTAATAAACATTGTCTGGAACAAATCTCCGGAAATACTCAGATCGTAATTTCTGAACAGTGGGAACATTCTGGATTACTGGGCTTAACAGCCATGTTATTTCAGAAGCTGTTCAGTGATATGTATAATTAAATCTAATTATTTATCTATTAAGAACCATTTAAACTAAAATCTATGCGAAAGGTTATTTTAATCTTGGGAATGTGTGTTGCACTACTAAGTAGTGCCTACGCGCAGAGAACTGTGACTGGTACAGTCATAGACGATGAAGGCATTGGAATTCCCGGTGCTTCAATAATTGAGAAGGGGACCGGAAACGGTACCATAACAAATGTTGATGGAAAATTCTCACTTACTGTTGCTGACGATGCAACACTGGTATTTTCTTTTGTAGGTATGAAAACTGTGGAAGAGGTAGTCGATGGTCGTGCTACGATTGACGTAACCTTGTTAACCGATGCAGTTGGTATCGACGAAGTAGTGGTAACTGCACTTGGTATTCAGCGCGAAAAAAAATCGCTGGGTTATGCTATGCAGGAAATTGGAGGTACCGACCTTGTTGATTCAAGGGAGCCTAACCTTGCAAATACCTTATCTGGTAAAGTTTCAGGGTTGCAGATTGTAAGAGGAGCCGGCGGACCGGCAGGTTCATCAAAAATTATTCTTCGCGGTAACAACTCTTTAACCGGTAGTAACCAGCCGCTGGTTGTTGTCGACGGTATGCCTATCGATAACTTTACCGATGGTGCAGAGGTTGATATGTGGGGATCAGGTGCCGGAAGAGATTTCGGTAGCGGTATCGGAGATCTGAACCCAGATGATATTGAATCAATGTCGGTTTTGAAAGGTGCATCGGCTGCCGCACTTTACGGTTCACGTGCAGGTAATGGTGTAATTCTTATTACCACTAAAAAAGGTAAGCGAACAAAAGGAGCCGGTATTACCATTAATTCAAGGGTAGGTTTCGAAACATTGTTAACACAACCCGACCTTCAAATGGAATTTGGCCAGGGATCGTACGGCACTTTCGACAGGTTGTCGCGCAGTTCATGGGGGCCAAAAGCAGAGGGACAGTTGGTTGATGACTGGAAAGGTGGACAGTCTCCGCTGGAAACTTTCGACAACACGGCAAATTTCTTTAGAACCGGTATTGTTTCGAACCAAAACGTATCGTACTCGCAACTTGTAAACAAAACCAATGTTTTTGCGTCTGTTACACGTTACGATAATAAGAGTGTGATTCCTGAAACACATATTGACAGAAGTACTTTTACAATAAGAGCAACCAGTATATTTGGAGAAAATGACAAATGGAAGTTCGATACCAAAGCAACTTTTATTAAGTCGAATGCCGAAAACAGGCCTTTAGCCGGTATTGCAGCTCAAAACAACTCGTTCTATACCATGTGGACATTGCCTGTTTCATTGGATATCCGCGATTTTAATCCGTCGATAGACTCGGACGGAAACCAGATATGGTGGGATGACCAAAGCACTCCCCAAGGTAACCCATGGTGGAACCTTCAGTATGGTAAAGACAACGATACCAGGGATCGCTTAATTGGGTTCATGTCTTTGGCATATGACTTTACCGATTGGTTAAATGCCGAAATTAAAGGTGGAACCGACTATTATACAACTAAAAAAGAATCTAAAATTCATACAGGAGGTATTGTTCGTCCTGCAGGAGTATATAGTAAAAGTATTAATGAAGCTTTTGAAAATAACTTTAGCTTCCTTATCAAGGCTCAAAAGGATAATCTGGTTGACAGATTAGGTGGTTTTCTTACTGTAGGTGGAAACATGATGCATCAGAAAAACCAGGGATTGAGTAGTAATTCAGGCGATTTAGTTGTTCCGAACCTCTTCAGCCTGAATAATGGTGTTGATAAGCCGTCGGTATCACAAGGCTATTCAGAGAAAAAGATCAACTCGCTGTATGGTTCGTTACAGTTAAACTGGGACGGATATTTATTCCTTGATGCGACAGTTCGTAACGACTGGTCTTCAACAATGATTAAAGAAAACCGTTCATTTCTGTACCCATCGATAAGTGTATCAGCAATTCTTACAG
Organism: uncultured Draconibacterium sp.; assembly: GCA_947492175.1. Lineage (GTDB taxonomy): Bacteria > Bacteroidota > Bacteroidia > Bacteroidales > Prolixibacteraceae > Draconibacterium. The sequence goes on along the minus strand of CANLMQ010000024.1, from coordinate 44,430 downwards.
ATATGATAACTCAGAATGGTGGTACTTTACCGGAATGGTTAACTTTTGCTAAAGTTAGAGGTTCTTATGCTGAGGTAGGTAACGACCTTCCTCCATACCAGTTATACAATACTTATGGTATTGGGAAATCGAATTCTCCTCACGAACAAACAACTGCGGCACCTGGTACTACTTTATTTGATCCGAATGTCGTAAATGAGCTTATTAAGTCGTATGAAGCCGGTATCGATATGAGATTCTTCGATAATCGTATCGGTCTCGATTTTACATGGTATAAAACCAATGCTACCAATCAGTTGATTAATTTACCTTTGGATCCGTTTAGCGGTTATAAATCTAAAAAAATTAATGCCGGTAACATTCAAAACCAGGGGATTGAGATCATGTTTAATGCCGATATCATCAGAAACCGAAATGGTTTCAGCTGGACACTTAATGCGAATATGTCGACAAATGAAAATAAAATCATTGAATTGGCAGAAGGTGTTGAAGAGTATAGCCTGGGAACTGTTGATGACCTGAAGATTGTAGCAATGGTTGGTGGTAACTATGGCGAAATGTACGGTAAAAAAGTGGTTCGTGTAGATGACGAAACCAGCCCTCATTTTGGAAAAATTGTGGTCGATGAAAGTGGCTTACCTCTTAAAGGAGGAGACTGGGAATATCTCGGAAATCAACATCCCGACTGGATGCTTGGTGTAACCAATATGGTCTCGTACAAAAATATAAGTTTAAGTGTATTGGTTGATGCTAAATTTGGTGGTAAAATTTTCTCGGGAACAACCGCATTTACTCATTCCAGAGGTACTGCGGCTGCAACTGTAGTTAACGGCGAACGTGAAAGCTTTGTTGTTGATGGAGTGGTTGAAAACGAAGATGGTTCTTATTCAACAAATACAGAGGAAGTCTTACCTCAGGATTACTGGGCAAGAGTAGCCTCAACAGGTAACCTGGGAATTACCGATGAATTCACTTATGATGCAACTAGTATTCGGATCAGAAACCTGAAAGTTGGTTACAAATTGCCTTCACAGTGGTTTAACAATATTCCTATAAATGGTGCCGATGTGTCATTTATTGGTAATAACATCTGGTTGATTCACAGCGAAACTCCCGGAATCGATCCTGAGTCTGTAATTGGTGTTGGAACCAACGCCATAGGTATGGAGATGGGATCGCCTCCAACAATGAAATCCTATACTTTCAATTTGTCACTTAAATTTTAATGAGGAGGAGGAAAAATGAAAAATAAGAAATTTATACAATCAATAATTGCAATTTTCTCATTAGTATTTTTGGCTGCTTGTAGCGATTTTGAGGAAATAAATACAAGTCCTACTGCAGTGGGGCCCGATAAGGTTCAGATTGAATATCTGATCAATAATTCAATAATGAAAGCACAGCAAAATCCGCATATTGCCGAGCGGATGTTTATCCTGAACTGGAAAGCAGCTGCGCATTACGAAACCGGTGGTTATGCAATAACCGGTAGCGATATAAACGGTTGGTCGGAAGACTACTGGAAAGATTACGTGGGTACCTGGATTAACCTGGCGCAACAGGCTATTACTTTGGGAACAGCTTCCATGGATGACGGAACTGCCTATTCGTATACCAATAATCTGGTTCAAATTGCACGTATCTGGAGAGCTTACCTGATTAGTGAAGTAAGTGATAACTTCGGACCTAATCCATCAATCAATGCATTCATGGGCGAAAATCCCGATTCGTACAGTCTTCAGGATATTTACCATTTTATTATCGAAGAACTGGAGGATGCCCATAGCAAACTAGATGGAAACGTAGATATGTCGAGTGTTGCAGACTACGATTATATGATGGGATTTGATGTTGTAAACTGGAAACAGTATGCGAACTCTTTACGTTTGCGTTTTGCCATGCGTTTGTCAGAAGCTGAGTCGTCATATGCCAAAACCGCTTTCGAAAAGGCAGTAAGTGATGCAGGAGGAATGTCGGGCTTTGTAAGTACACTTGAAAGTATGCCTACTGTTCCTGAAGATGGTGGTTGGAAAGATCTTACGCGTGTAATGTCTCGTCCGTGGAACAGACAATTTCTTACAGCTACTATGTCGAATATTACTTTTGGATTAGGAGGTGTGGAGTCAAGAGATGTTGCAACAGTTGCAGGAACTTCGGTGCATGGCATCACTTCGGAGACTTTTGACTTACATGTTAAATCGGTGCATGATTATTTGGGTTTATATTTACCCGATAATATTGCAACTGCGGTTAACCATCCTGCCAAAGGACATTTCTTTGATGGGATTCCTGATAAAATTGATCCGCGTATCCTTAAAATGTTTGCAATTCCAGGTTACGACGATGGCACGGTCATGTTCCGGTACGATCCTTCGGGTGATTCATATAATGTAAAAGTTTGGAATGTTGCAGGCGATACTGCAAGATTTAGTTCCAGGTATAGTTTTAATACATTTACCAACGGTAGTTCTGGAGAAAAAAGCTCAAGAACTGATGTTTTGTATTATTCATACAATCAACCACATATTTCGAACGTTTATCACGTTGGTCCTACAGAAAGAGTTTGGTTTGGACCTTGGGAAACCTACTTCCTGTTGGCAGAAGCTGCTACTTATGGCTGGAATACAGGAGGTACAGCAAAAGAACACTATGAAAATGGAGTACGTATAAGTTTTGAATATAATGGGTTATCACAGTTTGCTGATGACTATCTGGCTTCAACTGACTATAGCAGGGTGGGTACTTCAGTTAATTTTGATCATACTGCGGAAGCTGCAGATTATACAATCAGCAATTACGATCCTTATACCAAAACAGCTGGTACAATTACATACGAGTATCCTGATAATTTTGGATCGGAAACAAATAATGATGTGTTAACTAAGATTATTACTCAAAAATACATTGCCAATTGTCCTTGGCAACCGCTTGAGGCATGGAATGATCATAGAAGATTGGGATTGCCGTTCTTTGTAAACCCTGCAGCTGAAAATATTCTTCCAAATTTACCAGGTGCTACTCCTACAGGAGTGCTGGTAAGTAAAAGAGACTTTTTCCCGCAAAGGTTACGTTACCCGGTTTCGTTGCAGAATACAAATCCAACCAGTTATGAACAGGCTTTGCAGCTCCTGGGTGGAGATGATTTGGTAACAACACCTCTTTGGTGGGCTAAAAAATAAATCATTTTTGTAAAGCTAAATGATTCTTATACCGTCGGGCTGTAAAGTCCGGCGGTTTTTTTCATAAAAACTTTCTTAAGTTTGTTTGGAGAATATATTATCTCCGTTAAAATCCTTATTTATTACATAATAATAGTTTCCGTTTTTTCTTATTTGTGTATAAATTCAATTATTGATCTATTTAATAGATGTTTGTAAATAAGTTGTATAGCAGTTTTTAGAGAAACATGTTATATGATATTTTATGAAACATAAATATATTGGCAAAATATTTGAGGGAAGTATTTTGAGAATTTGTTAATTATTTGTTGTTTTGTGTTAAGCTAGCAAATACATATGATTTTTTTCGAAAACATTAATGAAGTAGATTTAAGTGGAAGTGAACTTAAAAACTACCGACGTAAAAAAAAGGTTTTACATCTTTTATATCATCACAATACTTTATCAGCAACATCCATTGGGAAAAAGCTTGGAGTGAGTTTACCAACCGCAATTGCTTTGCTAAAAGAATTGGGTAGTGACGACCTGGTTGAACTGAGAGGAATAGGAAAGTCGAAGGGGGGAAGAAAGCCAATGCTTTTTGGCTTAAAAAGCGATAGCATTTTTGTGGTGGCATGCGAATTAGGCCGTTTTAATGGAAAGATTGGAATTTATGATGCTCATAATCAGTTGGTCGCTCCGATTGTAATGGTTGAAACCAATATTGATGATTCTGAAATGGAGGATAAGTTATTTCAGGCGGCTAATAAGATAATAGAAGAAAATCAATTAGATTCTGATCGTGTTTATGGAGTAGGACTGGCTATGCCAGGTTTGGTTGACGCAAAATACGGCATAAATTATACCATAAAGGACAAAGCTCTTCAGAATGTTAAAAAAAGGATACAGGCAAAATTTAATCGTTTGGTTGCTGTAAACAACGATGCACGAATGCAGGCTTATGGTGAATATATTTTTGGTGAAGCTGTTGGACATTCAAATGCACTTATCATAAACTGGAACTGGGGACTTGGGCTGGGGATGATTTTAGATGATAAATTGTACAATGGTACAATGGGGTTTGCCGGAGAGTTGTCGCATATTAAGTTTGTTGAGGATGGAGAATTATGTATTTGTGGCAAACGTGGTTGTTTGGAAACAGTTACTTCGGTTTATGTTATATTGGAGAAAGCGAGAGAGGCTATTCGGGCAGGAAGAGTTTCACAATTAACTCAAAAATTTAAAGACAGGGAAGACGAACTCCGAATTGAAGATATCATTTATGCAATTAAAAAAGGAGATGAATTCTCAATTTCACTGATAAACACGGTTGGATTACAATTGGGAAAAGCGTTATCAAATACTATTCAGTTGTTAAATCCGGATATTATTGTAGTTGGAGGAGTTGTTTCTGAAGCCAATCAATACATATTAACATCCATTCAGCAGGCGGTTAATCAATACTGTTTGGAACAAATATCAAGCAATACTAAAATTGTTGTTTCTAAAACCTGGAAACATTCCGGATTGCTAGGAGTAACCGCAATTCTTTTTCAAAAGCTATTTAGCAACATGAAAAAATAATTGTTATTTGATACTGGTTTTTGTATCCTTGGAAATTACTTGCGTTTAAAACAAATTACACCGGATTAATAATTATAAGTAATTGAAGAACTTACACTTCCCTATAATATGTTTATCTGAAGTCTTGGTTTTAACCCGGATTATGCAATAAATAAAATTCTTAAAGTTGACTATCCCCGTGGCAGAGCCAAGGGGTATTACGCCAACTTTATTTCAACCCAAAAGCTGGGAATCGGATTTTCATTATTCACCCTTCTTTCATCCGGCAACTGCCGGATGACATCTCCCCTGAAATTCAGGGGGGAGTATATGGCCCCCCGAGGCAAAGCCTCGAGGAATTCTTTTGATTAAAACTTTGTAATGAGCCTGAATCGTTATTGGTAGTTTATCCGGCATTTCTCCAGGCCTTTTTACCAAAAATGGTTAGCCAGATAATTTTCAGATCCCAAGTAAAGGTCCAATTCTGAATGTACTCCATATCGGCTTTTACCCGTTTTTCCATACTGCTTAATTGTTTGGTTTCTCCCCGGTATCCCTTTACCTGTGCCCAGCCGCTTATTCCCGGTTTTACGTAGTGTCTGATCAGGTAGTGGTCGATAAGTGCAGAATATTCTTTGGTGTGTTTTAGCATATGTGGGCGAGGCCCTACAACCGACATATTTCCGGCCAGCACATTTAAAAACTGTGGCAATTCGTCGATATTTGTTTTTCGTAAAAAGCGGCCCAGTTTGGTAATTCTGTCATCGTCAGCAGTGGCTTGTTTTTTATCGGCATTGTCGTTTACCTTCATACTCCGGAATTTCAAACATTTAAAGGTTTTATTGTTAATCCCTGTACGATTCTGAGTAAAGAATACAGGTCCTTTCGAATCGAGTTTGATAAGAATGGCAAGAAGAGGAAACATCCATGAGAAAAGTAAAAGACATACCAGTCCTGAAAAAACTAGATCAAAAATACGTTTCTGAAGTCGTAAAGCCACATTATCGAGTGGAATCTCCTGGGGATTAATAATTACCATATCGCCTATTGATTCCATTTTTTGGCTTCGGCTGAACCATTGCTGGTTTGTGGGAACAAATTTTAGCCGAACCCCTTTACGGTTGCACATTTTTAGTACTTCTTTACCATGTTGTTCTGCATTGTCGCCGTCAAAAAAAGAAATGGTATAAAACAGGATGTGTATATCATGTTGATCAATCAGTTCGTTCAGATTATCGGGATGGCCCAGGTAATTATCAATACCTTCATTTTGGGGGCATATAAAACCGGAGAAGCTATATCCCAGATTCGGATTACTAAGAATAATATCTTTTAAAACAATACCTGTTTCTACACAACCTACTATAGCTGCCCGGATGGTATGAATCTGTTTGCTACGTTTGAATTTCAAATAGGAATACAACACCCAATAGGCCCCAATTTTAAGAATATACAGCAGCAGGCAATATTTGAAAAAGAAATGGCTTGACATATGGTCAATAATAAAGGTGTGAGCAATGGCTCCGGCTACTATTATAAATATGACCATTCGTTTGGTTATACGCCACATACGGTGGACAAAATTGTCGCGCAGGAAGAGATTCTTTTTGGAGAAAACAACATAGGTTATAATCCACGACAGGTTACCATGAAGGATATAGTAACTCATCAGGTGGTAATCTTTGACAGCGATTTCCAAATCAATCCAGGCTATAAACAGTAAGGCTGCATTTAAGAGAAACAAATCAAATGCAAGGTAGATGTACAATAGTTCAGTTTCGCGGGATTTCATTTGTGTTAATGTTTGATAAACGTTTATTTTTTAGTTTGAGTTTTATGCTGATCCGCCAGCTGACGGAAGATATTGCTGGGGCTTGGGTTCAGAGTTTCGGGTTTAACGTTTCGGTTTTTTGGGGCTCTATGCTCTTTGTTTGTGATGCTGTTTTGCTGTGAAGCTGTGTTGATTGCTTCTGGCTTCTGGCTCTTTCGAACGTGTTTATTTTATTTTCCATAGTATTGAAAACTTAGTGCCCATTCGCATTGTTGTTGTTCCTTCATCGTACAAAGCACCATAATCAGCAGCACATTCGATATTTAGCGAAAGTGGCATGTGCTTAAGTTTCCAGCTAAGCTGTAACAAAGAGGACGCTTGTTTACGGGCAGGATTGTAGGTGTTGTTTTCGTTGCTATCATATTTCCCAAGGTGATGTGAATAGGTTCCCATGGCTTTCCAGCCAAGGTTTGGGTTTAAATAACCATTAGCGGCAAGATGATAACCCGAAAAGCGGGTACTCTCAAATCCCATGCTTATACCATCGCTGATGATAACTGGTGCAAAAAGCGGACTAACCATGGCCATTTGGTGATAGGTGACGCCCGACCGGTAAACTCCATGATTAAAGTAATTGTCGCATCCGGAGCCATGAATGGAGCCATCGGGGAATACTTTCTGATGGTAGCTGCCACTTTGGTGTTTGGTATGGTAATATTCGAGTATAATATTTTTCACCAGGGGAGCTTCTTTTTTCAGGGCGATAAAAAGCCCGTATAAATTATCGATGCGGTTTTCCCATTCCGAACCGGAAAAGTCATCGTAAGGATGACTAATGTACAAAGTAGCAGCCAGTTTTTGCAGGTCTTTGTGTACCTGAATCTGGTAAGTGCCAAAACCATTTCCCATTACATTGATTTGATCGGTTGTTAAGGCTTCTTCATTTCCTGATTTGGCCATTACATAATCCCAGTAAACTTCTTTGCCCTGTAGTTTTCCATAAACGGGGTGCGTACCGGCCCACATTACCGAATGCTCTAATCCGGCACTTAGCTGAACAGAGGAAGGCGTACCCAAACGAAAATAGAGCGCTTTGCTGTGCAGGTGTGTATTTTCCACATACCGGTGGTCGTTTAGCAGGCCTTCTTCGTAATGACCATAAACCGAAAACCAGGGGGTAAGTACAGGAACATAGCGATTAAAACCTATCCTGATCCTGGGATAGGGACGTGCATTTCGCGATTTTGCCAGGTTACCATTGGTTGTAGAAAGTCCTGCGAAAACTTCTTCTTCGGCAAACGTACCTGCTTTTACCTGTAGGAACTTCCAGTTTATACCACCAAAGAGTTTGGTAAAGCGGATGTCGTTATCATCGGCCAGAAGAAAATCCAGATTTATGCCTGTCTCGTAAGAAAAATCAGAATCGCCTACCGGTTGTTGGAGAAAAGCAGAGAGATTCAGGTTTTGAATGCTATTGCTGCCCGGATCGTATTTCCCCAATTGGTTGGCCCACAGCCAGAATGGAAGTCGGCCTTTTGATCCCGCCAAAGAGTTAAATTCAGCTGTTATTACCTGAGCATTTGTTGTGAATGCAGCTAATAGTATCAACAGTAAAATGTAAAGTTTTAACTGAAGTGTTTGCATTTTAAAATTTGTATTCTTTTGATTATTTATTTACTAGTTTTTAGGTATTAGTAGTTGGTTTTAATTTCCCTAAATTCCACATGAGAGACTTGGTTGTGTTTTGGACGCAAAATATGGTACCAATTGGCAGTATTGCTGAAGTTTAAAATCGACATTAGTTAATTAGCATTCGAAATTTCCTTATCATTACTACTCTGTTTGCTATCCACGAGTTTTACCAAACATCTCCTTAAAGGTCTCTCAGTACATCTGTCCAGATTCCTTAAACAGGACATCTCTTTTAAAAGTAGAAAAATGTAGTCTATTTTATTTGATGGTGAGACAATAAAGATTTCTTTAATTATTTAATGACCTCCACCCTTTAAAACAACAGCTATTCCCCGCCAGATAACATAAAGGTCAGTCATCAGGAGTTGAAAAGGGGAGTAGTGCAGGTAGCGATGCACGTATTCGTATTCATACAGGGGTTTTCCGAACTCGGAGGTGCCTTTGCGTACGTGGCCATAGCCAAGTAAACCGCCCCGGACCAAACGGCGTGTGACATTTCCCTGTGCCAGGTCGCGGTCGTAGTGATGCACCGCAAGCGGACGTGGCCCCACAAACGACATATCGCCTTTGAGGATCAGGTAGAACTGAGGAATTTCATCGAGGTAGAATTTTTTGACAAAAGCACCGACATAGGTTCTTGCCTCGGGCATCCATTCGTTTTTGTATGCATGCCAGTCGCCAAGTGCCTGTAGTTCTTTGTCGATGTAGCTTTCCTTTATCAGCCGGATTTTCCATTTTTTGAACCTGCGGCCGTGGCTCATTCCGTAGTAATAAAAGAAAAGTGGCCCTTTATTTTCGGGTATTAGCACGCCTTCCACCCAGTTGGAAATAAGCAACAACAAAAGTATGGGTGAGGCCAGCAAAAGAAAAAACAAGGCTATAGCTTTGTCAAACAACAGTTTTGGAAAGGGCACTTTTAGAGGCTCTTTTAAGGCAAAAATTTCAGCGTATTTTTCCTTGATTTCGGGAGTAGGAGGCGTATAAGGAAATGCCTCTTTGGGTTCTTCAATGGTTGTCATTCTTTATAAATTGAGAAATTGTTAAACTGTTATATTGTAAAATTGTAAAATTGAGAAATTGTTGTTGTGTTGCAGTGTTGCTGGCTTCTGGCTCTTTGTTCCTGGTTCTTCTGAGTTTGTTTAATGTATCCTCCAATCAGGCATGAGATTGCTTCGGTCGTTCGTACCTCACTCCCTCGCAATGACGGCGAATTGGATAATCCGGGCGGCGCGTGAAACGTTTTTATTAGATAAAATTCATTGTGCGCCGCCGATCGTATTAAGGATTAAGGTCATTGCGAGGATCCGTCGGCTGACGGAGACGAAGTAATCTTATTAAGCTTGTTCTTTTGTTCCAAAAGAGACATCTGTCAGCTGACGGACAAATGTGCGCCAGCGGGATGTAATTTGGCGATAGAACTGTTGTTTATTCTAATGTCGTTGTAAACGACAGACCATTAACCCCTCGGCACAGACGAGGGGTAGTTAGGGATAGATCCCTTAATTGGCTGTTTCTTTAATTATTTCAAACATCTTTCCTGCCAATTTTTTTCGGTCGAAATCAAAAGCTAAGGTTCTGCATCCCGATTTAAAGCGTTCCCGGTTTTCGGGATTGGTTATCTCATCCAGTTTTTCGAAAAAGGAAGTTTTATCTTCGGGTTCAAAGAACAAACCGGCTTCGTAGTCTTCAATTATGGAACGGGCTTCACCGTCAACGCCCATAAGAATAGGAATCTCCATGGCTGCATTTTCGAATATCTTTGAAGGAATAACGGTTTTAAACAGGTCGCTCTTTTTCAGGTTTATTAACGAAATATCCACCAGTGAGAGGTAGTTGGCCACCTCTTCTTTGGCGATTGAATCCAACATGGTAAGGTTTCTGATATTTTCATTTTTCTTTTTTTCTGCCAACGATTTTTTCATAGCACCATCGCCCACAAAAAGGAAATGATAATTGGTGTGTTGAAGTTCTTTGGCACAATCAAGAATAAAATCGAGTTTATGTGCCATACCATGAGTTCCAATAAAACCAATAATGGTTTTCCCATTCAGATTTAAAACCTTTAACAAATTTTTGTTTTTTGGCATTGGTTTATACAGGTCGAAATTTGCCCCGTTTTTTATGACCTCAATTTTGTTGGGAGAAATTCCTTTCTCGGAAATAGTCTTTTTGAACGAATCGGTAACCGTTATAATTTTATCTGCACTTTTATAGTTCCACATCTCTTCCTTTTCAAAGTAGCGGATAAAGATACTGTCTTTCATGGCACCAACTGTTTTAATGGATTCAGGCCACAAATCGCGAATCTCTAATATCCATGGCTTTCTTTTCCAAAACGAAAGGGTACGTGCAGCCAACGCTGTAAAAAATTGCGGAGAGGTAGCGACAATTACATCAGCTTTTTCGAAAAGTCCGGCAAGAAAGCCGGTAATTGAAAAAGAAATATAGTCCAGGGTTCGGCGAAGAAAACCTTCGTTCGCAGATATATAAGTCCATACCCTGATAACCTTTATGCCATCGATATTTTCGCGTGTTTTCCATTTGTTTTTATAGCCTTCATAAACTCTCCCTTTTGGAAAGTTCGGGGCACAGGTGATTACCGTTACGTCTGCACCTTTATTAACCCACTCTTTGCAATGTTCGTAGGTTCTTGTTGCCGGAGCATTTACTTCGGGCGGGAAGTTGTCCGTTAGAAATAGAATACGCATAAAATCTAATTAAATGTAAAATGGGTTGTTAATTGGTCATTAAAAGTTACTTCGATGCATTTTGCCTCTTGCAATTTGTTGTAACCCGCAGCATAGGAGTAATCCTTTAGCTTAATTTCAGACTTACCTGAGAAAACAACTTTACCACCACTGAAGTAAGCTGTTTTATTGTTTATTTCGGGATGTTGACCTGGTGTAAAATGGAAACGGGCTGTACTGTTTTCTGTTTGTTTACCTTTAACAACATCGGTAATAATCAAAGAGTCAGTATTACTTTCAAAGGTTCTTTCGTGATTAACAGCTAACTGGCAGTATCCATTGTGACTCGCTTTTATCTTCTTATCATCTTCTTCTAATTGCATTATTCGGGCACGTTTACTAACCCGGAATCCACCCCATACGTCGCTTTGTTCGTGATTTCCGTATTGAACGGTGTTATGTGCCTCGGTTGAACGTTCTGCCTGACGATGTTGGTTTTTGTTATAGGTTGAAATTCCAGTGTCAACAATTAGCGGTTGGTCATTTACCTGCAAATGAAAGTTGAAAGTGTCGGAATGGGCATGACCAGGGATATAGTCTGGCCCAATATGCCCTACGTCAATAATACACTCGTAATTGGTTCCTGTGAATTTGCGGTAACCTGAATCGGATAATGTCCGCGAATTACACGAATTATCACGAATTAGATTTAATGATGTGGCATATGCTTTAAGTTGATTCGTAGTTGGTGCAATGCCATATGTGCTATCATTGAGAAGAGGAATGGTACCATCAGAGAAAGTCATGATATTTATCCAGGAAATCATACTGACGGCTTTTTCCCGCATTAATCGTATAATCTTATCCTGGTTATCAAACAATGTATTGTTTTGGACCAGGTTAATGCAATCTAGTAGGCGATCCAAAAGGATTTGGTGGTACATAGGGCTTAATTCAAAGTGTGCACCATCTTTTAGAATCTGTTCCTCAAGTTCCCTGTGTAAAAGCTGACATGCTTTTGAGTATAGTTTTTCATCCTTAAAATAGAAGGCTCCGAAAAGCAAGCTAAAAGCATCTTCCAGCAAGTGGTTGCCCAATAAGTGATATTCCAGGTTATCCAAAAGTATGCAATACTGGGCGTAAAGTGAATTATTGATGGTGGAAAGCGTTGCGTGATCTGTGATCTGTGATCTGTGCTGGGACAGGAACTTGATCCAGTTGATCCCTCGCAAGGCAATGGGATAGGGCTCCAGACCTGTTGAATTCCCTGGCAGGTCAGCAATGAACTTATCTATTAGTTCTAACCCTGTTGCCAACTCCATATTGGGTTGGAGAAGGTAGTCCATATAGTTGAGGTTGTAGGCCCATAGTTTACCATTCTGAGATTCGTTCCAGTCGATTACAGGGTGATAATCAGTGGATTGGTTCAAAAAAGTAAACTTTGATGATTCAAGTGATACCGGTTTATCAATACAGGGAGTAAGCTGCAATGGATATGATCCTTTAACAATGGATAAAGGATAAGTAAATCCAATTATCTTTCTCCAATAACGACGAATGCGGTACCATAACTGATACCGGATTTGTGTTATTTTTAGATATTTAAGTGTGTTGTAATACCGTTTGAATTGCATATTATTAAATTTCAACCCATTTACCTTCTTTCATGGAGTGGATTGCTGCCAGTGATGCTTTGGTGGTATTGACTGTTTCATCAAAGGGGACAATGGGTGTTCCGGTCTTAATGGATTCAACCAATAATTTAAACTGGTTTTTATGCCCTTTATCCTGGCGGGTTTTCATTTTGGAGAATCCTTTAACCCCAAAACCTTTCAATTCTCTCCAGTTGTCAATCACCAATGTTCTTTCCTGGCTATAGGCCTCAATTCGTTCTTTCGCATATGACTTGCTGCCATTGGCAAAGTAATTAATCACTGCATTAGTACCGTTTTCATACTTCAACAAAATACTGGCATTATCTGTATTTTCCTGCGGATCAGTACCCATACTGTTCATACAGACCGCTTTTACCTTACTTCCGGCAAGGTATGTACACAGGTCTATATAATGGCACGCTTCACCCAAAATACGACCTCCACCCACTTCCATATCGTGCACCCATACCTCGGGAGGAATTGCACCGGCATTCATGGTTGCAATGATGTTTTTAGGCCCTTCACCTAAAAGCTGCTTCATTTTCTGAGTCAATGGGGCAAACCTGCGGTTAAAGCCCACAACCACCATCTTTTGTGACTGTTTCTGCTGTTCAACGATTTGGTCAAGTTCTTCTTGCGTAAGACATAATGGCTTCTCAACAAAAACATGTTTGCCTGCATCTAGTGCTTCCAAAGTCATTGAAGCGTGCATGTTGTGACGCGTAGTAATCATTACTGTATCTACATCACTATCGGCAAGTATGGTTTTGTAATCGGAAGTGGCATTGGCAATATTGCCCTTCTTTGCCAACGTGGTTGCCGAAAGACCTCCAGCACTGGCAATGTACTTCATATTGGCATTGGCTCCCACCATTCCTGGAATTATGGTAGATGAAGTAAAGTTACCTGCACCGATAATACCAAATACACCTTTCGCCCCGTTGAAGGATTGTTGAGTTACTTCAACTGTTGAATTCTCTGACGCATTCTCAGGATACACCAAAATAGAGGCGATGGATCCTTGCTTACGCATATCACCGTAGATCTCATCATATTGTTCCAATGCAACCTGCTCTGTGATCAATGGGGTTACATCCAGTTGTTTATGGGAGATGGCATTAAGAATGGCTTCAAAGTTGCGTTTTTCCGTCCAACGTACATGACCAATGGGATAGTCCTGTCCTTTTTGTTCGTAATTTTCATCGTATCTACCAGGACCATATGAACAGGAAACCTGGAAGGAGAGTTCTTTTTCGTAAAAATCAGCACGCATCATGTTCAGGCCAATTACCCCAACCAGGATTACGCGGCCACGTTTGCGAGACATTTGGGCAGCCTGGTGGATAATCTCATCACTTTTGGCAGAAGCCGTAATGATGACCCCATCTGCCCCTACTTCATTGGTGGCCTGCTGAACGAATTTAACCGGATCGGTTCCACTAGCCGGGTTGAATGCAGTGATGCCTTTGGAGTTGGCCATATCTACCTTCTGCTGGTCGAAATCGTAACCAATTACATAGCAGCCGTTGGCCTTAAGCAGTTCTGCGGTAACTAATCCAATCAAACCTAATCCAATTACCACAATGGTTTCACCGAAAGTAGGATTGCATAAACGTATACCCTGCAGGCCAATTGAGCCAATTACTGTAAACGCAGCTTCTTCATCGGTAACATTGTCCGGGATTTTAGCCACCAGGTTTTCCGGTACACATACATATTCGGCGTGGTTGCCATTGGAGGCCACCCGATCGCCCACATTAAAACCATGCACCCCTTTCCCTACAGCTACTACTTTTCCAACATTACAGTATCCCAATGGCAAAGGTTGGTTCAGTTTATTGAAAACGGCTTCAAGGGTGGGCATAACGCCATCGGTTTTCATCTTGTCCAGCACCATTTTTACCTTATCGGGTTGTTGTTTGGCTTTTTGAACAAAATTGGCTTTACCAAACTCAACCAACATCCGTTCGGTTCCCAAAGAAACCAAGCTACGTGTGGTCTTTATCAATAAACTTCCGGCCTTTACTTGTGGGGCGGGGACTTCTTCAAGGATTGTGTTACCTTTTTTTAAGTCCTGAATTATCTGTTTCATATTTAATTGACTTTAATTTAATGAGATCCCGATGCGCTTTGCGCTCGGGATCAACTCAACTGAATCATTTCTATGCGCCAAAGGCTTTAAAAATGATCATTTCGTTCGCTTCTTTTAATATGGTGTTACCTTTTTTAAGGTCTTGGATTATTTGTTTCATTCTTAAATCGATTATTTGGTTTTTAGCATTGAGTACCAGTTCCCGATGCGTAATACGATCGGGATTCGTTCTACTTTCAAATTTTAGTTCATTACCATTCCTAAAAATTGAGTCTTACTAACTTGTATGATTTGTATCATGATATCTATTTACTTCTTGTTCGCAAATTTCAATGTACTTTTCAGCTCTTTTTTTAGCCGTTGGAAAATCTTTTACACGGTCTAGTCCGAGTCTAATTAATTCGTTATAACGCTTTTCATTATTAATTAAGTTCATAATTTTTTGAACAATATCTTGTTGATTTAGAGGTTCAAAATATTCAGCTGCATCCTTACATATATCTTTCGCAAAGTCTAGATTAGATGTTAATATGGGTTTTTGCATAATCATCGCTTCGGGATATGAGGCCGTAAAACTTTCCAATAAAGTAGGAAGAAAAAGTGCATCGCATTGAGCATAGATACCGGGGCAAGCATTTATCGGAACTGGTCCCAAGTTTATGATGTAATCGTCAAAATCTGAGAATATTTGATTAAACTCTTGATTGGGAAGCGTTAGTATAAATTTAACATTGACTTTCTTTCTTCTAAGAATTGGTATAACTGACTTTAGTATTTTTAGATTCTTGTGTGGGTAATTCGCACTAATTGTAACAAAACGGAACTCATCACTTTCTCTTTTAATAGGTAGGCGAAAATCGGCGGTGTTTATTACTTTATTAAAATGAGATCCGAATGTATTACCGACCACATGTATTTTGTTAATAGGAAATTTGCCAAACTTATTTAAGCGCTCTCTTACAACCTGTGTCTCTCCAATAAAGATATCAGTTTGTGTAATTGAAAGTTTTAATTTAAGATAGTTTTGGAGGTTCTTTTTTATGCGATCTACAATTTTTAGTTGTCTAAATGCGATTGAATCAGGATTGATTGTCCAACCTGCAGCAAATCCTGCTATATGGAGCGACCTGGGTTTCCAATAGGTCGGGGAAAAAATTGAGAATACACAGTCTGGCTTAATAGCGTTTTCTAATTGAGACAGAAATTTGTTTTTTCCTTGATAAGCACTTACTCTATTTGCTTTAACACTGTAGTCATAAAATGAGAAATTGGATGGAAATTGTTTAGTGTTAACCTGCTGTGAAATTTCTTTTGATAGAACTATATGAAAACAATGTTTTCTTTCTTCTCTTATTTCGTTTATAAATGAAATACCAACTTGTATTGCTCCTCCCATTTTAAGGTTTGAGGTGTTAACTAGGATTTTCATGGTTAATAAAATTTAAGCTTCAAAAGCAGAAATAAAACCTTTTGCCATATCTGATATACGCCGATTGGTTTGATAGTAATGAATACAATTATGTCGTAATTTCAACTGTACTGATGGATTGTTGGACAAATGAATTAAAAGCTTTGAAAGTTCATCCTGATTCTTCATAAAATAACCAGTTTGTTTTTCATGTATATTAAAAATCTCTCCTCCTGTTATAGCATCTCTTGAAGTAATGAATGGAACTCCATAGGCAAAACTTTCTAATACAGAGAGACCAGCTTGTCCCGGGGAAATCGTCGCTATGGCAGATTTGAAAATTTCTGCTTTACGAGAAGAATCAAAAATTGGTCCTTTAATAAATACCCTCTCCTGTAGGCCTAATTTATCAATAAGTTCATTAAGGCTCTCTCTTTCGTCGCCATCACCGATTATTTCTAAGATAATGTGACTAGGGATTGACTTCAGAACATCTGCAAATGCACATATCAATATATCAATTCGTTTTCTTTTTGATAAACTTCCAATAAAGATGAATTTATTACCTTGAAAATCTTCGACAATGTTATTGTTCTCAACGTCAACAGTGTTGTGTGCGACGAACAGGCTCTTTTTGTTAAATCCTTTTTGAAGATAGTTTTTTACAGGATAATCGGAATAAAAAATTAGACCAGTAGATAGTTTTCCAATTTTATATCTAAAAAAATCAAATTTCTTATTTACATCCAATCCTTTTTCGGTAGAAACACCTATTCCCCAAAAGAAGAATTTTTTTTTGGGATTTAGTCTTAGAGGCAAAGTCCAGATACTAGGCCATTTCAAATCAAACATAGCAACAATGATATCATATTCGTTAACTATGTTTTTTAATCCAATTTGAAAGTGAAAAGATTTTATATTGTGATCTTCTATTGTAGTCTCTTTGAATAGTATGTTTTCGTTGCTTGAAGTTCTTTCACAATGAAGAACAGTGACGTCACCATAGTTGTCATGTAGATAGTTGTACAGTGGAATTCTGTAGTGGAGTAATTTATTTTGAAGGAATATAATTTTTTTTCTCATTTTTCATTTAAAATTTTACCTAAATCAGGATTTAGCTTATTCGTGTTTTTAAATGGAGATGAATCTGTTAATTGCTTATTACTGATTAAGTTTTTTAATAGAATTAATAAACTGCTAATGGATTCAAAATATGGATTATAGTTAAAGTATTCAGCATATATACGTAGCGCCGGAATATTAGATAGTACACAAAATTTATTGTTTGCAATACATTCAAAAAGGATTGCACTGACTCTAAATAGATGTGTTTGAGGATAGGAAATCAATATAATATCGCTTCTTAATAAAAGGAACTGATATTCCGTGTCAGTTAAGAAGTTATTAATCACGAGAAGGTTTCTCGATTGGCTTTCCTGAAAATCTCCTCGAACTATAAATAGAATATTATTTTGGCTTAAAAACGAGAGAAATGAACTATCTGAATTTAATTTTGTCAAAAATGGCATATCAGAGCTTGATGCAGATGGGGAAAAAATTACGCGATCAAAATTATTGAGAAAACTAAACTTTTCGCACATATTTTGATTTGATAATATCCCCATACTATGGGGAGTTGGTATTCCATGCGGGATTGTAATTAAATTAGAAATGCCTTTTCCTTCTAAATGCCCTTTAATATAATCTTCAAATACGATGTTAGTGTTTCTGGCACTAGCCTTTTTGAAAAAGTATCTTTTAATAGGATTTTCTATATTTCTTATATTGTTATGATTGATTAAAAAAACCTTTTTGCGAATAAATGCTAATGATAACGATATTTCTTCGTAGCTGGAAAATATTACGATATCGTAAGACTGAAGCGGAATATGGTTTTTTATAAAACGAAGAACCTTCCACTGATTGTATCTAGTGGTAAATTTATTTCTAGTTGAAATAAAAAGCTTTTTTGGAATTGGATAAACTATTGATTGCGATTTTATCTTGAAGTGATTTTCATATCCTTGTTTAAATGAAAAATCTAGATTTTCAGTTAGTTTGTATAAGGATTGTATGTAAATACTATTGAAATTTACATGCCCACGTGGAGATAGCGGATCTACGAAGAGAATTTTTTTCATTTCAGTTCGTCAATGAATTTGTTTTTTTTTACTAAAAGTGAAGTATTATGGCTTAGAATAGCTGCAGAGCCTAAGAAAATCCCTGAGAAAAGTTGAAGCTTTGATGAAAATGCTACCAAAAAAAGTACACAGAGCCCTGTGCCTAGAATTAGAAGGTATTCTGAAAATATTGAATGCTTCGATTGGGAAATTAGCTTGTTTCTATATTTTTTAAAACTTAGTAGATCTTTGAAGATGGAGAGATAAAGAAAAAATGTACCTACAAATCCAAATTTCAAAAGAGAGAACTGCATTATTCCGTGTGGCTTAAAGAACATGTCTTTTTGAATCCATTCATCAGGATAGGATGATGTGCCGTATAAATTAAATGGGTAAGGAAAACTGGTTGATGTCCAATAGCCTCCTAGTCCTTTTCCCAAAAAGAAATTGTAAAAATTATTTAGGTTTTGGTCGATTATATTCTGGAATTCAATTAACCTTACAAGTGCACTTTCACCTGTCCCCGTAGATGGGTTAAAAGACGTTATCTTCCATAGAAAGTAATTATACATTTCAGTACTAATTAGAGGTAATATCAGAACAGGAATAAGCAATAGTGAAAAAAATATTGGAAGCTTCTTTAAATTTCCTGTAGCAAAAAAGAAAAGGCCTAATTGCAATACTAATATTACTAGTTTTCCTCTCGATGCTGAGATTCCAATAAATAGAAAACAAATAATGATTCCGATAAATGGTATAATTTTATTTTTTTCTTTTATAGTTAAATAGAAGATCAATACAAAGGAAGGTAATAAATATAACCCAGTATCACCGCTCATTTTATATAATATGGTTTGCCTGGAGATTGAGAATGTTAAAAAAAGAAGGATGACTAATTTCGCAGTAAAGATTAGTCCCAAAACTTGAAAAATCTTTTGGACGTAATCCTCTTTTTCTATATAGAGTATTACACCTAAAAAGCCAACAAAGAAGTTAATAAAGAATCTTAGATCATTGATGAACGGACCAAGATAAAGTAAATTTCCGTGAAGGATTCCTGTAAATACTGATAGAATAAGGAGGGCAAACATTACATTTCTCAAATTACTTTTTGGGAGGTATTGTTTGGACTTCACGAAATCAAAAGCTATTAGAAGCATCCAGAATAATGTTAAAATCTTTGAGCCCGTTTGTCCTGCAATAGTCATAGTATGGATGGAAACAAATTGATCAGATAGCGTTAAATCATATGGAATGTCATCAAATAGAAATAATAAAACGATAAATAGTAGGAATCCAAGCTGTCTGTTAACGACTGATATAATTACCTCCAATACCAGAATGAGATAGAAAAATGCAGATAAATTATTATACTCTACGACGTAAGCAATAAAACTAATACCTATAAAGAAAAGAAGGTTTCGTAGGTTTAATGGAGATATCTTATTTAGAAAAAAGCTCATCATCAATCAATCTAAGTGTTTGTTCCCAAATAGAACTCTTTGGATTTGCAAATAGTACGTTCTTGGACTTTAACGTTTGATTCAATTCTTCTATATTATCCAAGATGTATTTAACTTTTAACTGAACATTCTCGAAATCGAAATCATTCATCTCAATAGATAGGTTGTCAAGGGAATAGCGATGTAGCTCATGCCGCACTTTAGGTTGATAATTTATTCCGATGGATGGAATATTATTCTGGAGCGCTAACAAATTGAAATGATATCGCATTCCGATTGCAATATTCAATGAACTAATTTGCTCAATAAATTCTTCTACATTAGAAGAATAATCAACAAAGTGAATATTGTTTTGATACTGTGATTGTTTTATGATTTCTCGATTAAACTCATAATCTTTTCCGCCTCTATTTTTTTGCAAAGAGAAGAGGATAACTTCCATATTGCTTTCTTGGATAAAGTCGATGAGTCTTGCCGCTTCTTCAATAAAGGCTTTTCTTTTTGCCGGGTTCTTCTCTAGGTAGTTATAATAATCTATAAAATTTAGTCCAATTTTGGTTTTGTCTAATTTATTTTGACAAATCAACTTGTGATAATAATAATAGGAGATGTCCTTGTCAAGATAAATATCAGGTTTATTAGGTAAGACTTTTTTTATTCTATCAAATGAAACTTTATCTCGAAGAAAAATTAAATCACTCTTCAGGAATATCTGCTTTAGTAAAAAAATGTTGAAAGGTGAATGTATATTTCCGATTCCTATTGATAATTGGATAACCCGTCCTCCTATAAACTTGACTATTAAGATTGAGATGTACTTAATCAAAAATGTTAGCCAATCAAATTTTCTGCTTTCAAAATATTGGGTTCCACCTCCAAAAATGAGAACTTTCGTTTTTAACATTGTTTGAAAAACAGACGCAAGATTTAGTATGAAATTAAGCAGCTTATTTGTGTGTTTTTTATTGGATACGATATTTGGCTGAAATTTTATTCTTGGATTTATCTGGTAACCGGGGGTAGAGTAGCAAACTGGAAATATTTGACTAGCTTGATCAAACTGCTGCTGTATGGTTAGCAACATTAGATCATCGCCCAAATTTCCTACTCCGTAGTAACCCCATATATAAACTGTTTTAGACATCTTAATAAAAACTAAACTTGATTTTGAGAATTGTAATTAGATATTTGCTTATAAGAATTTATTGATAAAAATATCCAAGCAAAAACTCTTGTTAGGACAACTGTAAGGGCCACTCCAACTAATGAAAATACTTTTATTAGACATACTGATCCAATTAAGAAAAGTATTAATTGAATAAACTTTAGACGAAGAATTAAATTTGAGTTCTCATTATAAAAAAAGCTTTCTAGGGGAGTGAAGAATACGCCACCAATATATGCAACTATTAAGATCTGAAAAATTGGAATCGAGTTAATATATTTTTCACCAAAAAGAAACTCAATTAAATGTGGACTCAATAAAATTACAACAATGATGAAGCCTAATAAATGGATGAAGTATTTTTTCTGAAATTTTAGGATTTTATTCAAGAAATTGATTGAATCGTTTGATGCTTCGCGCATAAAAACCCGCATTATTGATCCTGTTATCAAAGGGAAAGCCAGAGCCAGTGTATTTGCAGCAGCATAAACTCCTACTTCCTGTGCCCCCAGGAAATATTCAATGATAACATTATCCAATCGCATTGACAGTGCAATAATAATATTTGTAATGCCGATGGAGAGGATCGTTTTCTTCAATAATTTATCATCGTAATTGTTACTATACTGGATTCCTATCTGATTGTAGGATGAGATAAACCCAAATATTAGCAATGAAATAGCATATAAAATGTACAATTTTAGGTACAGTTCATACTCTGGTGTACATTTTAAAATGTAAACTGCTATAGCTCCTCCGATTAGTAATATGCCGCCTTTCAGGAGACTATATGAGATATTTAATAGATTGTACTTAGACCAACGCCCTAAAGCCTGATAGTAGGTTGTAAAGAATCTATATAAAACAAGAAAAAGAGCTGATGAAATAAGAAAGACAAACTCCCAAAATGAAAAACTATAGTACTTATCGATAAAAAATAAAATTAGGCCATATAAAGGAATTATTTTCAATAAAAACAAAAAGTATTTGCGAGTAATCAAGTTGAGCAAGTCCTGATCATATTCTTTTATCTTTTGCTTATTGTAGAAAATCACCAAGGAATTGAAATAACCAAACTCGAATATGGTCATTGATATTGTACTAATAGAAAGGAGAAGATTAATGCGCCCAAATACTTCGACCGGAAAAATACGCGCGATAAGAACATTGATAATAAATCCTAGTCCTGCTCCCAGAATATTAAAAAAAGTTACGGAGATTAGAGCTTTTTTCATTTATTTTTTAGTCTCATATTTTACGGTTTTCTATCTTACTTTTATCCAAAGAGAGGGAAATACCTTCCCCTATTTATAACTAAAAGAGAAGGTACTTCCTTTTTATTGATTTAATATTTTGACTATTCTAGCACAAGCCATCCCATCCCCATAAGGGTTATTCGCTTTCGACATTGCCTCGTATGCCTTCGGCTCACTGATCAATGCAGATACTTCTCGGATGATGGTGGCTTTATCAGTCCCCACCAATTTCACGGTACCAGCATCGAGTGCTTCGGGGCGTTCGGTGGTGTCGCGCATTACGAGTACGGGTTTTCCTAAGCCGGGGGCTTCTTCCTGAATGCCGCCCGAGTCAGTGAGGACCAGGTAGGAGGAGGACATTAATTGCACAAATGGTAAGTAGTCTAAAGGCTCTATGAAGTAGGTATTTCCCAATTCCCCTTTTTCATTTGCACCTTTTTCAATCCCCCGGTCTCCTTCGTCGGCCACGCCCCCGTCTGCAAAAGCAAGCCGGGCAGGCTTTTCTAAGGGGGACGTGTTCCCAAATACGTCTGAGATTGCTTTTCTGACATTTGGGTTGAGGTGCATGGGGTAGACGAAGTCCACGTCGGGGTGTTGTTCGGCGAGGTGTTTAATGGCTTCGCAGATGTTAAGGAAGCCTTGTCCGAAGTTTTCTCTTCTATGTCCTGTAATTAGAACGAGTTTGCGAGGTTCGGCGGGATCTGCAGTGTCGGAGCTCTTATCCGGGCTTAACGCAGATTGCGCGGATTTACGCGGATTACACTGATTGTGCCACGAATGTAGTTTCTCTGCAGGGAGGCCGAAGTCGATGAGTGTATTGGTGATGGACTGTTCGAGGGTGGTGTCGGTTTTCAGTTTATTGATTACCCAATAGAGGGCATCGATAACGGTGTTACCGGTAATGTGGATGTTCTCTTCTTTTACCTGTTCGGCGAGCAGGTTTTGTTTGCTGAGTGGTGTAGGGGAGAAGTGGTAGCTCGCCAAACGCCCGGTAATCTGGCGGTTCATTTCTTCCGGCCAGGGGCTGTAAATGTTATGGGTGCGTAGCCCGGCCTCGATATGCCCAACAGGTATTTGCTGGTAGAAGGCTGCCAGGGCTGCGGTGGTGGAGGTAGAGGTATCGCCGTGTACCAGTACCACATCGGGAGCAGCTTCTTTTAATACATCGCGCATACCTGTCAGAACACGGGCGGTAACGTCGTAGAGATCCTGTCCCTGTTTCATGATATTAAGGTCGTAGTCGGGCGTTATCTCAAAGAGGTTAAGAACCTGGTCGAGCATTTCGCGGTGTTGCCCGGTAACACAAACGATTGTTTCGAAGGTGTCGGGGTGTTTCTGGAATTCTTTTACCAGGGGGGCCATTTTTATGGCTTCGGGACGGGTGCCGAAGACTAATAGGATTCGTTTTTTTGTCATGGTTGTTTTAGATTAAAATTGGTGGATTTGACTACCTCACCGCTGTAAACGCGGTCCCCTTCCCGACGAAGAGTCGGGACAGGCTCTCCTGAGAGGAGGAGAAAGTTCGTGCTAAAATATTATTTTTTGAAGACTCCGGCGAAGTCGAGGATTATTTTGTCGTTGTTGTATTCGAGTGTTTTGAACTCATCGTGGGCTACGAGGAAGGCGATAATATCGGCCTGTTGGTAGGCTTCGCTGTAGTTGGTGAGTTTAAATACCGAGTGTTCTTCGATGTTGGGTTCTACCACCAGAAAATTGTTTTGTTCGCTTTGCATTACCTTTTGGGCAATGTATTTGGCGGGGCTTTCGCGCAGGTCGTCGATATTGGGTTTAAAGGCCAGTCCCATGATGGCGGTTTTGGGTTTACGGCCGTGTTTAAGTTCAAACTCCAGCATGGCTGTTTTTGTTTTTTCGGCACACCAGAAGGCTTTGTAGTTGTTAATTTCTCGGGCGGTGTTGATTAACCGTGATTCGCGCGGATATTCGGAAACGATAAAATATGGGTCTACGGCAATACAGTGACCTCCAACTCCGGCACCGGGCTGCAGGATGTTTACTCTTGGGTGTTTATTGGCAAGTTCGATAAGCTCCCAAACGTTAATTCCGGCTTTGTCGCAAATAAAAGACAATTCGTTGGCAAAAGCGATTTGTGCGTCGCGCGAAGAGTTTTCGGTGAGCTTGCACATTTCTGCAGTGCGGGCGTTGGTGCTGTGCAGCTTGCCCTGTACAAAGGTGTGGTAGAACTCTTTGGCTTTTTCGGTGGAAGCTTCGTCAATTCCACCAATTACACGGTCGTTGTGAATGAGTTCGTGCAATACGTTTCCGGGCAGTACGCGCTCGGGGCAGTAAGCAATGTAAATTTTCCCTTCGAGCTCGGGACGTTGGGCAAAGATAAGCCTTGCCATTTGTTCTGTGGTACCCACCGGTGAGGTGGATTCAATAATATAAGTATCACCTTCTTTCAGGTGTGGTAATACAGCTAAGGTTGCTGATTCAACAAAGGAAATATCGGGTTCCTGATGTCCTTTAAATGGTGTGGGGACAACGATTAGGTGTACATCGGCTATTTCGGGTGTTAGCGAGGCTTTGAAAAATCCTTTGTCGACGCCTTCTTTTACAACGGCTTCAAGCCCGGGCTCGATAATGTGGATTTCTCCACGGTTAATGGTATCTACAACTTTTTGATTTACATCGACGCCATGTACCTGTACGCCCTTTTGGGCTGCTATGGCTGCGGTTGGAAGGCCTATATATCCAAGGCCGATAAATTGTGCTTTCATGTTTGGTATACTATTAAAATGTTTTTGTTATTAGGTTTTTATTTTCCAGTAAATGGTTAAAACCCTGCAATCTTATTGCAGCTACTTTCAGTTTCTATAAAATATTATCCCATTGCAAGAAGTTTGAAGCGCGAAGCACGAAGTTGTTTTGGAAAAGGGGAGTACCTGTCTTCCATCTTCACGTCGATCTTCATTCTCACAAATGAATTTCATTCAATCTTAAACCTATGTACTTCCAGTGCATAGTGGTTTAGTTTTATGCCGGTCTTTAGTTGTACTGCCGGCCCCGGGCCGGGCGTAGCCGGAAAGCCTGGTGAAGTGGCGGGCGATGTTGAACGGGCACTTGGTGAGCGATTGGCATGAGCTAACTAAGTGCTTTGTGAAACACGACTGCTACGAGGCAGCTTGCAGGCGCAGACCGAAATGTCCCGCCGGTACGCGATGCTTTTAATTCGCATAACCTTTCCCGTAACCATATTTATAACTATAGTTGTATCCATAACCAATTCTGCTCATTTTAACGTCGTTTATAACAAGGGCGGAATTGTTCATAATGCCCTGGCTGGCAATGTCGTTAATAAATTTAAGCTGGTCTTTTTTACTTACACCGTAGCGTAATATAAAGAGGTTGAGGTCGGTATGTTTGCTGGTGATAAGGCCATCGGTAACGCGCGATACGGGGGCGTTGTCGATAACGATATAATCGAATTGTGATTTTAGCTGATCGAGAAGCTCTTTAAAGGCCGGACGTTCGAGCAGCTCTGCCGGATTTGGTGGAATGGGGCCAGAAACGATAGCAGAGAGGTTTTCGATGTTGGTTTTTTGGATGATCTCTTTGTGATTGGTTTGTGCGGCCAGGAGGTTGCTGAGTCCTTTGCTGTTGGGGAGGTTAAATATTTGGTGTAAGCGCGGTTTACGCATATCGGCGCCTATGAGTACTACTTTTTTGTCGTTCATGGCCAGGATGCTGGCAAGGTTGGTGGCATTAAATGTTTTTCCTTCGCCGGGTACAACCGAGTGTAAGCCAATAACTTTTTGATTGCTGGCAGTAAACTTATACTGGAGGTTAGTGCGTATGGTGCGGTAGCTTTCGGTAATGGGAGCGGTGGGATTTTCTACCACTACGAGCTCGGACCGGTTGTTGCTGTGGAAAACGTTTCCGATAATGGTAAGCGGAGTGAGTTTTTCCACGTCTTCCTGGAGATGGATGGAGTTGTCGAAAAAGTCGACCAGGAGTATAAGTACTGCAGGCAGGAGGAGGCCGAGGAAGGCGGCAATAAGTAAAATAAGCATGGGGCTTTTGTTAATTGGAACCAGGCGTTCGAGCTGTGCCGGATCGATAATCTGGAGATCGACAACAGCAGCTGCCAGCGAGATTTCGAGTTCGGCACGTCGTTGCAGCAGAAAGGTGTAAATTTCGTTGGTAAGCTCGTATTGCCGCTGAATATTGATTAACTGTTGCTCTTGCTCGGGCATATTGTTTAGCTGCCTGTTAATACGCGCGTAACGGTTGTTAAGTGTATGAACGGAGATTTGTGTGTTATCGATGAGGTTAACAAGAATTTCGCGCAGCTGGTCGTTGATTTGTGCAACTTCCTGGTTAAGGAGAATAAGCGTGGGGTTGTTTTCGTGGGCACTAAAGGCGAGTACTTTCCGGCGGCTGTAAAGTTCGCTGAGTTTAAGTACCAGGGCATTGAGAGTAGCATCGGTAACGCCTACCACCGAAGGGGCAATAAGCTGGTCGGCGCTTTGGATATTGCCCAGGTATTTTTGCAGGTTTTTAAAGTAATCGAGCTGCATTTGCAGTTGCGATTTTTCCTGCTCAATTTCTTTGAGTTGCTCCATAATGAGGCTTCCCTGGCTGGTGATATCGATGATTTGGTTTTTGGAGCGGAATTCGGTAAAGCTGGTTTCGGCTTCACTGAGGTCGCTTGAGATACCTGAAAGCTGGCTGTCGATAAAGTCGAGCGAACGTTTTTGGGTTTGGGTTTGCAGTTTGAGTTTTAGTTCGAGGTAAACACGTATCAACTCGTTGAGGTAGTGTATTTCGCGCATGGGCTCGGAGCTTTCGGCCGAAAGTTTAATTACCTCGCTGTCTTTGCTGAAATTGGTGTTTATACGTTTAAGGTACGAGTAGGTAAGCTTGCTTTTGTTGATAAAGCAAAAGCGGTATTCATCGCCCAAAAGTTTTTCGGCGTCTTCTTTGGGGTGGAGCGTAAATTTAAAATATTGGTTTTGAAAGGGTTTTCCGTATTCTGCGGTTTGGGAGAAGTCGATTTCGGTTAATTGCCCGTTGATTTTGACTTGTCCTTTGGCTGCTACGGTATACTGAGTAGGAGATACCGGGGTGATATTGATTTGTATACCGGAGGGGTTAGGGGCTTCTTCTGCTTTGTTGAGAATAAAGGGTTCGCTAAGGTAGATGCCATTCCATACCACGAGGTTCTTTTTTTGCCATGCACTTTGCCAGTTGAGGTTGTCGATGGCCTGGTAGTTAAGGGTATAGGAGCGCAGGAATTCAATTTCGTTTTGCAGCATTACTTTATTCCCGCCGGCCATAAAGTTTTCCATAAACATGTTTTCAACATTGAATCCTTTGTTGGCATCGGTAACCAAAAGACTGGTGTCGATATTGTACTTTTTGGGAGCGTATTTTATATAGAAAAAAGCTCCGGCCACTGCGAGGATGAGGCATAAGGCCAGCCAATACCATTTACGAAGCAAAAGGAAAATAAGTCGTTTGATGTCTATTTCATCGGAGTTATCCGTTTCGCTATGGAAATTAGAGGTCATGTTTTCTTTCATGGTTAAAGAATTACTTTTTGTTGTGTTGTTGTGTTGATGTGTTTGTAAATTGATGAACAGTTAAATTGTAAAACTGATCACTGGCTTCTGGCTTCTGGCTTTTGGCTTTCTCTATTTCAGTAATCCGAATACTGCCAGCAATAAACTTGCCGATGAGATGATCATGGAGTACATCTGTGCATTGAGCTGGAAGTTTTTATGCTTGTCGGGTTCAACAAAAATATAGTCGTTGGGATGCAGGTAAAAACCTTTTTGCATCCAGGCATTTGATGCGGAAAGATCGAGGATCATTGCTTTTTGTCCGCCGGGCTGGGGCCGAATAACCAATATATTTGTGATGTTGGCATAATCGGTATTGCCGTTGGCCATGGCCAGGGCTTCCATTACCGTAAATGTATTGTTGTAGTTGTAATACACACCTGGTTTTTTTACTTCACCCGTAATGGTCACCTTGTAATTGAGCAATTTTACTTTTACAATGGCTTCCTTGAGGTATTTGTCGGCATAGGTTTGCACAAGTTTTTCAATTTCCGAATTGGGAAGTCCGGCTATAGGGATATCGCCAATTATCGGCAACTTAAGGTTTCCCTGTTCATTTACTTCATACCCATACAGGTAAGCGCCTTGCGGGGTTGTAAAACGCTGATAGGTATTTCCGGTTTGTGTCTCCATATTTGATTCGGGATTAAAGAGTGCATTTACTTCGGCATTCATCGACTTTATACTAACATAAAGGATGTCGCCGGGTTCAATGATGTATTCGGTGACAGAATCTGCCAGGGCCTTTATCATCTGATTGTTTTGCACGTCTTTCATATAAATCAGCTCCTTGCTGCTGCGGCAGGAGAAGAGAGAGAGAGAAAGCAGTGCAAGTAGCAGGGGAAAGGGTTTGAATTTTAAATTTTTCATTATAATGGTGTTATTGTATTATCGATGTTGGTTGTTGGTTGTTGGATGTTGGTTGTTGGTTGTTGGTTGTTGGTTGTTGGTTGTTGGTTCAGAGTTGCTTTTGGTCTCTGGCGCTTTGCTGTTAGCTCTTAGCGCTCTGCCCCGTGTAGTTGGTTTTTATCTCCACCAGCCTTTCTTCTTTTTGGGTTTTGGGTTTTCTGTTTTTTCTTCGGGGTGGAGGGAGTGGAAGATTTCTGTCCAGTTAGGCAGGCCTCCAAAATTTCGATCGTCGATGTACAGGTCGGCCAATATTTTCCGGCTTATTTTGTCGCTCATTTTTTCTTCGGGGTAGTTTTTATTAATGGCATAAAATTCGATGCCTTTCCTGTTGCAAAATTCCACAGCTTCTTCCAGTTCCTGTCCTGCGCGATAGGTCCATAAAATAAGTCGGTGGCCTTTTTTGTGCAAGGCACGCAATGTATCGGATGCAAAGGGAATTTCCTTTCCTATTGCAGGGAATTTATGTTCTACTATGGTGCCATCAAAATCAATGGCTATGGTAAGTTGTTTCTTCATTCTTGTATAAATATGCGTTGATTTTTAACCCGTCTCAGCTACAACAAGCATGAGTTGATTCACAAAACTGGTGCACCAGATTAAGTGAATAACCTGTGGTTTCGCTGTTCAGGAACATGTAGAGTAGATTTAAGCGTGTTTAGCTGGGAATAAGGGAATTGTTTGGTTTTGGGCATTTGTGCTAAATGGTTGGTAGTGATTATGTTAATGGTTGGGTGTGTGTGCGATTTGTTTGGATTAAATACTGCTTCGCCTCCTCAGTTACATTTTATTGTATGAGTAGATGGCACATTTAAGACGAAGTTACAAATATATATAATATGCTATAACCAAACCAATAAATGGTGTGTTATTATCGATGTTTATTATAATATAAAGTGGATGGATGAGTGTGTATCAACGAACTATCAGCTTGTTATTTTCGTGATGAAAAGGGAAGATGGCTATTGGTTAATTTTCCTGATTTCTTTTTTCCGGAACCTGGTTTTTTACCGATGCTGTAGAAGATGCCGATTTTAAATTCAGAAAAGAAACCCATTACATTGAGGCGTTCTCCGTTTGTTGTATAATTATGAACAACATCAAGGAAGTCGTACGTGACGATGTTAAATGTAGTTGAGGCTGTGATAAAAACGTGGTGAGATAGACTGGCTTTCACACCACCTCCCAACTCAAATACAGTTGATGTAACGCCCGTTTTTTCAAAACCGTTTAAATTTTTTCCGAATATTAGCTCATCGTCGGGAGCAGCGGAGTACTTTAGCTTCGACATGTAACCTACATAACCAATACCGGCCCTTAGAAAGGGATTCAGGTTGGATGTGTTTTTTTTGTATTCCTGTTCCTTAAAATAATAACTGATGAAAAAAGTCTGCCCAAGCAGATTACTGTGGTATTCAATGGACTCATCGTTAATCGTTTGCATTTGATAATGATGGCCGGTGGCTGAAAAATTGGGATGATCTGTATGGCCATGTAGCCTTGAGAGAAAAATGTGTGTTCCTATATCCCAGTGTTTTCCTATGTTTTTTGATAATTCCAGATCGGAGGATAGTCCAAAAGTATTCTCAAATTCATTAATAGTACCTGAAAATCCGGGTTCTATTTCGGTGAGTAATTTTGATGTTCCGAGTTTTGCTCCAATGTTTATTCCTTCGAAAAAGTTTATTCCCTCGAAAAAGCTCTGGGTATAACCTCTCGCGTTAAATAAAAATAAGATGAGAAATGTTATTGTGTATTTACTGGTGTTTCTATTCAATGTTGAAATAAATTTTTATGCAAAAATATGATTTTATTAAAACAAAAGTATGTTAACTGCCAGATTAAATCAGTGAGACTATGATTTTGTTTTCAAAATCATTTAGCCAAACTGATCCCGAGCGATGCCGAGGGATCTCAAGGGTTTTATTCTCCGCACCTTAATGCGAATAACATAGTGATTTTTCAAATGTAATACCTCGTCAGCTTGCTGCGAGGAGTTTCATTCCGAATTTTACTATTCCTTCAGGTAGCCTGAACCAAGGTTGCTTCCTGCAAATAATGTGGTTAACAAATTGCATTGCTCATTTCGGGTACGGCACTGAGGCATTCTGCGTTTATTTTAATAAAAAAAATGGACTCGATTTTTTCCATTCGGATCATAAATTTGTTTTTTCCGCGAGTTTCGATCAATTCTCCCCGCATTCCAACCAGAGGCCCTTTGATAATTTCAACTAGTTTACCTTGTTTAAAGTTTTCGTGTGAAACAGTTATGTCGAACTTGTATTGATTTACCAATTGTTGAAGGGATTGAATCTGTTCCGGAGGTACGACAGCTGCCTTTCCCTCGAATGTGACATAACAAACAACATTTTGCAATTGCAGCACTGCATCGTATTCCTTTCGGGTAATATGTACAAAACAATAGCCAGGTATAAGAGGTGTATCCACCCATTTTTTTCGGTCTTTCCATTGGCGTAACTTTTTTGCAAAGGAAGAAAACATTCAATTTGCCTGGCTCGAAGCTCTGCTTCAACTTTTTTTTCCGCTCTTGATCGTGTGTAAATAACGTACCATTTTTTGTTATAGGGTTCTGTCGACATACAATATAATTTTGGCGTATGATTTAACAAAAAATATGCCAGATTGGAAAGTATTGAGACATTGATTTCAAGGGAAGCCAGAAGCAATGATTGTTAGTCAGAATCTGTAAACGAGAGTGAGTCCTTTATATTTGTGGGTTTGGAATGGGAAAATATCGAAGTGTTTTAGGTGTGCCTTGTCCCACTTATACAGATGGGTAAGGTAAATCAGTTCGGTGGACAGTATTCCAAAACCTGCGCCTGCCACAACATCGCCCACCCAGTGTTCGTTATGTATTACCCTCAATGTTGCAACCGATGCGGCCGAAAAATAGGCTCCAATACTATACCAGGGGGTGATTTTACCATATTCTTTATGCATAAAATGGGCCATGGCAAAAGCTACCGATGTATGTCCTGACGGAAAAGAATATTTTTTACCATTTGGGCGTTTTGTATCGGTTATTTTTTTAAAACTTTTAACCCAAAGAGCATTCAAAAGGTAGCTCTTGGCGATTATTGCTGTCCGGTTTCCAAAGTTGTTTTTTCCTTTAATATTCCATGCATTTAATGCGTAAACCGCAACTAAAGGAATATATTGTATGTAATCTTCCATATTCCCGGAGTAGTTGGATTTTTTGTTTATCCAATCCTGAAAATTTTCCTGAAAGTTTGTGGACAAATGTAATGCAGTGCCTCCGGCAATTAATAAGGTTGGAGCAATAAAAGGTTTGAACCCACTTTTTTTATTGTGATACAGAAAATTGAACTGATGAATGGAATCGGTTTGAAAACCATAAAAGGCAGTAGGTCTAGAATTGGATAGTAATTTGGATTCTTTTTCCTTCTGAGAAGCAAAACCATTATTGTATACTGTTAAAAGAAACAGCCCCAAAAATAATTTTAAGTTGCGGGATGTTTTGATCATTCGGCAAAAATAGAATAATTTGTAAGAGTCTTTTTAATGTGTTTTTTTATACACATCAGATTATATCAAAGAGGTGTTAAATTATTCGTTTACGAATTTATGATTATCTTTCACTTGCAAATTTAAGTGAACACATTATGAAACCAATTCGATTCCTAGCCATCCCTTTTATCATATTATTTGTTTTTTCTGCCCGTGCTCAGCAGCCATCAATAACTTTTACAGGGGGGGGGAATGTTGCCAGCATGAAGTTTTCGCAGGGCCAAAGCTATACAGAAATTGAAGATTCGTATAAAATGTTGTTTGGGATGCACATTGGTGCTTTATACGATCATGTGTTAAAAAAGAGCCGGTCGGAGGAGTTTACAGTAGAATCCGGAATCTTATTTGAAAGTAAGGGATTCAGCCAGGACTTGAATGAAGAGCAATTAACGCTCGAGAACACCACTACCCTGTATTATGTTGATGTACCTCTATATTTAAAATACAGATACCGTTTACGTTCGCGAAATAAAGTTTATGTTGGTGCCGGTCCTTATATCGGTTATGGTTTGTTTGGAAATTCGCAGGTTACTTTTTCTTCTTATGGAACTGACCCTGTAACGGATTCGGAACCTGTTTGGGGTAGTGATACAGCCGATCCCAATTTTAAAAGGCTTGATTACGGCGTAACCGGGAAAGTTGGATTTTTAATGGATGGTGGTTTTAATATAGCTTTGTCGTACGACTATGGAATTCCCAACGTTGCCTACCAGGATGATATTAAAGAATACAAACATCGGGTTATCCGACTTTCGCTGGGATATACTTTAAAGTTGGAAGATTAACAAATTTATCAGAGAGTTACAGAATGTATTATCACAGGTGTGAAAGTTGTGGATATTATAATCCGGTGGTTACTGAGTACATGGTTTACTGTGGAAAATGTAAAACACATTTGACTAATAATTATATCGATTGGATAGGAAATAATCCGCAAAAAGATTTTGATGCGTATAAACATTTGGTTTGTATTCCAGAATCTGCTGTCCCCGTGCAATCAAGTTCTGAATCAAAACTGAAAGACCATGAAGCGGAACCTGAAAAGAAATCAGGTGTAAAAAAACGCCAGGGATTGAGCAAAACACAATTAATTGGAATTATTATTGGAGCTTTGACAGCCGGAGTTTTTGGTTATCTGGGGAAAAAAGTTGGTTTTGAGGTGAAAGAAAAATGGCAGGAAATAAAAATGGGAAGCATGTATTTTGCATCTTCAGATACAAGTGGATGGAAAAGTTTTACCTGTGCAGATGCCAATTTCTTAATGCTTTTCCCAGAGGAACCCAAAGAGCACTCGCAAATAGTAGAAACAGAAATTGGCAATTTAGAAGTGAAACAGTATGTTTTTGAACCACAACTGGGAAAGGATGCCAATGTTTTATACGGAAGTGGATTTACTATTTATCCCGTAGATATTATTGATAGCAGGCAGATGGGTGAAGAGCAGTTGTCTGAATTTTTTACAAATTCGATAAATGGAACGGTCAGCAACGTTCAGGGGCGTTTGCTCTCTACTCACATTATTAAATACAAAGATTATCCTGGGCGTGAAATAAAGATTGATGTTAAAGATGGACTTGCCGTAATAAAAATGAGAAGTTATTTAATTCAAAACAAGATGTATATCTTACAGGTTATTTCACCATCGAAAAATACATTTAATAAATCGGTGAATTATTTTCTCGATTCTTTTGAAGTGGTAGAATAAGTGATGAATAAAAGGTCAGAAAATATACCGGTTTACAGCCTGCATAATTTTAGTACAGCCGAAGGCGAAAGTCAGCAGTTTCAGGTAGAGGTGTTTGATGCCAACCGCCATTTTGCTGTTAAATATCCGCACCGTCACGATTTTTTTGAAGTACTCTACCTTGCCCGGGGATCTGGTTTTCATGTAATCGACGGAAATAAATACGAAATAAAACCTCCCTGTGTGTTTTTTATGTCACCGGGGCAGGCACATAAAATAGAAGTGTCGCACGATATTGAAGGCTACATTTTTATTTTTACCGCTGAGTTTTACCTTATTAATAAAAGCAATCAGAATCGTTTGATTGAATTTCCTTTCTTTTTTACTATCCGACAGGATAATCCGCCATTGATATTGACAAAGAATTCAGATATAGATTTTTT
Source organism: uncultured Draconibacterium sp. (assembly GCA_947492175.1). GTDB lineage: Bacteria > Bacteroidota > Bacteroidia > Bacteroidales > Prolixibacteraceae > Draconibacterium. The sequence goes on along the minus strand of CANLMQ010000024.1, from coordinate 10,236 downwards.
GGAAAGCCTGTTTAAAAAAGGAATTGCTGAATTGCAAAAAGGAGAGGAGTTTTCGATTGAATTGCTGCGTTCGTTACTCGATTTGATTTTAACCAGCAGTGCATCGTTGTATAAAAGCGATGAAAATATTTTAAAAGGGAAGGGGCATATTGTTGTAAAAAAGTTTTTTCAGTTGGTTGAAGAGAATTACAATAAAAATTTAACCGTAGCCGAATATGCCAATAAAATGGCTTTAACACCCAATCATCTCACACAAACGGTAAATCAGTTGACCGGGAAAACTTCGTCGCAGATTATAAAATCGAAACAAATTCTGGAGATTAAACGCTTACTGGTGCATACCAACTTAAGTGTAACTGAAATTTCGCACCGTTTAAACTTTCCCGATCAGAGTTATTTTGCCAAGTTCTTTAAACGCGAGGTGGGAATTTCACCATTGCAGTACCGCACAAAGTCGTTATAGTTGTCTTACAAATATGCAAGTGGCTATTTTGTTTAATCAGCTGAAAACTAAATCAATGTTTTATATATGGTAACAAATAGTTTATGTTGAATCCATTAAAAATACCTAAAATTCATGTATTTTTACATTTTGTTTTCTTTAATATTTAGTTGCTTTGTAGTGTATAAAACATCGTCATCCTCTCGATTTAGTTTCTATGGGAATAGACACTGAATCTGGTTCAGCATGACGAAAAAAGTTATAGTATTAATTCATAATTAAAAAATAGATCAAATGGGAAATTATTTTAATTCAATTCCATTGCGAATTCAGTTGGAGCAGTTAGGAAAATGTGATTTTATGGATGAATCAGAATTTTCTGATGGTGTTAAAAAATTGGAAGGTAAAAAAATTGTTGTTCTGGGATGTGGTGCACAAGGATTGGCACAGGGATTAAATATGCGCGACAGCGGCCTGGATATTTCTTATGCACTTCGTCAGGTGGAAATAGACGAGAAGCATGTTTCTTATACAAACGCAACAGAAAATAAATTTGCGGTTGGAACTTTCGAAGAAATGATTCCTCAGGCTGATCTGGTTTTAAACCTAACGCCGGACAAGTATCACACTCCTGTTGTTAATGCTACCATTCCGTTAATGAAAAAAGGAGCCTGTCTTTCCTATTCGCATGGTTTTAATATTGTGGAAGAAGGAATGCAGATTCGTCCTGATATTACTGTAATTATGGTAGCTCCAAAATCTCCTGCATCAGAAGTTCGTGCTGAGTTTTTACGTGGATTTGGTGTTCCTACACTTATTGCAGTTCACCGCGAAAATGATCCGAATGGAGATGGATTAGAGATTGCAAAAGCTTACTGTGTTGGTACTGGTGGTCATAAAGCAGGTGTTTTGCATTCGTCGTTTGTGGCCGAGGTGAAATCGGATTTAATGGGTGAGCAAACTATTCTTTGTGGTGTGTTACAAACCGGTTCTATTTTGTGTTTCGACAAAATGGTTGAAAAAGGGATTGAGCCTGCTTATGCTGCAAAATTGGTTCAGTATGGTTGGGAAACTACAACCGAAGCTTTAAAACTGGGAGGTATTACCCACATGATGGATCGTCTTTCGAATCCTGCAAAAATTGAAGCCTTTAAGTTGGCTGATGAGTTAAAAACAATTATGCGCCCGTTGTTCGAAAAACATATGGATGACATTATGGACGGAACTTTCTCTTCAACCATGATGGAAGACTGGGCAAATGGCGATGCTAACTTGTTAAAATGGCGTGCAGCTACCGGAGAAATTGCATTTGAAAAAACAGAGGCAACTGATGCTGAAATTAGCGAACAGGAATATTTCGATAACGGAACTTTAATGGTGGCTTTTGTTAAAGCGGGTGTTGAATTGGCATTTGATGTAATGGGCGAGGCAGGTATTAAGGCTGAGTCGGCTTACTATGAGTCGTTGCACGAAACTCCGCTGATTGCAAATACAATTGCACGTAAAAAATTGTATGAAATGAATCGTGTAATTTCTGATACTGCTGAGTACGGATGTTATTTGTTTGATCATGCATGTAAACCTTTGTTGGCTGATTTTATGAGTAAGATTGAAACCAACGTTATTGGTAAAAACTTCAACGAAGGAATTGATGCTCATGTTGATAATAAAGAGTTGATTGAAATCAACGATGAGATTCGTTACAGTGATGTTGAAATTATCGGTGCAGAATTGCGCGAGGCGATGGAAGCAATGGAAGCGATTATTTAATCATTGCTAAAATCACAAAGGACTGCGTTACTCTCGTTTGGAAAACAGTCGTTTATGCAAGTAAACTCCTTGGTTTTCAAAACTTCGAAAGCCTTGTCTTTTGCAATTTAACTCAATGATTTAATCTGTTGCACTAAAACAGACAGTATATAAATTCTATAAAGTGGCTTCGTTGTGTGACGGAGCCACTTTTTTTCATTCAAAAAGAAGGTCGGAAATTTTGAATAATTAGAACGCTGTTTTTTATCATAACTCTTAGATGACTTTTTAATTTACAAACTTTTAATTTTGGAGCGAAAAAACAAGCCTGTATTTTGTTTGTTTTAAGTGTAAATAAGAAATCGTATGGAGTATATTCAAAACTATATTGAAGAATTGTGGTTTTTGTTGATGGAAATGGCGCCCTGGTTGTTGCTGGGTTTAATTTTCGCCGGATTATTGAAAGTTTATTTTCCGCAGAAACACATCGATAAATACCTCGGAAAATCTGATTTTAAATCGGCGCTGAACGCTTCCTTATTGGGGATTCCGATGCCTTTGTGTTCATGTGGTGTAATTCCAACAGGAATTTCGTTTTTTAAAAATGGCGCTTCTAAAGGAGCAAGTAATTCGTTTCTTATTTCAACTCCACAAACCGGTGTCGACTCTATTTTTGCAACCTACTCAATGCTGGGTTGGCCTTTCGCTTTGTTACGCCCGTTTGTAGCATTTATTACAGGTGTGCTGGGGGGCGTATTTACCAATTGGTTTGTAAAAGAACCGCCAAAACCTGCCTCACCGTTTGCATCGTTTAAACTCGACTTGGCAGCAGTTGAAGGTGTGGAGTCATGCGATGACGATGATTGCGGATGTCATACATCCTCAGCTCCGGATAACCGAAAACCGCTGATCAGGGCAGCAGACTATGCATTTATAGAACTTTTACAGGATATTGCAAAGTGGTTAATACTTGGATTTTTAGCGGCTGCATTAATTGCTGTTGTTTTGCCGGACGATTTTTTTAGCCGTTTTCAGGGACTGGGATTGATTGAAATTCTTGTTGTCCTTTTGGCATCGGTTCCTATTTATATTTGTGCTACCGGTTCAATACCTATTGCAGCAGTATTGCTACTTAAAGGAGTATCTCCGGGTGCAGCACTGGTTTTTTTAATGGCAGGACCCGCAACAAACGTTGCAACAATGACGGTACTGGGAAAAACCATGGGACGAAAGTCACTGACAGTTTACTTGTCTACTATTATTGGAGGTGCAATTATTTTTGGTTTGTTGACAAATTATTTTATTCCCGCCGATTTTATATTGAGCAAAGTTATGCACATTCATGGTGATGGCAGCGGTCATGAAATGTTACCACAGTGGTTGGAACTGGTTTCTGCGATTCTTTTAATTGGGTTAATAATTGGAGGTTATTTTTTGCAGATCCGGCAGAAAAAAAGAAGTATGGCGCAATCAAAAGGTGCTGTTGTTAAAGTAGAGGGAATGACCTGCTCGCATTGTGAAGCTAATGTAAAACGTAATCTGGAAGCTCTGAAAGGAATAACACAGGTGGTCGCCAATAATCAAACAAACGAAGTAAAAATAACCGGTTCGGGATACAACATGGAAATGGTTAAGGAAACGGTAAATGGACTGGGGTATAAGTTTGTAGGATAAATTGGAATACAAATTAGAAATCAAATCATAAAATTTCGATACAAATTTAGGGTTAACGGAATTTTCTTTCCTAACTTCGAATAAAAATGGACTTTAGAAAGTTATATCCAAGGCTTTCCGCAATTGTTTTTCTTGTACTGGTTCTGGCTTGTACGCCGCAAAAGAAAAAACAAAATAATCATAGTGATACTCCTGTTTCTGGTTTTGATGTTCCGGAAGGAGGGCAGTTATTGTTTGACGGGAAAACATTGAATGGCTGGGAGATTACAAACTTTGGAACAGAGGGCCCCATAACGGTTTCAGAAGGGAAGATTGTTATAAATATGGGCGATGGTGTAAGTGGAATCACCTGGACAGGGGAATTTCCGAAAATGAATTACGAAGTGAATCTCGAAGCCTGTAAAACGGCAGGTAATGATTTCTTTTGTGGAATGACATTTCCTGTTAATGATGAGTTTTGTTCCCTGATATTAGGCGGATGGGGAGGCCCTGTTGTTGGACTGAGTTGCATTGATGGTTTAGATGCGTCGGAAAATGAAACAAAGACCTTAAAACGTTTTGATAAAGATGTTTGGTATCAAATAAAACTACAGGTAACAGATGAGCAAATAACGGCTTGGGTAGATGCAGATAAGTTGGTGGATTTTAGCTACCGGGGAAGAAAGCTAAACACACGCCCCGAGGTGGATCTTTCGAAACCATTTGGGATTTGTACCTGGATAACCACATCAGAAATTCGAAATATTTGGATGAGGGAGTTATAGCAGAGGTTGTTGCAGGTTACAGGTTACAGGTTACAGGTTGCAGGTTGCAGGTTTGTTGATCGACTCAACAGGTTCAGGTTTTTCCTAATAACTAATAACTCTTCCTTTAATTTTATCTTCGGATTTCACTGGGACAGCGACTGATCACTTCTTTTTCTTCTTTTTCTTTTTAACTTCTTTCAGCTCTTTTTCGTTATCGCGTATAAGTTTCTTCCAGTTGTAATCGGTGTCTTTTGTAAATTCGAGAGTATCAATGTAGTCCTCTTTTTCTATTTCAAGTACCGCTATTTCTTTATCCAGAAACGCTTCAATTCCATCCAGATACTCCTTTTCTTCGCTACTGCAAAACGATACAGCCCTGCCTTTTTTATTGCCCCGGCCAGTTCGCCCAACACGGTGAACATAGTTTTCGGGCACTTCGGGCAGATCGTAATTTACCACAAAATCCACATTCGGAATGTCAATTCCACGGGCACTTACATCGGTGGTAATCAAGAGTTTTATATAGCCTCTTTTAAAACGGTCGAGTGTAGTTGTGCGTTCTTTTTGATCTTTGTCGCTGTGAATGGTCTCGCTTTCAATTTTAACGCGTTCCATGGCTTTTTTTACTCTTTCGGCACGTACTTTGGTGCGAACAAATGCAAGTATCTTAGCTTCCGGATTTTCATCTACCAAACGTTCAAGGAAAGCTCGTTTATCTTCCATTTCTATAAAAGCAACCTCGTGTACGATATTTTTTGCCACTGGATTTTTGGGTGAAATCTGGATCCTAATTGGCTTTTTTACCAGCGAGTAAGCCAGTTTCTTTATTTTGGGATTAATGGTTGCCGAAAAGAAAAGCGTTTGCCTTTTTTTGGGTAAAAATCGAATAAGATCATTTATGTCTTTTATAAAACCCAAATCAAGCATGTGATCAGCTTCATCAAGAATTAAGGTTTCAACGCGGTGCAGCATTAGATAGCCTTGACTAACCAAATCGAAGAGCCGGCCCGGTGTTGCCACCAGAATATCTATACCTCCCTGTAATTGTTCTATTTGAGGAGCCTGTTCAACTCCTCCAATAATGTGGGTCGTTTTAACACCCGTATTTTTTGAAATCGATTTAAAAACGTCTGTTATTTGTTGGGCCAGTTCGTGGGTAGGAGCCATTACCAAACATTTTATTCCATCAGCACGTCGTAGTTTTTTTGCCTGCTGTATTTTATGAATCACCGGAATAGCAAAGGCTGCAGTTTTTCCTGTGCCGGTTTGTGCAATGGCCAAAACATCTTCGCCTCTTAAAATAGGTGGAATGGCCTTAAACTGAATATCTGTTGGCCGTCGAAAATCGTGTTTTGCCAGGTTTTTTTTTATCTCGTACGAAATGGAATATTCCTCAAACTTCATTTATCTGCTTATTTGTGTGCAAAGATAGTTTAAAGTTGGAAGCACGTAGCAAGAAGCGGGAAGAAAGTAGAGTTTGTTAAGTGTGCAGTCACAGAGTTCAGAGTTCAGGGTTCAGAGTTCAGAGTGAAACACAGAAACGGGTATCAGGTAGTCAGAATCACGTAGAATGCAGATGATCTGGTATCCAACATCGAATTAAAGTGTAGCCCAAATTCGGGCCAGTGAAAATCCGGGAGCTTTTATTTCAAGGTCAAGAAAGTAGCCGAAAGGAGTTTGTGCCGTTTTAAAATCTGCATTTTGTAACCTTTGTTCGGCTAAATCAAAAAGTTCTTTGGTAAAATCAACCGAGGCTTTTGATTCAGATAAATGGGCAAAAGAGTGAAGAATTACACTTTTACAGTTGTTTTTTCTGGCTGTCCATTTTAAATGGTTTACCAATTTTTTCTCGCGGCTTTTAACATCCTTCTCTTCATCACTTTCTTCTACCTGTATAAAAGCCAGTATCGAATCGCGGAATGTTGCTCCATCACTTGTCTCTTCAGCATCCGCCAGGTTCTTTTGAGCCGGTTTGTAACCAAACTCATCAACATACATTACCAAAACCTTCATATATAATTACTGTTTGCTATTTAATCTACCAGATTCCTGATTAAATCTCATAAAAATACCAATGGATGTAAAGATAGAGGAATTAACAAAAGATCAGTATTAATTTTCGATGGCTTTGGCAAGCAATTCTTCGCTTAATTTTGTGGACCAGTTGCACAGTTCTGCAATTTGTTCATCGGTAAGCCGGGCTACAGCATGTATGTTTCTATACGATTTTATAGGCATGGTTTTTCTTTCTGTCTCCTGGCAGGCTTCTTCCAGTTTTGTAATTTTTTCAAACACATCCATTTCGCTCCACTCCGAGAAATTAAGCTCTTTTTTCCCATCCTTAATGTGTTTGTTTACCATCCACGAAACCGGTGCAATACGATGATACCATGAATAGCTGGTGTGGTTCGAATGACAGTCCATGCAGGCATTTTTTAAAATGGTTTGTATGTTGGGCGGTATTTGCTCGGTATTAAAAATGTGATTTTCTGTGGAATCCGCGCTATTTTTCTCGGGGTGAAAAAACTGCATAACCACAAATGCAACTACCAAAACAATTCCCGCAAGACGAACTATTTTGCGCATATTATTTTGATTTAACCAAAGCTTCAGCTTCCTTTTTCGACCAGGTTAACAGAACCTGTTTTTCCTCGTCAGTAAGTTGTTTCTCGGGATATTTTTCAATGAATTTTTTAGGAGGCATTTCTCCTTTTTCTATGGCATCGCCAATTTCTTTATATACTTTAATTTTCTTTATGGTAGAAAGACTGTGCAATTTTTTAAAATCCAGTTCTTTCTTGGCATCTTCGTTTTTTGAGCCTGTATGATGACATCCAAAACAAGATTTATCTACTACAGTTTTTACGTTTTCAGGTAATGTTGACTTTTTTGTTGGATCAGTTTCGGCTGAAGATACCAGTGCCACGAGTATAAAAACTGCAAAAATTAAGGAAGAGATACTCTTTTTTTTCATAAAAATCTAATTTAGGTTAAATGATTGTTTTTAATTAGTAATACCAATAAAACATATATGAGGTCATTTTGTTGAAAAATTTATCATTCGCTAATCGTTGAATAAAATTTATGTAATTTACGAACGTTTATACAATCACCCTACGTAAGTTAAAGAAAATGTATTTTAAAATTAAGTTGAGTATTGCCCTGGTGTTTATTTCAATTTTTTCTTATGGTCAGCTTTCGGTTGGAGGTTTTCCATTGCAGGTGAATACTTTAAAAAGTGCTGTTGATAATACTGTTCGAATGCCGGAATTGCAACAAAGTATTATCGATAAAGCGATTAAAGAAAACCAAGCGACAGATAACCTTTTGAAACCATTCAAGTTTGCTCATGCTTTTGAGGTAAATTTAAATCCCGGGAATTCAGGACAGTGGTACTCAACAAATGCTAAATACAATGTTTGGAAATTAACCATTGAATCGTCTGATGCAAAATCGCTCAACTTAATTTTTAATCAGTTCAAATTGCAGGATGGGACTCGTTTGTTTATATACAGTGAAGAAGAGAACCAGTATTTAGGTGCATTTACCAACCAGAATAACAAAGCGTCGGGTAAGTTTGCAGTAGCTCCTGTTGCAGGTGATAAAATTACCGTTCAGTATGAAGTTCCTGAAAAGATGGGAACTCCGGATGATTTTGAGATTACTCGAGTGAACCACGATTTTATTGGGATATTAAAATATATAAGAAGGCCTTACAATAAACAACCGATTGCCGGCGATTGTAATGTGGACGTAAATTGTGAAATTGGCGATTTGTGGAATGAAGTAAAAAACGCTGTATGCCGGCTCATTGTAAACGGAGAAGAAATATGTAGCGGAACACTTGTAAATAACACGGCAGAAGATCAAAAACCATATGTTCTTTCTGCCTCACATTGTTACGATGAATGGAACTATGCTGAAACTACGGTCTATACATTTAACTACGAAAGCCCGTATTGTGCTCCACTGGATGGCGATCCGTCTCATTCGTTATCAGGAGCAATTATGAAAGCGCAGTTTGATAGTTTGGATTTTGCTCTGGTAGAACTGGATGAAATGCCTCCTCCGGATTTTAGGCCGTATTATGCCGGCTGGGATCAAAGTGGAGAAATTCCGGATTCATCAGCAAGTATTCATCATCCTGTTGGAGATATTAAAAAGATTGCATTCGAAAATCATCCTGTATCTATATCAAGTTTTACAAATTCCCGGCCTAAACCCGAATATTTGAAACAAGGTTTTTTTAATGTTTCCAGATGGGATGAAGGTGTAACAGAAGTAGGTTCTTCAGGATGTGCTTTGTTTAACGGGAAAAAACAATTGATTGGGACACTAACCGGTGGAGCAGCTACTTGCTCGAGTCCGGTTAACGATTATTTTGCTCGTTTCGACATGCAATGGGATTATCGTTCTGATTCTACAAAACAGTTAAAATGTTGGCTTGATCCTTTAAATTCGGGAGTTACTAGTCTGGAGGGTCAGAATTTTAATACTGATGAAAACTACTGTGCGGCTTTTACCAATCTTAATGATGCAGATGAACACGGTAACATTGTGCTGAAAATTGGAGGCGAATCGAGAGGATACTGGGGAGGATCTAACAGTGCCGGAATTACTGAAATCGTAGAACGTTTCGTGGTGCCGGGAAATGAAACTCTGGATGGCATTTCGTTTGGAGTTGGTAAACTGGTTTTGAATTCGAGCAGTAAGAACAGTAAAATTACAGTAAATGTTTATAATGGAAACAGTTTGCCTGAATCGAAGATTTACAGCAAGGGCGTATACATTGCAGGATTTGCAGAAGATGCCATGAATTTTATTGGCTTTGACGAAACAGTTGAACCAGAAGATACTTTCTATGTAGGATTTGAACTAAGTTCGATAAATGCAGAAGATACTTTTGCTGTTTATCAGTCGCTGCGCGAACCAACCAATTCGACAAATCAATTCTATTTTAAACAAAACAGCGACTGGTATAATTTTCAGGATGCTAATGCAAGCGGGTACGCTATGGTTAATGTAATGGAATTGCTGGCTTGTAATGTGTCAGTAATGACAGATACACAGGTAATAGATACACCTATGAATGTCTGGGTTTACCCTAATCCAACCCAGTCGGATTTATTACTTGAGTCGGATAAGGCAATTGATTCGGAAAGCGTATCAGTTTATAATATGATAGGCCAGGAAATGAATGTGGGAATTCTAAAAGAGGACAGATATCGTGTACGATTGAAGTTTTCAGGGAATCGTCCGGGTGTTTATTTCGTCCGATTTAATTACAATAACAGATTTGTTACCCGTAAAGTTTCTTTTGTCCCCTGGTAGACTCTTCGCCCTAATGGTTGGGAATCATTCCAATATTATTTTGAAATGAGCATTATTCTTTTGAGTTTATACATTGCTAAGAAATTACACTGTAGCTTTGGCTATGCCTTAATTTTTTAGCTCGCCTAAACTCAAAATGTTCAAAACAATTTAACGCTAATTTCTATGGGGTTAGTTCCCCGCTGCTTGCAGCGTAAATTTAGTAAATTTGTGTATACGTGAAAGTTCATACATTCATAAATCACATAATGTATCAGTCTTGTTATACCATTTTGTTTGCCCAGCAAAATACCG
>CANLMQ010000023.1 GCA_947492175.1 uncultured Draconibacterium sp. | reverse complement strand
TATGAACTTTCACGCATACACAAATTTACTAAATTTACGCTGCAAGCAGCGGGGAACTAACCCCATAGAGATTAGAATCTCAACGTAATTGAAGCATTTTTCCTTAAAAAAGGATAAAATAAAAGGCTGCCCTTCTGACAGCCTTTTTAACCTAAACCAACTAAACCTAATAAACCTCAAACCTACCAGAACGGTAGGCCTGGTGTTTTCCTTAAATATCTTAACAAATATCTTGCTGTATTTGTTGCGACAAAGATATTAAAATTTTTTAGTTGAAAAACCAATCTATACATTTCTCTCATCATTTTCTTATTGCTTTCATTTTTTTAACAATCCTCAATCTTTATGCTGCTTTTGCCAATTCATATTATACCATTGACTTGCATATAAATATTGTCTCCTATATTTCTTTAAATCTTCAAAAACTCTATTTTTGTTTCAAACGAACAATAAAAACATGAAACGATTCTGCTTTGCCCTCGCTCTCTCGATTCTTTTCTGCTTACCAATATTTTCTCAACCCAAATACGAATTTCGTGCAGTTTGGGTAGCAACGGTTGTTAATATCGACTGGCCATCGAAACAAGGATTAACAACAGCAGAACAAAAAAAGGAAGTGACAGATATACTGGATATGCATAAAAAGCTTGGAATGAATGCCATTATTTTACAGGTAAGACCAACTGCAGATGCCTTTTACCAGTCGCAACTTGAACCCTGGTCGCAATACATTACCGGCACACAGGGACAGGCACCAAATCCGTTTTACGATCCGCTGAACTTTTGGATTGAAGAATGCCATAAAAGAGGAATGGAGCTGCATGCCTGGTTAAATCCATATCGGGTTGCAATGAAATCTAATCAACCTTTATCCACCAGCCATATTGCCTTTCAACATCCCGAGTGGATTTTACAATACGGCGAAAAACTATATTTCGATCCGGGAATTCCGGAAACGCGCAAGTTTGTAACTAAAGTTGTTCAGGACATTGTTACCCGTTACGACGTAGATGCGATTCATTTCGACGACTATTTTTATCCTTACCCATTAAAAGAAGCATTCCCCGACACAGCTTCGTTTGAATTGTACAACCGTGGATTTTCTGCTGAAAACATTGCTGACTGGCGTCGCGAAAATGTGGATATCTGTATAAAAATGCTCAACGATTCGATAAAAGCCTGCAAACCCTGGGTAAAATTTGGAATAAGTCCGTTTGGGGTTTGGCGTAACAAAGCTGATGATCCAATGGGCTCCGACACCCAAGCAGGTGCAACCAACTACGATCACCTTTATGCCAATATAATTAAATGGCAAAAAGAGGGATGGATTGACTACTGTTTGCCTCAGTTATACTGGCGTATCGGACATCCACTGGTTGATTTTAACTTATTGGCAAACTGGTGGAAAAACCATGCCTACAGCCGGGCCATGTATATTGGGCAGGCTCCTTACCGAATAAGTCCCGATTCAAAAACAAAGGAATGGACAGAGCCCGACCAACTACCCAAACAAATTAATATTTTACGCAACATTCCCGAAATTGGAGGTTCATCATTTTACAGCAGCAAGTGGTTCAAAGGAAATTTACTGGGGTTTCAGGATAGTTTACAACAAAATTATTACAAAAATCCGGCAATAATTCCACCAATGTCCTGGCTCGATAACACACCGCCTCAGCCCATTTCTAAACTAAAACGATCGGGGAAAAAGGTAAAATGGAAAACTTTTACATCAACATCAGAGTTAGACAAACCCTGGCAATATGTTATCTACTTTAGCAAAGAAGGTCAAGATTTTGATCCTGAGAAAAGTGAATTCATTTATGAAATAACCAAACACAAACAAATTAAATTTGTAAGAAAGAATAAGAAAAAGAAAAAATACGAAGTTCGAATTTCAGTACTCGACCGTTTAAGCAACGAAAGTACTGTTAGTCAACCTATACAAATAAAACTATAAAACAAAATAGCCATCACAAAAGAATTGTAACAAGCAACCAATATTTTTCAAACATGTCATAACTCTTTTGTTTTGGTTTTAATTTAAACCAAATGAAACAAATCTTAGGCTTTCTTCTTTTTTGCTTTGCTTTTATTTCAAGCCAGGCAGACGAAGCTATTCGCATCAATCAACTTGGATATCTCCCAAAATCAATAAAAGTAGCAGTGTTTCTTTCGTCGGAAAACCTATCGAAAACAGAGTTTACCGTTCATGAAGCTCTTTCTGACAAAATCGTATTTCGCGGTAAAACCCAGGTATCCAATGCTCAAAACTGGGGAATGCAAACAGCTTTTCGTCTTAACTTCTCGGAATTTGAAACTGCCGGAGGCTTCTATCTGAAAATCGGAAATACAAAATCGCCCAACTTCAGAATTAATGCAGACGTTTATGATGGTACTGCAGAATTTATTCTTAATTATTTACGACAGCAACGCTGCGGATACAATCCTTATCTAAAAGATTCGTGCCACTTACACGATGGAATTATTGTTGACCACCCTTCTAAAACAGGAGAAATAATAGATGTTACGGGAGGTTGGCACGATGCTTCCGATTATCTTCAGTATTCAACCACTTCGGTAAATACAGTTTTTCAGATGATGTTTGCCTACCAGAATCACCCTGAAATTTATACCGACAAATTTCAGGCGAACGGAGAAAAAGGTTCGAACGGACTGCCCGATATTCTGGATGAAATTCGCTGGGGCCTGGAATGGATGTTAAAAATGAATCCGGGGCCAAAAGAAATGTACAATCAAATTGCCGACGACCGCGACCACATCGGATACCGGTTACCAAACAACGACACGGCAAATTATGACCTTGGCAAATACCGTCCTGTTTATTTTGTTACAGGAAAACCACAGGGACTGGCAGAATTTAAGAATCAGAGTACAGGAGTATCTTCCATAGCCGGCAAATTTGTGTCAGGATTTGCGTTGGGCGCACAGCTTTTTAAAGATGTTGATGCAGATTTTTCTGCGCAGCTTAACAAAAAAGCACTGGATGCCTGGAACTTTGCACTTTCCGACACCGGATTCTGCCAAACAGCCTGTAATGTCTCTCCCTATTTTTACGAAGAACGAAATTATGCCGACGATCTGCAATTGGGAGCCGGCCAGCTTTACGAACTTACTGGTGATAAACACTATATGACTGAGGCGATTCGATGGGGAGAAAAAGAAAAAGTTTCGCCATGGATAAAAGACGGGAAAGCACGTCATTACGAATCGTATCCTTTTATAAATCTGGGCCATTATTATCTGGCTAAAAACGGAGAAACCGATGGTACCAACAATTACAAAACAGGACTTGACTTTTTATATGATAGAGGTAAGAACGATCCTTTTTTTAATGGCTTACCTTTTATCTGGTGCTCGAACAACCTGGTTGCTGCAGCAATTACACAAGCCAACTTATATAAACAACTAAGCGACAACACAAAATTCGCTGAAATGGAAGCCGCGCTGCGCGACTGGCTTTTTGGGTGCAATCCGTGGGGAACTGCAATGATCTGTGGCCTGCCCGGTGTAGACGATTCGCCTATGTTTCCACACTCGTCAATTACTGTATTAAAAAATGAAACTACTTATGGCGGATTGGTTGACGGCCCCGTATTCAACTCAATTTACAGCGCATTAATCGGGATAGAATTAACTAAAGCCGACGAATATGCAGCTTTTAACCATGGGAAAGCAGTTTATCACGACGACACCGGCGATTATTCTACCAACGAACCAACAATGGACGGAACCGCAAGTTTGAGTTACTATCTGTCGGCAATGGAAATGGAAGGCAGATCACAAAAAAAAAAAGCTTTTGAAACAGACCAATTTGGCACAATAATCCGGATCAACCCCCTCGAAAAGAGTATATATTTTGCGTTTACGGCCGACTCCATGTTTGAAGGAGGTATGCATGTTATAAATACCTTGGAAAAACACAACATTAAAGCTTCCTTCTTTTTTACAGGAAACTTTTTGGAGCTTCCTGCGGCACAACAACTTATAAAAGCAACAATTCAGAACGGACATTATGTGGGAGCTCACTCCGACAAACATTTATTGTATTGTAGCTGGGAAAAACGGGATTCAACACTGGTTTCGGAAACCGAATTTATAAACGATCTGAAAAATAATTACAGGAAACTGGCAAGGTTTGGAATTAAAAACTGCGAAGCAATTTTTTTTATACCGCCCTACGAATGGTACAACCAGGAAATTGCAGATTGGAGTAAAAAAACCGGATTGGATTTAATTAATTTTACTCCGAGAACAGGCACCAACGCCGATTATACAACACCCGATATGCCAAATTACAAATCGTCGGAAGATTTATTTAATCGGTTAATAAACTTTGAAGAAAACCATAAAAACGGGCTTAACGGGGCAATTCTGCTTATACATCCCGGGACTTCGGAGAAACGCACAGACAAGTTTTATTTGAAACTGGATAAAATTATTGAGCATCTTTCAGCTAAAGGATATCGCTTTAAAACACTAAACAATTTATAAATCTATCCCGGAGCTAAAACAAAAAACGGATACCAGGGTAAATTTCGTGTAATCCAGAACAGTATTACAATAGCCAAAATCACCCAGGGAGTATTCTTCATATAAAACAGGTTGGGAAACTTCCGGTTAAAAATGCGGCTCAAAAAAGGATGAGTATAATGATAAAGAATAAGTAGTCCGGCCGGAAGAAACAAAAAATTATAACTAATAACTCCTGCAATATCGAAATGCAGCAAACTGTGTAAAGCCCTTTGTGAGCCGCATCCCGGGCAATAAGCACCTGTAACAGAATAAAACAAACAGCGCGGGAAAATTGCTTGTTTGTTCGGATCTAAAACATAAAAAAGAACTGCCACTCCAATAATTCCAAGTAGCAGTCCTGTATTTAGTATTTTCTTCATCAACTAAAAATCAAATCCCCCGAACGACATTCCGGCAAGGATTCCAAATATACTTAAAAGGGTAAAAATTACTACCAGCGCAACACCAACCGCAACCGAAATCCAGGCCCAAAGCTTTGCATTCTTGCTGGCCTCTTTAGCTCCTTCAACGTCACCGGCATTCCATTTCGAATTTACCTGCGCTGCAAAAACAATAGAAACAATTCCAATTATTTTACTACAAAAAATAGTAGCCAAAATGGCGAAAACCAAATAATTGGGAGGAGGGGTTCCTTGCGGTTTTGTAATTTGTTCGTTCATTATTTTAAAGTTTATGGTTTTATTAAAACTTATGTTAATAATTAAAATACTAAAATTACATAAAATATTATTCTATAGCCAATAAAACAGAAACAATACCATTGCAAATTATATTCCTGCTATAATCTGTTGGATTAAGAGACAGAATCACTTTCATCGCTATCAAGTTCATTTTAACATCACATTAACACATTCAGACTAAACCATTAAAGGAGTAATCAGTCTTAATATGTAGTTAAAGCAAAATGAAAACATAGCAACATATAAAACGAACATGAAATTTTTCATTCAAAAATTACAATAACAAGAATGAATAAATTTTATGTGAGAGCGACGGATGGAGCGGTTCCATCTGTCAAATTTGAATTTTTAGATTATCAGAAAATTAAAATTTATACAGATGAAATACGCTGTTCTTATAGTATTGGTTCTTTTAAGTTTGTTGGGTTACGCCGATAATAGAAGCTCAACAAAAACTATACTTACCGATGATGACGACGGGAAAGGTAAAATTGTAGGTATTGTTGTTGAAACAAAAAATGAAATCCCAATGGAATTTGCCAATATTGCAATCTACAATCTTGTTGACTCATCCTTAATTACAGGTGGGATTACCAACGAAAAAGGAGAATTTGAAATTCCGGATGTTAGTTACGGTGACTATTTTCTGGAAGCTAATTTTATTGGATTCGAAAAATCCACAATCGGGACAATAACTCTCAATCGCCGGAACCGTATTTCGAATGTTGGTGCAATTACATTGAAACCATCAGCTGTGGCGCTGGGTGATATTGATGTTGTTGCTGAAAAAGCAGCAGTAGAATACAAATTGGATAAAAAGGTGGTAAACGTAAGTCAGGTAATAAGTGCCATTGGAGGTACTGCTGTTGATGTACTCGAAAATACACCTTCGGTTCAGGTCGATATTGAAGGTAATGTTTCATTACGCGGATCGGGTAATTTTACGGTTCTTATTGATGGTCGCCCAAGCGTGTTAAGCGGAAGCGATGCCTTGCGCCAAATTCCGTCATCAGCTATCGAAAATATCGAAATTATAACTAATCCTTCGGCCAAATACGAACCCGATGGCACCGCAGGAATAATAAACCTGGTTATGAAAAAGAATTCGATGAACGGATTAAACGGGATTATAAATGCCAGTGTCGGAAGTGGTAACAAATACCGGGGAGATTTTATGCTTAATTACCGATTGGAAAAAGTGAATTTCTTCTTGGGTGCCGACTGGCGCGACGAAACAAATTATGGCAACATGCTTTCGAACAGGGAAACGTATTATAACGATACTACTGAATATTTAAACATCGAAGGTTCCCGCGATTTTATACGAAGTGGACATGCCATAAAAGGAGGTGCTGATTTTTTTGTCACCGATTATTCTACCTTAACACTTTCAGGCGAAATTGGCAATTCGAAACGCTCGAATGAAGGAGACGGAAAAACGGAAAATTATACCGTACCTGCTTCCAAACATATCTATTCAATAAGTGAAGAAGTCTCAGACAGAGAAAACGACTTTTACACTTTAAACATGAACTTTCAACATAAATTCAACGAAGAAGGGCACCGTCTTGAAGCATCTGCATTTTTCTCAGATGAATCGGGTTCTGATAACGAAATTGAAGGCGAGCTGCTGGCTGATTTAAACTGGATACCCGGTAATGAATACCTTTCGCGGGTATCAACTGTTGAAACAGAAGATGAACAGGAGTTTCGGTTTAAACTGGATTATACAAATCCTTTTAGTAAAGACGGTCAGATTGAAGCAGGTATTCAAAGCCGGCTGGAACGAGAAAAAGAAGATCTTGATTTTCGTGATTACAACCAGGAAAACGATGTATGGATGATCAACAATGAATATTCGAGCGGAACAAATTTTAAACGCGACATACATGCCGTGTATGCAACCTTTAGTAATAAATTAGGGCAACTACAATACATGGGTGGTTTACGTGGTGAATTAACTTTGCGAGAAATAAAAAATACAAAAGCCGACAAGCCCTCATCTTTAAACCGATTTGATTTTTTCCCAACTGCTCATTTCTCGTATCCGTTAAGTAAAAAATCAGAACTTACCACCAGCTACAGCCGCCGGATTAACAGGCCGCGAGGATGGGATTTAGACCCTACTCCTAATTATTACAACCGCTACGCCATTCGTTTTGGTAATCCCGGTTTGAAACCCGAATATACCAATTCGTATGAAATCGGCTTGTTAAAACGTTTGGGAGAAGGCCGGTCTTTCATTTCTGCAGATTTGTTCAGAAGGGTAACAAACAATAAAATAGACAGAACAACCGAACAAGGAGAAAATGGAATATTCTACTTTTATACCGACAATTTTGATAAAGATTATGCAACAGGAGTAGAAGTTACCGGAAATCTTGCTTACAAAAAATGGCTGATGTTTAATGCCAGTACCAATGTATTTCATTATCGGATTACCGGCGATATTGATGGCGAATCGATAGACCGGGAAAGTACCAACTGGGGTGGAAGAATGAATACAACGTTTAAATTCGCAGAGAACTCGCGTTTTCAAATAACTGCCTTTTTCAGAAGCCCGTCTGTATCGGCCCAGGGAGAATCGAAGGCCATGTTTTTTTCGAACCTGTCGTATCGCCACGAGTTTTTGGACAAAAAACTATCGGCCACTCTTAGTTTCCGCGATCCTTTGGGTACTGCCCGTTTTGAACGTGAATCGTACAGCCCAACCTTTTACAACAGTTTCCGCTGGGAACGTGAGCCACGTGTTGTTATGCTCACTCTGAGTTATAAAATAAACAACTTTAAAGAAGATCGCCGCAGTAACGGAGATGGAGGAGG
The DNA here is from genome assembly GCA_947492175.1 of uncultured Draconibacterium sp. Taxonomy (GTDB): domain Bacteria; phylum Bacteroidota; class Bacteroidia; order Bacteroidales; family Prolixibacteraceae; genus Draconibacterium. Next base: position 84,783 of record CANLMQ010000023.1, on the reverse strand, counting down.
GATGAATATGGAAGGCGGAGAATTTTAACAATCTGAATTCAGATTAATTTGGATTATTGTAATTGTTTTTAAGTTTAAAAGAAAGTCCTTTCCAGCTAGTCAGACATGTATATATTAAAAGTTTAGGAAATAAAGCTGCTGTTTTTCATAAAACAACGACTAACGTCAACATACATATATCTCTGTATTCCTGAGCATTATACTTTACACACAAAAATCTTAACGGTTTTTTCAGTTTTCAAACTGATTTTTCAGTTGCGAAACTGAAAAATCAGTTGTATGTTTGTTTTGTAATTTAAAAAGTCTCATATCGTAGTATTGAACGTAAAAAGTCAGGAAAATGAAAAAATTAACACGAAAAGAAGAGGAGTTGATGAAAATACTCTGGAAAATGGAGAAAGCTTTTGTAAAAGACATCGTTGAAAAATATCCCGATCCGAAACCACACTACAATACCATTTCTTCACTTGTGCGTTTGCTACAGGACAAAGACATTATTGGCTACAAACAATACGGAAACACCTACCAGTATTTTCCGCTGATTTCGAAAGAAGAATACCGGCGTTCGTTTATGAGTGAAGTGGTAAGCGATTATTTTGATAATTCGATAAAAAGCGCAGTGGCCTTTTTTGTAAAAGAAAAAGGTTTATCGGAAGAAGAACTGGATGAATTGGTAAAACTAATTAAAGACCAAAAGTAATGGAAGCTTTTTTAATTTACATCGGTAAAGCAGCATTGGCAGCCGGAGCTTTTTTTCTGGTTTACCTCGCGCTTTTCCAGCACCAAAAACATTTTGTTTTTAACCGCATTTATTTACCGGTTTCGCTGGCGGCCAGTTTTTTAATTCCGCTAATTACTTTTACCACCATTCAATATATTCAGCCTGTACAAACATCCTATACAAATAGTTTTGCTTATCTGCCCGAAGCCATGGAAATTACGCAAACTGAATTTGTTTATCAGTGGTACCACTATTTATTTGCTATTTATGTTTTAGGAATAGCAGGCTTTATGCTCCATCTGCTACTGGGACATTTAAAAGCCTTTTCTATTATTCGTTACAGCAGGTTAAAAGAACTTTTTGGGGCACAGGTAAACCTTACTCAAAAAGATGTTCATCCTTTTTCCTTCTTTAATAAAATAGTTATTTCCGAAAAAACACTTAACAATCCCAATCTCGAAATCATTGTCAACCACGAAATGGTTCATGTAAGAGAGAAACATACGCACGATATTCTGTTTGCCGAAATCCTCTTTCTGTTGCAATGGTTTAATCCTTTTGCCTGGTTAATTAAAGATGCCATAAGAAACAATTTAGAATACCTTACCGACCACCAGATAACAAAAACCAATAATGCCGAGGCCTACCAACTAGCCATGGTTGGCCTGGCGCACAAAAAAGAAGTGGCTCCCTTTTTAACTGCGCTAAACGGCTCACAATTAAAAAACCGTATTATTATGATGAAAAAGAAAACAGAAAACAAGTACGCCCTGCTGAAACAGCTGGTTGTTCTCCCCTTGCTTGCCATATTGGTAATGGGCTTATCGAACAAAGAAGTGAAAACTGAGATCGTTCAGAAAGAAAAACATGAATTGAACGAGAACCAGATTATTCACATTGTTAATTCTCAAAATACGATCCATGGTATTATTAAAAATCAGTATTCAAATTTGCCTGTTTCAGGAGCAAATATTAAGATTGAAACACATAATGCTCATGTAATCTCAGATACAAATGGTAAATATGAACTAAGATTTGGTAAAAATAATAAACCCGTAATTGTTGAAGTTTCTGCTGATGGATACCATACAAACAATGTAGTTTATTATGGTACCAATCCTGATATGAATATTGTACTCACCCCTCATGAAAATACGAACAACACAGAAATTACTGTAAAAGGTAAAGTAATCGACAAAAATGGAGACCCCATTGCAGCAGCTACTGTGTTGGTAAAAGGAACAACAACAGGTACAATTACCGACATGCAAGGGAATTACGAAATTAAAACCGACGAAAACAGTACACTGGTATTTGCAATGATTGGTTACGTGCAAAAAGAGGTGTCGGTTGAGGGCGACACAGAAATTAATGCTACCCTCGAAAAAGTCGTCGAAACAAAAAACGGACAAACAATTATTCATGTTACAGGAAAAAGTGAAAACAACGAAGAATACTCCAGACAGCGAAAAGTAGACTTCGAAACTGGAGAGGTAACTGAGGTTGTGCTAAATACTATTACAGGAAAAGTTACCAACAAAAAAGGAGAAGCGCTACCCGGAACTGCTGTTTTACTAAAAGGAACAACAACCGGAACAATTACAGATATGTCGGGGGAATACAGTTTACAAATACCTGCCAAAAGCAATCTTTCACTAACTTTTGCAATGGTAGGCTATCTGAAAAAAGAAGTGAAATATGAAGAACAACCTAATATCAACATAGAACTTAAGGCTTCTGCAAAACAAAAAACAGTGAATCCTTCCAATGTTATTTTTACCAGCCATTTCAAAGTCTATGGAAAGGTTATTGATGAAAACGGTAAGCCAATTTCAGCTGCATCAATTATCGTAAAAGGAAAAAATACGGGAACTGTTACCGATGAAAAAGGTAAATATTCTTTGGTACTTGATAGCAGAAATGAAATTCTTGTTTTCGGGAAACCTGGTTTTGTTAGCAAGAAATCGATGATTGCTGATAATGAAATCAATATTACTCTAAGAACAGCTAATAGTAATTCTGCCAATGAAGAATATGATATAAACACACCCAATCCAAATCCAATTAATATCGCAGTTGGTTATCCAAGCCCAACTAATGGAGCCCATAGCCTAAAAGGGAAAAAATATCCATCTAACTATACCAATGATTTTGATCGAATTACTTCTAAAAAAAATAAATCGGGTGCAGTTAAATTTAAAATTAGCGGCGACACAAAAAACCAACCTTTATATGTGGTTGATGGCAAAGAATTTACAAGTGACCTGGACCACCTGCAGCCTGATGACATTGAAAACATGTCGGTTTTAAAAGGAGAAAATGCCACTGCCTTATATGGCGAGAAAGCTAAAAACGGGGTTATAATTATTACCACTAAAGCCAATGCACAAAAAAGCCTGGGAAAAGCTTTGGTAATGGTTGATGGGCAAAAGTACAATGGCAACATCAACGACATTAATACCGAAGGTATTGAAAAAATAGAAGTACTTAAAAACGAATCGGTAACAAAATTATATGGTCCTGAGGCAAAAGATGGAGTGATAATTATTGAAACAAAAAACAGGGTTGATTTTGGAGATAAACCACCCCTTATTTTTGTAGATGGCCTGCTATACAATGGAGATTTAAATGATTTCCCTTCTGAGATGATTAAATCAATAGATGTTTTAAAAGGTGCTTCCGCATTAAAATATGATCCGACCGCCAAAAACGGAGTGATTCTAATTTCTACAAAGCCTGATAAAATTTCTTCACAACTTGAGTTACGAAAGTTTATTGCCAGCAAGATTAAATATCCACGTGAAGCGCAAAAAGCCAACAAAGAAGGCATTGCCCAACTTTTTGTAAAAGTAAACAGCGATGGAGTCATTTATTCCATTTCTGAAAAAAGCACCAATGATGCAATTTTTATTGACGAGGTTGTAGCTGTTGCCTATAGGCCAAAACCTGAAGATATTGTTATTTCAGACCAAATAGAAGACCTCTCAAACGTTTTCGCTTACCAGGCAAAATCTGTTCTTAATCAATTACCCAGATTAGAAATACCCGAATACAAAGGCAAAACAATTGCCTTTACTGTAAAATTCTTGTTACAAGACAAAGAGTAACCTGCAATAAGACAAGGATGCCATCGCCTGATTAAAAGCGATGGCATCCTTATTATCTTGCCTGACCTACCGACACAAACCAATCATTATCATTCAAGGTAGGTTCTTTATCTTCCAAAAGAGTGCGATCATCTTACGTCAGCGAAAAGCTATCTGATCGGGTAGAATCATTATCTTTTTCAAGATCATAATCATCTTCTTGTTTTTCATCATTGTCTTACATAAGATCATCCCCATCTTACAAAAGATTGTCTTTCCCTTCTAAAAGACATTGCTTATCCGACAGGGTAGCATGACCATCTTATATCAGATAGCTTTCATCTTATGTTAGCCAAAGGCCATCTAATCGCACGGAATCACTATTTGAAACCAGACCAGGGAATTCTCGTTCCCTTTGAAATTCAGTTTAATGCTGAACAAAAAATTCTATCCAAATACGGTCTTATACAATCTTCATAAGTATAATAAAGAAATTCCTTACATTTAACGCAGTCTTTCAGATGCTGCAAAATAAAAAAACCTTCTGAAAGAAGTTGAAATGGATGCCAAAGTCAAACCTATATTTTAAAAGTATGGTTAAGAAAAAAGACACCCTTCTTCAATTACGCAAATTTGTTACACCGGAGCATTTATTCGGACCCGACGCTCGTTTCACAACCGCCCGATTCTGTAAAAAACTTGGTGTTAAAAAGTTATTTCTGGTAACCGACAACAAGTTAAGAAGCATGCATTGGGTTAAGGAAATTGAAGAATTGCTGCTTAAAGAAGGGATTGAATATGTCGTTTATTCATCCGTTACGCCAAATCCGCGGGATTACGAGGTAATGAACGGTTCTGAGTTGTATTTGGAAAACAAATGCAATATGATTTTAGCGATTGGCGGGGGAAGTGTAATTGATTGTGCCAAAGGAATCGGGATTGTTTCAACCAATCACAAGGCTATTTCTGCGTTTGAAGGTGTAGATAAAATTGAGAATCCAATGCCTCCTTTGGTTAGTATTCCCACAACCGGAGGATCGTCTGCCGATGTATCGCAATTTGCAATAATCAACAAAATTCAAGAGCGCTATAAGATGGCGATCATCAGTAAGGCCCTGATTTCGGATATTGCCCTTGTTGACCCGGTTACGTTAACAACCATGGATAGCATGTTAACTGCATGTACCGGAATTGATGCTTTGAGCCATGCTTTTGAAGCCTTTGTTTCGAATGCCAGCTCAGCAACAACCGACTTATTTGCACTCGAAGCAATCCGATTAATTCACGGCGAGCTTTATAATACTGTTGCTGCACCCCACAACCTGGAATCGCGAACCAAAGTAATGCTCGGAAGTCTTTATGCCGGTATTGCTTTTTCGAATGCAAGCCTGGGTTGTGTTCATGCTTTGGCGCATAGTCTTGGCGGTTATTTGGATTTGCCACACGGAGAATGCAATGCCATATTATTGCCTCACGTTGTAAACTATAATTTTAATGCCGCAAGCGAAAAATACAAAACAATTTCCGAAACATTGAACCTGCCCGTTGCCGGCCTTTCTTCAAATCAGGTAAAAAACAAGCTTATCGAATACCTTATTTCTTTTAATAAAAAACTGGGTATTTTTTCTTCGCTTAGCAGCAATGGAGTAACTTCCGATGTTATACCGGCTTTGGCAAAAAAAGCAATTAACGATCCGTGTAACGCAACCAACCCGGTGTCTCCAAATACCGATGATTTGCAACGAATTTACAAAGAAGCCTTTTAAATGAAAAAGACATGTACATATTCATCCCCCCGGGAGAATGATTCTCCGATAAAAGTTCTCTGTCTGACTGTATACACCGAAAAGGCATGTGTTACTAAAAACAATTTCTTATAAACACATGAGAAACTGGGAAAAAGAAAGAAATAAGATTATTGGGCTTGGTGAATTTTCAGCTCATAAAAGCTATTACCCCGAACTTCAGGAAAAACTTGAAGAATTGGAGTCAGCCTACAAAAACTCCGAAAACATTCTCTCCAGCATGGCTGATGCCGTTATTATTCATACCGAAAATGGAGATTTTTTATCTATGAATAAAATGGCCTGTACAATGTTGGAAATTAACCAGCAACAAATAAGCGGCTATAACTATTCTGATGTAGTTCTGTCCAAGTGCCCCATCGATAAATTGTACCAAAAATTCAAAAATATAGCCGACGAAAATAACAATACCATTGAATGTACAATACAAAGCCTTGTTTCCAAAAAACAAATACCTGTTGAAATTTTAATAAACTCAATCCGCTGGTATGGCAACAATGCACTGGTATCAGTAGTCCGCGACTTTACAATCCGGAAAAAATATGAAGACTCAATACTGGAGGCAAAAAAGAAAGCAGAAGAAAACGATAAGTTAAAATCAGCTTTTTTAGCCAATATGAGTCACGAGATAAGAACCCCCATGAACGGCATTATCGGGTTTGTTGACCTTCTTCAAGATCCTGATCTGCCGGAGGAAACACGTAACTCGTATTTAGAAATACTGGCTACAAGTTGTAACCGCCTTATAAATACCGTTAATGACATAATGGAGGTTTCAACCATCGAATCGGGTCATGTTATTCTGAATTTATCCAAACTGGATATTAACGAAATATTGCACAACCAATACAATTTTTTCAAACCTGAAGCTTTAAAAAAACAAACCACGCTCACGCTTTCTATTCCCAGGGGTGAAAGCATGGTTCAAACCGATCGGACCAAATTTATATCAGTCATTTCAAACCTGATAAAAAATGCAATAAAATTCACACAAAACGGAGAAATACAAATCAGTTATAAGCCAGAAGGTTCAAACCTTGTGTTTTGCGTAAAAGACACAGGAATGGGTATAGCTAAAGACCGGCAGGAAGCCATTTTTGACCGTTTTGTACAAGCCAATATGAAAATATCGAATGGTTACGAAGGATCCGGGCTTGGTCTTTCAATCTGTAAATCGTATGTAGAAATGTTGAGTGGAAAAATCTGGGTCGAATCAGAAGAGAACAAAGGCAGCTCTTTTTATTTTACCATTCCCTTTCGCCAATAAACGTTAGCCAACTTTAAAAGAAATAGTAAGAACAAACAGGAGAAAAATAAGAGCGCCACTTTTATTTTAAGTGGCGCTCCTGCTTTACTTTTTCGTAATAATTGCCACCCAACCACCGCCGGGAGCCATTTTAACTTTTACATTTGAACTCGATGTAACCGTCAATTCTTCCTGTGCAAAATCGGAAGCATGTTTATCGGCATTAATACCGTCTTTCCAAACTTTCATGGTATAGTTTCCGTCGCCTAAAAAAGCGAGGCTTAGTTCCAGTTCCCGTGGGTCCCAGTCTGTCATAGCTCCAACATACCAGGTATCGCCTGACCGGCGCGCTACAGCTATGTAATCGCTAACTTTAGCCTTCAGAACTTTTGTATCGTCCCAAACCGATGGTACAACCGACAAAAATTCCATACATTCGGGTTCGCGGTAATAATTCGACGGATTATCGGCCAACATTTGCAGCGGGCTTTCGAAAACCACGTACATTCCCAGCTGGTGACAGCGAGTACCCGGGCTCATGGGTTCTGTAAAAACAATACTAAAATTCTTTTTATTTGCATTTATCATTGCGCCCGGAGTAAAGTCCATTGCCCCGGCAACCATTCGGGTAAAAGGCAAAGTAACATTGTGCTCCGGATCGGGCAGTGTCGACCATTTGGCATTCTCCAATCCTTTTAATCCCTCGTACGAAACTACATTGGGATAAGCACGATCCAATCCCGATGGTTTATAAGCTCCGTGATAATCAACCAATAATTCGCGTTTGGCACAGTCTGCAGCAATCTTCTCGTAAAAATTTACCATCCACTGGTCGTCGCGCTGCATAAAGTCTATTTTTATTCCTTTTACACCCCACTCCTTAAACTGGTCGAGTCCTTCTTCTAATTTATCATCCAGGGTTTTCCATACAACCCAAAGAATAATACCTACATTTTTGGCTGCACCATAATCCACCAATTCCTGAACATCAATATCTTTTTCCAGCTTCATTATGTCGCCAAGAACATACCAGCCTTCATCCAGAATAATGTATTCCAGACCATATTTCGAGGCAAAATCGATGTAATATTTGTAGGTTTGAGTATTTACTCCCGCCTCAAAGTCAACACCGTAAATATTATTGGCATTCCACCAGTCCCAGGCCACTTTCCCTGGTTTTATCCAATCTGTATTTTCAATTTTTTGTACGGGAGCCAGTTTATAGATCAACTCACTTTTCACTAAATCGGCATCATTTTCTGTTATTAGCATTGCTCGCCACGGAAATGTTCGCGGGCCATTGCATTTGGCAATATAATCAGCATATTTCACAGGTTTTACATCGCGGTCGGTTAATTGTTTTTCCTCCAAAACAACTCCGGGAAATTTACCAACCAAAGCATATTTATTTTCATCACAGCCCCGCAGGTACATTCCGGCATAATCCATTAAATCCGATTCAGAAATATAAGTTTTTACCCCGTTTCCACAATCTACCAACATGCCGGTCGATCCAAAACGGTCGGTACCGATATCCGATAATTTTTCGCGAAGATATTCTCTTTCCTGGTGCGAGAACATACTTTCTTCTTCCGGAAACCACATATTTTTATCATCCGGAAAAACAAAAGTAGCCTGCTCGCTTACCACCTTATATGCACCTTTCTTCTCAGAAACCCAACGATAAGCAGCGCCTTCGTCGTAAGCCCTAAACTGCAATGCATAACCTTTAAACGCAAGGGTAAGCTGGTTGTATTCATCCTGTATCTTAGAATATTTCCGCTGTACTACCGGCACAAGTTCTTGCGAAACCGAAGTGGTTTTTGCCTTTTTTACTTTTGCGTTTTTCCCCCAAATTTCGCCATCGCTGATTTCCATTGAAATGGGAGAAGGAGCAATAATTTCGTCGCCATTTAGCAAAACCGAATAATGTACAGTTTCGTTTACAGTAATATTTATCTCAATTTTTCCGCCTGGAGACTGAACCATGTATTCTTTTGCCGATACGCTAAAAAACACGCTAAATACCAGCAAAAGAGCAAAAATGTATTTCATAAGTTTAATGTTTTAGTTAGTTAAAAGTTATACTATAAATCTGATTATTTGTATGTACCTTATAAAGATGCAAAAATTCTATTTTCTACCTAACTTAGAGTGAAATTTAAAGCCTTATATTATGAAAAATATAATTATCCTGTTTTCTGCTCTGTTTTTTACATCAAATTTAAGCGCCGGTGATTTTGAAAAAGACAGCTTTAAAACCTCAAAAGGAGACCTGGAAATAACTTTTATCGGGCACGGAACCCTGATGATAACTTTTAACGGGAAAGTAATTCATATCGATCCGGTTTCGAACTATGCCGATTATACAAAAATGCCCAAGGCTGATTTAATTTTAATTACCCACGAGCATGGCGACCATTTAGATAGCAAAGCCATTGATGCCCTAAAAAAAGCAAGTACCGAAATTGTATTAACTAAAATTTGTGCTGAAAAATACCCGGGAACCGCTGTTTTGAAGAATGGCGAATCGGGAACTTTTGCCGGATTAACAGTGGAAGCTGTTCCTGCATACAACATAAAACACGAACGCTCGCCGGGTAATCCGTTTCATCCGAAAGGTGCAGGAAATGGTTACGTGATTCATTTTGGCGATAAAAAAGTATATGTAGCCGGCGACACCGAAAATATACCTGAAATGAAAATATTAAAGGATATTGACATTGCCTTTTTACCCATGAATTTACCGTATACCATGACTCCGGAAATGGTCGCTTATGCAGCCAGATTATTCAATCCCAAAATTTTGTATCCCTACCACTTCGGGAATACAGATACAAACCAACTGGTAGAATTGTTAAAAGATGAGAAGAACATTGAAGTTCGTATTCGAAAACTAAACTGACTGGGAATTTCTTTCTATTTTTGCGTATCTAAAACCAGCTGATATGTACAAAATACTTACAATTATTACATTCGCTTTTGTTCTTACATTAAATGCAAAAGCACAGGAAACTGCAGTGTATAACAGCTACAAAGAAATGGTTGCTGCTGCAAAACAAGAGGTTGAACTTATTTCAATCGGTGATTTTCATAAAATGTATGTAAAAGCCGTAAGTGTTGGAGCCAACGATTTTACACTGCTCGATATTCGTACAGAAGCAGAACACAATGAAGGTTTTATTCCGGGAGCATTTTTAATGCAACGTGGTGTTCTTGAATCGCACCTGGAGAAAGATGAGGTCTGGAAAGCCTACAAACATCCAAAACCCAAAAAAGACGATCGCATTGTTTTGTACTGCCGTAGCGGAAGCCGATCGGCACTGGCAGCTAAATCGCTAAAAATGCTGGGGTATACCAATGTTCTGTCGTTAGAAGGTGGCTGGAAAGGCTGGCATGAAAAATATCCGAAACTAATTGAAACGGAATAAACTCTGATATCACTCAATTCAATTCAGGCACAAAATTAGTATTACACAAAGTAACGTTACTTTCTTTGAGTGTGTTTAACAGTGCCATAGAAAGCACATGTTAATGTAGTTTTTTACATCCGCGCGTAACACAAATGGTTGTTGCTGTAATGGCCAAGGCTGCAAAAATGGCCAGAAAAATATAAAATACATTCAACGGCAAATTAGCACAGCACGATAAAAAGCCCAAAATAAGTGTAGCGCAGAAACCTAAAAATCCCCACAATCCTAAATGATAACAAATTAATACAATTGTCTTTTTCATACGATTAAAATTATTTATTTAAAAGGTATCGTATGGAACTCGCATGTGTTTTAATAATTCTCCTCGTTGTAAATGTTTTACATGCTCGTTTCATATTTCCTGTTTTTGTACAAGTATACGTCACTTATAGAGCATTGGTTCAATAACCATTGTGAGATTTATTTCGTATAATTGTGATATTTATTACACATGCCATAAATAATTCATTATGAATATCCTGGGGAATAGTTGTATTGACTGTACTTTTAAATCGAGTGAAGTATCAATTCTTAGCAACGACGAGCTCTGCGTACTGGAAAAAGGTTGTTTAAAAACCAGTTTTAAAAAGGGTGAACTCATATTTAAGGAAGGCGCACCTGCACGCCATATTACATATATACGCGATGGTTATATAAAACTGGTAAAACAGGGTATTGGTGGAAAAGACTTCATCTTAAGCATCTCGAAAAAAGGTGCTTACCTGGGAATTCAAAATTTAAACAGTGCTCAAAAGAAAAATTATTTTTCAGCCATTGCAATCTCTCAATCAGAAGTTTGTTTTATCGAAACTGAATGTTTTGCAAAGCTTTTAAAACAAAACGGAGCTTTTGCAAGCCGTGTAATTTCAACAATTGTTAACGACCAAATGAACTACTTCGACCGCCTGGTTAACAATGTACAACAACAACTTCCCGGAAGACTGGCAAATACCTTAATGTATTTTAAAAACGAAGTTTATAATGAAAATCCCTTTAACTTAAACCTTACTAAAGCAGAGCTTGCAGCTTTAATTGGCACTTCACGCGAGAGTGTTTCCCGAATTCTTAAAGACTTTCAGGATGCCGGAATTATTAAAATGCAGAGAAATATTATTACTATTTTGAATGAACAAAAAATGGAGGAAATAAAACAAAAAGGCTAACCAACATGACTTAAGTGCCTTACTTTCTCATAGTTCAGAATTTTGATTTCACCACCTTTCATCTCAATAATCCCTTCCGAAACGAATTCTTTTACCACTCTCGAAAAACTTTCCTGAGACATATTAGTAATAGCGGCCATTTCCTTTTTCGAGATCGGAACCTTAAATACTTTTCGTTTATATATTCTCAGGCTCAAACATAAAAGCAAATCAGCAAATCTTCCGTGCAGTTGCTTTAATGTCAAACATGCTGTTCTGTCAAATGCAAACATTGCCTCATCACTTAAATGCGATAAAAGCTGTGATGAAAATCCTGCATTTTCAGTAGTAAACGACTTTATTGTTCCCAAATCGTGCATGCACACACTAACATCGTTATATGCGTAAACAGAATATGGATAAATATTTTTTCCAAACAATGCCTGAATTCCCAACATCCTACCTCTGCCTTCCAGCGATAAAATTAATTCTTCGTTTGCATACTCACGAAATACCTTAACCAAACCACCTTTCAAATAAACCAGATGTCCTGCAAGAGCCCCTTGTTTTATTATTGTTTCACCCTTTTTAAAGGTAAGCTCAACCCGGTTCTTATTAATCACAACAAGCTGCTCATGAGTAAGCTTCATAAACGGCTGAGACATACAAGCACAATCTTTACACTTCTTTAATAACTTGGTATATGGCATGATATCTTTTTAAAAGAATAGTACGAAAATAGAAAAATTGCGATAACATTCTAATTACATCAATCATATTCTTGATATACATCAAAAACGTACATGAGCACGAAATGTTATTGGCTTGAGGTGCTAACATCAGCTTTATTCGTCCAACACAAAATGCCCATATATTTTTGAATCGTAAGTTTAATTAGTCGAATCTTAATTATTTAAAGGACATGAGAAAGGCATTCATTTTATTGATGTTAAGCTTTGTTGTATTTGCTGCCTGTGAAACACAACCAACAAAGAATCCAACACTTCAATCTTTCGAAAACAAGGATGCGCTTGTAGCTGCAGCCAAAGAAGTAATCAAAGAAATTACTGTTGAAGATTTTAAAACCATGTACGATGGCGAAGATTACTTTGTATTAATCGATGTAAGAACCATCAAAGAGTATGATACTGGTTATATTCCGGGAGCTGCATGCATTCCACGCGGAGTACTTGAATTCCAAATCGGCAAAGAAGACGTATGGGATGAGATGGGACTTTATATCCCGGAAAAAACCGATCCTATTGTACTAAACTGTCGTACCGGCAACCGATCTGCACTGGCGGCCAAATCGCTGATGGAACTAGGTTACCAAAATGTGCTTTCGCTACAAGGTGGCTGGAAAGCATTTCATGAAGCGTACCCAGAATTAATCGAGAAAATTATTGTTGATGATGTCAGTTACGACAATCATACCTCAGCAGCAGAAACAGCTGCCGGCGGGTGTTAATACTATTCAATAACCAAAAAATTTTATATACTATGAAAAAGTTTGTTTTTTACACATTATTACTAGCATTTGTTGCATCATTTTCTTTTACCGGATGTAAATACGACGATGAATGCGATTGTTTGAGTTCAGAACCATTGGCATACGAAACCTTAACTACTTACCTGAAATCAGTAGATATGAATCTTGACAAGATTATGACCAATGCCGATGGTCAGAAGTTTGTAATGTTCCCTGCCGATGGAGATTTAAGCAGTAAATACATCATCGATATTCGATCTGCAGAAGCTTTTGGCAGCGGCCATATTGATGGTGCCCATAATGTAGCATTTACAAATATTTTAACTGAAGCTGCAAAAGCAGACAAACCAATTGTTGTGGTTTGTTTTACCGGACAAACTGCATGTTATGCAACCTCGCTACTGCGCCTGTACGGATACGAAAATGCACAGGCATTAAAATGGGGAATGAGTGGTTGGAACCCAGGTTTCGACAGTTGGACAAGTAATTGTAAAGAGCTTACCAACAGCACAAACTGGACAACAAGTGCTACAAGTGCAGGTAATTTCGAAGCTCCTTCCTGGACAAGCAACTCAACAAACGGAGCAGACATTCTTAAAGAAAGAGTTGAAGCAGTTGTTGCTGCCGGTTTTAAAACAGTTAAAAACACCGATGTGTTAGCTAATCCTGCTGATTATTACATCAACAACTATTTTTCGGATGCACATTATACAGGTTTTGGTCATGTTAACGGAGCGGTACGAATTAGTCCTCTTCTTATTGATAATTGCAGCAGCCTGGATCCGTCTAAAAAGGTTGTTACTTATTGTTACACCGGACAAACTTCAGCGGTTATAACTGCCTACTTAAATGTATTGGGTTTTGATGCCTATAGTTTAACATTTGGCGTAAACGGAATGGCACATTCCAACTCATTCTGGAGCACCGGAGGTACCGACGGCGGAGCAGTTCCAAATCATTGGGGAGTAAACGCAGGATCAAAAGATTTTCCTGTAGTTACAAACTAAACATTACAAGCTTGAAGACAAGTGTATATAGTCTTCTTTCTTTTCTTTCAATTAAAAGATAAAAATTATGCTACGTAAAATATTATTTATACTTATTGCTGCTGCTTTTTGGGGACTAAATGCCCAGGCGCAAGGATGTTCAGAGCCGGTATCACAGGATGGCATTAATGTTTTTGGATATCTGCAAACGCAATACGATTATGGATTTACCGATGAAGATAATACATCTAACTTTGGTTTTAACCGTTCGCGAATTGGAGTAATGGGAAATATCCCTTACGATTTTAGCTACTACGTTCTGCTCGAAACCAGCCCGTTTAAAAAGGATGGTCCAAAGGCTTATTTACTCGATGCCTTTATCACATACAGCCGCTTTTCGTTTGCAAAAGTAAGTATAGGTTCTTTCAAATCACCTTTCGGACAAGAATTAAGCACTCCCTGTCATTCGTTATATACAATTAACCGGTCAAAATTTGTAAATGAACTTACCGCTCCAGACCGCGATATGGGTTTAATGGTACTTGGTGGGTCAGATACTACTTTGTTCAGGTATGCAGTTGCTGTTATGAATGGTACCGGATTGCTCGTTAAAGACATGGACAAATACAAAGACATTGTTGGTAGAGTATTGGTTCAACCCACCGATTGGATGCATGTAGGCGGAAGTTTCCGACTGGGCAAATCGGTTAACGAAGATCCGACTGTTGATGCGGACGAAAGAACACGTTTCGGTGCCGAATTCGAGATTGAAAGATACGGTTTCCTTGTACAGGGAGAGTATATCTGGGCAGAAGATAAAGGCTCTTACCTTGTTGGCGGAGGCTGTGGAGGTGATCCGGAAGTTGTACAGGGAAGTGTTAAACGCGAAGGTTTGTCGGTTATGGCACTTTACAATACACCCTGGAACTTGCAACCTGTTTTAAAATACGAAAACTATAACAGTGATCTGAGTTTGGGTAATAACAACATGGAACATATTACAACTGTTGGTATTAACTATTTTTTCAACGAATGGACTCGCCTGCAGGTGAACTACGAATACAAAGCAGAATGGGCTCAGGAGATTGAGAACGATATGATTATGGTTCAACTTCAGGTTAAATTTTAATATGCTTAAAAATACATTTATGAAACTCAATAAATTATTATTTTTAGCGTTAACGCTGCTGGTTTCTTCGGCCCTTTATGCGCAGGATTTAATTTCAGTAACAGAATTAGCTAAAATATCAAAAAATGAGGATGTGGTTGTTGTTTGTGCTACATCTGCCGACAATTATAAAATTCACATCACCGGATCTGTAAACGTACCTCATAGTTCACTATATAAAGGAACACCTGCTGAAGCCTATATTAATACACCTGCCGAAATGGCTAAATTGTTGGGAGAAAAAGGTGTTACTACCGACAAAACCATTGTTGTTTACGACGAAGGTTCAGCGAAATACGCAGGTCGCATATACTGGATTTTAAAGTACTTAGGAGCACCAAACGTAAAAATGCTTGATGGCAATTTAAAAGCCTGGAAAGCCAAACGTAAACCAATTACCGGAGCTCCTGCAAAAGTTGCAGCTACCACATTTACAGCAAAGCCCGATGCTTCATTGTTAGCCAAAATGGACGAAGTGAAAAAAGCAGTTGGCAATTCGTCATACGTTCTTGTTGATGCACGTAAACCCGATGAGTTTGCAGGAACAGCCGAATCGAAAACACTAACCCGTAAAGGTCATATTCCGGGTGCAGTAAATGTAAACCATGAAACTGTTTTAGATAGCAAGGGCTTGTTAAAAAGTAACGAAGAACTTACCTCGCTGTTTGAATCAAAGGGCATTACAAAAGATAAAACGGCCATTGTATACTGCGAAACCAGTGTGCGTGCCGGTGTTGTTTACCTTGCGTTAAAAGGATTAGGATATCCGAACGTAAAAGTTTACGACGGAGCGTACTTAGAATGGCAATCTACTGCGTCGAACAAAGTAGAATAGGCCTTTCGCATGTCCTGAGCGCCCTGGTATTCACCGGGCGCTCTTTTTCAAATTAAGATGCACCTTCCCCGGTGCACAAATCTGTATAATTATTAATCCAACCAAGTTTGAAGGATGAGTAGCAGAAGAGATTTTATAAAAATAGCTTCAGTTGGAGGTGCCGGATTATTGGCTGCCGGAAATGTTGCAGCAAACTATTTCAATCCGGGCAAAAATATGAAAGGAACAATTCAACGAACTCCAACTTATTGCGAGGTTTGTTTCTGGAAATGTGCAGGCTGGGCACACACCGACAAAAACGGCGAATTATGGAAAGTTGTAGGTAACAAAAAAGATCCGCTTTGTAATGGCAGGCTTTGTCCGCGTGGTTCGGGTGGAATTGGAATGTACAACGATCCGGATCGTTTAAAATCGCCAATGATTCGTGTTGAAGAACGCGGAAAACAGGTATTCAAAGAAGTTTCCTGGCACAAAGCACTCGAATATGTTGCACAGAAAATGGAAACCCTGAAAACCGAACATGGGGCCGAATCGCTTGCTTTGTTTAATCATGGCTCAGGGGGTAAACATTTTTCGAACCTGGTGAAAGCCTTTGGTTCTACCAATATTGTAGCCCCGTCATACGCTCAATGTCGCGGGCCACGTGAAGCAGCCTGGATTGCAACTTTTGGAACCGCAGTAAATGCACCCGAACCTACCGACATAAAAAATACCAATTGTTTAGTGCTTATTGGTTCTCACATAGGAGAAAATATGCACAACACACAAGTCCAGGAAATGTCGGAAGCCATTGATCGTGGTGCAACAATAATTACTGTCGATCCGCGATTATCTACTGCTGCCACCCACTCGAAATACTGGCTGCCCATTAAACCGGCTACCGATATTGCCCTTCTGCTGGCATGGATGAATGTTATTATTTACGAGAACAGATACAACCGGGAATACATCGAAAAAAACACTTTCGGTTTTAACGAATTAAAAGAATATGTTGCCGAATTTACTCCTGAATGGGCATCAGGCATAACCAAGCTTAAAGCAAGCCAAATCAGGGAAACTGCTCGCGAAATGGCTTTTCATGCTCCTTCAACAATCATACATCCCGGACGACATGTAACCTGGTATGGCGACGATGTTCAGCGGGTTCGATGTATTGCAATTCTTAACGGACTGCTCGGAAGTTTTGGCTCGAAAGGAGGTTTTTACATGCAAACAAAAGCTTCGGTCCCAACATACCCGCATCCTCCATATCCTTCTCCAAAATGGAGTTGGAAAGATTACCTGGAAGGGAAATACCCGTCGGCAGGAATTAATGTTTCCAATGCAATGATTGATGCCTCGCATCCCGACAATGAATCGGACAAAAAGATTAAAGGCTGGATTGTTGTTGGAACCAACCTGATAAATACAATACCAAATACACAACGCACGATTGAAGCCATTCGGAACCAGGATTTGGTGGTGGTAGTTGATACTATGCCCATGGAAATTACAGGCTGGGCCGATGTAATTCTGCCCGAATGTACTTACCTGGAACGTTACGATGATTTGCGCGTTTCGCCTGAACGTTATGCCACACTTGCTCTGCGTATTCCGGCTGTAAAACCAAAGTACCTGTCGAAACCGGCCTCGTGGATTGTTCGTCGTTTAGGACTTAAACTCGGGCTACAGGCCTATTTCAATTATTCCGATTTTAGCGAAGTACTCGATTGGCAGCTAAAACAAATGGGCTCAAGTTTGTCAGAAATGAAACAAACAGGAGTGAGTGTTGTCAACCGCCCCGAATCAAGTTTGTTTTTGCCCAAAGACGAACCGGTTCAACTTAATACCAAATCAGGAAAAATTGAATTTTACTCACAGTTATTGGAGGAGCAGGGATTTGACCCGATACCGAGGTATACTGTCCATCCCGAAGCTCCAGAAGGCTTCTATCGCTTAAATTATGGCAGGGCACCCATGCATACTTTTACCCGCACCGCCAATAATCCAAACCTTTCGGATATAATGAATGAAAACAGGTTGTGGGTCAATCCGCAAATAGCAGAAAAACATGGCTTAAAAATGAACCAGATGATATGGCTGCAAAATCAGGATGGAATTAACTCTGAGTTTCCTATTAAAGTTCGCGTCACTGAGAGAATTGGACCTGATTGCGTGTATATGGTTCATGGATTCGGACACAACAATAAATTACTTAAACGTGCTCACGGGAAAGGTATCTCTGATACAAAACTGATTACGCGTGTTGCCGTTGATCCTATTATGGGAGGAACCGGTATGCGGGGCAATTTTGTAAAATTTTTAGTTGATGAACCAGGAAAGGAGATTAAATTATGAGATATGCAATGGCAGTTGACACAAAAAAGTGTGTGGGATGCAGCGATTGTGTTGTAGCCTGTCAGACCGAAAACAGGGTGCCCATTGGTTTTTGCCGCGATTGGGTAGTAGAAATTGTTGATGGCAAATTTCCTGAAGTTGAAGTAGAACTTCGAAGCGAAAGGTGTAACCATTGTAAAAACTCACCCTGCATGCGATGTTGCCCAACGGGTGCCAGCCACTATTCCGATGGTGGTATTGTTATGGTAAATGGTAACGATTGTATTGGCTGCGGTGCCTGTATACAATCATGTCCGTACGATGCCCGCTATTCGCATCCTGAAGGTTATGTCGACAAGTGTACATTTTGCAAACACCGCGTAACACGTGGTTACAAACCGGCATGCGTAAGTGTTTGCCCAACAAATTGCCTGTATTTTGGCGATCTCGACAATCCAAATTCAGATGTTTCGGTAGCCTTGCAAAAACGTAAATACAAAGTACTGGCTCCCGAAGCGGGTACAAAACCTCAGGTTTATTTCTTAATCTAATCTCAAAAAAAGAAAAGTATATGAAAGAAGAATTTTTTGTTTCAGGAAGAAATATTCCTAATATAGATCCCAGTTTACACATCTGGCACTGGCAAATTCCGGCTTACTTATTTCTGGGAGGTCTGGCTGCTGGAATTCTCTTCTTCGCCGGTTTTTATACGGTTCTTGGAAAAGAAAAAGAAATGCCGACAGCAGTAAAATGGAGTACTTTTATCGTTCCTTTTGCATTGGCAATCGGACTTTTCTTTTTGTTTCTCGACCTAAAACACAAAATGTATTTTTGGAAACTTTATACTGTTATCCGACTGGAATCACCAATGGGTTGGGGAGCATGGACACTAA
The DNA here is from genome assembly GCA_947492175.1 of uncultured Draconibacterium sp. Classification (GTDB taxonomy): domain Bacteria; phylum Bacteroidota; class Bacteroidia; order Bacteroidales; family Prolixibacteraceae; genus Draconibacterium. The sequence goes on along the minus strand of CANLMQ010000023.1, from coordinate 65,623 downwards.
TGATCATAACTCCGCTTTCGCTGATTTGGAGCGCTTCTTATTTAAAAGAGTTGATTCCGGGGTGGAATTGGAAATTTAACTTACTTAACAAGTTTGAGGCATTTGTAATTAAAAACAGAAAATACCTGGCATGGTTACTTCTGTTTTATTCGGTCATACTTGGCATTTATACAGGAATATTACTTTCGGCATTTAATGCCCGTCCTCTCTGGAACACATCTATTCTGGGGCCACTGTTTCTCACCTCCGGATTATCAACCGGTGCGGTTACTATTATGTGGATGTCAAAGAATCATCTGGAACGAAAAACAATGAGTAAGATTGATTTAATTTTGATAGGTATTGAGCTGTTTTTAATTACTCATTTGTTTATGGGCTTTCTGGCAAGTACCGAAGTACAAATTGAATCGGCACAGCTTTTCTTAGGAGGTGCGTACACCTTTATCTTTTGGGGCGGTGTAGTAATTTTTGGATTGGTTATCCCTTTCCTGTTAGAGGTAATGGAGCTGCGCGGTATAAAAATCCCGGCAGCAATCCCGGCAATAATGATTTTGATTGGTGGCCTCATCTTTCGTTTTGTTATGGTCGATGCGGGTCAATTAACAAGGTATCTGTATTAAGCCGATAAAATATAAAAACAAAAAGCGCTAACCTTTACGATTAGCGCTTTTTTATTATCACCTTTTCGGTAATTATTTTATTTGCAGATTGCTTTCCAAATTAGTAACCAAATCAATTTTACCCAACGATTTCATCTGAATACCCGGCGAACTCATTAATGAACTCAAATTACTAATATCTACACCTTCTTTTTTGAGAGATACAGCAGGAAGTACTGCAATCCTGAAAATCTGGTCATCAGTTTCAGAAGGCAATAATTCATTAGCCGGAACCGTAAATTCCAGAAAAACCTGAACATCGTTTAAGGTGTGATCAAAATTATACTGAATTACGTCTGTTTCACCTGATCCATTATCCTTAAGAACCACTGTTTGTGGCAACAGGCGCCAAACATCCATGCCATCAACCTGATCCCAAAGAATATAAGCTAAAACAACATCTGAATCGTAAACGACCAGGTCATTCGGGAATTCAGTATACAATGTGTAATTGTTGCCCGAAGTAAAATCTCCGTGCAGTTCAAAAATTGTTCCGATCTCAGCATCTGCCCCCGGAGGACCTATTGGTCCAGTTGGTCCTTCACACGATACCAAAACAGATGCAACAATAATAAATAAAATGCTTGTTAATTTTTTCATGACTATAGTTATTTAAAAGTTTAACACTTCTTTTTGCTATTTTGTTAATCAACTATAATGCCAAAAAAACCTCCGGGAAATTCCCGAAGGTTTGTATCTCAATTTGATTGATTATTTTCTATCATAAAACGATAGCTAATTTCTTTCTAAAGTTCCGGGAACAGGAACTTTTGCATCTTTCATAAAACCAATATCACCCATTACATAAGTATCAGGCCCAAGTTTCATGTCAGAGTTCATCATTTCATCAAAAGTAACTTCTTTTCCAGTATAAGCCGAAACACGTCCCATAATTGCCACCATAACCGATGTTGCTGTAGCTTCTGCTTCATTAAACGGTATATTCTCGCGAATACAGGTAATTAAATCTTTATGTTCCTGAACATAAGGACTAACTTCTGATTTTGGTGCTTCATAAATGGGATTTCCCGCAACATCAACAATCTGAGGATTGTGTCCCTCTGTAGTAGCAATTGCTTTTGTTCCGTGGAAAATTTCGTATACACCATTTGTACAACTGTTAATCTGGCGGCACATACTATGAATGTGCATACCATCGTCATAAACATAATCAATACTAAAGTTATCGTACTGATCGCCTGTTACTCTGCGCTGACGTGATCCAAAACCCAATGCTTTTACAGGAGTTTTTCCGATAAACCACTGTGCAACATCAAGGTTATGTACATGTTGTTCTACAATATGATCGCCTGAAAGCCAACACCAGTTTACCCAGTCGCGAATCATCCATTCCATTTCGCTCCAATCTGGATTATTATCGCGATGCCACAATTTACCACCGTTCCAATACACATTTGCACCGGTAATTTTACCAATGGCATTATTATCGTTACATTCTTTAAACAAGTTAACATATGAAAGTTCGTGGCGACGCTGCGTTCCTGTAACTACTTTTAATCCTGCCGCCTCAGCCATTTTTGCTGCTGCCAGTACCTGACGAACCCCCACAGGATCAACAGCAACCGGCTTTTCCATAAACACATGTTTACGCGCTCTAACTGCGGCGTCGAATTGCTCAGGACGGAATTTCGGAGGAGTTGCCAATATTACAACATCAACACCCGAATCAATAACTTTCTCGTAGGCATCGAAACCAATAAAACAGTTCTCTGCAGGAACTTCCTCTCCTGCCTGTTTTTTAATTTTTTCATTACATGCATCAAGCCTGTCTTTAAAAACATCGCCCAAAGCAGTAATTTTTACGGTAGCCCCACCGGCTTCCAAAAAGTTTAGAGCCGCTCCCGAACCACGGCCACCACAACCAATAACTCCGGCAGTTAAAACTTTTCCCGATGGAATTTCGTCTCTCATTGGAGGAAACGGATATTCTCTTGGCTCCCAATCGTAAACACCACCTTTAGCTGAAGCAGATCCGCCTCCTGAAGAACATGAAGATAAAGTACCTACTCCCATTGCACCTGCTGCTCCAACAACAGCTGCTCCGGCTAAAAATTTTCTTCTGGAAAAATTATTTTCACTCATGATTAAATATTTTAGTTGAATTTAGGATATTAAATATATTAATTTTTACCTGTATTCTCGTTATACTCGCAAACAACCCTGAAACTTATGTAATTACAATCCGACAACCACCAGATACTTTTTGGCATCTGCGGATCGGTTTTCATCCAGGCAACACTTTTTGTAAAGTCGCGGGCGGCACTTCTTACATCCCCAATTTCACTGTTAAAATATCCACCCCGTATTACATGTTCTTCGCCCGAAGCGGGTCCTTTGGGATCGGTTACTCCATCTTGTAATTTTGAATAAGCATCCTCTGCATACCAATCCAAACAGTATTCTGCAGCATTTCCCAACATATTTTTTAAACCAAACGGATTTGCTTCAACTACGTCGGGTTCGGATGTTTTTAAACCACTGTTTTGATTATAAAGAACGTAACCATTTATGGCATCACTACCTTTTCCAAACAAATTGCCCAAAAATCCCCGTTTTCCAAAGTCTTTTGGATTTCCTTCAAAAAAGAAGGGAGTTTCAGTGCCGCCACGTGCAGCATATTCCCATTCAGCCTCGGTAGGTAAACGATATGTTTTTCCGGTAACCTGCGACAACCATTTGCAATAGATTTCTGCTGAATGGTAACTCATGGTAATTGCCGGACGATTTCCAAGTCCCCAGTTTTGATCTGGCTGTCCGTAAGGCGGTGTTGGCCCCGAGATAGCATCAACATCGGCCTGTGTTCGTGCACCTTCTGTATCCGTTGAACGTCCTTCAGCAGCAGTGGCACTGTAAAAGGCCAGATATTCATCCCAGGTTACCTCAATTTCTGCCATAAAAAACGGACTAATATTTACTGTTTTCTGAGGGCCTTCATCGGTTTTACGCATTTGCTCCGACTCTGGACTTCCTATTTTAAAACTTCCTCCCGGAATCGCTTTCATATTAAACGATATAGTAGTTCCCGGAATAGTTTCGGTAAAATCTTTGTGAGAAGTAACAATTGCTGCCTCGTTGTATTTTTCCTTGTTTTCGTTACCCGTACTTCCAAATTCAACATTTTTGGCATGAATGGCATTAGGATCGTAGTGCCCAACATGAAGGTGACAATTTATACAACGCAGTTCTTCTTCGTTTTGCGAATAATACAAGTGCGCATCCTGTCCCTCTTTTGTTAAAGTTAACGGGAACAGGTTTTTATGACAATTCAGGCACGACTCTTTAAAGACAAAATGTTGTGCCTGTTCCAGTGTTGATTTTGCGTCCCAGTTAAAATCGGCACTGTCTTTAAAAATATAACCATACAAATCTCTTGTTGAAGCTTTTATTTTTTCTTTTAAAAAGCCTTGTCCTTTGGGTGGAAGGTGGCAATCAACACATTCTATATGTATTCCAACACGTGTTTCGTGATGTACAGACAATCTCCAGGAATCGGTAGCGTGCGGGTGTACATGGCACATTTCACAAGATTCAGGAGTTGATGTGGCTTCTATTGCTTTATGCGAAAAAACAGTTATTGTTATCCCCAACACAAATCCGACAAAAATTACCAATAGCAATCTTTTTCTAAGAAAATTTCCAAAGCTCTTCAGCATAACAAATGATAGTTTTTAGGTAAAGTGATTTACAATTGCGGTCAAATTTAATAATTTCTCAAATCAATGCTCTATGTTTAAATTATTTAAATTGATTATATAAGATTCTAAATTAGAAGCCGTACGAAAGTAACTTACGATCTCATTTTAGTCGAATAAAAACAAAAAGGCTACCTCGGACGAAGTAACCTCTGCCTTCATTCTTGATGGGAGAACAAGAAATTTCAAAGGGAATATCGAAATACGCCTGCAAGTTAATTTATTCTCCCCTTCAAATGGTTAAGATTCAATTACAAATAAATTAATCAACTGTTAAACAACCACTTCCCATTATAAGACACTGAAAAATAAAACCCAAAAATTATTTGTAACTTTCCTTTATGAATAGAATCTCGCAGGGAATATCCGATGTCCTGGAATTATTCTTTCCTTCGTTGTGTACAACGTGTGGAGAACGACTTGCAACCCAGGAAAGATATATTTGTATGAATTGCTGGAACGATTTACCTGTTACTAATTTTCACAAAAATCCTGACAATAAAGTAGCCCAGCTTTTTTGGGGCCGTGTTGAAATAGAGAATGCAACTGCGTTTTTTTCGTACAAAAAAGGAAGTAAGTACCAACAGCTAATTCACTACACAAAATATAAAGGTCTTAAAGAACTGGGATTCGAAACCGGCCGGAAATTTGGTTTTGCTCTTTCAAAATCAGAAAGATTTAGTTCGGTTAATGTAATTGTTCCTGTTCCGTTGCATCCTAAAAAAGAACGCAAAAGAGGTTACAACCAAAGCCGCTGGATTGCAGCCGGGATTGCCGATGTACTTCAAAAACCTGTTTCTGATAATAATTTATTTCGAAAAACAGATACTTCCACCCAAACTCGTAAAAACCGTTACGAACGCTGGCAAAATGTAGATGGGATCTTTGGTATTAACCGTCCTGATGAGTTTTCAAACAAACATATTCTTTTAATTGACGATGTTATAACAACCGGCTCTACCCTGGAAGCCTGCGCCTGTAAACTCTTAAAACTTAAGGATACCAAAGTAAGTATAGCAACACTTGGTTTTGCCGATCTTTAAATGTAATTCTGTGTTACAGAATAGCTCAAATGCTAAAATATATTGATAAATTGCGGCACGAAATTTGAATAATGCGGCAAAAACAAATAAACATGAAAACGCTAACAATTTTACTATTATTATTCTGTACAATCTCAGGAATTGCACAAGACAGAATTATCAAAAAGAACAATGATATTATTGAATGTAAAGTCACTGAAATGGCTGCATCAGAAGTAAAGTACTTCTATCCTGATAATCCAAAACTGATTTTTGGAATTGACAATGCACTGGTTGATCGTATTGAGTTTGGTACCGGCGAGGTTGTTGAAATTGGTAAAAACACTTTTGAGAATCCTGAATATTACGCTGATCAGTCTAAAAATGCATTAAAAGTTAACTTTCTATCTCCTCTTTTCGGAACAACAGAACTTGTTTACGAACGAAATATTAAACCAGGCAGATCGTGGGAAACTGCTTTGGGTATTGTTGGTTTAGGAAACGACGTACAAGGTGTTGATCCCGCTGGCGTTTACGGTAAATTTGCTTATAAATTTATGCGTAATCCTGACTTTTACATAAACCGGATGCATTATTCCCATATCCTGAAAGGAGCCTACATTGCACCTGAAATTGCATTACGTTATATGTCTTATGACAGCGATCACTGGAATCATTATTACGATAATAACGGTAATTATTACGATAATTATACGGAGAAAAGAGAAAACCTGTTTACCCTTGCCCTTATGTTAAAATTTGGAAAACAGTGGGTATTCGACGATGCGTTTTTAGTTGACATATATTGGGGTGTAGGATACGGGATTGGTGCCGATGATAACGAAGGATTATCATATGGATTTATAGTTGCTCCCGATGAATTCCCAATTGCACTAACCAGTGGAATTCGTATTGGGTGGGTTTTTGGCAAGTAGTTTCAACAACTTTTCCATTTGTTTGTTTTGAAAAGCAAAAGTAAACACAATGGAATTCGAAATCACAAAATATTTCCCCGGAGTTCGTCCGGGGGTTACACTACCCTCAAAACAGATGTTTGGATTGTTACAAGAGGAGGGCATGCGAAAAATGGTAAGCGACCATTACGACTTGCTCGCAGCAAGTTCTATTAAAGATCTGTTCCCCAAAAATCCGATTGCACTGGAGAAAGCCAAGGAACATTCTGCCGATTTTTTTATACAGATTTGCGGAGGCCCCGATTATTTTAATCAGAACCGCGGTAAACCCCAACTAAACAGACGGCACTTGCCATTTAAAATTACTGCAGAAGCAAGAATTGAATGGCTAAATTGTTACAAAAAGGTTTTGGGAAAACTGGATATACCAGAAGAGGTAAAACGTTCTTTCTGGAATTACCTGGATGTTTTCTCGAAATGGATGGTGAATTCTTAGTTGATATTTGCTATGATTGATTGCACATTCCCAATTATCTCACACTCCCCAGATTATGATAAAAGGCCAGCGAAATTACATTGTTAAACAAACCATTGTGAAAATAGTAATTGGTTTCTGATTTATCGCTGCACGGAATCACCGACAAATCCAAACGTAAATCTACCGATGTCCGCTCCAGAAAATCGAATTGAAATCCCACAAAAGGCTGTAAATCGAACGAATTAAAATTCTGCCGATCTTGTTCCGGTATCTCTCCATCGGTATTAAGTTCTTTCGAATGAATCAAATATCCGGGAGCGATACCTCCAATAATCATACTTCTATCGTTGGTTCTGAATCCCACAAACAAGGGAACATCAACATAGCCCAAACGCATTACATACTTGTCGACCTCCGGATGTTTCGGATCGAACTTTTTTCGCGATCCCTTTTGCGAATATTTTATTTCCATTCCGGCAACAATGGCCGGCGCGACATCGGTTTGTACAAAAATACCTGCCAAAACACCGGCTTTATGATAGCCTTTAAATGTATCGCCCTCAACCTGACTAGCATTAAACCCGGCAATTAACCCGGCATCAAAACGTTGGGCAACAACCACATTCAATATAAACAGAAAGCTTCCTGCAAGTAGTAGTTTACGTATCATGTTATTTAAGTTTTTTCAGTTCCGATTTTAAAATTTCGATTCCCTTAACCGCTTTTTCCTCAATATAAGAAACATTTTCCTGAAATACTTCTGGCCGCCCCGGATCGACAACAAATATTGGAGTGCCCGGTTGCGTATAATTTACCAGACTTGCAGCAGGATAAACTGCCAGCGATGTTCCAACCACAACTAAAATATCGGCTTTGCCCACAGTTTTAATGGCCTTCGGAATTTCAGGAACACTTTCGCCAAACCAAACGATGTGCGGTCGCAACTGACTCCCCATTTCGCACACGTCGCCCAAATCAAGTGCCCAGTTATCCAGTTCGTAAATTAAAAACGGATTTGCAGTACTCCGGGCTTTCATCAACTCGCCATGAAGGTGCAAAACCTTTGTACTTCCGGCCCGTTCGTGCAGATTATCCACGTTCTGGGTTACAACTTCCACATCAAACCATTTTTCCAGTTCAGCAATTCCCAAATGCCCGGCGTTGGGTTCGGCCTCAAACAGTTGTTTCCGGCGCTGATTATAAAACCGCAAAACCAACTCAGGATTTTTTTCCCAGGCTTCAGGAGTTGCAACCTCTGTTACGTCGTAATTCTCCCATAATCCGCCCATATCGCGAAAAGTTTTTAATCCGCTTTCCTGACTAATGCCGGCTCCTGAGAGTACAACCAGTTTCTTCATTCAATTTAAAGTTTTGTTTAAAAATACAACTTAAAACCGATTTGATTTAAAAAATCAAAAATACCTCATCGATTCAATTGTTTTCTGATATTTTTGTACTGATGATTGACCATGCTACTATAGAGAGGATAATTGACGCGGCGGAGATTTCAGACGTGGTATCCGATTTTGTAACCCTCCGGAAAAGAGGCGTTAACATGCTAGGGCTATGCCCTTTTCATAACGAAAAAACACCTTCGTTTACGGTATCGCCGGCGAAAGGTATTTTTAAATGTTTTGGCTGTGGCAAAGGAGGTAATTCGGTAAATTTCATCATGGAACACGAGAACCTCACTTATCCTGAAGCGTTAAAATGGCTTGCAAAAAAATACAATATTGAGGTTCGGGAAGAAGAAGAAACCGAAGAACAAAAACAATTAAAAGACACACGTGAAAGTTTGATGATTGTTTCGGGTTTTGCCCAGAAATTTTTTACGCGTTATTTGTGGGAAGAAAATGAAGGCCGCACAATTGGTTTAAGCTATTTTCGTGAGCGTAGTTTCCGCGACGATATTCTGAAAAAATTTGAAGTTGGTTTTGCTCCCGACGGAAAAACACCGTTTACCGAAGCAGCTCAAAAGCAAGGATACAAAATTGATTTTCTTGAAAAAACAGGGCTGACCATAAAGCGCGACGACTGGATGAGAGACCGTTTTGCAGGCCGTGTAATGTTTCCTATCCACAACCTGGCAGGCCGTGTTACAGCTTTTGGTGGCCGCACGTTAACCAACGATAAAAAGATAGCAAAATACCTGAATTCGCCTGAATCGGAGATATACCATAAAAGTAAAGTCCTTTATGGAATTTATCAGGCAAAACGCGAAATGACCCGTACCGACAAATGTTACCTGGTGGAAGGTTATACCGATGTTTTGTCGATGCACCAGGCCGGAATCGAAAATGTGGTTGCTTCGTCGGGAACGGCATTAACTCCCGACCAAATTCGGCTAATCAGGCGTTTTACTCCCAACATTACCATTATTTACGATGGCGATGCTGCTGGAATAAAAGCATCGCTTCGCGGAATCGACCTGGTTTTGGAGGAAGGGATGAACGTTAAAGTTTTGTTGCTCCCCGATGGCGAAGATCCCGATTCGTTTGCAAAAAAAATGGGATCCAGCGGTTACCTGGAATACATAAAAAAACACGAGACCGATTTTATTCAGTTTAAAACACGTTTGCTTTTAAAAAATACGGAAAACGATCCGGTAGCAAAAGCCCGGTTAATTACTGATGTAATTGGGTCGGTTGCAGTAATTCCGGATACAATCACCCGCTCTGTATACATAAAAGAGTGCAGCCGGTTACTTGGTGTCGACGAAGAAGTTTTATACACCGAAATCAGAAAACAAAAATACAAACAGAGTGAAGATTTCCGCAAGAAAGAGTTGCGCGAAAAATCGCAACAAACAACACGCCAGCCACAACAACAGGCAACAGTTGCAACAGAAAAACCAACCCGGTTATTGGTTGAAGAGCGTGAGTTCCTGCGTTTTCTGCTAAAACATTGTAAAGCTCAGGTTTTTGAAGCAGAAGACGAAGAAACAAAAGAAATACAATTGATATCGGTGGGAGAATATATGATTGACGAGTTGGAAACCGATGATCTGGTACCTGAAAATAAAATGTTTCAAAGAATATTTTACGATGTAAAAAATAACCTTCATAATGAAAATTTCGATCCCTGGAAACATTTTATCTACCACCCGGAAAGTCAGGTCAGCAAGTTTGCAACCGACTTGTTATCAGAAAAGCACACCGAGAGCAAACGCTGGACCAAAGCAGGAGCTTTTACCGAACAGGAAGAAGACATTCTGGATTTGCTGATCCCTAAAATTGTTAATGAATATAAGCTCAGGAAAATAAAAATAATGATGATGGCTATTGAAAAAGCCATTGACAAAGCGGCGGCCGAAAATGATTTCGACAAGGTTATTCAGGAACAATCAACCTACATGAACCTAAAAAGGCTGGAAAAAGATTTGGCAGAATATTTAGGCAACCGAACCATTAATTAAATTATTTATGCGAACTATTTTTATTGAAGACAGAAAAGAAATTGAAGACGTAATAAAGGCATGTAAAACTTGTTTTGTAGCCATGTCAGATAGCGATACACCTTATGTTTTACCCATGAATTTTGCACTTGACGGCGATTTTGTAATTCTTCACTCGGCACAGGAAGGTCGTATGTGGGAAACCATTCAAAAAAATCCAAAGGTCTGCATAAACTGGACACTGGGTGAAGATCTGGCCTGGCAAGATGTGCAGGTAGGATGCAGTTACCGGGTAAAATCAAAGTCGGTAATTGTTGAAGGAACCGTAGAATTTATTGATGATTTTGATGAAAAATACCGTTGTTTGGGCTTACTTATGAAACAATACAGCGACCGTGAATTTAAATTTGGAACGCCAGCCGTAAAAAACGTTGGTATTTTAAAAGTTTCAATCGATAAACTTTCGGCAAAACATTTTGGAACCAAAGCGGTAACTCCGTGGAACAGCTAATAAAATCTGAATGATATTTGTAACAGGCGGAACAGGATTGGTTGGAGCACATTTGCTTTTTGAACTTACAAAGGCAGGGAAAAAGGTAAAAGCTTTAAAACGTGAAACCAGTAATTTACAGCAGGTTATCAAAACCTTTTCGTATTATACTGATGATGCACAACATCTTTTCGATCAGATTGAATGGGTAAACGGAGATATTCTCGATTATTATTCGCTGGAAAAAATACTCGTTGATGTTTCCGAAATATACCATTGCGCTGCCATTGTTTCTTTTAATCCAAAGGAGCGGAAAAAAACGATATCGAACAATGTGGAAGGTACGGCCAATATTGTTAATGCTGCCATTGAAAACGGCGTAAAAAGAATATGTCATGTGAGTTCGATTGCTGCTCTTGGAAAATTACAAAATGGTGAAGCCACTTCCGAAACCACAAACTGGGTACCTTCAAAAAAGAATTCGGGTTATTCGGAAAGTAAGTTTTTTTCGGAAGCAGAAATCTGGCGTGGCATCGAAGAAGGACTGGATGCTGTAATTGTTAATCCTTCCATTATTCTTGGCCCGGGCAATTGGGAAACAGGAAGTTCAAAATTGTTTAAAACCATTTGGGACGGTATTAAATTCTACACAAAAGGAATAACAGGTTATGTTGATATAAACGATGTTGTTCAGATTATGATCCGGTTAATGGATGATTCGAATTTTGAAACCTGCAAGAATCAACGTTATCTCCTTAATTCAGAAAATCTGAGTTATCAGGATCTTTTTTCTCAAATTGCCGATGCATTGAATAAACCCCGCCCTGCAAACTGGGCAAACGATTTTCTTATGGCCGTTGCCTGGCGCGCTGCCACACTGCTAGGTTGGATTACGCAAAAACCATCGATGTTAACACGGGAAACTGCCAGTGGAAGAAATGAAGCTCACTATTTTGATGGTTCCAAAACCACCCAAACACTTGGATATTCTTACCTGCCAATTTCCGAATCGATAAAAAAGACAGCAGCTCTTCTTAAAAAAGATATGAATTAAAAAGGCAGGGAACCCTGCCTTTCTATCTTCCTGATTTTTATCATTCTCAATGAATGCCCGAATTCAGATAAACACTTTCAGAAATGCTATTTGTACTTATCCTCCTTCAATCTTTTATTTATTCTTCAATAAATCTTCACAACTTCCGCCCTTTTTAGCCTTCGGTACCTACCAACAAGACACAAAAGGGCAACTTTCGTCCAAAAAGCTGCCCATAATAAAAACAAAAAGATAAAAAATAAGGGTTTGTCCGGGCAAAGTAGAGAGTTGATTTTAATTATCCAAATATTTTGATGAAAAACATATCTTTCACAGTCATTTTAGGAGAAATATCTGCTTTTTGCTACCATAATTTGTCTCAGCCCGAACTATTATCAGAATTAATGCCATTGCAATCAGGCACCCGACTTAGGATATAGTAGGCACTTTCGCACCTGTAGCATTTTGATAATTTTTACTCCGCCATCTCAAAACGTTTATCATTCGCGATTGAAGTATAAATTTTAAGAACTCAGAATTGTGAGTACTGCAGTACCCTGTTGTTTTACTTAAAACTATCCCTGTGAAATATATAGGTTTCTCCTTCTTTTGTATTTTGCGAAATCAGTTTCCCGTTATATCGGACATTCAATTTTGCTCCCAGTAATGATTTAATTTCAACTGTTTCCAGACTTCCCTGATCCCATTTAATTGAAATTTCAAAACCTCCCCTGCCTTTTAATCCTGAAATCTTACCCGATGGCAATGCTGACGGAAGGGCAGGCAATATATCCATAAAGAAATCTCCGTTTTCGTCCCGTAAATACGACTGTAAAAGCATTTCTGTAATTCCCGAGGTTGCTCCAAAATTTCCATCAATCTGAAAAGGTGGATGTGCATCGAATAAATTAAAATACAAGCCACCTTTGTCTCTCATATCCGTTTCTTCTGAAAGGGAAGGAACCATCAGGTTTTTAAGCAGCAGAAAAGAATGATCGCCATCTAAAAGCCTTGCCCAGAAATTAATTTTCCAGGCACGCGACCATCCTGTTCCACCATCTCCGCGATGCGAAAGTGTAACCTTGCAAGCCTCCGCCAGTTCTGGAGTTGTTAGCGGATGAATTTCATTTCCGGGATGCAAACCCCACAAATGGGAAACATGGCGGTGCTCGTTTTTAGGATCGTCTTTATCTTCCAGCCACTCTTGCAACTGTCCGTATTGTCCGATTTGATTTGGCGCTATTTTAGCTTGTTTCGCAGCAATCATTTCAGCAAAATCATCATCAACTTCCAGAATCTTTGCAGCTTCAATTGTATTTGAAAATAGATTTCGGATAATTTGATGGTCCATAGTTGGCGCCATTACCATACCTCCATTTTCGGGGCTGTTACTTGGCCCACTTACCAGCCATACAGGATTTGCAGGATCGGGAACCAGATATTCGGCAAAAAAGCGTGCGGCTTCCTTCAATACTGGATAAGCACGGTTTTTCAGATACTCTTTGTCTCCTGTAAACTGATAATGCCACCACAAATGCTGACTTAGCCAGGCCCCTCCTACGGGCCACACTCCATGATTGGCATTGTTGATTGGCGCCGCCCCCCGCCAGATATCGGTGTTATGATGCGCTACCCAACCTTTTAGATTATAATGCTCTTTTGCAACATTCTGGCCCGTTTCTGATAAATCTTCTACCATTTTAATTAACGGATCGGTCAATTCCGACAAATTGGTCATTTCTGCCGGCCAGTAATTCATTTCAGTATTAATGTTAATCGTGTATTTGCTGTCCCACGGCGGATAAATTTTATCGTTCCAAATTCCTTGCAAATTGGCTGGTTGTGTTCCCGCCCGCGACGATGATATCAATAAATACCTTCCGTACTGAAACAACAAGGAAACCATACTCGGGTCTTCATCCCTCTTAAATGTTTTCAAACGTTCATTTGTTGGCCGGAATGAAATTTCTGATTTTCCCAGATCCAGATCAACCCTTCCAAACAAATTCCGGTAGTCTTTAATATGAGCGTCCTTAATCTGACCGAATGATTTCCCTTCAAGGTTGTTCAGGTAGTTTTGACAAAGTTCTGAGGGATTTCCGCTAATGTCGTGGAAATTAATAAAGCTTGTGGCTGCTACTAATTCCAAAGTAGCATTTTTTGCATTATTTACTTTTATCTTATTGTCTTCCCGGACCAGGTCTCCGTCGGTAAGTACTCTTAATCTCGCTTCAAATGTAAGCTTACTTTCCGGGTAAGGTGCGCCTTCCCTTAATTTATCTTCAGGATAATTATTAGGTCTGCCTTTAATCACGAGCACACTCCCATCAACTGTTACATCAAATTTATGGTGCGGTGAATCTAAACCAACAGAAAACTCAAGTGCTCCTTTTTTAGAAGCTTCAAGCTGCATAACAACGGCCTGATCAGGTTCCGATGCCAAAACTTCCCGAGTATAAGTTACGCCATCCAATTCATAAGAAACACTTGTTACTGCATCTTCTAAATCCAGTTTTCTTGTGTAATTAATAGCCTTTTTATGCCCCGGAAAATTCAATAACACATTCCCAAACGGCTGGTAACAAAGCTGTCCCAACGGCACCGACATAAAACGTTCGTTTCCGAGTTTATGCGCTTCTTCCTGTTTGCCGGCCCAAAGTAATTCTCTTAATTTATGAAAAACTTCGTGGGCACCTTTATTTGCATAATCGTGTGGTTGTCCGGTCCACAAAGTTTCTTCGTTAAACTGAATAATTTCTTTCTCAGTCCCCCCGTAAACCATAGCTCCCAAACGACCGTTACCCAAAGGCAGGGCTTCAGTCCAGTTTTCTGCCGGCTTCTCGTACCACAAAACCAACGATGGATTTAATTCTTTTTCACTGGAAGGACAATTACAGGCATATTGAAATAAAACAAGTAATATCAAAACAAAGGATGTAGAATATTTCATCTTAGTAAGTATAGGTTTATGAATTCTCCCAAACTTACAAATAATAATTTTTCCACATGTAACGGGATTTATAAAAATGCATTCAATTTGAGCGAGATAGAACTTTTCGTCTTTTAATTAACTTTATAAAATTTCGAACGTTATTCTGGATATGTGTTACGACATTAAAACAAAAGTTGAAGCCGCTTTAAAGCGTGCCCGTCATTATGGGAACGAGGAAGCCGTACAAATGCTAATTGAGAAATTTCGCCCTTTTTTGGAAGACGAATGGTTTCATGTATCAGGATTTCAACATCCAAAACTTTTGGTATACACAGGCGATAACTCTGAAATGCCACTGGTAGCAAGCTGGGGACTTATTCCGTTTTGGGTTAAAAACGAACAGCAACAACTCGATATCTGGAACAAAACCATAAATGCCCGCGGCGAAAGTATTTTTGAAAAACCATCATTCCGAACCTCTGCAAAATCGAAACGTTGTTTGGTCTATATCGATGGCTTTTTTGAACACCATCATTTTGGCGGTAATACTTACCCGTTTTATATTTATGGAGTTGATGAAGAACCTTTAATATTAGGAGGATTGTGGGACGAATGGACAAATAAAGCATCTGGCGAAATAATAAACAGCTTTACTATTGTCACCACAAAAGCAAATTCTTTAGTAAAAAAGATCCAAAACAATCCAAATCTAAAGGAAGCCCGAATGCCATTAATTCTGAATGAAAGCCAGGCAGAAGTTTGGTTAAAAGGAAATGCATCTGAAGCAAAAAAATTGATCGTCCCTGCAGTTGATGGTCTTTTGAAAGCACATACCGTACGAAAACTCCGGGGTAAAAATGCCGTAGGAAATTCGCCCGAAGCCATTAAAGAATTTAGTTATCCGGAGTTGAAGATTACGGTTTAATTACTTTTTGGGAGTTAATCGTATAACTGTTCCCGGCTTATTCAGCACTACGTAAATGGCTCCATCCGGCCCGGTAGAAACATCGCGGACACGACCCTGGTTTTTAACAATCACCTCCTGATGCATCACCCGGTCTTTTTCAAGACTTAGTAACCGAACCTCTTCGTATTTTAATGCACCAACCAACAATTTATTTTCCCATTTTTTAAAAAGGTTGCCTCGATAAAAATCAAGTCCACAAACAGCAATTGAAGGTTTCCAGTAAACTATGGGCTGTTCCATTCCGGGTTTATGAGTCTGCTCTGTAATAATGGTTCCGTTGTAGTTTAATCCGTACGTAATTACCGGCCAGCCATAATTTTTCCCGGCTTCAATTAAATTCAGTTCATCGCCTCCCATCGGTCCATGTTCCGTCACCCAAAGCTGACCGTTTTCGGGATGAATTGCCATTCCCTGAATATTCCTGTTTCCCAGCGAATACAACGATTTCATTGCTGCCTCTTCTGCCATAAACGGATTTGATTCAGGAATTGAACCATCGGTGTAAATTCGGTGTACTTTCCCGTTTGGCCGCGTAAAATCCTGTGCTTGATCACCTGCTCCACGATCCCCAATGCAAAAATATAGATGTCCCCAGGGATCGAAAACAATGCGGCAGCCATAATGATGTCGTGTAGTCCTATAGGTTTCTTGCGGCGCTTCAAACAAAACTTCCTCGTTTATCCAGCTGTTGCCTTCTATTTTCCCCCTTACAATCCTGGTCATTGCTCCTGGTCGCTCTCCTTCTTTTGAATTCTCCAAAACATGACTATAAGCCAGGTAAATCCATCCGTTATTTTTATAATCCGGATCAACGGCAACGTCCAGCAATCCACCCTGTCCTTCGTTTAAAACTTTAGGTGTATTTTTTATTGGCTCCTGCTGCAACTTTCCATTTTTTACTACCCGCAAACGTCCCGGGCGTTCAGTTATTAATGCTGTGTTTTTATCTAAAAAATCAATGGCCCACGGAACTTCCAGACCTTCAGCAAAAATCTCTACATTTATGTTGTAGTCCAGGGTTTCAATCTCTTTTGCGATAGGTGGTTTTTCAGCGCCTGCTTTTGTTGCCTCGTTTTTTACATACTGCATAATTGCCCGAATCTCGTCATCTTGTAATGTCAACTCATACGAAGGCATGCCCAGATGGGAAATTCCAAACTTTATATTTCGAAACTGATAACCGTCTTCGGCACCAAATTGCCAGACACCATCAATTAAACTGGCAGCGTTTCCTCCATTTAAATTGGCCCCATGGCATTGTGCACAATTTTTTCCGTATAATATTGCTCCATCCTGAGCCTTTACAAATAATGCACTAATCGAGAATACAGAAACTAAAATAAAAGATTTGAGAAAGCTAAGATCAGAATTCATAATTGTTGATTTAGATTAAATATATCAAGATAAGAAATTTATTGCTTAAATGTTCATTTTTAAATGGTTAAAACTAATTCTAACTAAACCACTATGCACTGGAAGTACATAGGTTTAAGATTGAATGAAATTCAAATAGCAAAGCGTAATTTGACGGAAGACAGAAGTTGGAAGACAGAAGAAAGGTACTCCTTTTTCCAAAACAACTTCATGCTTCGCGCTTCAAACTTCTCACAATGGAATAATATTTATAGAAACTGAAAGTAGCTGCAATAAAATTGCAGGGTTTTAACCATTAACTAGAAAATAGAAACACACCTATCCTTCAAAAAGATTTGAATGCTTAAATTATCTATGAAACTTTACAAGCAATCCCACAAGTACTACTCAATTTTATTCTTGTTTTTCCAAAAACTACCTACAGAACAACCTAATACAAATATTTTCACTAGTTTTGCTTCTTTATTAAATTATTTTAATAAGTGAAAACATGAAAAAACTAGCATTTTTATTCATCCTTATTGCAATGATCTGGGGATGCCAGACGAAATACCCCGGAATTCCGGAATCATATCACGCACTTTTAGATACTGCTTTTACCAAAGCCGGTGAGAATGCTGCCGAGCTTCAAAAAGCTTTGGCCGAAGCTCCCGAAGCACAAAAAGAAGGAATGGCATTTATTATTAGTTACATGCCAGAGAGAGACCTTACAACATTAAAAGCCGGATTCCTGCTCGAAAATGCCGAATATGCTTACAAAGCCCGCGAGAAATATGCCTGGTGTGCCGCTCTCCCCGATTCTGTTTTTTTTAACGAAGTATTACCATATGCAAATATTTCGGAAGACCGCGATAACTGGCGCCGGAATTTTTACGAGCGCTTTGCCAAATACGCCGAGAATAAAGAAAACATGGTTGATGCGGTAATGGCAATTGCCCACAACATAAAAGACGAATTAAATGTAGAATACAATACAAAACGTTCGAAAGTTGATATTAGTCCTTTACAGGCAATGAAAGAAAATATGGCAACCTGTACCGGTTTGTCGATTTTACTTACCGATGCTTATCGTGCGATTGGAATTCCGTCGCGTTTAGCCGGAACTGCCATGTGGACAAATTTTAAGGGCAACCATACCTGGAGCGAAGTGCTGGTAGACAGCAAATGGCAGTTTATCGAATACTATCCGGATACCTTAAACCAGTCATGGTTTGTTGCCGATGCAGGAAAAGCTGATCCGGACAACATGCTTCACTGGGTTTATGCAGCTTCGTACAAACCAACGGGCATGCCTTATTATGCAGCTCCCGACGGCAGTATTATGGAAGTGGTTGACCTAAATAAATTACCGGAACAGGTACGTCCGCGTTTCCAGAAAATGAAGGACCGGTGGGAGAAAAAAGAAGTTCTTGCCTGGGGACACAATGTTACACAACGTTATATCGATATCTATAACGAATCGATAAAAAACAGCCAACTTTCAGAAGATGAACTGATGGTTAATGTGGTGGTTTTTGCCAATGAGAACACTTCGGTAAGCGAATCGAGATTAAGTTCCAGAGTAGATGTTTTAGACGGAGAAAAAGTCATCAACTTTGGATACTCGCCCCGCAAAACGGACGACATGAACCAATTTCTTCAGTTTAAACTGAAAAAAAATAAGGAATACAAATTGCTGGTTAGCAATCCGGAGAAAAATATCAAAAAAGAATTTGTTATCACAACCGAAACCGGCAACACACAGGATGTTCAGCTTATATTATCCAACTAATTCAGAAAACGTACTATGCGAAAGATTATTTTTTTATTGACTTTAATGATTGCTGTGAATGCAGTTACAGCACAGACAACCAACGTTAAAACCCACGACAAGGTACTCATTAATACCAATCCGGCAGAAGGTGTAAAAAGCTTTAAGCAGTGGGGAGTATTTCCTTCTGAAAGCAAGGAAATACGCAGGATTGTTATGAACCTCACATTGGCTTATCCCGAAGATCGTGCCATTGCACACTGGGATTACATGGACCGTGTGAAAATACTTCGTAAAGGCGGCATTAACGGCAAAAATATTGACTTTGAAATTGGCCGGATGCTAACACCTTACGGAAGTAACTTTAAAGAAGACTGGAGCTACACCTGGAGCATCGATGTAACCGATTTTCAAGCCTTCTTGCGCGATAGTGTTGAAATTGAATACATTCATTCAGGATACGAAAATCCTGATTTGGGTTGGGATTTAACCCTTGATTTCGACATTCTTTACGGCCCGCAGGTTGCTGATTTTATTTCAGTTGATAAAATGTGGACAGGAAATTTCGAATATGGAAATCCAGAGAATGATATTGAAAAGCAACTTGCACCAATTGGAATTGAACGTTCGGAGAAAGCAGCTTTTGGGCGATTCCGCATTCAGCACACCGGGCACGGAATGGACCGTCCAAGTGGCTGTAGCGAGTTTTGCAGTCGCTGGCGCGAACTTAAATTCGATAACGAAATAGTTGATCATCGCGACATGTGGAAGGACTGTGGAAACAATCCGCTTTATCCGCAGGGAGGTACCTGGATTTTCGATCGTGGATATTGGTGTCCCGGAGATCTGCAAGAGCCTGATGTTGTAGACATACCTCTTTCAAAATTAAAGCACACACTGGACTTAGACATGGAACCATTTACTGCGAATGATATAAAGCAGCCAAGGGAACAAATCTCTTCCTATTTCTTCCAGTTTGCTGAACCAAACAACACAAACGATGTTGCCATCGAGGAAATTATCGCTCCCAATAAAAAAGACAACTACAACCGTTTTAATCCAACAGGTTTTAGCCCGATTATCAAGATCAGAAACCTGGGGAAACGTGATCTGAAGAAACTTAACATCGTTTATAAAACAGTTGGTTTCGAAGAGAAAACTTACAAATGGAAAGGTAATCTCGGATTTTACGAAGCGGCATTAATTACGCTTCCGGGCGAAATTCTTGCCAACGATGGAATCAATACATTTTCTGTTATACTGGAAGAACCTAACGGGAAAGAAGACGAATGGGACGGTGACAATAGTATGACTTCCGAGTTTTATGATATCCCAACTATTCCATCGAAATTTGTGGTTGAGTTTATGACCAACAACAAGCCGGAAGACAACTGGATTCATATTGTTAGCAGCAATTACGATACTGTATATTCTAAAACACCGGAAATGTTGGATTCGGCAACAACTTATCTTGATACGCTGGAACTGGCTGAAGGGAATTACTTTTTAAACCTGGTTGATACAGCCGGAGAAGGATTGGAATTTTGGTTTTTAGCCGATGCAGGTTACGGAAGACTCCGTTTAAAAGATCTGGATGGAAACTTAATTCATCTTTTTGAAAGCGATTGTGGCAACGGGCAGTTTTATGGTTTCCGTGCTGACAATGAAACCAAGGTTGATACCTCAATAGCCCACCTTTCGGTAAATATTTATCCGCGAATGGTAAAAGATTACGCTACGGTATACACAACCACAAACAAACCCTCAACACTAAAAATACGAATTACGAAAGACGGAGAATACATTGAAACACACGAATTCACCAAAGTAAAAGATGCCCAAACCGGGCTTGATTTAAAGCATTTGGAAGATGGTCGTTATGTAATGGAAATATACGTAAATGACGAACACAAAATGAATCGAAGATTCAATAAGGTTTCCCGAAAAAGATCAAGGAATTAACTCATAATTCAAAATAAAAGTCAAACTTTTTTAAAGCCATCTGTAATTAAACAGGTGGCTTTTTTTTATTATTAAATATATCTTGACAGCTCCGTTTTATCACGTTCAAACTTATTCTTAATCCTGCTTTTTCTGCTCAATAATTCTATTTGAAATAATAATATCCATGTTAATTTTTCTGAACAAAATTCTTCCGATTAGTTAGCTCATTATTTTTTTATTTTATCTTTCAAAATCTTCGTAAAACATTCTGTAATAAGATCATGTTATTGAAGACACATGTAACAAAAAGTAAAATTTTTTGGTATATAGTTTATTCGCAAGAACTAAAAACAATGGAAGAAAGCAGATGTATAAATGAAAGCCTCAGTAAACTGCCGGTTAAAACCACTTTAAGTTTTGAGTATTTAATTGACAAGTTAAATAAAATCAGCCGTTCAAATAACCACCCCATGAAAGTAATGGCTGAAGGTTTTCTGGAAAAGCTTGAACAGTCGCCCTGGCTAAAAAAACCACTTCCCAACAAATCAATATTAAACGAAAACAAGGAACTGCTTAGCCAATTAATGTCATTCGTTTTCAACCCAATGAACGAAGATATTGATGTTTCTGCTGCATTTTCACCGTTTAGCACCGATCCGTTTTTTGCAACTGAACGTTACAACAAAACTATTGCAGCAGAACACCGGAGTCTTGAATTAGCTGATGAAATAGGTCCTGAAAAGATGCATGCTTCCATGTTATACCAGGCGTATCTGTTTATTTTCGAAAAGATTTACAACATACATATTAGCGACGATTTACCTTTCACCTTTAAGTTAATCGACAAAAACGATAACTCTGTAAGATTTTTCAAAAAAAGATTCAATCTAAAATACCTGAAAGTTAAACCAGGCAAAAAATCTAAAACACTTTGCCAAGAAGAAATTAAAGAGCTTTTCGACAATTCGGGCAACATCAAATTCTGGTTGCGGAAAATTCCTCTCAACCAGTTTGAGTTTTCAGGTTTTGTACAATTTAATTACATCGATGTCACGCACGATTATGTTTTATCGCAACTAAAATCCGATTTACTCGATAAAAATACCATTCTATCTGATGAAGGTTTTTTGCGAATAAAAGAAAAAGTTCGTGCATTGTTCGATAATCCAAATGTTGAATTTGGAATAGCCGCCTATAATAGATTCGAAACAATTCTGAATAAAAATATTATCTGGAAAACCATAATTCCTCAAACAGAATTGAACTGTACTCAATATGCCGGCACTATCTACGAAAAGGCTTTTATGAAAAAACAAATTCAATTAACCGATGATTTCCGGGAAATTGAAAAGGATGTTGTTGTTGAAGCTTTTCTAAAAAAAGGAATTCGAAGTCATGCAATTGTTCCACTTACCCTGGAAGATGAGATAGTTGGAATGCTCGAATTTGGCTGCAACCATCCGGGCGGCTTAAACATGATTCAACTGAAACGCCTGCACGATTTATTCCCGATTTTTGCACTTGCGCTTAAACGTTCAATGCAGGAATGGAAGGATCGTGTTCGTGGAATAATACAGGAAGAGTTTACAGCTATTCACCCCACTGTTGAATGGCGTTTCTGGCAAGCAGCTGCAAATCTGCTTGCAGAAAATACCGACGATGAATCAAATGGTATTGAACCCATTATTTTTTCAGAAGTTGTACCCATTTACGGGGCATCAGATGTAAGAGCTTCTTCCATTGAAAGAAACAATGCCATTCAGTCTGATTTAACCGAACAACTGGAACATGCCTGGGAAATTCTGGAATATGGCATGCAGGTAAAAGAAATGCCTTTGCTCGATGATTTGAGTTTTAAAATAAGACAACACATTAAAACCGTAAAAACTGGATTAAAAGCCGGCGACGAAGTTGTTATACTTGATTTCCTGAAAAAAGATATCGACCCGGTTTTGTTGCTTTTAAAAGAAAGGCATGAAGAAATGCAAGAACCTGTAAACAATTATATGAGCAAGCTCGACCCCGAGTTGCACGTGCTTTACAGAAAAAGAAAAGATTTTGAAAACAGCCTTACGTTGATCAATGATAAAGTAAGCGAGATTATTGATAGCGAACAACTTAAAGCCCAGGATGTTTTCCCTCATTATTTCGAAAAATACCATACCGATGGAGTGGAATACAACGGCTACATCGGGCAATCACTAGTACAAAACTTGAAATACAGCGATGTGTATTTAAAAAATATTCGTTTATGGCAGCTTTTGGTACAGGTAAAAATTGCACGCAAAATACAGGAATTACAACCACAATTACCCATAAAATTAGACATAACCCAGCTTATACTGGTGCATTCAAATCCTTTAAGTATTGCATTCCGGCAGGATGAAAAAAAATTTGATGTTGCCGGAGCTTACAATATACGATACGAAATAACTAAAAAACGTATTGATAAAGCCCACATAAAAGGCACCAACGAACGGATAACACAAGTAGGAAAAATTGCTATCATCTATTCGCATGCCGACGAAATTCACGAATACAAAAAATACATTGATTATATGATTTCGCAGGGTTATCTCACAAACAAAGTAGAAGAACTGGAACTTGAAGACTTAAAAGGAGCTTCAGGATTGCATGCAATTCGTGTTGAAGTTGATTTTAGCGATCTTTCGGCCTACGAAATAAATACAGATATTATTGAAGAAGTTGTAACACGAAATTAATTAATTCAGCTCCATTTTTTAAAAGCCTGATAACCAAACCATACTCAATCAGAAGAAAATCGAGGAGGAACAAAGAAATTATTATTTAAAACTTCAGATTTGGAATTTTTTCTCTTGTTTTCTGCTCTCATTTTCTACATTTGTCCTTCAATAAAATTTGAGGTACAATGAGCAAAGATTTTTCACCCACAAAATACATCCTAAAATCGTTTAAAACCGGAAAGGAATTCGAAGACGCAGGCTGGACTCTGGATGCTCCCGGAGAAACTGCACCTACCTTAATCAGGGCTATTTACGAAAAAAAACAAATTGATGTAAAAGACGATTCGTGGGGATTGTACAAATTTGCCGACTGGCTGCCAATTGGCAGAACTTTAGAAGGTTCTTCGGCGCCTGTAACCTACAAAAGTAAAGGTTTGGCCCAAAAACTTGGTCTTGAAAATCTTTGGATAACATTTAGCGGATACTGGCCCGAAAAGGGCACAAACATGCAAACTGCATCGTTTAAAGAAACTGAAGCTTACTCAGTGTGCGGTAGAATGACTAACGGAATGAATCAGGTTTTAGTGGTAGCATCTGCCGGAAATACTTCACGTGCCTTTGCTAAAGTTTGTTCTGAAAACAACATTCCACTTATTATTTGTGTGCCGGAAGATAACCTGAGTGCACTTTGGTTTGATGCACCGCTAAACGACTGCGTAAAACTTATTTGCAGCAAATCGGGAAGCGATTATTTTGATGCAATACATCTGTCGAATATTGTAGCAGCCATGGACGGTTTTATTGCTGAAGGTGGAGCAAAAAATGTTGCACGCCGCGATGGAATGGCAACAACCATGCTATCGGCAACCACTACAATCGGGCAAATTCCTGATTATTATTTTCAAGCTGTAGGAAGTGGAACCGGAGCTATTGCTGCATGGGAAGCCAATCTTCGTTTAATTGATGACGGTCGTTTTGGAGCCACAAAAATGAAATTAATGGTTTCGCAAAATACTCCTTTCACACCCATCCATGATGCATGGAAAGTGGATTCGCGTGCCATGCTTCCGCTCGACGACCAACTTGCCCGCGATCAAGTGGAAGAAATTGTTGCAAAAGTTTTATCGAACCGTAAACCACCTTACCCCATTGCAGGCGGATTATACGATGCGATGAAAGATGCTGGTGGTGCTGTGCTTTTAGCAAGCAACGAACAAGCTGCCGAAGCGGGCAAACTGTTTTTGGAACTGGAAGGCAATGATATTCACCCTGCCTCGGCTGTTGCAACTGCAACTTTAATTGAATCTGTAGAAAATGGCACTGTCAAAAAGGATGATTTAATCATGCTAAATATAACAGGTGGTGGCGAAGAAAAATTTAAAAACGAAAATGAGTTGTTTTATCTAAAACCTGAAATTATTTTCGATATCAACCCAAACGAAGAAGAAGTAAAAGAAAAAGTAGCAAAACTTTTCAGTTAGAAATTACCTACTGAAATAATTGTCTAAATATATTAACTCCTGCCAAACACTTACTTGGAACTGTATTTTGTAATGCAAGCCTAAAGAGGTTTGTATATGACATCAGAATACTTATTGAATCATTATTACGATGATATATTTCTCTGGCTTGATGAGAAAGTATTGTCCTTTTGATGAAAATAAGGCCTGATCATATTAGGGGTAAATTTTATCTTTAACATGCGTTTCGAAGAATAAACTAATAATTAAATACCATGAAGAAACAAACGAACTACATTCTTGCCCTACTAACAATAAGCCTGTTAGTATTGGTGTCATGTAACCGTTACAAAGATTATTCAAATGTTCCTTTCGAGGAACCAAATCCCAAGCCGTGGGAAGATCCAACAATTTTCCAGGTGAACAAAGAAGCTGCTCACGCGTATTTTATTCCTTTTGCCACAACCGAGCAAGCCAGAACCGAGGATAAATGGCAATCTCCACTTTTAAAATCGTTAAACGGAACATGGCAGTTTCATCTGGCTCAAAATCCGTCGGAACGCCCATTCTGGTTTTTCAAAAACGATTTTGACACACGCGAGTGGGATAAAATCCAGGTTCCCGCAAACTGGGAAATGTCTGGTTTCGACTACCCCATTTACACCAACGTAAAATATCCTCATGCCAAAACGCCACCGTTAATTCAGGAACACTACAACCCGGTTGGTTCGTACAAAAGAACTTTCGAAGTTCCTTCCGAATGGGCCGGAGATGATATTATAATTCATTTTGGAGCAGTTAGCTCGTGCATGAATCTATGGATAAACGAACAATTTGTAGGCTACAGCGAGGACAGTAAAACTCCGGCAGAATTTAACATCACAAACTATTTAAAAAGCGGCGTAAACACAATGGCCGTGGAAATTTTCCGATGGAGCGATGCTTCCTATATGGAAGATCAGGATTTTTGGAGAATGAGTGGTATTACCCGCGATGTATATTTAAAAGCCCGCAACAAACAAGCGGTAAAAGATTTTAGAATAGGTTCTACTTTAGACAGAACTTACACCAATGGCGTTTTTGATTTGGCTATTGATTTAAGCAACAATGCTGAACTAACCGTTGAAGCCACCCTTTCTGAAAACGGTACTATTGTAAAAGAATTCGCAGAAACAACCTCAGAACAAGCAGTGCAGTTTTCTGCCGAAATTCCAAATGTAAAACAATGGTCGGCCGAAATCCCGAATCTTTACGAACTGATTATCACCTTAAAAAATGCCGATGGAGTTATTGAAGTGATAAAACAAGATGTAGGTTTCAGAAAAATTGAAATCATTGATGCCACCCTTCGCGTAAACGGAAAATATATTTACCTAAAAGGAGCCAATCTACACGAACACAACGATAAAACCGGCCATGTTCAGGATAAGGAAACTATGCTTCTGGATATAAAAACCATGAAAGAAAATAACCTGAACGCAGTTCGCACATCGCACTATCCCCAACCTGAATTGTGGTACGAACTCTGTAATAAATATGGTTTATACATTGTTAATGAAGCAAACATTGAAACGCACGGAATGGGCTATGGCCCGGAAACGTTGGCTAAAAACGAAGACTGGAAAGAAGCACATATGTATCGCACACGCAACATGTACCAACGCGACAAAAACCAACCCTGCGTTATCATCTGGTCGCTGGGTAATGAATCCGGAAACGGTCCCAACTTTGAGGCCACTTACGATTATTTGAAATCTGTTGACAATAGCCGACCTGTTCAGCACGAACAAGCCCACGGCGTAGGAAATACCGATATTAACTGCCCCATGTACATGCGAATGGAAGCCATGGAAAAGTTTGCCAAAGAAAAAGCTGATATGCCATTAATTCAGTGCGAATACGCACATGCCATGGGAAACAGCGTTGGCAACTTGCAAGATTACTGGGATTTAATAGAAAAGTACGATGTATTACAAGGAGGTTTTATTTGGGACTGGGTTGACCAGGGATTATTAACAACCAACGACAAAGGTGAAGAATACTGGGCATATGGTGGCGACTTTGGCCCCGATACTGTTCCTTCTGACGGAAACTTCTGTAACAACGGATTGGTTGATCCCGACCGCGCGGTAAAACCACATCTTTTAGAAGTAAAGAAAGTATACCAATACATTGGTTTCGATGCGGTTAATCTCAAATCAGGTACAATTTCAATTAAAAATAAATATGCGTTCTTAAATCTTTCACACTTTAATTTTGATTGGGAAGTAACAGGCGATGGAAAAATTGTGGACAATGGCAAACTGGAAAACCTTGATCTGGCAGCAGGTGAATCGAAAAAAGTAAACATCGGCTACACAATTAAACCAGAACCGGGAGTTGAATACTTCTTAACCATAAAAGCAAGTCTAAAAGACAAGTGGAGTCTTGTGGAAGCGGGTTCGATTATGGCAAAAGAACAATTTGAACTACCGGTTTATAAAGCTGCACCAAAAGCAAACAAAGCCCAATTTGAGGCGTTGGAGTTAAACGAGAACGATGCCACAGCAACCATTTCAGGAAAAGATTTCTCAATCACTTTCGATAAAAAAGCCGGAGTTATTTCAAGCTTTAAAAAGAAAGACACCGAAATGCTTACCAGTGGCCCAATACCTAATTTCTGGCGTGCACCAATTGACAATGACTTTGGAAATGGTCTGCATAAACGCTCAAGAGTTTGGAGAAAAGCCGGCGAAAACAGAAAGTTAACTCATGCCTCTGTTGGAGAAAAAGGTAAAAACTGGAAAGAAGTAACCTTCAAGTTCGATTTAACTGACGACAACGATCATGTTATTGCAAAACACGAATCAAACTACATGGTTTACGGCTCGGGCGATATTGTGATTAAAAACAACTTTAAAATGACTGCCGACGAACTTCCTGAAATTGTACGAATGGGAATGAACCTGGTAATGCCACGCAAATTCGACCAAATGAGCTGGCTTGGACGTGGCCCGCAGGAATCGTACCAGGACAGAAAAACAGGAGCATTTGTTGGCACGTACAGCGGCAGTGTTGCCGATCAGTACTGGGCTTATCTGCGACCACAGGAAAATGGCAACAAAACTGATGTTCGCTGGTTGACTATCACTGATAATTCAGGCAAAGGATTGCTCTTCTGTGGAATGCCATTACTGGAAGTAAGTGCTCACCATAACATTATGGAAGATTTTGAAAGCATGGAAAAAACCGATGGTATAATACGTCCGGAGACTGGAGCTAAAAACCGACACACAACAGATGTAAAACCTCGCGACCTTACTTCGGTAAACATCGACTATAAACAAATGGGAGTTGGAGGCGATAACAGCTGGGGTAACTGGACTCACGACGAGTACCGCTTAACTAAAAAAGCTTATTCGTACTCTTTCCGGATGAAAGCAATTTCAAGTGGTGACAATCCCAAAGATTTGGCAAAACTGAAATTCTAAACAACAATTAGAACATAAAGCCCAAAAGGCGCAGAGACCTGATTTGATCTCTGCGCTTTTTTTGTAACTGTTTCTCCTCTTCAAGATTAATTTATCCTCATCTGAATTTATATTCTAATAAATGATATAACTTTGCCCGCAAATTCGAAAAAATGGAAATTAAAAACCTGACGTATTTGCTTCTTTTACTGGGCTACCTGGTAATTCCGGTAATATTAGGCTCACAAAAAAAAGTACGTTTTGTATTTCAACTGAAATATCTTTTACCCGCCTCCATTTTTGCAGGAGCTATATTTGTAATGTGGGACATCCGCTTTACCGAACTCGGCGTCTGGAGTTTTAACCCGACATACATTACCGAAATTGATCTGCTAAAAATACCGATCGAAGAGTGGCTGGCTTTTCTTATCATCCCACTTTCGTCGGTCTATATTTACGAATGGCTAAAATTAAAACTCGAGCATTTCGAAAAACCCAACATTTTTATAGTTATCAGCCTGGCAATTTTTGCGATTTCAGCAATACTGGCTTATTCGCATCGCAAAAACATGTTTACCTTTTTTACTTTCTTTCTAACTGCTATTTATCTTGGGTACACCATTTTCCGCAACCGGTTTAAAAAGCATTACACAAAATTTTATCTTGCCTATGCTATTTCGCTGGTACCTTTTCTAATTATATCTGCCATTTTAAATATATTCCCGGTAATAATTTACAATACCGATCATATTATCGGAACCGCAATTTTAGGAATTCCGGTCGAGAAATTTGCTTATTTATTTATGTTGCTGCTAATAAACATTACCATTTACGAATATTTAAACGAGCGGCAGCATTATTAATTTTACACAGATGGTTTTATTCTATAATCTTGGAATCTTTTTATACAATTGCTTTATTCGGGTAGCTGCCCTGTTTAACGAGAAAGCAAAATTTATGATTACCGGCCGAAAAAACTGGACAACTAAACTTCAGTCAGAAATCGACAATGACGCTCGCTACCTGTGGTTTCATTGTGCTTCGCTTGGCGAATTTGAGCAAGGTCGCCCGGTTATTGAAGAAACAAAGAAACAACACCCTAATTATAAAATCATTCTCTCGTTTTTCTCTCCCTCGGGCTACGAAATAAGAAAAAACTATGAAGGTGCCGATGTGGTTTGCTACCTTCCGATGGACACAAAAAGAAATGCACAAACCTTTATAAACATTGTAAAGCCCGAAAAAGTATTTTTTGTGAAATATGAATTCTGGTACCATTTTATTACCGAACTAGAATCACGACAGATTCCTCTTTTCATCATTTCTGCGATTTTCAGAGAAAACCAACAGTTTTTTAAAAACACACCCTGGGGGAAATGGTACCGCAAAATTCTTTTAAGCTTTGAACACTTTTTTATTCAGAACGAAAAATCAGGAGAATTACTAACTAACATTGGAGTCCGAAATTTTACAATTTCGGGAGATACCCGTTTCGACAGAGTGGCAAGCATAGCCCGCAGTGCAAAAAAGTTCGATATTGTTGAAAAATTCAAGGGAAACTCCACCGTGGTAATTGCAGGTAGCACCTGGAAACCCGATGAAGAGCTACTTGCAGAGTTTATCAACAATCTGGAAGATAATAACAATGTAAAATTTATTATAGCACCGCACGAGGTTTCATCCTCAAATATCAACAGAATACATCAGATGTTGAAAAAGCCTGCCATTTCTTTTAGTCAAATCCAAAATCACGATATCCAAACCTACCAAGTGTTAATAATTGACTCAATTGGTATTCTTTCGTCACTATATCAGTACGGAAACCTTGCATACATTGGAGGCGGCTTTGGCGTCGGTATTCACAATATTTTAGAAGCAGCAACTTTTGCCTTGCCAATTTTATTTGGCCCTAACTATAAAAAATTCAAAGAAGCTGTTGATTTGGCGGAAGCAAAAGGCGCCTTCCCAATACACAATTTTAATGAATTGAATGACGCATTAAATCTGCTTCTTCACCAGGAAGAAGAACTCAAAAAAGCATCAGAAACAAGCAAAATGTATGTAGAAAAAAATGTGGGTTCGACAACACTTATTACAAAAAAAGTTTTTAACACACACAGCAATTTAGCATAGTTTTTGTTAGCATTTTTTTACTCAAAAATTTGACTTTTTACATCGAAGATTCTGCAGATGCAAAATGTCTTTTAATAACAAATATTTCCGGTTTTGGTAAACTTTTCTTAACTATCAAACACATAACCTCCTAACATACTGCACAATAACATTTTAAAGTTGATAACTTATTTCAAATTTGTTTAGGAAACTTTTCTAAAAGTTTGTTTTCTGTTTTATCTTGCACTACACAATTAAGGAAAGCAGAAACCTGGTAATCAAGTTTACATTCGAATCACATTAAATTACACAATTAAGGAAAAATATGGCAATGAACGAAGTATCTGTAAAAGCCCCGGCAGGCAAAAAAATTTACTCTCAGGAAGAAGCAGTAAATGCCTCGCTCGAGTACTTCAAAGGAGATGATTTAGCGGCAAGAGTTTGGGTTAATAAATATGCCCTGAAAGATTCTTTTGGGAATATATTTGAACGAACACCGGACGATATGCATAAACGACTGGCAAAAGAAATTGCCAGAATCGAAAAACGTTATCCTAATCCTCTTACCGAAGAAGAAATCTATAGCGTGCTGAAAGATTTCAAATACATTGTTCCGCAGGGAGGGCCAATGACTGGAATTGGAAACAATTATCAAATTGCATCTCTATCAAACTGTTTTGTGGTTGGTAACAATGGCGACTCCGATTCCTATGGTGGAATAATGAAAATTGACCAGGAACAAGTTCAACTGATGAAACGTCGCGGTGGTGTTGGACACGATCTGTCGCACATTCGACCTAAAGGTTCTCCGGTAAAAAACTCAGCACTTACTTCTACCGGTATTGTTCCTTTTATGGAACGCTATTCAAACTCTACACGTGAAGTTGCCCAAGACGGACGCAGGGGAGCACTCATGTTGTCAGTTTCCGTAAAACATCCTGATTCGGAAAGCTTTATTGATGCAAAACTTGAACAAGGTAAAGTTACCGGAGCAAACGTATCGGTTAAAATTCAGGACGATTTTATGCAGGCCTTAGAAGCCGGCACATCATATCAACAACAATATCCTATTAATGGGGAACCGGTTTACACAAAGAATACCGACCCAAATAAAATATGGGAAAAGATTGTTAAAAACGCATGGAAATCAGCCGAGCCGGGAATTTTATTCTGGGACACCATAATCAATGAATCGGTACCGGATTGTTATGCCGATCTTGGTTACCGCACAGTTTCTACAAATCCTTGTGGAGAAATTCCATTATGTCCTTACGATAGCTGTCGATTATTGGCTATCAATTTGTTCTCATATGTAGAAGATCCGTTTACAAAGGACGCCAAATTCAACTTCGAATTGTTCAAAGAACACGTTCATTATGCACAACGCATTATGGACGACATAATCGATCTTGAATTGGAAAAGATTGATGCCATTATTGCAAAAGTTGATTCTGACCCTGAATCGGAAGACATTAAATTCACAGAAAGAAACCTTTGGAACAGCATAAAAAATAAAGCCAACGAAGGTCGTCGGACCGGAATTGGCATCACTGCTGAAGGCGATATGCTTGCTGCACTGGGTTTACGCTACGGCAGTGAAAATGCTACAGATTTTTCTGAAGAGATTCACAAAACAGTAGCGATCGAAGCATACCGATCATCGGTTTATTTAGCAAAAGACCGTGGTCCGTTTGCCATCTACGATACCGAAAGAGAAAAGAATAACCCGATGATTAACCGCATTAAAAATGCAGATCCGGCTCTTTACGAAAAGATGGCAAAATACGGCCGAAGAAATATCGCCTTATTAACCATTGCCCCAACCGGAACTACAAGCTTAATGACTCAAACGACTTCGGGAATCGAACCGGTGTTTTTACCTGTTTATAAACGACGTAGGAAAGTAAATCCAAACGACAAAGATGTTCGTGTTGATTTTGTTGATGAAGTGGGCGATCACTGGGAAGAGTACACTGTATTCCACCATCACTTTAAAACCTGGATGAAAGCAAACGGTATTGATACCGACCGCGAATATTCACAGGAAGAGCTTGACAAGTTTGTAGAAAAATCGCCTTACCACAAAGCAACATCAAACGATGTTGACTGGCTGAACAAAGTTCGCATGCAGGGAAAAATTCAAAAATGGGTAGATCATTCGATTAGTGTAACCATTAACCTACCTGCCGATGTGAAACAAGAACTGGTTGGACAACTTTATTTCGAAGCCTGGAAAAGTGGGTGCAAAGGTGTAACAGTTTATCGCGATGGTTCGCGTTCCGGCGTACTTGTTTCTAATGACGACAGCGACAAAAAGAAAGAAACTGGCAGCGCATTCCCAACAAAACGTCCAGAGCGATTGGAAGCAGACGTGGTTCGTTTTCAAAACAACAAAGAAAAATGGATTGCCTTTTTAGGCTTGATGGATGGCAAACCTTACGAGATTTTTACGGGTCTTCACGACGATGAAGATGGAATTCTGCTACCTCGTTCGGTAACAAAAGGCTACATTATTAAAAGCTGGGAAGACCAGGAAAATTCGCGTTACGATTTCCAATACGTAAATAAACGTGGCTACAAAACAACCATCGAAGGATTATCTCACAAATTTAATCCTGTTTACTGGAACTACGCCAAATTGATCTCCGGCACGTTGCGTCATGGAATGCCAATCCATAAAATTGTAGAATTAGTAACAAGTTTACAGCTTGACAACGAAACAATTAACTCGTGGAAAGCAGGCGTTGCACGTACCTTGAAAAAATATATTGAAGACGGCACCAGAGCAGACGATGCCAAATGTGGCGAATGTGGTTCTGACGATGTAGTTTACCAGGAAGGCTGTTTAACCTGTCTTACTTGCGGAAACTCAAAATGCGGATAACATTAATAAAAAAAATACAACCGGAACCTTTTATTAGGTTCTGGTTTTAAAATCTTTAATTGGTTCATTCCTGTATAGGGTTTGCAAATAAAAAAACCCAGCTTTCCGGCTGGGTTTTCCTTTTATATATAGCTATTTTTAAGCTTCAATCATCGCTTTGTATGCTTCTGCATCCATCAACTCGTCGAGCTCAGCAGTATCGGTCATTTTAATCTTTATCATCCAACCTTCGCCGTAAGCATCTTTATTAACCAACTCCGGATCGTCTGCCAAAGCCTCGTTGAATTCAATTACCTCACCACCAACAGGCATAAACAAATCAGAAACTGTTTTTACCGCCTCAACAGTACCAAACGTTTCACCTTTGTCCAATGTTTCGCCTTCAGTTTCAATCTCTACAAAAACAACGTCACCTAATTCACCTTGTGCAAAGTCAGTTACACCAACAACAGCAACATCACCTTCAACACGTACCCACTCATGGTCTTGCGTGTATTTTAATTCAGCCGGAATACTCATAATAGTAATGATTTTTAATATTTCTGGCAAAATTAAAACATTTTACTGAAAAAAAGCCTCCCCACAAACAACCATTTCCCTGATTTTTATCGTATTTTATTTTCGATATCTCATTTTATTTCATGCTTTTTGTAATATTGCAAAAACTGAAAAAAGAAATGTTTTCGAAAAAAGTAAATTCATTAGAGGAACTAAATCGTATTGCCGGAGAATTAATTAAGCAATTCCCGGAAGAACGCGTGTTTGCCTTTTACGGGAAAATGGGTGCGGGTAAAACCACTTTTATTCAATCTATTTGCAGGGCACTTGGTTCTGAAGACAATGTTACCAGTCCAACTTTTGCGCTGATTAACGAATACATGACAAAAGAAATGAACTCTGTTTTTCATTTCGACTTTTATCGGATTAAAGACATTGAAGAAGCTTTTGACCTGGGCTATGAAGATTATATATATAGTGGCGATTACTGTTTAATTGAATGGCCGGAGATGATCGAATCTCTCCTGCCCGAGTCTTTAGTAGAAGTAAAGATAGAAGTGCAGGACGATGATACCCGCGTTATATCTGCTCGTACACTATAAAGTTTTTCAATGCTTCGGCATTTCATTTTATAATTTTGAAAACTCCCCTTTTGCTTGTAAATTGCTAGTCATAAAAAAGCAGTTAAAATTTAAATTTCAACAATGGAAAAGGCAAAGAAAAAGGCTTCGATACCAAAAACCATGTTACTGCCCAAGGAAGAAATGTTGGAAGTAAAAAAGAAAGGGCAGAAAATAAAAATTGGTATCCCTTCAGATTATTCCAAAGTTGAATATAGGGTTCCCCTAACACCACAAGCCATTGACCTGCTGGTTTCCTACGGACATGAAATTTTAATTGAAAAGGATGCTGGAAAATCAGCCAGTTACTCCGACGAAGATTACAAAAAAGCAGGTGCCACAATAGTTGAAACCAAACAAGAAACCTTTCAATGCGATATTATTCTGCGAATTGCACCTTTCAGCTGCGATGAAATAGACATGTTACGCGGTAACCAGGTTATCCTTTCAAACATGCAGATTCAGGCACACAGCAACGAATCGATTCAAAAATTAATGCAGAAAAAGGTAACTACACTTGCTTTTGAATACCTTGAAAACGAAGACGGATATTTACCCTTTGTTCATCAAATGAGCCAAATTGCCGGAGTTACTTCCATTACTATTGCCAGCGAGTATTTGAGCAACTCGCGCGATGGGAAAGGCGTTTTGTTTGGCGAAGTAACCGGAGTAACCCCTGCCGAACTCGTAATTATAGGTACCAGCACTGCCGCCGAATATGCTGCAAGAGCTGCACTTGGTCTGGGTATTTTTGTCAAAGTTTTCGACACATCGGTGTACGAACTCAGCAAGCTGGAGGATAAATTGGGCCGACGTATTTTTACTTCGGTTTTTTATCCGAAAGTATTAAAAAAAGCACTGGTTTCGGCAGATGCCGTTATCGGAGCAACCTCTTTTAACACACCTCCCAAATTTAAGGTCAGCGAAGATTTGGTAAAACAAATGAAGGAAGGTTCTGTAATTATCGACTTAAACATTAGCCAGGGAGGTTGTTTTGAAACCTCGAAATGTACCGATTTCAACAATCCAACTTTTATAAAACACGGGGTAGTTCATTATTGTGTTCCCAATTCTCCCGCGATGGTTGCGCGTACTGCTTCCATTTCAATGAGCAATATTTTAATTCCTATTCTTTTGTCAATTGGCGATAACGGCGGAGTCGACAACTACATAAAAGTATCAAAAGGCTTTCGAAAAGGGGTTTATATTTATCATGGAATACTTACAAATCGTGACGTGGGACGCATGTTTAATATCCCTGCCAAAGAAATCGATTTATTACTGGCAATTTTTTAAATCAAACAAAACAAGATTTACTGAATGCTAAACTCATTGAATAAAAAATATCCCTTTAACGACAATTTAAAGATTAATGTAAGAACAATTGCTGCCGTCAGCCTGGGAATTTTTTTGTTTTTATTGTTCTTTCAACCTTTTAACATTCAAAATCCCGATTTTAATGACAGGTTGATTATCCTGGCTACTTTTGGAGCCATTACTCTTGTTTTACTCAGCATTTTTCGCCTGGTAATTCCGTCTATATTTATAAAAGCATTCTCGGAAGAACGCTGGACCATAATAAAGGAAATATCAATCGATTTACTATTTGTTATTTCCAATTCGGTGGCCTTTACCTTTTTTGCCAAATATGTAGGCCGAATTCCAATAACATTTCATATCGTCATTAACATCGTAATCATTTCAATATCTGCAGCTGTTGTTTTGGTTGTGATTAACCAGTTCTATTTGCTAAAAAAACGGGTAAAAGAAACCATTATCGAAGATGAAGAAATCATTCAAGAACCATTATCAGATGAAAAAACGGAGATTGAATTTGAGTCGGAAAACAAAACAGAATATTTCCATCTTCTTCTGGAACAAATACTGCTAATCAAATCGGCCAATAATTACATTGAAGTGATTTATAAAAACGATGACAAGATTAACAAAAAGCTCATCCGAAATACACTAAAAAATACAGAAACGGTTTTTTCAAAATATACATCAATGGTCCGTTGCCATCGTTCGTGTATTGTGAATAAAAACTACATACAAAAAGTTACAAAAGGGAATTACGGCCTGGTACTTGAACTTTTCGATTATCCGGAAAAGATTCACGTTTCCCGACAATATGTTCTAAAGGTTAAAGAAGCCTTAAAAACAAATTAGCCAAAATCTGAAATTTACCCAATCAGTCAAAACCAGCCTTTATTAGCAGCGATCAGAAAAGTTCAACCTCACTTTTAGGTTTACTCTTATCCCCAAATTAATACTTTAAATACTGCTGGCAGGCCCAATTGGCGAATGCCACTCGTCCCGGGCAAGTGTCATTTCTCCCTGTTTAACGTCAATAATCACTAATTCATTTCTACTAAACCCAAATGCTTTTATATGCACTTTTCATCGTTTTATTTTGTTTCAAACACAAAAAAACACATCAATGAAAGTTTTAATTATACAAGCTGAGTATCAAAAATCGTATTGGGATTTAAATCAAATTATAAGATTTACGGTTAAAAAGCCAGTATTCCCTCCCAAAGAGTTATTGCTTATTTCTATTTTACTCCCTATTACATGGAACAGAAAAATAATAGACCTGAACTATGACCGATTGCGAAAAAATGATCTTCTTGAAGCCGATTACATTTTTATAAATGCTACCGAAAAGCAATACAGTTCTACTGTCAGATTAATAAAAAAATGTACTGCTGCAAATAGCAAAGTTATTGGTTGCGGGCCACTATTTACTGAATATTTTGGAGAGTTTGAACATTTGGATCATTTGGTTCTGGACAACATAAGAACAACACTGCCCCAATTAATTAACGACATAGAGAACAGCCACTCAAAAAAGGTTTATCACTCCAACCCGTTTTTTGAAATACGGAAAGCTTCAGAGTCTTACTATTCCGTAAAAACAATTTCGGGGAAATTTTCAGAAAATATTCAGCTGGCCTACCATTAATAAATAAATGCTGCAAAATGCAAAGAAGG
Source organism: uncultured Draconibacterium sp. (assembly GCA_947492175.1). Classification (GTDB taxonomy): domain Bacteria; phylum Bacteroidota; class Bacteroidia; order Bacteroidales; family Prolixibacteraceae; genus Draconibacterium. The sequence continues at coordinate 28,231 of CANLMQ010000023.1, read as the reverse complement.
ACTCCATGAAAATATTACTTGTTTACCCGGAATACCCCGATACATTTTGGAGCTTTAAATATGCCTTAAAATTTATTTCAAAAAAAGCTGCTTTCCCTCCACTCGGACTATTAACGGTTTCGGCCTTGCTACCTGATAAATGGGAAAAGAAACTGATTGATTTAAATACCACCCATCTCAAACAAAAAGATATTCTCTGGGCTGATTACGTATTTATAAGTGCCATGGGAACACAATACTCTTCGGCCGTTGAAGTAATTGAAAGATGCAACACACTGGGAAAAAAGATTGTTGCCGGGGGACCACTATTTACCGAAGACTACGAAAAATTTGAGTCCGTAGATCACCTCGTCCTAAATGAAGCAGAGATCACACTTCCACTCTTCTTAATCGATCTTAAAAACAGTTCGGCCAAAAGAATTTATCAGACTAATGAATTTGCCGGAATAAAAGAATCGCCAACACCCGATTATAGTTTGATCAATATTTCGAACTACTCGTCTAAATCAATCCAATATTCCCGCGGTTGTCCTTTTAACTGCGAATTTTGCGACATAACCGCATTACTGGGGCATAAAACAAGAGTAAAATCCACCGACCAGATCTTAAACGAACTCCAGAATATTTACGATCATGGAGGGCATGGAGCAATATTTTTTGTAGACGATAACTTTATTGGCAACAAACATATTTTAAAAAATGACCTTTTACCCGCGCTGATAAAGTGGATGAAAGCTCACAACCATCCGTTTTTATTTAGTACAGAAGCATCGATCAACCTGGCCGACGATCCTGAACTATTGAAGCTTATGACGCAGGCAGGTTTTGCTACCGTATTTATTGGAATTGAAACACCCCAGGAATCAAGTTTAGACGAGTGTCTTAAATTCCAGAACAAAAACCGCAATCTTATGAGAAGTGTAAAAAAAATACAAAATGCGGGAATTGAAGTACAAGGTGGTTTTATTGTTGGTTTCGACAACGATTTGCCCGGCATTTTTAAACAACAAATCGAGTTTATTCAGAATAGTGGGATTATATCAGCAATGATCGGATTATTGAATGCACCAACAAAATCAAAACTTTACGCCCGGCTTCATAAAGAAGGACGGATTTTAAGTAAAATGTCGGGCGACAATACAGATGCTTCAACCAATATTATTCCTAAAATGAGTATAACTGAATTAAAATCGGGATACCAAGAAGTTATTCGCGGCATTTACAGTGGAAAACCATTCTACGAAAGAGTAAAACACTTTTTGAGTGATTTCCAGCCCAAGGTTAAAAACAAAACCAAAATAACTTTCACAAAAGTGAAAGCCTTGCTAAAATCAATTTTTATTCTCGGTATATTTAATCAAAACCGGAAGTATTACTGGAGCCTTTTCTTTTGGAGCCTTTTTAAGCGCCCTAAAGTATTTTCTCTGGCCATTACCTACTCCATTTACGGCTACCATTATCAAAAGGTATTTCGCAAAATAAAATAAAATCTATTATTCGATATTAAAGATTTATGGAAACGAAAAAAGCTGCATTAAACTTGCAGGATTTTAATCATAAATAAAAGTACCTCACTCATCTTCAACCACAATCACCATTGATAGTGGTTCAACTTTTATCTCATCTTTTACAGAAATGAATTATTCTGACAAAAGTAACCAACTTCTCTTTTTTACCACGGAAAATATAGACCCAAACCAATACTCCAGTCCGATTTTACATTAAGCTTTAAAAGCCAGCTCCTAATAATCACCAATTAAGGTTACAGAGTTGTAAACACAATTCTTTTAAACCAAATCAACCAAAATACCCATTTGTTTCATTTGTGCCACTGCACTGGCGGGAGCATTTGTATCGGTAATAATCCGCTGAATTGCATTTACATCACAAATTTTTCCAAATCCACGTTTTCCAAATTTCGAAGAATCAGCCAATACTATAACTTCTTGTGCAGATTTTATCATACATTTATTTAAATGGGCCTCATCAAGACTACTGGTTGTTAGCCCAAAATCCATATCAATTCCATCAACCCCGACAAACAGTTTATTGCACGTTAAATCATTCAAAAAACTCTCAGACTGCATACCAATAACCGATCCCGAGCTCGTTCGTATTTCACCGCCCAGCTGGATAATCTGAATATTTGGCTTATAGCTCAGCATTAAAGAAACTTTTAGCGACGAAGTAATTACAGTAATCGGATCAGCAAAGCTCAACTGCTGTGCAAAATATAAAAGTGTAGTTCCCGAGGCAATAATTATCCGGTCATTTTTTTCGAGTAGTAAATTCGCAGCATCAGCAATTCTTGATTTTTCCTGAACCTGCACCTTTTCTTTCTCGTCAATGTGCCGGTCACTAATCAAAGAACTCATTTGACTTGCACTTCCATGGTTTCGAAACAACAGCCTCCTTTCCTCAAGAACTTTCAAATCCTTTCGAATTGTTACCTCTGAAACCTTAAGCTTTTTGCTTAAATCCTGAACCCTGACATATCCTCTCTTTTTCAGCTCATTAAGAATAACCCTATGCCGTTGAGCAATATTTCTCATACCATATTCAGATTGATTGTGAAAACAAAAATAACAAAATGTCTCAGTTTTAACGAAACGTCCCATTTCAAAACATATGCATCTGCTAATAAAATAACCCAATTAGACTATTACTCCTTAAACCTAACGGCAAAATACGAGCAAATTATATAAAACCAATACACCAACAATACAAGATTTCAAAACCATTTAAGTTACGTTACATTTCGATTAAATTTCGTTTTCTTTTGTTTTTTCAAGTTCTGTAATATATATTTACATCTCATTTAACACAAATAATTTTGTCAACCAACTGAATTATGGATCGAAAAAAATTTATCAAAACATTAAAATCATCCGAAGAAGAATGGGATTTCATCATAATCGGCGGAGGAGCAACTGGCCTGGGCATTGCTGTTGATGCAGCCACACGTGGATATTCCACTGTTTTACTTGAACAATCTGATTTTGCAAAAGCAACATCGAGCCGAAGCACAAAACTGGTACACGGAGGAGTTCGCTACTTACAAAAAGGAGATGTAGCCCTGGTTAGGGAAGCCCTGCGCGAAAGAGGTTATTTAAGAAAAAATGCCCCTCATCTGGTAAAAAACCAGCGTTTTATTATTGGGAACTATTTGTGGTGGGAACGCCCATTTTATACGATCGGCTTAACGGCTTATGATTTATTGGCAGGGAAAATGGGTCTTGGACACTCCATTCCCATGAGTAAAAAAGAGGTGATCAAACGTGTACCAAAAATCGAACAAAACAGCTTAAAAGGAGGTGTAGCGTACCAGGACGGGCAATTTGATGATTCGCGCCTTGCTGTAAACCTCGCACAAACAGCAGCTGAAAACGGCGCCTTTGTGGTTAACTATGCAAAGGTCACCAAACTGATCAAAAACAAGGACGGAATGATTTCGGGAGTTAGCGTCCTTGAAGAGATGAATAAAGAAACCTTTGAACTAAAAGGCAAATGCATTATCAATGCCACTGGTATTTTTGTCGACGAAGTGATAAAAATGGACGATCCCAACAAGCCTCCAATGGTTCGCCCCAGCCAAGGTGTGCACCTGGTTGTCGACAGATCATTTTTGGGAGGAGATGATGCCATTATGGTTCCTAAAACCAGCGATGGCAGAGTAATGTTTGGTGTCCCGTGGCACAACCGGGTAATCTTGGGCACAACCGATACTCCTGTAAAAGATTTTGTTTTGGAACCCAAAGCGCTGGCTGAAGAAGTGGACTTTATTTTAGAAACAGCCGGGAGATATCTGACAAAAAAACCGCAACGTAAAGATGTGCTATGTATATTTGCCGGATTGCGACCCCTCGCTGCTCCCAAAAAACAAGTTGATGGAACTAAAACCAAAGAAATTTCAAGAAGTCATAAATTAATTACTTCAGATTCAGGATTGGTAACTATTACCGGCGGGAAATGGACTACATACCGCATTATGGCAGAGGAAACAATAAACCTGGGCATAAAAACAAAAAAACTGGATTTTAAACCCTGCAAAACAAAACAATTGAAAATACATGGTTATCGCGAAAATCCAGATCGCAGCAACTGGTTGTATGTCTATGGCAGCGATCAAGATGAAATTCTTCAGTTACAAAACGAAAATCCAGATTATGCAAAAAAACTGCACAAAAACTTCGACTTCACCGTTGCTGAAATTGTATGGGCTGCAAGAAAAGAAATGGCACAAACAATTGACGACGTATTGGCCCGCAGAGTAAGAGCTTTGTATCTGGATGCCCGCGCTTCAATTGAAATGGCTCCTACAGTTGCAACCATTTTAGCAAAAGAACTTCAGAAAGATGAAAAATGGGAAGAAGAACAAGTTAAAGAATACACGGAACTAGCCAATGGTTACATAATCAAGTAAAAGAATAAACTATTATACGATGAAGAATATTTTAGCTCCCCCTCCACATAAAAAACTGCTATCAAAAGAAAAAATAGACCCAACCTATAAAAAACTACGGCTACAGGTTTTTCTGGGGATTTTTATTGGTTACGCCGGCTACTATTTGGTTCGAAAAAATTTTTCGCTGGTAATGCCCGACCTCATTGACATGGGATACACCAAAGGGCAATTAGGAATTGTTGCATCAGCAGTTTCCATTGCCTATGGATTAAGTAAATTTCTGATGGGAGGCGTTTCGGATAGAAGCAATGCCCGCATATTTCTAAGTTTAGGACTGCTATTATCGGCGCTAACTATTCTTGGAATGGGCACAATTCCTGTGTTAACCTCTTCGGTAACCGTTATGTTTATTATCATTTTTATTAACGGATGGTTTCAAGGAATGGGCTGGCCGGCCTGTGGGCGAACGATGGTACACTGGTTTTCAACCAACGAACGTGGTACAAAAATGTCTATCTGGAACGTTGCACATAACGTAGGCGGTGGCCTTATTGGGCCTCTTGCTGTTTTGGGTGTCGCCATCTTTGGTGACTGGAACAGCAAGCTCTACTTCCCAGCCATGATTGCAATTGGCATTGCCTTTTTAAGCTACCTACTTATTAGAGATACGCCACAATCTTGCGGACTGCCAAACATCGAGGCCTTTCGCGATGATTATCCTAAAGATTACAATAAGAGCTTTGAAAAAGAATTCTCAGCCAAAGAAATATTCTTCACTTATGTACTTAAAAATAAATTTCTGTGGTTGATAGCCATCGCCAATTCAATGATTTACCTGGTACGCTACGGCGTATTGGACTGGGCACCCACCTATCTTGACGAGGCCAAAGGCTTTTCCATCTCCGAATCGGGATGGGCCTATTTCGCATACGAATATGCCGGCATTCCCGGAACCTTACTATGCGGGTGGATATCGGATAAAGTATTTAAAGGACGCCGGGCACCTGCCATTGTAATTTACATGCTACTGGTTATGGTTGCCATCTACATTTACTGGAAAAATCCAGCCGGACATATTGTAATCGACAACATCGCACTGATAGCTATTGGTTTTCTCATTTATGGCCCGGTGATGCTGATTGGAGTACAGGCACTCGACCTCGTGCCCAAAAAAGCAGCAGGAACTGCTGCCGGATTAACCGGATTATTTGGCTACCTCGGCGGAGCACTGTTTGCTAACGTTGCCATTGGATTTTTAGTAGACTACCAAGGATGGGATGCTGCCTTCATATTAATGCTTTCAGCCTGTGTAATTTCAATCCTGTTTACCTCTTTTACCTGGAACAGAGAAAAACAACACGTTAGCGAACACAGAGAATTTAAAGAAAATGGATCTCTGCCTAGAAATAACAACAACTAAAATAAATATGCATAATTCTATAATAAAAAGATTCCTTACAATAGCATTCCTATGTATTCTGCAAGGAGTACAGGTACAGGCACAAACCTACCGCTCAGTCGGCGGCTGGAACGAAGAAGTGAATGCCAAAATTGAAAGTTTTTTGAATTCGACACTTACCATGAACGAGCGTAAAGTGGCTGTTTTCGACTGCGACGGAACAACCTTCGGGCAGGTTCCCCACTACCTGGCAGATGAAGCGCTTTACCGCTATGCCGATCAGGTATTGAAAAAACAAAATGATAAAGAAGCCAAAGAAAAGCTTCAGATAATCAATCGCATGGTAGAAAACGGCAACAATGTTGGCAAAATTTATGTCGAAGACCGTATTCATTTTCTAGCCGACCTTTCTCCAGACGAGATTGAGATGATTGGCTACAACTGTTTTCGAGAGGCTTATAAAGGCAAATTTTTTCCTGAAATGAAACAGCTTATTGCCAATTTAAAAGAATATGATTTCGAAATATGGGTCCTTACTGCATCTCCAGAAATTCTTTACCAGAAATTTGTTTCGGAACAACTCGGAATTCCTGAAGTAAATATACTGGGAGCCAAATGCGTAATAAAAGAAGGAAAAACCACCAACGAAATTATCCTTCCTATTCCGCAGGATGACGGGAAAGCACATACCATTGAAACGTACATAAAAACCCGGCCACTTATTGTTGGCGGAAACAGCCGTGGCGATATGGACATGCTCAACGAATCGGTCGGACTAAAAATAATTGTAAATCCAGACGATAAAACCGTACGTGGTCCGGAAGATGGTCCTATGAATGGCCATACGGTTAAATCGTATTGGGAAAAAGAAGGGGCAATAATCGTAAAATGCGAAGACATTGCTGATTCCAAAATTGATTTTTCAACTACAAAATGGGAAATCAGACAAAACCGGCCAAATCCTAAATAATGAGCTATTAATAAGCTAATAAGCATAAATGAACTACCGCATAAAATTAAGGTATTAAAAATCAAAAATACATACGAATGAAAACAACATTTCTATTACTTTTTTTCATTACAGCAAGCTTACACTTGCTGGCTCAGGTTGAATTTGTTGGTCACCGTGGAGCCTCTTACCTGGCTCCCGAAAATACAGTTGCATCAGCGAAACTAGGATGGGAACTGGGTGCTGATGGAGTTGAAATTGACGTATACCTGACTCCCGATCAACGGGTGGTAGCCATCCACGACAAAACTACGAAAAGAACAACCGGAGTAGACCTGGTAGTTTCGGAAACAAGATCAAAAAAGCTTAGAAAGCTGGATGCCGGTACCTGGAAAGATGAAAAATTTGCCGAAGAAAAGGTCCCTTTCGTGGAAGAAGTCCTGAAGATTATCCCTGAAGACAGATACTTAGTCATCGAAATCAAAACCGGTCCTGAAATCTTTACGGCTTTGCAAAAAGCGATCAAAAAATCGGGCAAGGTAAAACAAGTAAAATTTATCGCCTTTAACTGGGAAACGATTCTCACAGCCAAAAAACTGTTCCCTGAAAACGACTGTTACTGGCTCACCTCATCGGCTATAGCTTTAGACAATAAAATGAAAGAATGTGTAGCAAAAGGCCTCGAAGGTGTTGACGTACAATCGAAACTGGTTACTGCAGAAAACATGACCAAGGCAAAAAAACTCGGATTGGATGTTTGGTGCTGGACAGTAGACAGCCCAGAAGAAGGGAAACGCGTTTCCGACCTTGGAGTAAGCGCAATTACAACCAACCGTCCGGGGTGGCTGCGCGAACAGTTAAAATAAAATTACAGAATAGTTGCTATCGAACAGATGAAAAGAGGGCCAAAAACAGTTTAGCTGTTTATGGCTCACTTTTTTTTCATCAAAACGTGTTAAATCAACACATCTGATAAAAGATCCCATCTGTTTTACAGATGGGAGAATCTCCCATTTCATTCAAAAAATAATTATACGTAGTCTCCAGTTATTACTTTACTGCTGCAGCTACACTCCAACCACAATCATCATTGATAGCGGTTCTACTTTTATCTCATCTTTTACAGAAATGCCAAGACCTGCCTCGTTAATATCGTTAGCGTTAGCCATTACATTGTAACTTCCTTCGGGCAGGGTAATTTCAACTTCATTTTCATTTCCGTTAAAAATTACAATAATGCGCGCCCAGGAATCGCCGGCCGATTTTCCATCAATACAATACGATACAACCCCAATCTGGTAGTTTGTACAGAAGTTAAGATCCCTTCGGATTTGTTCGGCCTTTGCCATTCGAAAGGCCGGATGATTCTTACGAAGTTTTATCAGCTTTCGGAAGTATTCAAAAACATCGAAATAGGTATTCTTCCTGTCCCAGTCAATTTGGTTTACAGAATCGGGTGATTTATATGAATTCCCGTTTCCGTTTTTACTGCGGCAAAAATCAACACCCGCATGCAACAACGGCACGCCTTGCGAAGTTAAAATCAATGCTGCAGCCAGTTTTACGCGTCTTCTGAGATTCTCATCTGATTCTTTTGGCAAACTTTGTTTCAGTTTATCCCAAAGCGTATAATTATCGTGGCAAGAGACATAGTTAATACACTGATCGGGCTCGGTGGCCCAGTGAAAAGAAACCGATTCGATAAAATCAGGATTTACCTGCGGATGAAAAACAGCGCCGGTAATCCCAAACTTTATGGTTTCCTCGCGCAAAACCAAACCGCTTACAAAACCTTTAGATTTTTTATCACTATGATTCCCCTTCAAAGCATCGCGAAAATCGTCGTTAAAACTGGCTATCCTGCTTAACTGCGAGGTATTTTCTTTTACAGCCCGGTGTTCTTCCGACATCGGACTTTGATCGGCTGCCCAACCTTCGCCATACATAAACAATCCCGGATCAATTTTATCCAGTTCCGAACGAATTTCACGCATGGTTTGCGTATCCAGAATTCCCATCAAATCGAACCGAAAACCATCAACATGAAATTCTTCCACCCAATATTTCAGGGTATTAATAATGTATCTCCGAACCATTGAACGCTCCGAAGCAATTTCATTTCCGCAACCCGAAGCATTGGCAAAAGTTCCATCGGGTTTTTGGCGATAAAAATAGCCGGGAATAATTTGGTTAAAAACCGATTCTTTTGCGTAATAAGTATGATTAAAAACCACATCTAAAATTACACCAATGCCGTTTTCGTGCAGGGTTTTTACCAACTTTTTAAATTCGAGAATCCGCACACGGCCATCGTACGGATTGGTTGAATACGAACCTTCGAGTGCATTAAAATGCTGCGGATCGTACCCCCAGTTGTATTTCTCAAGAGGTTTCTCCTCATCAACCGTAACAAAATCGTTAACAGGTAACAAATGAACGTGTGTTACGCCCAGTTCTTTTAAATGATCGATGCCGGTTTTTATACCATCAGCGGTTTTTGTTCCGGTTTCGGTAAATCCCGGAAACGTTCCCTTGTTTTCAATCCCCGAATTTTTTGCAATTGAAAAGTCGCGCACATGGGTTTCGTACACAACAGTTTCGGTAAAACTTTTGTAGCGCGGGCCAGAATCATTCGTCCAGTTCTCAGGATTTGTTTTATTCGGATTAAAAATCATCCCCCTCAAACCATTAACTCCCACACAACGCGAATAAATACCCGGAACTTCATCAAGCCAGTCGCCATCGTTTACGCGAAATGTATAAAATTTACCTTCGTAATCTCCGGTTAAAACCGTCGACCATATTCCGGATTCAAACCGTTGCAGATTTGTTTTATGATAAGCCTCGCCACCTACGCCATCTTTGTACAAACGAAGCTCAACGATTTTTGCAGTGGGTGCCCAAATTTTAATTGTTGTTTTTTCGGGTGCCCAAAATACTCCCAAATCATTCTCTTTATAATCGGGGTAGGTAGAAAAATCAATATGATTAAATTTCCAGTCTCTCATTAAAATTTAAACAAAGTTTTACGTAAAAAAACAGACTTGCTTCCCAATTTTTTCCCTTTAACATCAAACAGATATACCTTAGCTTTTGGAAATCTTTTAAGATGTTTATCGTGTCCGTAAAAACGCGTTAAATCAATTGTAAGTATGTGCGATTTTCCTTTTTCCAGGTACAAAGGGTAAAACGAATGATTTCCCATTCCCTTTAATTTGAATTTCCGTTTCAACCAGAAATTATCGAAAACCAGCAATGGCTGATTTAAGTCGATATCAGTATTCCCTTTATTCTCAACTTTAAGAGTTAAATTATCGGGATAATACAGTGCATCTTTTTCGAGGCTTACCTGCACCTTTGGGTTTCTGAACAAGGATTTTTTTTCTTTTTTCTGCTTTTTGCCCGAGCCTTTGGCCGTAAATATAAAAGCAAGAACAATTGCCAACACAATCAACACTACCCAGATAAGCTTGTGCCCTTCAGGCCCAATCTCATTTTGAGCAAATAACATTTGTGAGCTGAACAGTAAAAAAGCAAGTAAAAAACTCCTCTTCATCTAATTATTATTTAACGTTTCCAACGGCATTCAATGCCCGCCTTAGCCTTGCGGGCGAATCTCTTTAACAAGTGCAAAAGTACACCTTTTTTTAAGTTGATTAAGTTTATAAAATCCAATGTTAAGAAGGTGGTAAAACAGATAAAAATTAAACCTTCTTTTTTTACCCGTTTTTTGCTTTTGTTGGTGCAATAAAAGTTCGTGCTCATTCTCTGTTTTTAGCCCAGCCACCGCATTTAGCCCGTCCTCAGCTTAAAAACAGGCTTCCTTACCACCAAAGTACCCGTCCGCCGACAAAAAAAAACGGTCCGCCGACGGCAAAATGCTCTCCTTGATCGAAAAGCATGCGTCAGCCGACGGTAAAACCATGTCCTCGATTACATTTGTCTTGTTCTCCGAATCAAGGACGAGAAATATGTAATCTAGGAAGGCTAATATTTGTCAAAAAACTGTTTTTCTTGTTATTTGCGACCCGAATTCAAACAAAAATTTGAACCTAAACTGTAGTTACATATACTAACAAACAGTTTGAATAAACTTCCTCAATCATTATTCTCCAATCGTTTATCTTTAATTATCATTCCTTAATAAAGTTACAGACAGCCGTTTCAGAAAATAAGAAGAAAGTGCCCCAAAAAATGAAACTTATTTACTGTTTAACCATATAAACCTATACGGAAACACTAATACTTAAGCCATGAATGAAAATCTTGTAACATTAGTAACATTGCCCTATTCAAAAGCGCACATTCTGAAAATGCGTTTAGAGGCAAAAGAGATTAAATGCGAACTGGAAGATGTTCATTTAATCGAAGGATCCACTACATCAACAATCAGGATTAAAATCCTGGAAAAAGATATCAAACCAGCTCTGGCCGAACTCGATTTCCTGCTCGGACTAAAATCGGATGCAAAAAAAGAAATAAAAGAAGAACCGGTACGACAAGTTCTTGTCCCGATTGATTTTTCAAATGTTTCGGAGAAATCGGCACTACTGGCCTTTAACATCGCCAGCCATATAAATGCCGAACTGGTTATTATGCACTCCTTTATCAGCCCTGCAAAATTTATTATTCCTTACGGCGATATTTATCCTTACGACAGTTCGCTGCTTATGCAATCGCACGAAGCAGAAAAAAGTGCCCAAACTAATTTTAAAGAGTTTGTGGGCAAGCTTGTTCAGCATATTGGCAAAGACAAATGGGATGCAATTAAAACCGAATTTATTATTAAACCCGGATTTGCCGATGAAGATATTCTGGGCTACGCCCGCGACCAGCAACCAAAACTTATTGTTATTGGCCGGGGAGGCGACAAATCGTGGTCGGGAACCGTTGGAAGTATAACTGCCGATATTATGTACAATGCACCGGTGCCGGTATTGATTGTACCCGAGGAAATGGAGGAAAAGCCACTTACTGAATTTAAAGAGTTTTTATATGCAACCAATTTCGACACAAAAGATTTTGCGGCACTCGACAAACTAATGGACATTTTGCTTCCTTTCGATATCCAGCTAACATGTGCTCATGTTGGAGGCCCCGATGAAGACAGTTGGGATTTGGCACGACTTGAGGGAATGAAAGACGTGCTTCAGAAAAAATATGAATCGAAAAAGTTTGATTGCAAACTAATTATGGGCAGCGATGTTTTAGAGACGCTCGATAGTTACCTGGAGCACGAAAATGTTGACGTGCTTGCGCTTACTACTCATAAACGTGGAATGATTTCGCGTCTGTTTAATCCAAGCCTGGCCCGTAAAATGGTATTTCACACCAATACGCCGTTACTCGTATTTCACGCATAAAAAGAAAGTTGCAGTCTCCGGTCTCAGTAAGTTTAAAAGGGAATAAGAGCTATCACTCAGAAAAATCCTGAACAATCCGGTTGGTAATTTAAATTACTGACAAGTAGTTTCGTTTCATAACCTAAACATCCCTTTTCTCGTAAGCAAAAATGTTTTACCAAAAATTAGAATTATGAATAGATTTACTTTACTCATTGTACTGTGCTTCCTTTTTACAGCATTTAGTTTACAGCAAACTAATGCACAGGAAGCCACACCTCCTGAAAACTTTGTGGTTTTTGAAGAATTTGTTTCGCCTTATGATCTACCAGCCTATACAAAAGCCCAGGAAAAGGTAATCGATCTTTGGAACGAATATGATGTTGAAGTTCCGGTTTATGCTTACCGAAACGACGACAATGCATTTTACTGGGTAGTTCCAGTCGAAAACTTTGCCGGAATGGATAACCTCTACACCACCATGATGGGCGTTTGGAAAAAAATGAAAGAAGAAGGAAATTTTGATGCAGACAAAGAATTCCGCGATCTATCAACCGGCCGGCAAACAATGATACACTGGTCAAAAGAGCTTTCATACCACCCCAGTGGAGAGTTTGGACAAAGTAAAGAAAAACCCTTTGTTGAATGGACTTTCTGCTATCTGAGAGCCGGACATGAAAAGGAAGCAGCCGAAGCAGTAAAAAAATACAAAACCTTTTATGATGGTATCGACGAGAATTATGAATGGGATGTTTATTCCGTAACAATCGGGCACGATACACCTTGCTGGATACTTATGGTTCGCGCAGAAAATGAACTGGCTCTTCGTAATTTAGAGGATGACTTATTCAAAAAATACTCTGAAGATTTTCAAAAAATGTGGCAGGATTTTTCCCAACACGTACGCAAATTTGAAAACAAAAAAGGTTGGTTCCTACCAAAATGGTCGAGTAAGTGGGAAATGGAATAACATAGCTTATATAGTTAACTAAGTTTTCAAAATACCAACAAAATAAAAGTCATTGGTTGTTAGCCATTTGGGAAAGTACAATGGTTAATAACCAGTGACTGCGTTTAGGGCTATTTCTTTAGCAAGTTTACACAAACCATTTTTTCCGTATCGCGAACAAGTAATTTGCCTCGGCTATATGCCATTGGAGACCAGGCCTGTGAATTTTTTGAATTAAAGTAAGCGGCCCTGCCCACTTCCTTATAGCCATCTGCCGTTGGTTTGATAAGATGCAGATCGCCGTTTTTTCCATTTTGGTTGATTATTAAACCATCAATTAAAATCATCGCTCCGAGTTCAAATCCGGGAGCCGATCCTTTTTCCCAAACTCTTTCGCCTTTTTGATTTAAACAAACCAGCTCATTGGGCCTGCCATTGTTGTTAATGTAAAAATGATTATTAATAAAAACAGGAGGATGCATTTTACATCCCACTTCTTCGTTTCTAAAAATCTCTCTGAGATAAAAATGTTCGCCATCCGAAGAAATATTAAGTAAAACCGAAATCGGATCATATCTATCATTATAGGCGCCCGAAGTTAAAAACAGCCTGTTTTCATCAATTACAACCGGAGGTGCAATACAAGAATGCGAATCTATTCCTTCATAACGCCATAACTCGCGCCCTGTATTAACTTCGAAAGCAACTACCTCATCCGAACTTAAGCCATCACCTTTAAAACACGAACTAATCATTATTACCTGGTCTATTCCTCCATATTTTCCCAAGGTAGGCGAAACATGAAAACGCTGGCCGGAAAAAGGCCGGCTTTCCCAAATTACATCACCGGTTATTTTATTAAAAGCTACCAGCCCTGCTTTTTCACCCTGAGGCGCAACAATTACCAAATTACCATGCACAATTGGCGACAAAGAAAAACCCCATTTTTGCAGTTCCCCTCCATATTCTTTCAGCAAATTACACGACCAGACAGGCTGATGTGTTTTTTTACTGATGCAGTTTAAATGTCCGTGCGGACCAACACTCCAGATATAATTTTCGTCTACGGTTGGTACAGCTCTCGATCCGGGGTAAGGCAGCTCACCCGGAGCGTCATAAGAGTAATTCCATTTTTCATTTCCTGTGTTTAAATCGATACACCGCAAAACATCCGATTCACCTTTAATCCTGTCTAAAACAAATACCTCGTCTGCAAAAATACTGGCACCCCCATAACCCGGTCCCAACTTGTACTCCCACACTTTGTCCGGTTTTTCTTCATTCCAGGAACCAACAATCCCTGCATTTCCAATTGTTGCATTCCGGTAAGGGCCTAGGTACTGGTTCCAATTACTCTTATTTTGGTTTACACATCCAATTAAGAAAATAGTAAAGAGGCTAAAAAGAAACAGATTTTTCATGTATTTATTATTGTTTATTTTTTCAGCACACGAAACATATATAAATTTTTATTATTCTGGAATGATCTTATTTCTCATACTCCTTTTATGCGGTGTTTAAATACTGCTTTTATCGAAGAATTAAAAATAGTCATAATTGGCTGGTCATCATTCCATAGGTTTCGATTTTAACTCCACATTAACAGTTTTTCCTGAAAAAAAGTAATGTTGAAAAAAATATAATACCAATTGTGCTAAAGTTGTTTACAGGTAGCTGATGTGGTTTATGCATTACAAACAATAGTTAAAACATGGCCGGATTAATAAAAAAATTGTAATTTGTCGTTTGCTATTATGCCCATAAGATTGATGACGGAGGATAATTTAACCAAGGTGTTAATGAAGATAAAAACCAGATATTGGCCCTTTCTACTTTTATTTAGTTTGGTGATTTTTTCATCTGCAAACTGCAAAGATGTTCTTGGAGAAACTAAAAAGGACAGCAAACCTACAATTGCGGACAAAAAGAGTCTGAATACCAAACTCTCCTCGCAAATCGACAGTGTATTACAAGTTATTGAATTCAATCCTGAGAAAGCACAGCATCTTACCAACTCAATTCTGCAAGAAGCCAAAAAGATGAAAAATGAGAACCTAAAAATGCGTTCTTATTATGTTTTGGGGAGAATTTGCAGACAATTAAATAAAGATAGCCTTTCGTTGGTCTATTTAGACTCGGCTTTAACCATTAGTACAACCATAAAAGATACATGGCACACCGGAGAAGTTCTTTTCTGGGTTGGAGTAAATAAACACCATTTGGGTGACGAGCTGGTGGCATTGGAAACCTTTAATTCTGCAGTTCAGGCTAGTCGGTTATCGGATAATTACAAAAGAATGGGATCTATATACTCTATGATGGGAACTATTTTCAGGATGAATGGATTATACGACCGAGCCATCGAATACATTATAAAATCGAAGCTGAATTACGAAAAAGTAGATTTTACAGAAGGTAGTGCCTGGGCAGCCTATTTACTGGGAAGAACTTATGCCGACTTGAAACTTTATGATCAGGCACTTGAATATTTTCAAAAATCGCTGGATACCTACATTGAAATAGCTGCCATAGACGGAATACAAGATGGTGTTGCCATTTGTCTCGAACAAATTGCCTTAGTCAACATGGAAACAGGCAACTTTAATGAAGCACGCAGAAACATTAATCAATCGCTAAAAATATATTCCGACATTAGTTCAGAGTTAGGCATGTCGAACGTGCATAAAAACCTGGGACAACTTGAATATTATTTGGGAAATTATCAGGAAGCTGAATCTCATCTTAACACTGCCCTTTTGAAAAAAAAGAAAGCGGGTAATTTACTGGGACTACCTGGAGTTTACCAGTACCTCGGCTTAACCAAGGTAAAAACTAATCATGTTAAAGAAGGACTCAAAAACTTGCGAACCGGTTTGGATCTGGCACTTCAGAACAACCAGAAAAAAGTCCAGCTTGACATTTATTCAAAATTAACTGAAGTCTATCTGGCTTTAAATGATTCAAAAAATGCTATAGCTTGCCAGAACAAACAAATAGAAATTCAGAATATACTTCTTACCGGAGGGGCAAATATTAAAACTGAACAGCTGCAAACCATTTATGAAATTGACGAGAAAAACAGTCAGATAGCCGAATTGGAAAAACAGAATGAAATTAATGCCTTTGAAATCAAACAGAATCGGTTTATCCGAAACATCATGATTTTTGCAATTATTTTTGCAATTCTGGTAGCACTAACCATTTATTGGTTCTATTCCAAACTAAATCTTAAAAACCGGGAACTAAATGAGTTAAATGCAGCGAAAGACAAATTTTTCGCCATTATTGCACACGATTTACGAGGCCCCACCGGTGCACTTGCTTCTTTTCTTGCCCATCTGAATTCAAATTTCGATGAATTCAGTAAAAATGAGCTAAAAGATATCCTGGTTACCCTGCACAAGTCAGCTGAAAACGTAACCTTCTTACTCGAAAACCTACTTATCTGGGCGCAGTCACAAGTTAAAAGAATAGAATTTAACCCAACAAAGTTAAACCTGACCGATGTTATAGAAAAATCACTTCGGGGATTGGAGCAGTTTGCCTCAAATAAACAAATCAGCATAAAGCATGAAACACAACAGCCTGTTTTTGCAATGGCCGATCCCAATATGGTTCAAACCATTGTGCGTAATATTGTTAGCAATGCCATCAAATTCTCTCATCGGGGCGGAGAGATTAATATTAAATCAACGCTCGAGAATAAAGAAACAGTTCATGTAGAAATAAGCGACAATGGCGTAGGTATCGACAAGGCGAAACTCAACAAGCTATTTGACATCACACATAAACAACACACCAATGGTACTGAAGATGAGCAAAGTACGGGACTTGGTTTAATTCTGGTTAAAGAATTTGTAGAGAAGAACAAAGGAGTTTTAAGCATCAAAAGTGAAAAAGGGAAAGGTACTTCTGTTTCGTTTACATTACCGGTTGCTTAGTTTATGAATTTGTTTGAGTCTAAATTATAATTCAAATTGTCCCTCATTCTAAAATAATCCCTACCAAATTTACCAAACGTCACAAAATTTCATCTATTGTAATTTGAATTAATCTCAAAACAAATTGCAAAGAATTATTTAATTAAAACCAATCAGGTTTTTTGACAATTCCATAAAATCAGAATATCTTCAGGATTTTTATAGAAGTTCTACCGATATGCAATCATTAATTTCGCCAGACAATAATATTTTACTCTTTTCGATACTTACCGGGGCTGCTGCTTTGGGCATTTATTCCGAACATAAAAAATGGTTTGGCAAAGTATCCGGCATACTAATTACCATGATCTCAATGTCGGTTTTGTCGATGACAGGTGTTGTTCCGGTGGCTTCGAAACCGGAAATAAATGTGGAAGCTTATAATATGGTTTTCGACTATTTTATACCGCTTGCCATACCATTAATGCTTTTTAGTTCGAACCTGATAAAAATAGTACGGGAAAGCGGGAAATTACTGATCGCCTATATTATTGGTGCCATCGGAATCGTTTTGGGATGTTTTCTTGCTGCTCAGCTAATTGACCTTGGACACGATTCTGGCAATACTGCCGGGGTAATTGCCGCAACCCTAATCGGAGGAAGTGTAAACTTTGTAGCCACAGCCGAGATCTTAAATTTCAGTACCAATCCCCTTTTTACAGCAACAGTAGCCATCGATAATTTTGCAGCCAACCTGTATGTGTTGATACTGTTCCTGGTTCCATCCATTGCTTTGTTCAATCGTTTTTTCAGTCAACCCAAAAACGAAAAAAAGGAGGAAGCAAATGCAGCTCAAAAATCGGAGAATAAAAAGGCAATAACACTCGAGAGTATTGCTGTTTCGTTGTTTATTGCTGCTTTAGTTGCTGCAGGAGGAACTGTCCTGTCGCCCCTGTTGCAACAGATGATAAATACGCAACTTAATTTAAGCATTTTACTCATCACAATACTTGCAGTAGTAATAGCCAACATTTTTCCAAAAACGTTAAAAAAGCTGGAAGATACTGCCTTTTCCATCGGTCTTTGGATGATGTATATTTTTCTGGCAGCCATTGGGGCGGCATCCAATCTGCAGGATATATTACATGTTGGATTACCGGTATTTGCCTTTTATCTCACCATAATGTTTTTTCATTTCTTTTTTATGCTTGCCCTTGCCAAACTATTCAAACTTGATGTTTATGAAGTAATTATTTCTTCGGCGGCAAATATAATGGGACCTTCGGTGGCCGCACCAATGGCAGCTTCGCTGGGGCAAAACAAAATGGTAACCCCGGCCATTCTTGTAGGAATTCTGGGGTATGTTATTGGTACGTTTATCGGAATTTCAATTGCTCTTTTTCTGAGTTAAACATCAGGCGACCTGTTTATAACTCTTTTAATGCAGAAAGCAAAATTATACCCCATGCATAAAATAAGGGTGTTACAAATTCTAAGGGTAAGAAAATACAACTCTGGTACTAAAATTTTACACTACACAGCCATCGCATTTGGCACTGTTAAAGGCCATATGCGAACAACCTACACTTTCTAAATCGCATTCGATAATGCTTTCATTCTTCGGACTATCTGCATCCATGTCCGATTTTTGTAACGACTTTTGATGAACAATAAAATCATCCACCACGGATTCATGAATTCGTAAATTGTAATTATTTAAACAAAAAAGTGCAAAATCGTTTAACTCTTTCCTGGTAATCATATTTAATCAGTTCAACATTAATAATTCCTTCAAAAAAGTTCCAATAACACTAAAAGTTTAGTGAGAGTACGCTGCAATTAATCCAAAACAATACTAAATATTTGTTGAGAATGCATTTAATGGTCGATTTCACAAAACCTAACAAATTAATAATCAGATTTGTTTGTTAATAACAAGTTAAACCGGTTAAAACGACTTTTGATAACAACACCCGCCAATACAAGTCCCAAAATCTTAACTATCCAAATCTTTGAATTTTAAACTAATCAGGGTCTTGTCCTCTCTTCAATATCTTCTATGGTTTAACAGCTTCTATTGTTGCAGAAACAATAAATTCAGTAATGGGGATACCCGGCGCCCATTCGCGAATAAATGTTTTGCTTTCATCTTTGGGATTGATTTGAATATTTGTAAATCCGGCCTGAGTCAACATCGATTCTAATTCGTTAATTGTAGAAGCGCCTGAAATACAACTGGAATACAGGGCCAGGTCTTTTAAAAATTTTCGGGGAAGTTTGGTTGTTGCAATAACATCGGAAACTGCTAATCTGCCTCCCCGTTTCAATACCCTAAAAACCTCGTTAAATACTTTTTGTTTTTCAGGAGAAAGATTAATTACGCAATTGGAAATCACAACATCAATGCTATTATCGTTTACAGGTAAATTTTCTATTTCACCCAGTCTGAACTCAACACTTGAATACTTTCCAATGCGGGCATTTTCTCTTGCTTTGGTTATCATTTCGGGTGTCATATCCACTCCGATAACCTTCCCGTTTTCTCCAACCTGACCGGCTGCCAAAAACACATCAAATCCGGCACCACTTCCAAGGTCTAAAACTGTTTCTCCCGTTTTTAATGCGGCAAAAGTCTGAGGATTTCCACATCCCAATCCAAGATTCGATCCTTCTGGAACATTTTTTAACTCCTCTTCTGAATAGCCCAGTTCTGATGAGATCCGGTACAATGAATCCGGCAGAGAAGAAGAACAACATTTGTTATCTTTCTCTGAATCACAGCCACAGTTGTTATTCTTCGAATATTTTTCTGCTACTCTACTATAATTTTCTCTTACCGCATCTCTGATTTCATTCTTATTTTTTTCCATCATATTAAATTTAACTGTTTGTCATGTAGTAGACGGGAAATGAAAAAAAAGATGCAAAACTGACTGCTACTTATCACATGAGCTACAATAATCCGGATTCGATTTATAATCCATAATAGTACCATATTTATCGGCATAAAATATACAACATTGGGTAAGTTTTTGCTTAAGCATAATTCTTCCCCTGTGTATTCTGGCTTTTGCAGCTGTATAAGAAATACCTTGTTGAACAGCCACTTCTTTTTGCGACATACCTTTTAGCTCTGATAAAATTAACGCCTCTCTGTATTTTTCCGGAAGTCGGCTTATAAACGGATAAATCCAGCTTTCCACAACTTCCATAACATCACTCTCGTTTTCTTCTTTTTCTCCTGATGCTGAAACCATCAAATTATCTGCTTTCTTAGTTTTCCTGTAGTAATCAACAATGACATTTCGTGTAATCTGAAACAACCAGCTTTTCATCTTTGTACTATCTTTTAAAGAGTTGATATTGGTTAAAATTTTAAGAAAAACGTTTTGAAGAATATCTTCCGCTTCATCTTTATCCGAAACCCGTTTGCGTATAAATAGCAGCAGCTGATCGTAATATTCATTCCAAATGGTCTCAATCTGAATATTTTCTTTCTTTTCCATTATTTACATTCATTTACTATAGTGACGCAGTTTTATTAAAAAGGATGCAAAATATCCTATTTCCCCGCACTTATTAAAAACTGAGCACCCATTTTCTAACTACATGAGGTTCCTGGAAAAAATCGAACACATTTGTATTAACCTTCAACAAGCAGAACAAATAGTAAAATCGGATTTAACAAGGTGTTTATTCATCAGTAATTAATGCATACAAAACAACCTCAACCAATGGGATTAAGCCTGAAGTTACGTTTTTAGCAGGAATTTAAATCAAAACTTTAACATTCCTGCATAGCACATAAAATTCCCAGAAACAAAAAGAGAGCAAACAACAGCAGGCTTATCCAAAACGGGCCAAAGTGTTTACCTGGTTTGCCGGTTTCAGCAGTGGTCAACTCGCGGTATTTTTTTGCCGAATTAAATATGCGGACATGCATGCTTGCCGGATTTATTTTTTCGCCACGATCCCTCAGGAAATTCATAATCCGTATACTAACCACGCAATTCCAGATTAGAAAAAGCAGAGCCATAACACCAAACAACATCATCTGAGTTTTAATTTCCATTGTTTTCGGATTTTGAATTTAGCTATCAGGTTTTACGAAAAACGGCGTTCCGGGGTTTACTCTCCAATAATCGAAAAAATCCGGCTTCTTCGTAAACATGAATTATGTAAGTAATCTGTTGAGAATAAAAATCTATTTTTAAGCCCTTCGAGAAACAGAAACAATCTATTTAAAATATCTTATACATGAAATTCAAAATTAGTTTACTTGCACTGGCTTTAATGCTTATAAACAGTGCCGGATTTACACAAAACGAGCCAATTACCCAGGCCAATTATCGTCTGGCCGAACGATTCTCGCCAGAGAAAATTAAACGAATGGTTTTCAGCACATCGGTGCAACCCAACTGGCTCGAAACAGGCGACAAGTTCTGGTATTCGTACAAAACACCTGAAGGAGAGTTATTTTATATCGTTGATTTGGATAAAAAAACCAAAAGGCCACTTTTCGACAATCACAAAATGGCAGCAATGATTACCCAAATAACCAAAGATCCTTACGACTGGCAACACCTGCCTCCTATCAATCCAAAATTTAAAAAAGGCGATACCGTCTTTCAGTTCGACGTAACCAGCAGTACCGAAATGGAAGAAAAAGAGGAAGCTGAAGAAAAGACAGAAACAATAGAAGAAGAGAAGGACAAAGAGGAAAAGGATAACGAAAAAAAGGACGAAGAAAATGAGAAGGAAGATAAAAAATCGAAAAAAGAGGATAAGCCAAAGAAAAAAGTCTTCCATTTAGAATACAACATACAAACCGGTGAATTATACGAACAAGAGGATTGGAAAGAGGAAAAAGAACATCCGGACTGGGCATCGATGGCACCCGACAGCAGTTTTATAGTTTTTGCCCGCAACTACAACCTGTACTGGATGGACAAAGAAAACTTTCTGAAAGCAAAACAAGAGGAAGAAGACGAACAGGATTCAACCATTATTGAACACCAGCTCACTACCGAAGGAGTAAAAAATTATGCTTTTGGCGGTGGCTATACTCCGAAAGAAAACGACGATGAAGAAACTATTGAAAAAGAAAGTAAAAAACGTCGTTCGGCTTATATACTCTGGTCTCCAGACTCAAAGAAGTTTGCTTTAACACGTTCCGACAGCCGCCATGTAAAAGCCCTTTGGGTAATTGATGTTACCAAAACTCCCCGCCCCGAACTGGAATCGTACAAATACCAGATGCCGGGAGAAAAAGAAGCCCCGCAAACTGAATTATGGGTTTTCGATATAGAGAAAAAAGAAGGAAAAGAAATTGATGTTGCAGCTTTTGCCGACCAGCGAATTAGTATTAGTTCGGCTAATCTGTCGCATAAAGACAATTTAAAAGACTTCACTCCAAGAACGTGGCTTTCTGAATCGTCAGACAAAATTTACTTTAGCCGTTTAAGCCGTAATCTACACAAAATCGACATTTGTGTTGCCAATGCCGAATCAGGCGAAGTAAAAGTGCTTGTTGAGGAAAGATTAAACACCTACAACGAACTGAAAAAACTGCACCTGGTTGACAATGGCAAGGAACTTATCCAGTGGTCGGAACGCAACGGATGGGCCCATTTCTATTTGTACGATGGCGAAGGAAACCTTAAAAACCCAATAACATCGGGTTCGTGGCACTGCAGCAACATTGTTAACGTAGACGAAAAAAACCGCGTACTTTACTTCACTGCCAACGGACGTGAAAAAGGTGAAAATCCATACTACGACCATCTATACAAAGTAAATCTTGACGGTACTGGGTTGACTCTTCTTAACAGCGGCAACTATTCCAACAGCACTGAAATGAGTGATTCGTACCGTTATTTTGTAAACAACTACTCACGGGTAAACACCATTCCAAAATCTGAAATAAGAGATATTAACGGGAAAGTGGTAATGGAGCTAGAAACAGCTGACCTAAGCAATCTTTTTGCAGCTGGATACAAATTTCCCGAGGTGTTTAAAGCCAAAGCTGCCGATGGTATTACCGACATATTTGGGGTCATGTACAAGCCTTTCAATTTCGACTCTACAAAATGTTATCCTGTTCTAGAATATGTTTATCCCGGACCGCAAACCGAAGCCGTAAATACCGCATTTTCGTCACGTATGGACCGAACCGACCGTATTGCCCAACTTGGTTTTGTTGTAATTACACTGGGTAACCGAGGTGGCCATCCAAACCGCTCGAAATGGTACCACAATTACGGATACAACGATTTGCGCGATTATGGCCTGGCCGATAAAAAATATGTATTGGAACAACTAGCCGACCGCCATAAATTTATCGACATTACACGTGTTGGAATTTCAGGTCACTCGGGAGGTGGATTTATGTCGACTGCTGCCCTGTTGCAATACCCCGATTTTTACAAAGCAGCTGTATCGTCGGCCGGAAACCACGAAAATAACATCTACAACCGCTGGTGGAGCGAAACACATCATGGTGTAAAAGAAGAAATTGACGATAACGGAGAGTCGAAATTTATTTATGATATCGAAAAGAATTCGGAACTGGCTAAAAATCTGAAAGGACACCTGTTGCTTGTAACCGGAGATATGGACAATAACGTTCATCCAGGAAATACCATTCGGATGGCAAATGCGTTGATAAAGGCTAAAAAGCGCTTCGACTTTTTTATCATGCCGGGACAACGTCACGGGTTTGGTGAGCATACCGAATATTTCTTCTGGTTGAAAGCCAACTATTTCTGCAAATACCTGATTGGAGATTATTCGCTCGATGCCGATATTTTTGAAATGCGTCGTGAGCACAAAATGACACCGAGTAAAAAACGGCCACAATAATCTCATATCATACTGATTCAGAACTCCCCATGGTCTTCTGAATTTTGTAAAAAGGAATCACGTGTAAATCATGTGGTTCCTTTTTTGCTTCCCAGGCAATTAGTCAAAAGAGCGGTTAAACATAAGTTTGAGAAGTATCCTTTCTTTTATCTTGAATCATAAATTTGCCTTATCCCCTTATCTTTTTCAACTTGCGTGCAAAGATAAGAGATCTGGTCAGGAGAATACTTCGGCCAATCAAAACTCGAACTTTCACAGAGCACTTAAATCTGGAGAACTTGCATCAAATGCAATCATTACATGAAAAGAATCATAATTTTAAAAGCAAATTCCCTGTCTTTTATATTGAAATAATAAATATTTTAGACTTGCAAAATACTGACTTTAATACGATATGAACGTTTAATTAAAACAAAAAGCGATAATTAAGCAGCAAGTTACCCGTCTGAATGCACAAGCCAGAAAAAGATATAATATCACCAAAATCAAAATAATAACGAATGAAACGAGCATGTTTAGTCAAAACACAATTGGTAATGATTAGAGTGCGAGTTCCATATGATACCTAATAAATAAACAATTTCAATCATATGAAAAACTGTCTCTTACTTCTTTGTGCAGCCCTGATGTACAGCTTTGCTGCCTTTTCTCATTCAGGGCAGGTAAAGAAATCGTTTAAAACTCCGGGAACCTTTCCTACCGGATTATGTTTCGACGGGAAAAATCTCTGGCTTTCAGACCGGGGTTCCGATAAAATTTATTGCCTCAATCCTGATAATGGGAAAGTAATATCAGAGATTGAATCGCCAGCCTACTGGCCAATGGGCTTGACCTGGGATGGCGAATATTTATGGAACGCCGATTTTAGGGGACGAACCAACAAATCAGAAGACCGCGATGGTATGATCTTTAAAATTGATCCGAAAGACGGAACCATTTTAAAAACACTGAGAGCGCCCTCAAGTAGTCCGATGGGATTAACCTGGGATGGAAGATACCTCTGGTGCGTTGACGACAGTAAAGACAAAGTCATTCAGTTCAGTCCCGAAGATGGGGCCACCATTAGATCTTTCCCTTCACCGGCAAAAGATCCCAAAGGAATGACTTTCGACGGAAAATATTTATGGATCTCAGACCGGATACAGAATGAAATTTACATGGTTGATCCGTCAACCGGGTACGTTATTGTAATTCTCGATGCCCCTGGTCCACATTCTTTCGGTTTGGCAGTGCACGACAATAAGTTGTGGAATGTAGACCATGAGGATAATACTATTTATGAAATGACAATCCGCGATGGAGTGAAGTATATCCGTAAAAATAAAAAAACACACAAAGTGGTGTTTACCCATAATGTAGAGTGTTTTGGACCGGGGAAAATTAAAACCCTGGATGTATACCTGGGAGTACCCGAGAACCGTCCCAATCAAGATATTGACAATATAACCTACAATAAAAAGCCCGCTGATTTTATAACCGACAAATGGGACCTCACTACTGCTCACTTTTCGTACAAGGATATCAAACCCGGTGAAAGAGCTACATCGGAAATGACCACTACCTTTAACTCGTACGATGTACGTTACTTCTTGTATCCCGAACAAGTGGGAACTTTAAGTGAAATACCACAACAAATAAAAGATCAGTATTTGGGCGACAACGACAAATACCAGATCAACCACGAGATTGTACAAAATACGGTAAAGAAAGTAGTTGGCGACGAGCAGAATCCGTACTGGATTGTGCGTAAACTACACCAGTATCTAATCGGACATTTGCATTACCTAATGGACGGAGCCTGGGATATGGCTCCAACAGTACTGTCGCAAGGCCACGGTTCCTGTTCGGAATATACTTTTGTTTTTATTTCGCTTTGTAAAGCAGCAGGATTACCTGCCCGTTATGTGGGTTCAACCTGGATAAAAAAAGACGAGGCCAGTATGGACGATGTTTATCATCGTTGGGTGGAGGTTTACCTGCCTAACTTCGGATGGGTGCCCACCGATCCCACTCACGGCGACCGTACATCGCCCAGGGATCAAGCCTTTCCTATTGGATTGGTGCGCAACGAAGCACTGATTACCACCCAGTCGGGTGGAGGCTCTGAAACCATGGAGTGGACCTACAACAGCAATGAACGTTATACCACAGAACCAAAAACCAACCTGAACATTACTCATTACGGCGACTGGCTGCCGGTAAACATCGATGCTCAATCTTTAAAAGCAAAAAAAGATGAAATCTATATGCCGGTAAACGAATGCGAATAAGCCGTCTGGTATATCTTAACAGCCCGGAACTGTATTCTTAAAATCAATACAATCCCGGGCTTTGTTTATCTGTTATCTGCCCCATTCTATTTCAAGTTCAAAGAAAAATGTCAGGGTATGCCATGTGACCATTCCCCAGACAAGGAACAAAAAAGATACCGGCCAGACACATTACTTTACAAACAAAGTAGTACGCCATAACCGGTACTAAATACAAAACTACATCTTTTAGGTATTATCTATTCCGTCTACTCAATGTTGATGTTTTTCAGGTAATGAAAAGTTTCAACAATCACCTCCTCAATTTCACGTGGCTGATACCCCAGTTCTTTTCGGGCCTTGCGAATATCCATTCGTGCATCAGCCTTGTAATAATGTTCAACATTTCCCACTAGTAAAAAAGGTGCTTCGCCTGTAATTTTACTTTCATCCTCCATTTTTTCAGCAATGGTAAGCAATTGTTCTTTTG
This sequence comes from uncultured Draconibacterium sp., assembly GCA_947492175.1. Taxonomy (GTDB): domain Bacteria; phylum Bacteroidota; class Bacteroidia; order Bacteroidales; family Prolixibacteraceae; genus Draconibacterium. The sequence goes on along the minus strand of CANLMQ010000023.1, from coordinate 1,667 downwards.
GCAATACAGGAGCCACTTCCAATTCGGGATACAGTTTTTTGGCAATCTTCACCAAATCACTTGTTGATACTGATGGTTCGGTTGCCAGGATGTAACGGTTGCCTCGTTTACCATTTTGTTCGGCTAACACAATACCCTTTGCCACATCTTTTACATCTACAAAGTTCAGGCTAAAAGCAGGATCAAAAGGCAAGTCGCCTTTTACAATACTGCGCATAACATTCATGCTGGGAGTTAAACGCCCGTAAATATCAGGACCGATCATCGACGAAGGCAGAACTGTAATTAACTCAAGGTTCAAATCTTCGGCCATCTGCCAGGCCAGTTGTTCTGCTTTCTGTTTAGCTTCGTAGTATGGATTCGGGAAATCTTTTGCCCACTCCTTTTCATTCATCGGAGCAACACTGTGGTCGATTGCAGCAATGGAACTAACCAGAATCATTTTTCTGATATTCATTTCGGCAGCTGCTTCAATTACATTCTGTGTTCCAAAAATATTAGGTTCCATAATTTCCTTTTCGGCATCCACCGCCCAATGTTTAAATGCCGCAGCCACATGAAATAGAACATCAAAATCCTTCATGGCAGCCAACAGCGATTTTTTATCTGTAATGTCTGCGTAAACTACTTCGCAATCCACGCCATCAAAAGGTGCCGTATTTTTAAGGTTACGTACACTTGCCCGAACCTCATAACCTTGTTTTGTAAGTTCTTTTACCAGGTTATTTCCTAAATGGCCATTGGCCCCTGTTACCAAACATTTTTTTCTTGTTTTCATCTGTTTTCAATTTTAGAATTAATACAAGGGCAAAAGTCTGACAAAAACGGGGCTTAATTTTTCACATTTGTTAAAAAGCGATTAAAGGGTGATATTTTTTCGTATGCGGCTAAGCGATTGTTGTGCTATTCCCAGGTACGATGCAATATCGCCAAGGGGTACGCGTTGTGCAATATCAGCATGTTTGGTTAAAAAATGGAGGTATTTTGTTTTAGCGTCGGCATGAATCAGGTTGGTGCTGCGATCGATTTTTTGAACAAAAGCCTCCTCGGTAAATTTCCGAATTAACAGTGGCCACTTCTCCAGCGTTTTATACAAATGATTGTCGTTTTCGCGGTTAAAGAAAACGATGGAACAATCGGTTACGGCCTGTATGTACTGATCGGAAATTGTATTGTTCTGATAACTGGAGAGGTCTCCAAAAAAATGGTTTTCATTATGGAAACAACGTACAATTTCATTTCCTTCCGTATCATAAAAGAACATCCGTATTACACCACTTGTAATAAAACCAAGACGTTTGCATGTTTCTCCGGCCTGAAGAACAAACGATTTTGCAGGAATATGCTCGAGATAAACATTTTCATTTATAGTCTCAATCTCGCTTTCGGTTAACGAAATGTGCTGTTGTAAGTAGTTGATAAATCCTTCCATGGCAATACTTTTTCACTACAGATTCGAAAAAACAAAGATATCGTCTATTCTGAAATCAGAAGCACCAAAAATCATTTTCTTCAAACAGCAGTTTTAATTGGCTTACAAAAACAAGATGAACTAAGAATAGTAAATTAATACAATAAAAAAAGCCCGTGCTCAGAAGAACACGGGCTTTGGATTAAATTGGCAGCGACCTACTCTCCCACTTTTACGCAGTACCATCGGCGCTGAC
>CANLMQ010000022.1 GCA_947492175.1 uncultured Draconibacterium sp. | reverse complement strand
ATTCCCTAGTAGCTCAGTTGGTTAGAGCGGCGGACTGTTAATCCGTAGGTCGTAGGTTCAAGTCCTACCTGGGGAGCTAAAGCGTTATATGAAAATCATGTAGCGCTTTCTTTTTGTGTTGTTAGTATTCTTGCATTTGCAGGAACATAAATATTCCCTAGTAGCTCAGTTGGTTAGAGCGGCGGACTGTTAATCCGTAGGTCGTAGGTTCAAGTCCTACCTGGGGAGCCAAATAAAAAGGTCAATCGGTTTCGGTTGACCTTTTTTTTGTTTTGACATCTGCGGTTTTTATCTTATTTCTATTTAGTACGAGGGAAGGTCATGTGGGGAGGCTTTTCTGAGGATAACTTTTTTATAGTTAACTTTGGGGAAAATCCTTCCTAATGATCAAAATAGTGAATCCCGATAAAAAGTATTTATGGAAGTTCTACGATCTGCATAAGTTTATAGCTTTCCTTCAAAATAGAGAAATCTTCTTTAGTCGTTTAGATTCATTTGAAGATGAGATGGAAATTTGTAGTGAAGAATTGGCTTATAGAATCATGATGGATTATAGGATTGCTGAAAGTCCATATAAGAATGAATCACTCTCGAAAGATGTATTTGATGAACATCAAAGAAGATTCTTAATTCAACTTCATAGTCTCAAACCTATTCAAAGACTTTTTAGTGCAAGTTGTTTTTATCAATCAGATAAGGAGTCTCTAGCCATGTGGAAACTTTATGCGGGAGAACAAGGAATAGCAATTCAATTTAATTCAAAAGAATTTAATGAAAATGTTATTGAAAACTTTAATATTCATTTAAGCAGTGAATTTCAGTTGTCTGGTAGGAAAATGAGGTATGTAGATTTAACAACAAATAGCATTTATGATGAAAATGCAAATATTAAAGCATTAGATAATACTTTTTTCCCATTTAATAAAGATCAAAGTTATGAACATGAGAACGAATATAGGTATGTATTATATGGTAAAGGAGTAATGGAGGATTCAAGATCGGTTGGATTACCAATAGATTTGGATGAAAAGTATTTTAATTTTATTGTTAGTCCTGACACAGAGGATTGGAAAATATATGCGATAAATAAATTAATAAAAGCGAATGGATTTAATAAGGTTGTTGAAAAGTCAAATATTCTTACAAAGAATGTAATTCAAAAGCACAAACTAAAGTTATTCGATAAAGTCTTTGGAGATGGAATCACGGTGAAAGACGCAATTGCAAAAATTATATAAAATTATACTGGTTTAACAGGTACTAGATTCTAATTAATCAGTTCGGTAATTCGCACAAACCTTTCACAGATTAGCTTGCAACTCCAATTACCTGAGGAGTAATACAATTGTCCCCGCGAAATCACAGAATAAGCAGACAACGATGTTTTTAATTGTTAAATCGAATGCAGGGAGTTTATTCAACTACTGTTTTTTAAGTAGATTTGTGTTTGTAAAAACTAAAATGTGATTTTACTAATCAAAATAGATATGTTATGTACAAACTAAAAGCTTTTATTTTATTATTTGCATTTGCTTTAATTGGTTTTGTTCCTGCGCAGGCACAACGTGTTGAGAGCGACTCGAAATTGATAGGCAAGTGGGATCTAACCATAAATATGGATGAAGATCAGATCGAAAATCTCGGACTTTTCAGACACGGATTAATGGCTTCAGATGGTTTTCCGGGTTGGCTTCAGGTTAAGTTATCGGGTTTTTCAACTCTTGTTGGATACTATGTAGGGTACGAAGGTAGTGCAAGACCAATTGCAGAGATTCAGTACGATGCCGATAAGGATAAGTATCATTTCACAATCCCTCCGCAATGGATGGATATTGAAGACTTATATTTTGAGTTTTCTTTAAAAGACGATAAACTTACGGGTTATCAAATGCTTAAAGGCAATAAGCTGGAATGGACAGGTGTTCGTGCTCCTTCGTTGGAAAGAACAGAGCCACCAGTTTGGGGAAATCCTGTAAACCTGATCACCGAAACCATGGACAAGTGGATTATTCCTGAAAACTGTAAATTTCAGATGATTGATGGTGTAATGGTTAATACAGAATCAGGCGGTAACCTGGTTAGCATTCAAAAATTTGACGATTTCAAACTCCACGTTGAGTTCCGTTACCCTGCAGGAAGTAACAGTGGAATTTATCTTCGTGGTCGTCACGAACTTCAGATTGAAGATTCAAAAGGAAGAACCGATGAGGTTAGTATCGGTGGTATTTACGGTTTTATTGCTCCAGCGGTTTATGCAGCTAATGCTCCGGGCGAATGGCAAACGTATGACGTGACACTTGTTGGGCGTCATGTTACAGTTTCGCTTAATGGAACAGAAGTTATTTCGAACCGCCCTATTCCCGGAATTACAGGAGGCTCGCTTGATAGCAAAGAAGGAGAACCTGGTCCATTTCAGATTCAGGGAGATCACGGGCCGGTGGAATTTCGCAAATTTGTTGTTACACCGTCGGTTAACTAATATAAAGATTAAGACATAACTTCCTGTAATTGGGGAGGTATAAAAGCCGGTTTAATACCGGCTTTTTTTATAGCTTTTTGTTGCAGGTTTACAATGCCTTCTTCAACCGCTGCAATAACCACTCAGGTTTATGCAACGACCTCTTCAATCGCTGCAATAACCGCTCAGGTTTATGCAATGGCTTCTTCAGTCGCTGCAATAACCATTCAGGTTTATGCAATGGCTTCTTCAGTCGCTGCAATAACCATTCAGGTTTATGCAATGGCTTCTTCAATCGCTGCAATAACCACTCAGACTTGTGCAATAATCTCTTAAATCTATGCAATTCTTGCCCTGACTATAACAATGAGGGTTGGATTCAGCAACAATCACTTCAAGAGAAGCAGTTCGTCTGTTTGCTGGAGTTCGCAAAGATGAGTGAATGACTAACACGGGCATTTATGCCCGTGGTTAAGCAGGAAGGTGTGTGTGGGGCTTTAGCCCAATTCCCTTAGGCTGAGGGGTGAAGCCCAGTGGGGGATTGGCTCAACTTCTCCGGCACTAATCAGAAAATATCCGCACATAAGTTTGTTTATTAACATATAAATCCTTAACTAGCAGTATAATTAATCCTTTATTCTCAAACAATGAATAAAACCCAAATTAATCAAAAAGAGATGTACGACACTGTTATCTCTTTTCTCGACAACAATTCAGCACTTTGGTCATCGATCCCCAAAGTAGGAGAGTTTAAAAACGAATTTTCAGGTATTGTTATGCAGATCGACGCTGCACAGTATGCCCAGCAGCAGGCGCAGGTGTACCTGGGCAAAAACAAAACACAGGTAAAAAGTACTGTGGCCCGGAAGGCCGATATCCTGAACGACAGTATCGAAGCTTTTGCGCTGGTTACGGGCAACAACAAGCTGGCCAACCAGATGGCAACAAGCTACAGCGACCTGAACCGGATGCGTAATGCCGATTTTATTCCGGCAGTAAAGGCCGTTGTTGCAGCAGCCGAAGACAACCTGGAAGTATTAACGGGCGAATATGGTGTAACTGCCGAACAGGTAGAGGGCCTGAAGACCGACTTCGACGGGTTCCTGGTGCTTAACGGGCAGCCGCGCGCCTACCAAGTGGCATCGGTACAGGCAACCAAAGAGCTGGAATTGCTTTTTGGCGAAGCTAAAGACACGCTGGAAAAGCTCGACAAAGTAATGAGTATTTTTAAGCGGCGCGACCCTAATTTTTATAACGGATACGAGGCCGCACGCGTTATTGTTGACAGTTAATCGACATGATTAATATGTTTAAAGGTTAGACTTGAAGCCCGGTTTTGCGCCGGGTTTCTTTTTACATTGATGAAAACTGAGAAATTAGTTAAGAGCAAGGTTGAATTAGCTACTATGAAAGAACTTACTGTTACAATAAAAAAATTGTTTGATTATAAAATTCTTGCAGGATTTTTTGTCATGTTTCTACTAATCTCAATCTTTGACGTTGGTATAGTTCCTGATTTTTTAAATCTTGAATCTGTTAAAAATCCAGATAGCTATCTTTTTGCATTGTGGTCTTCAATAATAGGTTCATCAAGCATTATTTTAACAATATTACTCGTAGTTTATAGTTCAACACTAAAATCGATTAAACGAAACTCATTTGATTTCATACTAAGTAATCCGTGGATTAAAAATATCTTCTCACTGTTTGGCGGTGCTTTTCTATTCTTATCATTATCAATTTTTTCTTATAAATCATTAGCTCCAAATCAAGGATTAACGATTATATACATCGCTAGTATAGTTACTTTTATATTTATCATTGCTCAGTTTCCTCTCCTTATTTTATCATTGGAGTATACTAATTCAAATAGCAGAATTACCAATTTATTAGAAGCTATTTCTGAAGATGACATCCTCAATTTATATGAGCCGCCAGAAACAGAGGACCATATGGATTTTTACGAGTTAATGGACAAGAACAAAATAATTATGCTTAAAGAAATAGGTGTTAATGCAATTAAAGAAAATGATTGGAGTTTACCTCAAATAATAATAAATGGTACTTATAATAAACTCATATCTCCACTTGAAAAATCACATCATTTAAAAAAACTTAATTCAAATTTATTTGCGTTCACCTATATATGCGACCACTTCAAAGAACGCTCAGTTGATATGTTAGATTACATAACTGTCAAAGTCTTAATAGCACTATTGTTTAGAACCCATGATCACCTTGCAGATAAAAAAATATTACACCTTCGAAATAACCCTGTTGATAAATCATTACAAAGTTTGTTCAGCCTAATAATTGAAAACAATCGTTTCTTCAATATTCAAAAAGATATTCTCAAAGAACTCAATTTGTTATTTAATAAACACATTGAGTCTATCAATTATTCGGATGAAGAATTACCAACAAATCCACGAAGTTATATACTAAAAAGAGAAGCATACAAAGAATTTAAATTTGATGAAGTAAACCAATATTGGATTTATGTGACAAATGACTTACCTGATTTATATTTTGAAATTTTAGGGAAATCGATTGAATTAGGAAATAAAAATGTTTATGAATATTATTCACTGGACATATCTTCTTCATTATCTATAATTTACAATTCAAAAAACTTAACAGAGAGACAACAGGATGATGCTTTCGAAAAGTACATGGGAAAAGCATATTCAACCTCCTTAAAAGCTGTTAATTATGATGTTTATAAGGTTGATTTCTTTAACGATTACCAATTAAAAGAATGGCTTGAGAAAAAGAAAAACGTAATTTATTACATCAGGATGCATGCGTTTCTATTAAAAAGCTTAAATGAGAAAGGTAAATTGTCGTCACATGATTTGGTAGAGTTTCTTTTTACGATTGAGATGGTTGACAAATTAGATATTGCCAAAACAGAAAAAGTAAATGTCATCTCAATAATAGGAAAATCAGGTCTGGATGTTTATAGACAAAAGGATTGCTCTTACGAAATAAAAGGTTCTATAAAATTTGCATTCGACCAACAGGTAACCATTTTATCCAAAGTTGACTATCAAGAACTAAAAAAAGAAATAGATGAAATAATAACGTAAACCCGCCGGTGTACAATAATATCGCGTTCCTTTAAAAATAAAAAATTGCAAGGACTTCTTCATCCTAGTAATATAAAAACTTAAACCCATGAGCCGAATACGAAAAAAAAAGAAACCAAACAGCAACAGGAAACAACTTGAGGCTGAAAAACGAAATCATTTTGTCAGGCGTTTAAAACATATTTTTATCGAAAGTGGTTGCGAACAGGTATACCGGGTGCTAACACCAACGCATAAACAAGCATTATACCAGATGAAAGACAGCTCGTTAAAAATTCGCCTGGGAGATTGCTCTTGTTTAAGTAACAGCGAAATAAAGCACCTGAAAGAGTTGATTGATGAGGAAGCGCAACAAACCAGGGTGACCATTAAAAACAGTGGTTATACCATGTCGGTTAAAGAGTTTTACACCTACGGCCTGTGTTTGTATGGTTTGCAGAATTGGTTTGCAGAACAGCAAAAGCCGGAAATGCAGGAAGCTTATAAGGTTATGAAAGAGAGGTTGGATGTTGTGCAGGCCGAAATAAATTTCAGGTCGCATCTTTGGGCATTTTGTAGTGGTCTTTCAATGATAGCTTCCGAACTAAATAAGATACTGGTACATGTAAAAGTGCAAATTGCCGACGAAATTTCGGGGCGAATAACAGGACTGGTGTATGAACTTAACGCATATCCCTGTCAGGAAAAGAAATTTCGACTATATGGCAATGCCCGGCCTGCGTTTCGGGTTGGGTCTTATGCTTATTATAAGATTTATCCTGAATGGGCATCGGTAAAACGCTCATCGTTCGAAAAACCAACACCATTTAATACTATCGATATTCCTGTTTATATTCAAATGCATGCTATAAACCGGTTAACCGAACGGTTAGATACGCTCAGTCGCGATTGTTTGGAGGTCTATGTGTATCTTTCTTTTCAAAAACCGGTTATTACATTCTTTCGCGGAAAAATACTTGTTGATTATGTATATGGGCAAACAAAACTGGGCTATTTGCTGGTAGAAATAGTAGATAATGTTTTGCTGATAAAAACATTTCTGCTTCTTACCAACCAGGCAACTCCCGAAGGGGAAAAACTAAAAGAGTTAACCGGGCTATCGAAAATAGATATGAAATACTGGAATATAGACCGCTTAAGTACATTCCAAAAAACCGATATTGAAGAAAATAAGGAACTGGAACTGATTTTCCGGAATGCAGGATGTGGCAAGTTGTTTAATAAGGCTGTTAATTTTCTTGAAGCAGAAGAAAAGGAGCATAGGAGTGTTGCCGAAAATATTCTGAAATATTGCCTTAAAGAAGAACATGCGCAAAGTTTGCCCATCTAGTTCTCGTCTGTGCCGAAGGAGGGAGATCTTGTTGTTTGTAGCGGCAATAGCTGAGTATGATCAATTACTCAAACTCTTTACTTCTCTGAAAATACATGGCAAACCTGCATACAATCTTATAAACCCGCCTGTAACTAGCCGGTGCTACCCATTGCGTTTGCAATTGCATTTACCGAAATAAGTAACTGGTTTAATATTTTTTTCTCATTTTCAGAATCTTTATTTTTTAGTTCGCGCCATTTGCGAAGGTAGAATATCTGGTTCTTATGTAAAGGGATTAAAGCTTCGGCACGTAGCTGTGTGGAGTAGTAGTGGCTTTTTCTTCTTTCGTTTATTGGGCGTCGCAGCAATCCGGCCATTAGTTGCCGTGTTTTCTGAAGCTCAGTTGAAAGCAGGTTCATTATGGTTTCTCTGGTTTCTTTGTTTTCCACAAGCCCGGCATAGATTTTCATAATCTCTTCGTCGGTACTGGCCAGGCTGGTATCGATATTGGTAAGTACATACCTTATAAATTGGTTTTTCGGAATCAGCTGTTTTAGCGTTTTGTATTTTTCGGGATATTCTTTTTGCATTTTTTCAAGAGTAGAACCTACTCCGTACCAACTGGTAATGTGAAACCTTGATTGCCCCCAACTGAAAACCCATGGAATAGCCCTTAAGTCGGAGAAGCTTTGTTTTCCTGTTCGTCGCGAGGGGCGCGATCCAATTTTACTTTCTTCAATAACATCGATAGGAGTGGCCTGCCGGTAAAAATCAAGAAAATGCTTGTTTTCAAGAAGTTTTGAGTAAATCTTAAAACTTTCTTCTCCCATAAATTCCATTATTTCATCTGCTTCGTTTGTGCTTTTCTTCCTTGTTTTATGCAACAGGGAGTTTAATGTGTTTCCGGCAAGCATTAATTCCAGGTTGTAAACGGCATTTATTTTATTGGCATATTTTTTTTCGATGCTCTCGCCCTGTTCCGTAATTTTAAAAGTACCCGAGAGAGTAGCATGGGGCAGCGATCGTAAAAACCAATGTACGGGCCCGGCTCCCCTGCTTATCGATCCTCCTTTGCCATGAAAGAATTTTATACGTATTCCAAACTTTTTCCCTGTTTCGGTTAGCTCTTTCTGGGCCTTATGCAGGTACCAGGTGCTTGCCAGGATGCCACCATCTTTGTTACTGTCGCTGTAGCCAATCATAATCTCCTGGGTTTTTTCGGGCAGGTTTTTAACCTTACGCTGGTATTCCAGGCTGTTTTGTACTTCGGGATAGCTGAAGTATTCATCCAGAATGGCGGGGCTTTCAATCAAATCCTGGATAGTTTCGAAAAGAGGGACAACATGTAATTTTACGATCATGGTTTTGTCGAAAAAAGTCAGTCCGGCTTCTCTTGCCAAAATAAATACCGTAAGGAGATCGGTGGCATTTTTGGTCATGCTAACAATTAATGAACCCAGCCCGTTGGCAGAGTACTGCAAAATGTGCTGGTTTAGTACATCGAAACAACTTATTGTTTTTTTTGATTCTTCAGGAAGCTCGTTGTGATCGCGGATAAATGGCCGGGCAGATAATAATTCTTTCTCAATTATTTCGGTTTTAAATTTTTCTGTCCACTCTGTCGATTTTTGGTTTAAGGGGGCTGCTTTGTAAACCAGTTGCTTAAAGGCACTATTGTAATACTGGCTGTTTTGCCGAATGTCGAGTTCTGCCAGATGAAACCCAAAAGTATGAACAAATTGTATTGTTCGGTTTACTGCATAGTTGGCCAAATCGTTGTATTTGTTTTCGAGCAAGGCGTGTCGAAGTGTTTCCAGGTCGTTTATTAATTGTTCCGATTGATTGTAACTTCCTTTTTTGTCCTCCAGCTCAAACGATCTTGCTTTCCCGATATTAATAGGGAGCTTATTTATGAGAAGTAGTACATATAATTTAAATGCTTCTTTTCGCGATGAGGCAATAATTGTTTTGGTTTGGTTGCCCATTTCGGCCACCATTACTTTAAATCGGTTAAGAATAGTTGGCGGCAACGAAGAGATATTGAAATAGAAACTGAGATCTTCCGAGAGTTTAATTAATTCCTGTTTTAGTACAAGGAAGGCATTTAAACGTAGTTTTAATAAGGTATTTTGTGTTACCCCGGCAGTAACTAAAGGGTGTCCGTCGCGATCTCCTCCAATCCAGGTTCCGAATTTTAATTTTGGGAAATGATTTTCACTTATTAATTGCTTCGGGTTAAACCCGGAGAATTCCCATGCCTGTATTAGTCGGCGGTTTAGTAAGGGAACAGTTTCGGTAAATACATTTACAAAATAATGAATTACATTTTCGAGTTCGGTTTCAACAGTAGGTTTTTCCAGGTAGAATTCGTCGATATGCCATATTGAAGAGATAATTCTTTTTATTTCATTTCTGTTCTCTTCTCTTTCAAATGAATTATACATCGAGTTTTCGCGTTTTACCATCAGCAGGTATAATTCGCGGTATTTTTTTAGGATAACGGGTCTTTTGGCTTCGGTGGGGTGTGCGGTTAATACAGGCTGAACGTCAATTTTATTTAAGGTGTTTCGTATGGTTTCTTCGTTGAATCCTTTTTCTTTAAGCAGTTGAAGACTGTTTCCCCAGAGTCCGTTTAGGGCATTCAGCGAACTGGCCTCTTCCGTTTTTCTTCTGTTTTGTACGGCTCCGTTGGTTTCTGCCAGGTTAAGCAACTGAAAACAAATGGAAAACATGTTAATGTGTTTATGCGAAAGGAGCTTTGAGTCGTTTATTTCAGAGAAGTTGTTCCAGGGCATGCAATTGGCCAGTTCAGGTTCATTATTTTCTGTTAAAACTTCCTTAAAACAACCTAATAAAAATTCGAGATCGGAATAGGGTTTTCCAAGTTGCTTTTTTACAGTTTCAAGTTGCGACATTTGTAACAGTTTTAGTTTTAGTGAATTAAATGTACAACAATTTAAGTAGAGAAAAAGTGCGGTGCATTTGGTAATTTAAATTTGTAGCAGGCAGTCTTGTATTAATTCCAGGCTTTGTTTTTAGAAGAATATTTCTCGTTTTTATGAACTTGTGTTTATGTCTGCGGTAAGTGAAAAGAGAGAGTCAGATTTTCAATAATTAGTTTTGACTTTCAGAATAAAAAAGGCATTTTTGTCGTCCGGAATTTGGGGAATTCTTAAATATCCGGGACGCGCTTGGAGGCTATCCTGGTCTCTTGTTTTCCCAATAAATTTTTTAAAGTTAAAGAAGAAATGCTGAATAGAATTTCAAACAGAAATAACTGTTCGATTTATAAAATTGAAGAGGAAGGGAGAACGAGTGTCAACCGGTTGGTGATTTCCAGTGAAGAAACACGTGCCATTTGCAACGATACCACAGTAATGGGGGTAGACTATACCCGAAAATTGCGAACAGCCTGCTCGATGGTAATGAAGAGCTTACAGGAAGAGCAGGTGATCAGCCTTGAAGAAAGGAAAACCATAGTTTTTAACATATTGCGTGGCGGATTAAATTTCGGTTTGCGCGAGGCCATTGCCGATGCTTTTAGCTGGAACCTGCATGGTTCGTCGTTTATAAGTGCACAGCGGGCCCGCAGAAATCCGGAGTCGGAAGAGTGGCACATTATTGAAAGCGATTATCAAAAGGTGTATATGCCACTTTCCGCACAAATTGTTATTGGCGATGTTGTCGCAACCGGTACAAGCCTCGAGTTTGGATTGGAGGCTTTGGTTAAACAAGCCGAAATGAATAATACAAACATTGAATCCATTCTGTTTTTTACGTTTGGAGGAGAGCGGACAGAGGAAATCCTTGAAAATGTGGATGCTCTTTGCCGCGAGAAATTTGAGGGATATCAGTCAACAACCTTGTGCTACATTGAAGGCCGCTTTACTGTACCAACAATTAAAACACCATTAACAATTAAACTTACCGGAACCGACCTTGTAAAAAGAGAGGCGCTAATGGCTCCCGAGTTTATTGAAAGCCAGTACGAAAATCCGGCCTATGCGATGGAGCGTTGTGTGATTTACGATGCCGGATCAAGAGCGTTTTGGTTGCCCGAATACCTGGAAGATGTTATTGAGTACTGGGAGCAGGTGTATACCATGGCACGTCGGGGAAGAACTTTTGAACAGCAAATTGGAGAGCGTGCACCAATTCTCGACAGCAGCAGGTTTGAAAAAACTGATTTGGAAAAATTAGCGTCGGGTCAATTGGCGAAGCTTAGAAGTATTGCAAACTCATAAAAAATCATCATAAAAATTTAAGTATGGAATCAACACCACACCACGATCACGATTTTTCGTTATCGGCAGTTGACGCGAAAAGTAAAAAAGGATTTTGGCCAATGCTTTTGGTTATGCTGGGCTTTACATTTTTTTCGGCCAGTATGTGGGCCGGGGGAAAACTGGGCGCCGGCTTAACAGCTTCTAAGTTTTTAACAGCAGTGCTTGCCGGTAACCTAATTCTCGGATTTTATACCGGGCTGCTTGCATATATTGCATCAAGAACTGGTTTGTCAACACATTTACTAGCACGTTATTCATTTGGCGAAAGAGGATCGATACTTCCTTCTTTTTTATTAGGTATAACACAAGTGGGCTGGTTCGGAGTTGGTGTTGCTATGTTTGCAATTCCGGTACAAAAAGTTACCGGTATAAATATTTACACGCTGGTTATTGTTTCTGGTCTAATAATGACAGCTACGGCGTGGTTTGGAATTAAGGCGCTCACCATATTGAGTTTTATTGCAGTACCATCTATTACGGTACTTGGATTAATGTCTGTTGGAAAAGCATTTGGCGATTTTGGCGGAACATCTGTTTGGTTCGATATTGTTCCTGAAAATCCAATAACTCTTTATTCAGCAATTGGTATTTGTGTGGCTTCGTTTATTAGTGGTGGTACTTTAACCCCCGATTTTACCCGTTTTTCGAAAAACAGTAAGATTGCAGTATCAACTACATTAATTGCATTTTTTCTGGGTAACTCATTGATGTTCTTTTTTGGTGCTGTTGGTTCGGCATTTTACCAGCAATCTGATATTAGCGACGTACTAATGAATCAGGGAATGATTGTTTGGGCGATGATAATACTGGGTTTAAATATCTGGACAACAAATGACAATGCTCTTTACGCTTCGGGACTTGGTTTTTCGAATATTACCCGTTTGCCCAAAAAAGTGATGGTAATTATTAATGGTATTGTAGGAACGCTTCTTGCTATTTATTTGTACAATAATTTTGTAGGATTCTTAAATGTGTTAAATACCATGTTGCCTTCAATTGGCGGTGTGTTAATTGCCGATTATTACCTTGTCCACAAAGCAAAGTACATTGGTTTTGCCGAGAAAAAAATAAGCAAGTTCAGGTGGTCGGCAGTTGCTGCCTGGGGAGCCGGTGTTTTGGCAGCAACCTATCTGCCGGGTGTAGCTCCGGTTAATAGCGTGGTTACTTCAATTGTTGTTTATGTTGTAATCGAAAAAGCGATACTGAAAACCAAAGTATTCGAGAATTAGATCAAACGGATAGTTGTCCGGTTTGAAGACTGGATAGGTTAACCCCCTTGCATTCTTTCTTTTGAAGAAATGTTTTTTTGTGAATCTGTATTCTGTTTAATTATGCATATTGTAATTTGTTCAAGTATTGATTTTACGCCTCAAATTGAGCAGGTATCTCTTCTTCTGAAAGAAAAAGGACACACTGTTGATATTCCTTTGACAAGCCGGCAAATTATTGCAGGTGAATTAACTTTGTCAGAATACCTGGCAGAGAAAAGCAATGCCGGAGAAAGTGCTGACCGTAAAATTAAAAACGATGTAATCAGAGGATATTTCGAAAAAATAAAAAATGCAGATGCCATTTTGGTTTTGAATTTCGACAAAAAAGGAATTTCGAATTATATCGGAGGAAATACTTTTTTGGAAATGGGATTTGCACATGTTTTAAACAAACGAATTTTTCTTTATAACAATATTCCTGAAATGTTGTATACTGATGAGTTGCTGGCTTTTAATCCTGATATTTTGCACGGCGATCTTTCGTTAATAAAATAATTCCTGAAATTTTATGTAATTGGCGATGTAGGTTACTCTTCTCATCGTTATCTAGTGAATCCTGATAATCTGGGATTGGAGAGATACAATTTATCTGACTGAATGTTTTCTGTCTTAGGGGAGTAAATTTATCTATTTACCCTGGCAGTATTTTGTCTTTCTTACTGTCTTCTGTATAAGGTCTTGATTATTATGTTGTTTTGATAAAATGCATTGTTAAGTGCTGGAGATATTGGTTAGCAATGTGTTTAATTGTACGCATAAATTTTAATGTTGGTGGTTTTAAGGTGCCTCAAAAAAAGTAATAGGGAACGCAACCTTTTTTGAGAATATTCATCTAGAAAATACGAGATTCGACAAAAGTTGAATATAGATTTTAGATAAGAAAACAGGAAAACCATTAAAAAAGAGGATTATGAAACAATTATTAAAAAGTGGATTTATTATTGCACTTATCAGCTTGTTTCTGGTAAGCTGCAACGACGATGATGACTATTCGTTGGGTGATTTCTGGATTACAACCGGAACAGTGGTTAAAACCACAGATTATTATTATGTGACAACAGACTCGGGAGATGATCTTTGGCCTTCGGCAAGTAATGTGCCCGCAAGCCATTTAGAAGATGGAATGCGTGTGTTTGTAAATTACACCATATTGGGTGATGTTACCGATGGCACATACGATTATTATGTGAAAGTTAACTCAATGTCGAAGATACTAACCAAGCCAGTATTTAATTTCACGGAAGAAACCTCGGCAGAAGTAAGAGACTCCATTGGCAACGACCCTGTAACAATTACCGATACATGGTTTACCAATGATTACCTGAATGTTCAGTTTGAGTATGGTGGCGGGGCTTATACGCATTTTATCAACCTGGTAAAAGACTCTACCGATTTAAAAACAGAAGAAGGGGCAATTATTCTGGAATTAAAACATAATAAAAATGGCGATCCGCATAATTATCTGCAATGGAGTGTAGCCTCATTCGACATTTCCGAATTACAGGAAGCAGGTCAGTCGTCGGTGGAAATATTTGTAAGGGCTATTGATAAACAAGGCGAATATCAGTACAATAAAGTATTGACTTACGAATATGAAGAAGAAAGTATTGCTGCCAAGTCGTTTAGTGCCGACGATATTTCAATTTTGATGAAATAGATAGCGATTTAATACTAAAGATTTTTAAGCACCTTTCGGGGTGCTTTTTTTTTGAAAGCCGGTTAAGTTCCGAAACCGGTATCTGGCAACAAATACTTTTTACTATTTATTCACTACGTTGTACTCAGTTCTAATTTCTAATTATCTTTGTTTCTTATTCGTGAAAAATATGTCAGAACAACCATTAATATTAGTTACAAACGACGATGGAATTCATGCTAAAGGATTGCGTGAATTGGTAGAAGTAATGCAGTTATTTGGAGAGGTAATCGTCATTTCATCCGAGGTATCTATGTCGGGGAAAGCCTGTTCCATAACGGTTGATTACCCTTTGCGTGCCGTGCCGGTTGAAAAAATTAATGGTGCCACAACCTACAAGTGCAACGGCACTCCGGTCGATTGTGTAAAACTAAGCTTTAATAGTTTGCTCGATCGGGCTCCTGATTATGTTGTTTCGGGAATAAATCACGGAGCAAATTCATCGATAAGTGTGATTTACAGTGGAACTATGGGAGCTGCCATCGAAGGTAGTTTACACGGTATTCCTTCCATTGGTTTTTCGTTGGATGACTTTAACCCCGATGCTGATTTCTCGAAAGCCAAAATGATTGTGGCAAAAGTTTTTCAGAATGTAATTGAGAATGGAATACCCGAATATACTTGTCTGAATGTTAATATTCCAAAAGGAAAACCTAAAGGAATTAAAGTATGCAGGCAGGCACATGGAAAATGGGAGGAGGAGTTTCAGAAACGCACAGATCCGCACGGGCGCGAGTACCATTGGTTGGCGGGTTATTTTAAAAATTTCGAGGAGGAAGCAGTTGAAACAGATATACATGCGCTGAATAACAATTTTGCCTCGGTTGTTCCCGTTACTGTTGATATGACTTGCTATAAAACAATGAAGCAGTTGAAAAACTGGAAGTTTTAAAAATAACCTGTGTTCTTCCTGAGATGAGAAGAGGTTATAAAAATTGTTATGTTTTTAAATTAGACGCAACCTGATAATTCTATGCGACGACGCAAACAAAATAAAATTGATAATGTTGGGATTGGATTACTGGCAGGACTTGTATTGCCGGTAATTATTTTTTTTATACTGTACCTGGTTAAGCAGCCGGAGGTTTCGTTTGTCGATTATATACGCAGCATGTGGCGCGTGCAGGCTCTGGTTAAGCTTGGAAGTTTATGTGTTTTTGCCAACGTTGCCGTATTCTGGGGATTTTTGAAAATGAAATGCGAAAAAGCAGCCCGCGGTGTTTTGGGAGCTACCATTTTGTACGCATTTGTGGTTTTAATTTCAAGAGCATTATAAGATGAAACGACATGACAAATTTTTGCCGCATAAGCGTATAGTTAAAATCATGGGAGTTCCATCTTATACCTTTGAAAACAAGCAATATTAATAAGATGAAGTATTATATAATTGCCGGAGAGGCATCGGGCGATTTGCACGGTTCGAATTTAATGAAAGAACTAAAAGCTGCAGATACCGATGCGCAGTTTCGTTTTTTTGGTGGCGATTTGATGCAGGAAGTGGGTGGTGAACTTGTAAAACATTACCGCGAAATGGCTTTCATGGGCTTTTTGAATGTTTTACTAAATATTCGGACCATTAGCCGAAATATGGAGTTTTGTAAGAAGGATGTTCTCCGTTTTCAACCCGATGTATTAATCCTGATTGATTACGCAGGTTTTAATCTTCGTATAGCTGAGTTTGCCAAACAAAATAATATAAAAGTTTACTATTATATTTCACCAAAACTGTGGGCTTGGAAAGAGTACAGGGTGAAAAAGATTCGTGCCTATGTGGACGAAATGTTTACGATTTTCCCGTTCGAAACCGCTTTTTTTAAAAAGCATGGTGTGGATGTAAATTATGTGGGAAATCCTTTGCTTGATTCTATTGGAGCCTTTCAGGAGTCAGCTAAAACAAAAGCTGAATTTTTAAAAGAACATCAACTTGATGATCGACCTGTAATTGCCTTGTTGGCTGGAAGTCGCGTGCAGGAAATAAAATACATTCTTTCGGTAATGAAAGAAGCTGTTGCCGGCCGTAAGGGGTACCAGTTTGTTTTGCCAGGAGTAAATTCGATAGACAGGTCGCTTTACGAAAAAATACTGGAGGGATCAGAAATTAAGCTTGTCTTTAATGCTACTTATGATGTTTTAAATCATGCATATGTGGCATTGGTGACTTCTGGGACGGCATCGCTTGAAACAGCTTTGTTTAATGTTCCCCAAACGGTGCTTTATAAAATGGAAGGTGGCGTTGTGATGGACTTTTTTGCTCGTCGCTTACTGAAAATTCCTTGGGCTTCATTGGTAAATATAATACTGCAGAAATTTGCGATTCAGGAATACATTCAGGTTGAAATGACCGTTAAGAATGTTTCGAACGAGCTGGACAAACTGCTCAATGATGTAGCATACAGGCAAAAAATATTTGATGATTATAAAACGATGAAAGAGTTAATGGGCGAGCCGGGCTGTTCTAAACGCGCAGCCGAAAAAATGGTAGAGCTGTTGGAAAGTGATCGGTGATTCGTAAACAGTTGTCAGTGGTCAGTGTTCAGTAAATAGTGATCAGTGATCAGATACAGAAATCAGGTGTTTAAAAGTAATGATATGGACTTTACAGACTTACTTGCTTATAAAAAGGCGTTTTCTTTGGCGATGAAGATTTATGCAAGCTCCAAGAGTTTCCCGATGGAAGAGAAATATTCATTAACAGATCAGATCCGAAGGTCTTCTCGATCAGTTTGTGCCAATATTGCAGAGGCATATCGTAAAAGAAAGTATCCAAAATATTTTATTAGTAAATTAACCGATTCAGATGGAGAGAATAGTGAAACAAGAGTTTGGTTGGAATTTGCTTTGGCTTGCGAATATATTGACAAGGTCACTTTTGTTGAGTTTGAGTCAGAAAATACAGAAATTGGAAAGCTAATAAATTACATGATTTTAAATCCTAAAAAGTTTGGAAGTAGTGAGATTAATTAACTGAACACTGTGACTGGACACTGATTACTATGGATAGTTTATTTAAAAAAGAAATTAAAGCTTTTCTGGGATCGTTGATCGGGTATTTGGCGGTACTGGTTTTCCTTTTAATAAGCGGATTGTTTTTGTGGGTATTTCCCGGAAGTTATAATATTCCGGAAAACGGTTATGCTACTCTGGATGGTTTGTTCTCGCTCGCTCCATGGTTGTATTTGTTTTTGGTTCCGGCTATAACCATGCGTTTATTTGCCGATGAAAAACGCAGCGGAACAATCGAAATTCTACTTACCCGTCCCATTTCCGATTTTCAATTGGTGCTAGCCAAATTTTTAGCGGGTTTGGTATTGGTGGTGTTTTCTCTTTTGCCTACACTGTTGTATTTTTTATCGGTTTATTTATTGGGCAACCCGGTAGGTAGTATTGATGTGGGTGCTACCTGGGGATCATTTTTTGGTCTGTTCTTCCTGGCTATTATTTATGTGGCTATTGGTGTTTTTGCATCAGCCTTAACCGATAACCAAATCGTTTCGTTTATCCTGGCCATGGTACTTTCCTTTATTTTTTACCTGGGTTTCGATTTTTTTGCTTCTTCGGGCGTCCCGTATCTTTTGGAACAAATTCTCGATTGGTTCAGTATAAACAGTCATTACATGTCTGCCTCGCGCGGGGTAATCGATTTGCAGGATGTGGCGTATTTTACAGGCATGACTGTTTTGTTTCTGTATGCAACCGGGTTGGTGCTTCGTAAAGGAAGAATGAAAACAAAAAAGACAAAGCTAAAAGCAGTTTTGTTTGGTTTCGGAATGCTGGTTTTATTTTTTGTATCAACAAATTTTCTGTTGCGCTTAGATTTAACGGTTGATAAACGCTATTCGCTTTCGGAGGTTAGTAAAGAAATTGCAGTAAGTATAGAAGAACCTGTAACCATTGAGTTCTTTTTGGAAGGAGAACTGGAACCCGGCTTAAAAAAATTGCAACGCGAAGTTTTTGAAAAAATAGCTGTTTTAAATGCATATTCCGAAAAACCGATTCGTTTAAAAGTTACCGATCCGTATGCGGTTTTGAACGAAGAAAAACGAGAGAAACTGATTGAAAAACTTTACTCCAAGGGAATTGTTCCAACTAGTTTCAGGCATAAAACCGAAAAGGGAGTTAGCACAAAACTTATATTTCCGGGAGCTTTAATTCGAATGGCTAACAAAGAGGTTGCTGTAAATTTTTTAAAATACAACCAGGATTTTTCGCACGAATACAATTTTAATCACTCGGCAGAAAGTGTAGAGTTTGAGTTGGTTAACGCGTTTCAGAAATTAATGAGGACCCAAAAATCGACTGTTGCATTTCTGGAAGGACATGGTGAATTTAACCAGTTTAAGGTAATGGATTTTGCAAATGCTTTATCAGCCGACTTTGAAGTGAAGCGAATTTCAACCGAAACTCTGGGGAAATATGCCGATAATTTTGATGTTTTAATTGTAGCGGGGCCTACACAAACGTTTAATGAGCCGGATAAGTTTGTAATTGATCAATATATAATGAATGGCGGAAAAGTAATCTGGCTTATCGATCCAGTAAGGGTAAATACCGATAGTTTATCACGTGGATTTCAGACTTTTGCCTTTCCGCATGATATAAACCTGGGCGACCAGTTGTTTAAATATGGTGCACGTTTAAATTACGAACTGTTGCAGGATGTTGACTGTGCACAGATTCCTGTAAATACTGCACCAGCAGGAACGCAGGCAAAGTTTACGCTGCATCCGTGGTATTATTCCCCGTTGCTTACTCCTAACGATAATCACTCGCTTAGCCGAAATCTGAACCGGATTTTTTCAGAGTATGTTTCATCCGTTGATACCATTTCGGGAAATCAGAAACTAAGTAAATCGGTAATTTTATCAACATCACCTTATGCACGAAAAGTTACTTCTCCTTCATCGGTGAGTTTGCAAAATATCAATAATCCGCCTGCGCGCGAATTGTTTACGATCCCGTTTATTCCGGTAGGAGTTTTAATAGAAGGGCAGTTTACATCGTTGTACAAAAACAGGATGGTTGAACAATTAGGATTTTCTTCGGGGTCGGTATTGCAGGAAAGTAAATTTACAAAAATGGTTGTTATTGCCGATGGCGGAATAATTGCCAATAAAGTAAATTATGCCGGCAAATCACCTCAAATTCAGCAATTGGGATACGATCGTGTTGCGAAGCGTACATGGGGTAACAAAGAGTTTTTGCTGAATGCGGTTTTTTATTTAAACGACGACCGTGGAATTATGCAATTACGAAACCGAACCCTAAAAATGCGTTTGCTCGACCAGGTAAAACTTCGCGACGAAAAGGCATTTTGGCAGTGGTTAAATATATTGTTTCCCTTGTTGTTGGTAACAATCTTTGGAGTGGGTTATAATTTTGTTCGTAAATACCGTTATTCCCGTTGATAAAACGTGGGTAAAATGCCCGAAATCCTAATAGGTAAATCACATTAAAGTTTGTATATTCGTGTACTTGGATTCATCGTACTAATCCATACTAAGTACCAAGTTTATAGTTCAGTAAGAAATAAGAAAATAAAATATAATTATGAAATTTGTAGTTTCAAGCACCGAATTATTGAGCCATCTTTCTGCGATTAGCAAAGTAATAAGTAGTAAAAGTACAATGCCAATTCTTGATAACTTTTTGTTTCAGCTTAACGAAACAGAGTTAACAATTACAGCATCGGATTTGGAATCGACGCTGATAACCAGTCTTGAATTGGAAAATATTGAGGGAGAAGGAGCAGTTGCCGTTCCGGCAAAATTGATTACTGATACTTTGAAGGAATTTCCGGAGCAGCCGCTTACTTTCCAGATTGATGATAATTCGTTTAATGTTGAAATTTTCTCAGATAACGGAAAGTTTAACATTATGGGCCAAAATGCTGAAGACTTTCCGGAGCAGCCCCAGTTGGATGAAGAAGGATCGTCGTCGATTAACATTAGCCATGTTGCCTTGCAAAAAGGGATTGAAAAAACTTTGTTTGCTACTGCCGACGACGAATTACGCCCGGTAATGAACGGTATTTATGTGGAGCTTACACCCGACTACATGAGTTTTGTTGCATCCGATGCGCATAAATTGGTGCGTTATCGCAGAATGGATGCAAAAGCAGAATTTGAATCATCGTTTATTCTTCCTAAAAAACCGGCAGGTTTGTTGAAAAACCTGTTGCCAAAAGAGGAGTTCGATGTTAAAGTTGAATTTGACGATAAAAATGCATTTTTTGTATTAAGTAACTACAAATTAATTTGTCGCCTGGTGGAAGGAAATTACCCGAGTTACAACTCGGTTATTCCAACCAATAACCCAAATAAAATGATCATTGATCGATTAAATATTTACAATACTGTGAAAAGGGTTTCGGTTTTCTCGAATGCAGCAAGTAACCTTATTAAGTTAAACATCAACGAAAACCAGTTGATAGTTTCTGCTCAGGATATCGATTTTTCTATTTCGGCAGTTGAGCGTCTGAATTGCGAGTACGAAGGAGAAGAAATTGAAATTGGATTCAAATCAACTTTCCTTCAGGAAATTTTAAGCAATATTTCAACATCGGATGTGAAAGTTGAAATGAGCGATCCAACCCGGGCTGGTTTATTATTACCGGCCGAAAACGATGAAGACGAAGATATGTTAATGCTGCTAATGCCAATGATGATTAACGCATAACGAATTATAAATAATCTTAAAAAGGTATCTGTTAAACAGTTTTTTAGGTTTACGGATACCTTTTTTTATAACAGATAACACATGCAACTTCAATTAAAAAATCCAATAGTATTTCTTGATCTGGAAACAACCGGAATTAACGTTGTAACCGATCGTATTGTAGAAATTGCGTTGATAAAAGTAAATGTTGACGGAACAGAAGAGGAAAAATTGTTACGAATAAATCCGGAAATGCCTATTCCCGAGGAAGCTTCGCTGGTACATGGAATTTATGATGAGGACGTAAAAGATGCACCTACTTTTAAATCGGTTGCCAAAACACTGGCCAAATTTATAGAAGGTTGCGATCTGGGAGGATTTAATTCCAACCGTTTCGATATCCCGCTTTTGGCCGAAGAATTTTTGAGAGCAGAAGTTGACGTGGATATGAAAAAGCGTAAGTTTATTGATGTACAGGCCATTTTCCACAAAATGGAAAAACGTACGTTGGCTGCTGCTTATAAATTTTATTGCAACGAGGATTTGGTTGATGCCCACAGTGCCATGGCTGATACCAAAGCCACCTACGAGGTACTAAAGGCTCAGTTAGATAAATACGAAAATGTTGAGTTTGAGGAAAAGGGTAAAAAAACGGTTCCTATTGTAAACGATATTGATAAATTAAGTGATTTTTCATCGTACGACCGGAATGTAGATTTTGTAGGACGGATCGTGTACGACGAAAATGGCGTTGAAGTATTTAACTTTGGGAAGAACAAAGGAGTTCCTGTAGAAAAAGTACTACAGGAACAACCTGGTTATTTTGGGTGGATATTAAACAGTGAATTTCCTCTTTATACCAAAAAGGTACTTACGCAATTAAAGTTAAAAATGATGAACAAATAAGAACGTGTCAGTATTTATACCAATATTACATTGAAATGAGCATTATTCTTTTGTTCTTTTGAGTTTATACTTTGCTGAAAAATTGCACCGTAGCTTTGGCTATGCCTTAATTTTTCAGCGCGCCTAAACTCAAAATATTCAAAACAATTTAACGCTAGTTTCAAAATAAAATTGGTATTAGTCTAGGTAATCAGTTTAGGAAGATTGATGATTGAGAAACTTTATACATGATGTTTTTAATATCTGCGGTTTGTAATTAGTAGCCAGAGACTCGCAGTTTGAAACTGGAAAAAATGAAAATAATTTGTATAGGAAGAAATTACGTAGCACATGCCAAAGAATTGGGCAACGAAGTTCCTGAAGAGCCTATATTTTTTATGAAGCCGGATACAGCGCTGCTTCGTAATAACGATCCGTTTTATATTCCGGACTGGACAAACGAAGTTCATCACGAAATTGAACTGGTAATTAAAATTAACCGGATTGGCAAAAACATTGAAAAACGTTTTGCACACAGGTATTTCGACGAGGTTGGCTTGGGAATTGATTTTACAGCCCGCGATGTGCAGGCACAACTTAAAGCCAAAGGATTGCCCTGGGAAAAAGCAAAAGCTTTTGATAAGGCTGCAGCATTAAGCAATACTTTTTTATCAAAATCGGTTTTGGCTGATCAGGAAGCAATTAATTTCCATTTGGATATTAATGGAAAAACAGTACAGGAATCCAATTCGGGATTAATGATTTTTGGTTTTGAAGAACTGATTGCAAATATTTCGAAATACGTAACCTTAAAAATTGGTGACCTGATTTATACAGGCACTCCGGCAAATGTAGGGCCGGTTAAAATCGGCGATCATTTGGAAGGTTACCTCGAAGACAAAAAGTTACTTGACTTTGAGATAAAATAAAAACAAATTTATTGGATCAGATATAGCCCCGGCTCTAACGCCGGGGTGTACTGTTTTAACCAAGTTCACAGGGCTTTTGGCTCTTAATAATCAAATTATGACAGACCATCATTTTGAACTGGAATTGCAGGTGCGAGACTACGAATGCGATCTGCAGGGGATTGTAAATAATGCCGTTTATCAGAATTATTTAGAACATTGTCGTCATAAATTTTTGAATTATGCAGATGTTGATTTTGCTCAACTTCATAACGACGGAATTGATGCGGTTGTAATTAAAGCAGAGCTGGAGTATAAATTCCCGCTGCGGCCGGGCGACGATTTTCTAATTCTTTTAAAAATGGGGAAACAAGGACGTTTACGGGTCGTTTTCAATCAGCAGATTATTCGGAAAGCTGATAAAAAATTGATGGTAGATGCACGTATTACCACTGTGCTTACACGAAATGGCCGACCTGTTTCTCCGGATATTCTGGAAAATAGGTTTGAAGCGGTTGGTATAAAAATGGAAGTGCTCTAGTGTTTAATCGCCTCTGAGACTTCAGAACGTCATACTGTCCTCAATCTGGTGGATTTAATATGCCATATTTCGAATAGATGCCAATTCTTCAACCAAAGGACGGAATGATGATATTGTGTACCAGGTTGTGTAGTTTTTTGCCTTTGGTTCGTTGACGGATTAATAACAAATCAATCTGTTTATAAAAGCTTTTCTTCAATTCGAAATTCCTCAGGATTAATACCACTCATTTTTAGCGCAGCCTTAAATCCTTCATTCATCATTCGGCCTAAACGCATGGGTAAATCCAGAAGGGCAGGGTAGTTATCTTTATCGTCGGGAACCTTGTAAAAATGCAGACAGGTTTTTACCGACGAAGAAAGATAAATGCGGCAAGCCATTGGACGGGCTTCGTATGCCATGCAAGCACCATCGTTTAACAAAGCACAGGCATGTTTCGAATTTAACAAAGCATCTCCTTCAAGTTTTTTCAACTTTTCCTGTTTCTGTTTTGCTTTTCTTTTTATCTCCGAAATTGTTTCTTTATCAAAATATTTATTGATATAGTTTATAAGGTAATCGAGTTCGTAATCGAGCGAAAAAACAGGCTGGTGGCAACACCACTCGCATCCTGCTTTACATTCTATGGCTTTCCCTTGCTGTTGGGCCAAAGCCGACAGCGAATCGTTTAATCCGTCAATAGCTATATACATTGCCCGAATTGCTGCAAACAGTGCCTTTTTTCCGGCTCCGTCTTCCACGGCTTTCATGCCTATTTGAAAACCATCGTTGTAAAATGCTTTTTCAAAATTCTCGATTTCTTGCATTAAATTGAATGTTTAAAGTAGCGCTAAAGTACAAAAACAATAATTATAGAGAAAGAAAATCTTCCCGGTTAAGAGAAGATTTTCTGAAGCATTGAACATTGTTTAATTGTATCTGAGTTTAATAAATCAACTAGTTAGCGAATTTCATTCCTATTATTTTAAGTCTCAAAATAAACCAGATAATACAGGTTACAAGAAGCAAGAAAAGTGAATATAACGGAGCAATAAGTGATGCTTTTAATCCGCCGGCAACAAGTGTTGGAGAAATATCTCCGCTTCTTTCGAGAACAGAGAAAGCACTGTACATTCCGATGGTACGGTAAAATATGGAAAAAAGTAATCCAAATGCACCAATAAAAAGGATTGTGGTGCTAAGTTTTTCCATTTTTTTGTAATCGGAATTTGTTGCACGAAAGTACTTTGTTGCACGAATTGTAAAAACAATTACAAGGATCCACATTAGGTAGTGAAGTGTCATAAAGAAAGGACCTCCTTCAATAAAGTTTTCTTTTAATAAATCGGCTACTGACATAGTTTTTTGCTTTTAGTTAATTTTATTTGTTTTTGAATTAAATGGAAAGAATTTACTGTTCATTGCTTTTAGCTAACGAAACCAAACCTCCCATTGCTCCTAAATTCATAGAATCGAGAGCAGAACTTGGAACTATAACCATCGAACCTTTTTCTTTTAGTCCTTCGAATAACATGTTCATTCCTCGCAATTGGAGTGCAACCGGATTATTTATGTATCGCTGACTGGCTTCTTCAAATTTTACGGCGATCTCTGTTTCTGCCGTTCCTAAAATAACACGAGCTTGTCTTTCGCGCTCTGCCTGTGCTTGCTTACTCATTGCATCGGCAAGACTTTTGGGAATAACAACATCTTTAATCCCAACTGTCTGGCAAGTAATACCCCATGGATTAGTATGTTCGTCTAACGTTTGTTGCATTGCTTCTGCAATTTTTTCCCGATTTTGTAATAGATCGGCCAGATCATGCTTCCCTATTATTTCGCGTAATCCGGTCTGAGCAATATAACCCACGGCGCGTTTATAATCCTGAACTTCAAGCGCTGATTTTTCTGCATCCCAAACAGTCCAATAAACAATGGCATCAACGTTAACCGGCACGGTATCTTTTGTTAATGTTTCCTCTGCCTTAAAATCGGTTACACGAATTCTTTGGTCTATGAAGTTATCAACACGGTCGATTATTGGAATAATTACAAATGGTCCGGGGCCTCTTAATCCTGTAAATTTACCCATGCGTAAAACCACTGCTTTTTCCCACTGATCGGCAATGTGAATGGACGACGCAATTAAAATTGAAAATAACGCAGCAATTATTGTTACTACTATGTTTATTATTCCAAAATAAAATAACAGGCCAATTATCCCAAGTAGAATAATAAGCAGTGTTGTGGAAATGGGATTAAAGAATCGAAGATTTCTGGATGTGTATTGCATAATTTTAGAATTTATAGGTTAGCTATTTTTGTTACTCTGCATGGTATTTAACTCTGCAATTAAATCGGAGGTTGTAAATCCGTAACTCGAAGCAATGGTTAAAAATTCGCGACAAATGCTATGCAGTTTTTCTTGTTTCTGCTTAGGTGTTATCTTAAAATTGGAGTCCCCAATAAATGTCCCCGAGCCCAAATGTGTTTCAAGGATATTCTGGATCTCCAATTCTTTGTAGGCTTTTGAAACAGTATTCAAATTAACTTTTAGTTCAACCGCAAGGCCTCTAACGGTTGGCAGTTGTTCACCAACCTTTAAATTTCCTGAGGCAATTCCGTATTTTATCTGGTCAATTATCTGCCGATAAAACGGAACACCTGCTTTTGGATCCAATTTAAAATCTATCATTTTGAAATATTGAAATAAAACTATATTGTAATACTACAATATTACAATATTTTTAGAGAATAATTATTGTGTCCTTTTATGTTGTTGAGCAGATAAATAGAATGAGGGGAAGGATGTCGATTATTTCTCCAGAAACTTTTTTGCTTTTAGTCGTGCAAAATAATCTTTTGAAGCCCGCTTTACATGTGGCGAAAGCAATATTGTAGAAATAACGGTTGGAAAAGCCATTAGTGCAAAAGCAATGTCGATTAATCCAATAATTACCCGAAGATTTGATACGGCTCCAATAATGATTACTCCAACAAATAAATAATTGTAGATATTCTGGTATTTGGTTCCGGCAACAAAACCCAGGCATTTTACGCCATAGTATGGAAAGGCAAACATTGTTGACATGGAGAAGAAAATTACACAGGTAGCAAGAATATATTTTCCGTAAACCGGAATTGATGAATCAAAAGCCTGGGCAGTTAATGTAATTCCATCGGCATTACTGCTTATCCAGGTGTTAGTAATAATTATTGCCAGTGCAGTCATGGTACAAACAATAATTGTGTCGATTATGGGACCAAGCATGGCAACCAAACCTTCGCGAATGGGTTCGTGAGTTTTAGCTGCTCCGTGGGCCATCGGAGCTGTTCCCAGTCCGGCTTCATTCGAAAAAGCTGCTCTGCGAACTCCGGTAATAATTATGGCTCCGAGTGCACCTCCTAAAACTGCATCGCCTGTAAAAGCATCGTTTAAAATGGTTGAAACGCAGGAATAATTTGCGTACTGTTCGAAAAAATAATATAGAATACAGTTACAGTATATACTACTACCATTGTTGGTACCAGCCGGCCGGTAACTGCACCAATTCGTTTTATCCCTCCAATTACAACAATACCTACAATTATAGATATTACAATTCCTGTAATCAGATTTGTTTGGAACGATGTATTAATATTATTGGGAACAAGTATAACATCGCGAATCATTTGCGTAAGCTGGTTGGCCTGAAACAGGGGGGAAACACCAATCATTGCCATAAGCGCAAAAAATACGGCAACTGGTTTCCAGTTTTTCCCCAGTCCTTCGGTAATAAAATACATTGGACCTCCCTGAATTTCGCCGGCATCATCTTTCCCACGAAACATAACAGCCAGCGAACAAGTGAAAAATTTGGTACTTACGCCGAGCAAAGCCGAAACCCACATCCAGAAAATAGCACCTGGTCCGCCCATGGTAATAGCCACGGCAACACCGCTTACATTTCCCATACCAACAGTTCCGGCAAGTGCTGTCGAGAGTGCCTGGTAATGGCGCAATTGTCCGGGTTCATTCGGATCGTCGTATTTTCCGGTAAGAATTTGTAAAGCATGTCCGATGTAACGAAGCGGAGCCAAACGGGAATAAACTAAAAAGTAAAATCCGCCGCCAAGTAGTAAAATCAAAATCGGTGCTCCCCAAATTAAATCAGAAATTGTGATAATGAGCTGACCAAGTTTTTCAAGCATTCCGCTAAGAAAACAGAAATGCTTTTAAAAAGCAACTTTTATTTAAGCTGTACCTTTATAAATACCGGCAAGTGATCTGATGGCCAGCGTTGTTCTTTATTGTCGGTAAGTACTGCATATTTTAGCACTTTTACCCTGTCGTTTACAAAAATGTAATCAATCCTTTTTTCTAACGGAGCATCCCATTTAAAAGCGTTAAAAGTTCCAACCGGGCCATAAGCCGGTTCTTCCGATATCTCGCGGCTATCGCTCAAATATTCCTTTATAAGCGAAATAGGCTTTTGGTCCGGAGTAAGGTTGAAATCTCCGGTTAGAATTACCGGAAATCCATTTTCATTGGTCAGTTCTTCTATTTTTTTGCGAATAAGAATTGCTGAATTTTTGCGGGCTTCATCGCCTTTATGGTCGAAATGTGTATTAAGAAAATAGAATTTTTTGCCTGTAACTTTACTTTGGAATTTTCCCCAGGTTACAATGCGCATACAGGCGGCATCCCAACCAAATCCAGGCTTTTCGCATTCCTCTGCCAGCCAGAAGTGTCCTTTTTCAATCAGGATAAATTTTTGTTTGTTAAAGAATATGGGGCCAAACTCACCTTCAAATTTTCCATCATCGCGGCCAACTCCAAACCATTCGAATTCCGGTAGTCCTTTTTCAATGTCCAGAATCTGATTGTGCAGAGCTTCCTGCAATCCAAAGATATCGGGCTCGTGGAATTTAAGAAGGTCATTTACCATCTCAATGCGGTTGGGCCATGCATTTACTCCATCGTTGGGATTGTTGTACCTGATATTGAATGACATGATATTCATTTGCTGAGCTAATAGGACAGTTGGAATCATTATTAAAACGATTAAAATTAACTTTTTCATTCTTTGCAAAAATTATAAGTTGAGTATTTTCCTGAATTCTGATTTCCTTCAATTATGGTGTGTCTTTCTTCTCCCTTGCCTTTTACAACAAAAGTGTAGCAAAATTCGGTTATAACATCAAAATAATCTTTCAATGGTGTGTTTGCTATTTCGTGGCCTGCACCACACGAGGTATGAAGCCAGTAAGGAGAGTTTAGTTGATGTAGTTTTTCGGCAATTGTATATGATCCGTGTAAAATAATATAACCTGGTTGGTCTTTATCGCAATAATGGTGTGGGGCCGTGGCGTAGGGAACCAGTTGGTCGTCGGTGCCATGAAAAAGCAAAGACGGAACAGCTGATTCGTTATAAATGACTGTTGTATCGGGAATTGCCCCCGCTAATCCAATAACTCCTGCAAACGAAACAGGGCCTGATTCTAATCCGTAACAATACGGAGGTTGATACGCAGTGTTTAATGCAGTTTCTGCTCCTGCACTGCTTCCTGCCAGAATAATTTTTTGCGGATTGATACCAAACTGATGACGGTTTTCAATAAGGAAAAAGGTGGCATCCTGAACGTCTTCGACTGCAGCATAAAATGAATTTAATTTATCATTTGCAGGACAATTGCAGCCAAAGGCTGTTTTAGTTCCTTTACGTGTTAACCGATATGATAAAGATGCAACAGCATAACCATATTTAGCCATCTCAGTACAAAATTCCTGAATCGTTTCATGGTTGCGTTCTCCGGAACTAAAGCCACCTCCATGAACATAAATCAGAGTAACCCGCTCGATATCTTCATCCGCTTCAGGTAAATATATATCCAAATCCAGGTTTTCTCCGTCTTTGGTAGCATAAGTGAAAGTTTCAACCTTAATTTCGTCAAAAATGGGTTCGGTGTATCTATCCTGAGCAAAACTAATATTAACAAGAACAATAAGTATAGAAAGTAATAGGCTATTTTTAAACATGTTCGACTTTTGTTTGATAAAAATAATGGTAAGAGTACAAAGAAGTTTTTATATGTCAAAAAAAAACTGATGTGAGCTGAAAAAGGAACTTAAAAATTGACATAAAAAAATGGAACCCAAACCCCAAGTTCCATTTTAATTTTTTTAGATGATTGATATCCCCTAATTTTTATCTTCGTGATTACATGTATTATAATACAAAACGCAGTCCAAAATATTTAAGTTATTGAAAACCAGAAAGGAAGATGCGTGCCAGGAAATAATTGGATCTCGGTATGGGATAAAAATCCCAATACGGGACTAAAATAGCAGGTCTGGATTGTCAGAGTTTGAAAGTTCGTGTTGCAGCAACCACCGTTTTTTTTCGAGGCCACCGGCGTATCCTGTGAGTTTACCGTTTGCTCCTATAATTCGGTGACAAGGAATAACAATGGGAATTGGATTTTTGGCATTTGCCAAACCTACTGCACGCGTATTTTTTTCTGATCCGGTTTTTATTGAAATATCAAGATACGATGCAGTCTCTCCGAATGGAACCAATTGAACCATATTCCATACTTTTTGTTGAAATTCTGTTCCTTCCGGAGTTATATCCAAGTCAAATATCTTTCGCGAACCCTGGAAATATTCTTTCAACTGATTAGCAGCTTCTGATAATATTCGAGGTTGAGTTTGGCTTTGAATGCCTTTACTGTTAACAAAACGAATAGCGCAAAGAGCTACGCTGGTTGATTTAATTTCTAACCAGCCGATAGGAGTTTGTATGTATTTCTTGTAGAATTCCTGTTCCATGTAAAATAAAAGTCCGGTACCCAAAGATACCGGACTTTTATAAATATGCTAATGATTCGCTTAATAACGTTCGCGCTTTGTATATTTTGTGTGCAACAAATGATGCGATACTTCACCGAGCGGTTGTTTTAAGAAATCTTTGTAAAGTTTTATAACCTCCGGATTTTCATGCGATTTACGAATGTCAAGTCCTTCATCTTCGGCATAAATAGCTTCGGCCCGTTTTTTCCTGATCTCAGGATTTGTAGGAATTGGTTGTCCTCCACCACCAAGACATCCTCCCGGACATGCCATAAACTCAATAAAATGATAATCAGCTTTCCCTGCTTTTACGGCGTCCATTACTGATTTTGCATTTATTAATCCGTGGGCTATCGCACACTTTAATTCTACTCCATCCAAAAATGCCCAGTCTTTAACCGGTTTTTCAATCTTGATGGTTGCCTCACGTACACCTTCCATTCCTCGTACCGGAGTAATGTTTAGATTTTCGAAAGGAACTTCGCGGCCTGTAACAATTTCGTAGGCAGTACGAAGTGCGGCTTCCATAACACCTCCGGTTGCTCCGAAAATGACTGCTGCTCCAGTTGATTCGCCCATTAAACGATCGTATTTAACCGGTTCCAGCTTGTCGAAATCAAGGCCGGCCTGTTTTATAAGAATAGCCAGCTCCCGTGTTGTCAGCACATAATCTACATCGCGATAACCACTATCGTACATTTCCGGGCGGAATGCTTCAAATTTTTTCGCGGTACATGGCATAATTGATACAGAAACAATTGAATCGGGTTCAAGGTTGCGGGCTTTCGCATAATACGTTTTTACAAGCGCTCCAAACATTTGCTGGGGCGACTTACATGTTGAAAGGTTTCCCAGGTACTCTGGATACATGTGTTCGATGTATTTTATCCAACCCGGAGAGCATGATGTAGCCATCGGAAGCTCAACACTTTCATCTTTATCAACTAATGCTTTCTTTAAGCGAGTAAGTAACTCAGTACCTTCCTCCATAATAGTAAGGTCAGCAGTAAAGTCGGTATCCAATACAGAATCAAATCCCAATCGTTTTAAGGCAGCAACCATTTGCCCGGTAACACGAGAACCCGGTTCTAGACCCAGTTCTTCTCCTAATCCAACCCGCACGGCCGGTGCTGTTTGAACAACTACATGTTTTTGCGGATCGGCAATGGCTTCCCAAACTTCTTCGATATAATTTTTCTCTACCAAAGCCCCTGTTGGACAGTGGTTAACACATTGTCCGCAATTGGTGCATACCACATCGCGCATGTGTTTTTCAAAGAAAGTGGTTATTTTCATTTGGTCGCCTTTGTGGGCAACAGTAAGTGCATTTACTCCCTGTAGCTCTGCACACGTACGAACGCAACGCTGGCAACGGATACACTTACTATCGTCTTTCATTATTGAAGGCGAATAAGCGTCAATTGAATATTTTTTTAACGGCACAAGTTCGATAAAATCCTGTGTCATAATTTTATATTCCGATGCTAGTGTTTGTAATTCGCAATTTCCATTGCGGTAACATTTTGTGCAATCGGCATTGTGTTCAGTTAATAGCAATTCAATAATGTGCTTTCTTGAGTTTCTGACTTTTAAACTGTTGGTAAGAATTTCCATTCCTTCTTCGCAAGGTGTAGCACAGGCAGCCGACAAACGTTTTTGTCCAGCTACTTCAACCACACAAACGCGACAATTACCTGCCACACATAAATCTTTGTGATAGCAAAGCGTAGGAATTTTTATACCTTGGTTCTCAGCAGCTTCAAGTATGGTTTTACCGGCTTCAATTTCTACCGGAAATCCGTTTATTGTAAGATTTACTTTTTTACTCATTTTGTTGTTTTTACCGCTTTATTAATAAATCATTTCTTCCCTGAAGTTCTCAACAATAGAAGAGAATGAGTTTGCAACCGACTGTCCTAAACCACATTTGGCAGTATATTGCATGGTTTCAGTTAGGCGTAATAACTTTTCGAGATATGCTGCAGGTTTGTCTCCCCGTTTTACAGCTTTAATTCCGAGTAACAGTTGCTGGCATCCAACACGGCAGGGAGTACATTGTCCGCACGATTCTTCGCGGAAGAACTCCAAATAATTGTCGAGAACATTGAACATGGAGCGTGAGCTGTTAAAGAGCATCATCGAGCCTCCTGTTGGAAGCGAAATACCTGTAAGTTTTCCTTTAAATCCAATGGCTGCATCTTTAAATTTTTTGCGTGGTACAAGAAATCCGGATGCACCACCTACCTGGACAGCTTTGGTATCTCCATCGCCAAATTCATAAACAAAGTCCTGCAGACTCATGCCTAGTTCCAGCTCGTAAATACCAGGTTTTGGTGTATCGCCTGATACCGAAAATAGTTTCGTTCCCCTGGAATACTGTACGCCAAGGTCGTAGAATTTTTTTGCACCGTATTTAAATATGGTAAAGGTATGCACCAGTGTTTCAACATTGTTGATTACTGTTGGTTTCCCCTTGTAACCGGCCTGTGTTGGAAATGGTGGTTTATTTCGAGGTTCGCCACGTTTTCCCTCCATCGATTCCATTAGTGCGGTTTCTTCTCCACATATGTAGGCTCCGCTTCCCATAAATATATGAATGGTAAAATCGAGTTTGATTTCTTTGCAGTAGTACTCAAATTCATCAATTGCTTTTTCGAGTTCTGACTTTAAAAACCGGTATTCTCCGCGCAGATAAATAAATCCTTGAGTTGCACCAGTTACATAACCACAAACAGCCATTGCGGTAAGTACTTTGTAAGGCACTTTCGAAAGAATTTCGCGGTCTTTAAACGTACCAGGCTCTCCTTCGTCTGCATTACAAATTACATACTTCTCAGTGTTTGTCGCTTCTGAGGTGAGTTTCCATTTCAAACCAGTGGGGAAACCTGCTCCTCCGCGGCCTTTGAGTTCAGAACTAATGAGTTCGTTAATTAGTTCCTGCGGTTTCTTTTTTATAGTATTGGATAAAACTTTTTCCCAATCGTTTTCATTTCTGAAAATGAAATCGACACGTTTTAGTTGATGTGAATTTGCCATTGGTGCTAATTTTGATTATTACCATTTAGTTTCATGTAGCCCGAAAGTATTTCTCGTACCTTTTCTGGTGTGAGTTCAGTATAAACTTCGTCGTTTACCAGCATTGCGGGTGCTTTGTGACACCAGCCCAGGCAATTGGTTTCAAGTAAGGTAAAACGCTTGTCGGGGGTAGTTTCTCCCATTTTAATTTTTAGCATTTCCTGAATGGCAAAGAGTACCTGTGTTTTGCCTTTCATAGCACAAGTAATGGTTTTGCACACCCTTATAATGTACTTTCCGGTTGCTTTGGTTTCAAGGAACGAGTAGAATGTGGCTGTTCCATATACATCGGCAGCCGGAATATCTATTTCCTTGGCAATTTCCACCATCGAACGCTCAGAAAGGTAACTTTCGCGTTCAACCACTCCTTGCATAATTGGCAAAAGACTGTCTTTCGTCCTGCCATGTTTATCAGCGAGGTCTTTAATTAAAATTTGGATTGGATCCATGAGAAAAGTTTTAGTTTATAAAATGGTTTTTAGTTGTTGTTTTTGTTTGTTAAACAGCACGCCAATAAAGGCAGGGTCAGTACGCACATTTTTCATCATGAATAAAGAAAAAATTCTTTATTCCCTAAGAACAAATTTAAGCACTTGTTCTTAAAAAAGGATACTGAATTGTTGATTAACATGATGTTTTTCAGCAGGTTTAAGTATTTTTATTCGAGTGGAACAAAAAGAGCTAACATTTATCATGTCGATATATGTTGTTGAAGATAAATTGAGATGTTTTTTAACACCTAAACAAAGAACTGAGGCCTGCCAATAGAAATTATGATCAGAAAGAATTAATAATTTTTTAAAAATATGCGAAACATAAAGCAACCATTTCCTGCCTTTTTTTGTCTATATTTAAAGTAGCCATAAAAAGTAAACAATTAACAAGTATGAAAACAATTTTATTCACCCAAATTACGCTGTTACTATTAGTTATTCCGAATTTTAGCTGGGCACAGGTTATTACTGTTTCCGGCTATGTATCAAACAGACTTAATGGTAATGTTCTTGAAAATGTAAATATTTTTGATGCGAGTTCAGGTATTGGTACCATTACCAATCAGAATGGTTTTTACCGGTTGGTTCTTGAAAAAGGGACTCTTAAACTAAATATTACAGAAGACGGTTTTAAATCCTATTCTCAAACCTTTGAGTTAAAATCGGATACAACCCTGACTGTTATGTTGCAGCCCAAACTAAATGCGAAAAACCGCGATAAAAAGAATGATCAGCTACATGCCGATGGGAAGACAGGAAAAAGGAACGAACATCGTCGTAGTTCTGACCTGCTTAAATAAGGCATTATTTTAGAAATGAGTGATTTTAAAACAGGTTAATTTCCAATTAATTGTTCAATTATTTTTCCCTGGCACTTATCGGGTACCGGAATATGTAACATTTCAGAAAGAGTGGGCACCAAATCTGTAGCATTGTGTTTGTTGCTAATGGTTTGTGGAGCAATGTTATTGCCAAAGAATACAAGTGGAATTCTTGACTGGTCGGTATAATTTACACGTTTAAATTTGTACCCCGGTTGCCATCCTTCTTTTAGATTAAATAAAAAATCGCCCGACCTGTTTTTGAAATAACTTTTATAAATGGGCTCCAGCATTCCATTTGCCGAACTTCCCTGTTCCAGTTGATAGGCCGGCATCGAAACCTGCACGCCTTCAAATTGGTTGATAAAATTTGATGTTACATCACGCAATTCGTTTAGAGTTACGTTGTCGCTTTTTTCAATAAGTGCATGATCAAGGTAAAGTTGAAGGTCGGAATAGTGTTCAATCCATTTTTTCTCGCCATAAGTTATGTTTAAGTAAGAAGTAAGCAGAGCAATTGCACTTTCAATATTAAAATAATCAACACTTAAATGAAACTCATCTTTTAAATATTCTATAGGGTACGAAGCTGAAGTATTTGCAGTTAGAAAGAACAATACATTCTCTTTTCCATATTTCTTTTCAACTGATGAAATAAGCTCGCCAATATATTGATCGAGGTATAAATAGGTATCCATCATTTCAAGCGAAGCCGGGCCAAATGAACCGTTCTCGTAATCCATTGATGAAAAAACAGCCGTAACAAAATCAGTTACGTCATCGTTCCCAATATCTTCGTTCTCCATCATACGAAGCGTAAAATCTTTAATCATCAGATTGGCCGATGGAGTAGTTTTATAAGGTCTGAAATCGTTGGTTCGTTTAATGTATTTATTAATAGAGTGAGGGAAGGTATTGAATTCATTAAAATAACCACGTTCCAGGATATAATCGTCGTGTAAACACTCTTCGTACGATGTTTCAGGAAGTAGTGTGGTCCAGGTACGGTGGCTGTATTTGTCGGCATAATTTTCACTGTTGAAAATACGAACCCAGTCGGGGAAAGTGCTGACATAAAATGAGCTGGAAATCATTTTTCCTGAATTTACATCAAACCAGTAAGCAGCATCGGCGGCATGACCTGCGGCAAAAATTGCCGATTCTCGGTTTAAGCCAACACTAAAAACTTTAGCTTTTCCTTGTGTGAGTATCTTTAAATTGTCGGTGATTGTGGAAGATAAGAGGTTTTTGGGCGATGCATTTCCTGCTTCGGTGTCGGCACCAACGGTCATGTAATAATCGTCTTCAGTACATTCAATTTCATTTTTTCTCAATCGGTCGTACCATTTTTTATCTACAATTCCGTGAATTGAAGGATGAACACCTGTAAATAAAGTGGCAGTTCCGCTGGCATAGTTTTGATTGTGGAGCGTTAGTTTTACATTCGAGCAAACCGCACCTTCGTTGTAAATTTTTTTAAATCCGCCGGGTTGAAATTTATTCCAAAAACGCTGAATATAATCAGGACGCATATTCTCAACAACAATTCCAATAACCACTTTGGGAGATTTACTTTTCTGGTCGGAATGTTTTTGAGCCCATACCGAATTTGCCCATACTGAAAAGAACAACACAAAAACTACAACAAAACCTGCTTTCATAAATACTGTAATATTAAGTCGCCAAAAGTACGAAATGAAATGTTTCAAACAAAGAAAACGCAGGGAGTGGATAAAAATTTTGTCAAGCACAATAATATGATATTCAGTAGTTTCTGTGGCGTTTTTTAATAGGACTGAAAAATACTTTAGAGATATGGTAGGGTAGGCCAGAGTTTATGCGGATAATAATCAAAAACACAAGTAAAATTATTGTCATGAAACGAGCATATACAACTTCTAATTCAGAGCTGAAGTGTTAAATGCAAGTTACATCGAATGTTTTTGAAAACTTTAAAATATAATGAGATGAAAAGAATTATTGGATTACTATTTCTGGTTTTAGCATTTGGATTATTTTCCTGTAACAATGAAAATACAGAGGTACCGACTACAAATCAGGAACTATTGGAGAAATCGGCAGAAATTGCTGAAGCTGAGGTTCAGATGGAAGCTACAACAGCCGATGCTGAATACGAGGTAGAGTTTTTTGCTAATGCAGAAATGCTTCTAACTCAGTGGTGGAGAATTGGGAAAAAGTTTGGATGGCGAAATAGTCATAAAGTACGATATCAGCAACAATGTCCTGACGTAACAATTGATGAAGGCGAAAACGACAGCTACCCGAAAACAATTACCCTGGATTATGGCGACAGTACTGTTCTTCGGAACGGACAGGTATTGAGTGGTTTAATTGTTATTGAAATTTCGGCACCCAGAAGCAGCCAGGACTATTTGCGTACAATTACTTATACCGACTTTTGCAGAGACTCTGTTTGTTTAAACGGCACATCGAGTGTTGAGGTGGACAGAGTAGATGAGATGTTCCGCAAGTTTACTTCGAGTCTGACTTTTACATTACCCGACGGAACTGAAATTACCCGGGAATCGGAAAGAGTTTGGCAGTGGCTTGCCGGAATGGATACTCAGGAGGACCAGACCGATGATGTAATGATAATTAGTGGAAACGAGCTGGGAGAAATGAACGGAGAAACCTGGCAAAAGAGGATTACTACTGCATTAAAACGTAAGGGAGACTGTAAATATATTGTCGAAGGTATTGTTGAAATTACGCTGGATGGCGAATTGGTTTCAAGTATTAACTATGGTAACGGAACCTGCGATAATATTGCAGAAGTAACAGATGCCGAAGGAGTAGTTACTGAGATTGATTTGACACATCATAAAATGCAAGGGAAAGGAGAAAACAATAAACATCAAAACGGAGGTAACAATTACCAGGGAAGTAACGGATCTCAGGGGGGAAATAATTACCAGGGAGGTAACGGAAACGGATAATTCAGGAACTGTACCCGGAGTGAAAAGATTTTGAAGGGGAGGCACCCGGGTACTTCTTTCCCAATTCAATAATCTGGTGTATCTTTAACTACACTAACGAATTGTTACTACGCTTTGACCAGGGAAGAATTTAAAACTTTATTTGAAAAGTATTTTGCGCAGGTTCGTAATTATGTATTTTTCCGCTCGGGGAATACTGAGATTGCGACAGATATTGCCCAGGAAACGTTTTTGAAAATCTGGGAAAAACAAAATACAATCCGTCCCGATAAAGTAAAAGGTCTTCTTTTCAAAATTGCTAATGATCTTTTTGTTTCGCACTATCGCAAAGAAAAACGTTCTTTCGAATTCTTTAATCACTATAAGTTTGATGGGGTTTCTGACACGCCTGAAGAACAACTGGCTTTTAAACAATTAAAAGAAAGTTATAAAATTGCTTTGGCCGAAATGCCCGAAAATCAGCGAACTGTATTTTTAATGAGCCGGGTAGAAAACCTGAAATATGCTGAAATAGCTGAAATGGTCGGGATTAGTGTAAAAGCTGTGGAGAAAAGAATGAAAAAAGCACTTGACTATTTACGAGTGAATTTAAAAACGAATGAATGATAAAAATCTACATATCGACAATTTAAAAGGTGACGACGACTCGTTCTTCGCAGAAGGGAATATTGTATGGGAAAAATCGGAAGCTGATGTATGGAACGAACTTGAAAATAAGCTAAACGAAAAGCCGGCCGGAAAGTCTGTTTCTCTATTTTCAAAACCTGTACAATGGGTGGCCGCAGCCGTAATTTTGCTTCTGATAGGTTTGGGAGGAATGGTTTTTACTTACACAAAAACGGTGAATTGTTTGCCCGGTCAACATTTGGTTGCGGAACTGCCCGATGGATCGAAGGTAGATTTAAATGCCGGTTCAATCTTAAAATATCACCCGTTAAAATGGAAGTTCGAACGAAAGTTAAAGTTTGAAGGAGAAGGGTATTTTAATGTGCAAAAAGGCTCAACTTTTACAGTGGAATCACCCAAAGGAATAACACGCGTATTGGGAACTTCCTTTAATATTTATGCCCGCGACGATAAATATCGTGTAACGTGTATAACCGGGAGGGTTGAGGTAAAGTCACGAACTCGCGAAAGAGTGGTGTTAACGCCAAATGTCCATGTAGAATTGGAAGAAGGAAAGTTGGTGGTTAAAAAAAAGTTTAAAGCAGAAAAGGCAGTGAGTTGGAGAGATAATCAATTCTTTTTTGCCAACAGACCGTTAATTGAAGTGATTGACGAAATTGAACGACAGTATGCCGTAACCATTCGCCTGCAACCGGAATTAAATAACCGTAACTTTGTTAGCAATTTTTCGAAGAAACATAACGTTGAAGAAGTGTTGGATTTTGTTTGCAAACCTATGAAATTAAAGTTTGTAAAACAGTCGGAAAATGTATATTTGGTTGTTAAAGAAAGTTAGACCGGATAAAGTTAAAACCACAGTGGGTATTAATGGTAAAATTAGGTTGGCTGCTTGTTTTTATGTGTCTGTTCTTTGTACAGGTTACAGCTCAAACAGTTAAAAATATTAAGGTGAATGTGCGAAAAGTCCTTTTAAGTCAGGTGCTGCTTGATTTAAAGGAGAGTTATGGACTTCAGTTTGCTTTTGATAATGATATTCTTTCGAAATATAAAATAACGGCAAACCGTACATTTGGCTCCGAAAATGAAGCTCTAACTTTTCTTGTCAGAAACCTTCCATTCGAAGTAGAAAAATCAGGCGACGTATTTTTAATTATTCCTGTTTCTGAAAAACAACTACAACGTGCTACAACACATATTTCAGGGCAGGTTTTAGAGGCCCGAACCTACGAACCTCTGCCTTATTCGTATATTCTTATTAATAGCAGACAAGTGCAGTCCGATCAAACGGGGCATTTTAACTTTATCGCTTCGGCCGATACCAGTTATAACCTTCGGATATCGCATCTGGGCTATTTTATTTACGATACAATTGTAAATAGAAGTTTAAGCCGACAGTTTTTTCTTACCCCGCAAATTGAAAGAATAAAAGAAGTACAGATTATTAGTAATCCAATCGAAAAATCAACATTGATAGGTGATAAGGCCGGTAGAATGAAAATTAACCATCAAATTGCACCGATTCTTCCCGGACACGGCGATAATTCGGTATTCAATCTTTTGCGTTTAATGCCCGGTGTTTTAGCAGCCGGAGAACAATCGAACGATTTGCTTATTTGGGGGGCTTACGAAAGTCACAGTAAAATTCAGTTTGATGGTTTTACCGTTTTTGGACTTAAAAACTTTAATGATAACATTAGTGTGGTAAACCCATTTGTAGTGAAGAATATTGAGGTGCTGAAAGGAGGATACGAAGCACGATACGGAGGCAGAGTTGGAGGGATTGTCGATATTGCCGGAAAAGACGGAACGCACTTAAAACCAACTTTTACATTCAATATCAATACAAATACGGTTAATTCCATGGTTCAGGTACCTTTATCCGAAAGATCGTCGATTTTGGGAGCTTACCGGCAAACTTATTACCAATTGTACAATCCAACCAGTTTAACACTCTTCGGAAGAAGAAGTGATGAAAGTCCGGGCGGTAGTGGAAAAGGAGGAAATAATGGACAAGGCAGCAACCAAACATATCCAATTGATTTTGATGTAATACCTGATTTTGTTTTTCGCGATGCAAATCTGAAATATTCATTTAAGGGAAATAACGGAAGTCGGTTTGCTGTAAGTTTATATGGCGGTGGCGACGAATTCTCGTACGATATGGAAGGTGAAATAGCGAAAAACCTTATTGCCAGAACTGAGGAGGAAAAAAATAGGCAACTTGGCGGATCAATACAGTTTAGTAATTTGTGGTCCGATGGTAACGCAACTAACTTATCATTGGCGTATTCAATGTTCGAGCAGCAATCGTTCGAACAAAACTCAAGCGAAAATACACGAACGGGAATCAACCGTGTTACGCGTGAAATAGATAGCGAAAATACTGTAGATGAAATTACTTTTAACGTTGAGCACTCACTGAATTTTAATAATGGTCATAAATTGTTACTTGGTGCCGGAGTAGAAAATAACCGGGTTCAACTGCTCCGACAAACAAATACCGGGATGGATTTGGATCTGGATTCGAATTCACCGCGTTTGGTGGCCTATATTCAGGATGAACTTCCTGTTGGTAAACTGGTAGAAGTAAAATCCGGAGTGCGTGTTGTTCATGCCGAAAAACTACAAAAATTATATTTTGAGCCTCG
Organism: uncultured Draconibacterium sp.; assembly: GCA_947492175.1. Taxonomy (GTDB): domain Bacteria; phylum Bacteroidota; class Bacteroidia; order Bacteroidales; family Prolixibacteraceae; genus Draconibacterium. The sequence continues at coordinate 63,886 of CANLMQ010000022.1, read as the reverse complement.
GATTTCAGCCTCGCTACAACCTTTAAAGGGTTTGAAATTTAATGTTTCGTGGGGGTTGTATAGCCAGTTTTTATCTAAAACTTCGGTGGTGGACAGTAGTTATAATATTGCTTATTTCTGGATTAATGCCGACAATGACAATATACCTGTTTTAAGTGCAGAACATCGGGTGGCAGGATTTTCTTATACCCAAAACGGACTAACAGTAAGTGCAGAAGGATACTATAAAACCACCAAAGGATTGAATCGTTATTTTAATTTGGAAAAATGGGATGATAAACGGTTTTACGAAGGAGATGCCAGAAGTTACGGAATTGATCTGTTTGTAAAAAAAGAATACAAACGGCACATGGCCTGGATTTCTTATACTTTAAGCAAAACCGAGGAGTACTTTCCATTTTTCAAAACGGAAGAATATAAACTGGCTCCACATCATCAAAAACACGAATTAAAATTTGCAGGTGTTCTGAATTATAAATCCTTCTATTTGTCGGGGAATTATATCTATGGATCGGGTTTTGCCCGTTTCGATGTTGAATCGGAAGACGGAACAAATTTAAACCAGCCTTACAATCGACTTGATGCGGCACTGGTTTATAAATTCAAACCTGGTAAGATAAGAGCTGAAGCAGGTGTCTCGGTATTGAATGTAATAAACACCAATAATATTAAGTTTTCGAATTATAGCGGTACCACAATCGACGATATAAATTTGTTTGGAATTTATACTGATGCCGTACCGTTTACTCCCACCGTATTTTTAAAGATTGAGCTTTAAAGATAGCTGTATGCAATAACTTGATAAGTTTACTGAAAAATTAAAGGCCGTTCCAAAATAATGTTTTGAAACGGCCTTTTTGTATTATTCAAACGTTACCGGTTTGCGTTTTATCCAATTTCCTCTTGTAAAATCGGGGAAATATTGAGGTGCACTACCTTGTGCAATCGATGCTTCAGAAAGTGGTGTAACTGCACTCCACGCAGCTGCATCGTAAACATCCAGAACAGGTTGGCGCTGTTCTTTTACGGCATTAATAAATTCCCTTGTTACAAAAAAGTCCATGCCACCGTGTCCGGAACCTTCAGCCTGTTCTGCATATTTTTTCCAAAGTGGATGATCGTATTTATCTTGCCAGGCCTGGAATGCTTCCCATTCATGTTTTTTCCCGGGCTCTTCAACAAATATTCGTTTGGTCCCCATGTCAAAATCAGTAACTCCATCAGTTCCTGCCACATGAAAATTTAAGGAGTAGGGACGTGGTAAATTGCAGTCGTGGGTAACAATAATTGTTTCACCATTTGTTGTTTTTATGGTTGACGTAATTACATCGCCTTGTTTCCAGGGAAGTTTAGCATATGGGTGGTCTTCTCCTCCTCTCGGATGCTCTTCCACATAATCTTTTAAGCCAACTGCTTTTGATGCTGTAGAAGTAAGGTATAAGAAGCGGTTTCCACGGTTAATATCAAGCATGGCTGCAATTGGTCCCAGTCCGTGAGTTGGATAAACATCGGCATTGCGCTTAAGCGAATGTTGTGTTCTCCATCTGGCTTCTCCTTTGGCTCCCTCGCCAAATTTCAAATCGCCATTAAATTTTACTCCCAGCAAACTATGTCTGTAGCCGCAGCGCGCATGTACAATTTCTCCAAAAACACCTTGTTTTACCATATTCATTACGGCCATCACATCGCGGCGGTAATTTACATTTTCAAGAATCATACACGGCATTCCGGTTTCTTCTGAAGTGTTAACCAAATCCCAGCACTCTTCAATCGTATTTGCTGCTGAAACTTCAACGGCTGCATATTTCCCGGCTTTCATTGTTGCTACGGCCATTCTGGTATGCCATAACCAGGGAGTTGCAATAATAACACCATCAATATCATCGCGCTGTAACATCTTTTCAAAAGCATATTCTCCATCAGAATAAACTTCAGCTTCAGGATGTCCCTGCTCTTTTAGAATCTCTTGTGTTTTTACTATTGCTTCAGGATCGATATCGCAAAATGCAGTAATCTTTACGCCTTCTGTCATTGCAGCTCGTCTTAGGTGTCCGCGGCCCCGGCCTCCAACGCCTATAAATGCAATGTTTACTTCTTTTTTAGGATCTTTTTGATTTGTTTGGCCTGCAGATGCTATTTTCGGAGCAATTATTGCTCCGGCACCAACTGCTGTGGCTGTTTTTAGAAATGATCGTCTACTGGTTGTTGTCATAACATAATTATATAAGTTATTTTTATACAAGAATACACCCAACATGTGGATTAATTAGGGGAACAAATGGGGGAACGCGTATAAAAATATTAAACTATTTACTTTTTTGCAATGAGTTATAATCAACAGGGAAGTGTTCGCTGTATAAAATGAAGTATCTCCTCCCAAATTCTTCAAAAGCTTGTTTTGCCTGGCCGTGGTTGCCATTTTTAATGAGTTCTTTAACCATAATCTTTAAAGCTTCTTCGTTTAAATCATCAAAATGCAACATTGTTTTGGCCATATCAACTTTAAGTGTATTCCCTTTGATTTCTTCGGAACATAAACGTGAAAGTAAAGTGTTCACTTCGTAAGAAATTTTATTTTTGGTTTCGTCAAGCCACTCTGAGTCAATATTCTGAAGAATTTTTCCATTCTTTAACACGGAAAGAAATTTCTTTACATCATTGAAATTTACTGAGCTGGAATTTAATTGGTTGGATAATAGGTTTCTCAAATTGGCGTATTGTAAAAGGTCAGTATAGCTTTCTCTGGAGCATTCGAAAAACCATCTTTTTTCTCTGAAAACAATGTTTACACCAGGCAGGTGTTCAAGCAGTTTGCGTAACTTCTGAATATTTGTACCTCTGTTTTCTTTTGCCTGAATTTTTGTAAATCCCGGCCAAAAAGTATCATTTATTTTTTTTGAGGTTATCCCATTTTCAGAATATACTGTGTTGATAATAAAAAAAGACAACAACTGTTTTAGAAGGGGGGAAAATAATTTACTGATATTTCCTTCTTTTTCTGAAACTACATTAAAGGTTCCAAAAATCTCAATTCTATTTGCAAATGTATGGACTGTGTATTGATTCTTTTTGGCTTTAGAACTGTTTAACTGAAGCTTTTGTTCTTTTGTTCTTTTGGTTTTGAATAATAAAATTAAAAGTAGGAAGAGACATGCTACACCAACGAACATAATAAGTTTGTTCTGAAAAGATATGGACTGTGGAGTAAGTTGATTTTGATATAATTCCGAAAATTCCTTTTCAGACAAACCCCGGTCCCAAATCATTAGCTCATCAACAGCTCCATAAAATTGCTCACCCCAAACATTATTGCCAATTATTAGTGCCTGATTAGAAGGTAAAACTTTAGACGCAACGACTGATTTTACCTTTTTGCCGTTGCTATAAAAATCAACAGTTGCACCCGGAGTAAAAACTATTCCAACCTGTGTCCAATTATCTATTTTAAATAGTGAATCTGTTAGATGGTCTTTAATAGTTGCTGTGGTAAAACTGAGTTTTTCCTTTCTTAATTTTAAGGAAAAAGCTTTGCCAAAACCCACTATGCCCATAAAATTCATTAAACTATCAGGTTTTACCCAGACCGAAACACTAATGGGGGTATTAAAATTAAGGGAATTGTCTTTTGAGTAATCAATAAAAGAATTTAACTGTTTAAAATGAACTACATTTTTTCGCTCATCATCTTTAATCCAATTTGCACCTTTTGAAATCGTGTTTTTCCAATCTTTTTCAACTTGGTTGTCAGTATTATGTTCAAATCTAAAATGATAAAAGAGTTTATCTTGCATAGTCGATTCAAAAGCGTTTAGAAGCCTTGGTACATCTTTCATTCCTATATTATGGATGATTTCTCCCGGTGTAATTTTAAATCCATTTTTATAGGGTGATAAAATGATGGATTCATCCAGAAGGGGGAACGAAAACTTTCCGGAAGTAACACTGCCTGGAAATTGTTTCCAATATATTTTATTGAGAAATGAATCCTGAAACTTAACCTCGCCTTTAAATCTTCTTGTTTGGTTTATGGTATTAATTGTATTTTTTGCCTGCCTCACATACTGTGGGCTTACAACTACAAAGTTGGGAATCTTTCCAGTAGCATTCCATTGATTATAGCAGGTGGAAGTCAGGCTGTCGATTTCCAAAGTTGAAGGCTCAAAAATAACCAGTTTATTTAGAGATTCATTGAGGATTTGTTCCAGGTTAGAACTATTCCTTTTTAATGAATCAGTAAGCGCAAGGGTTAACTGATCTTCTAAAAAAACGGTGATATGATGTTTTTCTTTCAGAAAAGTAGTAAGTAGTGGCCATTGCTCCCAATCACCAATAAAAATATCCTTTTCTAATGTGGTTAAATATTCTTTTAAATCAGATTGTTTGTAATTCCCCTTTAGCACAACTATTGCTTTGTCAGTCAATTTAGCGATAGAATCAAGTTTTTGATGAAAGAGGTTTTTATCAGATGTGTTTTTCAGATAAAAAGAATCACCTTCTTGATAGAGGCCTAAAACAAAAGAATAACATCCGGAATCAATTGCAGGAATTAAACTCTTCCCAGCATCAACACAAGCAAAAGCATAATCATCTAAAAACAGGTTATTTTGCCCAACCAATTTTTTAGCGAAAACGAGGGTAGCTGTTAAAAGTAAAAAACAATAAATTACTTTTCTGTGTGACATTCTTAGGTCTTCTGGATTAAGAGAGGTAAAGATATAAGAATTGTAATTTTAATTGCAGATCTATTTGTTACTTTAGTTTTGCGAATGAAATAAATTCATAATGGTACAAAAAAAGGTGCCCAGAACTGGACACCTTAAAATATCTGTATTTTTAATTGATCTATAATAAAGTTTTTACTTGCTCATACACATTTTTACCTGTGTAGCCTAGTTTGCTGTCAAGCACCCCTGCAGGAGCAGAAAAACCAAATGACTCTAATCCAAATACTTTTCCATCAGCTCCTACCAAACCTTCCAAAGTTACCGGCAAGCCTGCTGTTAATCCAAATTTCTTTATCCCAGTTGGTAAAACCTGTGCCTGGTATTCTGTTGTTTGTGATCTAAACAAACCTTCAGAGGGGACTGATACAATTCTGCACTTAACACCATCTTTAGCCAAGAGTTCAGCTCCAGCAACAAGAGTGCTAACTTCAGAACCACTTGCTAACAAGATTATATCTGGAGTGCCTTCACAATCCTGAAGGATGTATGCCCCTTTTGTAGCTCCCTGGGCAGTTTCATAAGTAGTTACATCTTTTATTCCCTGGCGCGATAGGATTAAAGCTGTAGGTGTGTCTATATTTTCCATTGCCATTTTCCATGCAACTGTTGTTTCATTTCCATCAGCTGGGCGTAAAACCAACATGGAGTTTTTGTGGCTATGGTTTTGTAATTTCTCCATTAGCCTGATTTGGGCTTCCTGTTCCACTGGCTGGTGGGTTGGTCCGTCTTCACCTACCCTAAATGCATCATGTGTCCAGATATATTTTACAGGTAATTCTTGCAATGCAGCAATCCTTACCGCTGGTTTCATATAGTCGCTAAATACAAAAAAAGTTCCACATGCCGGAATAATGCCACCATGTAATGCCATACCATTCATCAAACACGCCATGGTTAGTTCACATACACCTGCTTGTAGAAACTGGCCAGAGAAATCACCTTTGGTAAAAGCTTTTGTGTGTTTAAGGAATCCGTCCGTTTTATCAGAGTTAGAAAGGTCGGCTGATGAAACTATCATATTTCCCACTTCTTTTGCAAATACTGAAAGAACTGCTGCAGAGGCACCACGCGTTGCAATACCTTCTTTTTGTTCAATCTTGCTGTAATCAATAGCAGGAATTTCATTCGATAAAAATGCATTTAATTTTTGGGCTAATTCAGGATTTGCAGCTTCCCATTTAGCTTGCTCTGCCTTTTTGGCGGCTGAAGCTTCAATTAATTCTGCTTTGCGTTTTTCGTAGAGTTCTTTTACATCCTCGAAAATAACAAATGGATTTTCAGCATCTCCACCAAGGTTTTCAATTGTTTTTGCAAACGATGCACCGGCACCAGTAAGTGGCTGACCATGTGTTGAACACTGGCCTTCGAAATTACCACCATCTTCGGTAACTGCGCCTTTCCCCATTATTGTTTTGCCAATAATCAGGGTTGGTTTTTCTGTTTCTGCCTGTGCATTTTTTAATGACTCGCGAATGGCGGCGGCATCGTTACCATCAATTGTAACGACTCTCCAGCCCCAGGCTTCGTATTTCATTGCAGTATCTTCTGTTGTAACTTCGTCTGTTCCTGTCGATAACTGAATATCGTTTGAGTCGTAGAACATTATCAAGTTGCTTAAACCAAAGTGACCGGCAATACGACCGGCACCCTGCGAAATTTCTTCCTGAATACCACCGTCAGAAATAAAGGTATATGTTTTGTGAGCCATCCAGTCGCCAAAACGTTCAACTAAAAAACGCTCTGCAATTGCAGCACCTACTGCCATAACGTGTCCTTGTCCCAGTGGTCCCGAAGTATTTTCAACTCCTCTTTCCACATCAACTTCGGGGTGTCCCGGAGTTACGCTTCCCCACTGACGGAAATTGGCCAAATCTTCCATGCTGTAAAAACCAGCCATTGAAAGAATGCCATATAGCATTGGCGACATATGACCGGGATCAAGGAAGAACCTGTCGCGATTTGCCCACGTCATATCCGATGGGTTGTAATTAAGAAATTCGGAATAAAGGATGTGTACAAAATCTGCACCTCCCATTGCTCCCCCGGGGTGCCCCGATTTGGCTTTTTCTACCATTGCAGCAGCTAAAATCCTCACATTGTCAGCTGCTTTAACTTCAATACTTTTACTCATGTTCTTACTTTTAATTCAATATATTTTAGGTAGGACAGGAACGCCAAAAATAATAAAAAAGAAAGACTTTAATTTTTTCAACGCCAGATGTTAATGATTATTTAGGATTAGTTTGATAGGGTAATTTATAAAGCACTGAAATTGAGAGGAGTACTATGGATGAGTACCCGTGGCCGGCATTTGACTTTATCAACCACTTAATTATTGTTTATCCTGTTTTTATTAAAAAAGGGAGAAACCTGTTTATTAGATTTCCCCCTTATATTTTTTTAAAATATCTGATTCTGAACTTCTATTTTGCATTAATTATGCGTACCATAAAAATACCGTCAATTGCCAGTAATTTATCTTTTACTGAGTCGTCAACTTTAACAGAATCGACATCAATAATATTGTAGGCAATTTCGCCACGTTTTTTATTTAACATGTTATCGATGTTAAGCTGTTCAGCGGCTAGTACCGACGAAATTTGGCTAACCATATTGGGAACATTCTTATTGGCAATTAAAATACGGCTTCCTCCGTTTCTTTCCATTTCTGCTGCAGGGAAATTTACGGAGTTAATGATGTTCCCGTTTTCGAGGTATTCACGCATTTGCTCAACCGCCATTATTGCACAGTTGGTTTCTGATTCAGCAGTTGATGCACCAAGATGAGGAATAGATATAACACCGTCCATTTTCAGACAGTCTTCATCAGGAAAGTCGGTAACGTAAGTTGAAACTTTTCCTGATTCCAGGGCTACTTTTAAATCATTATGATCTACCAAACCTCCACGGGCAAAGTTTAAAATCTTAACCCCGTCTTTCATCATGGCAAATTTATCCTTGTTTATATAACCTTTGGTATCGGGTGTTAAGGGAATATTTATGGTAACATAGTCGGCTTGTTGCAGTAAAACCTGTATACCTTCAACCCAGCTAACTTCGCGACTAAGTTTAAGTGCATGTTTTACCGACATGTATGGGTCGTAGCCAATTACTTTCATACGTAAGGCAGAGGCCGCATTGGCCACCAAAACACCAATGGCGCCTAATCCAATAACTGCAAGTGTTTTCCCTTTTATTTCCTGTCCTGCAAAATTACTTTTACCTTTTTCAACCAATGATCCTACTGCATCGCCTTCGCCAATTAATGTTTTGGCCCAGTTAACTCCACCGATTATATCGCGCGAGGAAAGCATCAATCCGGCAATTACAGCCTCTTTTACTCCGTTGGCATTTGCTCCCGGAGTGTTAAAAACTACGATACCATTTTCGGTACATTTTTCAATTGGAATATTGTTTACACCTGCTCCTGCCCGTGCAATTGCTTTTACCGACGATGGTACTTCCATGTCGTGCATTTTGAAACTACGTAAAACAATGGCATCCGGATTAGGAAGCTCACTTGCAATTTCGTAATTGTTTAACGGGAACAGTTTTAACCCTTCCGGGTCGATTTTATTCAACGTTTGAATTTTGAACATCTGGCTAAAATTTTAAGTTGATACTTTCTGTTGCTGATTGATGACAAATATCAGTATTATATCTATAAATCGTAACTGATTAGGCGGATAAGTTTTCAATATGAAATTAACATTAAACTGAAATTATGATTGATTATCTTGCGAATAAGGCAGAAAATGCAATAAGACAATGATTTACAGAGATGGGAGTGTTAATTTGTGATTACGGTTTGAGGTAGATAAGCAAAATGGCTTATGTGGAGCAAATAGAATTCAGTATTGATATTAAAAATATAAATATGGAGTTGAATTACGTAAATAAAAAAGCCATCTGTCAACTGACAAATGGCTAATCAACCTTCAACTACTAACCGATTTTATAACCCAAAAAATTTGTATTCAATAGTTATGAACTAATTGTATTATATTTTTAACGTTACAAATAAAAGAAGACTTTAAAATGCGGGATGTAATTAAAGTCACACAAGACCGGAAAAGTCAATAAAATTTCTTGATAATTCAATTTTTCCGGCTTTTTCCATTTTTTTTAGTAGTCTCGAAATTACCTCGCGCGAGGAATTCAGTTGAAGAGCCAAATCCTGGTGTGTTCCTGTAAATGTAGTTGCACCTGATTTTTTGTTACGGTCGATAAAATATTTTTCAAGTCGTTCGTCGAGTTTCATAAACGCAAGGGCATCCAGTGTATCAATTAGTCCGCGAAAACGCTGTTGAAAAGTTTGCATCACAAACTGTTTCCAAAGCGGATATTTACTTGTCCAGATGTCAAGCTTTTCTACCGGAATGAGTAAAACTTCGGTTTCTTCTTCTGCAACAGCATTTACATTGCTGGTTTGTCTTGCCATGCAACATGTAAGAGACATGGCACAAACTTCATTCTCGTGTAGGTAATAAAGTAACAGTTCGTTTCCGTCGGTACTGGTTTTTGACACTCTGATAAGGCCTTGTATTAAAAGTGGAAAACTGGATATAAATTGGCCTTCGCGGATTAATGTTTCTTTGGGAGCAAATGTTTTATGAACAGATATATTCAGGATTTCTTCCTGTAACTCAGGCTCTAGAAAATTGTATCGGTTATAGAAATCTTTCACGTCAGTAGTTTTCACAAATTTAGTTTAGTCATTGTTTTTTGCAAAAATTAATGAAATAAAGTGGGTACATTCTTCGGACTTTCCCGAAAACGATAACAAAATTCCTTTTTATGACATAAAAAAAGCCCGGTAAAACCAGGCTTTCAATAATTTATTGAGTTTTAGATACTTTACTCAAACATGTCTTTCATTTTCTGAAAAAATGATTTTTCAGAAGCAGAGGGACCTTCCTGGAAACCTGGAGATGCCTGCAGTTTTTCCAAAGTCCGTTTTTCTTCATTACTCAGTTTCTTCGGTATCCACACATGTACACGAACCAGTAAATCTCCTCGTCCGTACCCATTTACATCAGGAATTCCTTTACCACGTAAACGTAATATTTTTTCAGGTTGTGTACCTGCATCAATTTTCACTTTTACTTTGTTTTCAACTGTCGGAATTTCAGCTGTAGTTCCCAGCGTAATTTCAGGAAACGAAAGAAACAGGTTGTAGATTAGATTGTTTCCGTCGCGAACCAATTCTTTGTGCTCTTCTTCTGTAATTACAACCAATAAATCGCCATTAATTCCACCTCGTCGTCCGGTGTTTCCTTTTCCCGAAACGTTAAGTTGCATTCCTTCTCCAACACCGGCAGGTATTTTTATGTTGATAACTTCCTCGTTGCGGATTACACCTTCTCCGGCGCAGTGGTTACATTTATCGGTAATCATTTTGCCTTCGCCCTGGCAGGTCGGACAGGCAGCAGTAGTTTGCATTTGTCCAAGCAAAGTGTTTTGCACGCGAGTAACCTGCCCGGCTCCACCACAAGTTCCACAGGTGGAGTACGACGATCCGTTTTTTGCACCAGTACCATTACAGTGTTGACACGCAACGTATTTTTTTACCTTTATTTTTTTCTCAACGCCATTTACAATTTCGCTCAATGTTAGACGTACTTTTACACGAAGATCGGAGCCTCTGCTAACCCGGCGTCCGCCTCTTCCGCGGCTTCCGCCACCGCCAAAACCACCAAAGCCACCAAAATGGCCGCCAAAAATATCGCCAAATGATGAGAAAATATCTTCAATGTCAGAGAATCCTCCACCAAAACCACCTCCGGCAGCACCACCCATTCCGGCGTGGCCAAATTGGTCGTAACGTTGCTTTTTCTCAGGGTTACTCAGCACTTCGTATGCTTCAGCAGCCTCTTTGAAATTTTCTTCAGCTTGTTTATCACCCGGATTTTTATCGGGATGATACTGAATTGCTTTTTTTCGGTAGGCTTTTTTTATTTCCTCTGCGCTGGCGCTTTTGCTTACGTCTAGAACCTCGTAATAATCTCTTTTTGCCATTATTTTATTTCGTCAAATTATTCTCCGATTACTACTTTGGCAAACCGGATTACCTTTTCGTTCAAACAATATCCTTTTGAAATTACATCAACAACTTTTCCTTTCAGTTTTTCTTCGGGGGCAGGAATTTTTGTTAATGCTTCGTGAAGATCCACATCAAAATCCTGGTGAAGTGCTTCAATTTCCTTTACGTTGTTTTGTTTCAGGAACTCCTGAAATTTATTGTAAATAAGAAGTGTCCCTTGTTTTCCTGCATCTTCATCCGAAACTTCTTTTAACGACTCAATTGCTCTTTCAAAATCGTCGATAACAGGTAGAATATTTACAAGAACAGATTCGCCTCCCGATTTTATCAGGTCTGCTTTTTCTTTTATCGTCCTTCTTCTGAAGTTGTCGAATTCAGCTTGCAAACGAAGGTGTTTGTCTTGTATCTCCTGTAATTTTTCGCCTAATTCTTCAATTTGCGCTTCCTTCTTATCTTTTTTTGCTTTTTTCTTTTTTGAAGATTTTTCTTCAACCTTATCTTCAGTGTCCGGGGTTTTCGTTTCTTCTTTTTCTGTATTGGTTACATTCTCCAATACCTCTTCTTCCGAATTTTTCCCGTTATTTACTTTTTCTTCTGCCATTTTTATCATTTTATTTTGCTACCCAACGATAGCAAAAATTTTGCCATGCAAATATAAAAGACAAATTGGCACCCAAATAAATATTGAGTGCCAATTTGATCGATTTTGTAATAGATTTAAAATACCTCTTTGTCAGGCTATTTTGCATATTTTTTTAGTGCTGCTTCTAATGAAGGGCCACGTAATTGTTTGGCAACAATAATTCCATTTCCATCGATCAAAAAGCTTGAAGGAATAGATCGCACCCCGTAAACTGCTGCATGTTTCGACTGCCAGTATTTTAAATCGCTGATGTGATAAGGCCAGTCTAACTTATCTTGTTTAATCCCGGCTTTCCATGAATCTGCAGATCGGTCCAGCGAAACGTTGAAAACAACGAAGCCATCACCATTTGTAAATTTTTTGTCTTTAAAAGTGTTGTACACATTCACTACATTGGGATTTTCTCTGCGGCATGGTCCGCACCACGAAGCCCAAAAATCCAGCAAAACCAATTTGCCCCTGGTATCGGAAAGTTTTATTGTTTTTCCATCGGGAGTTGTTCCGATTAATTCTGGAGCCTTATCTCCAATGTTGATTCCTATTTTTTGAGCAAATGAAATACCGGTACCCAATAATACAATTGCCAGTAATAAAACAAATTTTTTCATATTTAATTATTCTTCGTTGTGCGCAAATATAATTGCTAGTTACAAATAAACGAAATAGGTGTTGGAATGTTTAGCCGTTTTTTGTTTTATATTCTTGATATCTTGGCTCCAAGCGCATTCAGGCGTCCGTCTATATTTTCGTAGCCCCGGTCTATTTGTTCAATGTTATCGATGGTGCTGGTTCCTTTTGCCGACATGGCAGCAATTAAAAGTGCAATTCCGGCACGTATATCGGGCGATACCATTTTGGTAGAGCGTAAACTGAGTTTTCTGTCGAGTCCGATAACCGTCGCCCTGTGTGGATCGCATAATATTATTTGGGCACCCATATCGATTAATTTATCGACAAAGAACAGGCGACTTTCAAACATTTTCTGGTGAATAAGTACGCTGCCTTTAGCTTGTGTGGCAACCACTAAAAATACGCTTAATAAGTCGGGGGTTAATCCGGGCCAGGGAGCGTCGGCAATGGTCATAATAGAGCCATCTATGTACGATTCAATTTCGTAATGTTCGGTGTCTCTTACCAATAAATCGTCATCCACTTGTTCCACCTTAATTCCTAATCTTCTGAAGGATTCGGGAATGATTCCAAGGTGTTCAATTCCTACATTTTTTATATTTATTTCGGAAGCTGTCATGGCGGCTAGGCCAATAAAACTGCCAACTTCAATCATATCGGGAAGAATGCGATGCGTACAGCCACTGAGTGATGTTACTCCTTCTATTGTTAACAGGTTTGAGCCAATACCATTAATTTTTGCTCCCATCGATACCAGCATTTTGCATAATTGTTGCAAATACGGTTCGCAGGCAGCATTGTATATGGTGGTAACTCCTTCGGCAAGTACAGCTGCCATTACAATGTTGGCTGTTCCGGTTACCGACGCTTCGTCGAGTAACATGTAAGCACCACGCAGTTTTTTTGCAGAAATGGAATACCAATGGTTGTCGGCATCGTATTGAAATTCAGCACCTAGTTTCTGTAGCCCGATAAAGTGTGTATCAACTCTCCGACGTCCGATTTTGTCGCCTCCGGGTTGTGGAATAAATCCCTGACCGAAACGCGCAAGCAACGGCCCGATTATCATTATAGAACCACGTAAAACTCCTGCTTGTTTGGCATATTCGTGACTTTTAAGGAAATCAATATTGATGGTTGAAGCATCAAAACTGAAATTTCCTTTTTTTAAGCGTTCAACTTTAACACCAAGTCCTTTTAAAATTTCAATAAGTTTTAAAACATCACGAATTTCAGGAATATTTTCAATAACTGTTTTTTCAGCAGATAACAAGGTGGCGCAAATAATTTGCAGTGCCTCATTTTTTGCTCCCTGAGGTTCGAGGTCACCTTTAAGTTTGTATCCACCTTCTATTTTGAAAGTTGACATTGGAGATTGGGTTTGAATTGGAAAGATTTATTTTCTCTTTTTGTTCTGCTTGTTTTGTTGCGGCTTTTTCTTTTTGCCGACTAAAGCCTTGGCGTCGGCAAGCTGAAGGTCTTCGCGAACTTTTAAACGACCGCCCGATAAAATTTTTAAATCGGAAAATATTTTCTTGTCTTCAACGGCATCTTTATTCCACGAAAGGTACGATTTTTTCATATGGTTGGCCAATTGCTCAATCATAATTTCCCGCTCTTCTCCTTCGTATTCCAGTGCTTTTTCAATCATAAGCTCCATGGTGCGTCCGTAATGTTTCCACTGAATATGATGCTGGTTGTATGGGACTCTGCTCGGTTTTTCAGTTAAAATATCAGGCGAAGGTGGATCGTACGGGTAGTCAATGTCTAATTGAAAATCGGACATAATTGCCAGATGATCCCAAAGTTTGTGTTTAAATTCGGCCACATCTCGCAGATAGGGATACAGGTTTCCCATAACATCAATTACGGTTTGTGCCGATTTATTTCTTTTGTCGCGGTCTTCAATGGTCATAAGATAATCGACCATATTTTGTATATTTCTTCCATACTCAGGAAGAGCTAATTTTTTTCTGTTTGAATTATAATCCATCTAACAAATCTTTATTGATAAAAATCTAATCTTCAAGTAAAAATGTAGGATTTATTCCCGAAGTGATTTTGCAAAACTAATGAATTCCCGACAAATCACGAATTAATTCTTAGCAAACCCTTCTTATCCTATTATTTTCAACCTGGCAAATTTGAGTAGCAATTGTTTCTGCGCTCCTGAATGGAAGTAAACTGTTGCTTTAATATTTGGAGCAACTCCCTCCACCTGTAGTACTTTTCCTTTGCCAAAACGCTGGTGTTCGACAACCATTCCCGATTGAATTTTACTGGCATCATCGCCCACAAACGTATCCTGAGTTCTGCCTGTTTCTTTTAGGGAAACGAGTTTTTTGTTGAAAATGTTTTGCGATTCGCGGGTTTTCATTGGTGAACCTGCCGGACGACGCGTAATTTGCTGTATTTGCTTTTGGGTGGAAGTCATAGTTTGGTGCTGACGCGAGGTGTTACGTGCCAGTGTTTCTACACCCGATGTGTCGAGGTACTTTTCATCTAGTTCTTCGAGAAAACGGCTTGGTGTACAAAAATCAAGGCTGCCCCAGCGGTAACGTTGGTTTGCAAACGAAAAACATGCATTTTCTTCGGCCCGGGTTAGTGCAACATAAAAAAGCCGACGTTCTTCTTCCAAAGCTTCCTGTGTGTTTTTTTCTCCCTGGCGCTGCGATGGAAACAGGTTTTCTTCCAAACCAACAATAAAAACATTTTTAAATTCCAGTCCTTTAGACGAGTGAACGGTCATTAAGGTGACTTTGTTTTTGTCTTCATCTTTTTCACTGTCCTGATCGGTCAGCAAGGCTACATCTTCAAGGTAATTTTCCAGTTTTTCCGGTTCGCCCAATTCTTTTGCATTTATGCTGAATTCCTGTATCCCATTTAATAATTCCTGAATATTTTCGTGGCGGCTTAAACCTTCGGGCGATTTGTCGTTGTATAATTCTTTTAAAATACCTGTTTGTTCTGCAATTGTTTTAGCTGTTTCGAAGGCATCGCTTTCTTCGGCCAACTTATAAAATCGTTTAATCAGGTTAACAAAATTGAGAATTTTAGTTACTGTACCTTTGTTAAGGTTGGCATAATTAACAGCAGGTAGTGCATTAATGATATTCCAGATTGAAGTTTCGTTGTTTATTGCGGCTGTTTCTAGTTTTGTAAGGGTTGTGGCTCCAATACCACGCGCCGGGAAATTGATGATTCGTTTTAATGCCTCGTTATCTGCCGAGTTTATCGTGATTCTGAAATAGCTCAGCAAATCTTTAATTTCTTTACGTTGGTAGAAACTTAAACCACCATAAATTTTGTAGGGAATATTTCTTTTTCTAAGCGATTCCTCAAAAATACGTGATTGTGCATTTGTTCGGTACAAAATGGCGTAATCCTCGTATTTATAATGATCGCGCAGTTGTGTTTGTGCAATTTCCTGAGCCACCAAAAAACCTTCTTCGTTATCGGTTAAAGCCGAAATTATTTTTATAGGTTTTCCCAACTCTTTTTCCGAGAAAACATTTTTCGGAATTTGTTTTTTGTTTTGGGCAATTATACTGTTTGCTGCATTTACAATGGTTTGTGTTGAGCGGTAATTCTGTTCGAGTTTAAAAATTCTGTGCTCAGGATAATCTGTTTTAAAGTTCAGAATGTTTTCAATACGTGCGCCCCGGAAAGAGTAAATACTTTGTGCATCGTCGCCAACCACACAAATATTTTTATGCCCGGCTGCCAGTTTTTTTACAATAAGGTACTGCGAGTAGTTGGTATCCTGATACTCGTCAACCATTACATAACCAAAACGTTCCTGGTATTTTTTCAGCACATCGGGGTGGTCGCGAAAAAGCAGGTTGGTTTTAAGCAACAAATCATCGAAGTCCATAGCTCCTGAAAGAAAGCAACGTTTGGCATATTCTTTATAAATGGTAGCAATAGCCGGCATTCGCATGTTTTTGTCAACATTACGTATCTCGGCCGAATTGGCGTAAACGTTGGGAGTTATCAGGTTATTTTTTGCCATAGAAATGCGGCTGGCAACTACGTTGGGTTTGTAACTTTTATCGTCGAGTTGTAAACTTTTAATAATGGTTTTAATCAAACTTTTACTGTCGGCACTGTCGTAAATTGTAAAATTCGACGGGTAACCAAGTGTTTCGTGTTCGTAACGCAGAATACGTGCAAAAATGCTGTGGAATGTACCCATCCAAAGATAGCGCGCAGTACTTTCGCCCACAACACCGGCAATCCGCTCTTTCATTTCGCGGGCTGCTTTATTGGTAAAAGTAAGCGACAAAATACTCGACGGGCGTGCGCCTTGTTTTAATAAATTGGCAATCCGGTAGGTTAAAACGCGGGTTTTCCCGGAACCGGCCCCGGCAATTACAAGTGCAGGACCTTCGGTGCGTAAAACCGCTTCCCGTTGCGATTCGTTAAGATCTTTTAAATAATCGAACACGTTAAATTCTCTTTTTGGTTGTGCGCGGCAAATATATACAATAACTGCTTGTGTTTTAAATTATATATCCGGTGCAAATTTTCTTGCAGAATTGAGCCCGGGAAAAAATGTTGGCCGATTGTACTTGTTGTTGCCTGAATCTTAAGCATAAAAGTACATCATCTTTAACTTTTTCGGAGATTCAATTCTTTTCCATTTATTAACAAATGGCAGAATTGTGTTTTTGTTTGCCACACTTCTTTTTATAGGATTGAAATATTCCCCTCCGAATTTTACTATTTTTGTGGTGTACCAGACAATTAAATTAAATTTATACGTTAATATTGTATCTTAAAGAGCCATATTTTATGAAGAGAAGTCTTTATTTCCTATTCACACTTTTGCTGTTTTCGTGCACCTTACACGCACAAATCACTGCTCCGGCAGCTAATGAAACAGATGTTACTTCTTATCCTGTTTTTACAGAAACCGATTCCATTTATATATTTTGTGTTAACGATTCGTTAGCAAAAATTGGGAGCCTGCTTGTAACCACCGAATTACAGGGGACAAAAACATTTCTTTGGGAAAAATACAACGAAGCAACAGGCTCCTTCGAGGTATTTTCTCAGGAAAACACTGATGCAGCAACCTCTCAAATTAGTGATTTGGCAAATGGCTGTTACCGCTCAACAATCACACAGGGAGGAGAAACAACGGTTGACCGCGCCTGGGTGTTCAACAATTGGACTTTTGCAGAATCATCTGTTTCCGATTCAAATTGTGAGTCGTTTTGGTTACACGGTGATTTTAGAACAGCTGTTTTAACCTATTATGATTTAAGTGATAACACGGAATTGGAAGTTTACAAAGATGTTCAGGCGGAGTGGCAAGTGGATGGTAATAAAATTTCATCCCTTTTAAATTTGCAATATTTCGATCCGCCTTACGAGAATACTGATTTTACTTTGCGGATATACGATAAATTTGGATGTGAGGCAACCTCGGCAGTTCTGTACGAATCCATTGTGACTAAAGCTGAGTTTACAGCTAATCCGGAGAAAGGAGAAGCTCCACTTACGGTTACATTTAACAATGCATCGCAGAATGGAACTTCTGGGTATTATGAGTGGTTTTTTTATCGTGAAATTGGTGAAATAACAAAAGAATCGGAAGGAGCTACCGAACCGGTTGACAGTTTCTTGTTTAATGCTCCTGTGGTTGACGATGCCCCGGTTTACACCTATGAGAATTCAGGATATTACATGGTTAAACTGGTTGCCAAACATGTTTCAGATTTTGATTCCGGATTACCAACATGTACAGATACCTTTCAACTGGAAGATTTTATCGAAGTGGACACTGCTTTTATTAAAATTCCGAATGTATTTACACCCAATAGCGATAATGATAATGATGAATTTGTTGTCTGGTTCTCATCGATGAAAAGTCTTGAAATTAATATTTATAACAGATGGGGGCGTCGTGTGCATTATTGGAAAAGCAACGATATTCAGGGATTTGAATCTGCAAGAGAAGAATCGGTTTGGGATGGAAAGATAGGAGGCAGGTATGCCAGTCCCGGAGTTTATTACTACGATGTTGTAGGTAGAGGACGTGACGGGAAGAAGCGTACAAAGAGTGGTTTTGTGCATCTGTTTCGAGAGAAAAACTGATCTCTTTTTTGTGAATATATCCAAAATGTGAAATCCTGGTTGTCTTCGCCATTCCATGGAATCTAAAGGCACAAACAATTTTACTGACATAAAATAATAACTACCTTTGTTGTACTTTAAAAAAGAGGATAACTTCATCTATAGTGATATACATTCTCAATTAATTTTTACGCCAAAAAAGCAATGGGGAAAAATACAACAATTATTAGCTTAGGTCGTTAGTTGAATATTCTAATTAGGTAACATGAAAAGATTTGCTGTACTCATACTATTTGTAACTTTTGTTTCACTTGTTTCATTGGCTCAGAAAAATGTAAATGCCTGGAAAAGCGAAAATAATCTGGAACAACAATATGAAATATTTAAAAATAATGTCAATTTCTGGAATGGTTCGTACTTTATGAAACCGCAACAGTTGGATGAGTTTTATAAGGCAGTATCAGATTCGATTGCTTTGCTTGAGAAAAACATGAATGAGGATCATGCCCGGATTTTATCGCTTAAGAAAGAATTAAGCTCAAATAAAAGTAAAACAGAAGAACTGCAGTCGAAGCTTGACGAGAGTATTAAAAATCAGAATTCCATTAAGGTTTTAGGAATGCAAATAAATAAGAATGTGTATTCTTTTTCGATGTATGCATTTATTTTAGGTGTTCTGGTACTGGCAGGTATTGTTTTTATGCTATTTAAAAGGAGTAATACAATTACTGTGCGTACAAAAAAGGAATACGAAGAATTAAAAGAGGAATTTGAAATTCATAAAAAGAATTCGCTTGATCGCTACACCAAAATGAATATGGAGCTTCATAAAACAAGAATGGAGTTACAAAAGAAGTAATATCCAAACGGATTTCAGGTTAATTCTCCAGTTTGGGCGTTTGTTAGTTTTATCAGGTCGCCAGGTGTAATTTCTATTTGCATACCACGCACACCTGCGCTCACATATATTTTCTGAAAAAGCAAGGCACTTTTGTCGATAAAAGTGGGGAATTGTTTTTTCATTGCAAAAGGAGAACAGCCTCCGCGAATGTAACCTGTTACTTTAAAAATATCTTTCATCGGAATCATAGCACACTTTTTATTTCCACTTAATGTTGCCAGTTTTTTTATGTGCACTTCTTCTGCTCCGGGAATGCAAGCTACAAGAAAACCTGTTTTATCGCCTTCCAGAACCAGCGTTTTAAATACTTTTGAAATATCCTGATTAAGGCTTTTGGCCACATGAATTGCACTCAGGTCAGATTGGTCGACTTCGTATGTTATTGCTTTGTATTCAACTTTAGAGCGATCCAGTAGGCGCATCGCATTTGTCTTTTTCATGGTTTTCTGAATTGTTTAATAATGACTGCATAATCTGTTCGGATTACAAATTTTCAACTATTTCGTGATTATTACAATATGTATTTATTGTTTCTTCAGATTTTGGTTGAAACCCTTTGGCTTTATTATAGTTGCTTTTGGTTTTTATATTGATGCTTGATTTAGTTTAAAAATGGGCCAAAACAAACCCCGATCTGTCAAATGACAAACCGGGGCTTCATTTTAGTTTATAGTAAAATGGATTAGAAAATGGTCTATTCTTCTTCTTGCTCAGCTTCGTAAGCTTTCAGCAGTTCTTCTTGTACATCAGTAGGTACTTTTTCATATCCGTCGAAAGCTATACTAAATATTCCACGTCCTCCTGTAATAGAACTAAGCGAAGTGGTGTATTTATTCATTTCCTTTAACGGAACTTTTGCTGTAATTTTCTCAAGCCCTTTTTCGGAACCCATACCCATAATCATGGCACGACGTCCTTGCAGGTCACTCATAACATCTCCCATTCGATCAGATGGAGTCCATACATCGAGGTCGTAAATTGGTTCCAGAATTTTAGCTCCGGCATTTTTAAAGGCCATACTAAATGCATTGCGGCCTGCAAGTTTAAACGATATTTCGTTTGAATCAACCGGGTGCATTTTTCCGTCATAAATATAAACTACAATATCGCGGGCATAAGAACCGGTAAGTGGCCCTTCGTTCATCTTTTCCATAATCCCCTTCAGAATAGCCGGAAGGAAACGAGCATCGATGGAACCACCAACAATACAGTTGCAGAAAATAAGTTTTCCGCCCCATGGTAATTCGTGTTCTTCAACTGCACGAACAGATAATTTTTGTTCCTTATCGCCAAACTTGAACATCTTTTTAGGTTCAGCTCCTGTTTCATATGGTTCAATAATTAAATGTACTTCACCAAATTGTCCGGAACCACCCGATTGTTTTTTATGACGGTAATCTGCCTGGGCGGGTTTGGTAATTGTTTCGCGGTATGGAATTTTAGGTGCTAAATAATCAACGTCAATTTTGTAAACGGTATCAAAATACCATTTTAGTACATTTAAATGGTATTCTCCTTGTCCGTGAACAAGCAATTGTTTTAATTCTTTTGAGTATTCAATTACGTAAGTTGGGTCTTCGTATTTTATTTTACTTAGTATTTCACCTACCTTCTCATCGTCTGAATCGTTTTTGGCCTTAACTGCAACTGTATGGCGCGATGCAGGGAATTTAATTTCTTTGAATTTTGTACTGGCTTCTTTAGGCGACAAAGTTTGATTGTATTTTGTGTCCTTAAGTTTTACCGTACATCCTAAGTCGCCTGCTACAAGCTGATCTACTTTTTCGCGGTTTTTACCTGCCGAAACAAATACCTGCGACAAACGTTCTTTATTGCCCGATTTACTGTTTACAAGGTCTAAACCTTCTTTAACTGTTCCCGACATTACTTTAAAATAGGTAATCTCGCCAACGTGCGATTCAACAGCTGTTTTAAATACAAAAATACTTGGCAAGTCCGAAGCATCCATTTTTACTTCTTTACCGGCTACAATTTCGGTCATCTTTTTCTCGCTTGGAGCTGGAGAAATATTGGTTATAAATTCCATCAAACGACCAACGCCTTTGTTTTGTTTTGCGCAGGTACAGAATACCGGGAATAAACCTCTTTCCAACATCCCAAGTTTAATTCCTTTGCGCATTTCGTCTTCGGTAAGTGTGCCTTTGTCGAAATACAGTTCCATTAATGATTCTTCATTTTCGGCAGCCATCTCAACCAATTCGTTGTGTAATTCATCTGCCTTGTCTTTTTCTGAAGCAGGAATGTCAAGTATTTCAGGTGTACCTCCGTCTTTAGGGTATTTGTACATTTTCATCTTTAATACATCAATAATTGATGAGAAAGACGGACCTGCATCAACAGGATATTGTACAACGGTTACTTTATTTCCGAAGGCGGTTTTACATTGGTCTAAAGTACTGTCGAAATTCGAATTGTCGTGATCCAACTGATTGAATACAAAAACAAGCGGAGTGTTAGCTGCTTCGGCCTGACGAGCTGCCGCTTCTGTGCCGGCTTCAACACCATTCGATGCATTGATTGTAATTAAGCTAAGCGCAGTTACACTTAAGGCCTGAACAACGCTTCCGCACAGATCATCCATCCCCGGAGTATCCAGAATATTGATCTTCTTCCCGTTGAACTCAGTGTATAATAATGTAGAAAAAACAGAATTGCCATAATCCTGCTCAATTTGGGTGTAGTCAGAAACCGTATTCTTTGCGGTTACTTCACCTCTGCGACTGATAATTCCACCCTCAAAAAGCATAGCTTCTGCAAGGGTGGTTTTCCCACTGCCGGCATTACCGATTAGAGCAATGTTCCGAATTTCGTCAGTTTTATAAACCTTCATATTGTATAAGTATTATTGATTTGTTAAACCCTTTAATCTTCTTTTTTTTGAAGCAAGGATTTCAAAAATAGTAATAATTTATTAACAATCAAGAGGCATAAATCAGCATGGAAAATTATATTATCCGGCTGTTCTTTGTGGTGGCTGTAATGATCTTTAATACAGCGTTTAATAGTCTTCTGTTAATAAATGTTATTGTGTAAAATGAATCTAAATAAACTGCGATAATAAAACATTTATTATTTATAGTATTTATATCATGGAAAATACGCGTTAAATAGTATTGGTGTGTTTTAAACTATTTTTTCAATGTTAATTAATTTAGACTGAATAAGAAAAAGCTTGATAAATACTTTGTTGTCTGAAATAAAGATTTACATTTGCAGTGTGACTTAGGTTGCATTTATTAATTAAGATACGAGCATGTAAGTTAAAACTTACTAAGAGTAATAAAAGTACATGTGAGTTAAATGAGTTACTTTAAAAATAAGCAATTATAAACGAATGAATAATTCTTCTGAAATAAAAACAAACCGAATGACATGTATGATGTGTATGTGTTGTTATACTGTTTTTGCAGAAGGATATTGATGTGTAATTAGCTCATAACTAATATAATTTATTCGCCCTTCTGCAGCTGCAGGAGGGCTTTTTTTATTTAAGGACTTCAGGAGCCGAAAGCATCAATTTGGTTGCGTTAAAAAAAGAGGAGCAAAAGAATGTTTTGAAAAGGAAAACACTCAGGCTTAAAAAAATGAAACAGAAAAGAAAGAGTTCGAATATTTAGACAAATTAATCCGAATGGGAAAAGTTGAAAATAATATGAAAATGGTCGATCGGAAAAGAAGGAGTATTGTGAAAACAATTTCGTGGCGGACACTTGGGACTATCGACACCATAATAATCTCGTGGATTGTTGTTGGAGATATCAATTTCGCGGTTACCATTGGAGGAATTGAGGTGTTTACAAAAATGGCTCTTTATTTTTTTCATGAGCGAGCATGGAACAAAAGCAACTTCGGGCGTGTTAAAGAAACGCCGATTGAATATGAAATATAGGTATACATGATGAAGAAGAAATTTTTACCCATATCAATAAATATTGCCAATCAGAAAATACTGGTTGTTGGAGGGGGGGAAGATGCATTTAAAAAACTGAAAATCCTTCAACGCTTTGATGCCGAAGTGGAAGTGCTTGCATTAAAAGTTTGTACTGAAATTAAAAATAGTGGCGTGAAATTTATCGAGGCAGCTTATCACAAAAAGTACCTGCCTGATTATTTTATTCTTTATTCCTGCTCAAACAATGAAGAACTGGATAAACAAATTGTAAAAGATTGTTACGAAGCCGGAGTTCTGGTGAATATTCACGACAAACCGGAATTATGTCAGTTTGTTTCACCAGCCATATTGAAAAAAGGAAATATTACGATTGCCGTCGGTTCAAACGGTGAGAATGTTTACGAATCAATCAGAATTAGAAATTTAATACAAGATAAGTTACAGTTAAATTAAATAATAAAATGAGTTTGAAAACAAATCCATTTAGCGAGCAGCAGTTATCGACTTTAAATCAATTGCTGCCCGGATTAACAAAAGACCAGATTTTGTGGTTAAGCGGCTATCTGGAAGGAAGGTTGGCCTCAGAAGGTGGGGGAGAAGTTTCATTGTCGCAACCTCAGGCAATGGTAACAAAGCCAGAAAGCCTGATAAATCTAACTATTCTTTATGGCTCAGAAACCGGCCATTCGCACGGACTGGCTGAAAAACTGGCTGAAAAAGCTGCCAATAAGAATATTAATGCGCAGGTTTTAAGCATGTACGATTTTAATTACAAGAAATTAAACGAAGAGGAAAATGTGGCCATTATTGTAAGTACACATGGCGAAGGAGAACCGCCGGATATGGCAGAAGACTTTTATAAATATGTTACCGGAACCCGGGCACCTCAACTGGAGAAACTGAATTATTCGGTTCTGGCACTGGGCGATAAAACTTACAAGCATTTTTGTAAGACAGGAGAAGATATTTATGGAGCTTTAAAAAGCTTGGGAGCTTTTCCTGTTACTTCGTTAACGAAATGCGATGTAGATTACGATCGGGATGCAGACATCTGGATGAATAACTTCCTGGTGAACCTGACTTCAGCGCAGGCTTCGGCTCCAACATCGGAAGGAGCTAATTCGGAAAGCGGAGTGTCGGCATACGAAGAGTTTTCAAAAACAAATCCGTACATGGCAACTGTGCTCGATAAAGTTCAAATCACAGGGCGCGATTCTGACAAGGAGGTCTATCATGTGGAGCTTTCGCTGGAGGGATCGGGGATTGAATACGAGCCGGGTGATTCGTTGGGTATTTTTGCTAAAAATCCGGACTCGCTAGTAGAACAAATTCTGGAAAAAACTGGTTTTGATCCTGACCAAAAGGTAGATATAAAGGAAGAAGAAGTTACCATAAAAGATGCGCTTTCTCATCATCTGGAGATTACGACACTGACTTTTGATGTACTTCGAAAATTCCAGGAGAAAGTAAAGAATCCTGAACTGGAAAAAATTATAAACGACGATCAGTTATCGGACGATTATTTGTACGGACATGATGTTTTGGATTTATTGGAAGATTTTCCGTTTGATTGGAATGCCAATAAGTTGGTAGAGGTGTTGCGTCACATTCCTGCACGATTGTATTCTATTTCGTCGAGTATGGAAAGTGTGGGCGAAGAAGTGCATGTAACCGTATCTGTGGTGCGTTACGAGAGAAAAGACAGGCAGAGAAAAGGTGCATGTTCGTCGCATCTGGCCGATACAATTGAACTGGATGATCAGCTTCCGGTCTATATTGAAAAGAATCCATCGTTTAAGTTGCCTCCCAATGGTTCAAAAATTATTATGGTGGGTGCCGGAACCGGAGTTGCACCTTATCGTGCATTTATGCAGCATCGCGAAAGCCTGGGAGTGAAAGGCGACTCGTGGTTGTTTTTTGGTGACCGTCGTTTTAGTTCTGATTTCATTTATCAAACAGAATGGCAGAAATTATTAAAGTCAGAGCATCTAACAAAACTCGATGTGGCTTTTTCGCGCGATCAGGAGGAGAAAATTTACGTGCAACACAAATTAAAAGAGAACCAGGAAGAGGTATTCAACTGGATGGAAAACGGTGCTCATTTCTACTTGTGTGGCGATATGAAATACATGGCAAAAGATGTAAATAAAACCTTACTTGAGATTATCCAGACTCAGGGAGGAATTAGTGAAGAACAAGCCGAAAAATACCTGAAAAACTTAAAGCGCGAAAAACGCTTTCAAACCGATGTTTATTAGATTATGGGTGCGCAGTATAATCAACCTTAAGCGCACCCTGTAACAAAATAACCCGAAAAATTATGACCGATACTATTAACTGGAAAGAACTTTCCGTAGTGGAAAAACTAAAGTACGACAGCAATTATTTGCGGGGTACTTTAGCGGAAAGTTTGGCGAACCCAATTACCGGAGCCATTGCCGAAGGCGATACTCAGCTTTCAAAATTTCATGGCATGTATTTGCAGTGGGACCGCGATTTAGATAAGGAACGTAAGCGACAGAAACTGGAACCTGCTTTTTCTTTTCTTATTCGTTTAAGAATGCCAGGGGGAAGATTTACTCCTG
This sequence comes from uncultured Draconibacterium sp., assembly GCA_947492175.1. Taxonomy (GTDB): domain Bacteria; phylum Bacteroidota; class Bacteroidia; order Bacteroidales; family Prolixibacteraceae; genus Draconibacterium. The sequence continues at coordinate 38,366 of CANLMQ010000022.1, read as the reverse complement.
AGCAGTGGCTGAAAATGGATGTTTTGTCAGATAAATATGCGAATCATACATTAAAGTTAACAACACGTCAGACCTTTCAATTACATGGTGTTCTAAAGAAAAATCTGAAAAGGACCATTAAGGAAATGAATGATAGTTTAATGGACACTATTGCAGCTTGCGGCGATGTTAACCGAAATGTAATGAGTCATGCAAATCCGGCAGAATCACCGTTTCACGCCGAAGTAATTGATCTGGCACAAAAGGTGAGTGAGCATTTGTTGCCAAAAACAACGGCTTATCATGAAATTTGGCTCGATAAAAAACTGATAGCAGATAGTAAAACCGATGTTGAACCTTTGTATGGCAACCGGTATTTGCCACGTAAATTCAAAATTGGTATTGTAATTCCGCCAAACAACGATTGTGATGTGTTTTCGCAGGACCTTGGATTTATTGCTATAGTTGAACAAGATAAAATTGTAGGTTACAATGTATCGGTTGGGGGCGGACTTGGATCAACGTTTGCGATGCCCGAAACTTATCCGCGGCTAGGAACGGTTATTGGTTTTTGTAAACCTGAACAGGTAATTGATGTTGCCGAAAAAGTGGTTTTGTTTCAACGCGATAACGGCGACCGGAAAAACCGCAAACTGGCGAGGTTAAAATATACAATTGATAGACTTGGTATTGAGAATTTCAAGACTGAAGTTGAAACCCGGCTTGGTTTTAAATTGAAAAAAGAGAAGCCTTTTAAGCTGGAACGCAATGGCGACGATTTTGGATGGAAGAGAGGAACAGACGACAAATGGCATTTAACCTATTTTGTTGAAGGTGGCCGGGTAAAAGACAACGGATCGCAAAAACTAAAAACGGCGTTGCGCGAAATTGCAAAAATTAGTGACGGCGATTTTATTCTCACCGGAAATCAAAACCTGATAGTAGCAGGAGTTTCAGCAACTATCAAAAAGAAAGTTGACTCGATTCTTGCTAAAAATGGCGTTGCTCCTTCTGAAATTTCAGGCTTGCGTCAAAACTCCATTGCGTGTGTAGCATTACCAACCTGCCCGTTGGCTTTTGCTGAGGCCGAAAGATATCTGCCTTCACTTATTTCAAAAATTGATGGGATTTTGGCTGAATTCGATTTGTCGAAGGAAGAAATCGTGATTCGAATGACTGGTTGTCCTAACGGTTGCGGACGCCCGCATCTGGCAGAGATTGGTTTTATTGGAAAATCACCGGGTTATTACAATTTGTATTTAGGAGGCAGTTTTGAAGGAACGCGTTTAAATACCCTTTATCGTGAAACCATACCAGAAGATGAGATTCTGAAAGAGTTGCATCCAATAATTGCAGATTTTGCCGGAAACAGGCACAAAGGAGAACATTTTGGCGATTTTGTTATCCGAAAGAAATATGTGAAAGGGATTAAGGAGGGTAAGGAATTTAAGCATTAAAGAGTCTGCTAACGGATTCCCGAAGGAAAATAGTCGGTTAAAAATTATAAAAAACAAAAAATATAGTCATGAGTACAACAGTGTCAATTTTAGGATGTGGATGGCTGGGGACAGCCCTTGGTAAATCCCTGCTTCGTAAAGGTTGGAATGTTAAAGGTTCTGCAAGTTCTACCCCGAGTTACAATGATTTGGAAATGACCGGAATTAGTTCTTTTTATGTAAAAGTAAAACCAAAGGCACTGGAAGTTGACTACAATAGTTTTTTTAATACAGATGTGTTGGTTGTTTCAATTCCGCCCACCCGAACGGATTGTGTTGAGGAGTCGTTTCCACAAAAAATTGGTCAGATTGCGTTAAAGGCTGAAGAAATAGGTATTTCTAAAGTGCTTTTTATTTCCTCAACTTCTGTATACGAATCGAAAAATAAAGAGGTTAAAGAAGGAGATGAAGGAAGTCCGGAAAAACAAAGCGGACGTGCTTTGTTGAAAGCCGAGAAAGTACTGACAGGGAATCCAAAATTCGAAACAACAGTGCTGCGTTTTGGCGGCTTAATTGGTTACGACAGAGATCCGGCCAGATTTTTGGCGTACAAAAAGTCCGTTTCCGGAGAAGTTCCGGTTAACCTGATTCATCGAGATGATTGTATTGGTGTAATTACTCAAATAATTGAAAAGGATATTTGGGGCGAAACTTTTAACGCATCAAGTCCGGAACATCCTACTAAAAGACAGTTTTATACAAAGGCCGCAAAAATAAGTGAATTGCCGGTTCCCGATTTTACAAATGAGCCAGAGGCGTTTAAGGTGGTAAACAGCGATAAAGTGATAAAAGCTCTGGATTACAAATTTAAGTACGGGAGTCCGCTGGATTATTTAAAGGAGGTGGAAGAATGGGCGTACAGAATATAGCACAAATTGCCGGAAAAGTTTATATTGTTGGAGCCGGGCCGGGACCTGCTGACCTTCTTACGGTAAAAGCACATAATTGTATTAACCGGGCAGATGTAATTTTATATGACGCACTTATTTCGCGCGACGTTCGCAAGCTCTTTCCGGAAAATGCAAAACTAATATTTGTTGGTAAACGAGCCGGGGATGGGATTGATGTAACAGAGCGCCAAAACTCGATTCATCTAAAAATGCTAAAGTATGCTCAACAGGGGAATGTCGTTGTTCGGGTAAAATCCGGCGATCCTATGATTTTTAGCCGGGGAGCTGAAGAAACTTCGTTTCTGTTCGATAATAATATCCCGTTTGAAGTAGTGCCGGGTATTTCTGCGTTTAATGCAGCTTCGGCAGAATTTGGGATTCCATTAACCGACCGTCGGGGGAGTAATTCGCTGCACTTGCTTTCTGGGCGCGATGTAAGCGGTAAGCTGTTAAGCGTAAAACAATTGATAAGTATTATTGAAAACAGAGGTACTGCCGTTGTTTATATGGGGACAAAGGTGTTGGAGGAGATTTATGAAAGACTGAATTCAATCCAATGCGAAACCATTCAAACTACAATTGTTTCGCGTTCCGGGCGCAGCGATTCCGAACAGTTTAAAGGGAGTCTTAGCGAAATGGTTCAGTTAAACAGAAGAAATCCCATTAAAACGCCGGCATTAATTTACTTAAGGAAAAAAGATTAAAGAAGCCAGTAGTGAACTTCTTAAGCATAAATGGATAGCAACGAAAAGACAATAAGGACAACCGATATTGAATAGTAGATCAGTATTTTTTTGAATCTGCTTTGACTTTGCCGTGTTTGAAATGAAAAAATTAATCCAAGGTTAGCAATAAAAAGAGCGAACAACATTAAAACAATATGCTCAACAGGCCACAATCTTTTCGAAACCATATCGCTTCCATCGCCGGGCATGTAATGAAAATCGAGGCCTGTTCCCAGATTTGTAAACAGGAAAAGTCCCAGAATTAATTGCAGATACAAGGCAACAATAAATGCAACTGCCAGAAATTTGTCAAAACGTGTGTAAGCCAGGTTTTTTGCAATACCACGAAATGAGCGTGCAACCAATAGCACCGTAAAAAATAAAAAGGAGACACTAATTATATAGTGTACTACTTTTACGGCATCATGTGTTATTATTTCATTCAGGTTTGTTGTCATTCTTTATATTCCTAATGTAAATACAATCTTTTGGATTTTTCCGGTTTTAACGATTCCAGTTTGTCCCTTTTATCCAGTCGACTACAAATTTTGCGTTTTCAACAGGTATTCCGGGAATAAATCCGTGCCCAACATTAAATATCCAGTTACTTTCTTTTGCTCCAAACGGAAGGTATTCTTCCAGTTTCTTACTGATAGTATTTTGGTTGGCCAGTAAAATCCTGGGGTCAAGATTTCCCTGTAATCCCATTTCCTGAGGAACCATTTTGCGTGCGTCTGCAATTGGTACCTGCCAGTCAATACTAATATAATTAGCATCGCCGGGTTGCAGGTATTTTAATCCAACACCCAATCCTTTGGGTAAGAAAATTACCGGAACTCCTGTATTCATGACAGCAGCTGATATTTCCCTTACAAAAGGCATAATAAGTTCCATATACACGTCCGATGGAATTAATCCGGCATGTGTTTCAAAAATCTGGAAGGCTGAAATTCCATGTTTTACCTGGTTTAATGCGTATTCAATAGAAAGATCGGTAATGGCACTTAAAAGTTGTTTTGCCAGCTTTTTATCTTTGTACAACAATGATACGGCATCGGGGAAAGTGTGGTTGGTTCCCAATCCCTGAACCATGTAACAAAGTGTAGTAAACGGTGCCCCGCAGAATCCAATCAGTGGAAGTCCTTCCGGTTTTGTTTCCTGTATTTTGTCGATAACATTATAAATATATTCCAGCTTCGATGTATCGGCGTTTAACTGTTTTATCGGATCCTGCACATCTTTCAGTGCTGTTGTAAAACGTGGCCCCGAATCAGTAAATGAGAGATCCATTCCAAGTGCCTCCGGAATAACCAATATGTCGGAAAAGAGAATTGCCGCATCAACACCCAGGTCGTGAACAGGAAGTAAAGTCACTTTTGCTGCCAGTTCCGGATCGCGCATCAGTTCCTTAAAGCTGTAATCTTTGCGCATTTCCAAGTATGATGGAAGTACTCTGCCCGCCTGGCGCATAAACCACACCGGTGGCCGTTCTGTTTTTTCTCCTTCAAGTGTTCTTACAAAAATTCCCTTTTCCATCTATTTTGGTATTTGTATTTTATCAATAAAAGTTATGTAACTGTTTGCAAGATATTTCCAACTGGTTTCCAACTTTAATCAATCTTTTTCTCTTTGTCTGAGTTAAGCTAATTGTTTTAAAGCGTTTAAATTGGCACTGATGATGTTATCGATATCTTCATCGGTGTGTGCATACGACACAAACAAACACTCGAACTGCGATGGTGCAATGTAAATACCGCTTTCGAGCGAGAGTTTGAAGTAGTCAGCATAGCGGGAAGTGTCCGATTTCATAGCTTCATCAAAAGATGTTACTCTTTCTTCATTTGTGAAGAATAGGGTCATCATTGATCCAACACGATTGATTACGCCGTTTATGCCGGTTGATTTAAGGTTGTTTAAGATACCTTCCTCCAGTTTTTTTGCTTTTCGTTCCAGTTCCGAATAAAAATCAGGAGTCTTCAGTATCATTTTAAGCATTGTGCTACCTGCAGCCATTGCCAGTGGATTTCCTGATAAAGTTCCGGCCTGGTATACCGGTCCGCCCGGAGCGAGTTGATCCATAATTTCTTTTTTCCCGCCATAAGCACCAACCGGTAAACCACCTCCAATAATTTTTCCGAGTGTGGTAAGATCAGGCATCACATCAAAGTATTCCTGGGCACCTCCTTTCGCTAAGCGGAAACCTGTGATTACTTCATCGAAGATAAGCAGCGTGCTGTTTTGTGTGGCAATTTCCCGAAGACCTTCGAGAAATCCTTTTTCAGGAGGAACAACTCCCATGTTGCCGGCAACAGGTTCGACAATTATTGCTGCTATGTTTATCCCTTCTTCCTTAAATATTTTTTCTACTGAATGAAGATCGTTGTAGTGTGCCAGCAGCGTGTCTTTTGCATTTCCTGCAGTTACTCCGGGACTATCAGGTAAGCCAAGTGTGATCGCTCCCGATCCCGCTTTTATCAGAAAACTATCGCCGTGTCCGTGGTAATTCCCTACAAACTTTAAGATTTTTTCGCGGCCTGTGTAACCACGCGCCAGCCTGATGGCACTCATTGTTGCTTCTGTTCCGGAGTTGACCATTCGCACCTTTTCAATCGAAGGTACCATTTGAACAATCAGCTCGGCCATTTCGGTTTCGCAGGTTGTAGGCGCACCATAACTGGTTCCTTTTTGCGCAGCCTCGTTAATGGCTGCTACAATTTCTTCGTGTGCGTGACCAAAAATCAGTGGTCCCCACGAAGCAACAAAGTCGATGTATTTATTTCCATCGATATCGAAAACTGTTGTACCTTTGGCTTTGTCTATAAAAACCGGATTTAAATTTACGCTTTTAAAAGCTCGAACCGGTGAGTTTACGCCTCCTGGTATCGACTTCTGAGCTTGCTGAAAAGCCTCTATACTTTTTGAAAACTGCATGCTTTTTTTACTTAATTCCGTTTAAAATATTGGCTGCATCCACAGCAGAATAGGTAATGATAATATCGGCTCCTGCACGTTTTATTGAAGTGAGTATTTCCATCATTACCCGGGCGCCATCAATCCAGTCTTTTTCTTCTGCTGCTTTTAGCATCGAAAATTCGCCACTTACATTGTAGGCTGCTGTTGGCATCCGAAACTCGTTTTTTACGCGGTAAATAACATCGAGGTAAGCAAGTGCGGGTTTAACCATAACTAAATCGGCGCCTTCAGCAATGTCAAGTTCTACTTCGCGTAGTGCTTCGTCTGAATTAGCCGGATTCATTTGGTAAGTTGCTCGGTTTCCAAATTTTGGCGCACTTTCGGCAGCTTCTCTAAACGGGCCGTAAAAACCAGATGCATATTTTGCAGAATAGGCCATAATCGGGATTTTCTCAAATTTGTTTTCATCCAGAGCTTCCCTTATTTTGCCAACTCGTCCGTCCATCATGTCGCTTGGCGCAATCATGTCGGCACCGGCTTCTGCCAGCGACACTGACTGTGCAGCCAGTGTTTCCAGTGTGGTATCATTGTCAACATCGCCGTCTATAATTGTACCACAATGTCCGTGGGTGGTGTATTCGCAATTGCATACATCTGCAATAATATATAAATCGGGAATCTCCGCTTTTATGGCACGAATTGCCTGTTGTACAATTCCGTTGTGCTGGCAGGCTACTGTTCCGTCTTCGTCCTTCTCTGCCGGAATACCAAATAAAAGAACGGCTTTTACTCCCGACTGGTAAACTTTTTTGCATTCTTCAACTAGGTTTTCAACCGACAACTGGTAGTTGCCTGGCATTGAACTAATCGGATTTCTTACATTTGTTCCTGCGCATACAAAAAGTGGCATAACCAAATCATCAACCGATAATTTAGTTTCTGTTACCATGTCGCGTAATACCGAATTGTATCTTAATCTTCTTAATCTTGTTTCCGGAAATATCATATCTATCTTGTTTTAAAGTTTTATATTGGTTTCTGGTAATAATCAACAATGGCTTTGTACAAACCTTCAGCATCCGATTTTTCTGCCGTAATTAAAGGGGTGGCACCCGCTTCGTTTATGGCAGTTGTTGTTACAGTTCCGATGCTGGCCATTTTTAAATCCGCGAGTTTTTCAGTTCCATAAAAATGGCAAAAATTCTTAAAAGTAGAAGGACTTGTAAAAACGATCAGATCGTAATCGTTATTTGATACAGTCTTCAGGATTTCTTTGTCGGCTTTATACGGTTTTACCGTATTGTACACGTTTATTCTTGTTACTTCGTTTGCTGCAGACAGGCGGTTTTCAAGAGTATTGTCGGCCAGGTTTCCAAGGGGTAACAAAAAGTTTTGTGCCTGCGGATTATATTTGTCAATCAATTCCTGAATTAAGTTCTCAGAAGTATTTTTTTTGCCTGAAAGATGAGGCGCATATCCATAATAATCTAGTTCGGCAGCTGTTTTTTCTCCGACAACAGCAATTTTCAACGAGTCTGGCAAACTTGTGTTTCCATTAATTTCAATCAACTGTTTAAAAAAGGAGGCTACTCCATTTTTGCTGGTGAAGATAATCCAATGGAAGTAGTCCAGGTTTTTTAGTTTGTCTGATTCTGAAGGAGAAATATTCGTCTGTTCAATCTGAATCATTGGCAGGGGCAAAACTGTGCTTCCTGCATTTTTTAGCAACTGAGGAAGAGTATCGTTGGTATCAACCGGACGAGTTGAAATAATTGTTCTGCCTTTTAACGGAAGTTCGACTTTTTGAGCAGGAAAATTTTCAGAACGAATTGAATCCAGAATTTCTTTGCCACCGGAGCTAAATAACTTTTTTGCCAAACCGATGGCAATTTGCCGGGCGTTCTCAACCGGGCCACTTGCCGACTCTTTTAAAAAGTTACTCCCGTTGATACTGGAAACAAAGCCCGTTATTTTAACCTGGTCTCCAGTGATTTTGCAAGTACTTCCAACCGGAATCTGGCATCCGCCTTCCAGGGTATTAAGAAATGCACGTTCTGCGGAGCTGGTTATCATGGTTTCTTCGTGATTGATTGAGCCAACCAGCTCTTCAATCTCCAAATCGTTGTCTTTTATTTCAATGGCTATCGCTCCTTGTCCGCAAGCCGGAATCATAATTTCCGGATTAATAATTTCTGTGATAAAAGCATCCATTTCGAGGCGTTGAAGTCCGGCAGTTGCCATAATCATAGCATCACAATATCCTTCTTCCATTTTTCGGATGCGCGTATTTACATTGCCTCTGATTTCAACAATATTTAGATTCGGATTTAGCTTTAATAACTGTGCTTTGCGACGCAGACTTGAAGTAGCAATGGTGTGTTCTGATGTAAAATCAGAAATTTTAAGATGATTTTTACTTACCAGTGCATCGTTTACAGCGCCTCTTTTTAACACTGCCCCTAATTTTGTCCCTTCGGGGAAAATGGTTGGCAAATCTTTTAAACTGTGCACGGCCATGTCGATTTCATTGTTAAACATGGCTACTTCCAATTCTTTTGTAAAGAGGCCTTTGTCGCCTATTTTAGAAAGCGGAACATCTAAAATTTTGTCGCCCTTTGTTTTTACAATAACAATCTCAAATGATTTGTCGGGAAATTTTTGTTCCAGCGAATCTTTTACCCGGTAAGCCTGATACAAGGCAAGTTTGCTGCCCCGCGTACCAATACGAATTGTGTTTTTCATCTCATTATGATTCAAAATGTTCAAAGGTATTCGATGGAACTCGTTTGTGGTTGTTCTTTTGTGTGAAAAGATTGTTGTGTTCTCGTTTCATGGAGCTATATTGAACAGGTCGTTCACAAGTTCGATGTATTCTTTTTTACGACCGTTATCGGTAATTGATTTTACATTTTTTATCATCAGCCGGATAAATTTATTGGTAATGTGGTCGGCATACAACGAAGCGTCTTCGCCGTCGGTATTTACCTGCCTTTTTATAAAACCTTCGAGTTCGGTTTTATTTATTTTTTGGAAATTGTCGCTGATGTTTTGAAAAGTTGGTGTTAAGTTTCGGGTGTGTTGCCAGTCGGAAAACTCGGTAACTACTTCCGTAATTATTTTTTCTGCTTTTGCAATTTCTCCCTGTCGTTTGCCAAAAGTCTGGTCAACCACTGCATTTAAATCGTCCACGTCAAATACAAAAACATTTTCCAGTTCATCTACATCGGTAGCGATATTGTGTGGCACTGAAAGATCAACAAAAAACATAGGTTTGTTTTGGCGCTGAACCATTACTTTTTCAACCATCGCTTTTGTAATTAATGCCTTTTTTGATGCGGTTGATGCGATTACAATATCGTTTGTAACAAGTTCATTTTCCAATTCCGAAAAATCTTTGGCTACTCCTTTATGGCGGTCAGCCACTTCGCAGGCTTTTTCAAAAGTCCGGTTGATAATGGTAAAACGGGAACACCCTTTTTTTATCAGGTTCTGTAAAGTGAGTTCACCGGTTTGTCCGGCTCCAATAAGCAAAGTCGGATGCGAACTCAAATTGTGTAATTTTTTGCTGGCCAGTTCAACAGCTGCGTAACTTATCGAAACGGCTCCTTTTGATAGTTCGGTAAGTGTTCTTACTTTTTTGCCTGCCTCAAAAGCTTTGTTAAACAAACGAATTAAAGTAGTACTGGTTACCTGGTGTTTTTCTGCAATCGCAAAAGCATCTTTTAGCTGTCCAACAATCTGATATTCTCCAAGTGCCATTGAGTCAAGCCCCGAAGCGACCCTGAATAAATGCTGCGACGCATCTTCCTGGTATTTGCGGTAGAAATGCGAACGTACACTTTTGTCTGTTCTTCTCCACTCAAAAAGTTTTGATTCGATTGTATCCGTAAAACGGCTAATATCAGATCCTGAATAATCAAAATAGATTTCGGTTCGGTTGCATGTTGATACAACAATAGCTCCGTTTAAGCCTATTTCAATTAATTGTGGTACAAAACGCTTCACATCTTCCTCGCAAAAAACGAATCTTTCGCGAATTTTAATTGGAGCTGTTTTGTGGTTTAATCCGAGTAATCCTATCATGTTTGTCATTCTTCTATTCGAATTCAAGATCAATATTATTAAAACAATCTGTAGAAAATCTGTAGAAAAATTCAGAATTGAAAAAGAGTTGTAGAAAAAGCAAAAACAGATGACAAAAGGTGTCTCTAAATAAATAAGAAAAAAGATGGATGATATAGAGTTGTGAATAGAGTTGTGTTTTTGTAAATAGTAGTTATTGAGTGTTTTATGTGTTTTTGTTTTTGCTGGTATTAAACGGGTTTTTATGGAAAAATCAGATTTTTATTTAGAATAAATTGATATTAATCAATTGTTGTTTTTATTCGGGTTTTGTATTCTTTTCGGGTTGAAACTGGATAATAAACGAATGCATTCCGTTTTTGAATAAATAATTGGCTTCGAAGCCCGAAACCTCACATATTTTTTGCACAATGGCAAGTCCCAATCCAACCGATTTGTCCGATGCTGAAGATTTGTAGAACCGTTTAAATAATTTGTCAGGATCTCCTTTGGTTTCTTCTCCGGTATTGGCAACAATTAGTTGGTCTTGGGAAATTGAAAACTTAATTGTGCCGTTTTTGTGGTTATGCCGAATGGCATTTTTTATGAGGTTGGAAATCAGTATGTCGGCCAGATAAGGATTCATTTTTATCAGGTGGCTTTTGTCGGGACCATCGATAGTAATTTTTTTATTGTTTATTACATCTTCCAGATCATGTAATTGTGAGTCAATTATTTTTTTGAAGTCTATTTCTTCAACTTCGGGGAATTGCCGGTTGCCAATTTTCGAAAGTAATAACAAAGTGTTTGTAAGGCGCGATAGTTTTGTACACGCTTCGTATGCGTCGCTAATTGTTTTTAATTCTTTTTCCTTGAGGTAGTCAGACTGGAGCAATAGTTCCATTTTTGAAATAATTACAGCAATGGGAGTTTGTAACTCGTGCGAGGCATTTTCGGTGTATTCTTTCAGGTTGTAATAATCGTCTTTAATTCGGTTGGTCATCGAAATTAGTACACTGTTCAGGTCGTTAAATTCTTTTATGTCGCTTTCTTTAAGCTTAAAATCTTCGTGCGAGTTTAAGTCATAATTTCTTATTTTATTAATGGTGTAATAAAAGGCTGTCCATGTTTTTTGCGACATGTGCCGGTTTAGTATCAAAAGACCGAAAATTAAGGCTACTACCAAAATTGTCATTAATAAAATAATGCGAACAATCAGGTTGTCTGTTTCGGCGTGCGACTTGTAAATTTTTACCAAAAATTTTTGCTGATTTATTTCTGTAACAAATTGTAGTTGCCGGTATGCAATGTACCGGTTTGTTTCTGTGTCAAAAATTAAGGTGTCAGAATAACTTTCATCTGGTTGCAAAGTACTTTTTAGCGGGACGATTGTAATTTTCTGCTCAATTCCTGAAGGAGTTGAGGGAGCTCCGTGTGCCGATTGCATTTGGTTCTGAATGCTCGTTTGCCTTTTCTGAAGCTCGATGTTAATATTCTGATTTACCTGTTGACGAAGCACAAAATAAAAAACAATCAATCCTGTAAGAAAAATAAAAAGTGAAATGGAAAGAAAATTGAGACTTATTTTGGTGAGTAGCTTCATTGTCAGTTTTGTTCTTTGTAGCTGTTAGTTTTAAAACAAAAGGCTTGTTTTATTATTGTTGCAAATCGAATTTGTATCCGACTCCGTATATCGTTTTAATATAGTCGTTGCATCCTTTTTTAATCAGTTTTTTGCGTAGGTTTTTTATGTGTCCGTAAATGAAGTCGAACGAGTCGGCGATGTCCATGTAGTCGCCCCAAAGATGTTCTGCCAAACCTGTTTTTGTGATTACTTTGTTTTTGTTTGCGATAAAAAACTGCAGCAATTCGTATTCCTTTTTGGTAAGTTGCAATTCTTTTTCGTGTACAAAAACCTGGTGCGAATCAGGAAGTATCTTAATTTCGTTTATAAGCACCTGGTTGTTGCCGTCGAAATTTATTCTCCGGTTTATCGATTTAAGATGTGCATTTAATTCAGCAAGATGAAAAGGTTTTGTGAGATAATTATCGGCGCCTATTTCAAGGCCTTCTATTCTGTTTTCAAGCGAATCGCGGGCAGAGATTATAATAATGCCCATTTTTTTATTGTCTTTTTTTATCAGGCGAATAAGATCTAGGCCGCTGCCACCTGGTAAATTAATGTCAACAAGTATACAGTCGTATGAATGAAGTGCGATATTTTCGGCTGCAGTGTTGTAATCATATGCAGTTTCGCATACATAACCTTCGTCGGTCAGGTATTGAAACATTGCATCCGATAGAGCAATTTCGTCTTCAATAATCAGGATCTTCATGGATTTAATTTTCAAAATGCAAGATAATAACTTTTCATGCTCTTGCTACTTTTTCTTTTGTGTCAATTGTATGTGTGATGGAGTGAAACGAGCATAATAAAAAGTCCTTCTATTACACAGGAGTATGATTATGCGAGTTACATGAGTTGCAAAAAATAAACAATTATAAACGAATGAAATAAACACTTAGTTTTGTCGTTTTGTTTTTGATTAATAATTAAACCATGTCAAAAAATAAACTCTGCTGCCGAATTTTTCCGATAGTTATTTTGGTTATCTCAACTCTGATTTCTGCCGGACTTTGGTATTTTGAAGAAAATCTACGTGAATTCAGGTTTTTAACGAATCCCGAAGAATTGATAAATTATTTGGGGACCGTATTGTTTGTCGCTATTCTGCCTATTGGTATGTTTTATTATTTGGGCGAAAAAAAGAAATATGCAGATAAAGCAGGACAATGGGCATTATTGGGGTTTTTGCCGGCTTTGATTTTGTTAGTTTTCATCATTGCGTAGTTCATAAGTCAGGGATTTAAATTATTTTATCACCCGAAAAAAATTTTATCTTTCCACTTCAAAAGCTAATTATGTCAAAGTTCCCGTTTTATCAGCAGTTTGATGTCATGGATTGTGGCCCCACTTGTTTGCGAATGGTGGCTAAATATTACGGGAAACATTTTACCGCAGAATCACTTCGTGAAAAATCGTATATAACTCGTGAGGGAGTTTCTTTACTTGGAATCAGCGATGCTGCCGAGTCGATTGGAATGCGGTCGATGGGAGTTAAAATTACTTTCGAACAACTAAAAAAGGAGGCGCCGCTACCATGTATTGTGCATTGGGGGCAAGAACATTTTGTAGTGGTGTATAAATTTAAGAAAGGAAAGGTTTTGGTTGCCGACCCTGCTTTTGGCAGGTTGGAGTATTCTGAAAAAGAATTTCGTGAAAAATGGATTTCCACGGTTGCAGGCGGCGAAGAAAAAGGTATTTGTCTGCTATTGCAACCATCGCCCGATTTTTACAAAGAGGCCGATGAAAAGGTAAGCCGTACCGGTTTCCGTTTTGTGTTAAACTATCTGAAGCCATATAGAAAGCTTGTTGTTCAACTGGTTTTGGGTTTTTTTCTGGGTAGTTTAATTCAGCTGGTTTTACCATTCTTAACCCAAAGTGTGGTCGATATAGGTATTAACAACCAGGATATTGGTTTTATTTACCTGGTTCTTATTGCGCAGTTGGTTTTGTTTATCAGCCGCATGTCAGTAGAGTTTATACGTTCCTGGATTTTGTTGCATATCAGTACCCGAATCAATATTTCAATTATATCTGATTTCCTAATCAAATTAATGAAGTTGCCACTTGGTTTTTTCGATTCGAAAATGATTGGCGATATATTACAGCGTATTGAAGATCACGACAGAATAGAACGTTTCTTAACGGCACAATCAATCGGTGTTTTATTTTCGGTATTTAGTTTGGTGGTTTTCGCCATAGTACTTGCAATCTATAGTTGGCTTATTTTCTTTATTTTCATGATGGGATCAGCACTTTATTTTGTGTGGATATACGTATTTATGAAACGACGCCGAGAGCTCGATTTTAAAAGGTTTTCAAAACTTTCGGAGAATCAGAGCAAACTTATCCAGATAATTAATGGAATGCAGGAAATTAAGCTGAATAACTACGAAAAGGAAAAGCGCTGGGAATGGGAGCGGGTTCAGGCCGGATTATTTAAGGTAAGTGTTAAAAGTTTGTCGTTGCAGCAATACCAGGATGCCGGGTCGGTATTTATAAACGAAACAAAAAACATTCTAATAATTATTATTTCGGCAACTGCGGTGGTGAATGGCGAATTAACACTGGGTATGATGTTGGCCATACAATATATAATAGGACAGTTGAATTCTCCGTTGCGCCAGCTTATTAGTTTTATGCACAACGCGCAGGATGCAAAAATTAGTCTGGAGCGTTTAGCCGAAATTCATGATAAAAAGGATGAAAGTGAAGCAAGTGCTGCCAACGTTAAAATATTGCCCGAGAAAAAAGATATTTCCATTTCAAACCTGGTGTTTCAGTATGAAGGGCCTCGTTCTCCAAAGGTTTTAAATAATATAAATCTGGATATTCCTGAAAATAAAACTACAGCTATTGTTGGAACCAGCGGAAGTGGAAAAACTACGCTTATTAAATTGTTGCTGGGATTTTATCCTCCGGTTAGTGGCGATATAAAAGTTGGTGGTACACGTTTGGCAAATTTTTCTCCCAAAATGTGGCGAAACAATTGTGGTGTGGTTATGCAAGATGGATTTATTTTTTCCGATAGTATCGCCAAAAATATTATTGTAAATGAAGAACTGGTAGACGAAACGCGTTTGTTGGATGCAGTAAAAATGGCCAATATTCAGGATTATATCGAGTCGCTTCCATTAAGTTATAATACAAAAATCGGACAAGAAGGAGTGGGGCTTAGTCAGGGGCAAAAGCAACGGATATTAATTGCACGCGCCATTTATAAATCGCCCAACTATTTGTTTTTGGACGAGGCAACCAATGCCCTCGATGCCAATAATGAAAAGATGATTATGGAGAACATGGATAAGTTCTCGAAAGGGAAAACAGTGGTGGTGGTAGCGCACCGTTTAAGTACCGTAAAAAATGCAGACCAAATTGTGGTACTGGAAGCAGGCGAAATTGTAGAACGTGGAAATCATGAAGAGCTGATTGCGAAAAAAGGAAAGTATTTTGAGTTAGTAAAAAATCAGTTGGAATTAGGAAACTAATGAAGAATAACCAATGGCAGATGACAAGAGAATAGAAATTCGGTCCAGCGAAGTGCAGGAAATCCTGGGGGGAGTTCCGTCGCGATTGGTGCGTTATGGCATTCTGGTTTTTGCGGCCATTTTTGCAATGATTGTTGTGTTTAGCGTTATTTTTAACTATCCCGATATTCTGCGATCGAATATAGTAGTAACCACCGAAAATCCACCGGCTACTCTAGTTGCCCGCGCGACAGGAAAAATTCACCGGCTTTTTGTAAAAGATAAAGATAAGGTGGAAACGGGGCAGATGATTGCACTGATTGAAAATCCGGCCGATTATAATGATGTGCTGGAATTGGATACACAGATAAATAACATTCAGGCCTCGTTTGACACAATGAATTTTGCTGTAAATACAAAATTCAACAGGAGTTTGCAGTTGGGAACTCTTCAGGAATACTACTCGCAGTTTTTAACCAAATATGAAGAACTAAAAGAGTTTAATCTGCGCAACTATTACAAGCTTAAAGAAGAAGCGTATACAGAACAGTCGAAAAATGCCCGCATATTATACGACCGTCTTTGGGAGCAAAAAGTGGCAGTGGATAAAGAGTATCAGATAAAAAAACGAAATTACGAGCGGCAGAAAAAACTTCTGGCAGGAGAGGTGGTTTCCAGTACAGAGCTCGAAAAGGCTGAGTCTGAAATGTTATCCAAAAAATCAGAGTTGGACGGACTTCGTTCTGATTTGGCCCAAAAACAAATTGATATAAGCGAGCTTGATCAGCGTATAATCGAAAATGATAAAGATTTTCATGATAATAAAATTCAATTCGAATCGGCACTGGTTGAGGCATTTAATAATCTGAAAAGTGAAGTGAGTAACTGGAATCTGACTTTTTTGATCAGGTCGCCAATCGATGGTGTAGTGTCGTTTAATAATTTTTATGCCGAGAATCAGAACCTGAACAAAGGCGATCGTGCTTTTACTATTGTTCCGGAAGATGTTGGTGAAGTCATAGGGAAAGTGGAGTTGCCGGTGCGAGGCTCAGGAAAAGTGAAAGAAGGATTGGATGTAAATGTGAAGTTTGATAATTATCCGTATATGGAATTTGGTCTCGTTCGGGGAAAGGTTAAAAGTGTGTCGTTAGTACCTGAAGATAATTTTTATATGGTCGAGGTTGAATTTCCCAACGGGCTGGTTACCAACTATGATAATAATCTTCAAATGCAAAATCAATTAATGGGGCAAGCCGAAATTATTACAGAAGATTTACGGTTGATTCAGCGTTTCTTCAATCCTCTGAAAGCACTTTGGAAGGAGCGAGTTAATTAGTTTGACGTTTAATTTACAAGGTTCAGAGTATCAGGAGGTCGGTAGTTCTGCGATATTTAATCTGTAATCGTTGCTCACTAATCCTTAACCGTTAATCATTCTTTCGACTCCATTCTTCTAACCATCCTCTCTCTCAATCTATTCCAATCTTAATTTTTTGAAAAAAAAGTTCAAATGCTATTGTATTTTGATTTAAAATCGTACTTTTGCGAGCCGTTTTAAGGGGAAAGTGTGCATTTTCGTCTCGAAACGATTGATTATTAAGGATTTTTGCATAATTTTGCAGTCCATTTTGAGAAATGATTATTAACTATATAAAAAACAGGTAGTTATGCCAACTATTTCACAGTTAGTTAGAAAAGGAAGACAAAGTAAAGTGGAGAAAAGTAAGTCTCCGGCTTTAGATTCATGCCCACAGCGTCGTGGGGTATGTGTTCGTGTTTATACAACAACACCAAAAAAACCTAACTCGGCAATGCGTAAGGTTGCAAGGGTAAGGTTAACCAATGGTAAAGAGGTAAATGCTTATATTCCGGGAGAAGGCCACAATTTGCAGGAGCACTCAATTGTTCTTGTTCGTGGAGGTAGGGTAAAAGACCTTCCTGGTGTGCGTTATCACTTAATTCGTGGTGCTCTCGATACCGCTGGTGTAGAAGGACGTACGCAACGTCGTTCGAAATATGGTGCGAAAAGACCGAAAAAATAAGAAAGTAAAAAAGAGTAGTTAACTATTGTTATTTCTAGTGGTTTGGTTGAGTAAGTAATTCTCTCTAATGTCTTCCGGAGAAGAGCTGAAGACCGCCTTAGGGCAGCCAATTTGGATAACACTAAAAAGTATTAAAATGAGAAAGTCGAAACCAAAGAAGAGGATCCTTTTACCGGATCCAAAATTTAACGACACGTTGGTAACCAGGTTTGTAAATGACCTGATGGTTGATGGGAAAAAATCAACGGCTTATACCGTATTTTATAATGCCATTGACATGGTAGAACAAAGAGTGAAAGATACTGAGTTGTCTCCTCTTGATGTATGGAAAAAAGCATTGGAAAACATCACTCCTGCAGTTGAGGTGAAAAGCCGTCGTGTAGGTGGTGCTACTTTTCAGGTTCCAATGGAAATTCGTCCTGAAAGAAAAACAGCAATTAGTATTAAAAATATGATTTTGTTTGCACGGAAACGTTCAGGTAAATCAATGGCTGATAAATTGTCTGCAGAGATTGTTGCTGCTTTCAACGAAGAAGGCGGTGCTTTCAAGAAAAAAGAAGACACGCACAGAATGGCTGAGGCAAACCGTGCATTTGCGCATTTCAGATTTTAGTTTAGAGATAGTTTAGTAAAAATTAGAAAATTGGTAATAAAATGGCTAAGCAAGATCTGAAATATACAAGAAACATTGGTATTATGGCGCACATCGATGCGGGTAAAACAACCGTGTCGGAGCGTATTCTTTTTTATACCGGATTAACTCACCGTATTGGTGAAACTCACGATGGTTCTGCAACAATGGACTGGATGGAGCAGGAGCAGGAAAGAGGTATTACAATTACTTCGGCTGCAACTACTACTTTCTGGAACTATAAAGAACAAGAACATAAAATTAACATTATAGATACTCCCGGACACGTTGACTTTACTGTTGAGGTAGAGCGTTCGTTACGTATTCTTGATGGTGCTGTTGCACTTTTTTGTGCAGTAGGAGGCGTTGAGGCTCAGTCGGAGACTGTTTGGCGTCAGGCTGAAAAGTACGGAGTGCCACGTATCGCTTTTGTTAATAAAATGGACCGCTCGGGTGCCGATTTCTTTAATGTATATAACGACATTAAAGAGAAATTAGGAGCAAATCCTGTTCCTGTACAAATTCCAATTGGTGCTGAAGAAAGTTTCGAAGGGGTTATCGACCTTATTGAAATGAAAGCAGTTCGCTGGTTTGATGATGAAAACAAAGGTACAACCTACAGCTTGGAAGAAATTCCTGCAGACTTGGTTGACCAGGCGAACGAGTGGAGAGAAAAATTAGTAGAATCAGTAGCTGAAGTTGATGACGCACTTTTGGAGCGTTTCTTCGAAGATCCGGATTCTATTACTAAAGAAGAAATGATGGTTGTTATCCGTAAAGCAACATTGGAAGGAGTAATTATTCCGATGATGTGCGGATCAGCTTTCAAAAATAAAGGAGTACAACGTTTATTAGACAACGTTTGTGCTTTCTTACCAAGTCCGCTTGACAGTGGAGATATTGTTGGAACTGAGCTAGGATCAGATAAAGAAATCACTCGTCATGCAGATGTTGAAGAACCATTTGCTGCATTGGCATTTAAAATTGCTACCGACCCATTTGTTGGAAGGTTGTGTTTCATGCGTGTTTATTCCGGTAAAATTGAAGCCGGAGGTACAATGTTAAACGCACGTACTGGTAAAAAAGAACGTATTTCGCGTTTATTCCAGATGCACTCGAATAAGCAAAATGCAAAAGATGTAATCGAGGCTGGTGATATTTGTGCTGCAGTTGGTTTTAAAAATATTCGCACAGGGGATACGCTTTGTGATATGAAAAATCCAATTGTTTTGGAAAGCATGGACTTCCCGGATCCGGTAATTGGTATCGCAGTTGAGCCGAAATCGCAAAAAGATGTTGATAAACTTGGAAACGGACTAGCCAAACTGGCTGAAGAAGATCCAACGTTCCAGGTACAGACTGACGAAGATTCAGGCCAGACTGTTATTCGTGGAATGGGCGAACTTCACCTTGATATTTTGATCGACCGCTTACGTCGTGAGTTCAAAGTAGAATGTAATCAGGGTGCACCTCAGGTTGCTTACAAAGAAGCAATTAGTCAAACAATTGAATTCCGTGAAGTATTCAAAAAACAAACAGGTGGACGTGGTAAATTCGCAGATATCATTGTTAAAATTGAACCTTGCGAAGAAGGAAAACAGGGTCTTGAGTTTGTTGATGAAGTAAAAGGTGGACGTATTCCTAAAGAATACATTCCTTCTGTTCAAAAAGGTTTTGAAGAAGCTTTGCGTAACGGACCACTTGCAGGATTCCCTGTTGATAGCTTAAAAGTAACTTTGATTGACGGTTCGTTCCACCCTGTGGATTCAGACCAGTTGTCATTCGAAATTTGTGCAAAACAAGCATTCCGTAACGGAGCTTCAAAAGCAAGCCCAAAATTATTAGAGCCTGTAATGAAACTGGAGATTGTAACTCCTGAAGAATACATGGGTGATATTATTGGTGACTTGAACCGACGCAGAGGTGAAGTAGCAGGAATGGTTGACAAAGCCGGTGCTAAAGTTATTACAGCAAAAGTACCGCTTGCAGAGCAATTCGGATATGTAACAGTATTGCGTACACTTTCTTCGGGTAGAGCAACTTCTTCAATGGAGTTTAGCCACTATGCTGAAGTGCCAAAAAGTTTAGCGACTAAGGTACTTGAAGATGTACAAGGTAAGGCAGATTTATTATAATAATTATAACAATTTTCTCTTATGAGTCAAAAGATCAGGATTAAGCTAAAATCGTACGATCACAACTTGGTAGACAAGTCGGCTGAGAAAATCGTAAAAACTGTAAAAACTACAGGTGCAGTAGTAAGTGGTCCTATCCCACTTCCTACACACCGAAGAGTATTTACTGTGTTACGTTCAACCTTCGTAAATAAAAAATCGAGGGAACAGTTTCAGTTGTCTTCTTACAAAAGGTTGATTGACATTTACAGCTCAACCGCTAAAACAATCGACGCATTAATGAAGCTTGAGCTTCCAAGTGGCGTTGAAGTAGAAATTAAAGTTTGATAATTTAAAAGTAGTCGAAAAATGGCTGGTATTATTGGAAAAAAAATCGGAATGACATCCGTATTCAGTGTTGAGGGGAAAAACATCCCATGCACTGTGATTGAGGCCGGACCTTGTGTTGTTACACAAGTTAAGACCGCCGAAACCGATGGCTACGAAGCGCTTCAGTTGGCTTATGGTGACAAGAAAGAAAAGCACACCACAAAAGCAGAATTTGGTCACTTTAAAAAGGCCGGAACAACTCCAAAGCGTAAAGTAGTAGAGTTTCACAACACCTTTCAGGAAGAATTTGAATTGGGACAAGAAGTTGGTGTAGACATTTTCCACGAAAGGGATTATGTTGACATTGTTGGTGTTTCAAAAGGTAAAGGATTCCAGGGTGTTGTAAAAAGGCACAATTTCCGTGGGGTAAACGATGCAACACACGGACAGCACAACAGGTTAAGAGCACCGGGTTCTATCGGAGCTTCATCATGGCCTTCACGTGTTTTTAAAGGAATGCGCATGGCAGGTAGAGATGGTGGTAAAACAGTTACTATCGAAAACCTGGAAGTGATTAAAATTATTCCTGAAAAGAATTTATTAGTGGTTAAAGGTTCAGTACCTGGAGCCAAAGGTTCATACTTAATTATTAGAAAACAATGGAACTAAGTGTACTGAATATAGAAGGAAAAGAAACCGGAAAGAAAGTCACTTTAAACGACCAGATTTTCGGTATTGAGCCCAGCGATCACGCCATTTATTTGGATGTAAAACAATACATGGCTAATCAGCGCCAGGGTACAAGCAAAAGTAAAGAACGTGCTGAAATAGCAGGTAGTACTCGTAAAATAAAAAGACAAAAAGGTACAGGTACAGCTCGTGCAGGTAGCATTAAATCTCCTTTATTTCGCGGTGGTGGTACTGTATTTGGTCCACGTCCTCGTAATTACGGTTTCAAGCTGAACAAAAAAGTGAAGCAATTGGCCCGTAAATCGGCTTTAACTTACAAAGCAAACGAAAAAAGTATAATGGTTGTTGAAGATTTCAATTTTGAAGCTCCAAAAACCAAAGAAATGGTGACTTTAAAAAGCAATTTGCAAATAGCTGAAAAAAAGGCACTTTTCGTTTTACCAACTGAAAATAATAATATATATTTGTCGTCGCGAAATCTGCAGGACGTATCGGTTGTAATTGCTTCAGAGTTAAGTACTTATCAGATATTGAACGCAAAGGCTATTGTGCTTTTGGAAGGTTCTGTTGCGAAAATTGAAGAAGCGTTTAAACTTTAACGGAAAAAAGAAATGGAAATTTTAGTAAAACCATTAGTTACCGAAAAAATGACCGACCAGTCGGAGCGTTTTAACCGTTACGGTTTTGTGGTAGAGCGCAATGCAAGTAAACCGCAAATAAAAAAGGCTGTTGAAAGCCTTTATGATGTAACGGTTGAAAGCGTGAATACCATGGTTTATGGTGGCAAAGTGAAATCGAGATATACCAAAGGTGGTGTTATTACCGGTAAAACAAAGGCTTACAAAAAAGCAATTGTTACTTTGGTAGAAGGAGATAGTATCGACTTTTATAGTAATATTTAATATAAAATGGCAGTAAGAAAATTAAAACCAGTAACACCGGGTCAAAGGCACAAGATAATTGGTGCTTTTGATACCATTACTGCATCTACGCCTGAGAAATCATTGTTGGAGCCCCTGCGCAAATCTGGTGGTAGAAACAACCAGGGCCGCATGACAATGAGGTATAGAGGCGGGGGACACAAACGCAAATACCGTATTATTGACTTTATGCGCAATAAAGACGGAGTTGCAGCTGTTGTCGATTCCATTCAGTACGATCCAAACCGTACTGCTCGCATCGCCCTTCTGAAATATGAAGATGGTGAGAAACGTTACATGTTGGCGCCTAACGGGTTGCAAGTTGGCCAAACAGTAATGAGCGGTGAAGGATGTGATCCTGAAGTTGGAAATGCTCTTCCCCTGGCTGAAATACCTCTTGGTACTTTGGTTCACAACATTGAACTTCATCCTGGACAGGGTGGGGTAATGGCTCGTAGTGCAGGCGCTTATGCGCAGCTGACCTCACGTGAAGGAAAATTTGCAATTTTGAAATTACCTTCAGGCGAATCTCGAATGGTACTTACCTCTTGCAGGGTTACAGTAGGTACAGTTGGAAATACAGAACATAACTTGGAGAAATCGGGTAAAGCCGGTCGCTCACGTTGGTTAGGAAGAAGACCACGCGTTCGTGGTGTTGTGATGAACCCGGTTGATCACCCAATGGGTGGTGGTGAAGGAAAATCTTCAGGAGGACATCCACGTTCACGTACAGGTGTTCTTGCGAAAGGGTACAAAACTCGTTCGAAGAAGAAAGCTTCCAACAAGTATATTGTAGAACGTAGGAAAAAATAGTAAAGAGGAATAATTATGAGTCGTTCATTAAAAAAAGGTCCTTTTATCGATTTCAAGGTTGAAAGAAAAGTGTTGGCTTTGAATGATGCCAATAAAAAATCGGTAGTGAAAACATGGGCCAGAGCATCAGTAATTTCCCCTGATTTTGTAGGTCATACTATTGCTGTACATAACGGAAATAAATTCATCCCGGTGTATGTTACCGAAAACATGGTAGGTCACCGTTTAGGCGAATTTGCTCCAACCCGTACATTCAGGGGTCATGGTGGAAATAAAAAGCGTTAGGGCATAACTATTAATTTTAAAAAGAAAAGAAAATGGGTGCCAGAAAAAGACTAGCAGCAGAGAAAAGAAAGGAAGAAAAGAAACAACAATATTTTGCTGTTTTAAGAAACTGCCCTACTTCTCCAAGAAAAATGAGGCTTGTTGCCGATATGATTCGTGGAATGGAAGTAAACAAAGCGCTTGATGTATTGAAGTATTCTTCAAAAGAAGCATCAGGTAGGGTAGAAAAACTTCTGCTTTCAGCCGTGGCCAATTGGCAGGCTAAAAACGAAGGAATTCGTTTAGAAGAAAGTGAACTATACGTATCGCAGATTATGGTAGATTCAGGTCGTATCTTGAAACGTTTACGTCCGGCTCCACAAGGCCGTGCTCACCGTATCAGAAAACGTTCGAACCACGTAACCTTATACGTCGACAGGAAAGAAAGTGTTGTTGAAGAAAATCTTAATTAATAATAATGGGACAAAAAGTAAATCCGATAGCAAATCGTTTGGGCTTCATCAAGGGATGGGACTCAAATTGGTTCGGTGGTGATAATTACGGCGACAAGCTGGTTGAAGACCAAAAGATCAGGACATACCTGAACGCTCGTTTGGCCAAAGCCAGTATTTCAAGAATCGTTATTGAGCGTACCTTGAAGCTGATTACCATCACTGTACATACTTCACGCCCCGGTATTATTATTGGTAAAGGCGGTCAGGAAGTTGACAAGTTGAAAGAAGAATTGAAGAAAATTACCAACAAAGAGGTTCAAATCAACATTTTCGAAATTAAACGTCCGGAACTCGATGCAAAGATTGTTGCAAATAACATTGCACGTCAGATCGAAGGTAAAATTGCTTACCGTAGGGCAACTAAGATGGCCATTGCTTCAACCATGAGAATGGGTGCCGAAGGAATCAAAGTATTGGTTTCAGGTAGGTTGAACGGAGCAGAAATGGCACGTTCTGAAATGTATAAAGACGGCCGTACTCCACTTCATACTTTGCGTGCAGATATTGATTACGCATTGGCTGAAGCACTAACAAAAACCGGTTTAATCGGTGTAAAAGTTTGGATTTGTAAGGGTATGGTTTATGGAAATCGCGATCTTTCACCTAACGTAGGACAAAAGTCTGGACGTCCTGGTGGTCACAAAGGCGGCGGTAACCGTAACAGACGACGAAAATAGAGGTTTAACACTCACAATTTAATTAAGGATGTTACAGCCGAAAAAAGTAAAATTTAGAAGAGTACAAAAGGGACGAATGAAAGGTAACGCGCAACGCGGAAACCAATTAGCATTCGGTTCATTTGGAATAAAGACGTTGGAAGAGACTTGGATTACAGGTCGTCAGATAGAGGCAGCAAGGGTTGCGGTTACTCGTCACATGCAACGTCGTGGTCAAATATGGATAAGGATTTTTCCCGATAAACCAATTACTAAAAAGCCAGCCGAAGTAAGGATGGGTAAAGGTAAAGGTGCTCCAGAAGCATTTGTTGCTCCGGTTTCTCCAGGCCGTATAATTATTGAAGCAGAAGGTGTGCCATTCGAAATGGCTAAAGAAGCTTTGAGATTAGCTGCTCAGAAACTACCGGTTAAAACAAAATTTGTGGTTAGACGTGATTATGTTGAAGAATAAAAATTAGGTGAATCATGAAAGTATCAGAAATCAAAGAATTGACGAGCAAAGAAATCGTCGAACGCTTACAGATTGAGAAAGAAAATCTTGTTCGCCTAAGAATGAACCACGCAGTTTCTCCGCTTGAAAACCCGAATAAATTGAAGGAAAGCAAGCAAACAATTGCAAGGTTAAAAACTGTTCTTCGCGACAGGGAATTAAACGAAAATCAGAATTAATTCAACGATGGAAGAAAATAAAGTAAGAAATCTCCGTAAAGAGAGAATCGGTATCGTTGTTAGTAATAAAATGGACAAATCGATTGTGGTTGCTGAAAAGAAAAAAGTGAAGCACCCAATCTATGGTAAGTTCGTTAACAAAACTACGAAATACCATGTCCATGATGAGACAAATGATTGCAACGAAGGTGATACAGTAAGGATTATGGAAACACGTCCTTTAAGTAAATCCAAATGTTGGAGAGTAGTTGAAATAATTGAAAGGGCTAAGTAATCATGATACAACAAGAATCAAGATGTTCAGTAGCCGATAATAGTGGGGCAAAAGAAGTTTTGGTAATCCGCGTTTTAGGCGGGACCCGTAAACGTTATGCTTCTCTTGGCGACACTGTAGTGGTTACTGTAAAAAGTGCTATGCCAGGTGGCGAGGTTAAAAAAGGATCAGTTTCACGTGCTATTGTAGTTCGTACGAAAAAAGAAAACCGTCGTCAGGATGGTTCGTATATTCGTTTCGACGATAACGCGGTGGTGTTATTAAACCAAGGCGGTGAGATGCGTGGAACACGTATTTTTGGACCTGTAGCGCGTGAATTGCGCGAGAAGAATATGAAAATTATTTCACTCGCACCAGAAGTATTGTAATAAGAAAAAAGCTCAAAATGCAGAAAAAGTTACACATAAAAAAAGGTGACACTGTGGTGGTGATTACAGGAAACGACAAAGGCACAAAAGGCCGTGTGTTGGAAGTAATCAGAAAAACCGACAGAGCAATTGTAGAAGGTGTGAATATGATGAAAAAACATACCAAACCTAATGCGGAAACGCCTCAGGGGGGTATTGTTGAAAAAGAAGCACCAGTACATATTTCCAACCTTATGTTAGTGGATCCTAAATCGGGCGAAGCTACACGTATTGGAAGGAAATTGAATGATGATGGTAAATTAGTTCGTATTTCGAAAAAATCAGGGGAGGAAATAAAGTAATGGCTTACGTACCAACTCTTAAAAAGAAATATCAGGAAGAAATAATCCCTACATTAAAGAAAGAGTTCGATTACTCTTCTGTAATGCAGGTTCCGAAATTAGAAAAAATAGTTCTTAACCAGGGAGTAGGAGCAGCAATCGCCGATAAAAAGCTGATTGATGTTGCAACAACCGAAATGACAATGATCGCCGGTCAAAAGGCCGTACAAACTTTGTCTAAAAAGGATATCTCTAATTTCAAATTGAGGAAAAAAATGCCAATTGGCGTGCGTGTTACATTGCGTCGCGACCAAATGTATGAATTTCTTGATCGTTTAATTGCAGTGGCATTGCCACGTATCCGCGACTTCCGCGGTATCGAAAGCAAAATGGACGGACGAGGAAACTACACTCTTGGTGTTCCCGAACAAATCGTTTTCCCTGAAATCGTGCTTGATAAAGTAAGCAAGATCAACGGGATGAACATTACCTTTGTCACTTCTGCAAGTACCGATGAAGAAGGTTTTGCTTTGTTGAAAGAATTAGGTTTACCATTTAAAAACGTTAAAAAGAACTAGTAATGGCTAAAGAATCAATGAAAGCACGCGAAGTGAAACGTGCAAAATTAGTTGAGAAATATGCCGAAAAACGTGCCAGGCTGAAAGAAGAAGGCGATTGGGAAGGTTTGCAAAAACTTCCTAAAAATTCGTCGAAAGTGCGTTTACACAATCGTTGTAAACTTACCGGACGCCCAAAAGGTTATATGCGTCAATTCGGTATCAGCAGGATTAATTTTAGGGAAATGGCTTCAAATGGTCTAATACCCGGAGTTAAAAAGGCAAGTTGGTAATCGTTTAAAAAACTTGAAAAATGAGTAAAGTATCAGATCCAATAGCAGATTATCTGACAAGGGTAAGAAATGCAATTATGGCAAAACACCGTGTAGTTGATATTCCAGCTTCAAATGTAAAAAAGGAAATGACCAAATTGTTGAAAGACAAAGGGTACATCCTGAACTACAAATTCGAAGATGAAGTAGGCTACCAGGGAAATATCAAGATTGCATTAAAATACAATCCTGAAACAAAATTATCTGCAATAAAAGCGTTAGAACGCATAAGTAAACCAGGTTTACGTCAATATTGTGATTCAACAAATATTCCACGTGTACTAAATGGTTTAGGCATAGCAATTATCTCTACTTCAAAAGGTGTAATTACCGATAAAGAAGCTCGCGAGCTGAACGTAGGTGGAGAAGTTTTATGTTACGTATATTAATAAGGAGGAACGGTCATGTCAAGAATAGGTAAATTACCCATTTCAATTCCTGCAGGAGTAGAAGTTAAAGTTGACAACGATGTTGTTAGCGTTAAAGGACCTCTTGGAGAATTGTCACAAAAAATTGATCCTGCAATTGAAGTTGCTGTTGAAGACGGCACCATCAATGTAACAAGGACTGGCGAAACAAAAAGCCAAAAATCAATGCATGGACTGTACCGGTCTTTGGTAAACAACATGGTTGAAGGAGTTTCCAAAGGTTATGAAGTGAAGTTAGAATTAGTTGGTGTTGGTTACCGTGCAGAAGTACTGCCCGATAACGTACTTGACCTTGTATTAGGTTTTGCTCACCACACTTATCTTCAGCTTCCTCCGGAAGTGAAAGTAGAAGCAGTATCAGATAAACGTAGTAACCCAATTGTAACATTAAAATGTCACGATAAGCAATTAATCGGACAGGTTGCTGCAAAAATCAGATCATTCCGTAAACCTGAACCTTACAAAGGAAAAGGTATTAAGTTTGTTGGCGAAGTATTGAGGCGTAAAGCTGGAAAAGCCGCTGGAAAATAATTTTTTAAAAGATTAATTATTATGGCAATAACAAAAATACAAAGGCGTTCAAGGATTAAGAGCCGTGTTCGCACAGTTGTTTCAGGCACAGCAGAGCGTCCAAGATTGAGTGTTTTTAGAAGTAACAAATCAATTTACGCTCAAATTATCGACGATGTACAAGGAACAACTCTAGTAGCAGCCGCTTCTACCGATAAGGCAATTGCCGGAAACGAAGGAAGCAAAAAAGATAAAGCTGCAATGGTTGGTAAATTGGTAGCCGAAAAAGCATTGGCTGCTGGAATTACTAAAGTTGTATTCGATAGAGGTGGTTATTTATACCACGGAAGAGTAAAACAATTAGCTGATGCTGCCCGCGAAGGTGGCCTTAAATTCTAATATATTATGGCGAACATTAGTAATAAAGTAAAAACAAGCGACCTGGAATTAAAAGACAGGTTGGTAGCCATTAACCGTGTAACCAAAGTAACAAAAGGTGGACGTACATTTAGTTTTTCTGCCATTGTTATTGTTGGTAACGAGGATGGAATTGTAGGTTGGGGCCTTGGTAAAGCAAGTGAAGTAACAACTGCAATTGCCAAAGGTGTTGACGCAGCTAAAAAGAATCTTGTGAAGATTCCAATTTTACATGGAACTATTCCTCACGAGCAAACCGCAAAATTTGGTGGTGCTAACGTACTTTTAAAACCAGCTTCTTCGGGTACCGGAGTAAAAGCTGGTGGTGCGATGCGTGCAGTTTTGGAAAGCGTAGGTATTCATGATATCTTAGCAAAATCAAAAGGTTCATCGAACCCTCACAACCTTGTAAAAGCAACTATGGCTGCTTTACTTGAGTTGAGAGATGCAAACCAGGTAGCTCAACAAAGAGGTGTATCATTACAAAAAGTTTTTAAAGGGTAACACTATGGCAAAACTTAGAATTACACAAGTAAAAAGTAGCATTGGTGCAACTAAGCGTCAAAAGGCAACTTTAGAAGCTTTGGGATTGAAAAAATTAAACAATCCTGTTGAACATGAAGCTACTCCTCAGATTGTTGGTATGGTTAACAAAATGAGGCATTTAATTAGTGTTGAAGAAGTTAAATAATATTTCAAATATTGAAAGATGAATTTAAGTAACTTAAAACCTGCTGAAGGATCGACAAAGACTGAGAAGCGTATTGGACGCGGACAAGGATCAGGACGTGGAGGCACATCTACCCGTGGTCATAAAGGTCAAAAGTCGCGTTCAGGTTATTCAAGGAAAATAGGTTTCGAAGGTGGTCAAATGCCTTTGCAGCGTGTTGTTCCAAAAATGGGATTCAAAAACATCAACCGTGTTGAATACAAAGCGATCAACCTTGATGTGTTGGAAAACCTGGCTGTTAAGAATAACCTGTCTGTTATCGACAAAGAATCCTTGGTAAAAGCAGGTATTGCGTCGAAAAACGATAGAATTAAAATTCTTGGCGGTGGAACGCTAACTAAAAAGTTAGATGTTAAAGCCAGTGCATTTTCAAAAAGCGCGAAAGAAGCAATAGAAAAATTAGAAGGAACCACTGAAATACTGTAAACCGTAATGAAACGATTTATCGAGACCCTAAAGAACATTTATAAGATTGAAGACCTAAGGTTTAGAATTGGAACAACTTTGTTTCTCCTGTTAATATACAGGTTAGGCTCGTTTGTTTCGTTACCAGGAATCGATCCGGCACAGTTACAAAACCTTCAGAGTCAGACGTCTGATGGTTTGCTGGGCTTGATCAACATGTTTTCAGGAGGTGCGTTCGCGCAGGCTTCTATCTTTGCTTTAGGAATTATGCCATATATTTCTGCCTCAATCGTTATCCAGCTAATGGGTATCGCAGTTCCCTATTTCCAGAGGTTGCAGAAAGAGGGAGAGTCAGGAAGAAGGAAAATTAATCAGATTACGCGCTATTTAACAGTGCTTATTCTGATTCCTCAGGCATCAGCATATCTTACCAATTTACACATGCAATTACCCGATTCGGCATTTGCACTGACAGGATTATGGTTTAATATTCCGTCAATTGTAATATTAACAGCAGGATCGATGTTCGTTCTTTGGTTAGGCGAACGTATTACCGATAAAGGAATCGGTAACGGAATTTCGCTGATTATTATGATTGGTATTATTGCCCGTTTACCAATGGCCGTGGTTCAGGAATTCGGATCACGTATCGAAGGTGGCGGATTGGTTATGTTCCTTGTAGAGTTTGTTATCCTGTTTGTTGTATTTATGGCATCGATTGCCTTGGTTCAGGGAACCCGCAGGATTCCTGTACAATACGCGAAACGAATTGTAGGTAACAAACAGTACGGTGGAGTACGTCAGTACATTCCTCTAAAAGTTAATGCTGCAGGTGTAATGCCTATCATTTTTGCCCAGGCAATTATGATGGTGCCAATTACAATTGTTGGTGTTGCTAATTCTGAAAATCTAAGAGGTGTTGCGGCAGCTTTGTCAAACATCACCGGATTTTGGTATAATCTTACACAATTTTTATTAGTGGTAGCTTTTACGTATTTTTACACCGCTATTACTATTAACCCTACCCAAATGGCAGAGGATATGAAGAAAAACGGAGGTTTTATTCCGGGTGTTAAACCAGGAAAGAAAACGGTTGAGTTTCTTGATACAGTGATGTCGAGAATTACTTTACCGGGATCGATATTCCTGGGTTTGGTAACCATTCTTCCGGCTTTTGCAATGATGATGGGAATTAACCAGTCGTTTGCCTATTTTTATGGGGGAACATCGTTGTTGATTCTTGTGGGGGTTGTGTTAGATACCTTACAGCAAATAGAAAGCCACCTGTTAATGCGTCATTATGATGGTCTGATGAAATCAGGTCGTATTAAAGGACGTCCGGGTGGAGGAATGTAATATAAATTGTAGAAAGAATATTTTAAGTTAAACTTTATTTAAAAATTTGTAAAAGAGTTTTTTATGGCAAAAATACCTTCCATAGAACAAGATGGAACAATTATAGAAGCATTATCTAACGCGATGTTTCGGGTAGAATTGGAAAATGGACATGTAATCACAGGTCACATATCCGGTAAAATGAGAATGCATTATATTAAAATTTTGCCAGGAGATAAGGTTAAAGTTGAGATGTCTCCTTACGATTTAACTAAAGGTAGAATTACATTTAGATACAAAAACTAAAGATTGTATAAAAAATGAAAACTCGTGTTTCAGTAAAAAAGCGTAGCGAAGACTGCAAAATTATTCGCAGAAAAGGACGTTTGTATGTGATTAATAAAAAGAACCCTAAGTTTAAACAACGACAAGGGTAACATTAATCTGTTAAAATTAAATTTATGGCACGTATTGTAGGTGTTGATATTCCAAATAATAAAAGAGGTGAGGTTGCTCTTACCTATATTTATGGTATTGGCCGCAGCAGGGCAAAAAACATTCTTGAAGAAGCAGGAATTGACCTTAGCTTGAAGGTACAAGATTGGAACGATGAGCAGTTAGCAGCTGTTCGTGGAGTAATTGGCGACAACTTTAAAGTTGAAGGTGAATTACGTTCAGAAATCCAAATGAACATTAAACGACTAATGGATATTGGTTGTTACCGTGGTATCCGTCATCGTATTGGAATGCCGGTTCGCGGACAAAGTACCAAGAATAATGCGCGTACCCGTAAAGGGAAACGTAAAACTGTTGCTAATAAGAAAATGGCCACTAAATAAGGAATTTGAATTATGGCAAAAAAGACAGGATCAAGTAGAAAGAGAACTGTGGTGGTTGAAGCCAATGGTATGGCTCACATCCACTCGTCTTTCAACAATATCATCGTTACGCTGACAAATATGAACGGAGAAGTAATCTCTTGGTCATCAGCGGGAAAAAAGGGATTCCGTGGTTCTAAAAAGAACACTCCTTATGCAGCTCAGGTAGCTTCAGAAGAGTGTGCTAAGACTGCTTACGACCTTGGACTTCGTAAAGTTAAAGTATACGTTAAAGGACCTGGTAACGGTCGCGAATCAGCAATTAGAGCCCTGGCTACTATTGGTATTCAGGTAACTGAAATTGTTGATGTGACTCCACTTCCACACAATGGTTGTAGACCAGCTAAAAGAAGACGTGTTTAATTTTTAAAACGAAAAGGAAATGGCAAGATATAGAGGACCAAAATCTAAAATAGCACGTAAATTCGGGGAACCGATTTTCGGACCAGACAAAGCTTTTGAGCATAAAAACTACCCTCCGGGGATGCACGGTTTATCTGCTAAAAGAAGAAAAAAGTCTGAATACGGGCTACAGTTGAAAGAGAAACAAAAGGCAAAATATACCTATGGTGTATTGGAAAAACAATTCCGTGGACTCTTTAAAAAAGCTTCGGCTGCAAAAGGTGTTACCGGTGAAGTATTGTTACAATTACTCGAATCGAGATTGGACAATGTTGTTTTCCGCATGGGTATTGCTAAAACACGGGCAGCAGCTCGTCAGTTTGTATCGCACAAACATATTACAGTTAATGGAAAAGTGGTAAATATTCCTTCGTATTCGGTTAAACCAGGTGACGTTGTTGGCGTTCGTGAAAAATCGAAATCGTTGGAGGAAATTACAACCTCATTGCATTCGCGTAGAAGTGCTCAATACGAATGGTTGGAATGGGACGGAGCTTTAATGACCGGTAAATTCCTGAACCGTCCGGAACGCGAAGAAATTCCAGAAAACATCAAAGAACAACTTATCGTAGAGTTGTATTCAAAATAATAAATTTACTTAGGTTATTATGGCAATATTAGCATTCCAAAAACCTGACAAGGTGATAATGTTAGAATCCGATGATAAATTCGGACAATTCGAGTTTCGTCCCTTAGAACCGGGATACGGTATTACAATCGGTAATGCACTACGTCGAATTCTGTTATCGTCGTTGGAAGGTTATGCAATTACTACTGTTAAAATAGAAGGTGTTGACCATGAGTTTTCTACGATTAAAGGTGTTATTGAAGATGTAACTGATATTATCCTTAATCTGAAGCAGGTTCGATTTAAAAACGAGGTGGAAGATTTTGACAGTGAAAAAGTTTCGATTACAGTTACGGGACAAGAAGAATTAACTGCCGGCGACATAAACAAGTTTATGACTGGTTTCAGAGTATTAAACCCTGAATTAGTTATTTGCAGAATGGAGCCAGACGTGAAAATTCACATGGAATTGACGATCAATAAAGGTCGTGGATACGTTCCTTCTGTTGAGAACAAACCAGTAGAAGAAGAGTTTGGGCTGATTCCGATTGACTCAATTTTTACTCCTATTAAAAAGGTAAAATACGCTGTTGAAAACTATCGTGTAGAGCAAAAAACCGACTACGAAAAATTAGTTCTGGATATTACAACCGATGGTTCAATTCACCCAAAAGATGCATTAAAAGAAGCAGCTAAAATTCTGATTTATCATTTCATGTTATTCTCAGATGAAAAGATCACTCTTGACACTGACGAAAAATTTGCAAATGAAGAATTCGATGAAGAAGTACTTCACATGCGTCAATTGTTGAAAACCAAATTGGTAGACATGGATCTTTCAGTTCGTGCATTGAACTGTTTGAAAGCTGCCGATGTTGATACATTGGGCGATTTGGTAACTTACAACAGAAACGATCTGCTGAAATTTAGAAACTTTGGTAAAAAGTCGTTAACAGAATTAGACGACCTTTTAGATAACATGGGGCTGAATTTTGGAATGGATATTTCCAAGTATAAACTTGATAAGGAGTAAAAGGCAATGAGACATAATAAGAAATTTAATCATTTAGGCCGTAAAGCCGCTCATCGTAAAGCGATGTTGGCAAACATGGCAAGTTCTCTTATCGCGCATAAGAGGATTTCAACTACAGTTGCTAAAGCGAAAGCTTTGCGTATGTATGTTGAACCGCTAATTACGAAAGCTAAAAAAGATACTACACACTCGCGCAGGATTGTATTTAGTTACTTGCAAGACAAAGCAGCTGTTTCGGAATTATTCCGCGATATTGCTGAAAAAGTAGCTGATCGTCCGGGAGGATACACACGTATTCTTAAAACCGGTAACCGTTTGGGTGATAACGCCGAAATGTGTATTATTGAATTGGTTGACTACAACGAAGCAATGTTGGCTGCTAAAGAAGAAAAAGCTGCACCTAAAAAACGTCGTTCACGTCGTGGTGGTGCTAAAAAAGCTGAAACTTCTGCACCGGTTGCTGAAACTGAAGTGGTGGAAGAAGCTCCGGCTGCTGAAGCTACAGAAGAGTCAAAAGCTGACGAGTCAGCTGAAGAAAAGAAAGAAGAATAGAGTATTTCTTTACTATAATGGAAAGCCGGTTTGTTTTTACATTCCGGCTTTTTTTATTCTAAAACTTTGAATTATAAGTCTCAGTTTGGGATAATATTGGTATTATCTATCTTTTAGGTAAAGTAAAGATAGAATCTTTTTGAGCCTGTGCTTTTGCCAGGACATGTAATTTAACTTCTGTTCCATGCGGTTGAATATCTGATATTTTAATCGAGATTTTATACCCATGGTACTTCTCAAATAAACGGTAAAACTCGTTCATAATAGTAATTCCGTTACCAGAGGAATCTTTGAATTCTGATGCTGCTTTTCTTCCCATGCCATTATCAGAAACCTGAATAACTACACCATTCGAAATTGGAGAGATATCAACTTTCAATAAACCACCCGATTTTGTATTCCGAAAACCATGTTTTATGGCATTCTCAACATAGGTATGAATACACATTTTGGGTACTTTCAGCTGCATATCTACATCTGAATGAATATCGAAAATTACGCCAAAACGCTCTTTAAAGCGGTGTTTCTGAATCCCTATATAGTCTTTGGTAAACTGGATTTCGTCTTTTAGCGAGCGTTTTACCTCTTTGGCATCATTCATTACCCGTTGGATCATTCGTGCGTTTATTGACAGAAAATCGTAAGCTTCATCGTTTTTGCCTTCGTTAATCATATAGGCTACCGAGTTTAAAGCATTGAATAAAAAATGCGGGTTAAGCTGGTTTTTTACTGCGTTAAACTGCAGCTCTGAGAGTTGTTTTTCGGTTTGCCATTTTTTTTCGATGCTTTTCTGCTGAAAATAAAACAGCGTATAAATTATTCCGCTAAAAAACATAAAAATAAATGTCTTAATGAGGTAACGAAGG
This sequence comes from uncultured Draconibacterium sp., assembly GCA_947492175.1. Taxonomy (GTDB): domain Bacteria; phylum Bacteroidota; class Bacteroidia; order Bacteroidales; family Prolixibacteraceae; genus Draconibacterium. The sequence goes on along the minus strand of CANLMQ010000022.1, from coordinate 3,570 downwards.
AAATAAAAGCGGTTTTGGGTGTAAGAGAAGAAAAAGTAACCATTGGTTGTAGTGAGAGCATATCTATCTATTTGATTATTTTTTAATACCGGATAACAAACTATTGGAGAGTTGATTAACAATGGAGATTGAAATGTTACTTTTTCATCTGTTTTCTCGTTGTATATGGTTATATTATTTCTTCTGTCGGCATATATCCATTCATCCATACCATCCTTATCCAAATCAAGTTTTACCGGGGAAATAGATTTATCATTAATATTTGCTTTTAGCTTTAATGGAATGTTTTTCAGATCAGGGGTGAGAACAAAACTCCCTACTCCGTCAAAGAAAATATAAGGGTACTTGTTTAACATTTGTAATGCAGCGTCCCTTGTTTCCTGAAAATTGAGCAGGCCCCAGTCAATCTGTTTTAGTATCTCTCCTTTGTTGTTCAGCACCATCAGGCTCAGCGTATTTTTATTGCCCGACCGGTTGAAATGTTGTACATAAAAGATGGAATCCACTTTGGGGTCGGGAATACATCCCACCGATGAATAAGGATCTTCCATTGGGATGGGAGGAAAAAGGAAATTGAGGTTATAATCGAGCACTGTAATATAACTGATGGTATCGGTAAAATTTTTACAGGTTTGCGAATTATAGGGGGCTGCACAACCGGTTAATATTTCCGGTGTACCATCGCTGTTTAAATCTGCAAAAGAAAAGCAAGATAAACACATATACTCAGTAGGTGATGCCTGAAAACTTCTGGTTTTAGAGTCGAATTTAAAGATTCCTCTTGGATAGAGTCCATAACCTGCATCGAAGATAAAAAAGAGTTCTTTCTCTCCGTTGTTATCGTAATCATCATGAAAATAAAATTTTGAATAGCAGGCATAATTATCCCGTTTTCGTTCGAAACACTTGAAAAAGAGATGGTCGATTACCAGGTTGTAGTTTACCAGGTTCAAGGCGTTTAGAAAGATAGAATCGTTACGGACTGTAAAAAACAGCAGTTCGTCCAGCTCGTCTTCATCAATATCGAAAACAGATGGAACTAATTCAGGGAACCATTCCGATTTGTTTATATGCCAATGTTTAACCAAGCCCCCGGTGCTGTTATACATAACCATATTAAAGGATCCGGTAGAAGGCATTTTATAGCATCTAAACATTTCACTGTTCCCATCGTTGTTGTTATCATTAAAAAACCAAAAAACAGAGTTACCGTTTTTATGGTTAAACGGTAATACTTCGAAATTGAACCTGGCAATAGGAACATCCCAAACCAGTAATATTGCAGCTGTAATAAAAGCTCCGAAAGCAATACTTTGAAACAGAATGGAAGAGAAAAAACGGGGCAATTTTAGTTTTAATCCTATTTGGGTAGAAAAACCATTTGGGAAATGGGAACCGGAAGATAGTTTTTGTTTCATGTTATTACAGGTTACATGTTGCATGTTTCAGAATAGCAGGTTATCTGGAAAATGCGACTGCGACTTTTCTTGCCAGACGCTTTCAGGTTTTTCAAACGCTGAAAGGTCTTTTCTACTGGTTGCTGGTTACATGTTTCAGTATAACAGGTTAGCATGCTCGGTAATGTTTGTCTTCTATTGATTATTAAGTTCCTCAGCCTTCCCCTCACTGCCAACTGTAACTGATCACTGAACACTGTGTTAACCAAGTTCTTTTTTTAGTTCTTTTATTTTTACACTCACTTCAAGTTGGTGTTCCGTACTCTTATGCGAAACCACACAATAGCGTTTACAGAAATTAATAAACGTCAGGTAGGTTTTATTTACAATGTGTTTACGGCTGATTCTTACAAAATTATTTTCAGGGAATTGTTTGTAGATACGTCCAAGATTAACACTCGACATTATTTTTTTTCCATTGTTTAATACCAGTAGCGAGTAGTTGCTGTCGGCTTCGAGATAGAGAACTTCATTAACAGCAACATAGTGGTACCCTTCCACTGTTTTTACCAGGATACGATCGTTTTGTGGCCTATCTTCGTCTGCTTTTTCGTTGTTCGGGGCAGCTACAATTTTGTGTACCACCCTGCGTAACTCTGCTTTTTCAATTGGCTTACAAATAAAATCGAAGGCATCTTTTTGCAGGGCTTCCAGTGCATAATCTTTATATGCGGTTACAAATACAATTTTTGTTAAGGGCGAGAATTTCTTAACCTGTTCGAGAAACTCCAGGCCTGATATTCCCGGCATTTCTATGTCGATAAAAATTACGGGTGGTTGTTCCATAATTACAGCATCTAATGCGGAAAGGCCATCGGTAAAAACTTGTTTTACATGAATTACCGGAAATATTTTAAGCAGATTATTTAGCAGTTTCCCTGCGTCGGATTCATCGTCGATAATGAAGGTTTCGAGAGGAGTCATGGTAATTTAGTTTGTAGAAGGTATTGATTTTTATATTGGTAGCCACAATATAATAAATCGAATCGACATAACATAATTATTTTCCTGACCCCATTTCTTCTCTTCCGCTACAAGTAGGGAACCTGCCTGGCTTGCGTAGTCAGACAGGGACGATTAATCGGTGGTTGTTTGCGGCGTTTCAGTTTTTGGCTGCTTGGATTATGTGTTCTCTTTTTACACAAATATTTTTCTAATCAGCGATACAGATGCGGCGCACAGAATATTATTTTTTAGAACAGTGGGGAGATTGCGCCTGTAGTTTTCCACTGCCATACCCCCGGGTTGCACTCACTGCACTCGTTTACCCGGGGTTATTATTGTTAAACCCTTTCAGGGTGATAATATTTCTGACGCTGAAGGCGTCAAATGTGAATAGCCCCGCGTGAAGCGCGGGGTAAAACAAGTATAATAAGCCTCGTTCGGCGACGAATGTTGTTCAGCGCTGTTGGTATTTCCGAACGAAATGATGAAGCTTATATTAATAGTAACTACAAAAGATGTGTATAAAATGTAGCTACAAGTAGGGAACCTGCCTGGCTTGCGCAGTCAGACAGGAACGATTAGCCGGTGGTTGTTTTCGGCGTTTCATTTTTGGGCTGCTTGGATTATGTGTTCTCTTTTTACACAAATATTTTTCTAATCAGCGATACAGATGCGGCGCACAGAATATTATTTTTTAGAACAGCGGGGAGATTGCGCCTGTAGTTTTCTACTGCCATACCCCCGGGTTGCACTCACTGCACTCGTTTACCCGGGGTTATTATTGTTAAACCCTTTCAGGGTGATAATATTTCTGACGCTGAAGGCGTCAAATGTGAATAGCCCCGCGTGAAGCGCGGGGTAAAACAAGTATAATAAGCCTCGTTCGGCGACGAATGTTGTTCAGCGCTGTTGGTATTTCCGAACGAAATGATGAAGCTTATATTAATAGTAACTACAAAAGATGTGTATAAAATGTAGCTACAAGTAGGGAACCTGCCTGGCTTGCGTAGTCAGACAGGGACGATTAGCCGGTGGTTGTTTTCGGCGTTTCATTTTTTGGCTGCTTGGATTATGTGTTCTCTTTTTACACAAATATTTTTCTAATCAGCGATACAGATGCGGCGCACAGAATATTATTTTTTAGAACAGTGGGGAGATTGCGCCTGTA
>CANLMQ010000021.1 GCA_947492175.1 uncultured Draconibacterium sp. | reverse complement strand
ATGAACTTTCACGCATACACAAATTTACTAAATTTACGCTGCAAGCAGCGGGGAACTAACCCCATAGAGATTAGAAAAAAATGGTTTTGAGAAGCTGTAGAGTGATTTGAATAAAATAGTATCAATTGAAGATTCAGGATTCTTTCATAAGTAACATTGCCAGTTGAGTTCTGTTTTTACTTCGGTTTGCAGGTAAATCCCGGAATTATTGTCTATAACGGTTTCTACATAAATTTCGTTTTTGAAAAAATTATATTCAGAGGTATCAGACTACATTCCTGAAAAATATTATTTTTGACCTTCATTTTTCTAAATTTTTGAAAGTAACTAAATCAAATAAAGAACTTCTTTTACTTCTTCAGAAGGGGGATCGTATAGCTTTTTACAATATTTATGAGCGATACTGTAAGAGATTATATGCCTTTGTTTTAAGATATATTAAAATAGAGGATGATGCAGAGGAAATTGTTCAGGAGGTTTTTGTAAAATTATGGGAAGCCCGAAATAAAATTGATGTTTATTCTTCATTTGAATCATTCATTTTTACGATTGCTTACAATACAACAATGAGCTTGTTTCGAAAAAGAATAAAAGAACAAAAATACCTCGAATACCTGAAATCATTGCAGCAATCGAATAATGCTCCTGACGTTATTAACGAAATATATTTTAACGAATTAAACGCTTCTGTAGAAGCGCTTTTAAATCAATTGACACCTCGCCAAAAAGAGATATTTCTATTAAGCAGAAATGAAGGATTAACCCACGATGAAATAGCAAAGAAATTAAATATTTCAGCTAGTACTGTAAAAAAACACGTGGCAAATTCTTTATCATTTCTAAAATCTCACCTCGACAATAGTCTTACAATCAATCTGCTATTCTTTTATTTGTTCCTCCAGTAAAAAAAAATGATTTTTTATATACTCCCATTCTTCCTGTTCTGCGTATAACTTTCAGTAATTCGAAAAATTTAAGAAAAAAGTATTATAGTTTAGTTCGTTTTTAGATTTCCCTTGTAAAAAGGGAAGTTCTTATTGGTTTTTTAAATTGTACCTCCCTTATATTTGGGAGGTACTAATAAGAATAGGATGACAAAAGAAACAATTATAAAATTTCTGAATAATCGTTGTACCGAGGCGGAACTGGAAGAAATTATTCAATGGGCAAAAACAGAAGCCTTTACCAAAGAGAGTTTGGACTTAGGATATAACGATAGGAAATCTTTCAGGGTAGAAGAAGACAGCGAAGAAGATGAAAAATTCCGTAGTCTTTTCGATAAGATACAACACAAAATAGATACTAAAATTACTGAGGACAGGATAATTGATGAAAGGAAAACTAAATTATCAATTTTCACATCGTGGATGACCCGGGCGGCTGCTATTCTGCTGATTCCTGTTCTGGCTTTTCTGTTTTATACACTTTCGGAAAAGAAATTGTATTACGAAAAATATACAGCTGCAGCAGTCGATTCACTGGAAATAATTGCACCAGTTGGATCAAGAACAGTGGTGCAGTTATCCGATGGTTCGCAAGTACATCTTAATTATGGCAGTAAAATTAAATACCCGCAGTTCTTCTCAGGAAATAAACGTGAAATTATTCTTGAAGGAGAAGGATTTTTTGATGTGGTGCGTAATCCTGACAAACCATTTATTGTTAAAACACCAATATTAAATGTAAAAGCCTTGGGTACTTCTTTTAATGTATTGGCTTATCGCGACAAGGATGTTGTAGAAACTACATTGGTAAGCGGGAAAGTAGTGTTGGAACAAAACGCAAAAAACGGGACAATAAAAACAATTGGGGCTTTGGTTCCTGGACAACATGTGGATTATAATATCGAAACGGGTGCAATTTTAAGTACAAAAGGAAATATTGCTAAATACATTGCATGGAAAGAAGGCAAGTTGATATTCGAGGATGCATCTATAATTCAGGTTGCAGAAAGGCTCAGCCGAATGTTTAATGTTGATATTGAAGTTTCAGATGATATTAAAGACTTCATTTATACCGTAACTTTCTTAGACGAACCTCTTTTTCAGATACTCGACCTGATGACCATTGCTACTCCTGTAAGTTATAAAGCATTACCCAGGGAAAAATTACAGGACGGAACCTTTTCAAAACAAAAAATTGTAATAACAAGAGATACTAATATCAAAATCAACTTATGAAAAAATATTTTGCCTATGACAAACTAATTTAAGCCAAAAAAGCAACAGGGAAATGCGCCAACACTTCCCTGTCGAGATTAAATTTTCACCCCTGTAAAGCAGTACAGGGAAATTACAAACTAATCAATACAAAAGTATGAAAAAAATGACTTGTTGGTTGGGGTATGGAAAAATACCCTGGCTGAAGAAATTATTTAGGATTATGAAACTAACGACCTTTCTAATTTTTCTATTTATAGGTTGCGCTATTGCAGGGCAAACCTATTCGCAAACCAAATTACTAAATCTGAATATAGATAAAACTACGGTGAAGGAAGTTCTTTCAAAAATTGAAGAACAGAGTGAGTTCTATTTTATGTACAGCGGAAAATTTATCGATGTAAACAGGGAAGTTTCGATAAACGTGAAAAATCAAAAAATTGAAGAAATATTGGATTTGTTGTTTGCAGGGACCAATGTAGATTATACCATAAAAGATAAATTTGTTGTATTAACTCCATCTGAATTAGTGAAAAAGGGGATAAGTGTTACATCCCAGCAAAAATCTGTAACAGGAGTAGTGACTAATTCCGACGGCCAGCCTCTGCCAGGAGTTACTGTAGTAATTAAGGGAACTACTCAGGGTACAATCACCAACTCCGATGGAGAATACTCATTAACCAATATTCCTGCCAATGCCACACTGCAGTTTTCTTTTGTAGGTATGAAAACATTCGAGGCAAGTGTTGTAAACCGATCAAGAATTGATGTAAGCATGGAAAGTGAAACTGTTGGGATGGAAGAAGTAATTGTGATTGGTTATGGAACTCAAAAAAAGTCGCGTGTATTGGGAGCCGTAGCTCAAATCAGCTCAAAAGATCTGCAAACCAGTCCGACAATGAATCTGTCGTCGATGTTACAGGGGAAATTATCAGGGGTAATATCCAAACAAAGCAGCGGACAACCGGGTTACGACGGAGCTTCACTGGCCATTCGAGGATTAAGTACACTTGGTGATAACAGCCCGTTGGTTGTTGTTGATGGAATTCCACGACCATTCCCTTCAATTAATCCCGATGAAATTGAATCATTAACGGTTCTTAAAGATGCTTCTTCTGCTGCGGTTTATGGTGTGAGGGCATCAAACGGTGTTATTCTGATTACAACTAAAAAGGGGATCGAACATAAACCGGAGATTTCCATTAACTCGGCAGTTTCGGTTAGTTCGAATACTAACTTCCCTGAGTTTTTGAATGGCAGCCAGTATGCATACTGGTACGATAAAGCACAAGAGCTGGACGGTGTTTCGGAAGCAGGACGACTATTCTCACGCGAACAAATGGACCGCATCCAAAATGGCGACCCCTTAGGAGTATTTGGCAATACAGATTGGTTTGGTTTACTGTTTAAAGATTATGCGCCATCTTATACAAATAATATTTCATTACGTGGCGGTAGTAAATCTGTTAAGTATTTTATGTCGGTAAGTTCTTATAACCAGGAAGGTATTATCGACAGAACATCATATGACCGGTATAACCTTCGTGCAAACATTGATGCCCAGGTAACAGATAATTTTGAAATTGGTTTTAGATTGGGAGCCTTAACCAGCGACACCAAGGAATCCGGTTTAAGTGCAGGGATGGGGAACAGTTATGCCTCCATTTTTAGCCAGGCCATTATGTCTTATCCTTACCTGGCACCTTACACTGCCGAAGGCAAACCGGTTGGTAGCATGAATCCCGGAAACGGAAATCAAAACCCGCTTACGGCAAGGGATCTGTCCGGATCAAAAACAACCAATTCGAACAAGCTGGAAGGAAGTATTTCAATGAAATACAGCATGCCCGCTATTAAAGGACTGGATTTTAGGGTAAATGCAGCTTACGACAAAGGATACAGCATGACAAAATCCATTCTGTTGCCTTATATGTTAATGATTTATAACCTTTCGAATGATACTTATAACGAAGGTTATGCCCGTCACAGTTTAAGTGGAGACGCATACGTTAATCAGTGGTTTGCTGATTCATGGACAACAACCATACAGTCTTCGGTTAACTATTACCGTGACTTTAACAAACACAGTGTTAGTGGATTATTCCTGTACGAATATATTGGCGAAAAAGGAACAGGGCTTTCAACAGGGAAAAAAGGATTTCCTATTCGCGACATTATGGACATCAATTACGGAGAAGAAGTAATAGATGCCATGATAAAAGGAGGACACAACTCTTTCGAACGTGCAGGTTATATCAGTCGGTTGAGCTATTCATTCGACGAAAAATATATGTTTGAGTTTACAGGCAGATTAGATGGTTCTCCAAACTTTTCAAAAGAAAACCGATGGGGATTCTTTCCGGCTGTTACAGTAGGCTGGCGGATTTCCAAAGAAACTTTTTGGCAGGAAAACTTCTCTTTCTTCGACGATCTGAAACTCAAGGCCTCTGTCGGAAAACTGGGGAACGATGCTATCGGACGTTATGCTTTTATGCGTACCATGAGCCTGGGTAATGATCCGGTGGCCTTAATCGGCGATAAATTGTCAAGGCCATTGCAAGTTGACCGCGTTCCTAATAAGGACATTACCTGGGAAGAAACAACCTCTTATAATATTGGGCTTGAAAGTACCTTCCTGGGAGGCAAACTGGAATTTGATATCGACGCATTTTATATGGTTACCTCCGATATTTTGCAATCGCAAAGTGGACTGAAACCACCTTCACTCGGAGGATATTTCCCCGCTACAATCAACAGTGGTATTGTTGATAACCGCGGGATTGAACTGGATATTCATCACAATAACCGCATTGGAAAATTTCAGTACAGTATAAAAGGAAATGTTTCATGGGCACGGAACAAAGTGATTAAAACCACTGAAAATCCAAGTGTGCCGGAGTACCAGCTACAAACTGGAAAACCAATCGGACAAAAATATGGGTTTATATCTGATGGATTGTTCCAAACAGAAGAAGAAATTCAGAACAGTGCTTTATACGGACCTACTTTACAGGGTGATGTAAAACTGGTAGACCTTAACGGAGATGGACGTATTACTTTTGAGCAGGATTGGACAGTTATAGGCCGAAGCAACCAACCGGAACTCATGTTTGGCTTAAACATGAACGGAGCTTATCAGAATTTTGATTTTAGTATGTTTATCCAGGGAGCTGCGCTTAACGATGTTGCTCTGGCTGGTTATTACTCTGATCGCGGATTCCATGATAATACCTTCTACTCGAAACCTTTCTGGAGCGACGGCAACTCTCCGCTATACCTGGTGGAAGAAGCCTGGCGCCCCGACAATACAAATGCCAAGTACCCGCGCCTGGGAATCGAAAGCCGCCAAAACGGAGGTAAATTTTCTGACTGGTGGGTGACCAACGGTGCTTATGCCCGCTTGAAAACGGTTCAACTTGGTTACACCTTACCAAAATTCCAGAACTCTGACCTGAAAGCAAGAGTGTACATATCCGGAAGTAACTTATTCACCCTGGACTACTTAAAGTATTTCGATCCTGAAATGCCTGATGTAAACCAGGGGTATTATCCGCAACAAAAAGTTTATGAACTGGGGATAAGAATGACATTTTAACCGATAAAATTAGAAGCATATGAACCGTAAAATTATATTATTCTCGTTAATAGCAACCATTTTCTTTTGGAGTTGCGATATCGAACCTGAACTTACTGATTCCTATGGCGATGATGTCCCTTGGAGTAGTACTGAAAACCTGGAATTGTATCTCAATACCTTTTATCCCTTAATTGGATCAAACTACTATAGTGGTGCTGTAGAAATTGATGCAAATACCGATGTGTTGAAAAAAAATACACCAACTGATTATCAAAATCTTTTGGCATTTGGAAGTATCCAGATTACTCCTTCCAGTAATCCTCTTGGAAACTGGGATTGGGGATATACATGGATTCAAACCTGTAACGAATTTTTAGACGGATTGGAGAAAAACGGAGACAATCTTCCTGAAGACATTGTATTGCGCGCTGCAGGCGAAGTCAGGTGGTTCAGAGCTCACGTTTATTTCGAACTGGCAAGATGTTATGGAGGACAAGCTATTTTGTTTGACAAACTCCCGGAAGAAGATTACAACTCACTGGCAACAGCTGAAGAAACCTGGAATTTCATTGAAAAAGACCTGGACTTTGCGGCAGAATATTTACCCAATCCCGATGAAGCTTTAAAAGGTAAATTAACAAAAGGAGCTGCTTATGGATTAAAAGCCCGTGTAATGCTTTACGCTCAACGCTGGAAGAAGGCTTCTGATGCAGTTACTGCACTCATGAGCCTGAATTATTACTCGCTTTATCCCAACTATGCAGAGCTTTTTCAATTAAAAAGAACTGACAACATCAGTAACTTGGAAAGTATTGTTGAGTTCGGGTTTACATCGCCTGATTTCGGCTATAGTTTTGATTATTTCTATTGCCCTCCTGGCGATCAGGGATATGCTCAGATTAGTCCGACAGAAAACCTGATTTCGTCGTATCAAATGGCCGACGGTTCTGATTTTAGTTGGGATAATCCGGAACATAGTGCCAATCCTTATGCCAACCGTGAAAAAAGGTTTTATGCTTCCATATTATATAATGGAGCCAACTGGAAAGAAAGAGAGGTTGAAACCTACGTAGACGGGAAAGATGGTTATGCCGTTGGTGGTGGAACAACTTGTACCGGCTATTACATGCGCAAGTTATTTGACGGTAGTATCAAAACGCAGGATGAAGGTTTTGACCCTGGGGAGTTGACTTATTACTATATGCGCTATGCCGAAATTTTGCTGATTTATGCTGAAGCAATGGCACAACAAGATAAACTCACCGAAGCATTGGGAGCCTTGAATCAGGTGCGTAACCGGGCCGGATTTGAAACTCCTGTTACTGCTACCAACAAAATGGAATTTATGGAGCTTTTGCGACACGAACGTAAAATTGAACTCGCCTTTGAAGGACATCGTTTTTGGGATTTAAGGCGCTGGGATATGGCCCGTGAGGTTTTGGATGGGCTGGAATGCCAGGGAGTTAAAATTACTAAAGTTGATGATGCAACTTTTGAATACGAGGTGGTGGATGCTGATAATGGGAAGAAAAGAACTTATCCTGAACGCTATAAACGTTTCCCGATTCCTTCTGTTGAGTTACAACGCAATCCTTTAATGGAACAATTCCCTGAATGGAAATAAACTAAAACTGATTATCATGAATAATATTACACATATATGGTTTTTATTGTTAGCAGTATGTTTACTGGCATCATGTGAAGAACCCCAATACCAGGAAGTTGAGGATATGTATGAAACTCCTTTGCTAAACTTTGTGGTTAAAAAAATTGGCGAATCATCTGAGTATCGCAGCCTTCAGAAAGGCCCATTCCAAGATGGTGATACCTTGTATATCGATATTCCGACAACAGAAGAAGATCCGGTTGATTTAAGCCGACTGAATTGTTTTGCCAGCCTGGCCAATGATGCAAAAGTAGTTCCGGGAATCCCGGGTGAAATGAATTTTTCGGATGTAGTTAGTCTGAATGTTATAGATTGGACCGGAAAGGAATATACGTATTACATTAAGGTAATTCCGGTATTGCCAAAAACGGTTTTTAAAGATCTTTGGTTTAAAAGTGCTCTTGATTTGGAAATTCTGCGCACAAATATTTCCGGAATGGCCGTTTACGGCGACAAACTTTATGTGGCTGACTTTAATGTATGGGATATGGCTGACCCAACAGGTGGTGTTAAAATATACGATAAGCTAAGCGGTCAATTGCAAAAAATAATTCCTGCGCCAACAACATTTACACATAAAGTTTGTGTTGATGAAGCAGGACACATCCTTGTAAACCGCTATAATATCTATGGAGCCGGCTTTATACTGTATTTCTACGAAACTGAGGACAGTCAGCCTTTAGAAATCTTGAACTATACTGCTCCAGCAGGTTGTCCTGATTATTTAGGCGAAAATGTCAATGTCATCGGGAACCTGAAAACCGGAAAAGCTTACGTGTATGCAACAACAGGAGGAAACGATACCTTTTACTTCTGGGAATTTAATGATGGTGTACCAATCAATGTAATTCCGCAAGCCATTAAATATGCAAGTGCTGGCGGAGCTTGGGCCTTTGCTAATATGCAACGGGCAAGTCTGGATGCAGAATCAGATCAGTATCTGACCTTTTTCTCAACCGACGGTGTTGATGAAGCCCGCGAACAAGGCAGCCGCTTCGATATATTGACCTCAGGATTTGATGTAAAACGGATGAATCCGGCCAATCACGATTACAAAATACTAGATTTCAAAGTATTTTCAATTCACGGAGATCGCTTCCTGGCTATCCTCCAACAAGGATTCTGGCCGTGGGATGCATTTAGTATCAAAGTATTTGAAATTACCGACGAAGGTTATTTGGAATTGGAACCGGGAGACGAGGGCTATGAGAACTTCTCAATATATACTTCTGACATCTATGGCGGCCTCAATTACAATAAATGGGGCGATATTGATGTTTACACCGAAGGCAACGAAGCGTTCATCTATGCAACTTTTGCCTCGTTCTACAGCGAGTCTGCAGGAGTTTGGGCCTGCAAAATGAAGTACAACCCCCGATAATCCGAACTGGATTCCAGCTTTATATTTTTATCAGTTTATATGTCCGGTAGCAAACGGCTACCGGACATAAATTTGACGTCTTTTACGTTAGAAGCTGGATTCTGTAAACAACTATAAATACCTAATAATGATGTTACAATTGAAAAAGAAATTAATTAATTGGATTGCTGGAGGCTGTAGCGTACTTTGTTTGTTTAGCTGCCAACCAGGAGAAGAAGCAATACGAGTTTACAACGATGGAGAAGCCATAACTCTTTCGAAAACCAGCCTGGAGGACAAAATAAAAGGCGGTTGGGCAGGTCAGGTAATAGGATGTACCTATGGCGGCCCTACTGAGTTTCAATGGTGCGGAACAATGATTGGAGACCATATCACTATCGAATGGGATGAAACCAAAATGAAATGGTGGTACGATAATGCCCCTGGTTTGTATGACGATATTTATATGGATTTGACCTTTGTGCAGGTATTTGAAGATCATGGTCTTAATGCTGCTGATTCTATTCATGCACTTGCTTTTGCCAATGCCGGATATGGCTTGGATCATGCTAATCAGGCAGCCCGCTACAATATACTGAATGGCATAATGCCTCCTGAATCGGGAGACTGGAGAAACAATCCACACGCCGATTGTATTGACTTTCAGATTGAAGCTGACTTTGCCGGATTAATGACTCCCGGAATGCCGCGTTCGGCTGCAAAAATCGGAAATTCGATTGGTCATATTATGAATGATGGAGATGGAGTATATGGTGGCCTTTTTGTGGCCTCGATGTACTCGTTGGCATTTGTTTACGATGATATTGAACTTGTTGTTAACGAAGCTTTAAAAACGATCCCGGCACAAAGTAAATTTTACCAAACCATTAACGATGTTGTGTTGTGTTACCAACAAGATCCGGCCGACTGGAAAAAAGCATGGCTGGAAGTACAACGAAGCTGGACTGTTGATAAAGGCTGTCCCAATGGAGCTTTCCGCGCTTTTAATATCGACGCAACGGTTAATGCTGCCTACATTGCAATGGGATTGCTTTATGGTGAAGGAGATTTTGGAAAAACCGTTGATATTAGTACACGTGCAGGGCAAGACTCTGACTGTAATCCATCGAATGCTGCCGGTATTTTAGGAACCATGCTGGGATACAATCAAATTCCTGATTTTTGGAAACAGGGCTTGGATAAAGTAGAGGATATTGACTTTTCTCATACCGATATTTCGCTGAACGATGTGTATGCTATTGGTTATCGTCACGCAGTTGAAATGATTCAGCAAAATGGCGGAGCGGAATTGGATACTGCTTTTAGAATTAGTTATCAAACTCCTGAAACAGTCGCTTTTGAAGAATCATTCCCGGGAATTTATCCTTTGGCACGCACAAGTCTTGAAAAAGCAATTAAAAAGGATAATCCTGAAATTACGTTTGATTTTGAAGGATGTGGTTTTGTAATGAACGGACAGGCTTATAAAGCAGAGGGAAAACCAGATGATCTTTTAGAAGTTGATGTTTTTGTTGATGATAAATTGACAGAAACTTTGAGTATTCCTACTGAGTTTTTAATTCGGAAGCGCGATATCGCCTTGAATTTTGAATTACCGGAGGCCAAACATACAATTAAGTTAAAAGCAAAAAATGTTCCTCAGGATTATTGGGTACATTTCTGGGATATTGTTACTTATTCATCAATAAAACCAAGCTCTAAAGCTTATTAAGAAACTCATAACAATAGTTGATTGTAATTCTGGAGATTGTTCTTTTGAGGATAAAAGAAACAGGTTCCCATATAATATTAAATAAATGAAGCATTTAAAATATATTCTTATTCTACTAACAATTTGTATGGTTTGTGTTCTTTGCGAGCAATCGGAAAGTATCATTGAGGTAACTGAAGAGGAGGGTAATACAACAGAAGTTGTTATTCCGCTTATTGATAGTATCAAGCCATCTATACAGGTTGATCCCGAATTTCGATATTATAAGAATAGGTCAGTTGAAAGTATTGTAGATGAAGTAGTGGTAAATGGCTATCAGATTGTTCACTATTTTGTGACCAATGAAAATCTGATAAATGCTGATTTTATTGAAGCATTGCACAAAGCAGGAGTAGAGGTGTGGTTAATGACCTTAGGAAATGGAACCTATTCGACCACCAACTATCCATCTGGTTGGGAAAGCTGGAAAATGACGTTAAAAAATGGAAGCAGCGGGGTCTCTGGATTTACTTTTCTGTCACCTTTCAATCCTGAATTTGTTGCATGGAAAAAGCAAAAGCTGGTGGAATTAGTAACCAGGTATCCATTTGATGGAATTGAATTGGCAGAGGCTTATCTTCCTGCCTGGGGAGGAGTGAATGGTGGAAATTACGGAGATATTGGTCCCAATGCTGCAAAAGCATTTAAAGACGTTTATGGTTTGAATATTCCAGATTTTAAAAATCCATCAGCTTCTGATTATTATACAAATGTTCCGGCTACTTATAGCAAATGGATGAAGTTCAGGGCCAATGGAGTTAACCAGTTTTTACACGAAATATACAACGGAGAAGGAGGAATACGGGAAAAACGCCCGGATATAAAAGTGGCTACCTGGAGCCTGGGAGTTGATGCCGGAGAAAATTCCATAAGGATACTTTATGAGGCTCAGGGATTGGATATTCCTGCAATGATTGAGTTGGTAAAACCCGATTTGCACTATGTGCAAACGCACTGGCCCGACTGGCTAAAGGATGAGCAAAACCTGCCTCCTTACTACATTCGCGAATACAGTGCTTTTTTGCGTGAAGTAAAAGAAGTCGATTTGGACTTACCAGTTGGAATTCAGGCCGATATTGGCTCGAAAAAAAGCATGGTCAAATCAAAAAAATGGTTCGAAAAATTTGCAGAGTATTCGCGCAAAGCTGGATTTTCAACATTTACCGCCTATGAATATCACTTGGGAGGATACATTTATGAAGAAGCTCCCGAAGTAATGAAAACAACACGTGTATCAGATAACTGTTTACAACTTTCGTTTAACAAACGGATTCGCATTACAGGAGATAATTGGTCTGGCTGTTTCAAGTTCATACAAAATCAGGAAGAAATCGATGCAGGTATTGAAAAGGTAGAGATTGATGGTAATCTTATTAGAATATTCATGAAGAATCAGCCTGAAGAATCGTACTCGGTACAGATTGATGGAGTTGAAGACACTCCTGATTTATGGCTACACAGTGGTTTTGAGGCAAATCAGCTACAGGCAGGTACTTTAATTAGAGTAAATAAAAAATAAATCATTTAAATAAACTTAATAAGTAACACTTAAAAACTAGTGAAATATGAAAGACATAAACCGAAGAAATTTTCTAAGAACCTCAGCTATGGCCGGTGCTGGACTTACGATAGTTCCGGGCTCAGTACTGGGTAAGCGATTTGGCCACGTTTCGCCAAGCGATAAATTGAACATTGCCGGAGTGGGTGTTGGCGGTATGGGGCGCAACAACCTACGTAACATGAGCGGCGAAAACATTGTTGCCCTGTGCGACGTGGATTGGAACTATGCGGCTAAAACATTTAACGATTATCCTAAAGCCAAACAGTTTAAAGACTGGCGCGAGATGCTTGACAAAATGGGTAGTTCCATCGATGCGGTTATGGTGGCCACTCCCGATCATACCCATGCTGGGGTAACAGCCCACGCCATGACACTGGGTAAACATGTGTACACTCAGAAACCACTGACCCACTCGGTGTACGAATCGCGCTTGCTGACCAAACTGGCCGAAAAATACGGTGTAGCCACACAAATGGGGAACCAGGGTAATTCGTTCGGAGACATACGCAGGGTATGCGAGTGGATATGGTCTGGTGCCATCGGCGAAGTAACCGAGGTGCATGCCTGGACCGACCGCCCTATCTGGCCGCAGGGACTGCAACGCCCCACAGAAACAGTGAAGGTTCCCAAAACCCTTGACTGGGACCTCTTCCTGGGACCGGCCGCATACCGTCCTTATCACCCGGCATATACGCCCTGGAACTGGCGTGGCTGGTGGGACTATGGTACCGGAGCACTTGGCGATATGGCCTGCCACGTACTCGATCCGGTATTCTGGGCACTTAAATTGAAATACCCAACAAAGGTTGAGGCTTCCTCCACGTTGGTAAATACCGAAAGTGCACCGCATGCCGAGGTTGTGGAATACACTTTCCCGGCACGGAAAAATCTACCCGAGGTGGGTATGCCCGAAGTAAAAGTTACCTGGTACGACGGGGGATTGTTACCGCGCCGTCCTATTGAACTGGCCGATGGTGAGATACTGGGGAAAGACAGTGGTGGCGGACTTTTGTTTGTTGGGACCAAAGGCAAAATCATGACCAGCTACTACGGGATGAAACCAACCTTGCTTCCTTATTCAAAAATGGAAGACTTTAAAGAACCCGAACAGATGTTGCGTCGCATCCCCGGCTCTGGCGACAGCCCGTGGTCAGGGGCGCACGAACGTGACTGGATTCGTGCCTGTAAAGAACCGGCAGGCAGCCGTACCGAAACAAGCGCCAATTTTGCCTATTCTGGTCCGTTTAACGAAATGGTAGTGATGGGCGTACTGGCTGTGCGTTTGCAGGGGCTGAACCGTACCCTGGAATGGGATGGCGAAAATATGCGCTTTACCAATATTTCAGATTCGGATAAAATAAAAGTGGTAACTGTTGATAAATTCGAGGTGGTAGACGGCGACCCGCGTTTCGACAGGCAGTATGCTGAATTTAATGCAAAAGATATGGCAGAAGAATGGGTGAAACACACCTACCGTGATGGTTGGTCGTTGCCCGAAATGCCATAAGGATAGGTATAATAAATAGAAGGGGCTGTTGCAGTCAGCCCCTTCCATTCTTTAAAATTATTTAATTCGACAATTCAAGTTATGAAGAAAAATATATTTATAAAACTTTCTGTTTTACTGGTAGTTATGATTATTTCGTTAAATGTTTTTGCCCAAAATAGTAAGCCGGGCAAAACCGACTGGAAACTGGGGGTACAGAGTTACTCGTTCCATAGATTCACATTTACAGAAGCTGTTGATAAAGCTCATCAGCTGGGATTGAACTACATAGAAGTGTATTACGGGCAGCCTCTTGGCGAAGGAATGGAAGGTACCATGGATTTTAAAATGGACAAAGAAACCCGTAAACAGGTACTAAAATATGCTAAATCGAAAAAGGTTAAAATTATAGCCAGCGGCGTGGTTATCTGCAAGGACGAGCAGGAATGGAAACAACTTTTTGAATTTGCCGATGCCATGGGCATTGAAATTATTACCTGCGAACCGGAGTACAAACACCTGAAGTATGTAGATGAGCTGGCAAACAAATACAAAATTGATGTGGCCATTCACAATCACCCGAAACCATCGAATTACTGGAAGCCTGAACTATTTCTCGAAGCTACCAAAGGACTGAGCAACCGCATTGGGGCTTGTGCCGATGTGGGTCACTGGGCACGCATGGGGCTCGACCCGGCAGAGTGTTTGAAAAAATACAACGGCAAGGTAAAGTCGCTGCACTTTAAAGACATTAAACCGGCAGAAGAAGGAGAAGCCGAACGCCACGATGTTATCTGGGGAACAGGTTCGCTCGATCAGGAAGGCATGCTTGCCGAGCTGAAAAAGCAAAACTTCGAGGGGCTTTTCTCCATCGAATACGAATACAACTGGGACAATTCAGTTCCTGATATCGAAAAATGTATCAGTTATTTCCAGAGAATGGTCAATGATTTAAAATAAATTACAAACGGGCAAAGGAGTAGATTATGTTGTAAGTAAGCTTATATTATAATCAGCAACATTGCCCGTGCTTTTCTTATACAGAATAAGCTAAAAACAGAACTTAAACACCCTCCGAATAATTCAATAGTGGCATTCCTTTCCGATGCTTACAGAACACTATCTGATGAAATGTTATATATGATAAGATGATTTGTCATCTGAAACACAGCCTAATTATATCAATCATCCGTTCCTGTATCTCTCAAATTTCCCTCAAAAAACAACCGTGAGACAATTCAATGTCAATAGTCATTTTCTAGAAAGAGTTTAGCGAAACTGATGTAATATAAGTTTCTAGCGGCTAACTTTTAGTAAATAGTACAATTTGCAATGAACAATT
The DNA here is from genome assembly GCA_947492175.1 of uncultured Draconibacterium sp. GTDB lineage: Bacteria > Bacteroidota > Bacteroidia > Bacteroidales > Prolixibacteraceae > Draconibacterium. The sequence continues at coordinate 94,364 of CANLMQ010000021.1, read as the reverse complement.
TATCAAAACGATTTTTATTTAATCTGAAAAGATGTTTTTGCCCGTTTGTAGTTAGCAGGGAATGAGAACACAGTTAACTAACAAAAACAATAACATATGAATAAATCAACGGTACAGGAAATTAAACAGCGGTTTGATAATGATGTGGAACGATTTTTGGACCTCGATACCGGCCAGGTTTCAACAATTGACGCAAAAATTTCGTTGGAGCTTATTATCGAGGCATCAAAAAGAATTGTTCCGAATGCTAAAAATTTATTGGACGTTGGTTGTGGCGGGGGAAACTATACGCTTATGATGCTGACTAGGATCCCAAATCTAAACTGTACTCTAATTGATCTGAGTAAACCTATGTTGGATAAAGCATTTGAAAGAGTATCTAAAAAAACAAATAATGAGGTTTCAATTTTGCAAGGCGATATCCGGGAGATTGAACTGCCTGAAAATTATTATGATATTATTCTGGCCGGTGCAGTTTTACATCATTTAAGAGACGACAAAGACTGGAAGACAACCTTCAAAAAGCTTTTTAAATTACTCAAACCCGGGGGATGTTTAATGATTTCTGACTTAATTACACAGGAGACAGAAGTGCTTAATGATTATACATGGGAAAGATATGGCGACTATTTGGAAGCACTGAACGGAAAAGAGTATCGTCAAAAAGTTTTAGACTATGTAGAGAAAGAGGATTCTCCCAGATCAATGAATTATCAGTTAGATCTTATGAAACAGGTTGGATTCAAACAAGTGGAAATATTACATAAAAATATGTGTTTTGGTGCGTTTGGAGGAATTAAATAGAAGATCCTGTATATTTTATGGAAATAAATAGGAGAATGGGAAAATTACAGTTGAAAACAAATCCTGATGTAGAAAAAGTATTTGCCGGCTATCCCGATTTTGTTCGGGATAAAATGCAGCAGCTTAGAGAATTTGTAATAGAAACGGCCGAAGAAATACCGGAGATTTCGTGTCTGGAAGAAACATTAAAGTGGGGAGAGCCAAGCTTTGTTACTAAAAATGGCAGTACCTTACGAATGGATTGGAAGCCCAAATTCCCGGACCAATATGCCATGTATTTTCAATGCTCCAGCAGGTTGGTAGATACTTTCAGGTTGGTTTTCGACCACAAATTTCGTTACGAAGGGAAACGGGCCATCATTTTTCATTTGAATGAAAAAATACCTGTTGCAGAACTAAAAGAATGTATTAAAGCTTCTCTTTCCTATCATAAGGTAAAACACCTGATTACACTGGGCATTTAAGGCTGTCTGTATGAATAAGTAATAATCGGATTTGAAAAAAGGACTGCCTCAAAAATTTGAGACAATCCTTGTTTTAAACTATTTAAATCTTTTTTCCAATATAAAACACATAGCCATAAAAAGCTTTGTACTTGTTATACAATTTTTCTTCATGGCGTTGATTTGCAATAAAATCTTCAGCAACTTTATTTCCTGTATGCTTTTTTAAAAAATACTTCTGTGCCGAAACTTGTGGAGCATAAAAATGTTCAGTCCAGCATGTTTCAGGTAAAATAAAGGTAGCAACAGGAATATATCCGGCATGTTGCAATTGTTTTACTTTATTCGGAATAGTGTTTATTTCAGGATATGCGTCCATCCAGAAATCGTTGATCTCAGCTGGCCGTTCATCGGTAAACCACGAAACTTCAGAAACTGCAATGTATCCACCTGTTTTTATAAATTTATGCCATTCGCGAAGTCCACGTTCAAAACCAATATTATAAATGGCTCCTTCCGACCACATCAAATCTATTTCTTCTTGCTGAAAAGGTAATTCATCCATAGAGCCTACAATGCCTTTTACACGCTTCTGAAGATTAAACTGACGGGCATTCGAGTTAAATAGATTGATAAATTTGGGAAACAGGTCAATTCCGGTAATTTCTCCTGGTGTATGTTGCGCCAATACCATTGTTTGCCCTCCGGTTCCGCAACCAATATCTGCTATACGGGACTTTTCAGAAAGATTGTCGATAAAGCTTAATGCTTTAAGGGTTATTTCCGGACTACCCGGCCCTTGTCGTTCAATATTTGAAAAATATTCGCATATTAAGTTAATGTCGAATTCGTGAATTGATTTATTTTCGTTACTCATGATGTTTAAATGTTTGTGCCCAAAAAAGATGACAAAGAATAGTAAATCTTTTGCCAACTTTCAGGCAATTAAAATAATATATAGATATAAAGATAACTCCGACAAGAATATGTCTGAGTATTACGAACGGATAACCTTGACCGAATGTCAAAGGTTATTTACTTCACCAAATCCACTTTAAATTTAAACATCCAAAATTTTTAGTTGGACAAATATAATATTTTTCTGTTATGTTAATAATAAACATAGACTTTATATGCATTTGCAATGATAATAACATTTGTTTTTGCAGAACCGGAATTAACGATAATTGTGTATTCAGGAATGTATAATTGATATTGCTATAAATAAGGAAACCTTTATTATGAGTAATTTGCAGATTTAAAATACCAGATACCTTATTTCATTCTTTTATTTTTATGTTAATATTGTGTAGTTTAGAAAAGTTTAAAATTATGTAGCCAAACTTTTGTCTGGGGAGGGTAGGGTTCGATAGCAGATTTATGTATCAATTCTCCGGTATTCGCAGTGAAATTCAGAATTAAGTAAGGGCTTACATACAGTTAAAATGCCGATTAAAAACAATTAGTAATTGAAAATCAACAAATATGCATAAACTATTTAATTTCCTCCAGTATCTCTATTTCCCATTTTATGTACTAACTATATTTTACATTGTAAAAGGCTCAATCATTCAATTTAACCTTGAAGACGTTGGTTTTGGGATTTTATGCATGGGAATTGCTTTTGGTTTTAGCAGTATGGGAGATATTACGAAAATATCGAAAAAAGAAAAAAAGCTGTTTTCAAATGAGAAACGTTTTAACAGGATAGTGGTGTATTTGGTAGTTATAGGATTTACCACAATGATTGTTACAATACTGTTTATTAGTCAAAAATGGATAAAGAATAATGCAATGGGAGAACAATTTTATCAGTTAGGACTCAATTGTTCTCCATTAATAATTGCCGTATTTTTTTCGTTAAAACAACTGATTGATAAGAGACAATATTTTAACTTACACAACGAGTAACAGACGGATAAACTAAGCAAGACAGATGGAGACAAAAGTTCCGAAGCACTGGTTAGAAATAGCAAAAAAGATAAATTCTATTGCTCAAAGTGGATTGACTTTTACTAAAGACAAGTTCGACAAGGAAAGATATGAGGAATTACTTGAATTGAGTATCCTGATTCTTAATAAGATTACAGATATTGATAATAACAAACTGGATTTTGTCTTTAACCGCGACATAGGATATCAAACACCCAAAGTAGGTATTCGGGCTGTTGTGTTTCGAGATGACCGAATATTACTGGTTAAGGAAAGGATGGATAACAAATGGAGCTTGCCAGGCGGTTATGCTGATACAGGAATGACACCTGGTGAGATTGCGGTATGTGAAGTCAAAGAAGAGTCAGGATACGATGTTAAACCGGTAAGAATCCTGGGTCTTATTGATTATAATAAATATCAGGAAAGACCCTTTCCGTTCGATGTTTATCAATTGTTTATGGAATGCGAACTAATTGGAGGCGAAGCAAAAACAGGTATTGAAACAAGTGATGTTCAATTTTTTAGTATCGACAAACTACCAGAATTGTCAGAACGAAGAGTGACACGTAACCAGATTATAAAAATGTATGAGCTTTATAAAAATAAAAGTTTAGCTCCGATTTTTGATTAAATGAATTCTCCGATTTTAAGAAAATCACCAAACTGGATTTCAATAAAAACTTTGGATCGCAATAACATTTAATCCTATTTGCTACTAAAAAAAACGGCCCACCTGAAAAAATCAGGCAGACCGTTTGGCTTAACTAAAATTAGTGATTGTTATTCTTTATCCCACCATACCGGTATAGTCATATAGTCATTTTCGAAAACACCCAAATCAGTTACTTTCGAGGCATTGTAGTATCTTTCGTAATAAGCCATTTGATACCTGCGAATGTAATCGTCTTCCTGAGGGAATGCTGTTTCGTAAACAAATTTCGGACGATCAAAGCCTTTGTATACTCCAGCTTCGGCATCATATGTTCCGTTAGCACCTGTACAATAATCATTACGACGCATATCGGTCCAAACTTCAGGGCTGTATGTAAGAGCCAGGTATTTTTGAATCATTATATGGCTTAAAGTAAGTTCTTCAGCAGTTTGAGCAACCGCTTCGCTTGCCAAAAACTCGCCGCTAACATCACCCGAAATACCCATTTTATCCATATTGGCTTTAATGGCATCTTTATAAGCAGTTAATGCGTTTGTTTTATCTCCTTTTCTGAAATATACCTCAGCTTCAATAAATTTCACTTCGGAGTAAGAGAGTAGGAAATAAGGAGATGTTTGTTGAGTGTAAAATAATTTGTTAAGTTCGGTTGATCGTAACCCAACATAGTTCTTATCTGTTGTTTTCGGAGTTGTATTTGTAGAATCCATATCTACAGCATACGAATACTCACCTGTCAGATAATCTTCATCATTTTCATCGGTTGCTATAATTTGAGGAATTAATAAAACCGCACGAGGATCTTCAATACCGCTATTCCAGCTTTCTCCAGAACCTTCAACTGTGTTTAAAAGATAATCTTTCCATAATTTTCCAGGCTTGTTAGAGCTTCCTAAATTTTGATATTGAATACATCTTCTGGCACCAATGTCACTTTCTTCTCCAATATAAGCAGCGTCGTCGTCGTTTGATTGTAACGATTTATCCAACAAAGAAAGAATTTCGTCAGGATTATAATCAAGTAAACCTGTTCCCACGTTCTTTTTTGAAAGGTGACTCATAAAACGTGCTTTAACTCCGTAAGCAAATTTTACCCATTTGTCAATATCTCCATCAAACATAATATCTCCTGTTTCCAGGCTGGGAGCATTTTCTCCCTGTGCTTTTTTTAGGTCAGCAATGGCTTCATCGCATAAAGGAAGTATTTGACTGTATACATATTCTGCATCATCGTAATCGGGCTGGATATTACCTGCAATACCATCCTGATAGGCAATATAACCATAGGCATCAACCAGTGTCCCACATCCAAATGCTTTAAGAATTTTTCCAACACCAACATAATGCCAGGCCTCTAATTCTTCTGCATCTTTCATCATTTCTTCGATGTTTACCCAGGCATATCCATACCAGCACTGCCAAACCCAGGCATCAGCATTGTTAGCAAATTGCCAGTTTTGAAACATATAGTAGCGGTAATTCGGACGATACGCATAGCCAATTTGTTGACTCAAATGCGCTGTTCTTGTCCCATGACTACCATAAAAATCGGTGGTTTCTGTTATAACATATGGCAAGCGCAGTTCCGGTCCCGATTCCTGTGTTGCATTTGGCGAGGAATTTATATCGAGATCGTATTCGCAGGAGGTAATAAAAACCCCCAGAAAGAATATTAATAATATCGTTATTTTTTTCATAATTGTACCCTTTTAAAACTTAATATTTAAACCAAATGAAACGCTTGTAGTTGCAGGAACACCGCAATAATCGATACCAGAAGAACCAGCTCCAAGAATACCGGAACCACCGGCGCTTACTTCCGGATCCATTCCTTCGTAATTTGTAAATAATAACAAGTTTGTTCCTGAAAGTGAAAGATCGATTCCGTTTATAAATCCAATTCTATCGCAAAACGAAGAAGGTACTGAATAACTCAACGATGCAGAACGTAATCTTAACCAGTTTACACTTGTGATAAATGGCTCTGCCTCTGCAGTGTAGATGTTCTGATAGTAGTTTTGGTCGAGAACCACTGTACTTGTAGTTGGCTCATATTCACCTGTTTCTGAGTTTATGGTAACACCTTCAAATGTATGCTCTGTTCCTCGATTTTCGGTTACTTTACTTATCCCTGCGTTGGTCATTGCATATTCTGTAGCATTGTAAACGTCTCCACCCAGGCGTACATCAATCAGGAATGACAGGTTCCAGTTTTTGTGTGAAATGCTGTTGTTCCATCCCAAAAGTAAATCTGGCTCGCGATTTCCAACCACATTTGTTGCATCGGTAGATGTAATTGGTAATCCGGTATCTGAATCTAAAATAAGTTTTCCATCATCTGTTCTTTCCCAGCGTTGACCGGTAAGACCTAAAAAGATTCCCTCTCCAACAGAAGCCGATTTTGCAGGTCCAATTTGTACATCAGTTACATACAGTAATTCAACACCCTCTGGTAAATCGGTAACTGTTCCGTCATTATGCGAGATATTAAGTGTAGTATTCCAGTTCCAGTTTTTTGTTTGAATTGGTTTACCTGTCAGAGTTATTTCATAACCTTTGTTTATTACTGTACCAAAGTTAACATACTGGAAGATGTATCCGGTTGCCATACTTACCCTTGGGGAAATAATCTGGTCTTTACTACGTGTATCGTAATAAGTAATGTCAGCTCCCAGGCGTCCGCCAAAGAAACGAAGATCCAGTCCCAATTCTGTTGATTCAGTTGTTTCAGGCTTAAGATTTGGATTTCCTCCTGTATATTTGTTTTTATAACCACCTCCAATTGTATTAACTGTCTCTAAATAGGTTGCTGTTTGATATACCGGAGCATCTTTACCTACTTGCGACCATGAAGCTCTTACTTTTCCAAAAGAAAATTTATCTTTTAGATCATCTCCAAATAATTCAGAGAAGAGAATACTTCCGCTTACTGATGGATAGAAGAACGAACGATTTTCTTCAGATAACGTTGATGACCAGTCATTACGGCCAGTAACACTCATAAAGAACATGTTCTTATAGCTCGCAGTGAACTCACCAAAAGCACTGTATAATCTCTTTTTAGATTGGTAGTTGCTGAATGATTTGTTATCTCTGTCAGCGTTGTTTACACTTATAAACTCAGTAAGTAATCCAATTGCACTTTGTCTTTGAGAAAAATAAGTTGATTGTTCGTAATTATGACCTAGTAAAAGTCCCAAATCAAAATCGTTTACCTTTTTGTTTGCCGATATAGTAAAGTTTGATGTAAGAATATTATTTTCTCTTTGCGATTCGGTAACGGCTCCATCGTAATACGGATCTATAACGGCTGATCCTGGAAATACAATATTTCTGGAGAAAGTGTTATAATGATCGATACCTGCTCTGTAGGTTGCGCTTAACCAGTCAGTAGGTTTCATAGTAATAAATCCTGATCCGATAAAACGGTGCAAATCGTCAGTTACCGGATTTTGGTTTACTGTCCAGTATGGATTGTCTACATCTTCTTCCGGCTCAACATCTTGCAATAGTGGAACTCTTTCTCCATTTTTTTCAATCCAGTGCTGCATATTGTTGGCAACAGGCCACCTTAATAAACTTAGCATTGCTCCTGAACCACCAGATCCGTAAAGTCCTGAACCGGTCAGTGTTTTGGTTGTTTGCGAATAAATATAGTTGGTATTCATGCCAACGGTAAACCAACCTTTCTTTTGTTCTCCGTTAAAACGGAATGAATTGGTAGTATATTCAGTAGTTGGAACAATACCATTCTGGTCAAGACGGTGAACAGACATAAAATAGGTTCCGTTTTTATTTCCTCCGGAAACACTTCCTGTTACGTCATAAGAGAATGCAGGCTCAAAGAAATCATCAACATTATCATATGTTTTTGTTCCTCCAGACAGAAGAGTTCCCCATGAGTTTGCTGTTCCGTAGTCTGTTTCTCCGTCACTTCCCTGGCCATACATTAATTGTTGTTCAGGAATTTTATTTGGCACATCAACTTTAAATTTAGAGCTGAAGTTTACCTGAGTTTTGCCGCTTTCTCCTTTTTTTGTTGTGATAACAATAGCTCCTGCAGCAGCTTTTAGTCCGTATAATGCAGCAGCAGCAGGTCCTTTCAATACCGAAATCGATTCAATGTCGTCTGAATTGATGTCCATTCCCCGGTTTCCGCTATAAGTTGAAGTTGCGCTTAGTCCTGCGCCATAATCAGCACCAACAGTACTGTTGTCAATCGGAATTCCGTCAACAATAAAAAGCGGTTGGTTGTCTCCGGTTAACGAAGTGCTACCACGAATAATAATCTGAGAAGAGGCTCCCGCACCTCCACCTGAGTTGGTAACATTTACACCCGCAATTTTACCGTTAAGTGAGTTTACCAGGTTGGGTTCTTTCACTTTTACAATTTCGGCACCTTTAATTGCTTGTACTGCATAACCTAAAGCCTTGGTTTCTTTCTTAATTCCCATTGCAGTTACAACTACTTCGTCAACCTGTTCGGTCGACTTTGCTAAAACCAAATCAAGAGTAGATGCTTCTCCAACTACGATTTCTTGTGTTTCCAAACCAATAAATGAAACAACAAGTGTGGCTCCTTGCTGTACGGAAAGGGTAAACTTTCCATCAATGTTGGTCACTGTACCATTTGTAGTACCTTTTTCAAGTACTGTAACACCGGGAAGCAAATCATTGCTCGCTTGTTCCCTGACGACACCCGTAATGGTGCGTTTTTGCGCCGTTGCCAGTTGAACAACTACGCAAAGTAAAAAGATGATAGTGAAGATTCTTTTCATAAGTAATCATTTGAATTAATTGAACTTTAATCAGTTGTTGATAGAATCTGTTTTACTGATTTAATAATAATTTATTTATTGTTGAATTTTAGTTTTAAATAGTTTCTGGTGATCTTCTTAGATTTTTTATCATAGGCTTTGAAAATTATATGTTTTGTTCAGTATTGATTTATTCCTATATGAATATGTTTAGTAATGGTATAATTATTGTTAGAATGTTACAGCCGTTGATTTTATATAAATCCTATATTATAAATTAGTGTCCAAGATAAAATATATTTTTATAATATGTATTATAAATAACAAATTATTACAAAATTTTCTTCAGCTATGTTTTATTCGCTATCCAGTAATGGATCTTTAGACTGACATTTATTTACTTTTTATTTGATCAACCCTTAGTATTTATGTGGCCTTAATAATTGATAATAAGTTTGTTGGTGGTGAATATTCGTTGTGTGAAATTAATTCAGATTTGTTTTAAGAGCTTTGGGGATACAATAAATCAGGATGACAAAAATCTATTTTATTTGTAATACTACTTCTTAGTGGGCATTCTGTAATTTAAAATATGTCATACATCTATTTCTTGATCTGATATGGCGTAGTCAATTTTTTATTGGCATAAATAACTTAATATCTCGTATTTTATTATGTTGCTTTTCTTTATGCGATTGAGTGAGGTTTTCTAGCTTATATTGTAATTTAATCAAGTATGTTTTTCGTCCTTTTAATAACCAGCAGCCTGTCCATCTTTTCGCGATTCAGAAGCTCCGTAGAATACTTTGTTTGTTTTGTTGTACATAATTGCCTGATAGCCGCCATATTGACCATTGGAGTAGCCAATGCGGTGTCCTTTATCCATTAGTGCCCGGATGGTTTCGTAATCGAAGCTACTTTCAAGCGAAACGAGTCCGCCATCGTTCATTTTCTCTCCGGTTGGTTGACTTGATCCGTTGTGACTGATTCGTGGTGCGTCGCCTGCTTCCTGAAGGTTCATCTCAAAATCAATTATATTGCAAATAATTTGTACGTGTCCCTGTGGTTGCATGGCGCCTCCCATTAAGCCAAAACTAATAAAGGGCTCGCCATCTTTTGTGATAAACGCAGGAATAATTGTATGAAATGGCCTTTTGTGTGGTTCGTAAACATTCATATGACCTTCCTCAAGGGCAAATAGTTCGCCTCGGTCTTGCAGAACAAAACCAAGTTTGCCCGGCGTCATTCCAGAGCCCATGCCACGGTAGTTGCTTTGAATTAAAGAAACCATGTTTCCGTCTTTGTCTGCTGTGGTCAGGTAGATTGTATTGCCATGTTCCAGTTCGCCTGCAGGATAGGAGCGGGCTGCCTCTTTTTTGTTAATAAGAGCTGCTCTTTTTTTGCCATATTCTTTTGAGATGAGATGTTTAACGGGTATTTCGTTGAAATCCATATCGGAATAATATTTTGCACGATCTTCGTAAGCCAGTTTTTTTGCTTCAATAAAAGTGTGAATATAGTCGGGTGTTCCAAATCCCATTTCTGAAATATTGAAATTCTCCAGAATATTCAGCATTTGCAAAACCGCAGTTCCCTGTCCGTTAGGAGAAAGTTCCCAAACATCGTAACCTCGGTAGTTTGTTGATATAGGCTCAACCCATTCTGAAGTGTGGTTTTCAAAGTCTTTTAGGGTAAGAAATCCACCTTGCTTCTGTATGTAATTAACAATTTTTTCAGCAATTTCTCCTCTATAAAATACATCTCTTCCCTGCTGGGCAATTAGTTTAAGTGTATTTGCCAGGTATGGATTTTTAAATACTTCTCCTTTTTCCGGGGCTTTCCCGTCAGGAAGGAATATTTCTTCGAATCCCGGGTATTTTTTTAAATAAGAACTTTTATTCCAGTAGTGTGCAATCAGTTCTGTGAGCGGGAATCCATTTTCGGCATAATAAACAGCTGGACTAAGTATTTCCTGCATCGTTTTGCTTCCAAATCTTTTGTGCAATTCAAACCAGCCATCAACACAGCCCGGAACTGATACAGGGAGTGGTCCGTGAGAAGGGATCTTTTCGTAACCGTTTTCTTTAAAATAGTCAAGTGTTAAATTGTAAGGCGATCGCCCACTGGCATTCAGTCCAAATAGTTTTTCGGTTTTCGCGTCCCATACAATTGCAAACAAATCACCTCCAATTCCGTTTCCAGTAGGTTCAACCAGGCCTAAAACGGCATTTGCTGCAATGGCTGCATCAATCGCATTGCCGCCTGCTTTTAATATATCTAAAGCGGCCTGAGTTGCAAGAGGTTGACTTGTGCAGGCCATTCCGTTTTGTGCGATAACTTCGCTTCGGGTTGCAAAGTTGAGTCCTGTAATTCGATCCTGGGCATTTGTATTTATAAAAAGAAGTGTGTTAAAGAATAGTAGTGTAAATTTTTTCATGCTGCCGGTATTAGATGTTGCTGATTAAGAATGAGATCCAAAAATCTATATAAAATTATAAAAATCTATTTTCTGATAATTAGAAAATCGGATTAACTTTGAACACATACTTTGAACACGGAAATTATGGAACGATTCCTGTCGCAGGCAGCCAGATATATTTATCAAAAACATTCTCACGAACTGAGTGAATTATGTCTTGTTTTTCCGAATCGCAGATCGGGCGCATTTTTCACGCAATATTTGCAAGATGAAATTGACGCCCCGGTTATTGGGCCGCAAACTACAACTATAAATGAACTTATTACAGGTTATTCTCAATTGCACAAAGGAGAGAAGCTGCAGTTAATATCTGTATTATACGATGTATTTAGGAGGTATACTAAAACTACGGAGACATTTGACGAGTTCTATTTCTGGGGTGAAATTCTACTGGCCGACTTTAATGATATTGACAGGTACTTGGTAGATGCCAAAGATATTTTTACAAATATTTCGGACCTGAAAGAAATTGAATCGATTTTTGATTACCTCACTCCGGAGCAAAAAAAGGCTTTGGAGCAATTTTGGGGAAGTATGGCAGTTGTTGATAAGAAAGGATTTCAGGAAAAGTACACTTTTATTTGGGACAAATTATTTCCGGTTTATTCTGAACTTAAGCGAGAATTACAGGAAAACGGACTTGCGTTTCCAGGAATGGTAGATCGGTCGGTGGTTGAGAACTTGGCAGATGCCGGATTCGAATTTCCATACAAAAAATACTATGTAATTGGATTGAATGCATTAAATGCTTGTGAAAAAAAATTCTTTAATTACCTGGTACGAATGGAGAAAGCTGAATTTTTGTGGGATTTTGATTCAACTTACCTAGAGGACATGCAGAATGAAGCCGGATTTTTCTTGCGTGAAAATCTTGTCCATTTTCCGCCACCTGAAGATTTCGAACTGGATGCAGAGCTTTTTAGTCAGCGAAAGAATATAAAGCTGGTTGCTGTATCATCTGTTTATGGTCAATCGCAACAAATTCCTGTTTTCTTAGATGAAACCAGGCTTGATTATAAAAGGGAGTTCGACAACACAGCTGTTGTTTTGGCTGACGAAAATTTGCTTTTTTCGGCATTGGGAGCAATTCCTGAAAATATTGGTACTGTAAATGTTACAATGGGGTATTCAGTTCGTAATTCCGTAGTTTATGGTTTTTTAATGCTGCTTGTAACTTTATTAAAAAACAAACGAAAAGAAGGGCATGCTTTTGTGTCTTATTATCGGTATGTTACAGATGTTTTGAATCATCAGATTATGGGAGGTTCAGAGCCGGAAAAGAGCAAGCTGTTTGTAGCTGAGCTAAAACAGAAAAACAGGATGACGGTTGAGTTGGGTGAAATTGATTTCTCGCCGTTGCATAAACAAATATTTGCGTTACCTGAAAAGATTGAAGATTACAGCAGTTATTTTTTGCGGATTTTAGAGTTGTTGTACCAGCAATTTAAGAATTCCGAGGTCGCTGATTCCATGCTTTTGGAATTAATTTATTCCATTTATCAGGCTGTTGAAAAATTAGGAGCAGTGGTTAAGAGTGTTGGGGAGTCGCAAAAGAGAGAAATTAGCGAGGCAGTTTATTTTCGCCTTTTTTCTCAATATTTAGGGCAGGTTTCAGTGGCTTTTGAAGGTGAGCCTCTAAGTGGTTTGCAGGTAATGGGAATTTTGGAAACCCGCTGTCTTGATTTTGAAAACCTGATTGTTCTCGGTCTTAATGAAAATAAATGGCCACGTAAATTTACTGCTCCCTCTTTTATTCCATTTAATATACGCAAGGGGTTTGGTTTGCCCGGCATCGACGAGCAGGATGCCATGTATGGTTATTATTTTTATCGTCTGGTTCAACGTGCAAAAAATGTTACAGCAACATATAGTGTTGTGAAGGAGGGAATTGGAACAGGAGAGCTAAGTCGGTACGGTTATCAGTTGTTGTACGACTCCGTTCATAAGCCAGAATTGGCGAATCTCGATTATGTTTTTGCCAATGATATTGCAAAAGATATTACTATTTACAGTTCAAAAGATGTGGTTCAGAAGTTGCTGGAAAACAATTCCGAAGAGCATCCACTTTCTCCAAGTGCCATAAATACGTATTTGCACTGTAAGTTGAAGTTTTACTTGCGCTACATTGTTAATTTGCCTGAACCCGATGAAGTAAAAGAGGAAATTGATGGTGTGGTTTTTGGAAATATATTTCACGATACGCTTGAAGAGTTATATAAGCCATTTATTGGAAAAATGGTTGGAAAAAATGATCTGGAAAATCTGCTAAAAGACCGGGTGCGACTGGAAAATGAAATTACCAAACAGATTGCCATTCATTATCTGAAGAAGAAAAAGCCTGTTAAGGGGCCGGTGAAACTACAGGGAAAAACATTGCTGATTTTTGAAAATGCCATAACCTATTTAAAGCAGCTTTTGAGAGTGGATTTAGGTATTGCTCCGTTTAAAATCGTCAGCCTGGAAGAGAAATATAAAAGATGGGTTGAATTAAATCTGAACGGAGTTAAAACCTCTGTTTGCATTGGTGGTAAAATCGACAGGGTAGACCAAGTTGACGGGCAGGTTCGTGTACTGGATTACAAAACCGGGAATGTTGATTCTCTTGGGTTTGCGAAAATTGAAGACTTGTTTGATTCTGAAATTAAAAAACCTAAAAAGGAAATTTTGCAGGCTTTTATTTATTCCTGGGGGCTCTCGGAAAGTCTTTCTGACGATGTCATTCAGCCTGCAATTTATAGTTTGCGTAGTTTGTTTGCCGATAACTTTTCTCCAAATGTCAAGAAAAACCGAAAGGATGTTTTGTTTGAAGATGTAAAAGAAGATTTTGATTTAAATTTAAAACAGCTGGTTGCTGAAATCCATTCTGAAAAAAACATATTTTCGCAAACCGAGCACACCGATAAGTGTCAGTATTGTCCTTATAAAGCAATTTGCAGAAGGTTTTAAAGTCTGCTAAAAGTCTGCCAGATAATTAAAAACTTTCTTTGCTTTCCTGTAAATGCTTTCGTTTGCTTCTTTGTCGTCGAATTCCAGAGTAATAGTTGGAATGTTTCGCTCAATACCACAATAAGTGCCAAACGATCCGGGGGTAGGATAGTTTAGATCTTCGATTACAGGATAGTTGCAAAAATGAGCAATTTGTTTGGCAATTTCGTGTGCCGGGCCATCAAAATTTACACATTTAAGCGGGGCATGCAGAGTTAAAATAACGTCGGGATTCAGGATTTCCAATAACTTTGTCATAAAGTTTGTTTCAGCTTCAGAAGCCGGTGAACTCCCAGAATAGTTTTCGTCTTTTGGAGTTAACTGCCAGTTTCTTGTTGGGTAATTGCGGTTTAAGTCAACCCCGTTTTTGTTTGTTCTTATTCCGCGCTCCATGCCCCATGGATTTAAACAAGGAATAAAATATATGTTGTTTTTAAGCTTGTCGAATTTGTTTTCGTTCAAATATCTTTCAATTATGTATGTGTCCTGAGGCTCTTCTCCATGGAAAACTCCTGTTATTAGAATAGTTTTGGAATCTGAATTGGAGCTTTCTTGTGCAATTAACCGGACCTTTTGTGGAAGTGGTGGGAATTTCATGCGATATTATTCACCTAAATACTTTTTATATAAGTCGGGTCTTAGTTTTTTGGTGCGCTCAACGGCCTGGTCGTGTTTCCAGTCGTCAACCAGTTTGTCGTTACCGCTAAGCAGAACATCGGGTACTTTCATGCCCTTATATTCTGCCGGTCGGGTGTAAACAGGGGGGCTAAGCAGATTGTCCTGAAACGAGTCAGTAAGTGCAGATGTTTCATCTGAAAGCACTCCTGGAAGCAAGCGAACAACGCTGTCAGTTATGATTGCGGCTGCTAATTCGCCCCCAGTTAGTACATAATCACCAATTGATATTTCTTTTGTAATATATGTGTCGCGAATTCGTTGATCAATGCCTTTGTAATGCCCGCATAAAATGATAAGGTTTTCCTTCAGAGAAAGAGAATTGGCTTCTTTTTGATTAAAAACACCTCCGTCGGGAGTTGTGAATATGATCTCGTCATAGTTGCGTTCTGCTTTGAGTGTTTCGATGGCTTTTTCGATGGGCTGAACGGCCATTACCATTCCTGCGCCTTTCCCAAACGAATAGTCGTCAACTTTGCGGTGTTTGTCTTCCGAAAAATCGCGCAAATTATGAATGTGTATTTCTGCAAGGCCTTTTTCTTTGGCTCGTTTAATTATTGAATGATTAAATGGACTCTCTAGAATTTCCGGAAGAACGGTTATGATATCTATTCTCATTGTTTTCAAATTTTGCACAAAGGTAAACAATAAATTCAGGAGTAATATTACTAAATAAAACATCTAGAAAGATAGATAATATGCCATAAGTGCATGATTGTATGCGTAACAATGTCAATATGTCTGTGTTTTTTAGCTCGCAATGCATGAAATGTCTGATTTTTTGTGTTGGAACAGGAATTGATTTAAGGATAACGAAATTGAAAAACAAAAATTAGAAAAATATTAATTAAAAGAAAAGGAGAAAAAGTTATGAATTTAGTAAGATTTCACAATCCAGGGTTTGGTACAAACAGAGTTTTAGTTGATGAATTATTCAATAATTTCTTTAGAAACGATTACCACGAGGATTACGTTAAAAATTGTGGCTCGAATCCTGCAACCAATGTATTTGAAACAGAAAAAGAGTTTAAACTGGAAGTATTACTTCCTGGTTTTGCTAAAGAAGATGTAGAGTTGAATGTTCACAAAGGTTTGTTGACAATTAAAGTAGATAAAGAAAAAGAAGAGAAGTCGGAAGAGTACAAATATGCTCACCGTGAGTTTGGTGCTTATAATTTCGAAAAACAGTATAAATTACCAAAATCGGTAGATGCTGAGAAAATAGAAGCCAGATTTGAAAACGGAATATTAAACATCGTACTTCCGAAAAAAGAGGAGGCTTTGGAGAAAGCTCCTGTTGAAATTAAAATTTCATAATTGGTTTTTAGATAAAAAAAGTTAAAAGGCAAGCCTGTTCTGTTATTCGAACAGGCTTTTTTAATTTATTTATCAGGTAGAATAGAAAAAGCCCAATCATTTCAAAAAAATGAGTAAGATTGGTGTTCTAATCTTTTTAAATTATTCTTGTTTGGAGTTTTTGTACGCTTAACATTTTATGCATTGAAAACACTTATGTACACAGTTTTAATAATACTTATAGTAATCCCTGTTCTTGTTCGTGTGATAACCAGTCAGTCAAAATTTGGAAGCATTCCCAAAGGCGAACGCCTGGAGCGAATAAAAAAGTCGTCAAATTTTAAAGATGGTAAGTTTCAAAATTTAAGTGAAACGCCTCAAATGTCGGAGGAGGCAAGTTTTTTAACCATACTTAAAGAGCTTTTGCTGTCAAAAGACAAGAGGCCAAAAACTCAAATTCCTTCCGTAAAAACTGATTTGAAAAAATTGGCTCCCGAAGAGAATGTTTTGGTCTGGTTTGGGCATTCGTCTTATTTTATTCAAGTCGATGGAAAGAAGATTCTGGTTGATCCGGTTTTTAGTGGTTCTGCATCGCCATTTTCGTTTAATGTTAAAGCATTTAAGGGGAGTAATGTGTATACGTCGGCTGAAATGCCCGAAATTGATTATCTGATAATTACGCATGACCATTGGGATCATCTTAATTACAAAACCATTTTAGAATTAAAACCAAAAATAAGTAAAATAATAACGGGATTGGGGGTTGGCGAACACTTGGAAAGGTGGGGTTTTTGTACCGATATGATAATTGAAAAAGATTGGTTTGAGGATGTACAGCTTAACGATGATTTTAAATTATCTTTTACTCCGGCCAGACATTTTTCGGGACGTGGTTTAAGGCATAAAAGAACGCTGTGGGTTTCTTTTGTTCTGCAAACACCAACTCAAAAAATTTTTATAGGAGGCGATGGTGGCTACGACTCACATTTTAAAGAGATTGGTAAAAAGTATGGCCCGATTGATTTGGCAATTTTAGAAAACGGGCAGTACAACAAAGCATGGAAATACATTCATTTAATGCCGGAGCAGGTTTTAGAGGCAGCCAGAGATTTGGATGCAAAGCGTTTATTCCCCGTTCATTCAGGTAAATTTGCGTTGGCAAATCATTCGTGGAGCGATCCATTAACGCAAATCACCAACCTTAATAAAAAGAACCCGATGCCGTTGCTTACGCCCATAATTGGAGAAATAGTTTATCTGGATAAAACCAGCCAGCAATTCTCCAGTTGGTGGGAGAGCACTAATTAGCCTTCATTAATTTCAAAACTGTTTACAGTTTCAAACTGCCAGATTTCCAAAATTTGGGAAACTGCTATTTCGTATGGAGAATAGGCTCGATTGGAAGAAACCAGCAGAAAATTACCTTTATCTAAGCGGTTGTACAGCAGTTTAAAAACAATCCCATCGTCTTTGGTTACAACAATGCCGGCTTTGCCATTTTTTATGTGGTTCCAGTTTTCAACAAACGAACAGGTCACCCACGATCCTTCTTTTACCGGCAGCATTGAGTCGCCTTGAATCTGAAATGCGCGGTAGGTTTTTTCTCCAGGCAAAAAGGGAAGTTTAAATTTTGGGAGTCCGGCAATAAAATCCAGGTCGCCATAGCTATTTGTGTAGCCGGCCTGTGCTTTTACCGGTACCATTTCTATGTTTTCTTTCCCCTCGTTGTCTACCGAAATAGTGAGTAAACGCAATTTGTTTCCGGTAATATCCACATCAAAACCCTTTTCGATTTGCGACAGTTGAAAGTCAGATAATGCTTCCAGCTTGTATTTTATAAGTGCATCAAGCGAGATGTTGAAATAATCGGAAATTCGAATAAGTGTGCGAAAAGGTGGTTGCACATTTTTTTCGTACCCCGAAAGGGTGGTGCGGGTAAGCTCCAGTTCTGCAGCCAAATTCATTTGTGATTTTCCGCGGCGTTTTCGTAAAAATTTTAAGTTTTCAGAAAAGTGCATGTTTTTATTTTTATTCTGAAGTCCGGAAAGCTTAAATGCCACAAACTACTTTTAATCATTTCTATTTTCTGCAAAGCTCCGACTTTAATATTCCGTCTTTCTCTCCCAAATATAGTAATTTTGACGATATAATGATCTTATTCGTGACGAAATAATCGTCTCTGATTGTGGGGGTATTCTGAAAGAAAAACAAATACAGGTCTATTTTAGAGAATTGTAAAACTTAATTAACTCTTTTAGTTTATCAGGTTTATTGGGTTTTATTTTGTTCTTTTTGACAAATGCGATTATTTCATCCTGATGATTGGGAAATAGTTGAATCAGTTCGTTTTTGTTGCCAATTTTAATTGCTTTTCCTTTCCCAAAACGAACATAATGAGAATTTGGCTTTTTTATAAACTGAGGAGGCTCAGGCATCGTAAATGCTTCTTTTCTGGGAGAATCTTTAAATACAATTTCTAAATGAGCATATAGGGAGGCATCTTTTCCTTCTTCCAGTATTATAAAAAAACCGTTTCCTTTTTTCTCTCCTTCGTATGGCAGGTAAACCATTTCAAGGTTATTGAGTTTCACTTTTTCAATAATTTCAGGAGCAGCTATTTCCAGCACATTCCCATCTGATGTTTTAAATTCAAAATTATCGTTATAAATATTCAGGCGTAGCGGAATATCTATAAACTTCTCTTTTGTTGTAGTAAAAATTGTCCCTTTTTCAAATTCTTCGCTTAAATAAGGAGAACCTTTTATATCACTTCCATATGCGGGGAGTTCTCCACCGGGATTGACAAGTTTTATGTTGCTGTAAAAATCAAGAACTTCTTTTGTTTCGTATATTAATGTTTGAGAAAAAGAAGAAAAAGTTGAAATAACCAAAAAGATAGCTAAGGCTGGCAGGTGTTTTTTCATGGGTGTAAGTTTTTTACAATAAAACAAATTATGTGCAAGGTAGTTTTTATTATTACATATTAATAAAATTGCCTCTTTTTTCTATCTGTCAGAATCTCAACACATAAGCTTTGCTAAAATACTTTGAAGCTTTGTATTTCCGGTTTTTCGTACATAAATAGAAAAATAATGACTAAATTATAGTCTGAAAACTGACGATATCATAGTCATTGATGAATAGAAACATTGTACATATTGATTTAGACACTTTTTTTGTGTCGTGTGAGAGATTGATGGACAGGAATTTGATTGGTAAGCCTGTTCTGGTGGGGGGAACAAGTGGACGTGGAGTAGTGGCAGCCTGTAGTTACGAGGCCCGGAGGTATGGAGTACATTCGGCCATGCCCATGCAAATGGCGCGGCGGCTTTGCCCTGAAGCAGTTGTAGTAAAAGGAAACAGTTCTGTTTACAGTAAATTTTCTGAAGATATAACCGACATTATCAAAGAGGAATCGCCGCTATACGAAAAATCGTCCATCGACGAATTTTACATCGATGTAAGTGGTATGGACCGGTTTTATGGTTGTTACAAGTGGGCGCAGGAATTGCGGGAGCGGATAATTCGGGAAACCAGCCTGCCTGTTTCTTTTGGGCTTTCAACCAACAAAACGGTATCGAAGGTGGCAACAAACGAGATAAAACCAAATGGTTTTCAGCAAATTGAAGGAGGGCATGAAAAAGAATTTCTGGCTCCTTTGTTGGTAAAAAAGATTCCGATGGTGGGCGACCAGACTTATAAAATGCTACTGAGCATGGGTGTTCGCTATGTAAAAACCATTCAGGAAATGCCCATTGAGCTGATGGAGAAAGTAATGGGTAAAAACGGAATTGCTCTTTGGAAAAAAGCACAGGGAATAGATAATTCGCAGGTGGAACCTTACCATGAACGTAAATCTATTTCGTCGTCGCTGACTTTTGAGAAAGACACAATCGATGTGCAGGCCTTGAAAAAACTATTGCTGGCAATGGCCGAAAAACTGGCATTTTATTTACGCAACGGAAATAAACTAACCTCTTGTGTTACGGTAACCATTCGTTATTCCGATTTCGACACACGCAGCCGGCAAAAGCGAATTCCTTATACTTCGCTCGATCACACGCTGATTGCTACTACTATGGAACTCTTCGATCAGCTTTACAACCGGCGGGTTTTAGTGCGTTTGGTGGGGGTGCGTTTTAGTCACCTTGTAGGAGGGAGTTATCAGATGCGATTGTTTGAAGACAATGCCAACCTGATAAAACTATATCAGCAAATGGATAAAATGCGTAACCGTTTCGGACAGAATGCTGTTCGGCGTGCATCTACTCTGGGAACCCGGGGAATAGGGCAAATGAGCAATCCTTTTAACGGACAACCACTGGTTATTCCTGCGCATCGAAGGATTTGAAAAGATTGAATTGATAGAATGAGATTAAAAATAGATTGAAGAAGATTGATTCTTGGGATACTCCATCAATCTCTTATCAATCTTACATTAATCTAAATTTTAAAATTATGCTACTAAATTGCCATACATATTACAGTTACAAATTTGGAACAATCTCCATCGATCAGTTGCTTGATGAAGCGATTGATAAAAACTACAATTCGCTGGTGCTAACCGATATTAATAATACTTCGGCCGCCATTGATTTTATCCGACGCTGCCAGGGGAAAGGTTTACGACCTGTTTTAGGAATTGATTTCAGAAATGGTGCCGAACAGAAATACATCGGAATTGCCAAAAACAATCAAGGTTTTAGAGAGCTGAACGAGCATCTTACTTTTCATCTTCATTCGGGAAAAGAATTTTCAACCAGAGCTCCTGTGTTTCTGAATGCTTTTGTTGTATATCCGGTTGGAACCATTCATCCTAAAAACCTGAACTTTGATGAGTTTATAGGTGTGCGTCTGTCAGAAATAAATAAACTGGTTGGCGATTTGCGAAATTATAAGGAAAAGCTGGTTGTTTTGCAGCCTGTTACTTTTCGTAATAAACGCGATTTTAATGTGCACCGCCTTTTGCGTACTATGGACAACAATACTTTATTGAGTCGTTTGCCCAAAAGCGAAGAGGCCAGTCCTGATGAAATTATGCAGCCCCGGGAGAATATTCTTCGGTGCTTTCGCGAGTTTCCACAGATAATTAAAAATACGCAACATCTGATTGAAAGTTGCTGCATTGATTTTACCTTCAAAGAAAATAAAAATAAGGAGTGTTACACTTCTTCGCCCGACGAAGATTTTAAACTACTCAGCAAGCTTGCGTGGGACGGAATCTTATATCGCTTTGGAGAGCCTTCGCCCAGGGTGGTTGAGCGTATGATGAAAGAATTAAAGATAATCAGGCAGATGAATTTTGCTTCTTATTTTTTAATTAATTGGGATTTAGTTGAATATGCACGGAGCCAGGGATGTTATTATGTGGGGCGGGGAAGTGGAGCCAACAGTATGGTAGCTTATTTGTTGCGCATTACCGATGTCGATCCTATTGAGCTGGATTTGTATTTTGAACGTTTTATAAATCCTGCAAGGCAAAGTCCACCCGACTTTGACATTGATTTT
Source organism: uncultured Draconibacterium sp. (assembly GCA_947492175.1). Lineage (GTDB taxonomy): Bacteria > Bacteroidota > Bacteroidia > Bacteroidales > Prolixibacteraceae > Draconibacterium. Next base: position 72,812 of record CANLMQ010000021.1, on the reverse strand, counting down.
GCTTCGCGCGACCGCGATCGTATTACCCGTTATCTTTTCGACAGGCATGGATGGGATAAAACAGCATTGGTGGGAACTTATATTACTTTTCAGTATAAATCGATGATTCGCGAATTGGGGAAGGTTTTTGGCTTGCCGGCATACGAAATCGAGAAATTGCAGGTCACAAAAGATTTTGCCGGTCTTGATGAAATAGGGAAACTTGTGCTTCAATACAGCAAAATAATTCACGATTTCCCCAGTCATTTGAGCGTGCATTCCAGTGGTATTCTAATTTCCGAAAAGCCTATTAGTACTTATACTGCTACTATTATGCCGCCCAAAGGTTTTCCTACCATTCATTTTAGTATGCTTGAAGCAGAAGATCTTGGATTTGCAAAATTTGATATTCTGGGGCAGCGTGGATTAAGTAAAATTGAAGATGCTATTCGTATTGTTCAGGAAAATACAGGCAACGAAATTGATATTCATGATCTGAAAAAGTTCAAGAATGACAATCGTATAAAAGAGTTGTTGAAACGCGGAAATACCGTTGGCTGTTTTTATGTGGAGTCGCCGGCTATGCGTATGTTACTTACCAAGTTGGAGGCCGACGATTATTTGCGTTTGGTGGCAGCCAGTTCTATTATCCGGCCAGGGGTGGCACAAAGTGGAATGATGCGCGAGTATATATTGCGTTACCGCGATCGGAACCGGTGTGTGGTTGCTCAAAAGGAAGCTCCTGTGCTTTATGATCTGTTGAAAGAGACCTATGGTGTAATGGTATACCAGGAAGATGTAATAAAAGTGGCTCACCTTTTTGCCGGGTTAACTTTGGCCGAATCCGATATATTGAGACGCGGTATGTCGTGGAAATTTAAGCAGCGTAACGAGTTTGGAAAAATAAGGGATAAATTTTTCTCCAACTGTGTTGAAAGAGGTTACGAATATGGTTTGGTTACGCGTGTGTGGACACAGATTGAAAGTTTTGCCAATTATGCTTTTTCAAAGGGGCACTCAGCTTCATATGCTGTTGAAAGTTACCAGGCACTTTTTATAAAAGCATACTACCCGTTAGAGTACATTGTAGCAACCATTAATAACGGTGGTGGTTTTTATCGAACAGAATTGTACGTGCACGAAGCACGAATGCTTGGTGCAAAAATTTTCCCGCCCTGCATAAACCAAAGCGAAATGCAGACGGTAATAAACGGAAATGTAATTCATTTGGGGTTTGGATTTTTAAAAAGCCTCGAAACCAGTACGATCAATGCTATCTTAAATGAACGTTACCGGGCTGGTTATTACCGAAGTCTGCAGGAATTCCTGAGTCGGGTATATATTTCGCTGGAGCAACTCAGTATTTTAATTCGTGTTGGTGCTTTTAATTTCACCCGGAAATCAAAAAAAGAGCTGCTTTGGAATGCGCACTTTATTCTGGCTAAATCGAAAAAAACGACACCCGAACGTACCTTGTTTCAGCAAGAAGTAAAAGAGTTTACAATTCCTGACCTGTATTATCATCCGCTCGAAAATGCTTATGACGAAATAGAGTTGCTTGGTTTTCCGGTTACCTGCTCGCCATTTGAGTTGCTCGAAAGCTTACATTTGCCACAAACCTTAGCTGCCGATTTGCCACGGTTAATCGACCAAAATATAGCGATTGTAGGTAGTTTGGTGCATGTAAAGCGTACTCGTACCAGCAATGCAAAAACCATGAGTTTTGGTGTTTTTATCGATTTTGAAGGACATTGGATCGACACAGTTCAGTTTCCTGAAGTAGCAATTCGTTACCCGTTCTCGGGCGGTGGTTGCTACCTTATAAAAGGTAAGGTAGTAGAAGAATTTGGATTTATAAGTATTGAAGTGGCCGAACTTTATCGCCTGCCAAATGAAAATATGGAAGAGCCTTCAACACGGTTAAAAGTGCCGGATAATAAGGAAATACTTTACCCCGGAAACAGCCAATAGTAAGTAGAACTACTGGAACAATCTATTTTCTGCTAAATACAATATCTAATTCTGACGAACTTTTCCCGGCGAGGGTTTGAATTGTTTCTTCATTTACAAGTTTGTTTAATGCATTTCGAATTGGCTTATATGAAGCATGTAGAGGGCAAGGATTGTTTTCGTCGCAATGCTTTAATCCAAATCCGCAACCTTCAAATAAGGCGTTTCCTTCAATAGATGATATTACCTGTCGTAAGGTAAGTTTCTCATGCGAGGGATTAATTGCGTAGCCCCCGTTTTTCCCTTTTAGGGAGTCGATAAATCCCAGACGGACCATTCGTAGTAAAATTTTTGCCATAAAATGAGGGGGGGTTTCAACTTCCGACGAAATTTCGGCTATGCCTGGTCGTCTGTTATTATGGTTTTGTGTTTGAATATAAACCAGCCCTCTCAGTGCGTATTCTGTCTCTTTTTTAAACACGATAATTTATTTTACGGCAAAAATATCAAAAATACTTATTGACTAGTAGACCTTTTTGTCTATTAATGAAAATGTTTATATATTTGTCTTGAATTTAATATGTAAAACATGGATACGTTAGGAAATAAAAATCATCTAATTGGCGAAATTGTTGCAAACGATTTTAGAACTGCAAAAGTATTTACCAATGCAGGAATCGATTTTTGTTGCGGGGGGAAGCAGTCGGTGAGTGAAGTTTGTAAAAAAATGAATATTAGTGAATATGAATTAATTCAGGAACTTAAAGCAGTTAAACAGGACCCCATTAATCATGCGTTGAATTTTAAAGAATGGGAACTGTCATTTTTAATCGATTATATTATAAATACGCATCATAAATATGTCATTCATGCTTTGCCCGATTTGGTTATGTACTCTAATAAAATTGCTTCAGTTCATGGGGAGAATCACCCTGAACTAAAAGATATTGCTGAAAAAGTTGAAGCTGTTAATGTTGAACTCATCCAACATTTAAAAATGGAAGAAGAAGTGCTTTTCCCTGCCATAAAACAACATGTTTTAAACCCGGTAGAAGAAACAAAATCAACAATTCGCACCGAAATAGAACGAATGCTGAAAGAGCACGATTTTGCTGGTAGTACATTGGATGAAATACAAAAGACAACACAAGGTTATCAAATACCTGATGATGCTTGCAATACCTATCGGGTTACATTTAAATTGCTGAAAGAATTTGAGGACGACATTCATGTACATGTCCATTTGGAAAATAATATTCTTTTCCCTAAGATTCTTAAAATGTGTTAACCATTTGTAGTTGGATCTAATATAATAGTAATGAAACGAGCAACAGAAAACCTGGAGAACGACCATGTATATATACTTCGCTTAACTGAAGTTATTTTGGCCATGGTTAAACAACAAAGTGCTAATGTCGAACATTTTAAATCAATTATTGGTTTGATACGCAATTTTGCCGATGGGACCCACCATAAAAAGGAAGAAGATTTGCTTTTCCCAATTATGGGAAAGAAAGGATTTTCTCCGGAACAAGGTCCGGTAGCAGTAATGTTGCATGAGCACGAGGAGGGGCGAAAATATGTGAGTAAAGCTGCTAAAGGTATTCAGGAACTTGAAGCCGGTAATTCTGTTGCGCTACAAGCAATATATAATAATTTGAGCGAATATGCGCTCTTATTGCAACAGCATATCGATAAGGAAAACAATGTTCTTTTTCGAATGGCTGATCAGGTTCTTAGCAGCGATGAACAACAAGGTCTTTTAGTGCAATTTTTAGAAATTGAAGGTAGTACTAATCTCGAATTTAATTCTGAAGTTTCAATTCTAAAAATTGATAAATTGGTTGCAATTTACCTTTCATAATTTGAAAGAATTTTAATTATATGTTATGATTCAAAGATTGGGAAAAGATGTACTTTCCCTTGATTATTCTTACGGTATTGAGGTGCATCTTTTGTTTCCCACCAACCATGCGCAAGTTGTATCGGTTAAAAATAAGACTTGTAAATTATTTGTATCATAATGTGTTAACGATGTGTAGCTGAGACCTTTTTCATTCGAAAATTTAGTTAGGTATTATGAAAGCAATAAAAGGGAAATAACTCAATCAAAAATAAACTAAATTATTACGTTTAAGATGAAAGCAAAAAAATTATGGTGGGGATTTATTGCCGTTATGGTTATATCCTTTAGCGTTTTACTGTACTATGGATCTGAAATTTATCGCGAAGCTCCTCCTATTCCGGATAAAGTGATTACAGAAGATGGTAGTATTCTTTTTACAGGGCAAGACATTAAGAATGGGCAAAATGTTTGGCAATCGATTGGAGGACAGGAATTGGGTTCTATTTGGGGACATGGTGCCTATCAGGCACCCGACTGGAGTGCTGACTGGCTACACAAAGAAGCAATATATATTTTAAATGTACTGGCCACCGAAAAGCACAGAGTTTCTTATGATATGCTCAACGAAGAAAACCAGGCTTCGTTAAAAATTGTGTTGCAAAAAGATATTCGGAAAAACCGATACAACAAACAAACAAAAATTCTTACGGTATCAAATGTGCGGGCAGATGCAATTAAAAGCAACAGTAAATTTTATGGTGGCCTGTTTACCAATGATCCGGCTTTAGAAGAATTGCGCGACTCGTACAGTATTCCTGTCAATTCTTTAAAAACGGAAGAGCGTGTACGTTTATTAAATGCATTTTTCTTTTGGGCATCGTGGGCGTGTGTAACAGAGCGCCCGAACCAGGATATTACGTATACCAATAACTGGCCGGCCGAAAAGTTAGTAGGCAATGAGCCGGTCGGCGAACTACATTTATGGACCGGGTTTAGTGTAATCGTATTGTTGGCTGGGATTGGTCTAATGGCATTATATTATGCACGTAGGCGGAATGAAGATGAAGAGGTACCAAAACTATTCCCTCTAAAAAATGAAATGCAAACACCTTCGCAAAAAGCTACAGTTAAGTACTTTTGGATTGTTTCGGCCCTTTTGTTGGTGCAGGTAATAATGGGAGTTATTACTGCGCATTATGGGGTTGAAGGACAGGCTTTTTATGGTCTTCCTCTTTCCGAATGGCTGCCATATTCTGTATCACGAACCTGGCATGTGCAAATTGCCATATTCTGGATTGCCACCTCTTGGTTGGCAACTGGTTTGTATTATGCGCCAGCAATTTCAGGGATAGAGCCCAAGTTTCAGAAACTCGGGGTCAACTTCCTGTTTCTTGCTTTGCTGCTTATTGTTATTGGTTCGCTGGCAGGACAATGGATGGGAGTAATGCAAAAACTTGGTCTGGTAAATAATTTCTGGTTTGGTCATCAAGGATACGAATATGTTGATTTAGGACGTTTCTGGCAGATTTTCCTTTTTATAGGATTAATTATCTGGCTTTTGCTTATGGGACGTGCTATTTATCCTGCTTTAAAACAAAAAACCGAAAACCGGAATTTATTAATTCTGTTTCTGATTTCTACAATTGCCATTGCAGCTTTTTACGGTGCAGGTTTAATGTGGGGACGCCAAACCAATCTGGCAGTTGCAGAGTACTGGCGCTGGTGGGTTGTGCACCTTTGGGTTGAAGGCTTTTTTGAAGTATTTGCAGCCGTTGTTGTGGCTTTTCTATTTGTACGTTTGGAAATTATAAAAGCTACTACAGCAACACTGGCAGTTCTGTTTTCAACTATTATTTTCTTGTCCGGAGGAATTCTGGGTACCTTTCATCATTTGTATTTTACCGGAACCCCGGTGGCAGTAATGGCACTTGGTGCAACCTTTAGCGCATTGGAAGTAGTGCCACTTGTTTTGATGGGATTTGAGGCGTTCGACAACTTAAAAGTCAGCAAAAGTTCGGATTGGATTAAAGCTTATAAATGGCCAATCTATAGCTTTATAGCTGTGGCATTCTGGAATCTTGTAGGAGCCGGTATTTTTGGTTTCTTAATTAATCCACCTACTGCATTGTATTATATGCAAGGTTTAAATACAACTGCTGTTCACGGACATACTGCACTATTTGGTGTTTATGGAATGCTGGGAATCGGATTAATGCTTTTTGTATTGCGAGATATGAATAAAGATGTTATTTGGAAAGAACGCTGGATAAAATTTGCATTTTGGAGTATTAATATCGGATTAGCTGCCATGGTATTAATAAGTGTACTTCCAATTGGACTGGCGCAAACGGTTGCAAGTGTGAAGGAAGGCTTGTGGTGGGCTCGCTCTGCTGAATTTATGCAACAGCCATATTTGTTAACCTTTAAGTGGTTACGTGTTATTGGTGATACTATTTTTGCATTTGGAACTATTGCACTGGCATGGTTCATATTCGGACTAAAGTTTGGCTGGAGCACTGAAAAGATTAAATAATTTCGGTATTAAATCTGAAAACGCGTATATGAAATAACCAATACCTGCAATTTTTTAACATGAGGCGGGTATTGGTATCTTCATTCTGCTTATTAATTCAATTGCGTCATTAAGGAATACTTATAAAAATGTAACCATAATAAAATAATTTTTACATTTGAGAGTTACAGAACAAAGTAAACCTTATAATGAAAAGATATCGTATTCTTCTTTTGCTTTTTATTTTATTTGCAAATATTGGTAAGGCACAATTAGTCAATGTGCAGGCAGATTATAATGGGGGCGGCGATTGTATTTTTAGCGCCAATAACAATACAAAAGCACCTCTTTATTTACATATTAATTTTGCTGATTTACAAAATACAAGCTTCCCCGAAACCTTACCTTATGTAAAAAGATTAACACCCGGATTTAATTTGCTTTTTACACTCTTACGTGATCCGGATGCTGATGTGCCGCGTTTTCATTACGATATTAAATCATTTCGTTCAAACCCGATGCCCGATATTGATTTAAACTTTCCATATCTAATCCCTTTTCAGGAAAAAACAAAAGTCCGGTCATTCGATGTTGAAAATATAGATGGTTTTCTGGGGAGTTCAAAACTTGAATCGTGGTCAGCAACCGGATTTTATGCCAAGCCCGGACTGCAGGTATATGCATGCAGAAACGGGGTCGTGGTTGAGAAAGCAGGAGTTAAAAGAAACAATGATACTCAAAGCTGGTACAACGGTTGGAATAACAATATTACAATTATGCAACCCGATGGAAGTTTAATTTGCTATCGTAATGTTATTGATAAGCAGAACAAACTAAAAATAGGGCAAACAATTTATGCAGGTGAGATAATCGGTGAAATTGCACCGAAAGCTAACAGCCTTGTTGTTCTTATTTATCATCATTCGCTTAATACAAATGGCTTGTTGTTTATAATTCCGCAGTTTGCGATAGAAGATGGTAAAAACGAATTCGTGAATTCATCAACCGAATATACCGTTATTCATCCAAATTCGGTTAGAGGATTGGAAATGACAAAACGAGAACGAAAAAAAATACTGGGAATAAAATAATTTAATGAGAACAAAGCTCAAAAGCTTATCTTCTTATTAGGACTGGATTTATTGTGTACGCGTTTAAGTATCAATTATTTGCTATTCCTCCTTGCGATTGACTTAAAATACCAACTCTGTTATCGGTTAGAATGTATGTAATAGATATTTTATTACTTTCATCGTTAAAACTGTTATTATGACAACCCAACGTATTCTAACTATAGATATCATGCGCGGCTTAACCCTTTTTCTGATGCTTTTTGTAAATGATTTGTACGTTGATGGAGTTCCTGAATGGTTAACTCATCGTCCGGCAGATTACGATGGAATGGGATTGGCAGATTGGGTATTTCCCGGGTTTTTGTTTATGGTAGGAATGGCTGTACCTTATGCCATACAAAGCCGAATTCGAAAAGGTGATTCAAATTCACGAATTGTCTACCATATTTTAGTTAGAACCATTAGTTTATTGAGTATTGGAGTTTTAATGCTAAATGTTGGTCGGGTAAATCCCGAACTTACAGGAATGAATCGAAATCTATGGGCCATACTGGTTTATGTTTGTATTTTTTTGATCTGGAACTTATATAAGAATATAAAACCAATTTATGTACTTCTTTTAAAAGGAACTGGAATACTTGGTCTGCTAGCCCTTCTGATGGTATTTAAAAGTGGCACTCCCGACGAAATAACATGGATTAAAACCAGTTGGTGGGGAATTTTAGGTTTAATCGGATGGGGATATCTGGTTACCTCGTTAATATACCTTTTTCTAAAAGAAAATTTATGGAGAACAGGTGTCGCTTGGTTTTTCTTTGTTTGCTTAAATATATTGTCGCAGTTAGGATATTTGGATTGGCTAAATGCAGTTAAGCCGGCTTTTGGAGTTATTCTCGATGGCAATGTTCCTTCTATAGTAATGGCAGGCTTATTCTTCAGTCTTTTTTTGCGGCAATATAAAACTAATCGGTTAAAATTTATAGTTGTCGGAGCCATTATTGGAATAATATGTTTATTATCTGGGGCCGTTCTTCGAAATTGGTTTATTGTTTCTAAAATAATGGGTACTCCCAGTTGGGCAATGGTATGTAACGGTGTTAGTGTTATGGTTTTTGTAGTACTGTTTGTTATTATAGATATTTTAGGCTTAAAGAACTGGGCCAATGTTTTTAAACCCGTCGGAGAAAACTCATTAACCACCTATCTTGCTCCAAATATAATCTATTATACTATTTGGTTAAGCGCCCTATCTGTATTGCTTTATAAACATTCGGAAAACACAATAATAGTCATTTTAGGGTCTGTTGCTTGGTCGCTTTTAATGGTAGGTTTTGCTGCATTACTCTCTAAAATTGGAATTCAATTAAAATTATAATCCTCTTATATCCTTAATTATTACGGATTAACAAATCTGTAATAATTGCTAAAACGTGCCTTTTATGGGTGATGTATTACTTCAAAAAAGAGTCTCCCCTAAAACAACTATATAAATAATGAACAAAAAAGGGGCTTTATATATTATTTAGTCAGTAAAAGTTATGGACTATATAAAATAAATGAATGTTAATTAACATAATGTCAGATTGTTTTTTTTTAGAGGTTAAAAGTTATGATTTTATCTAAAAATATGTTAATTCCATTTTTTTATTTACATTAGCTTCCTATTTACTGAGTGAGTTATTAACTATTTTTAAATTTTATTCTATGAAAAAAATTGCGCTAATGCTGTTTAGCATTGCCTTTTTGGGCATGCTTATGGCTGAGGCTCAGGTGAAACCTATTACCGGAACAGTAACAAGTTCGGAAGACGGTTCTGGTATACCTGGTGTCTCAGTGAGTGTTAAAGGTACAACAATTGGAACCGTTACAAATATCGACGGTGTTTATACTTTGAATGTGCCGGAAGACGCTAAAATTTTAGTTTTTTCTTTTGTGGGTATGAAAACGCAGGAACTTCCTATTGAGGGAGCCACATTAAATGCTGCATTATCTGCCGACGTTATTGGAGTAGATGAAGTTCTGGTAGTGGCATATGGTACTACCAAACGTTCTCAATTTGTTGGATCAGCAAAGTCTGTAAAAGGAGAAGAGTTGGCAACAAAATCTACATCAAACGTAACCAATGCTTTACAAGGAGCTGTAGCTGGTGTTCAGGTTGTTAACGGTAGTGGACAACCTGGTTCAGAAGCGACTGTTCGCATTCGAGGTGTTGGTTCTATTAACGGTGGAACAACGCCGTTGTACATTGTTGATGGTAGTCCATACGAATTTAACTTAAATACTATAAATCCCAACGACATTGAGTCGATGACCGTTTTGAAGGATGCAGCTTCTACTGCAATTTACGGTGCTCGCGGGGCTAATGGTGTTATTCTTATTACTACAAAGAACGGTTCTAAAGATGGTAAAGTTATTATCGATGTTGATGCTAAATGGGGACATTCAACCCGCGGTGTACCAAACTATGATGTTATGACTGATCCTGCCATGTATTATGAAACTGCTTATAAAGCGTTGTATAATTCACAGGCCTATAACGGAGCTTCTGCTGCAGATGCATATGCTTATGCAGATGCTAACTTCTTGACTCAGCAAGGTGTTGGTTATCAGATCTATTCTTATCCTGAAGGAGAACGGTTAATAGGTACTAATTTTAAATTAAACCCTAATGCCACTTTAGGTTATGCTGATGATAAATATTATTACACACCGGATAATTGGGAAGATGAGACGTTAGCAAACGCAAATCTTCGCCAGGAATACAATATCTCAATACGTGGAGGACAGAATAAATCTCAGTATTTTATTTCCGGAGGTTATTTGGAAGATCCTGGTATTATTAATGGTTCTGGTTTTAAACGTTTTACTTTGCGCGGAAAAATTGATTCTCAGGCAAAAGAATGGTTGAAAGTAGGATTGGCAACAGCATATGTAAATACACAGTTGGAAAGCCCGGGTTATCAAACATCGTGGGGGAGTACTGGTAACGTATTTTACACAAGTAACATGATGGCTCCTGTGTATCCATTCTATGTACGAAATATTGATGGCACGATTGCACACGATGATAATGGAAATAAAATTTATGACCAAGGAACATCAACCAATTTTACCAGACCAGGATCAGCACCAAGAGGAAACAATGCAATTAACCTGATATTAGATACAGACACAGAAACAAGAGACCTTTTCACTGGTTCTTTCTATGCAAAACTGACTCCATTTGAAGGATTTTCGGTTACGGCACGTGTTTCTCCTGAGGCATCTAACATTCGTTCAAATTATTTGTCAAACCCATTTTATGGTTCAATTACAACCGAAGGGTATGTATCTGTAGAACATAGACGTTTGTTTACTTTGAACCAGCAATATCTGGCCGATTACAAAACAACTATCTCAGATTCGCATAGTTTGCAGTTTTTAGTAGGTTTTGAGAGTTTTGCATTAAAGAGCCAAGTATTGTCAGCAGCCAATGACCATTTGTACGATCCTTTTATTTCTGAATTGGATAATGCTTTTGGTACACAACCGACTAGTTCAAATGCAAGTTCATATACCAATAATTATGCAACTGAAGGTTTTGTTGGTCGGGCACAATATGATTTTCAGGAACGTTTCTTCTTTAATGCATCTATGAGATATGAAGGATCATCTCGTTTTGCAAAAGACAACCGTTGGGGACTTTTTGGTAGTGTTGGTGCTGCCTGGATGCTAACAAAAGAAGGATTCATGCAGTCTACTTCAGGTTGGCTTCGCGAATTGAAATATAAAATTAGTTTTGGAACACAAGGTAACGATCAAATTGGATCTTACTATGCTTACAGAAACAGGTATCAGATTTCTTACAACAGTGACACCGGTGAGTATACTAAAGTACTTTCAGATAAAGGAAATCCTGAATTGACATGGGAAGCTCAAAAACTGTTTAATACAGGGGTTGAATTTTCATTGAAAAATAACATATTGAGTGGTAGCCTTGACTACTTCAGCCGCTATAACTCAGATATGTTATTTAATGAGCCGCAACCTGTATCATCAGGTTTATCAACTATTCCAAAGAACGTTGGAGCGGTTCTTAATCAAGGTTTTGAAATTGATTTAAGATCAGATGTTTTGCGAACTAACGACTTGACCTGGAGTGTATTTGCTAACATTACTCACATCAATAGTGAAATTAAAGAATTGCCTGAATACACTAAGGCAACTGATGGTATTAAAAACTCTTCATTTATTCTGAAAGAAGGTGGTTCATTAAATCAGGCTTATCTGGTTGAATATGCCGGTGTTGACAGTGAAACAGGAATGGCGTTGTATTACGTTGATCCGGATAATGGTGATTATACAACAACAACAGACTACAGTGCAGCACAGCAGGCTGACTTAGGAGATGTAGCTGTTAAATGGTATGGTGGTTTTGGAACAAGTGTTAATGCATTCGGATTTGATTTTGGAGTTCAGTTTGCCTATCAGTTGGGTGGAAAGTCCTATGAGGGATCTTATCAGGAATTGATGCATACAGGAAAAGAGTTGGGACGTAACTGGCACACAGATATTCTGAATGCCTGGACACCGGAAAATAAAAACACAGATGTTCCACGTATTTCATACTCTGATGATTTTGATCAGAAAAACTCTAGCCGCTTCCTTACTAATTCTAATTATTTGAGCCTTAATAATATCACCTTGGGATATACTTTCCCTGCTTCACTCACTCGTAAAGCAAATATTCAAAAACTTAGAATTTATGTTTCGGGCGATAATTTAGCACTCTTCACTGCACGTAAAGGATTCGATCCTCGTCAGACACAAAACTCACGTGGATCAGGTGTAGCCATTTCTACCTCTTCAGGAAACTACGTTTATAGCCAATTAAGAGTAGTTTCCGGAGGTGTATCTATTTCATTCTAGTAAAAATATAGTATTATGAGAATAAAAAATTATTTATTAGTATTTGCAACCATTGTTGCAGTAGCCTTATTTTCTTCGTGTGAAGAAGATTTTTTAGACAGGCACCACGAAGGTGGAACTTTAGATGATGACCAGATACAAGAAACTGTAGAAGCTTTACCAAATAGAATTAATTCATCTATTAGTGGTATGTATTCGTTGCTAGGAAAACCAGATGGTTTTTTTGACAGGGGGTCTAGCTATCGTGCAGATGACGTGGGTTATCCTGGAATTGCTTTAAGTCAGGATTTGAACAGTGGGAATATGGTTAATGTTGTTTCCGGTTATGATTGGTTTTCTACAGCGCTAGAATATTCTGACCGCACTCCAACATATGCTAACCCACGAATGCGTTACGGATTGTTTTATAAAATTATTTATGCAGCAAATGATGTTTTAAGTGCAATTCCGGAAGATACAGATAATGAACAGTTGATTTATGCCCGTGGTCAGGCAAAAGCAATGAGAGCATTTTGTTATCTTTCTCTAGCTCCTTATTTCCAGTTTAAATACGTTGGTAATCAAGACAAACCATCTGTGCCAATTGTTGAGGACGGAACTGATTTTAGAAATAATCCAAGAGCCTCCTTAACTGATTTGTATGCTTATATTTTAACAAATCTGACAGATGCCATCGCTGATCTGGATGGGTATGTGCGTCCTAACAAAAGTGCAATTGATCAGAATGTTGCGTACGGTTTACGTGCAAGAGCATATCTGAATATGGAAGACTGGAACAATGCTGCTGCTGATGCTGATAAAGCAATGACAAATTATAGTCCTTATCAGATTTCTGAGTTAACTCAACCAGGTTTCAATCAGGCAACAGACCATAACTGGATATGGGCATTGCTTTTACCTACTGATGTTATAAGTGATGCCAATTATGCCACATGGCCTTCGCAGCTAGGTTCTTTTTCCGGAGATGCTTACGTTGCTTATGCCGGTATCTACAGATCAATTAATATTTTGTTGTACAATAAAATTAATTCTACGGATGTAAGAAAAAACTGGTGGCTCGATGAGAATAAAACATCGCCTTATTTAGAGGGGCTTGCCTGGGTTGATCAATCAGAAGGTATTACCTATGAAGGCCAGGAAATTGCAACAGCTAATATTGCGAATGTAAAAGAGCCAATGCAGGCTTATGCTAATGTTAAATTCGGACAACGTTCAGGCATTGGTTCTGCCTATAATGACGGAGACTGGTGTATGATGCGTGCAGAAGAAATGATACTGATTAAAGCAGAAGCCACTGCAATGAGTGGAAACCCTGGTCAGGGTAAGCAAATACTCGAAGATTTTGTAAAAGATTACAGAGATCCGGAATACAACATTGAAGCTAGTTCTGCAGAAGATATCCAAAATGAAGTTTGGTTACAGCGTCGTATCGAATTGTGGGGCGAAGGTTTTGGAATGTCTGATGCAATGCGTTTAGGAAGAAATATTATTCGTTATCATCCTGATCAAGCAACAAATGTTCCTGAAGATTATCGTTTTAACCTATCAAAAGATGATCCATGGTTACTATTGCGTTTTGTTCAAGGTGAAACAAATAATAATGTTGCCGTTGAACAAAACGAAGGTGGAGCTCAACCTTCGCAAGGAGATGGAGCTTCTTTGATCGATGGTGTTATATAAAATAAATAAGATTAGAATAGAATATGAAAACATTAAAGTATTTTATAATAGTAGCAGTTGTTGCACTATTTGCAGCCTGCGAGGACGAGGTTGAAAGAGAACTTTCACCTGAGCCAAATCCCAATAGTACCAATGTGTATTTTTCAAACGATAATGTTTCATCTGTAGTTTTGTCAATTGAATCAACAAGTTTTGATGTTATTATTTCAAGAGAAGTAAGCTCCTCAGAACAAACTGTATCACTAACTGCAGAAAACGCTTACAGTGAAATATTCAGTATCCCTGAATCTGTAAGTTTTGCTGCTGGTGAATCACAAAAGACCATAACAGTAGAAGTTAGCGACAAGATTGTATTGATGGAAAGTTATCATCTTGCCATTGCAGTTGATCAGGATCAAACAAATCCATACAAAGAGCAAGATGTATTTCCCAGAATAGAACTTAGTATTTCGAAGGAGGATTTTGCACCTTATGCGGATGGAACTTTTACCAGCGTATTTTTTGAAGATTTCTGGGATGCAACTTTGGAATACTCACCAGCAACAGAGCAGTATCGCTTAAAAGATTGTTGGATGAGCGGATACAATTACCTTTTTAAGGTTGCTGAGGATGGTACAATAACTCAAGTTCCGGAAACGTCTGAAAGCGGGTATGTACATTCCACCTATGGTATGGTCTCGGTAACAGCACAGGACGGATCAAATTTCAACAGTGATACAAACACTTACACATTTGTATTAAAGTGGACTGTAAGTGCGGGTTCTTTCGGTGTTTATAACGACACATTTGAAATTACTAATAAGTACTAAATAGACTTAAAGGAGAATATTGGTAATATAAAACTCTAATATTTTTTAATAAAGTTTAGGTAAGATAACGAAGGGTTTAGCTTTAAATAGCTAAACCCTTTTTTTAGTAATATCCCTTGTTGTTTTTATCCATATCAGTTTATATTTGTACTTTCAATTATTAAAATAAATGAATCCACTAGCAATTGTAGGAGCTTTTATAATTACCCTTTCTCTATTAACATATGGCATAGGCAGTATATCATTAATTCGTTTTAGAATTGTTAGTTCTATTGTTCTGATATTTCTGAGTTTAGGGATTATTTTTGATCTGGCAGCCATTGCTTTAATGATTTCAGGTGCCCGGGAAACACCTTTTACTTTACACGGGTTACTGGGATATTCAGCTTTTCTGGTACTGTTGGTCGAGGTAGTAGGAGCCTGGTGGGTTTATTTTAAAAACGGAATTGACACACGCATAAGCAAGTCTTTGTTAATATATACAAAAATTGCCTATTTTTGGTGGGTAGTTGCATACATAACAGGCAGTATAATAATACTTTGGAGGTAGATAAATGGGAAACGATTGGAAAGACAGGTTGGGAATGGTGTATTCTACGAATCCGGATTTTAAGTATGAAACGGATAATAAAGAGGAGCAGGACACGTTACCCCCGCAACAGCAGATTTTAAGAGTAATGTTGGATCGGAAAAAACGAAAAGGAAAAGCAGTAACACTAATAGCTGGTTTTGTTGGTACCAACAATGACTTGAAAGATTTAGGTAAACTTTTAAAATCAAAATGTGGAGTTGGTGGAACCGTTAAAGACGGGGAAATTTTAATTCAGGGAGATTTTTGCCAACGGGTTTTGGATATACTTAAAGCTGATGGTTATAAAGCGAAACGTTCAGGAGGTTAATCAAATTGTTTTGTTCAATTTGGTTATGTAGTTTTAGCCTGTTGTTTCAAATCGGCCGGCAATAATATCCATCAGCTTATTTTTATCAATTGGTTTCAGTATAAAAGCATTACATCCGGCTTTAATTGTTTTTTGTTGCTGACCATCTTTTGCAAAAGCAGTTTGTGCGATAATAAATACCTTCTGATTAAATTTTCTTATTACGCGAGTTGCTTCGAGCCCGCTTATTTCAGGCATTTTAATATCCATTAAAATAATATGTGTATCCGGATTAGCTCTAATTAATTCAATGGCTTCAATCCCATTACGAGCAAATAAAACAGCGCTTGATATTCCTTTTAAAATAAGCCCCAAATAGTCGGCAGAGGTTTTATCATCTTCAGCTACTATTATTTTAAGATTGTCAGGAAGCATTTTTCTCCTGTCCGGGTAAACTTCTATATTTTCATCACTTTTTTTATGCTGATTAAGAGGAATGTTTACATAAAAACTTGTGCCCTTACCTGGAATTGATTCCATTCTAATTTCACCATTCAATAATTCTACATATCCCTTCGATATAGACAATCCCAGGCCTGAACCTTCGTATCCACGTGAAGTTGAGTTATTGGCTTGTACAAAATAATTAAAAATCGATGCCTGCTTATCAACAGGTATTCCCAAGCCGGTATCTGACACATAAAATTCTAAAGTCGTATCAGAAATAGAATATCCAATTGAAATTTTACCCCTTATCGTAAATTTTAATGCATTTTTTATAAGGTTGGTAAGAATCGCATTTAACTTGTAGCCATCTGATAAAAAGAAATCATTTGATTTATCTTCCGGTTCATTTATCTCAATTTCAAGACCTCTTTGTGTTGCTTCAGGAAGAAAGAAATGGTATAACTCATTTATAATTTCTCCTATACTAATCTGGCTGATTTGTACTGTTTCTACTCCTGATTCAATTTTTGAAATATCAATAATATTATTGATTGTGGCCAGCATTCGTTCTCCACTCTTTTTAATAATATCAATAAAACCAGCTTGCTGTTCTGATGTGTATTTTTGCGATTTCAGAAGATCGGCAAATCCCAGAATACCATTCATCGGAGTCCTTATTTCATGACTCATGTTGGCAAGGAATGCTGATTTAAGGCGGTCGCTTTCTTCTGCTTTTTCTTTTGCCTTTAAAAGTTCTATCTCCTTGTTTTTGCGCTCAGTAATATCATGAATTAGACCCTGGGTAGCTATGTCGTTCTCAAGTTCAATCGGATTTACTGAAACTTCGAGATGTATTCTTTTATTATCTTTTGTCAACCCTGTATATTCATAATTAAACGGAACCGATCTATTTTCTGTCATGTTTTTGTACTCTACTTTTATGTACTCACGGTGTTCCGGTGCAATTAACTGCAGAAAATCAAAATCGGGATGTTGTAGTTCTTCATGATTATAACCAAACAATGTTTCAAATTTTTTATTGGTCAAAACAAATTTTCCCTTATGTAAAATGTAGATGGCGTCTGTAGAGTTTTCAATTAAGGCACGATACCGCTTTTCATTGTGTCTGATAATTCTAGTTGATTTTTCAACTTGTTTACGAAGGTTTGTTAACCATAACCACATAATCAGAATGGTAAACAAAGTTACTCCGGATAAAACAAGAATCGCATATACGATTTTTAAGGAAATATTTCCGGGGGCGTTATAAATCCACTTTCGGTACAGTTCTTTTTGTTTTGATGCAGAAATCTGGTTAACTGCCTTATTGACTATGGTGTATAACTCAGAATCCTTTTTTGAAACTGCCGCTGCCAATCTGTTAATGTATCCACTTTCTCCGGCAATCTTTAGATTTGTAAAACCTTCTTCTTCTGTAATAAAAGAGCTGTATAACTGACTGATGATCATTGCATCAAATGTGCCTGAAGAAACTGCTCTCAGTCCGCTAAGATCATCTTCAACTTCAACCGGTTTTAATTCAGGAAAGTTGCGGTTTAAATAATCTTTAATGGCATATTGCCGGGCAATGCAAATATTTTTGTTTTGCAAATCCTGCATTGAACTAATGTCAGAATCTTTCCGAGTAATAATTACATACGGAATTTTAATAAAAGGCTTTGTAAAGTTGAGATACTTTTCGCGCTCCAAGGTCCATGCAATACCTACGATAATATAATTATTTCCTGTTTCAGAAAATTGAACAAGCTCGCTCCATGTAGAAACATATTGAGTTTTAAATTTCTTACCAAGATTCTTTTCAATTTCGTTCCTGAAATCGACCAATACACCTACATATCTGCCTTCTTCATTAATATAGGCATCGGGAGGAGTTGAATAACCAAAAGGAATAACAATACTTTCTGCATTTTGGGAGAGCCATTTGTTTTCTTCAAATGTCAATTCAGAATGCTTATGAGTACATGAACAGGTAAAAAATATTATTAAAAAAATGAGTATTCTAGAAAGTTGAAAAGTACTCATTGTTTTGAGTAAAAGTTTGTTAAAATTCGAACTGAAATTCAATTTAAATATAGGTATTAGTCTTCGTGCTAATATAAGTTTTTCATACAAGTAAAAAAAGAAAAATAGTTTATTAACCGTATATACCCTTAGTGCGATTGAGTCAAAAACGAGATTGGTAACAACTGCCTCCAATTAACCGGACTCTGAATCAGTCTAATTTTGTTTGCTTGCCTGCACAGGGCACTAATTATATTCGCTGCTTATTGTTAAATTGCTTTATCTTTTTTACATTTATCACAAATTCAATAAACTTTAAATCAGCCCAGACAAACTCAATTTATAAAGCTGGTTTAAAACTTGCTTAAGCGGTTTACGTATGGATGCAACTATATACAAATACAATGTCAACTTCTGGAGTTAAATATTTTATCATTACAAAATTGAAGGAATAGGATAGCCTGTATTAAATTTTAATGCTTACTATGTGATATGTCAATGAAAGGTTAAAAACAATTAAATAATAAATAATATGAATACAGAAAATAGAACAATGAGTCAGGAATTGTCAGAACCTACCAAGACATTAGAAATTACAAACGAATTAGGTAAGGTACTAGGAAGTACAGGTAGCTGGGCAAAATTTTTAGCTATTCTGGGTTTTGTATTTATGGGCTTAATGATATTGGGAGGTTTTATTATGAGTATTGTATTTGTTGTAATTCCCGAGAATATTGCAGGAGAAATGCCATTTCCGTCCTTTTTATTTGGTATTATTTACCTGGTTATGGGGGCGATTTACTTTTTCCCCATTTTGTATCTATATCGCTTTTCCAGCAGTATAAAGAAGGCTCTAGCCTCGAAAAACCCAAATCAATTAGCAATGGCTTTTACCAATTTGAAAGCGCATTACCGTTTTATCGGCATTTTTACTATTGTGGTTTTTGCTCTTTATATAGTTGCTTTTATAGTTATGATCTTTGTTGGCATTTTTGCAGGTTTGGAAGCTGGAATACCTGGTTTAACGACTTAAATCATAGATACAATTTGCAAATTACACAATAGACACCCACTACATGATTAATGGCTTCATATTCAGGTTTATACGGGCATTTTACGCAGATTCTTTCTGCTTATTCAAGCTTTAATTAAACAATGACGGTGATATACAGAAATTAAAATGGAACTTATTCCAAGCACTATAGTCTTTATTGATAATTTTATCCTATAGTGCTGAATCTAAATAATTCATTGCTGTTGAAATAATGGTAAAACAAAATTTTTTTTTAAAAAATATTGTTTTCTAACATAAAAAACGCTCTTGACTTTGTCTTATGTATGTTCTAATTTTATTTAACAACAAAAACACTAAAATCAAGTAATTATAAACTTAATAAAGCAAACAAGTAAAAGACCCACAAAAGTTGAATATTTTCACATTACTAATCCTATACTTATGTGTTAAGAATCAGGCAAAAACAACAAAATAAATTTATAACAATAGGCTGGTTGCATATGCAGCAAAAAAAGGGAACGAGGGCAGTGAAATACCCTGTTGATAGTAATTAAGGTTATTTCACACATTCATCAAAATGGCATCTAGCAGGAGGGTGCCATTTTTTTCTGAGCGTATTTATTCTTGGACATAAGTTGTAAATGGAGATAATTTACTTCATGATACTAGCTGGCTTTAAATATAGAACACTTCTACTAATTTTAATAAAGCTGGTCTTAATTTTCAATTATTTACCCATTTTATTTATATCTGTATAAGGAGTCAATAATGATCTTTCAATAATTTTAATGTTTTTGAAAAAGCCTTAAATTTATCTTTCATATGTTTTAATAATACTTATTTTCGCCACGAAAAAAAAATCAACTGATGGATTATACGTTATTAGACTTCCTGACTCTAATCGGTGCGCTTGGTTTATTTCTGTATGGAATGAAGATGATGAGCGAAGCCTTGCAAAAAGTTGCAGGAAGTAAACTGCGAAACTTTTTGGCTGCCATGACTTCCAACCGGATTATGGGGGTTTTTACAGGAATTTCAATTACTGCAATCATTCAATCGTCGAGTGCAACTACAGTAATGATTGTAAGCTTTGTAAACGCAGGATTACTTACACTAACCGAATCAGCAGGAGTAATAATGGGCGCAAACATTGGGACAACAGTTACTGCCTGGATTATTTCCATACTCGGATTTAAAGTAAAAATGAGTGTGCTGGCATACCCGATTATTGGTGTCGGGTTCCCTCTGATATTTTCTAAGAAAACAGGTAACCAATCGTGGGGACAAGTTTTAGTGGGATTCGCATTGCTTTTTATTGGTTTGGAAAGCCTAAAATCAAGTGTGCCAAATATTGGAGAGAATCCGGAAATTCTGGAGTTTCTGAAGAACTTTACAGGAATGGGATTGGGTTCAAATCTGATTTTCCTGATTATTGGTACGATTCTAACGGTTGTTATCCAATCGTCAAGTGCTACAATGGCTTTAACGCTTGTAATGTGTAACAACGGATGGATTAGTTTCGACAGCGCAGCGGCCATGGTTTTGGGCGAAAATATTGGAACTACTATAACCGCGAATCTTGCTGCAATGGTAGCAAATTCCACGGCAAAACGTGCTGCACGTTTTCACTTTGTATTTAATGTTGTAGGCGTTATTTGGGTACTCTCTATATTTCCTTATTTCTTAAATGGAATCGATTCAATAGCTCAATCTATCTCCGGAGAATCTGCGTTTACACATGCAGGAGCAGTACCTGTGGCTTTATCGTTATTTCACACCTTCTTTAATATTCTGAATGTTTTACTTCAGATTTGGTTTATTAAGTTTCTTGTAAACCTTGTAATACGTCTTGTTCCCGAGCGGGAAGACGAGCAGGAGTTTAAGCTTAAGTACATCAAATTCGGAATGTTAAGTACCAGCGAATTGTCTTTGCTTCAGGCAAAAAAAGAGATTATACTTTATGGCCAACAAACAAAGAAACTGTTTAGTCGTCTTGGAAACATGCTTACAGAAAAGAACGAACGAAAATTTCAGAAACAGTTCGATAAAGTTGAAATTGGTGAGGACAAAAGCGATGAAATGGAAGTGTCGATTGCTAAATACCTTACGAAAGTTGCTGAAGGTGAGTTGAGTAAGGAGTCGTCGAAACGAATCAGTTCAATGCTTCGTATTGTCGATGAAGTAGAGAGTATTGGAGATTCGTGCTTAAATATTGCCAGGGCAATGATGCGTGCCCGCAACAAGAAAGAAAAGTTTACACCTGAAATGAAAGAAAACATTAAAGACATGTTTTCGCTGCTTGAAAATGCAATGGAAGTGATGCTTGAAAATCTTGATAAACATTATTACAATGTTGACAGCCAGCGTACCAGGTTGATTGAAAAGAAAATAAATGAATTGCGCAATAAACTCAGGAAACAGCATGTGCGAGATATTGAAAGCGAAAAATACTCGTATCAAATAGGCACACTGTATAAAGATATTTTTTCGGAATCGGAGAAAATGGGGGATTACATTTATGATGTAACCATGTCGATTGTGGACTTTGCTGAATAACAAACCAATGAACCCGGTAAATGCATATTCCGGGTTCAAGTATATTAGCATCCGCTAATAAAACATTACTATTCTCTTTAAATAGGGATTATTGCAGCTTGGCTGGCAAACTTTGCTTAGTTTTACAAATAATGAAACTCAAGCAACAATTTAATACAATCCCGTTCAATCCGTCGAAGGTACCTTTCTTTTATGGCTGGATGATATTATTTGCTGCCACAGTAGGAGTTTTGTGCAGTGCCCCGGGGCAAACTACCGGGGTGTCTACTTTTACGGATTACTTGATTGAGAATATTGGAATCAATCGTGATCAGATCAGCACTGCTTATATGTTTGGCACAATTGCCAGTTCGTTTATTTTAACCTATGCCGGTAAACTTTACGACAAATACGGCGCACGATGGGTAGGAATGGCTGCAGCACTGGTTTTGGGTTTTGTGCTGGTATTGTTTAGCCAGTCCGACCGAATTATAAAAGCCATTGTCCCACAAACGTCAAATGTTTATGTGGGAGTTGCCATTGCAGGTTTAATACTTTTCTTTTTTATGCTGAGATTCTCAGGACAGGGGGTTATTACAATGGTCTCGCGAAATATGCTAATGAAATGGTTTGTCGCCCGTCGTGGATTGGTAAATGGTATTTCGTCGGTATTTGTATCGCTGGGATTTTCTATTGCTCCACTTACTTTTGATATGCTTATTCAGGGTACATCGTGGCGCTCGGCTTATTTGCTAATGGCACTCGGAATCGGTGTGTTTTTCCTGCTGTTTGTTTTTGTTTTTTTTCGCGATAATCCTGAAGATTGCGACCAATTACCCGATGGAGAAAAACATTCCAATAAAGAACACAATGTTATAATTAAGCCCTATAAGCAGTTTACATTAAAAGAAGCACAGAGAGATTTAAGTTTTTGGTTATTTGTACTCCCCATTGCTGTGTATGCTCTTTTTATTACCGGATATGTTTTTCATTTGGTATCACTTTTTGGCGAGGCTGGTATCGATCGCGAAAAAGCCTTGTCCATTTTTATCCCCATGTCGTTTATTTCTGTTATACTGGCATTTTTCGGTGGTTGGATAAGCGACCGGATAAAACTGCAATATTTATTGTTTATTATGCTTGCCGGGCAAATGGTTGCCCTGTTTTCTCTGGCCAACATAAACACTGGAGCATATTTTTATGTATTTATAATTGGTAGTGCAATTCCTAGCGGGATGTACAATGTTTTAATGAGTGTAACCTGGCCGCGTTTTTATGGTCGTGAACACCTTGGCAAAATTACCGGGTTTGTAATGGCCATTATTGTATTTGCCAGTGCATTAGGGCCTATACTTTTTAGCTTGTCCTTTTCTGTTTTCGGTACCTACAGTTATGCAATTTATTTATTACTCGCTATTATTATTGGTATATCTGCGTTAAGTTATAAAGCGCATAATCCGCAGGATGAGTACGAAAACTAAGGTTAATTGTCCTTCGGGTTTAACTATTATTTATTAGATTTTTCAAAGTAGAAAAAAACTGAAAACTTCCAACTTTATGCTGAAACTCTTAAATTATTTTCAACCACGACTGTAATCGGTTGTTTTTAACTAAATTTGTGTTTCATGTATTATTAATTAAATCTCAGAAAGACATGATACGAACATTTGCCAGCTTATTATTTTTTATCATATTATTTGTTGGGTGTAAACAAGATAAAAAATTGCCACGTGTAGCCATTGCAGGCCTTGCAATAGAATCGAGCACCTTTTCTCCGGCACAGTCTGACATTGAAGCTTTTCATGCTAATAGGGGAGAAGAGATCCTTTCTATATATCCATTTTACTCTGATTCATCTCTTATGAGCAGGGCAGAGTGGTTTCCTGCTTTGCACGGACATGCACTGCCTGGCGGAATTGTTAAGCGCGAAGCCTACGAAACCTTGGTAAAAGAAACACTTGATCGCCTAAAAAAGAATATGCCATACGATGGATTGTTTTTTGATATTCACGGTGCAATGAGTGTGGTGGGTTTGGACGATCCTGAAGGAGATTTTATAACACGTATTCGAGAGGTAGTAGGGTACGAAACACTTATTTCCACCTCAATGGATTTACACGGAAATGTTACCAAATGCCTGGCTCAAAATTCTGATATGATTACTTGTTATCGTTTGGCACCTCATGAAGATGCTCTGGAATCGAAACAAAGGGCTTTAGAAAACCTGCTTGACAGACTGGAATATGGGAAAGGTAAACCCAAATACAAAGCCTGGATTCCGGTACCGATTTTACTTCCCGGCGAAAAAACTAGTACACGCATTGAACCCGGTAAAAGTTTATATGCAAAAGTAGCACCGGCTGCAGCCCGCGAAGGGGTGATTGATGCAGCCATTTGGGTAGGTTATGCCTGGGCAGACGCTCCGCGCAACCATGCTGTGGTAATGGCATATGGCGATGATAAAGAAGCCGTTTCGAAAGCAGCAGAAGAATTGGCACAAAGTTTTTGGGATGTACGCGAGGAGTTTGAATTTGTGGCACCAGTAGCCAGTCTGGACGAGTGTTTAAATAAAGCAATTGCATTTGAGGGATATCCGTTTATTATTAGTGATATGGGCGACAATCCTACAGCGGGAGGAGCAGGCGACGTAACCTGGACCTTAACAGAGATTCTGAAACGTAAAGAGTTTAAGTCGGAAAACGGACAATCATTGATTTACGCTTCTATTCCCGGGCCGGATTTTGTAAAGAAAGCAATTGAAGCTGGTGTTGGTGGAAAAATCAGCGAAGTTGCAGGAGCAATTGTAGATGCACGTTATGCTCCCCCAGTAAAACTCACCGGTACAATACTCGCAATTAAACATGGCGATCGGCATGCCGAAACAGAAGTTGTAGTTCAGGTGGGCAGTGTTAAAGTAATTGTAACTAAAAAACGAAAACCGTATCATCACGAATCTGATTTTACGGAATTGGGATTAAATCCTAGGGAATGCGATATTGTAGTGGTTAAAATTGGGTACCTGGTTCCCGAACTGTACAATATGCGGGCCGACTGGCTAATGGCGCTTACTCCGGGAGGTGTTGATCAGGATCTGGAACGGTTGGGATATAAACACATTAAACGTCCTATGTTTCCGCTGGATAAAAACATGGAAACTCCTGATTTGAAAGCCCGGTTAATTCAGCTATCCGGCGAAATTAACTAAACACATTCTCTTCGTATAAAAGTTTTTAGTTAGTTTTGATATTTAAAATCTAAACCAATTAAATATGAGACAGTTTGTAACTTATAGCATGCTGGCTATCTTCTTTTTGAGCTCTTGCAAGCAACAAATTCCGACTGGCGAATGGCAAAGCATGTTCGATGGAGAGTCGTTAAGTGGATGGAAAGTCGCAGAAGAAAATCGTGAGAGTTTTATTATAGAAGATGGCACAATAAAATGTTCGGGAGAAAGAAGTCATCTTTTTTATGAAGGTGATTTTAAGAACTTTGAGTTTGAAGCTGATGTAAAAACGCTCCCGAAAGCCAATTCAGGTATATACATTCATACCAAATTTCAGGGTAGAGAATATCCGGAAACCGGTTATGAAATTCAAATAAATAATTCGCACAGGGGACCATCAAAAAAATATCCGGAAAGACGCTTAACAGGTAGTATTTTTAATATTCGCAATGTGTATTATTCTACAGTAAAAGACAACGAATGGTTTAAGATACGCATAAAAGTGGTGGAGAATTTTGTTGAAGTTTTTGTAAACGATATAAAAGTAAACGAATATACAGAGCCGGAAAATCCCTGGCGCTGGAAAGGTGGAGAAAAACGACAATTAAGCCATGGCACCATCGCTTTACAAGCGCACGATCCGGGCAGTACAACATTTTATCGGAATCTGAAAATTAAAGCATTGCCAAAGGATAAAAAGAAGGCTGTTGAAGATACTCGCTGGGATGCAATTGTAACCAAACTAATGAAAGCAGGTTTTCCACTGGTCGATTTTCATGTGCATTTAAAAGGAGGGCTAACAATTGACGATGTGGTGGCAAATTCGCAACGTTTGGGAGTTAATTATGGTGTGGCTCCCAATTGTGGTTTGCATTTCCCTGTAACCGATGATGAGTCGCTGTATAATTATATGGAAGAGGTAAAAGGGAGTCCTACTTTTAAAGGGATGCAGGCAGAAGGCCGTGAATGGATTACGCTATTTTCTCCTGAAGCAGTGGCAAAATTCGATTATGTTTTTACCGATGCTATGACTTTCACAGATAAAAAAGGCCGACGTAACCGAATTTGGATTCCGGAAGAAGTCTGGGTAGAAGACAAACAGCAGTTTATGGATGATTTGGTGGAAAAAATAGAAGCTATTTTTTCGCAAGAACCGGTTGATATTTATGTAAATCCAACAGTTTTACCGGCACAAATTATGCCCGAATATGAAGAGCTTTGGACCACAGAGCGAATAGCGCGTGTAGTAAAAGTTTTAGCAGATAATAAAATTGCCCTCGAAATTAATGCTCGTTACAAAACGCCTAATGCTGAAATGATTAAAATGGCAAAAGCTGCAGGTGTTAAGTTTTCGTTCGGAACCAATAATGTAACCAAAGAATTAGGTCATTTGGAGTATTGTTTGGAAATGATACAGGAATGTGGATTAACTCCCGGCGATATGTTTGAAATAAAACCAAAAGATAAAAAACCGGTACTTGTAAAAGGATTTCCTGACAAGATAACCGGATAAAATATACAGTCAACTAAAATTAAGAAGGTGAGATAACAATTGGATCTCACCCTCTTTTATATAAAATATAGTATTGGTTAGTAATACTCCATTTTACGCTTTGAATTTGCCAGTAATTGTTTCTTTTCTACAATGTGTTCAATAATATCTACTGCCTGTTCATCTGTAAACGATGCCCGGTTCAGAGTTAAATCAAATAAATCTTCACGTAAATCATCCTCTTTTAAAGCCTTTCTAAACGCAATACGTTCTTTTTCTACCTTTTCTATAAATTTTAGTGCTTCTGCTTTATTTAACTTATTGTTATGTACAATCGTATTTATCCGATAATCAATAGGGGCAATAAGACGTATGTGAAGAGCATTCTCAATGTCATTAGCGATTATGTGACTTGCCCGTCCAACAATAATATTAAATCCGTCAATAGCCAAAGCACGCACAACCTCTCTTACCGTATTGATAATTTTATCCTCACTTTTATATCTTTTATCTCCAAATGCTTTTAGTATTTGTTCAAAAACGTAGCGGTCAGTTTTTTTAAAAGTTTTACGTACTAATTCCGGCTCAAGATCAAGTTCCCTGGCACTCTCGTGGAATATTTCTTTACTTAATACTTTCCAATTTGTTGTCGCCTTCTTTTTATTTAGTCGTATAGCAAGTAAATTCGCTAGCTTCAGTCCGTTACAGCCAACTTCTCTGGAAATAGTAATGACCGGCCCTGCCAGTTTTGCATCGCCTTTCTTATAGGAATTTTCCTCGTTCAGACGCTTATTTAAATAGTTCATTAACGAATTTCCCATGGTATTTTGCTTTTTTATAATTTACGGTTTTTAGTATTAATTAGTTATGTTTTCTACAATAATAATGTTACTGTTTGAATTACAAATAATTATGAAAAATACAATATTGCATTGTTTTTATGAATCATTGATTAATAACTACTTATGTGTGCACTATGAGAATAGTTGATAAGAATCATTTCAAAAGAAAACAATACCAATTACTTTTATTGTCAATTATGATTTTTAATCATTCTAAATAAAGTATATTCGTAGAATTTTATCTTAAAAACACTAAATATGTTTACTAAAAGTACCTATATAAATCGTCGTAAGGCATTAAAATCAAAAGGATTGAAAGGTATCGGTTTATTTCTTGGGAATGGAGAGTCTCCAATGAATTACCGGGATAACACTTACCACTACCGTCAGGATAGCTCTTTCCTGTATTTTTTTGGGTTAGATTTCCCCGGGTTGGTTGGAGTTGTTGATTTTGATAACGACGAAGATTATATTTTCGGTGATGATGTAGATATCGAAGATATCATCTGGATGGGAACACAAGTTCCTTTGGTAGAAAATGCAGCTAAAGCAGGAGTAACAAATACGGCACCTTTTGCAAAAGTTTTCGATATTGTAAAAAAAGCGAAAGATAGTGGACGAAACGTACATTTTTTGCCGCCTTACCGGGGCGAAAATAAAATGTTGCTTGAAAAACTTTTGGGAATTTCTGCCTTGGTCGTAAACAGCCAAGCATCGCTCGAACTAATTAAAGCGGTTATTTCTATCCGGGAAATTAAAGAAGTTCAGGAGGTTGAAGAAATTAAAAAAGCTTGTGCAACGGGTTATCAGATGCATGTAACAGCTATGAGAATGGCACAAGTTGGGACATGGGAACAGAAAATTGCCGGCACAATTGAAGGAGTTGCATTAGCAGGTGGCGGAATGACTTCTTTCCCGATTATCCTCTCGCAAAATGGTGAAACCCTCCACAATCATAATCATTCGCAATTGTTAAAAGAAGGTAAACTAATGTTGTGCGATGCCGGGGCCGAATCCTTAATGAAATATGCATCCGATTTTACCAGAACAACTCCGGTTGGAGGAAAATTCACACAAAAACAACGCGAGATCTATGAGATTGTATTAGCAGCAAATAACAAAGCTACTTCATTAACAAAGCCAGGTGTTACTTATTTGTCAGTTCATTTGGCTGCTGCTGAAGTAATGGCTGCCGGATTAAAAGAACTGGGATTAATGAAAGGCGACACACAAGCTGCTGTTGCTGCTGGCGCACACGCTTTGTTTTTTCCTCATGGGCTAGGACATATGATGGGATTAGACGTACACGATATGGAAGATTTAGGCCAGATTTATGTTGGTTACGACGACGAGATTCAACCAGTTGACCAATTTGGTACAGCCTACTTGCGTTTAGGAAAACGTTTAAAATCCGGATTTGTGGTTACCAATGAGCCGGGATGTTATTTTATTCCTGCTCTCATTGATAAGTGGCAGGCAGAAGGCATTAACAAAGATTTTATAAATTTTGATAAAGTAAATGAGTACCGAGACTTTGGCGGAATCCGTCTCGAAGATGATATTCTGGTAACAGATTCAGGAAGCGAAATAATAGGAGAGAGGGTACCTATTAATCCGGATGATATAGAAGAGATTGTTCAAAAAGGATAAACATGAAAAAAAAGAGGTTGTTATTTAGCAACCTCTTTTTTTATAATTCTGTGATAGAAATAGTCAAGTTCGGCCATTAGTTCATCTCGAACAGCACGACATTTTTCTCTAATTTCATCGCGGGATTTCGAATTTTTGTATGGACTTGGAAATCCCAGGTGCATTTTTCGTTTGTACTTTATTTTCGGAATTCTAATATCCTCAGTAGTTCCTTCACCCACTGTTATAAGGTAGTCGAATTCTGCATCAACAAATTCAGAGTAGTCTTTGGGAACTTTTTGCTTTAAATCAATCCCAGTTTCAGCCATTACTTCAATTGCAATCTGACTAACATGATCAACCGGCTCAAGTCCGGCAGAATAAATTTCCAGGTTTTTGTCCAGGCTTAGAAGAATAGCCTCTGCCATTTGACTGCGGCACGAATTTCGTTTGCTTAAAAAGAAAATGCTTATCCCATCGGCAAGTTAATTTTTAATATATATAGCTTAAAAGAACGAGTTGAAGATAAGAAATGTTAATCAAAAATAATATGTTTTAAGTGCTGTGATCTAACGTATTAAGCCTGTTTTTGAGCATAGTTTTAAAACATAATTTCTTGCAAAATGGCAAAGTCGGTCAATTAATCCTATTTTTGAACAACAACTAAATTTGTATGCAAAACATTGCCATCGGTTTATTCATTACTATTATTGCAGTACTGGGATTTTTTTTGTTGGGTTTCCTGATTTACTCTTATTTTGAAGAGGAGTCCAAAGCTTTTAAGCGTGGAATATCAATCTTTTTATTTTATGTAATAATCATTGTCGGGATTAGTTTTATTCCCTTTATTTTTTATCCCTGGTTAGCTTTCTTCTCAATAATTGGGGTCTTCGTTCTCCTGATTAAATTTGGAAATTCAAAAATCGATTTTATAATTCCTGAAAATCGATTCGACGAAAGAGATGTTATGTTTTCGAGAAATGAATTGAAAGAGGGAACCGAAAAATTTGAATCGTATTACAAATACCGGCCGGGAAATAAGGAGGCTGATGACGAATTCAGAAAAGAACCCGGATTGCTTGCCACCGGATCTACTTTTTATAACGAAGTTCTGTTTAGCGCAGCCAATGCCACTTTTCGTACTGTTAATTTGTTACAACCTCTGGCGGAGCAGTCTCCCTCCGACATAAAAACTAATGTCTCCGAAAAAGAACTTACTGAGTTTTTAAAGGGCTGGGCATTAAAACTGGGAGCAGCTGATATCGGGTTTACAAATGTAAAACCTCACCATATTTATACGCATATTGGAAGGGGAGAGGCCTATGGTAAGGAAGTAGAATTAAACCATCAATACGCCATTGCATTCACCGTTGAAATGAGCTATAAGGCAATGATGTATAATCCTCGTGGGCCGGTTGTAATGGAATCGGCTCAACAATATTTAAATGCCGGTAATATTGCTGTACAACTGACACAGTTCCTCCGTAATCTTGGTTTTGAAGCGAGAGCGCATATCGACGCCAACTATCGTGTTATATGCCCAATTATTGCCCAGGATGCAGGATTGGGAACCATTGGACGTATGGGGCTTTTAATGACTCCTAAACTTGGGGCACGGGTAAGAATTGGTGTAGTAACTACCAACCTGAAATTACCTTTAAATAAAAAGCCGATTGATTATTCAATGATTCACTTCTGCGAAATATGTAAAAAGTGTTCTGAGAACTGTCCGTCGCAGTCCATTTCTTTCAGGTCTGTTTCAACGTCGAAAAATCCTGAACGTTGGACCATTAAGCACGAAAGCTGTTTTACCTATTGGTGCAAATCAGGTACAGATTGTGGTCGTTGTATGGCTGTCTGCCCTTATTCGCATCCAGATAACTTTATGCACAATATAATACGTTGGATGATAAAAAGAAATCCTGTAAATCGCTGGTTTGCTCTAAAACTCGATACTTATTTTTATGGAAGTAAACCGCCTGCAGTAAAAATGCTAAACAAAATGTTTGGCTAAAACCATTAATAATGAATCAATTACTTAAGAGTCTAGATCGCTCATCTTCGATAACTCTTTGATTTTTTGGAGAATTGATTTCTTCAGTCTGAAGTATTTTCTCCAAAAACTTTGAGTATTAATATGCTTTTCCCTATTTTCGTAGTTCAATGATTATTAAAGCACGCCGTATTTACGGGTTAAAATAATGTAAATGGAACCTAAAGATCTAAAAAACTCTGATGAGTTAAAAAGTCCGAAAACAGAGGACCTTGAGAATGCAGGAAAAATACCTGTTACAGATGAAAATGCCCAAATAGAAGCAACTAAACCTTCAGATAACGAGGTTAAAGGAAACGCTGAAAAACCGAATGAAGAGGTTGTTAAAATTGAAAAGACAGATGCAGAAGCAGAAAGTACTGTTGAAGAGAACGAGACAGTGGTAACTGCTGAGAATGAAGAACCTGAAGAGGCAAAGGTTGAGCCTGAACAGGAAGTTAAAGCAAATAAGGCAGAAGAAGTATCTGAGACAAAGGATGAGAAGGCAGGGCCGGAAAAAGTTATAGTTCTTCCAGAAGAACCAAAGAAAAAAGAACCTGTTGATTATACAAAATTCTCGCAGGTTGAATTGGTTAATGCCATGCGCGATTTATTAGACGAAGGGGACGAACACCATATAAAACAGGAAATAGAAACGATAAAATCGGTTTTCTACAAAAATTTAAACGAAAACATTGCTGAGGCAAAGAAGAAGTTTATTGAAGAAGGAGGAAAAGAAGAGGATTTCGTTGCTGAAGAAGATCCTTACGAAAAGGATATAAAAAACCTGTTAAAAGAATTCCGACATTTACGTATAGAATTTAATAAGAAATTAGAGTCTGAGAAAGAAGAAAATCTCAAACTAAAATACCAGGTAATTGAAGAAATAAAAGGGCTCATTAATAATGAAGAATCAATTAATAAGACTTTTAATGACTTTAAAGAATTACAACGCAAATGGAGAGATATTGGTTTGGTACCACAATCGAAAATGAAGAATCTGTGGGATACATACCATTTCCATGTGGAGAATTTTTACGATTATATAAAAATTAACCGCGAACTGCGTGATCTGGACCTTAAAAAGAACCTCGAAGCAAAAATTAAACTCTGTGAAAGGGCAGAAGAGTTACTTGTTGAACCATCAATAATAAAAGCCTTTAACACACTTCAAAAATACCACGAGCAATGGCGCGAAATTGGCCCGGTTCCTCGCGAGCAAAAAGACGACCTCTGGGAACGTTTTAAAACGGCTACATCTACAATAAACAAGAAGCATCAGGAGTTTTTCGAAAACCGAAAGGTGGAGCAAAAGAAAAACCTCGAAGCCAAAACTGCTTTATGTGAAAAGGTAGAAGAAATTGATATTTCAATAATTCATAACCACAAAGAGTGGGATGAAAAATCGAAAGAATTGGTTGAACTTCAAAAGCTTTGGCGTACAATTGGTTTTGCTCCGCGTAAAGACAACAACAAAATTTACGAAAGATTCCGTACTGCCTGTGATAAGTTCTTTGATGCAAAGCGCGAATTTTACACTAAGAACAAAGAATTTCAGCAGAATAATCTTCAGTTGAAAACTGAATTGTGCGAACAGGCAGAATCGATGAAGGATAGCACTGACTGGAAGAAAACAACACAGGATTTTATTACTATTCAGAAGAAATGGAAAGAAATAGGTCCTGTACCTCGTAAACAGTCTGATATTATTTGGAAACGATTCCGCGCTGCCTGTGATTATTTCTTTGAAAAGAAAGGTGAACATTTTTCTGATATTGATTCAGAACACGATGAGAACCTGAGTTTAAAAGAAGCCCTTGTTGAAGAAGTAATTAATTTTAAGTCAACCGGAGATGTGGATGAAAACCTCGGTATGCTTAAAGAATTTCAACGTCGTTGGAGTGAAATTGGACATGTACCTTTTAAAAAGAAAGACGAAATACAAAGTAAGTTCAGAGAAGCTATAAATAAATTATATGATCAGCTGAACATTGACGACGAAAAACGAAATATGCTCAAATTCAGAAGCAAAATGTCGTCATTCTCCGAATCTTCAAGAGGACAAAACAAAATGCGTTTTGAACGGGATAAGTACATGAATAAAATGAAGCAACTTGAAAACGATTTGGTGTTGCTTGATAATAACATCGGTTTTTTTGCAAAATCTAAAAATGCAGAATCACTAATTAAAGATGTGAAGAAAAAAATTGAAGTAACAAAACAGAAAATCGAATTCCTGAAAAATAAGATCAGGGTAATTGACGAAATGGATCAAGACTAAATTGAAAACATAAATACAAATAGAAAGCCGGTTTAAGCCGGCTTTTTTGTTTTAATATTTTAGAAAAATTCTTTCTGTTCCTTTCTTTATTCTCCGAAACGCTACATTAATAAGATAGATACATCTTCAGAAGATTTTTTATGGAGAGATTTTCTTCGTTTTGCTGTGCGGCTGACTAGCGTTAAGAATGAGCGCGGACATAATATTGAAATTATAGGGAAACATTTCGTGAGGAACACTGTGCAAACTTTTACATAAAATCGTCGACGTTATCGGGATTATCAGCCACGATAACTGATTTTATATAAACCAGCAGAGCTGGGCGTATTATGTGAGGTATTCCAAAATAAACAATCAAATACGATTGTCCTATAATTGATATTATGTTTAATTTAGTATATTTTAAGAAAGGAGAGAATTAATTTCCCTCCTTTCAAATATTTGATACAATTTATCTATTGTCCTAATTTTTCAAGAATAGCGTTGTATTTATCCATTGCTTTCATTCTGTAGTACAAATTCTTTAACGACTCCAGAGTCATTGGATCTTCCGGTTCCAGTTCTTCACATTTTTCCATGTAAGGTAACGATTTCTCGAACCAGATGTCTGCTTTTTTCAATTCTTCCTGATATTTTTCATTATCACTTGGAGGTACAGCATTTGCAACTTCAATTTGTTTTACGCCTTTGTTGTAATATAATGCTCCTAAGTTATAATAAGCGTTAAAGAAAGCCGGATCAATTTCCATAGCTTTTTTGTAGGAAGCTATGGCATTTTCTTCTTCTCCAAATCTTTCGAATAATGTACCTTGAGCGAAATAATAAGTCACATTGTTAGGATCTTGCTCAATAGCTAAACTTAAATATTTCATTGCCTCCTCAGTTTTGTTTAATTTCAGATACAAATCAATCATACTGGTAAGCACGCCATTGTCTGTTGGATATTTCTCGAAACCCTCCTGAACTGCAGTTAAAGCGCCTACAGTATCTTTCATTTGCAAATACGACTCTGAGATTAAGCTATATGTACGAGCCCCGTTATAGCCGTGTTTTGCAGCTTCGCTATAATACTTAACTGCTTTTTCAAAATCTTTTGCATTGTAAGCTGCTAATCCCGAATTAAAAATAATTACAGTATCAACGGCATCAGGATTATCTTGTTTAACAATATCAATATTTTGAATTTCAAGAATTTGTTCGAAGTTTTTAAGCGCTCCGGCAAAATCATCTTTACCAAAATCATCTACCGCTTGATTTGTTAAATCATTGGTTAACAGGGTTAATTTAATTTTTACACTTTTTGAGAATTTATCTTTCTCATCAAGTTCCAACGCTTTTTTGTAAGATTCCAATGCGACAGTTAATGGATCATCGCTTAAAGCTTTAATGTTTTCATCTTGACTAACAGCAATAGCCTGGAAAATTTCACCTCTTACCTCCCATGTTTTTGGCCATGGAATTGATTTCTCAGCTTTTGGATTTGAAGAATCAGTTGCTTCATTAATAGCTTCGAATGCTTTATCCAGTTTACCTGTGTCTTTAAAATTCTGAGCACTTGTTACTTTGCCTTTCTGAGCAAATGCCCCAGAAACAACTAAAACTAAGGCTAATAGAAAAATTGTTTTTTTCATTACTTAATAATTTTTTCAGTTTTTATTTACCACAAAAATATATCTTTTCATTTTCTATTCAAATTAGAACAAAAAATGTTAATCAATTTATTCTTGCTCTAAGTTATTTTCTTCATTATCAGACGAATCAACTTCATCGGAAGTTTTAATATCTTCAACATTTTCAACTTCCTCAATCGTTTCCTCTTCTTCTTCCACTGCATTAACCCGGGCCACCGATGCAATACGGTCATCCCCTCTCAGGTTAATTACGCGAACTCCTTGTGTGGCTCTTCCTAAAACAGAAATTGAGCTGACGGCCAAACGAATTGTAATTCCATTTTGAGTAATAATCATTAAATCATTATCATCAGAAACACTTTTCATTGCTATTAACTCACCTGTTTTCTCTGTAACATTTATGGTTTTAACACCTTTCCCGCCACGATTTGTTACACGATAATCATCAATTTTAGAACGTTTCCCGTATCCATTTTCCGATACTACCAGGATATCCTCGTTTTCATCTTGTACACAAACCATACCAATTACCTCGTCATTCTCGTGACCAAGTGTAATTCCGCGTACTCCAGATGCTGTTCTACCAATTGCCCTTACAATACTTTCGTTAAAGCGAATGGCCTTTCCTGAGCGTACCGCAATCATTACTTCGCTATTGCCATTTGTAAGGCGAGCTTCTAAAAGTTGGTCACCGTCTTTAATCGTAATGGCATTAACCCCGTTTTGTCGAGGGCGAGAATATGCTTCTAAAGTGGTTTTCTTAATAATACCTTTTTTAGTAGCCAGAATAATGTAATTGTTATTGATGAATTCCTTATCGGCCAAAGTTTTCACTTTAATAAATGCCAATACTTTATCATCAGGCTCAATGTTTAATATATTCTGAATTGCTCTTCCTTTTGATGCTCTTGTTCCCTCCGGAATCTGGTATACTTTTAACCAGAAACATTTTCCTTTTTCGGTAAATAGCAGCAGGGTATTGTGCATTGATGCAATAATGATATGCTCAAGGAAGTCTTCATCACGAGTAGTACTGCCTTTTGAACCAACTCCTCCCCTTCCTTGTGTGCGGAATTCTGTTAACGGAGTTCGTTTAATATACCCCAAATGAGAAATAGTAATTACCATTTCTTCATCAGCATAAAAGTCTTCCGGATTAAATTCTTCAGCATTGGGTTCCAGCTCTGTCCTTCTTCCGTCGCCGAATTTGTTTTTAACCTCTTCAAGCTCTTCTTTTATGATATTCATTCGCAGGTTGACATCGGCCAAAACACTCTTCAGGTATTCAATGTGTGCCATTAATTCGTCGTACTCCTTACGTAGTTTATCTTGCTCAAGACCGGTAAGCTGACGCAAACGCATTTCCACAATTGCCCGAGACTGTATTTCACTCAGTTCAAATCGCTCCATTAAGCGGTTACGTGCTTCTTCGGGCGTTGACGAAGAGCGGATAATCTGAATCACCTCGTCGATATTATCGCTGGCGATAATAAGACCTTCTAAAATGTGAGCACGTTTTTCGGCCTGATCCAGTTCGTATTGTGTACGACGGGTTACAACATCGTGGCGATGTTCAACAAAGTATTTTATTAATTGTTTTAAATTAAGCAGTTTCGGACGCCCGTTTACCAACGCAATATTATTTACGCTAAATGAAGTCTGAAGCGCAGTGTATTTGTACAACTTATTTAAAACAACGTTGCTCATGGCATCGCGCTTTAAATCGTATACAATACGCATTCCTT
This sequence comes from uncultured Draconibacterium sp., assembly GCA_947492175.1. Taxonomy (GTDB): domain Bacteria; phylum Bacteroidota; class Bacteroidia; order Bacteroidales; family Prolixibacteraceae; genus Draconibacterium. The sequence continues at coordinate 36,283 of CANLMQ010000021.1, read as the reverse complement.
CCCTGTCCGATTCGTCGTTAACGTTAGAAATTCCCTCAATCTTTTTATCGTTAACCAGTTCTGCTGTTTTTTGAATCATTTCAGCACGGTTAACCAGATAAGGAATTTCAGTTACAATTATTTTTTCTCGTCCTCCTTCGTTTTCAATATGTGCTTTACCTCGCAAAACAATTCTTCCACGACCTGTTTCGTAAGCATCTTTAACACCCTGGTAACCGTAAATTATACCACCTGTCGGGAAATCGGGAGCAACAATAATATCAACTAACTCATCAATCTCAATATCATTGTTGTCGATATATGCAATTGTAGCATTAATTGTATCAGTTAAGTTATGTGGAGGCATATTTGTAGCCATTCCCACTGCAATACCTGAGGCTCCGTTAACTATAAGTTGTGGAATTTTTGTTGGAAGAACCGTTGGCTCATTTAACGATTCATCGAAGTTAGGTTGAAAATCAACCGTGTTTTTATCTAAATCGGCTAAAGTTTCTTCTGCAATTTTAGCCATTCTGGCTTCGGTATAACGCATTGCTGCCGGACTGTCACCATCAACTGACCCAAAGTTTCCCTGTCCATCTATCATCGGGTAGCGCAACGACCATTCCTGGGCCATCCGTACCATTGCAAAATATACTGATGAATCTCCGTGTGGATGATACTTACCCAATACTTCCCCTACAATTCTTGCTGATTTCTTATATGGACGGTTTGCAAACATTCCCAGTTCATTCATTCCAAATAAAACCCGGCGATGTACGGGTTTCAAACCATCTCGCACATCTGGTAACGCACGCGACACAATTACCGACATTGAGTAATCGATATAGGCAGATTTCATCTGCTCCTCAATGTTTATTCTGATAATCTTTTCACCTTCTGTCATTATATTTTCTTTACAAATAAATTATCACTAAAAAAGACCCACAAAAATAGTAAAAACATTATTGAATGTGTTTTTTTTATTGGTGTTTTACCCCTTTATAACAATAAGATATTAACAATTCAACTGTCATAAATTCATGCCTAAAGACAAGAATTTGATAACTTCTGCCAATAAGGTAGTTCTCACGATCTATTTTTATACTAATTTAGTATTTCAACCTTTTGGGAATAATATTTGTTGGATTGATATAAAAATTTGAATTATTTATGGACTCACAATTTTCACCAAGAATAAAAGATATTATAGGTTATAGCAGGGAGGAAGCTATTCGCTTGGGGAACGATTATATTGGCCAGGAACATTTGTTTATGGGCATTTTAAGAGAAGGAGAAGGTATTGCCACCGACATACTGGAAAATCTGGGTATTGACTTAGTTGAAATAAAACAACTAATTGAAAAAAAGATCAGAACAGATAGAGAAGTTGATGGGAAAGCCGATTTAAAAATGCTGAAATCAACTGAAAAAACTTTGAAGTTGATTTATCTTGAAGCGCGCTCTTTTAAAAGTACTACTGCGAACAGCGGACATCTTCTATTGGCTATTTTAAAAGATAACGACAGCCTGGTTACTCAATTACTGGCAGAACTGGGAGTTAATTACTACATGGTTAAATCGCAGTTACAGGATTATAAGTTCCCTCAGTCAAAATCAGATTTTCCGGAAGGAGATGAAGAGGAGCCCGGAGAAGGTTTTTCAAAAGGGCCAACAGGATCTCAGGGAAGTAAAAAGGCTGCAGGTTCGAAATCGGATACACCGGTTCTCGATAACTTTGGAATTGATATTACAAAGCTTGCCGAAGAAAACAGTCTCGACCCGATTGTCGGAAGAGAAAAGGAAATTGAACGTCTGGCACAAATTCTAAGTCGCAGAAAAAAGAATAATCCCATTTTAATCGGAGAACCTGGTGTTGGTAAATCGGCTATTGCCGAAGGACTGGCATTACGAATTGTTAGCAAACAGGTTTCGCGTATTCTTTTCGATAAAAGAGTGGTTAGCCTGGATATTGCATCTATTGTGGCCGGGACAAAATACCGCGGACAATTTGAAGAAAGAATGAAAGCGATTTTAAATGAATTATCGAAGGTAAACAATGTAATCTTGTTTATTGACGAAATTCATACAATCGTTGGTGCCGGAGGTGCAACTGGTTCGCTTGATGCAGCCAATATGTTAAAACCTGCATTGGCACGCGGCGATATTCAATGTATTGGAGCAACGACACTCGACGAATACCGTCAGCAAATTGAGAAAGATGGTGCATTGGAGCGGCGTTTCCAGAAAGTAATGGTTGATCCTACTTCAATTGATGAAACCATTGAAATTCTGAACAATATTAAAGAACGTTACGAAGATCATCATAATGTGATTTATACGCCTGAAGCCATCGAAAATTGCGTAAAATTAACAGCCAGGTATATTACCGACAGATATTTACCCGACAAAGCAATTGACGCTTTAGACGAAGCAGGATCAAGGGTACATATTTCGAATATTAAGGTTCCGGAGAATATTGTTAAGCTTGAGGAAAAAATTGAGAAAACAAAAGAGGAAAAAATTACAGCAGTAAAAAGTCAGAATTTTGAGTTGGCTGCCAATTTCCGCGATAAAGAAAAAAACTTACTCAACTTATTAGATCAGGAAAAAGAGCAGTGGGAAAAAGATTTGCTAGGCCACAGAGAAACGGTTGACGGGCATAAAGTTGCAGAAGTAGTTGCAATGATGTCTGGAGTTCCGGTTCAGCGAATTGCGCAGGCAGAAGGCAAACGCTTAATGAACATGGGACAGGACCTAAAAGGAAAGGTAATTGGACAGGAAGAAGCAATCAAGAAAATTGTAAAAGCCATTCAACGTAATCGTGCAGGCTTGAAAGACCCGAATCGTCCGATTGGTTCTTTTATTTTTCTGGGACCAACCGGCGTAGGAAAAACACAGCTGGCAAAAGTTTTAACTACCTATTTGTTTGATAATATTGATTCACTTATTCGTATTGACATGAGCGAATACATGGAGAAATTTGCTGTTTCTCGTCTGGTTGGAGCGCCTCCCGGGTACGTTGGCTACGAAGAAGGCGGGCAGCTAACAGAAAAGGTAAGACGTAAACCCTACTCTGTTGTTCTGTTAGATGAAATTGAAAAAGCTCATCCCGATGTATTCCATTTGTTGCTGCAATTATTAGACGAAGGAAGACTTACAGATAGTTTGGGGCGTAACATCGATTTTAAAAATACGATTGTTATAATGACTTCGAATATTGGATCTCGTCAACTAAAAGACTTTGGTCGTGGAGTCGGATTCTCCACCAATCAAACACCTGAACAGGAAAACGAACATGCAAAATATGTTATCCAGAAAGCGCTAAAAAAAGCTTTTGCACCCGAGTTTTTGAACAGGATTGATGATGTGGTAATGTTTAACCAATTGGAGAAAAAGCATATCTTTAAAATTATTGATATTGAAATTGAAGATTTGTATAAGCGTGTTGAAGCTTTAAACTACAAATTAAAGATTTCACCGGCCGCAAAAGATTTTATTGCCGAAAAAGGTTACGACCCTCAATTTGGTGCAAGACCTTTAAAAAGAGCAATTCAGAAGTATTTGGAAGATGAAATGGCCGAAATAATTATAAAGGCTTCAATAACTGAAGGAGATACAATTTCCGTTGGTTTCGATAAAAAGAACCAGAAGTTACAGATGCGTATTCTTTCGAGTAAAAAAGCATTAAATAATTAAAATCACAATAGATAAAAAAAAAGGAGGTTCTAAAAGACCTCCTTTTTTGTGCTGCGCAATATAATATTCCTATTTTTTATTCAGGAATTTGAAACAATATCTCGAATAACTTCACTGGCCAAAAAACAACCAAAAGTAGGTGGCATATAAGAAATGGTCCCCACGGTTGATTTCTTGTTCTGCCCTTCTTCCAAACGAACTGCATTTTCATCAATTAGCTCTGTTGAAAAAACAACTTTCACACCTTTCTTAATGCCTTGTCTTGAAAGACGTTTTCGAAGCATTTTTGCCAATTTACAATTGTATGATTTTGAAAGATCGGAAACCATTATTTTAGATGGATCCATTTTCCCCCCAGCACCCATTGAACTTATTATTGGGAGTTTCAAATCCATTGCATGAAATATAAGAAACACTTTGGGTGATAGAGTATCAATTGCGTCAACAACATAATCAAAAGGTTGACTTTTCAGTAGTTCTAAGGTTTTTTCGTCGCGAATGAAATCATTAACAACAGTAAGCTCAATATCAGGATTAATGTCAAAAAAACGTTCTGCAAGGATTTCGGCTTTGGGTTTGCCGGTTGTACTTATCAGTGCCGGAAGCTGTCGGTTTCTGTTGCTCTGTTCCACAACATCGCCATCAACAATTGTCATTTTTCCTATGCCTGCTCTACAAAGTTGCTCAGCTGCATAAGCTCCAACCCCTCCTAATCCAACTACCAAAACATTGGCATTTTTCAGTTTATCAAGTTTATCATCCCCCAACAGAAGTTCTGTTCGTTCCAACCAGTGCATTTTCAATATTTTTTTAGATAATTCAGGTTCTTCAGAAAAAAAATCAGAACCTGTTTAATAATGATTTTTCAATCCTGTTAAAGTTATCCCAGGATTCCTTTTTTAATAACTCTATTGATATTCCTTTTAGTTTTGCTCCCTGTTCGTAAATTTTATCTACTTCACCGTCAAATTCATCTGTTTCGAAAAAAATCTTTTCCAAAGGTAAATATCGAAACGATTCAACAGCTTTAGACTTCGTTTTAAAAAGGTTGATCCCAAAAGAAAATAAGAAATTATTGCGTGCAAGTTGTCGCGTCATTTCAAGACTACCATTATAACCATGCATAATCCAGGGCATTGCCGGATTCATTTTTTTTCGCAGTTCCAAAATTTCATTAAAAGCCTTAATGCAGTGGATAATTAATGGATACTGGTATTCTTCTGCTATATAGGCTTGAGCCTCAAAAACCCGCTGTTGTTCTTTAAAATCGTTTTTAACAGCTTTGTCTAAACCAGCTTCTCCAACAAAGATTACATGGTCAAATTCCAATGCGTCTTCAATCATTTGTAATGCATTATTATTTTCATTAGGAGTTGTAACATGCCACGGATGTAATCCTACGGAATAAAAATTCCGGCCAGAAAATGCGGCAAATCCATCTCCAGGAAATATGTTCTGCACAACAATCGTATCCGTTTCATTGCGATACGGATGTGTATGAATATCTATATATGGAATCGGATTCATCATTAACTACCAAATCTTTTGCTGACAAGGAAATTAATACAAAAAATATTAAATCATTTCAAGAAGCTTGGCAACTACATTATTGGCTCCCAGGGCAATTTGATCGATTGTGGCATCCAGCATATAACAAGGAGTAGTTATAACCTTGTATTTTTCGTCAACAACAATTTCGCCGTGGGTAGTTTTTATGTGCGTGGCACCTAACGTTTCAATGGCTTCAGCTGTTGCCTGGTCTTGTCCAATCGTAACTTCCACGTCGCCAAGAACTTTGGCAACCAAAGCTGGAGAGATACACAATGCTCCAACAGGTTTTTCGGCAACAACCGTGTTTCTTATTGCCTTTTCAACATCTTCATTTACTTTACAGTCGGGGCCATCAAAGGCGAAAGTACAAAGGTTTTTTGCTGCTCCATATCCACCCGGGAAAACAATGCCATCAAAGTCTGCTGCATTATATTCCGACAGTGCTTTAATGTTTCCGCGGGCAATACGCGCTGCTTCAATAAGTACATTGCGGCTCTCCGGCATTTCTTCCCCGGTTATGTGATTAACTACATGCGTTTGATTTATATCCGGAGCAAAACACTGGTATTGGGCACCATTTTGTGCGATGGCCAGCATAGTTAAGGTGGCTTCGTGAATTTCAGCCCCATCATAAACTCCATTTCCTGCCAAAACAACTGCAATTTTTTTCATTTATAGTCTCTTTTTGATTTTCTACTTCAAAATTACAGTTTAATCCTGAAAGTTGGAAATAAAGAAATATCGATCGTCTTTTATTAATCAGGTTATTCCGTTTAAAGAATAACCTGATTCTTCAACGCTTTATTTTATTTATTAACTAATCTTTTCCAGGTCGTAAGGAGTTTCCTGATATACGTAGTAATTTAACCAGTTTGAAAACAGTAGGTTGGCTGTTGACTTCCAGCGCATCAAGGGTATATTCTCAGGATTGTTGTCGGAGTAATAGTTAATTGGAATATCTATGGGCAGATTTTTTGCCTTGTCGCGTTTAAATTCTCCATCAAGTGTGTGACGTGAATATTCTGCATGACCTGTAATAAACAGTTGCCGCCCATTTTTTGCTTTTACTATTGATACGCCTGCTTCTTTAGATGTTGCAATAATTTTAAGCTCTTTTACCTTTTTTACATCGGCTTCCTTGATCTCTGTATGACGTGAATGAGGAACATAAAATAAATCATCAAATCCCCTGAATATAGGAAGTTTTGGATGAGTTAACTTGTATTCAAATACGCCAAACATTTTCTTTGGCAACGAATATTTCGGAACTCCGTAATAATGAAATAATCCGGCTTGTGCTGCCCAGCATATAAAAAGGGTTGAAGTTACATGATGTTCTGCCCAGTCAAGAATTTGCTTCATTTCTTCCCAGTAGGTAACATCCTCAAACTCCAGCTGTTCAACAGGTGCGCCGGTAATAATCATTCCATCGTATTTCTGATTGTTTAATTCATCAAAATTACGGTAAAATGCTTCCATATGATCCGAGGGTGTATTTTTAGGAGTATGCCCTTTAATTTTCAAAAAATCGATTTCAATCTGAAGCGGCGAATTTGAAAGCAAACGCAACAAATCTGTCTCTGTTGTAATTTTAAGCGGCATCAAATTCAGAATAATAATTTTTAAGGGACGAATATCCTGATGTATTGCACGCGATTGATTCATTACAAAAATGTTTTCCTCGCGCAGAATCTTTATTGCAGGTAATTTGTCGGGAATATTTAAAGGCATAAAAAATACGTATTAAATGTTTTCTTCTTTCTAAACTTGTAGAGACAAGACAAAGCTTGTCTCTACTTTTTATCTTTTGCAAAATTAATCAACTTTGGCCAAGGCTTGTTCAAAGTCGGCTATAATGTCATCGATGTGTTCCAATCCAACACTTACCCGCAGCAGCGTAGGATATACTCCGGCAGCAATTTGTGCTTCATCCGACAATTGCTGATGAGTTGTAGCAGCCGGCTGGATAATAAGTGTTTTTGAATCGCCAACATTTGCAAGATGGCTCACCAACCCTAAACTATTTACTACTTTATTTGCTGTTTCTTTATCGCCTTTCACGTTAAACGATAATACTCCTCCCGCACCCTTAGGCAGATATTTCTGTGCGTTTTTATACGAAGGATTATTCTCAAGTCCCGGATAATTTACACTTTCTACTTTTGGATGTTGCTCCAACCATTTTGCCAAAGCAATCGTATTTTCTGTGTGGCGGTCCATACGAAGCGACAACGTTTCCAAACCTTGTATCAAGAGGAATGAATTAAAAGGACTTAAAGCCGAACCAAAATCACGCAATCCTTCAACACGTGCTTTAATTATAAATGCAATATTTCCGAATGGCCCGTCGAAATTGAAAATATCCCAGTATTTTAAGCCGTGATATCCCTCTGATGGCTCTGTAAATCCGGGGAATTTGCCATTCCCCCAATTGTAAGTTCCGGCATCAATAATTACGCCGCCAATACTTGTTCCATGCCCTCCAATCCATTTGGTTGCCGATTCTACAACAATGTCGGCTCCGTGCTCAATCGGACGAAACAAATAGCCACCTCCGGCAAAAGTGTTATCCACAATAAAAGGGATATCGTGTTTTTTTGCCACGGCAGAAATTGCATCAAAGTCAGGAATAACAAATCCCGGGTTTCCAATGGTTTCAAGATAAATAGCCTTGGTGTTTTCGTCAATCAATTTTTCAAACGAAGCCGGCTCCAAATCTTCAGTTAAACGTGCTTCAATTCCCAAACGTTTAAAAGTTACTTTAAACTGGTTATACGTACCTCCATATAAATACGGCGAAGAAACTATGTTGTCGCCAATGTCTAGAATATTGTTCAATGCAAGAAATTGTGCGGCATGACCCGAGCTTACCGCCAAGGCTGCTGCCCCACCCTCCAACGCTGCAATTCGCTGTTCGAAAACATCGGAAGTTGGATTCATTATTCTTGTATAAATATTACCAAACTCTTTCAAGCCAAATAGGTTGGCTGCATGCTCTGCATCGTTAAATACATACGAAGTTGTTTGGTAAATTGGGACAGCCCGCGAATTGGTAGTTGGATCGGGTTGTTGGCCTGCATGTTGCTGCAGTGTTTCAAAATTTAATTTTTTTGTTGTCATGTTGTTATTTTTGGATTATAAAAAAACTAGTTTATAGAGGGTTAATGCATCCTTGTATTACTTGAAAAATGCCTGATAAATTTCCCTGACACTTTTTTCTTTGTCTGATTTCTGTACAACCAGATAACTTACTAAATCAGAAGCCCCTGAACCACTTAACACCACATTGATCTTATTGTTGGCAACTGCGGTAAAAATTTTTGCAGATACTCCGAAAGCATGTTGCATTCCATGCCCCACCACACCAATTAACGAAATATCGTTTACCAGTGAAATTTCAGTAACAGATGAAAATCCTAACTTCTGGATTAATTTTAGCGCTTTCTCTCCGTTTTTAAGACTTAGAATAAAATTAATTGACGTTTGGGATGTAATTACCGATTTAATGTTGATACCGGAATCGTTGAGCTGCGATGTTACCTTTGCCAGAATACCGGGCTTTAAACCTACTCCCGGCCCATCCAGTTTTAACAAAGAAATGTCATCGGTGCATGCCACACTTTTAACAATCTGGTCCTCGATAAACGTTTCTGTATTAATTACTGTTTCAACTATTCCTTCCGATGAATCAGAATTTATCACTTCGATCGGTATATGTTTATGTTCAAGAGGTTCCACCGTTCGCGGATGAAATGAATAATGCTCAAAGTAGGCCAGTTCACTTGCTTCAGAGTATGTCAGGCGTTTTATCTTCTCAAGGTTGTCGATTATTTCCGGATCAGCTCGCTGAAAATCGTTATCCAAATCCCAAAGCTCCAGCTTGTCGGCACCAAGTTCTTTTGTTAAAAATGCCGCAGTATAATCGGCCGAGGTTGTTCCTGTGCGCGCCAGCTTTCCATTTTCTGTTATTCCGAATGATCCGGGAATAAAATAAATTCCATCTGGTAAGTTTTGAAGTTTTGAGCGGTTAACCGAAATAAACGTTGCCGTTCCGAAATCCGAAGTAGCCAGCAGTTCAATGTCCTGAACCTGCAACACAGAACCTGTTGGCCACTGTGCTTTTAATATTTCTACTGAAAGTTTTTCGGCAAAACTAAACACCTGATCTTTTAGCGCCCTGGAATAATCACCAATTAAAGCAATCCCTTTAAGTAAACTAATCAGCTGCAGTGCTAATTCATCATACTCTTTCGATACTTTGCCAGCAACCCGTTCTGTATAAAATAAAGAAAGTTTTTCCAGTACTTCCTGATCATTTAAATCACTCTGAAAAACGGTTGAAATTTGCTGGTTAATTAGATCTAATAATCCATCAATGGCCGAAACTACAACAAATTTACGCCCTTTTTTTCGCCCTAAATACTCTGTTAAATTATGAATTGAATGAGCATTGCCAATGTGGCTACCGCCCAATCGAATAATACTATCCGACATAAAATTTCCTCTTTATAAAATTAATTTGATTGTAAACGCTTGAGATAAGAATGCCTTCGAACAATGTTTAACACTGCAGGAAGGCTAGCGCATAAACATAGACATAGACGACATGAACATAGTGCTGTAGTTGTTTACTACCGCAAAAGAAAAGATATTTCTTGTTTCTAAATTCATCGTTGTCGATTTTGTATGCCGCAAATATAAATCGTTTTTTTTAATATGCAAGCTTATTTAAAATGAATTTAGATAGATGTAACTTTTACGTTAAATAGCAATATTTTATTTTGAAAGTTACAGAAAGACATTTCATCTTATGCTGAATCATATTCTTCAGTCAAGTGAAAGTTCAACTACACTAACCTTACCATTTAATCCGGATGGTAATATGTCCCAGTTTGAAGCATCCAATGGTTTGTAATCAAGATTCACCACATTAATATTTTCAAATTTCTTCCATTCAATGCCTTCCCTATCCATGTATCGAATTCGGTTAGCGGCGAGATTAGAAACATGAAGCCGAAGTCTATTCTCCCCTTTTTTTACGTATTCTCCGATATTGACTTCAAATGGGAAACTCCAGAGTGTAGCTACTTCCCGGTCATTTACAAAAACGGTTACCGAAGTTTCTACATTTTCAAAGCGCAGTAAATAATCGTCTGCTTTGAGCTTTTTTATTTTGAAAGTTGTCGAATATTCGCATGTTTCGGAAAACCTTTTTAATACAGGCTCTTCCAGATCTGTCCAGAATTTTAGTTTCCGAAGGGTTAATTCGTTAAACAAATCGGGGCCTCCATTCAAAGCCTTTAATCTCCACTTGTTGGTTATTTCAATGGTGTTTTCTTCTGATAAATTCCGTACTTTTTCAACATCCTTAATTTCTTTATCTGTAAAATATACTATCATTGATTCCCCCGATCTGAGATGAATCTTCACTTTGTTTCCATCCATTTCTGCTGTATTCATCTGGCCATTCATGGGATTCATTAACAAGGCATTTGCAGCAGAATATTTAAAGGATAACCATTCTTCTATATCCTGTTTCTCGTGATTGGCGATAAAATAATAATACCCGTCATCCGTTTTTCGTGAAATGTTTTTTATGTGATTGTCAATTAGACTTTCTCTTGTAATACCGCATTTCTCAAGAGCAGTCTCTGCATTTCCCACGTAAATCGTCCCTTTCCCTTTTGAGGCAACTTTGATATCTCCTACTGGGGTAAAATGCAGCTGGTTGATTAAACTGGCCAAATCAGCTTCTTTTTGTTCAAAATCTTTAAATCCCGAAACTTTTGTTGGAATGTTACTGAATATTAACGAGACTCCTTGCTCTGCTAATCCCATTAAATTTTTAAATGTTTCAATCTTTATCCTGTTTAACTGCGGTAGTACAATGGCTTTATAAGGAATATGCTCAACGGTCAGCAACTTGTTTCCTTCAACTTCTGACTCTGCAAGAATACGATCGGTTGCAAAATCGAATAAATAACCTTTATCCAGCAATTCTTCAATTTCAGGCATATTTACCCAGTCTTCCGAATTATGTAAAGTCAGCTTTTTTTCAAGTCCTTTGGCGTCGTGATTGTAATCATCGGGCGACCAGAACACTAAAAAATCGTTTGTATGTTTACCGCTTTGTAAAACCGATTGACAGCGCGTTATGTAACTGTTCATAGCAGACAAATTCTCCCACTGCGGATTCTGAGGCTCCATGTGCACCGAAGCGTAAAACGACCATCCGGGCCAGTCTGCCCTCGCTGGAGAATAAGTTGTTCCATGAAAAAACATGTGCGTAACACCTTTTACAAATAACTCATCAATTTCAGCTTTACACTGGTACAAAGGAGTTTTATAGTGCTCGTTTAGCCAGGTAAAACTTTCGCACGACACCAGTTTTTCTCCTTTTATATGGGCTGCCGAAGACGCAAACTTTTTAAAAAGTTTATTACTTTCTGTATGTTTCGCGTCACTCTTGTCAATGAATTCCTGTAAAAAAGGGAAATTGGTTGCATGAAAAGTTTCCATTTCAGGAATATCCACCGCCGCATATAAATCAATAAGGTTACCCGGCGAACCATGTGCCTGGTTTCGTGTAGTTGAACCGTACGAATGCGCCCAATTCGTCCAGGTTTGTGTAAAATTGGCAAGCAACATTTCGCCAATTACATCGCGGTAATCTGCTTTTATTCGCGAAATAAGATCTTCATTTCCTTCGCCGCTTAACTCTTTAACATAAAGAGATAAATCATATCCTTTCAACTTTAAGAAAGTATCGAATAACCCGGTAGCTGCACCCGCTTTGTCCAGTTCGTAGCTGTCGTTAAAAAAGCAACGCACGCCGGGATTTTCCTGAAATGCTTTATCAAAACGATCCAGATATTGTTTTGTAGACTGTTTTGAAAAATGATTAAAGACCAATCCTTCGCCACCCGGAGCGGCACGTTTTACTTTTTGCCCGGTATTTACTTGGGTTACTGCAAGTACTTTTCTGTCAACCGGATTAATATCAAGGACCGAAGTTCCTGGTTTTAACAGATTTACTCGCTCGTTATCGCTGTTAGTGGCAGACAAAGCCAGTAAAACTTCGGTTTCGGAAGTTTTGATTTTTTGAATAAATTCAGCAAGCTCTTTATCACTGCAATTTCCCAGCTGATGAAAGTGCATCATTTTGGCTGCATACTCATCACTAACCAAAGGGCCTCCAAATGGCCAGCCGGTTCCCGTATTCATATCAACACCCACATTATTCTCGCTGCCGGCTTGAACTGTTGCCTTAAGCATATCTATCCACTGTGGCGAGAGAAAGTCAATATTATTGTTTTCCTCTTCTTTTACTCCGTAAACTGGTGTTATTTCAACTCCGCCTATTCCTTTTTGTGCATATTCTTTTATTAACCGGTTAATATTAGGCTGATCTACTGCACTTCCCAACCACCACCAGCGCGTCCAGGGTTTTGCTTCTGGTTTTACTTCAGGCCAATACGAATGCTGATTTGAAAAAGACTGAGAGTTACATATAAAAGATAATCCTGTAAAAAAGAAAATTAATAGAACACAGTTTAGGTTTTTCATAAATTAAGTTAAGAAAGGACAGTAGCTATTTTAGTCACTAAAAATAAGAATTTTAGAGAAATCCTCTCCCCTGTCTTGTCAAATATGAAATTCTGTCTGGTTTTATTTAAGATTGAAATGGGTGTTAATTAGTAAACTTTAGTCCTAATTGTCAAATTACAGATAAAAAAAAGAGCCAGAAATTAACCTGACTCTTTAATTTTAGTGGTACCCTGGACGGGATTCGAACCCATGACCTACTGCTTAGAAGGCAGTTGCTCTATCCAACTGAGCTACCAAGGCATCCTTATTGCAAAATTGCGGTGCAAAAGTAAAAATCAAATCTCAAAAAACAAACTTCATTCAAATATTTTCGCGAATAAAAATGAGCTTTTTTTCGATTCTTCTATTTTACAGCAAATTAATACCGCTCTCTTTACACTGCTTTTTCATTTCATCGGGCCAAATACTCGACTGAATCTCTCCAATATGTGCTTTGCGCAGGAAGTACATACATAAACGCGACTGGCCAATTCCTCCACCAATACTTAAAGGCAATTCGTCGTTAAGCAACATTTGGTGCCACATTAATTCTTTACGTTCTTCTGCTCCTCTAATTTCAAGTTGTTTCAACAAGGCATCTTTGTCGACTCTTATTCCCATTGACGAAATTTCAAAGGCCCGATTCAATACATTATTCCACAGAATAATATCGCCGTTTAAACCTTTAAAATCATTAATAGTTGGTGTACTCCAGTCATCATAATCCGGTGCACGTCCGTCATGGATTTCTCCATTTGGCATTTCTCCGCCGATACCGATTACGAAAATTGCACCATGTTTCTTAGCTTCCTCTGTTTCACGCTCAAAAGGAGTTAAATTAGGATACTTAGCAGCAAGTTCTTCCGTATGAATAAACTTGATCTCTTCCGGCAATTCAGGTTCAATATCCAAATAGGTCTCAGAAATATGATATTCTGTACGTACTAAAGCAGCATAAATTTTCTTTACAATGTATTTTAGGTAATCAAGATTTCGCTGTTCTTTAGAAACAACACGCTCCCAGTCCCACTGGTCGACATACAACGAGTGAATGTTTGTAAGCTCTTCATCTGGACGAATCGCATTCATATCAGTATAAAGACCAAATCCTTCTTTCATCTCAAGTTCTGCCAACGCCATTCTTTTCCACTTTGCCAGTGACTGTACAATTTCTGCTACATCGTCGTTTAAATCCTTCATTGGGAAAGATACAGGGCGCTCAATTCCATTTAAATCATCGTTAATACCAGTTCCCTGTTTTACAAAAAGAGGCGCTGTTACCCTTCTTAAACGTAATTCAGAAGCCAAATTCAACTGAAAGAAATCCTTTATTTGTTTGATAGCCTGTTCCGTCTGGTTGACATCTAATATGGATTTGTAGTTTTTTGGAATACTTAGTTTCATTTTTTTATACTTTAAATTTTCAACGGTCCGCCAGCTGACGGATGTAACTAACATGGAATATTATCAGTTTTCTGAGTAATTATTTTTCCACCATGCTCGTTTCATATCTGTAATTTTATTTATATGCGTGACAAAAATAAGATTCTACTTTCAATTTAAAAGAAATAAGACAAAAAATATTACCAATTTAATGATAAATGTTAAAATAGAATGATTTGCAATACTTTGCTATTTTTGTGCCCCTGAGACATGGTAAAATTCAGAAAAAATATCCCGCGGCTTTACCTGGTTAAAATCTCGAAATGGTTTAATATGGTTATGCCCATTATGCTGTTGTTTATTCAAAGCAACAATATGGGGATGACCGAACTACTTGTACTAAAAGCCATCTACTCCGTGGCAATTGTTGCCATGGAAATTCCTTCGGGATGGATGGCAGATGTCTGGGGTCGAAAAAAAACACTCTTATTGGGAAGTATTCTTGGAAGTGCGGGCTTCCTGATTTACAGTTTTTCTTATGGATTTTTGGCTTTTATAGTTGCTGAAATTATTCTAGGACTGGGGCATTCGTTTGTTTCTGGAGCTGATTCGGCTTTACTTTACGACAGTCTTAAAGCCGACAACAAAACAGATAAATATGTGCGTGAAGAAGGACGTATTACCTCGTTTGGCAATTTTGCCGAAGCCATTGCCGGTGTTGTTGGTGGCTTCTTAGCTGCCATTAGTTTCCGTACTCCATTCTATTTTCAGTTCGCTGTTGCATCAATTGCTATTCCGGCTGCACTTACCATGATCGAACCAAAAATTCACACCAACGAACATATTCATTCCATTAAACAGCTGGTTTTAAATATAAAAAATACACTTCTTGGAAACCAAAATCTAAGAATTGCTATTTTATTATCGGCGGTTACCGGAACAGCTACCTTAACCTTCGCCTGGTTGGTTCAGCCTTTTTTTGTTGCCATAAATCTTCCTGAAGAAATGTTTGGAATTTTTTGGACTGCTTTAAATCTATCCGTTGGTATATCTTCGGCCTTTGCACATAAAATAGAAGAGTTTTGGGGTAAAAAATGGTCTGTTTTGTCGGTTATAATATTACTGTCGGCGGGTTATTTTTTGGCAGGAATAAGCATCTCTTACTGGGGGCTTATCTTTCTTTTCCTGTTTTACCTGGTTCGCGGTATTGCAACCCCCATTTTAAAAAATTATATTAACCAATATACTGCCAGCGAAGTGCGAGCAACCATGTTGTCGGTTCGTAATTTTGTTATTCGCATTGTATTTGCTGGCATTGGACCACTTTTGGGATTTATAACCGATCAAGTTGGTTTGAATACTGCATTTATTCTGGCCGGAGCTATTTATTTACTTGCCGCATCCATTGTTGTGTGGCCGTGGCTATCAGAGCATGCTAAAGGGCAGTAGTAATTAGAAATCGTTTTAACATAGCAAAAGAAAGTTTTCTGAAATTGAATCGGATCAAAACATTTCCAGCATTCACGAAATTTAGAAGTCTTTTAAAGCCTAAGTTTAAGCCCGTCGAAAGCCAGATAAACATTTTCGGGTAAATCATTTTGAACTTGTTCGTATTTTCCAATCTGATGACTCAAATGGGTCAAATAGGCTTTTTCTGGCTTAACCTTTTCAATTACTGCAACTGCTTCATCAAGATTAAAGTGTGAGATATGCTTTTCTTTTCTAAGCGCATTTATAATCAGTATTTTTGATCCTTTTATTTTCTCCAACTCTTCGTCTTCAATAGAATTAGTGTCGGTTATATAGGTTAAATCCCCCACCCTAAATCCATAAACCGGCAGTTTATGATGCCAGCATCTAATTGGTATAAATTCAATGTGGTCGATAGCGAACAGCAGTTTGTTTATGTCTTTTAATTGCATCTTCGGGATGCCGGGGTATTTAAATTCAGCAAACACATAATTAAAAATTCGTTTTATGGCTTTTTGTACTCTCTCTTCAGCATAAATTTCCATCGGATTTTTTTGTACCCAATTGAACGAACGAATGTCATCGAGCCCAAATATATGATCGACATGCTCGTGTGTTAACAAAATTGCCCGAAGCGATTTTACCTGTTCGCGCAGCATCTGCTGACGAAAATCCGGACCGGCATCAATCACAAAATTTAACCCGTTTATTTTTAGTAAGAGCGACGAACGCAGACGTTTGTCTTTTGCATCAAATGATTGGCAAACTTCGCAGTTGCAGGCCACAACAGGAACTCCCTGCGATGTACCTGTGCCTAAAAAGGTAGCTTCGATATGTAATTTTTTGTTGTTTGGCATAGAGCAAATTTAACAAAAGTGCTTTTGAAAGTCGGATTATAATTACTTTTGCGTAAAAATTTTTAACAATGGCGACACTCTATCTTGTACCAAATGTTTTGGCCGAAGGCGACTGGCAAAACGTAATGCCTGCGCAGGTGCATTCAATTCTTACTGAAACCCGGCATTTTATAGTTGAAAATATTCGTACTGCAAGACGATTTATGA
This sequence comes from uncultured Draconibacterium sp., assembly GCA_947492175.1. Taxonomy (GTDB): domain Bacteria; phylum Bacteroidota; class Bacteroidia; order Bacteroidales; family Prolixibacteraceae; genus Draconibacterium. The sequence continues at coordinate 19,550 of CANLMQ010000021.1, read as the reverse complement.
AACAGGTAAACCGGGAGATTAACATTGATGAATGTACCTTTTACGAAATAAACAAACGTACCAAAGCACAGGATTTACCACGTTTTTTAAAACCGTTGGCCGAAGGAAAAGATATTGCGGTAATTTCGGAAGCAGGCTGCCCTGGTGTTGCCGATCCGGGAGCAGATGTGGTTCGAATAGCACACCAAAAAGGATTTAAAGTGGTTCCTGTCGTAGGGCCATCGTCTATACTACTTGCGTTAATGGCTTCCGGTTTAAACGGGCAGAATTTTGCATTTAAAGGCTATTTACCAGTTAAACCAAACGAACGGATAAAAGAAATTGCAGCTCTCGAAAAAAGAATCAGAAGCGAAAAGCAAACCCAGATTTTTATTGAAACGCCTTACCGAAATAATCAATTAATTGCAGATTTATTAAAGGCCTGTTCACCTTCAACATTATTATGTATTGCTGCCAATATTACCGGTGAAGATGAGTTTATTGTTACAAAAACAATAAAAGACTGGAAATCCAAAGTACCAGATTTACATAAACAACCTGTAATTTTTCTGCTTGGCAATTAGCAACATAATTCTTTGCAAACCCTAAAGTCTGTATTTCTTGGGAAGTCCCGAAGAAAAGCCCTAGATAAACATAGCCGAATGTTTTACAAAGTCTTAATGATGCTTATATTTAAGGCTTCATAAAGTATAAGATTTAGGGGACACTTAACATCGGGCTGTACAATTCAAAAATTGTAGCTTTCCCGGAAATAATTATTAAATGAAGAAATCGGGATATGGTTTAATCATTTTTCTTTTATTAGTATTATCGTTTTCGCAGGTATACGCACAACAAAGCTTTACCCTTAACGGAGTAATTACTGATGCAAAAACCGGAGAAGACTTAACCGGTGCATCTATTGCCGTTTGGAGTACAGGTTTAGGTACTTCATCAAATAATTATGGTTTCTACTCGCTCACATTAAACCATGACAATTACATAATTGTGGTTAGTTTTATTGGATACGAAACCATAAAAAAAACAGTAGAACTCTCGAAAAACACAAAACTAAATTTTGCTTTAATTCCCTCGGCAGAACAATTATCGGAGATTGTGGTTAGCACCGAAAAAAGTGATGCAAACATTACATCGGTTAACATGAGTACAGAACGACTGAATGTAAAACAGGTTGAAAAAATACCGGTTCTGTTTGGTGAAAAAGACATATTAAAAACCATACAATTGTTGCCCGGTATAAGCACCACTTCGGAAGGAAGTAGCGGTTTTAGCGTACGAGGTGGATCGGTTGACCAAAACCTGATTTTGCTAGATGAAGCTCCTATTTACAGTGCTTCTCATTTAATGGGTTTTTTCTCGGTGTTTAACTCTGATGCCTTAAAAGACATTTCGGTTTATAAAGGAGGAATACCCGCTCAGTTTGGTGGTAGGGTTTCGTCAGTGCTCGATATTTCGATGCGAGATGGCAACAATAAAAAGTTTTCGGCCTCGGGTGGAATTGGCCTTATTTCATCGCGCTTAACAATGGAAGGCCCGCTTGGGAAAAGAGAACAAACTTCGTTTATTGTTTCCGGCCGGCGCAGTTATGCCGATTGGGTAGCAAAAGGAGGTGGTTTTGTGGAGAACGACATGACACTATATTTTTACGATTTAAATGCAAAAATCAACCATAAAATCAACGACAATAACCGTATTTATTTGTCAGGATATTTGGGTAAAGACGCATTTGGGTATGAAAAAATGGGAACCGACTGGGGAAATACAACAGCCACATTGCGCTGGAATCATATATGGAACAGCAAACTTTTTTCGAATAGCACTTTTATTTACAGCGATTATGATTATGGATTTAAAATTACCGATGAAGTTTCCATGAGTTCCGGCATTGAAGATTACCAAATAAAACAGGATTTTTCGTTGTATAAAACTCCCGTCAACACTATGAAATTTGGTTTTAGTACAACATTTCATATTTTTAATCCGGGTAAATTGATACTGAAAGAAGTGGAAAATGACGATGTGCTGATGGAACGAAAACAGGGTCTGGAAAGTGCAGTGTATTTTTCAAACTATCGGAAAATTAGCGATAAATTGTCGCTGAATTACGGACTGCGACTATCTATGTTTAACCAGCTTGGAGAAGGTTGGCAGAATATATTCGACAGTACAAATACGAAAACGGATTCTGTTTGGTTTAACAGTGGAGAACTCATGCAAAGCTATTTTGAATACGAACCCCGCTTGTCGGTAAACTACCAGATGGCTTCAGATAAAGCCATAAAGCTTTCGTATAACCGAACTGTACAGTACTTACATTTATTATCGAACAGTACCTCGAGCCAACCTACCGATACTTGGATTCCCAGCACAAACAACATTAAACCTCTGACAGCCAGACAAATTGCCCTGGGCTACTTTCAGAATTTCCTGAATAACAAATACGAATTTGAAATAGAAAGCTATTATAAAGAACTTAAAAATGTTACTGATTACGAAGACGGAACAGATATTCTTCTTAACGAGGAGATTGAATCGAATATACTTTCGGGTGATGGAAGAACATATGGTTTGGAGTTTTTGCTAAAAAAGAAATACGGGAAATTTAATGGCTGGATCAGTTACACTTTGTCGCGCTCGGAGAAAAAAATTGATGAAATAAATGCCGGCAAATGGTACCCCACCAAATATGATAAAACGCACGATATCTCAGTTGTTACTTCCTTTAAATTCAACAAACGTCTTAATTTATCGGCAAACTGGGTGTATTATACCGGAAATGCTGTAACTTTCCCAAGTGGGCAGTATACATACAACAGGCTGGTTTATCCGTACTATACAGAACGAAATGGTTATAGAATGCCCAACTATCACCGACTGGATTTAAATCTTCATTTAAACGGAAAAACAAATAAAAGATATACTACAAGCTGGGATTTTTCGATTTATAATGTGTACAACAGGTACAATGCATACACAATTCTTTTTAACGAAAGTAATACGGAACCCGGTGCAACCGAGGCTACAAAGTTTAGTTTGTTTGGTATAGTTCCCTCGGTAACATGGAATTTCAATTTTTAAGAGGTGTTTAAAATGAATAAAATAACACAACTAAAATATATTCTGATTCTGCTACTTGCTTTCCTTGTAATATCATGCGAAGAACTGATTGATATTGAACTGAATAGTGTTAGCCCGAAATTGGTAGCAGAAGGAGTAATTGAACAGGAACAGCCGGCCTGGCTACGATTGAGCTATACTTCAGACTATTTTTCGAAAGATACAACCATATATTACAAACATTCAACGGTAACAATTACGGATGAAAACGGGAATAGCGAACTACTTCAGTATGAAGGAGAAGGATTGTACCGAGGGAAAGAAATATTGGGGCAAAGTAACACGATTTACACCTTAAGTTTTACAGAAGGTAAAAACAGCTACCAGGCAAGTTCCACTCTTTACCCGCCAATTACCATTAAAGAAGTTGGTTTTATCAGAACCAGAATTCAAACACTTGAAGAAAACAGAACAGCCTATAAAATCAATATTATTTACAAGAATAATCCCAACGAGGAAAATTATTATTTGTTTCGGTTTTATATTAACGAAAAGCTGCAAAACGATTGGAACACACTGGCAAACAGCAGTTATTATCCCAACGATTCTCATCTTGTTTATCAACCGGCACGTGTATATTTCGATAAAGGCGACAAAGTGCGTGTAGTAGCATATACACTTGATGAAGCTACTTATAATTATTACAATCAGTTAAACGATTTGCTTGTAAATGGTTTTGAAAGTGCATCTACTCCTTATAATCCTATGTCGAATTTTGGCGATGAAGTGCTGGGATATTTTTCTGCCTGGTCTTCCTACACTATCGATGCCGTGGTAAAATAAACGAAGTTGAAGTATTGGTTAAATTAAACTCAATTCCTTCAATAATAGAAACTCCATCTCAAAATTTGGAGTAAATACATTTTTCCCCAGGCTTTTTGTAACCTGGTTTTTCGTCCAGAAACGAAGCTCTTCAACTTCATCCGATTGAACTCCATAGTTTTTGTAATCGTAAGTGGTAAACATATAAACCAATTCAGCTTCCACTTCCGATTCCCATTTATATACTTTCCGGAGCTTTGCAGAAAAGTCTTTTAATCCGATTTCTTCAAATGCTTCCTTTTTTAACGCTTGTTCCAGCGTTTCACCGGCTGTAATATGCCCACCCACAGCAGTATCCCATTTGCCGGGTTGAATAAGTTTGTTTAATGGTCTTTTCTGAACTAATATTGCCTTGTTATTATTCAAAACATGTAAATGAACAACCGGGTGTAACAGCTTACTTCCATTATGCACCTGACTTCTTGGAGCCTGCCCTGTTACGTTTCCTTTCTCGTCAACCAAAGGCACCCACTCTTCGCTGGACAAATCCTTTCTTTTTCGTTTTTGCCGGTATAATTCAAATAAAAAATACACACCAAAGATAATGTAAAACAAACCTCCACTTATAAATGCCCAGGCTTCTTTGCTGAGGTAAAATGCAGAATAAAAAACCAGAATGGTGTGTACAAGGAAAATAAAAAACAAAGCTTTCATACTTTGTCGCATCTGGGCAACCTGGGCGTCGTTAAACTGCGTGTCTTTTAAATAACGTTGCCCCATTAAACCAATAATATTTAATGGAGAAAAAGTTGAAATGGCCAAGATGGCCACTAAAATTATTTCAATTAAACCTGGCTTTAGCTTAAAAAATATATCGTTATCGAGAAGAATGGAGACTGCACCCAATATTACAAGCAAAAGAGTGTCGAACAGTACAAATTTTTCGAAGCGCTTTTCTTTTACTGCAATCCATACCATTTCGGCAATTCCCACCCCCACAGCAACAAACAGCCCGGTTTTAGTCCCCCAAATTTCATCGGCTGCGATGAAAACAAAAAGTGGAATAAAACCGGGCAGTAATTTTTTAAGAAGTTGTGTTCTGTTCATTACAGTATGTAACTTCCCAAATTTATTCTTCTGTATCCTCGCCAGTCTCTAACGGAATAACTTTATAAATCTCAACCTCCATTAAAACAGTCTCGAATGCGCCAACATAGCCTTTGCCTTGCTGTCCGTAGGCCAATTGAGAATTAATTACCAAGTGTGAACGCGTCCCCTCCTGCATGTATGTCACAGCTTCTTCGAGTCCCGGAAGTGTAGTTCCCGCACCAACAACAAATGAAAGTGGCTCGTATCGATGTCCCGCTAAATACTCTGCGGATTGATCTGCTAATGTACTGTCAGTGGCCGACTTAAGCGCCCATGTTGCATAAAACATCAGCACCTGATCTCCCGGTTTTATTGTATCGCCTTCCCCTGTTCCCTCCTCATTAAAATAATACAGTCCAGAAGAGGTAGGTTCGGCATCATCGCCATGCACACGAGAAATATATTCCTTCAATATAGCCAGTTCTTCCTGCCTCATTTTCTCGTAATCAATACCATCATTACAGGCAAAAAAAGCAATTGCTCCTATAACCCAAAATACAGCTGTTAGCGTTTTCTTCATCATTTAATTAATTATTTTCTCATGTTATACTAACACAATTCAATTAAAATCGTGTTCAAAATTTCAGCAAAATTAATAACCTTGCTTAATATCCACCATTTCTACGTGAAAAAGTACAGTGGTGTAAGGCGGTATTTTTAAATAACCATAATAATCATAAGATCCTTTACTGCCATAAGCATACTCCGAAGGAATAATTAAGTATCCTTCAGATCCTTTATTGAATACTTTTAAACCATCTTCCCAACCATCAATTACGTCTCCGTCACCCAATACGACCTCAAAAGTATTGTCGCCCGATGCATCGAAGATTGTTCCTCCGATAAAAAAACCGGTGTATTTGACCACACACGTGTCACCATCTACAGGAAAATCGCCTGTCCCAACCGAATCAACCACATAATACACTCCCATTTCAGTTGTGTCAACATCATAACCTCGATTCTCTAAAGTATCAATATATTGATCTAAAAGAGCCATTTCTTCTTCATGTGTAGGAGGAACATACGGCTCACTATCATCTTTCATACAAGATGCTACAAATCCAATTAAAAGTGCTGCAAATACTAATTTTGTAAAAAATCTTAAATTCATTCTAAATACATTTAAATTGTTGTTTCCAACAATTGATGCTTAAACTCGGGTAATAGTTGCGTGAACTTTAAAATTGTTTCCTCAAGATCGAGTTCCGACTCCCCTCCGGCTGCATTCAAATGCCCGCCACCATTGAAATGTTCACTCGAAAATGTATTGGCAGGAAAATTTCCTTTTGACCGAAATGATGCCTTTACAAACCCTTCTTTTTCGATAAACAACGCACTAAACACGATATTATTTATTGAAAGCGGATAATTAACAAATCCTTCGGTATCGCCCGGTTTAAAATTAAATCGTTTCAGGTCTTCTATGGTCAAGCTGATTACTGCCGCCCGGTATTCAGGGAAAACCGTCATTTTTTCATTTAAACAATAGCCAAGTAAACGCATCCGGTCTGCCGAAAAATTGCTAAATACTTCTGAGCGAATTTTATCAGGGTTAATGTCAAACTCCATCAAACGTGAAACCACCCGAAATGTATTATTTGATGTATTATGATTAAAGCCACCTGTATCGGTTAAAATACCTGTAAACAAAGCCTCAGCTGCTTTGCTGTCGATTTTTTCCGTTAATTCGATACTGTCAACCAAATCAAATACTAGCTCAGCTGTAGAACTATAGCTAGTTTCAGAAATTGTGTAGTCGCAAAAATATGTTGGGTAAGGATGATGGTCGATCAGTATTTTTGTTTTATCAAAACGTTTCACCAATTTCTCCATGTATCCGGCCCGCTTTTCCGAGTTAAAATCAACACAAATCAGCACATCCGAATCAAACATCAATTCTTTTGCTCTTTTTTTCTCCTGCTCAAAAATTACAACGGGAACATCAGACGAAAACCATTTCAAAAAATCAGGATAATTATTTACAGGAATAACCTGAACCTGATGCCCAAAGTTCTTTAATACTTGTCCCAATCCGAGTGCTGAACCAATAGCATCGCCATCAGGATTCTCGTGCGGAACAATGGTAATCTTCTTTTTTGCTTCGGTCAATATCTGTTTAACCGATGTAATAATCTCTAATTCAATGTTTTTCAAAACGCTAAAAATTTGAAGCCACAAATATACAATTTCTTATTTCGACAGAGAGGTTAAATAATCCTATTTTTAGTATTATTGTAAAATAACACTAATAAACCAATGGAATATGTCTGGAAACATGACTTTTACTATGATTAAACCTACGGCTATAAAAAAGAATAATGCCGGGGCTATTCTAAAAATGATTAATGAGGCTGGATTTGTTATTAAGGCGATGAAATTTACCCGAATATCGAAAACACAGGCAGCTGCCTTTTATGCTATTCACAAAGGAAAACCATTTTTTGACGGATTAATTCGTTTTATGAGTTCAGGCCCCATAATTGCCGCCATTTTAGAAAAAGAAAATGCCATTGAAGATTTCAGGGAACTGATTGGGGCCACAAATCCGGAGAATGCAAAAGAAGGTACAGTTCGTAAACTATTTGCCTGCAGTATGACGGAAAATGCCGTTCACGGATCCGACAGCGATGAAAATGCAAAAATTGAAGCTGACTTCTTTTTTAACCAGTTGGAAATATATTACTAACAAACCATTATAATATATCCAAAAATAAATGAGCTGCCCGGTGTTGGACAGCTCTTTTGCTTTTTAGGCATCAAAGCCAATAATTGCAGTTGTCTCATGAGATTCTCCCTGAGCCAGCTTTATAACATCGTTAATTTTATTTACTGTTTCTACACATACAAATGTATGGTAAGCATCGTCGGGAACATCACTCATTTTTATACAGGTTTCGGCCCACGGATTCCAAACCGTTGTATTTTTACTTCCCGATTTTTCGATCTTTATTTTTCGATTGAATACCGGATCGTTAACAATACACGCTGTCTCAGTATTATAATAGTGATGTGTTGTTGCTTCTTTTATTTCCAGGAATGGTTTCTCCTGTAAATAATCGCCTCCATCAATCTGGTTCTGATAACGTGTATTTTGCAAACCTTCTATTGTTATATTTTCAATGGCCGATAAGCTAAAATAGCTGTGCAGAGCACAGGTGTAATCAATTGCAGTGTCGGCTGTATTGGTAACTTTTAAAGTTACTTCCAACTGGTTCCCCACTGTAAATGTCATTTCTGCACAAAAATCGTGCAGCCAGTATTTTTTTGTTTTATCTGACGAACAAAGCTGCATCGAAATCAAACTTTCGCCTCCCGGCAGTGTTTCGGTTTTAGTCACCTGCCAATCCATTATTCGGGCAAATCCATGCTGTGGCATCTTTTCATCGGTTTCGTGCATGCCAAACCAAGGAAAGCACACCGGAATTCCGCCGCGGATCGCTTTCCCTTTTTCAAAAGAACTTTCAGGACTCATCCACAGGATTTCCATATTACGCGAAGGATTAAAATTTAATATTTGCGCACCATACAACGAAATTGTAGCATCGGCAAATTTATTTGAGACCATGGCATAACCCATATCATCTTCTTCGTAAAAACCAATTTCTCCTTCAATACCAAACCTATCGTTTAATTCTTCTATATCCATTCTTAGTCCTGTTTTTATTTGAAAATTATTTTTGTGATTACATTCTGGCCTGCATTTTCATTAATACGACGGCAAATTTCTTCACGCATCATAAACAGTTCGTTTTTTACTACTGCCGATGAAATTTCGACATACAAAATCCGATTTTTGATGTAAATATTTTTTGTATAATGGGCAATGGTTTTTCCCAATAAATCTTCCCAACCCTGCACCACATCAACTTCTTTAAGTTTGCGGTCGATCCTGTTTTGTTCAATATACTCTTTTAAAACCTCGCTTAACGATTGTGTATTGCTTCTTCTCATTGTGCCAACTCTACTTTTCCTGTCTTTACATTAAAAATACGAAAATCAGTTTTCATTTTCATGATAATTGAATCAAGGTGCTCGCGATTGGTGTCTGTTATAAATATCTGACCAAACTGTTCGCCCGCTACTGTGGCTATAATTTGCTCAACACGCTGCTGATCGAGCTTATCAAAAATATCATCGAGTAAAAGTATTGGTTTTTGTCCCGATATCTCTTTAATAAAGTCGAATTGCGCCAATTTTAAGGCTACTAAAAACGTTTTCTTTTGCCCCTGCGATCCCAACTTTTTAATGGGGTACTCCCCTATTTTTAACAATAAATCATCTTTGTGGATACCAATTGTGGTGTATTGAACACTTCTGTCTCTTGGCTGCACTTTTTGCAGGCCTTCCTCAAAATTTTCGTTGTATAAATCCGATTGGTGTTCTAAACCAACTACTTCGTTCCCCTGTGAAATAAATGAATAATACCGTTGAAATACAGGGATTAGCTTTTCTACAAATTTGGTTCTTTGTTCATGAATTCTGTTTCCGTATTCTGTCAACTGGCTATCCCAAATACTCAGCATTTCTTTGTCGAAATAGCGTTCAGAAGCAAATTGTTTTAACAGATTATTACGTTGCAAAAGTGCCCTGTTGTATTTCAATAAATCGTTTAGGTAATTCTGATCGTACTGCGAAATAACCCCATCCATAAATTTCCGGCGTTCATCGCTTCCACCAAGAATCAGGTTTACATCTGATGGCGTTATCATTACAAGTGGCAACAACCCAATATGTTCCTGTAACTTTTTATAAACCTTGGTATTTCTTTTAAATTGTTTCTTCTGCCCTTTTTGCAATCCACACGAAATTATCTCTTTTGACTCTGAACGTTTGTAATTTCCATTCAGCATAAAAAAGTTTTCGTCGTGATTAATATTTAACAAGTCGGTGGCATTAAAAAAGCTTTTGCAAAACGACAAATAGTAAATAGCATCGAGCATGTTGGTTTTACCGGCTCCGTTATTACCAATAAAACAATTTAGTTTAGGCGAGAACTCAACCTTAACTTCATTTAAATTCTTAAAATTTACAATTGAAATTTCTTCAATATGCATTATACATTCGGTTTATAAAAGTGCTACAAAACTATTAAAAAACGCCTCACAAATAAGAATTGTTGGTAAAAAGCACTTAATAACAGTATTATGTTGATTATTCTTCAAAATAATCCGGACATAGGATTATCAATTTTGAAAAAAAAACTATTTTTGCGGCACAATTTTGAAAAAGAGAGAAATGTCAAAAAAGAAAATTGATCAAGCCGATAATCTACAGGAACTGGAGAGTGCGTTAACCAAAACGGAACAATTTATTGAGGATAACCAGAAAATAATTAGTTACGTTGTTGGTGGAATTATAATAGTTGTAGCCGCTTACCTTGGCTTTAACAAGTTTTATTTACAACCAAAACAAGGCGAAGCCATGTCGCAAATGTTTATGGCCGAAAATTATTTTGAAAAGGATTCATTTAATCTGGCTATTAATGGCGACGGAAACTATTTAGGCTTTTTGGATATTATTGATGACTACGGTATTACAAAAGCAGCAAACCGTGCAAAGTATTACACCGGAATTTCGTACTTAAATCTTGGTCAGTACGAAGAAGCACTTGATTATTTAAACCAGTTTAAAACAGACGATTTGTTACTGGCTCCTGTTGCAGAAGGTGCAAAAGGCGATGCTTATCTTGAATTGGGAGAACAAAGCAGTGCTTTAAAACAGTACAAAAAAGCTTACAGTATTTCTGACAATGAACTGACAACTCCGGTATATATGATGAAAGCAGCAGCTTTGCTTGAATCGATGGATGAGTTGGAAGATGCACTTGCCCTTTACCAGGATATTAAAGAAAAATACCCTGCAACATCAGAAGGAACAAATGCTGACAGATACATAGCACGTGTAAAAATAAAATTGAATTAAGAATTTATTATTCAATATAGAAGCCCCTCCTTGCGAGGGGTTTTTTGTTTAAAACAAATAGATATGGCAACAAAAGATTTATCAGCATACGATATTAATTCGGTTCCTTCAGCCGAAAATATGAAATTTGGAATAGTTGTAGCCGAATGGAACCTGCAAATAACAGGTGCGCTTGCAAATGGTGCTATGGAAACTTTAAAGAAACACGGAGCATCAGAAAATAATATCACAGTAAAATATGTTCCGGGTACTTTTGAATTGCCGCTTGGAGGACAGTTTTTTGCTGAATTGGACAATGTTGACGCAGTAATTTTATTGGGCTGTGTAATTCAGGGCGAAACACGCCACTTCGACTATATTTGCGAAGGAGTTACCCAAGGAACAAAAGACTTAAACCTGAAGTACAATAAGCCTTTTATTTTTGGTGTATTAACTACCGAGAACGAGCAACAAGCTCTCGACAGAGCGGGAGGTAAACATGGTAATAAAGGTGACGAAGCTGCTGTTACTGCTATTAAAATGGTTGATTTGCAGCAGTCGTTTAAGTAAAATATATCGTCTGGATTATTTCAGTACATCAAATATGAAAAGCCAAATCTTTTACAAGGTTTGGCTTTTTGCTTTCTGAAAGTTAAAACATAAAAAAGGCCTGCAAAAAATTGCAGGCCTTAAAACTAACTACACATACTAAACTAAACGTATGAAAAGTCGCAATTAACGCTGCCCGCCTCCTCCGGGACTTCTGCGTTGCGACCGTCTTTCTTCCAGATATTTTTCGTATTTTTTATATTGATCGGCCGAGAGAATTTTCTTCATCTCCGCATTTTGCTTTTTTCGTGCCTCCATCATTTTTTCCCGCATGGCTTCCCGGTCGCCCCCACTTTGCATTCCCTGTCTCATTTCAGACATTTCTTTGCCAGCCTTTAAATTTAATTCATGCACTTTTTTTGCTTGTGCTTTATCCAAACCTAATAATTCTGTTAACTGTTCGGTTTGTCTTTTAGCTCTTTCTTCCGGATCAAAACTTCTTTGTCCTCCTCTGTTTTGAGCCAGAGATATTGTCATTCCAAAAACGACAATCATAATTACTAATCCTATTTTTTTCATTGAAAAGCGTTTAATTTAACTTTATAATTTAAATCAATACGGATTGGACGACTCCCATGAAAAAAGGTTTAATAAAGGAAATGTAAAAAGATGTTAAATTGTAAAACTAAAGTTTAATCCAACCACATCGGATGTAAGCCAGTAATCCAATCGTTTTGATTTTTGGAGACTGTAATACAACATTATATCTAAATGTGTTTTATCAATGGCCTTTAATCCAGTATAAAATCGGGCAAGATGGGTATCTCCTTCATCCAGCTTTAAATACGATTCCTCAGATACATAAAACTGCATTCCCCAGTTGGTTATGTTCGGAAAATTGAGCTTTAGAGATTGTCTGTGTCTGAAATAGTCTTGATTTTCTTTAAATGTTCGGTATTCCAATCTGTTCGAAAAACTCAATTCAAATTTCCTGATTTCTTTCGAAAGACTTAGTTTAAACATTGGGCGGTTTTCTTCGAGCCAATTTCCATTTTGAATATTTAACTTTGAATGTCGGAATCCAAAACCATATTCCAGCCAGTTTTTGGGCTCGTATTCCATAAAAATTTCTCCGTATTTTAAGTCTACTGCGTTCTGTTTAGGAGTATAGTGTACTTTTTGAGCAACAACCACCGAAACTTCTTCCCAGGGCGAAACGGAAACTATATTTTTATTCCACAGAATAAGCTCTCTTTCCTGAGCACCGGAATTACATACAACAAATAATAATAGTAAAAAGGTCCATTTTTGCATAATCCCAAAAGTAGTAAAACTCGTATTCCGGAATTTGTTTTTAAGGTTTTGCTGAATCAGTCTTAATATTTATGTATTGTTAAATCCTTAATCATTCAAAGGTATTTTGACAAAAATCATATAATCCAAATAACAATACTTGTACTTTTGGACCAATAACGTCGAAAATGATAAAAAATAAAACAAAACTACAAATTGTTGAGGCTGCAGGTGCTACTTTTAGCCGTTTTGGATTTAAAAAAACCACAATGGATGATATTGCTTTTGCAACAGGTAAAGGCAAAAGTTCAATTTATTATTATTTTAAAAACAAGGAAGAAGTTTTTGAAGCGGTTACAGAACGCGAAGCAGATATTTTAAAAGAGGAAATAAACAAAGCATTGGCCCAAACAGAAAAGGCAACAGATAAACTAAGAACTTATATTTTTATACGAATGAACAGGTTTACTGCAAAAGGAAATCTGTATGCTGCAATAAACGACAATTTCCTGGCTACCTTTTCATTTATAGAAAAAATTCGAAACAGCCATCGTGAATATGAACTTGAAGTTATTTCTTCGATACTGAAACAGGGTATTCAAAACAAAGAATTTAAACCAATTAATGTTGATTTTATAGGCAGCACTCTATTGACAGCAATGATTGGCTTTGAACTTCCAATACTCAGAAATCCGCATGCAAATATTGAATTTGAAAGAAAAATAAATGACGTAATGGATATGTTTTTATACGGTATATGTACGTAAAAAATTTTACATACTTATCGACTATTTTAGATTTTTAGTCGATTTGTGTGAACATTAAATAACAATTAAATAGAAAAACGATGTTACAGAAAACAAAGAAACAACCTGGCCAGTTGTTTAAACAAAATTCAGCAAGAAGTTTACACATAAAAAAACTACTTGCCCTTTTAGTATTTGTAGGAATTGCATCTTACGGAAATGCGCAGTTCAACTATGGATTTAAGGTAATTGCAGGTGCTGGCTGCCAATCGGATATGCTGGAAATTGCCAACAATTGTGATATGCGGTTTAGTACAGGTTTTGGAATAGTTAGTAAATACCAGTTTTCGGAAGGATTGGCATTAAAAAGTGGATTGGAATACCTGCAAAAAGGCCGGAAGCTTGAGAGAGACGAAACTTCGTTGAGCAACAAACTTCAGTATTTAAATTTGCCTGTAAAAGCTGAGTTTTCGGCTGGAGAAAAGGCAGGATTTAAGAATGGACAACGAATATTCTTCGCGGTTGGCCCTTATGCAAGTTATTTACTCGATGCAGAAGGTGAATTAGATAATGTTTCGTTTGATTTGAAAAATGATACCAAAGATTTTGATTTTGGAATATCGTTTGAAATTGGCATTGAGCTTCCTGTATTTAAGGATAACGCTCTGCAGTTGGGATTAAATTACGATATGGGATTTGTTGAAGTATATAAATCTGAACCCGATCTTCATAACAAAATGGCTTCAATTGGTGTAGGACTATTATTCTAAATAAATCTTTTAGGTTAAACCCGGGGTGTGCATTAAAAGGTTGTAAGGAGCTTTGAAAGTGCATATTTCGGGTTAAACAGATTTATTAATTTACAGAGCATAAAAAAGCCGGCAGAATAACACTCTTGCCGGCTTTTTATTTTATATTTTCTATTCCTTATTTTTTCTTTGGAGCTTGAACACCTTTCTGTTTAGCCATTTCTTCCAATCGTTTCTGAAAGTTCGATTTTTTTACCGGCTTCTTTTTATTGGCTTGCATTTGGGCCCTTATTTTGTCCTCGTCAACAAACGAACGAATTAAATAAGTCTGACCAATTGTAATCAAGTTTGCAAGGAAATAATAATAGCTTAGACCTGAAGGATAGTTATTCAAGATAAACAAGAACATCACAGGCATCATATACATCATGGTCTTCATTCCCGGCATTCCCTGGCTGGTTGCCGCCGACTGATTTAGTTTTGTAGAGATGATAGTGGTAACTGTCATTAATAAACAGAATAAACTAACATGGTCGCCATACATTGGAATTGAAAAAGGTAAATTGAAGATTGAATCGTAGGTTGATAAATCTTGTGCCCATAAAAAGCTTTCGCCTCTTAATTCAATTGATGTTGGAAAGAAGAAAAACATGGCAAATAATATTGGCATCTGCAATAGCATTGGCAAACATCCTCCCATGGGATTTACGCCTGCCTTTTTATACAATGCCATGGTAGCCTGTTGTTTCTCCATTGCTTTATCGTTGCCATATTTTGCGTTAATCTCATCTATTTCAGGCTTTAATACGCGCATTTTTGCCTGAGACATATATGATTTATATGTAAATGGAAACAGTACTGTTTTAATTAAAACGGTAAGCAATAGAATAATAATTCCGAAGTTGTCGATAAACCTTCTTAACCAATTAAATACAGGTATAATCAACCATTTATTGACCGGGCGAACAATAGCATAACCAAGATCAACCTGGCGTTCCATATCCAGATTATATTGCTTTAATGTTTGGTAATGATTTGGGCCAAAAAAGAATTGCATACCCACCTTTTCTTTTGCTGTACCATTGTAGGGCAACGCAATATCAGCTTCAAAATATCCCAAATAATCTTGGTTGTCTTCGTAATCATATTTTTCCTGACGAATCAATCCATTTGGGAAAGAATCATCGGCAATTATTGTTGAGCTAAAAAACAGTTGTTTGAATCCAATCCATTTTATACGTGTAGTCAGATTTTCTTCATCCGATTTGGTTTTATCCAGGTTACCCACTTCATCCTCGTAAAATTTATAGGTTATATTGGTATAACGGTCTTCACCCATACGAGAATAACGCTCTTGTCGAGGAACTTCAAAAGCCCACGAAAAATTCAGATACGACTGATTTGAAGCGATATACTGGTTCATTCCCTGTATATTCATATCGAAATTAACGAGAAATGAATTATGCTCGAGCGTATAAATGTATTCGATGAATTTTCCAGGCCCGACTTCTAACCGAAATACAACCGATTCTTTTCCTCCCGGATTTTCCAGATTAACTTTTATTTTTCCTTCATCACCTTTTCTTACTTCAGGGCCTGTTACCTTAACATTTCTTGGTCCTCCCACTTGTTTGAAATACAATTGGTCGGTTTGTATGCTCCGGTTTTGTGCAAAGAAATTTAAGCCGAACAGTGTTTCAGGGCCGTCAAATAACATTAGCGGCAACGAATCGTGTGTCTGAAAATCTTTTAACTGAACTGAATAAATCTTTCCTCCTTTATTGGAGAAAGTAATTTTCATCTGGTTGTTTTCAAGAGTAGTAAACTCTTCTTCGCCAATAGCTGCTACTCCAAAAACTCCAAACTCATCAATTATTGCCTGGTTTTGACTGGCTGTGTCGGTAGTAATTCCGGCATTTTGCTGAGCTGCCTGTTCATTTAAAATCTGTTGCTGATCCAGTGCACGCTGCGCTTCTACCTGGGCAATGGAATCTTTTCTGTGTTGTATTGCTCTTGCTTCTTCCTCAGATGGCTTCATTAAAAATTGCCATCCAATCAATATTACAAAAATCAGAAGAATTCCAATTATCGATTTTTTATCCATATTCTATTTTTCAACTAATGAATTCTTAATAAAGTCAATAAATAAGGGGTGAGGATTTAATACAGTACTTCGGTATTCCGGGTGAAACTGCACACCGACAAACCACTTGTGATCTGGTATTTCCACTATTTCAACCAGGTCGGTTTCAGGATTTATTCCAACCGGGATCATACCTCCATCAATGTATTGTTGTCTGTATGTTTCGTTAAACTCATACCGGTGGCGGTGTCTTTCGTAAACCGTTAATTTATTGTAAGCCTTACAAACATTCGATTCTTTTTCAATAATCCGACATTCGTAAGCACCTAAACGCATTGTTCCACCATAATTGGTAATACCTTTTTGCTGCTCCATTAAATCGATAACAGGGTGAGGTGTTTTCGGATTCATTTCAGAAGAATCAGCTCCCTCCAACTTAAGTACATTGCGTGCAAATTCGATTACTGCTACCTGCATTCCCAAACAAATTCCCAGGAAAGGAATATTGTTTTCGCGCACATATTTTGCTGCAGTTATTTTTCCTTTCATTCCGCGGTGACCAAATCCGGGAGCAACAATCACACCATTTAGTCCTGATAGTTTTTCTGCAACATTACTTTCATCAATATCTTCAGAATGAACCCATTTTATATTTACTTTGGCGCGATTCTCTGCACCTGCATGCACCAATGCTTCGGCAATCGATTTATATGCGTCGTGTAACTCAACATATTTTCCGACCAAACCAATTTCAACCGTTTGTGTAGGGTTTTTATGTTTTGTCAGGAAATTATTCCAGGCCGACAGATCAATATCTTCATTTATTGCAAGATCAAGCTTTTTCAGAACTGTAATGTCCAGTTTTTCTTCCAGCATTTTCAACGGCACATCGTAAATTGTTGGCACATTAACAGACTGAATAACAGAATCGAGACTTACATTGCAAAATAATGCTACTTTCTGACGGACTGATAACTCAATATCGTGTTCTGTTCTCAATACCAAAATGTCAGGTTGAACTCCGGTTTCAAGCAACATTTTAACTGAGTGCTGAGTTGGTTTGGTTTTCAACTCGCCGGTAGCTGACAAATAAGGTACTAGTGTTAAATGGATAACAATTGCTTTGTTTCCCAATTCCCATTTTAACTGGCGAACCGCCTCAATATAAGGTAACGATTCAATATCGCCAACAGTACCTCCAATCTCAGTAATTACAATGTCGTATTTTCCTTTTGAACCAAGTATTTTAATACGACGTTTAATTTCGTCAGTTATATGAGGAATAATCTGTACTGTTTTCCCAAGGTAATCACCGCGGCGTTCTTTATCAATTACCGACTGATAAATACGACCAGTTGTAACATTATTGGCCTGCGATGTAGCCTCGTTCAAAAATCGTTCGTAATGACCTAAATCCAGGTCGGTTTCCGCTCCGTCTTCAGTAACAAAACACTCGCCGTGTTCGTATGGGTTAAGCGTTCCTGGATCTATATTAATATATGGATCCAGTTTTTGAATGGTAACACTATAACCACGCGATTGTAATAACTTGGCAAGCGACGAGGCTAAAATACCTTTTCCCAGCGATGAAGTAACTCCACCGGTAACGAATATGTATCTTGTTTCAGGCACAATAAAAAGCTTTTAATTATTTAAAGGCACAAAATTAATCAATAAAACCTAACAGTAAACTAAACCTGCTCTTAATTGGACAGGTTTGTAATTAATTAATAACAACGTGCTTTTAACAACTTAATCCTATTAAACAATAATTAAAGGCTTTTCTATGGAATATTTTAACGAACCAAATACGAGTACACAAAATATGAGAAATTTGGAAACTGGGCTTTTCTGTATTTAATAAAACTACTAACGGACCTAATACAAAATAAACATCAATAAACATCAACACATATGTAAACTTCAGGATAATAATATGGATTACATTTGTGCATATAATTGATTACTTGATGCTTGTGAGTTTTCTTTTGTATTCTTCAACTCGCTCCTCTTGCTTCTCTATAACTTCCTTTTGTATCTTTTGTACCTTTTTATTAGCGGCAATATCGCTTTTAGCATCCTTTATATTCGACTGATTCTTTTTGATTTTATTTTTATTCGACTTTAAACTCTTCAAATTCTTTTTATGCTCCCGTTCAGCATTCTTTAGATTCTCTTTAACTAAATAATATTCATCCGATTTTTTATTTGTACTACGAAGTGATGCTTTATAGGTTTGAAGCCTTTCGTCAATACTTTCCAACTCCCTTTGCTGAACTTTTATGTTGTATTTATATTCATCTATATCAGATTCATATCTGCCAATAGACTTATCTAACTGTTTATTTGAACGTTGCGAATCTTTAAGAATATCTTCTTGCTTTTTTAATTCCTTTTCCTCTGCTTTTATCTGATCGGCAACAACTACCTTGTAGGTTTCCACACCAAACTGCCTGATATATTCTTTAATTGTATTTAAGTCTTCAACAGAAGTATTTGATTCGGAAATAAATACTGAATCGGTATATTTAAAAAACGAATTAAGATATACCCCTGAATCGGCTGCTGAAACCTGTGCTATTACATCGAGACCTACATCTGAAATATTCTGGTGTACAACATTGTGCGCAACAAGTTCATTTCCGCTCCGTTCTTCTATTTTTAAAGCATTTTTTGAATACCCTTTCTTTTCATCCGAAAAATTATTTGAAATACCCAAAATTGCTTTCTCGAAAGTTTGGGCAGTACCCTTTGTTGCAAATTCAAAAATCGAGCGTTCATTTATAAACTTTTTCCATTCTTTTGTAACAACCTTGGGCGAACTTTCAGGTATCAATACGCTAAATGCGGTCTGCACTCCTTCCGACATTTCTTTTTCAGAAACCTCCACAATAACTTTCTCCTGCGCCCCTGCAGTTACGCAAAAAAGAAAAAGTAAAACCAGACTTATTAGTGTTTTCATGTTGGTAGATGTTTTTGTTAATTTCAATTGATTTAATTACTCTAATTCTTTAAAACAATTATTTCGGCCGTAAGTTTATTTTGAACAAAAATTGTAACATGTTTCTATTGTTACACAGATCACTAACTTAATGTTACAAATGTAAAAAGGCTGCCCTTCAAATGAACTACCCCGCTGCAAGCAGACGGGGTATCAGAAGAGTGCCAACTGCTGAGCTTTGTGCAAAGTCTTATATT
>CANLMQ010000020.1 GCA_947492175.1 uncultured Draconibacterium sp. | reverse complement strand
TTCTATTCCTCCGCGAACTTCATTCATTTCATTCTCACTCAAAGTATCAAAACCTAATACGTCAAATATATTTTCTGTTGTAGCTTTCATCGAGATAAATTTTTTAAATGGGTACTCTACTTATTCTTCGTCAAAATCATAAATATCTTTATCTCTTGATCTTGGTGGCTCTATTCCTCCACGAACTTCATTCATTTCGTTAGAAGTTAAAACATCAAAACCCAAAACTTCGAAAGTATTTTCTGTAGATAGTCCTTGTACCCTTTTCATCGTATAATAAATTAATTCGTTAAACTTTTAATACACACATTCACCTATATATTCTGAAAACATAAAAAAGGTAACCCCCTTTATTTGAAAAAAATTAAAAAAACTTTTATTTTGGTATCGAAAATCATTAATCAATGCTCAATTTTTGGAGATGTAGTACCCTATTAATATTAATCTTGTTCTCATCAAGAATGTATGGACAAGAACTAGATACTGTTGCGTATAAAACAAGAATCAGAGAATTATTTTACACAGGACGAGAACTAGATATTGAAGGGAAAAGTGTTGAAGCATTAGATACTTTTAAACTATATTTAGATTATAGAAAAAAATTATATGGAGAAGAACACTATATGTTGGGCTCTCCTTATTCGATGATTGGTATTGCATATAAAAATTTAGGCCAGTACAATTTAGCTTTAAGTAATTATCAGTATGCAGAAAAATTCCATCTTCTTCGAGATACCCCTAATAGTATTTCCCTCGCTAAACTATACATAAATATCGGTAATGTTTACCGTGCCAAACTGGATTATACAAATGCATTAAATTATTTTGAACGAGCACTAGCTATATTTTTAAATCAAGAATTTGTTGATCCTATTGATCTGGCCGATGCCTATTATGCTATTGCTGAAATACATTATGCAAATAATAATTGTGAGAAATCAATACAAATACTATTAGACAATATTTTAAAAGGAGATCAGCTAAACCAAATCTACTATAATGAACTACTCGCAATAACATATCAAAAGGATAAAAATAATACCAAGGCTTTACAGTATTTCCAGAAAACTTTGAAAATGGCAGAAGATTATTATGATCCAACAGCCATTGATTTAGCCATAGTTTATATGCATTATGCGGTATTTCTTTTTTCCATTAATCAGGAAGATAATTGTTTCAAGAAATTAGAACAAGCTAAAAAGATATTAAATACGGCACAACCAATTCGGGGAAAAGAACTATCGATGTATTATGAGATATTGGGACGGATTTATGAAGATAAATCAATTAAGACCCAACAGATAGTTAGGTTTAAAGAACAAAAAAAGGAAAACTTAAATATAGCAATAGCATATTATACTAAAGGGCTAAATGCTTTAAGTTCTACAAACAAAGAGATTAATTTACACACAGTTAGAATAGAAGACTGTCTTACTTTTTTAGATTGTTTGGCCTTAATAAAACAAATTGGTGATGCCTATTATGAATTGGCTTTAATTGAAAAAAGAGAAACAACTGAGTTTTATAAAAATTCACTCATAAAAGCGTTGGAATACTATCAGTCAACCAGTCGATTAATTCAACAGGCCCGCCGTGAAATTTCAAGCGATGAAAGCAAAATTCAGTTAGCCGAGCTGGAGTATTCTACTTTTACAAAAACTATTGAAACAGCTTATTTGGCTTATAACATTACCGGGCAAAATGAATTTATGGATTTAGCCTTTAACAATTCGGAACAGTTAAAAAGTAGTGCAGTATTTGATAAACTATCAAACGACCTGGCCCAGGAAAACAGCTTGATCCCGGATAGTTTAATTCAATATGAAAAAAAATTAAACAGCATAATTTCTGTTTACACGCAAAAGATTTTTGAAGAAAACAATTCAGACAGCTCCGACAGTATTTTACTACAGGAATACGAAAAGAAAATATTTGATGCCTCAAGGGAACGAGATGAACTTAACCGTTTATTAGAAGAAAAATATCCAGACTACTATGATTTAAAATACTCCAATTCGATGTTGAACATTTCTGAAATTCAGAAAGAAATGGATTCTAATGAGGCTATATTGGAATACGTTCTTGTAGAACCCGAAGATGAAAGCAGCGACAGCAGTTCAACCGCTCAACTTTTTACTATTGTAATCACAAAGAACAAGGAAATTTTTCACAAGAATACAATTGACAAGAATCTGCAAAATACACTGGAAAGCGTTTTTAATTTTATGTCGGATCCCAATTACATATTTACTAAAAATACAGATTCAAGGGAATATTGTGTTGCGTCGCACAAATTATATAATCTGCTGATTGCACCATTTGAAAATGAACTAGAAAACAAAAATCTGGTAATAATCCCAGATGGAAAACTTAATTATATAGCATTTGATGGTTTACTTAAAAACATGCCCGATACCAGTAAAACAATAGACTTTACAAGTCTCGGTTATCTTATAAAAGAGTACAACATTAATTATGCAAATTCGGTAAATATCTTATTTAAAAACCGAAGTAATTCAAAAAATCTAACCAATCATACTCTGGCTTTTGCGCCGGAATATCATTCGGAACAGTTTGAAATGTCAAATGCAAGCTACACGTTGATGCCGCTTCCTGGTGTACAAAAAGAAGTGGATGCCATAGCCTCTACAATAAAGACCAAAATTTTAAGAGGGAGTGAAGCTTCGGAACAAAACTTCAGAAAAGAATGTAAAAATTACGATATCCTCCATCTGGCAATGCATGCTTACATAAACGATTCTTTACCTGCCTTTTCGCGCCTGGCGTTTGCACCGCAACAAAATGAGGATGTATTAACCCAGGATGGCTGGTTAAATACAACCGACATTTACAATCTTGATTTAAATGCCAAACTCACCGTTTTAAGTGCTTGTAATACCGGAGTTGGAAAATTAAAAAAAGGGGAAGGAATGATGAGTCTGGCCAGAGGATTTTTGTACGCTGGTTGTCCTTCCATTATAATGTCATTGTGGGAAGTTGAAGATGAATCGGGAACACAGATCATGAGTTCGTTTTATAAAAACCTGAAAAAAGGAAAAACCAAAGATGAAGCGCTTCGCCTGGCAAAATTAAACTATCTGCAAAACTCCAATTCTCGTTTAGCGCATCCGCATTATTGGATGAGTTTTAAAACAATTGGCGACAATTCTCCAATTTACACCAGCTACGATGTTTATTTCTTCGCGTTACTTATATTATTAATCGTTGCCTTTACTATTGATCAAACCATCCGTATTCAGAAGGCCCGTCGAAAACGGAATGATTTATAAAGAATCGCCTCAACAAATCTATCCGTTAAATTTATTTTACACCACACTTAGCTCTCCATTTTTATTATTCAGACAAAAAATAATAAGTTCTTTCTTAAAAATACAACGCTTGTTCTCTTGATTTTATTTATCCGCATTTCCCATTTCAGAATAAAACCTGAAATGAAATTTCTTCTGTGATATAAATCTTCCAAAAAAAAGGTATTAATAAGGGTAAAAATCCTTCTAAGAAAAAGGCCCGTCGTAAACGACAGGCCTTTCCTGAATGTATGTATTTCGAATTATTTTATTTGAACGATCATTTGAACGAATATCGGAGTCGTCTTAATATTGCTTTAGCATCTTTTTCGTAATGTCCTTTTCGATCAATAACTGCAATTAGTTCCAGTTTTGCTTCCGATTTTTGATTAAGTTTCAGATAACATAACGATTTGTACCATTCCGCTTCCTCAATAAATAGGTTGTTTCCATGATCTATTACTTTCGTATATGCCTGAATAGCATTTTCATATCTGTCTAAATTCTGATAACTAAGTCCTTTATAAAACTCCGACACAAATGCCTGGTCTTCATCTGCTTTTGTATTATTCAGCAAGTCCACAACCTTCTGGTATTCTGCTGTTTGATAATAAACTTTTGCCATTTGTATATTATCGATACTACTGCTTACAGAACGTTCTGAAGCCCATGTTGGCGACTCGAAGTATCTATTATAGGTATTATCGGTTGAATGTAAGCCTGTATTCAATATGCCGGCAAGACCGATTAAAACAATTATCATTGCAGCAGAAGTCCTCCAAATATGCTTTGTTCCCCTCTCAAATCGCGGCATCACTATCGATTTAACTTCTTTCTTATCTACCTTAGTTTGAGCAGATCTTAGTCCTGCCCTCAACGACTGAATATCTGTCTCGGCAATAGCTTCATTAATATGTTCCCTCAACGCGACTTCTGCCATCAGATCTGTATTCTCTTTCAATTCCGCATTAAATTCTTCCAGCAACTCATCTTCTAAAATTCCATCTATAAAATCTTCAATGCTTTTCTCACTAACATTCCACGATGTTTCGGCATCCATAATATTGCGCAACTCACTTCTCAGGTTCATAACCCCTTCTTCTTTAAGTGCTGCCTCTATTTCTGAATGTAAAATCACTTCATCCTGAAGATCTTCATTCTGCTCTAATTCCAATTCAAATTCAGCCAAAATATCATCACCCAATTCTCCATTTAAGAAATCGTCGATATCTTCAACAGAATATTGCGGCTCTACTGATTTTGCTACATGCTGAAGTGTTTCGCGAAGATTTAAAATGTCTGTCTCAAGAACAGCTTCTTCTAAACCTTCCAGACCTTCCATGTCAAATCCATTCAGATCTTCCTCTCGGCCATTCACACCCTCATCTTTATTTTGCTCTTTATAAAAATGATGAATGTTTTCGTTTGAAGTTAATTCGTGTTGGTAAACGTGTACTTTGGGTAAAGATTCTAAACTGTTGATTAGTTCTTCCGGGGCTAACTCATCGCTTAGGTCCTGAATTAATGTTAATTCATCAAGCAATTCAAAAGATCCATTGATAGAACTCTCGGGTTTGTTTTCACTCTGAATATTTTCGAGTTTACTTTTAAGATCTAAAACATCCATTTCTGTAATTGCAGCCTGAATGTTTTTGTGAAGTTCTACTTCATCTCTTAACTCTTCGTTAAACTCTAATTCCTTTTCAAATTCGATTCTTTCTTGAGCGTCCAATAACTCTAAACAATAATCTTCAATGCGTCCAAATAATTCTACTTTAGGTGTCATCTTCAAGTATCTTTTTAAATTCTGTATCTTGTTTTATACGCTTAATAAGAAGTTCTTTACACTTATATTTTCGGGTTTTTGCGTATTTTTCTGTTTTAAAGCCCATTATTTTTGCAATTTCTTTAAGCGGGACTTTTTCAAAAAACAGTTGTAATAACTTCTGACAATCAGTACTTAAGGTTTTGAAATGCTTTTGATACAATCCGTATTTCTCGTTTTTATCTACCAGTTCAACTAAATTATCGTCGTACAAGTCTTCCTGATACGGCAATGAATCGTTCAGCCTTTCTCTTTCTATTCGCCTTTTCTCTAGTTGTTTCAACCAAAGGAACCGACAAACGGAAAATAAATAACCTTGAAAAGAACTCTTTTCGAAAATTAAATCGTTTTCTTTTAATTTTCTATAAATTACGATTATAGCTTCCTGAAAAATATCGCTGGCGTCATCTTCATTACCTTGGTTTTTCTTAATGAAATAATTTACTTTATAGTAGTACTGTTTATAGATGTACTGTAAAATTAAATTATCGTGCCTTAAGATTCCTTTCAGGATTTGCGCATCCGTATAATTTATCATCTTCTATTATATTATTCGTTTATCGGGTAAAAGGTAACCCTGTGTTTAAAATAATTCTATCACAACTTATAAAACAATCAACTTCAAAATCAGCAATTAAGCTTATAAACAACGTCTTACAAGATCTGATAAAGTTAAAAATTAAATTAAAAAATGAAGAAAAAAGAAGAGGAAATAATGCTTTTAGGCCTAAAATCAAAAAGGACAGGTTCAACAACCCATCCTTTTCTCATTAAACTAACTAACCTAACTAAACCTAAACTTATGAAAATAAACGTACCGCAAAGATAAATACACATTCTGCATCCAGCAAGAAAATGGTGTTAAATCATGTTAAAGAAAAAGTTAGCTTAACATCACATCCCCAAGCGAACTATCTCTATATGTACAAATTAGCAATCAAAAATGATTATTCCAGAATAAAAAGAAATTAAGATAGAAAATTTTATTGAGCAACAAATGTATACTGAATTGTTCCCTTCTGTGATGATGGAGCTGAATTATCTGCATTAAATACAGTGCGCGAAGCTGCCTCCTGCGCATAAAGTAAAATCTGTTTGTCGCGAATTGAATTATTTTTCCGAGCTATAGCTTCAGTAACCATTCCATTTCTGTTTACTTT
Organism: uncultured Draconibacterium sp.; assembly: GCA_947492175.1. GTDB lineage: Bacteria > Bacteroidota > Bacteroidia > Bacteroidales > Prolixibacteraceae > Draconibacterium. The sequence goes on along the minus strand of CANLMQ010000020.1, from coordinate 103,239 downwards.
TATATCTACAATGATTGTTCCGCCCCCCTGCGCCAAATAAACCGGTACAGGCAATCGCAAATGATACCGATTATCGAGATAATAAATGATATTACTTTCGCCGGTGTAAATAATATTTTTAATTGAATCAGGATCCATTCCCTCGGTGGTTTCTACCGGCATTTTTATATCACTCATATCAATAATCTCTTTCGAAAGCTGATTATTAACATCAGATACCAACTTTTGTGCAGCTTCCAGTTCCTTAAGGTAATCATCATCGAAAAATTCATCAGCCGATTTAGTTGTATTCTCTGTAGCTGTTCTATTCGAAGCAACATTGCTTCTATTATTAACTGTCTCTGATTGATTTTCTGGCAGGCTTTCCTGCTCTTCTTCCGCAGGCTTCTCCTCAATTTCGGGTTCAGGTAAAATGTCAGGAAATTCAATAATCATTGCCTCCTCTTTTACATTTCCTTTTATGTTAACATCGCTTAAAATAAAAGCCGAAAAAAGCAAAATATGAAAAATAAGCGTTCCCATTACGCCATAAATATTTCGCTTATATATTTTGAATATTTTTTGCACAAAGCAAAAATAGAAAATTAAGTTCGATAAAAATTTATGAAAACTACGAAAGCTTTAAATATTCGGGACAACAGCTGAAATTTATACCAGCAGCACTAAACAAATACGGAAATAAAAAAGGTGTTAACTTCGTCCAGTCAACACCTTCAGCTTAAATCTAATTTCGTACTTATTTAGTTGCTTCAACCATTGCTCTGAAATATCCAATGGATTCTGCAATTCCCATAAACGGATTATCCATATTGCGCTCATGTTCCAGGCTAATTACACCTGAATAATTTACTTTCCGCAACATTTTTACCAATGCAGGAAAATCAATTATTCCACGTCCCACTTCAACCGAATATCCCAGTTTTGTTGGTCCTGTTACATCTTTCAAATGAATATCGAAAACACGTGTGTGATATTTTTTTAAGTCAGCCACAGGATCTTTTCCGTTACGGGTATCATGACCAATGTCCAAACACATACCTATTCGAGGATCTAAATCTTTTGTGTGTTCCCAAACATCATCCGCATCTGGAAAAATATCAATATCCGGACCATGCAAATGAATTGCATAATTAAACCCATACTCTTTAACCTTTTTGTCAACATAAGGTAAAAGTTCGTATGCAGGCACACCTACAATTGTATTCACCCCTACTCTTTTCGCATACTCAAAATACTTATCAATGTCCTCTTTTGTTTTCATATATAACGGGCCAACCGCATAACCTTTTACACCATAATCGGCACATTTTTTATGAAAAGCAGAAATTTCTTCGTCGGAACTTTCTACCGGCAAATGGAAATCTTTTATACACAGATAATGTACATCACAGCGTTGTAAGGTTTCAAGCGTCGTTTGTAAATCAAAATTTACAAAGGTGTAACCGGCAACGCCTAGTTTAAACGACTCATTTATTTCCGGTGCCGGTTGCGGAGCTGGTCTTTCAGGTTTTTGTGCACAAATGCTAAAAGACAAAAACACCGCTACAGCGATTAATAAAGTTTTACTCATTTCTATTTTTTTAGTTGATCTGAATTGCCAACAAAAGTAACAAATAAAAAAGGGAGAAAGTATCTGGATGTTAAAAATAACAAAGAAGTTACAGGCAGGAAAATTGACTGCATTTTCGCAGTACCAGTTATACCAACCAACTGGTCAACTAACACTTTCCGTACTCAGTCAAATTTACCAAACCATATCGTTACAATGTTTGCCAACGTGTCGTAGTAGTGTATTTAAGTATATACTCTTCAATAAATTTTAAATCTTCACTTGAGTTTATTTCATAACCCACGTCTTTAAGTTTTTCGCAATCATGACTTATATCAGAACTCTCCAGTTTAAAGAATTTTTTCTTTATTTCTTTGCTCAAACAAGCTAAAAACATCTTTACTCTTTTCATGATTTTCGTTTTAATTATTTATTCTTCGGAATCGTTTAACCGCCGTAGCAGTACAGCCGCAAATGAACTCATAGAAATATCTTCAACAATGATATTATCAGGCAAATCGAGGTTACAATGAGTAAAATTCCAGATAGCTTTTACACCACAATTTACCAGATCCTCTGCCACATCCTGTGCTACATTATTGGGTGTAGTTAGTATGGCAATTTTTACATCTAAACGGTTCGATAAATGAAATAGTTTATTGTATTCCAAAACATGGATACCGCCCACATGTTTCCCGATCTTATCTTCATTAACATCGAACGCTGCAATTATTTTTATCCCTAAAGTTTGATGCTCCTGATAGGCCATTAGAGCAGTACCTAAATTACCTGCACCAATCAGAAATGCCTCATTTACACGATTAAATCCCAGGAATTCTTCTAATGCATGACACAATTCATAGGTGTTATATCCAACTCTGGGTTTTCCTTTTATACCCGTAACTGCTAAATCTTTTACAACCTGAGTCGGATCACATTTTAACTCTTTTCCAATGGTAGGAGCTGAAATATTAATTACACCCTTTTCCCGAACTTTTTCAAGAAAAAATAGATAACCAGGCAACCTTCGTAAGGTTGGTTCCGGGACTTGTGTCGATTTATTATTTTTCCTTTTCAAACTCATAATACACTAACTCTGTATTGCTATTCTAGCTTTCATCTCAAAAGTAATAACATTTTTTAATAAAGAATTATTTCTTTAATATATTTTTTCTTTGTTAACCCTAATTTAAATTTAGAACAACCAAACAATAAAAATGTTATTTACAATATTCAATTTTAGAAATACATTAAAAAATTATCTTATAAAATCCTGACAATGTGAATATATACTAATTCCTGAATATACATTTTTAACCCTATATCATTTCAGAAAAATACATTTCAGGTAATATTACCTCTGCTAAAAGAATATATTTTTATCGTGTTCGGGGAAAAATATTCCGGCATCAATCCTGATCCGGTCCAGAATCTCCATCAAATCCTGACTCATTTTCCAGCTCATCTTGGGGCTTTCAATTAATCCGTTATCCAGGCATTCCATAACATGTTGAGCTTCGTATTGGTAACCAAATCCTTTTTTATGTTCTGAAACAATTGTTTCCACCTCCCCACCCTCTTTCCAAAAGGTTATGTCGGTGGGAGTAAACCAACGCGGATTTAATACCAAATATCCTTTTTCACATATATATTCGGTTTGAGTTGGCGAATACGAAGAAAAGCTGGAAGTGAGATTTGCCATTTCTCCATTTTTATATTTAAATAGCACACTCAGGCTTTCTTCCGATCCCGTTGCACTGAAATCGGCAAACGATTTAATTTTTTCGGGGATACCGAGTGAAGTAAGTGCAGCAAAAACAGGATAAATACCAATGTCAAGCAAAGAACCGCCACCGAGCTCTATGCTATACAATCGTTTGTCTTCAATAAAAGGAGCATTAAATGCAAAATCAGATCGTACTATTTTTAATTTACCCAATTCTCCCGAATTTAAAATCTCCATGGCCTTTCTAAAACTGGGTTGAAACATCGTCCAAAATGCTTCCATTAAAAAAGTATTGTTCTCTTTTGCACAGGCTATCATTTCTTTTACCTCTTTCAGGTTCAAAGCAAAAGCTTTTTCGCACAACACCGGTTTTTTATGGTTAAGACAAAGTAAAGTATGCTCGTGGTGGTGCGAATGTGGAGTGGCAATATAAATTGCATCAACTTTAGGATCGTTCACTAATTCAAGGTAACTTCCGTATGCAATTTCAAATCCCCATTCGCCGGCAAAATCTTTTGCGCGGTTTAAATCCCGGGAAGCAGCTGCATAAAGAGTAGCATTCGGTAATAATTTTAAATCTCTGGCAAATTTGGCGGCAATTCTTCCACAACCTAAAATGGCCCAGTTGTATTGTTTAGTCATAACCTACAATTCTTATCTAGTTCTTCTTCTTAAAAAACAAATAATGCAATCGAATACGTAAAGAAAAAAAAAATTTGTGGATTAACAGTAAATTACGGTAACACCGTTAATTTGCTGTAGTTTTATTCAAAAAGCCCAAAACCAACTATCAATAATTCTACATGTCTGTAAATTCAGCAAACCATTTATTTTGAATCCCCGATAAAATCATTCAATTTTACGGTTTACTTAATCAATCATGAATAAATATTACTACATTTTAGTTGCATTGCTACTCGTTTCCTGTACAGGAAACCAATCAAAAAAAAAGGCAACAACTCCTGAAAAACACGGTTTTTCAAATGAAAAAAACGAGAAATTAGTATCACCTTCTCAGTATGAACAAAATAATGTTGCTGCTGAAAATTGCGAAATGATTAGTTTCGATGGAAGTTCTTTTCTAATGGGATCCGATGCTGGATTACCGCAAGAAAGACCGATTCATGAAGTTACGGTAAAACCATTTTCTATCGATAAATCGCCGGTTACTGTAGCTCAATTCAAAGTTTTTATTGAATCTACCGGTTACAAAACTGAAGCTGAAAAGTTTGGTGATTCAGGAGTTTTTAACCTCGAAAATAAGAATTGGGAATTAATGAAAGGAGCCTTCTGGAAAAAACCTTTTGGTCCCAACGGCCCTAATGCACAAGATAACCACCCTGTTACTCATGTAAGTTGGAATGATGCAAGAGCCTATGCCAAATGGGCAGAAAAACGTTTGCCCACCGAAGCCGAGTGGGAATATGCAGCACGTAGCGGAAAAAACTCGGGAGAGAAATTCAGCTGGGGAAATGAGTTAACAAAAAACGGGGAATACTTTGCCAATACCTGGCAGGGAAGCATAGACAAGCCCGAAACAAAAGACGGCTTTTTATATACCTGTCCCGTTGGTACATTTGGCGAGAACGAAGCCGGACTTACCGATATGGGCGGGAATGTTTGGCAATGGTGTTCGGACAACTACAAAGCATATCCCGGAAGCAGTGCTCCAATTCATGAAGATGCCAACGTAAAAACAATACGCGGTGGCTCGTTTTTTTACGACCAGTATGGAGGAGACAGTTTTTCGGTAAGCGGGCGGTCAGGAAATTCGCACGAAACCTCACTATTTAACACCGGATTTCGTTGTGCCAAAGATTTAAATTAAATTAGAACCTAAATCTTTTAAGAGTGATACTTAAATAAATACAACTAAATTCTAAGAAATGAACAGAAGAAACTTTATTGGAAAAACTGCTGCCGGAGCTGCTGCAGTTACAGTAATTCCACGCCATGTTTTAGGCGGAAGTGGTTTTGTGGCCGCTAACGACAAAATCAACCTTGGTTATATAGGGCATGGTAAACAAATTTATACCTTACTAAACAGCATTAACAGTTGCAAAGAAACTGTTGCGGTTGCCGGTTGCGATGTGTTTGAAAGCAAATTAAAAACATTTCTCGACGTTGCAAAACAAAGTAACACTGATAATGGTAAAAGTGCCGATATAAAAGGATATCATTATTACCGTGAGTTGCTCGAACGAAAGGACATTGATGCTGTAGTTATTGCCACTCCCGACCACTGGCATGCCCAAATGGTTGTTGATGCTGCCAAAGCAGGAAAAGATATTTATTGCGAAAAACCATTGGCGTTAACTGTTTCAGAGGGGCGTGCAATGGTAAACGCCACACGCAAATACGACCGTGTATTTCAAACCGGGAATATGCAACGTTCGTGGCGCGATTTTCGTCATGCAGTTGAACTGGTACGTAACGGTTACATTGGCGACATAAAAGAGATTAACGTTAGTATTGGCGAACCTGTTCAGCAATGTAGTCTGCCCGTTCAGGAAACTCCCGAAGGGTTGGACTGGAACGAATGGATTGGACCGTCTCTGTACCGGGGATATCATAAAGATTTATGTCCTGCTGACGCAAAAAAAGATCCATGGGCCTGGTGGCGCGGATATCGTGATTTTGGTGGCGGACTAATTACCGACTGGGGAGCACACATGTTCGACATTGCACAGTGGGCAATGGATATGGATGGTTCAGGCCCCGTTAACTTTATTCCACCCGGCAAACCAGGACAAAGCCACGGACTAACAATGATATATGAAAATGGCACACGTATAAACCACAAACTATGGGGAGGAAAAGGCGACGGGAATGCCGTACAATTTGTAGGTACCGAAGGAAAAATTGAAGTAAGCCGAAGTTTCTTGCGTACTTTCCCCAATACCCAACTGGCTAAACAAGATGTAAAAGAAACAGACAAGCGCGTGTATTACAGCGACAACCACTACCAGGATTGGGTGAATGCAATGAAAAAGCGCACGCGACCAATTTCTGATGTTGAGATAGGACACAGCACTTCGGCGCTTTGTAATGTTGCCAATATTGCCTACGAATTGCAACGCCCATTACTTTGGGATGCAGAAAAAGAACAATTTACCGGCGATGCCTGGGCCAATATGCTACTCGACCGGCCATACCGAGGGAAATGGAACTATAAGAATTTTTAAATCATAAACACAAAATAATAAGGCCGCTTCAAATTTGGAGCGGCCTTATTATTTTATTGAAATAAAGAATACAAAAGAGGCTATTAGAAATCAAACCTGTTCTTTTGCGTTTCCTTCTTGGCAATTTCGTATTCAGAAATCAGTTTCTCCATAATCTGCGCAACAGGAAGTATCTCAGTTATTTGTGCCGCTACCTGTCCGATTTCCAGTTCACCTTCATTTAAATCACCTTCAAACATTCCCTTTTTGGCACGTCCCCGCCCCAAAAGTTCACGCAGTTCATCGGACGACTTACCGGCTTTTTCTGCCTCATCTACCTGTTCGAAAAAAGTGTTTTTCACCAATCTTGTTGGAGCCAGCTTTTTAAGAGCTAATTTTGTGCCTCCCTCGCCTAATGCAGCTACCAGTTTTTTAAATTCGGGGTGCGCCGAAGATTCTTCAGAAATTGCAAATGCAGATCCAACCTGAACACCATCAGCTCCCAAAACCATGGCAGCCAACATTGCCTCGCCCGAGCCAATACCACCCGCTGCCAGCAATGGTAAATCAGTAGCTTTTCGCACCGACGGAATCAGCGACATAGTAGTTGTTTCTTCCCGTCCATTGTGTCCACCGGCTTCAAAACCTTCAGCAACAATAGCATCCACTCCTGCGGCTTCGCACTTGCCCGCAAAAAACGAACTAGATACCACATGCACCACTATAATTCCTCTTTCTTTTAACCACCCGGTCCACTTTTTAGGACTTCCGGCAGAAGTAAAAACCACAGGCACTTTGTGTTTTGCAATAATCCCCATTATGCGCTCAGTTTCGGGATATAGTAAGGGCACATTCACACCATAAGTTTTATCAGTGGCCGCTTTACATTTTATAATGTGCTCTTCAAGCGTTTCAGGGTGCATCGATCCCGCACCGATTAAACCAAGTCCGCCACAATTACTAACTGCCGAAGCCAGTTTCCAGCCCGAACACCAAACCATACCTCCCTGAATAATGGGATATTTTATATTGAATAATTCACAAATTCTATTCATGTTTATTACAATTAATCTGTTTTGACAAATAAAAGTTATCTACAATTTATTTATAGCTTTTTCATTTAATATTCTGTTGAATTGACTATACACAACCAAAACTTCAACAAAACAATACACATAAAATATAAGTTAGATTTCTTCAAGGATGCGAAGTTCAGAAATCTCTTATGAGTAAAAGCTTTCTGATATCCTTCGAAATAATATTTAACGATTATTTTTTGTCTCCTATAATTTCTTCCAGGATATTTTTCTCCAGAATTTCAGTGAGTGTTTCTTTTGAGATTCGCCTCCTGATGTCACCTTTTTGAGAAACCGAGATAGATCCTCGTTCTTCGGAAACAACAATACAAAGAGAATCTGAGTTTTCTGTCATACCCACGGCAGCCCGGTGACGCAATCCCAGCGCCTTGTCAAGCTCCTTTTGTGTAAGTGGTAAAATACACCCTGCTGCCACAATCTTATTTCCTTTAATAATTATAGCTCCGTCGTGCAAAGGCGAGTTTTTAAAAAATATGGTACGAATTAAAGATGAAGATATTTTTGCATTGATTTTCTCTCCCGAATTTATTTGTTCGTGCAACTCCGAATCTCCTGCAATTACAATCAGTGCCCCGGTTTTAGATTTACCCATGGAAACACATGCATCAACCAAACTATCAATTTGATCATGATTAATTGTTTTTGTTTTACCTGTCCCAAACAACTTATCGAGCGATAATACCCGGTTTACGTTGTAATTAGTTCCGATAAACACCAAAAATTTCCGGATTTCAGGATGAAAAACTACAATTAGAGCAAGAACTCCCACTCCAATAAACTGCCCCATTATGGAACCCAGAAGCTCCATATTTAGTGCCCTCACAATCAACCAAAACAGGTACAGGGAAAACAGCCCGATTACAATATTAAACGCCACCGTTCCTTTAATAAGCCGATAAAGCTGAAAAAGCAAAAATGCCACCAGCAAAATATCAAGAATGTCCAGGAAACGTATGGTAATAAATGCCAGCATTATACAAGTGTTGCTTTTATTTCACAAAAAATCTTTACTGCTTCAACAGCCTCTTTTACGTCGTGAACCCGCAAAATATCGGCTCCTCCCATTAGCGCAAGCGTGTTTGCAACAGTGGTTCCGTTCAATGCCTCATCGGGTTTAATATCAAGCGCCTTCCAAATCATCGATTTTCGGCTTAATCCAACCATAACCGGAAGCTGAAATACTTTAAAAGCATCCAAACGATTCAGCAATTCATAATTATGATCCAGGTTTTTTCCAAAACCAAATCCCGGATCCAGAATGATATCTTTTACACCATGCTTTGTTAATCGTTTTACCTTTTCGGCAAAATACGACGAAATTTCTTTAATCAGGTCATCATACTGCGGATCGTCCTGCATGTCGCGCGGAGTTCCCTGAATATGCGACAAAATATAAGGCATTTGTAGTTTCCCAATGGTTTCAAACATTTTCGAATCCAGAGATCCTCCCGAAATATCATTTACTATTATTGGCCCAATTTCGTCTATAACACGAACTGCAACCCACGATCGAAACGTATCAACAGAAATAGGTATATCAGGAAATTCTTTACGAATTGCCTGTACTGCAGGTAACAAACGTCCCAGTTCTATTTTTGTTGAAATACTTTCAGCCCCGGGACGGGTTGAGATAGCACCAACATCAATAACCGTTGCTCCGGCTTCGATCATTTGCTCAACAGCCGTTAACATCGTTTTTTCGTCTTCCATCTTTCCTCCGTCGTAAAAGGAATCCGGCGTTATATTTACAATTCCCATAACAATTGGGATAGATAAGTCTATTGTACTGTTTCCCAATTGAATCGAACTATTACGTTTTAGGAATTTGCCTGCCGACTGCGTAATTAACATCAGGTCAAAGGTTTTATGTTTAACAATTTATTTACAACCTGTAACAAGTCGTTAACTACAAATGTAAAATAAAACGGTTCAATTTTCTCATTTTTTAATACTTTTATCCCTCATTTTAGACAGCATGGAAAAAACAAATAAACAATACGATCAGATAATTGCGATCTGCAGAAACATTTTCTCGAAGAAAATGACTGACTACGGAACTGCCTGGCGAATACTTCGTCCGCAATCGCTAACCGACCAGATATACATTAAAGCACAGCGCATTAGAAGCATTGAGGAAAAAGGTGTAACCAAAGTTGACGAAGGTGTTAAACCCGAATTCATCGGTATTATTAACTATTGTATTATGGGTTTAATTCAACTTGAATTAGGTCCGGCTGATGAAGAAATGCCTAACGAAAAAACACAGGCACTTTACGACAGTTATTTTGAAAAAGCCAAAAAATTAATGATGGATAAAAACCATGATTATGGCGAGGCCTGGAGAAATATGCGAATTAGCTCGTACACCGATTTGATTCTTATGAAAATTAAGCGTACTAAACAGATAGAAGACAATCAGGGAAAAACAATTATTTCGGAAGGTATTGATGCCAATTACATGGATATGATTAACTACGCCGTTTTTGCCATGATTAAAATTGAATTTGAAAAAGATGGTGTTGATCCGTTATCTTAATCATTAATTGCGACATATTAAAAAAGAATCATAATTTTTAATTTGTCAGTTTCCAGACAATTGCCTCACTTTATCAAAAACTATATTTTATGAAATTAGCAAAACACACTGCGCGCATTTTATTTGGAATTGTATTTCTTTTCTCCGGCTTTGTAAAAGGGATTGATCCCTGGGGATCGACCTATAAATTTACCGATTATTTTAATGCACTTGGAATGGAATGGCTGATTTGGGCTGCATTTCCGCTTGGCGTTTTGCTTGCATTTGGAGAGTTTGCAATAGGCGTGGCTTTTTTGTTTAACTGGTGGATGCGTTTGTTTTCGTGGCTGGGTTTACTTTTTATGGCCTTTTTTACTCCGTTGACACTTTGGATTGCACTGAAAAACCCGGTAACCGACTGTGGCTGTTTTGGCGATGCTCTGGTAATATCAAACTGGGAAACCTTTTATAAAAACCTTGTAATTATTGCTATTGCCCTGTTGGCCGTGGTTAACCGCAATTGGTTTGCCAGCCAGATAAAAACAAAACTTCCGGCCGTATTTAGCATTCTTACGTTTGTAGTTTATTTCGGAATTGTTTTCCACTCCTACAATCATTTGCCATTATTCGATTTCAGACCCTATAAAATTGGCACCAACATTCCTGACGCCATGAGTATCCCGGAAGATGCACCTCAAGAGGTTTATGAGAATATATTTTATTATAAGAATAAAAATACCGGCGAGGTAAAAAAATTCTCGGAAGACAATTATCCCTGGCAAGATACGGTTAACTGGGAATACGATAACCTGGAATCGATTCTAATTCAGGAAGGATACGAAGCGCCCATTCATGATTTTAGCATTGAAACACCTGAAGGTGACAACATAATTGATTTCTTTATTTACGACGAACAATATGTATTTATGTTGGTTGCCTACGATCTTTCCAAATCGGAAACCAAAGAACAGGAAAAGATAAACACACTGGCCAGCTGGGCACAGGAACACAACCTCTCGTTTATCTGTCTTACATCAAGTTTACAAGAAGAAGCGATGGCCTTTGCCGAAGCCAATAATGCAACCTACGAATTTTTCAATTGCGATGAAATAACGCTAAAAACTATGATTCGCTCAAATCCGGGATTGATTATTTTAAAAGAAGGAAATATTATTGGGAAATGGCATTACAATGATATTCCTACTCCCGAAGAATTTCAAGCAAAATTTATGGAGAAGTAACAAAGAGATTCACTTTGTCGTTCTTATTTGCATATTATAAGATTGCCAATTGTCGCAAGCTTCTGGCTTTTTTGTCACTTCCCGTTTCTGAATGAACAAATAGTTAATTGTAAAAAAACTCAATTTTCATGTACCCGAATATTCAACAAATCGGCTAAATTTGTGTGCGATTTTGAAATATCTAAAAAACTAAAATTCAATAATATGAGACAAAAGATAGTTGCAGGAAACTGGAAACTAAATACCAATTTACAAGAAGGTATTGAACTGGCAAAAGCAGTTGACACTATAGTAGCAAACGAAGGTGCTAACGATGTAGCAGTAGTTTTAGGCGTTCCGTTCACTCACATTACAAAAGTTGTTGAAACTGTTAACACTGAAAGAATTGGTGTTTCATCGCAAAACTGTGCAGCAGAAGCTAAAGGTGCTTTCACCGGTGAAGTTTCAGCCGAGATGATTAAATCTACAGGTGCTGAGTACGTAATTTTAGGACACTCGGAGCGTAGAGAATACTATGGAGAAACAAGCGAAATTTTAAACAAAAAAGTAGCTCTGGCTCTTGAAAACGGCTTAACTCCCATTTATTGCTGTGGTGAAGCTTTGGATATTCGCGAAGCCGGAACACACAACGAATTCGTAGTAAACCAATTGGAAGAAACTGTATTCCAGCTTTCTGCTGATGACTTCAAAAAAATTGTTATTGCATACGAACCAATCTGGGCAATCGGCACAGGTGTTACTGCCAGCTCTGATCAGGCACAAGATATGCACGCAAATATTCGTACTGCCATTACTGCTAAATATGGTGAGGAAGTAGCTGAAGGAACTTCAATCCTTTACGGTGGAAGCTGCAAACCAAGCAATGCAAAAGAATTATTCGCCAACAAAGATGTTGACGGTGGTTTAATTGGTGGCGCATCACTTAAAGCTGAAGATTTTATCGGAATCATTAACGGATTTTAAGCGAAAAACAATACGCTAAAACCATTAATTTTAAAGCCACACTTTTGCTATTTAACAAAAGTGTGGCTTTTTTATTTAAACAATTTGTTCCAATCCTTTAATATTTTATAGTAATTATTACTTTTACGTCTAAAATTTCTGACAAACTAACATCAACTACAGAATCTGTACAATAAACTGACGTTATTTTGTCGGGACTAACAAACCAATTTCAAAATAACATAACAATGAAAAACCAGACTTTAGCATTAACCTTTGTTTTAACCCTTTTACTTGCCAGCTGTAACTCATCAAAAAAATCCGACGAGGTAGCATCATATACCTACCAGGAAGAAAAAGTTGAAATGAGTGCAGAATTAAAAGCCAAAATACCAGAATGGGTAAAAGAAGGAACTGTATGCTACGGACTGGTAGTGCAAATAGATGAAGATAAAAAGCCGGTACGTGGCAAAAGCATAAAAGCAAAAGTTGTACAAATAGGCAGAGATGCTGTAAAAATGAAAGCTCTGGAAACCGTAAGCTTAATGGAAGTGGAAGGTTGTAATAAAATGGGAATTTCGAAAGGAGAAACCTGGGATGAAAACGAGGGAGATTTTTTCAAAACCAGAGAAGAAGCAATAAAAGCATTAAAAGAACTAAATCTTTATCACAAATCTGGCAAGGTTACTGTTGACTAAAAAACCTCTTTTCCTATGACTGACAGTCAGATAATAAAGGAAATTCAAAAAAATAATAACCTCGCTTTTAGGGCATTAATAAACAGATATAAAAACCTGGTATATAATACCGCCTTTCGACTTGTAAACAACACCTCCGACGCAGAAGATATCTTCCAGGATGTTTTTTTGGAAATCTTCAGATCGTGTCATTATGTTCAAAATGACGACGATTTAACCATGTGGATTTATAAAATATCATATAATAAATCCATTAGCTATTTGCGAAAAAAAAATCCTGCAAAAGCCACCTTTCAGTTGTCAGATTCTTTGTGCATGAATGAAATGCACAAAGAGTTTGTCGAAAAATCTACCCCGGCAAAACAACTTGAGCACAAGGAGAATATTGCTAACCTGTATCGGTTAATCGACCAACTTCCTGAGAACCAAAAGAAAGTTCTGCTTCTACACAAATTTGAAGGTTTATCGCAAAAACAAATCTGTGAAAGGTTAAACCTGTCTGTCGACTCGGTAGAATCTCTTGTTTACCGGGCTAAAAAGAACTTAAAACAAAAGCTTACAGATTATCTAAAACTTAATTCCTGAGAAAATGGAAAAGAAACAACAAACCATAAAGTGGCTGAACATTTTTTTGCTGATTATCAATTTATCGGCATTTGCTACATTTCTATACATGAATCAGGCACAAAATATTGATCCGGCTGAAGGGCACAATTCTGATGAATATCTAAAAGAACAACTTCATTTAACGAACGATCAGTATAAAAAGGTTATTGAATTAGACCAGAAAGTATTTCGCGATTACCAGGTGCTAATTGACATTCAGTGCGAAACAAATTTCGAGCTGATTAAAGAACTTTCTTCAGAAAATCCATCGGAAGAAGAGCTGAAAAGACTAACTGAAAAAATTGGCAAATACCATTCGCTGGTAAAAAAACAAACCGTACAACACTTTCAAAATATAAAAAGTGTTTGTAACGAAACACAAATTGTATTACTCGACAATTTATTACTAGAAATGATGGAAGCGGGAAATCAATGTCGGTACTGTAATAAAGCTACATGTTCGCGTCGAAATCAACTCAAGAAAAAATAATTTCATTTTTTTTCACCTCAAGCGCCGGATTTAAATTTCATATTCGTCTTAAATAAAAGAAATGAATATCAATCAGGAAAATAATAGCGCCTCACAAAAGAAATTTGAAAGTAAATCAGATCAAATTACAGTTGAGATACTTGCCGACAAAGTGCTTTCTACTTTAGATATAATGCATACTGTTCCCGACAATTTGATCGACAAAGTTGTTGCCAGGAAAGAATCGGTTGAGATTGAAAGCTATACAAAATTTGATCTTTCAAAATACCTTCAGATTGCGGCAGTTTTTGCGGCGGCAGTTTGCATTGGCATTATAATGGGAAAAAATGCAGATGTTCATTCATTTAATAAAAAACAAAATCAAAAAGAACAAGCATTAATTGAGCTAAGAGAGAGACATCATCTTTCAGATTTAAACACATTTGGAAGATTATAATTTTAAACCGGCAGGTTAAAAAGAGAAACTTAAACCTGTTTTAGTAAACTTTACAATGAAAATAAAAACCAAAGGAACTAACTGGCCACGCCTTGTAGCACAGTGGGGAGTAATTTTATTCATTTTAATTTTGGCATTTCTGCCACAACTTACCAAAATAACCACACCAGATTTTGAAGCATATTGCCCATTTGGAGGCCTGCAGGCTTTGGGAAGTTACTTGTTAAGCCAGGCTCTCTCGTGCACAATGACAAGCGCGCAGATTGTAATGGGTATATTATTGTTTGCCGGAGTTTTATTGTTTAGCAAGCTGTTTTGTTCTTTTATATGTCCCATTGGAACAGTGAGCGAATGGCTGGGTAAATTAGGAGACAAATTAAAAGTAAGGTTTACCATAAAGGGAGTATTCGATAAAATATTGCGGTCGCTTAAATATATTTTACTCTTTATAACGCTTTACTTTACACTGCAATCAAACGAGTTATTTTGCAAAAAATTTGATCCCTACTTTGCACTCGCATCCGGATTTAATACTGACGTCGTTGTACTTTATGCCATTATTGCCATTGTTCTTGTCGTATTTGGCTCTGTATTTATCCGTTTGTTTTGGTGCAAATATCTGTGTCCGCTTGGCGCCATCTCAAATATTTTTAAGTTTTCGATCTTTTTTGTAGCAACACTGGGTGTTTACCTTATTCTTTTAAAAGCCGGTGTTGAAGTCAGCTATGTTTGGCCGCTTGCTATTGCATGTGCCGGAGGTTATATTATTGAACTGGTTGGACAAAAAAGCAGGTTTTTCCCACTGGCCAGAATCACCCGAAATACCACAAGCTGTATCGACTGTCAGTTGTGTTCGAAAAAGTGTCCACAAGCCATCGACGTGGCCTCATTAAAAGTGGTTAAAGATGTTGATTGTAATATGTGTGGCGATTGTTTATTGGTTTGCCCGGTAGAGAATACGCTTACTATTAATAAACGCAAAGAATTTAAATGGCTGCCAATAATTGCAACAGTAGTGCTTGTTACTCTCGGTGTTATTGTTGGAAAAATGTGGGAAGTGCCCACAGTAGATATAAAGTGGGGCGAACCGGAAGAAATTGAAAGTGCTTCGGTCTTTACACAATCCGGACTAAAAAATATTAAATGCTATGGAAGTTCGATGGCGTTTGTGAGTAAAATGAAAAATGTAGCAGGTGTTTATGGAGTTGCCACTTATGTAAAACACAATCGGGTTAAAATGTATTACGATTCGGACCGATTAAATGAAGAGAAAATACAGGAATTGCTTTTTACACCACAAAAGAAAACGTTAAAATCGTTGGCAAAAGACGTTAAAAACATTTATGCTGTTACCTTAAAACTCGAAAACTTTTTCGACAGCTACGACTTTAGTTATTTGGGTGCCATGCTTGCTTCCGAAACCAATGCGGTTGGACTTATTTCTGAATTCGACTGCCCTGTTCTTGTGAAAATTTATTTCCCTGAAGAAATCAAGAATAAGGAAGCGCTATTCGCATTAATTGAATCGAAAGAATATACTTTTGAGACAACACAAGGGCCGCGCACCATTGAACTGGAATATGAAATAGCATTAGAACCTGAATACTCTACTATATCTCGAAAAGAATACATCGGGTCTCTGTTTACACCTTTTGAAAGAACATTTAATTACCGCAACGACTATACCGACGATGTAATTAAAACATACATACTTCCATTAGGCAACAATAGCAAGTTAAGGAATAAACTATCGTATATTGTAAGTCACCTATCCAACGACAATGGCGTTGTCGAATTTAAAACAGAACTGGATACAAGTTTCACAGAAATTGCCGAAATTGCTTATGTAGATTCAATGACCAACGCAGTAAATATCGAGCAAGCTTTATTAAGTGATTCACTAACCATCTCGTACTCAAACGGACGACAAGGGAAAGTGCCCAATATGTTTGATTTTTCGGAAGAGGTGAAAAGTGCAACACAACAGAATCAACAAGATTAAAAGTTTAAATAATCTATAAAAAGTGCGTATGAAAAATTTTACCTTATTTCTTATTTTTAGTCTGATGGCGTTTATTGGAAACGCTCAACAACCGACATTCAATTGGCAAAAAGACACGTTAAGCAATGGAAACATTCTTCAGAAGATGACCATAAATGGCAATAACGCGGTGATAGCTGGTTATGATAATACTTTCCTCCTTTCAAATGATGGAGGAGAAAATTGGAATTCTTTGAACATGTTTAAACCCTCTTATGACTTATATGACATAAGTGTAACTGACATGGTTGGCTATGTTGTAACCAGTAGAGAAAAACTATATGATGCAGCACAAGATGTTTATACTAATGGTATTATTTTAAAAACCGTTGACGGAGGGACTACCTGGACGACTATAGATGGAGCAGTTTTTGGTACAGAAAACAATCCTGCCACTAATCCGTTAGCCGACCTTTGTTTTGGATTGGATTTTTCAGCAGTGGAAACAATAAATGACACCATTGCATATTGTGCAGCCCGATGGTACGAGTATTTACCTGGCTCCAACGAAGATCACTCAGCCGTATTTAAAACAACTGATGGTGGTTTAAATTGGAAAAATATTAGTGGAGATCTTGGAGGGAGTTCCATGAGTTGTATCGAATTCAATGGAGATACCGGTTTTACAGGTGGGAGTAAGATGTTATTCAGAACCACAATTACTGCAGACACACTTGTTAACATCTATCCTTCATTCCCGAGTACAAGTTCCCCATATATTTATGATATAGATTTTGTGAGTGAATCAGAGGTGCTTTTTACTACAACAAGAGACAGTATATTATTTTCAAATAATTTAGGTGAATCGTTTACTAAACTTAAAGGCCTAAGCGGTGCAAATGATATTTATAAAGTTAATGATTCGACAATTGTTGCTACCAGTTCAAAAAAAGTATTTGTTTCAACTGATAATGGATCTAGCTGGGATGAAAGCCTAACATCATTAACAACCTGGGAAATTGGGGGTATTGCAAATGATTCCTTGATTTTACTTGCTAAAAGTACACTATTCAAATGTGCTGTTTCAGATCTTCTCAGTGCAAACTATAATTTCACCACACAAAGCTTAGGCGACAATAATCTGTTTAAAGTATACTTTAACGACAACAATCTAACCATTGTAGGAAAAGAATTAAACTTTCATCAATCAACAGATGGAGGAATATCCTGGATCAAAAAAGAATTGCCAGAAGTACCATCTTTAGTGGAACTGTATGATAATTTTGATTTTAGCGGATTAAGTGCTGTTGATGATGAAGCCTATGCTTGTATTGGCCGACACTATTTAATGGATTATCCATCCAGTTCTGATAAAGATGATGTTTACTGGTCTGGAGGTATTTTTTATACAGCTGATAATTGGACCACTTATAAATCAGTTGATGTAGCTAAAGTAGGAAAATCTGATGTAGAAGATCCTTCTGTTAATCCAAACCACGCTTCCTGCAATGGCGTGAATACTTCGGTTATTCACTATTTAGGGGATGATGTCGTTTTTTTATGGGTTCGATGGTACGATTATTCAACAACTCCAAAAACAGAACATTCGAGAGTTTTTAAATCAATTGATGCAGGGAAAAACTGGATGCATATTACAGAAGATCTAGGGAATAAATATGTACAGGAAATTCAATCAAAAGGAGATACAGTTTATATTGTTGGTAAAAGAGTATTACTTTACTCTGAAGATGCAGGACTAAAATCGGTTGAAACTACTCCTACGTTTACAGACCTATACCCCAATTTGGATATCGATGAAGATGATGATATGTTTATAAATGCGATTGAACTGGGGGCTGAAAATGAGTTTTTCCTTGTAACTTCCAAGGATAGTTGTTTCGTAACTACTGATGGAGGAGTAACATTTAGAACAATAGGCAATATCGCAGGAGCTAACGATTTCTATAAATTTGACAGCAATTCCTACATCATGATGGGGACAAAAGGTGCATTCTTCACAAATGATGGTGGTGAAACATGGTTAGATTGTAATCCCGGAAAAACAATATTCGAGATTGGAGGCATATATAATGATAAATTTTATGCACTCGGAATCAGCTATGCATACACCAATGATATTTCTAACTTTGAACTACTTACCGCCACTCCAACTTTATACTCAAATGCAGAATTGAACGTTTTCTACGAACCATCTGCTGTAAAACTGGTTTCTACGGAAGGAGTAATTGAACATTGTGCACTTTATTCTATTACCGGGAAATTGGTTTCGCTTACCGAGCCAAACAGCCGAATTCAACAGTATAAGAACAACGAATTCCAACCCGGAATTTATATCGTTAACTCTGTTGTAAAAGGCAAACGATATATTAATAAAATATCAATCAAATAAATTCAGGTATCTAAAATGCGTCATCCTATCCGTTAATTACCGGATTTAGGATGACGCACTAAACTAATTTTAAACAAAACCTATCGCAAATATTCCATGTCAGGAAAACCAATTCAATATCTGTTCACCCTTTGTTTCTGTGTACTTTGTATTTTACAGGTAGTAGCCCAACAAAAAGTCACAGTTAGCGGAACCATTACCGATACAGAAACAAAGCAACCTGTTGTTTATGCCAACATTGCATTCCCCGATCTTGGTATTGGAACCTCTTCAAACGAAAAGGGTGAATTTTCCATAAAAAATGTTCCGGCAGGACCATACAAACTTTTGGTTTCTTATATTGGTTATCAGGAGTATTCGCTTGATATGACATTAAGGAAAGATGTAAACCTTTCAATCAGACTAAAACAACAATCGCTGGGATTAAAAGAGGTGATTGTTACAGCCCAAAACTCCACATCAGGAACAACTGCATCAAAGATAAAAAGCGATGCCATCAATCATGTCCAGGCTACCAGCTTAAAGGAAATTATGCAACTTATTCCTGGCAATTTATCTAAAAATCCTAATCTTGCTGATGCCGGAAAAATTAGTATTCGGGAAATAAATGAAGATGTTAACAGTGCACTGGGAACCGCTATTATTGTCGATGATATTCCATTTTCAAACGATGGAAACATGCAAAAGAGTATTAAGGCAGGTGGTTTTACATCTGTTGCAGGAACAGGTGTCGATATCCGGCAAATTTCAGTAGAGAATATTGAATCGATAACCGTTGACGTGGGTATTCCATCTGCAGAACATGGTAATCTCACATCCGGAGCGGTACACATAAAAACAAAATCAGGTGGTTCTCCATATAGTGTAAAACTGCAAACGGACCCACGAACAAAACAAGCCTATTTGGGTAAAGGTTATTTACTAAATAATAATAAAGGTGTAATTAACATCGATGCCGGTTATGCCAACTCTTTCCGATACATCTCTACTCAAACAGATCATTTTGAAAGAATAAATACATCAACAAAATATTCCAATACATTTTTCCGCGGAAAATCACCTTTAAACATAGAAGTTAAACTCGATTATTTAAAATCTATTGATGAAGATACATGGGATCCGGATATGAAAGCAGAAGAAGAGGACTATTCTAAAGACCAGAATATAAAAGGTAAAATCTCCGCACTCTGGTCGGTTAATAAGAACTTCTTTAAAAGCCTTTCTTTTGATGCCGGTTACAGTAAAACCTGGCAGGAAGGTTTTGAAAAAACACTGGAAACAACTTCTTCAGGCGCAAATTTTTTCTCAACAGCGACAGAAGATGGTGAATATGAAATACAATACGGGCCGGCAACCTATTATTCTGAAGTAAATTACGATGGACGTCCCTTTAGTTTCTATTCAAAATTAAAAGCAAAATTCTACAAAAAAAGCGATATCATAACAAACAATGTTTTATTAGGTGCTGAATGGCGAACTACGGGGAATAATGGCGAAGGCCGAACGTTTGATGTAAATAATCCTCCTTCGGGAGAAGGTACCCGTCCCCGGCCATTTACCGACATTCCTTCGTTAAACCAGTTTTCAGTATTTGCCGAAGATAAAATTGACTTAAAACTAGGCGAAACACATTTGAACATTATGGCAGGGATACGAATGGACAATGTGCACCCCAGCGGACCGTTTTCAACAGATGGCAGCCTCAATTTCGACCCACGGATAAACATTCATTACGATATTATAAAACGAAACTCGAATTATACTTTCAGGAATCTTTCTTTGCGTTTAGGTTACGGACAAACCTCTAAGGCCCCTACTCTAACCCATCTGTATCCCGACAAAGAATACAACGACGTCGTTAGTTTTAACTACTATCCCGATTTGATTGTTTCAACAACAAAGGTTTTAAACGATACCCGAAATTACGATCTTAAAGCTGCCAGAAGTAAAAAATACGAAGCCGGTATTGACTTTCAGTTAGGTAAAGTAAAATCACGCGTTACCGGATTTTATGAAAAACATGAAGGAGGATTTATTTTAGACAGGAACTTTTTTCTGATGAACTACCGCGATTATGAACAGCTTGACCCAGACTTAAGTCCCTATTACGAGAAAGGAAAAGGTATTTTTTATGATGATCCTACCACCGGAGAATCTGTTGTTGTTCCGTACGAACTTGATGAAAAGTATAAAAGTTATGAGATGTACAGAAATGCTGGTACCCGCGAAAAAAGAGGAATAGAGTATAATATTGATTTTGGTAAAATTCAGGCAATTCGTACTTCGTTCCTGTTGAATGGAGCATGGCTTAGAACAGAAACATATAAAACCGATGCTCCTTACTGGGTTCAGGAATACTATACCACATACAATAATAATATTAGTACCCAGGAATCATTTGTTGTCAAATTTCCAAATCAATATGGCTATAGTGTTGTTAATTCACGTTTAAATACAAATCTAAGTGTTATCACACATATTCCTGAACTTAAAATGCTGGTAACTCTAACAACTCAAGCTGTTTGGTTCGAAAAAAACTGGAGAAATATAGTTGAAAAAAACAACTTATACTCATTAATTGAACTACGCGATTATTTAAACCAATCCGAACTTTTCAGCAATGAGAAGGAAGATGATTTCTACTATTACTTACCTGTAAGCTATCGTGGTTATGATGGTGTTGAGAATATTTACAAGATCTCTGATTTTCAAGAATCATTGGCACAGCAAGCTATAAAAAAAGACCAAAAATATCGTTATTCAAAACGTACATTGTCCCCTCTCTTTCTTTGCAACATAAAAATATCAAAAGATATTGCTCAACGATTTAAACTATCGTTTTACGCCAATAATTTCCTGAATATAAGGCCATGGGAGCTTGACAAAAGAAACGGAAAATATATACGACGCAATGAAACTCCATATTTTGGCGCCGATATTAAAATGTTGTTTTAATAGGTTTTAAAATTTACAAAATGAAAAAATTTATAATTATATTTTTTGTGATTCTGTTCGGGTGTGAAACATACGACGAACCTTCAACATTTACTGTTACCGTTGCTGCCAATTACCCTGCCGATATAAATAATGGAGGGGCAATAAAAAACACAGAAATAGTTGTAAGAAATACACAAACAGGTCGTGAGTTTATTGAAAACACAAATGATAATGGTGTTGCAACTTTCGAAATACGAGGAGGAAATTACGATGTAGTAATTTCATTTTCGGAACAACACGAAATTATGATTGACAACTATCCTGTATCAAAAACCTTATTGTTTAGCGGAAGCCTAACTGGCCAGTTAATTATGGAGGATGGCAACAGCTTAAAATTAACTACAGAATATTCCATCGAAAACGAAGGTTTTATAATTAAGGAATTATACACTTCGGGAAGCAGGACACCTGAAGGAAATTCGTATGGTGCAGACAAATTTGTTGAGATATATAACAACTCTGATAAAGTATTGTATTCCGACGGGCTTTGTTTTGGAGCTGTTAAATACGCTAAAACGTATGAACCAACTCCTTGGGTTGATGAAAACGGGAAACTGCTTCCACGTATTCCCCTTTGGAGTTTTGTAGTAATTGTTCCCGGAACAGGAGAAGAATATCCCATTCAACCAGGAGAATCTTTTGTTATTGCACTATCAGGACTAAACCATCGTGACGATCCCAATGGCAATCCAAATTCGATCGATTTATCAGGTTCCGCTTGGGAGATGGTGGTTGAAGATGGAAAATTTGTAGATGTACCTAATGTTCCCAACTGCATTATGCAACGCATTACAAAAGGAAACGCAATGATTATGGATACTAGGGGAATGATATGTATTCTTTTTCGCTTACCTTCTGACCAATACGAGGAGATTTTTACCGATAGTGAAAACTTTATGGTAGAACCTGGAGGAACAGATAACTGTTTTATGGTTCCCTATTCATGGGTAATCGATGGCATTGAAAATGCAAAGCTAGATGACCGTGGAGTTTCGAAAAGGTTACCAAACAGCATTGACGTCGGATACATTCAACACACTGGTAGTTATACAAAAGTATCAATAAAAAGAAAAGTAAAAGAGGTAATAAACGGAAGAACCATTTACCAGGATACCAACAATTCAACCAACGACTTTTTAACTAATCAGGAACCTACTCCTGGAATAATTGCTACAAACTAATGACGAAAGTTGTACTAAAAATATCGTTACTTTACTTTTTCTTTTTGATGACAGGCATCAACCAGAAGTTAATTGCTATTGATACAGATTCCATTCAATCATCACTTTCATCCGAAAAGATTTTATATTTAAAAACGCTATGGTCAGAATCAAATAACGCTGCCGGTCTTTGGTATTTCAACGTTCAAAAACGATTAGGTAAAGCTGAATTAAATTTCCATCTTGAGGAAGGTGAGTATCATAGATTACAAGGAGCAGAAAAACAAAACAAATATGGTTTTTACACCGACGGTTATGCCGCACTAAAAAACTGGAAATTTTACGGCGACTTTAATTATTTTGGACAAAAGGACCTTGGTGCACAATGGGTTGATGTTCTTGATCCCTTTGATGACAATCCATACATATTGGGCGATGCCAGCAAAACAAGGTATACCAAAGAATATTTCGACATGAATGCAAAAGGAGCCTGGAATATAAACTCCAGGTTCAATATGGGTTTCGAAGTAAACTATAAAACAGGAGTTGGTGCACGCAGAAAAGACCCTCGCCCGGAAAATACTTCAACCAGTTTCGATATTAAACCCGGGATTATTTACACATTTAAGCATGTAAATATTGGTGCAAACTTCCATTTTCAAACAGCAAAAGAAGATATTACATTTGAAAACATAACTGATTCTATTTATTCATATTTCCATTTTAAAGGATTAGGTGCTTTTACCAGCTCGCAGGAAGAAGATGAAAGAAGTCAGGAATCAACACTTATGGGAGGCGGACTTCAATTTGCTTTTAATGGCGATAAATTCCGAAATCTCACTGAAGTGAACTTTTACCAAAAAGAAAATGACATTAAACGAGGAAAAACCTATCCACTTCAAGTTGTTTTATTTGAAAAGTTTCAAACCGATATTTCCTCCGTATTTATAATTAATCCTTCACAATTAACTGCAAATAAACTCCAACTGTATTTTAACGACAAACATATTTACGGGCACGAACCTGTTGTTGATCCTCAGCTAATACAACAAAGTTACCAATGGAAAACTGTTGGCAAATACACCCTCTACTGGCTTCAGGAAAACAATTTTGGCTTAAATTATTCATACTATAAATTACATGATAATAACCACATAAATTGGGGAGCATCATTTAATAGTAGCATTACTAAAAGCCAAAGCAAATATTATTTTATTCCAGAAAAAAACAATCAGGAACTCAACTATTTTACCTTGAACACTACCCTTGAAAAAGAATTTATTACGCAACCTGCTGATATTGTTTTATCATTTAGCAGCGGTATTCGAAAAGGATTTAATAGTTCGCTGGAGTTAGTCGCCGATGAGTCATTGTTAGAAACAGTTAATTCCGAACTTGTTCAGCACGATTTCGATTACTTCAACGAAAGACTAATTCAGTTTGGAGGGAAGATTCAATTTGGAAAAAATATAAATATCTATCACACTTCTACTCAACTGTTCTTAACTGCAGAATACAACAGACAAACTTCACAAATGCATAGTAATTCAAACAGAGACAATTTCACTATTCAACTCGGAATAAACTTTTAATACTATGAGCAACAATGCAATAGAATGCAACAACCTTACCCATTACTATGGGAAAAAATTGGTGTACGAAAACCTTAACATTCATGTTAAGGAGGGAAGTATACTGGGTTTACTCGGGAAAAACGGTGCCGGTAAAACCACCACCATCAACATCCTGAATGGATTTTTACAACCACGCAGTGGCGAGTGTTTAATTTATGGCGAAAACACGCAGCATCTAACACCCGAAAACAAAGCCCGAATTGGATTTCTCATTGAAGGCCATGTTCAGTACTCATTTATGAATATCCATCAAATAGAAAAGTACTACTCGCGCTTTTACAAGAATTGGGATAACGAACCCTACTGGGAGTTAATGTCGAAATTAAAAGTTACGCCAAAACAAAAAATCTCAACCATGTCGTGTGGGCAGCGTTCACAGGTTGCATTGGGCCTAATTCTGGCACAGGATCCTGACTTATTGATCCTTGATGACTTTTCGATGGGACTCGATCCGGGTTACCGCAGGTTGTTTATTGATTATTTGCGCGAATACGCCAAATCGAAAAACAAAACCATTTTTACCACTTCTCATATCATCCAGGACATGGAACGCCTGATCGATGATGTTCTGATTATGGATTACAACCGGGTACTGGCACAGCGCGATGTAAATGAATTTATGCGCGAATTCAAACAGTTCTACCTCGAAGTGGATAATACCTCTATTGATTTATCAAACGAAGACTTTGTAGCCAACTTTGAGAAAGTAAATAATAAAGTTGAAATCTACACCTACGAGTCGGAAGAATTGGTACTGAACTTTTTGAAAAACAATGGTATTGCACACAGGAATTTTCAGAAAGTAGAAATGGGACTGGAAGATGCATTTATTGGTTTAACCGGAAAATATTAAAATAATTATGTGGAGATCGACAATATATAAAGAATGGATAAAATCAAGATGGTTTGTTATCCTGTATGCCATTCTGGGCTTAAGTGCGGTAAGTTATATCTTTCTAAACGTACAACGCGATTTTAAATTTAGCGACGCAAACAATTATTGGTACACCATTATGTTTATGGGGGTGCGTTATTTTGGATCACTAAAATTCATACCCATATTTGGGGCCCTGGCAATATCGGTTGCGCAGTATTTTCCTGAAACCGTGAGTAAACGAATTAAATTAACCTTCCATCTACCCCTAAACGAAAACCGGGTTCTTTTAATGATGATGGTATATGGAACAGTTTGCCTTTTGGCTTGCTATATTTTGCAACTGGCAGTCTTTTATGGTTTAAGTGTCATCTATTTCCCGTCAGATATTATAGTTCCGGCGCTGGTTACCATTACACCATGGTTTTTATCGGGCCTCGCTGCTTATTATCTCACAGCATTAGTTGTTTTAGAGCCCGTTTGGAAATACCGTTTAGCTTATCTTCTGGTTGCAGGCACTTTTGTTCCGCTCTATCTCCAGTCGTCAGCAATTGGCGCGTATGCGCCAGCAAATTTGGGACTGGCAGTTTTAGTAATAATAATTAGTATTTCATTGTTGTTTTCAGGATATCGATTTAGAAAAGGAGAAATGTAAAATGGTAAAACTTAGCAGATATTTTTTAGTTATTATAGCCGTTATCGGATTTGGTATTGCCCTTCCGAAACTATACTGGGTAGCATTTGCTCAACCCATTCGTGCACCGTTTATACAGTACAGTTGTATCGACAATGATTTTATGCTCCTGCGTTCAGTAGATGGAGTGGTTCGTACCAATACCAAAGGTGATACATTAACTCGCGAAGAGTATGAAAACAAACTTCCGTTAATGTATGTCCGCCAGTTGTTGATGAATAATACCATGCCCGATTCAATTAACGGAGTAGAAATGGATATGCATCAAATAAGCATGCACCGTTCAACTTTTAGAGTAAGGCCACGCGAAATCGACGCCCCCCAGCCTACCCTCTTCCCTCTTTTCGAATCGCAGTCGGGGAGGGCGAACCTGGAAATGCCAAAAGATTTCTTCAGAATTACCTGGCGAATGGAATTTATTGATGCAGAAAGCAATAAAGTTGATGAGGAAAAAAGCCGTATGTTCTCGGCAGTACTTTACAACCGGGGATTCCAATTCCCTGCAAAATCGATAAGTGGTATTCCTACCACAAGAAAATCGTGCGATGAGGGGTATTTAGTTCTTGATTCTCAAGATCAGCTATTTCATATTAAACTTGTAAAAGGAAAACCATTTGTTGAGCAAGTAGAGAATCCGGATGGACTCAAATTCCGAAGCATCAATTGTGTCGATTTTAAAGACAAATTTTATTATGCCTATTTATTTTCAACCGATAATCACGTTTATGTTCTAACACAATACGACTACCAACTGGTAAAATTGGATGTGGAAAACATCAATCCGGAAGAAAACGAGATAAGAATTTACGGAGATCTTTTTAATTACAATGTAATTAGCACAGGCGAAGGCTCTATTACTTCGCAGGTTCTGAACAAAGATTACAAGAAGGTTGATGAATACATAGAAAGCTGGCCGATTCGCGACGAACGCAAAGAAGGGAAAATTGCTCAGTTTTTATTTCCCGCACAACTCAAAATGACAGATGGTAATTCCAATTTTGTACGTTTCTTTTTTGAAGCTAATAAATCGTTTCACTGGGTAATCCTAAGCCTTATTTTATTGGCTGTTCAATTTATTATTATCCGAAAACGAAAGGAAAGTTTTAAAAATCAGTTTGTTGATTTTGGAATTATTGCATTAACCGGGATTTTCGGATTTATTGCAGTTAATTTTTTTCCAAACAAATTTTTCAAATAACACCAAAAGAGATACTACTAGCAGCCACTCAATACAATGAGTGGCTGTTTTTTTATACCTTCGCGCCAAATTCTGGATAAAATGGATTACAACAAAATTACAATAAACATCACTCCTTTTCAGGAGTGGCTGCGTGATGTTTTAAATGCCGAATTGGCTGAAATTGGCTTCGACAGTTTTATAGAAACAGAAAACGGTCTGGAAGCTTTTATTCCTCAAAAGCTGTATAACGAAGAAAATGTAACCCAGATATTGGAGACCTATTCGGGAGAATTCAGTTTCGAAACCAGCTCTGAATTTATTGCAGACCAAAACTGGAACGAAGTATGGGAAAAAAATTATTTCAAACCACTGGTAATAGATGGCGAATGTATGATTCGTGCTCCATTTCATACCGACTATCCCAATGCCCGCTACGAAATTGTAATTGAGCCAAACATGGCATTTGGCACCGGTAATCATGAAACTACATCGGCCATTATTGAGTCGATACTGCAAAATGACGTGAGTGGGAAGACAGTTCTGGACATGGGGTGCGGAACCGGAATTTTGGGTATTCTTGCTTCAATGAAAGGTGCTGCCCATATTACGGCTATCGATATCGACAAATGGTCTTTCGAAGGAACCAGCGAAAATGCAGCGCTAAACAATATTTCCAATATTACTCCAATGCTTGGCGATGCCGGTTTGTTGGGAAATGAGAAATACGACCTGATTTTTGCCAACATACAAAAGAATGTTTTGCTAAACGACATGGAGACTTATTACAAGGTTTTAAATTCTGGTGGCACACTAATTATGAGTGGCTTTTATGCTGCTGATATTCTCGACATAAAAGCAAAAGCAGAAAGTCTGGGATTGGAAGATACCGGTTATGTAGAGAAAAATAACTGGGTAGCATATTCGTTTATAAAACAGACTGATAAAGATTGAAAGGATTGATTTTCAATCTTCGGACTTCAAACTTCCAGTTTCTAACTTCTAACTATATATTCCATGCAAGACCTATATAACTATTTTTCCAACCGC
This sequence comes from uncultured Draconibacterium sp., assembly GCA_947492175.1. GTDB lineage: Bacteria > Bacteroidota > Bacteroidia > Bacteroidales > Prolixibacteraceae > Draconibacterium. The sequence continues at coordinate 74,798 of CANLMQ010000020.1, read as the reverse complement.
AGCGATTCATTAAATAAAAAGCATGTTCCCAAATCGATTATTGGCCGGTTAAAAAAACTGAATCGTACCAATCGGGAAGCGTTAAAAAACATGCTGATTGAAAAAGCAAAAGAGCTTGAAAGTTCAGGTCATAAAAATGTAATCGATTGGATGGAAACCTGCTTAGTACTAATCAACCAGCATGCCTTCCATTTTAATCGTGTTTTCTTTAGTCCCGGCAATGAAATCAAAAATGAAATCAAATTTCTGCTCGATCATGCGGAAGAAACAGTTGATCTCTGCATTTTTACCATTACCGACAACGAGCTGGCACGAAAAATTAAAGCCTGTCACAAACGCGGCATAAAAGTTCGCATTATTACCGACGATGAAAAAACAGCAGATAACGGTTCTGAAATAAACCAGTTGGTCAGGGCCGGAATCCCGGTAAAAACCGATCACTCGAAATACCACATGCACAATAAATTCGGGATTATCGACAATAAAGTTGCCATTACCGGAAGTTTTAACTGGACTTACACAGCCACCAAACACAATCAGGAAAACCTGCTGGCTACTTCGAAATACGAAATTGTAAGACAGTACTCCGATGAATTTGAACGGCTTTGGGAAGAGTTATTTCATTATTAAGCCAGCCTAAACCAGAGTCAAAAAAATTTATATTCGATCCTAAACCATATGCTTTTCTGCATAAAACCTCAATCCTTTTTCCACGCTCGCCTTTCTGGCTTTGGTATGCAGTTCATCGTTTCCCTCATAAATATACCCGATGTTATCCAAATACCTTTGAGCCAGTTTACACAACAACCGGGGAGAATAGGTTTTATTTTCTAAAAAACCACAAACCGACATGATTCTATTATCGAGGTGATTGTTAAAAGCTTCTTTGCTTTCGAAATCGCTTCTGTGCGTAATTACATCATCGCAAATGCCATTAACCAGGTGCGTGCAACCACTGCAAATGGCATCGGAACATTCAACTAGTTTATATTCCAGGCCGGGCTCGTTCAGAATCTTTTCAGCAACTGTGTGGTAAGCATGTCCGTACGGATGTGGCGTGATTTCTTTTCCACTTCCCAAATCGCGGATTATATCGAAAAAATGGTGAATTCTTAGTTTCATAATTATTGTATTGCTTCGTTTCTTGGCATTTCCCATATTTCCAGGTCGCGAATGTCTTTCCCGTCAATGATAAAACGTAAAGCAGTGCACACTTTATGAAAGCCATGCGCACCTGCAGCTCCCGGATTCATATGTAAGAAACCGAGTTTTTTATCGTAAATCACTTTCAGAATATGCGAATGCCCGCTTATAAAAAGATCAGGTGAATTCTGAAAGATATCGGGTTTCACATAACGTTCGTAACGTCCGGGATAACCACCAATGTGTGTTATCCAAACATCTACTTCTTCGCATTTAAAACGCTGATGCATGGGATGAACTACGCGTACATCCTGCCCGTCGATGTTTCCGTACACCGCTCGTAAAAATTTAAAATCCGATAGTTTATCGGCAGTTTCTATATTTCCAATATCACCGGCATGCCATATTTCATCTACATCTTTAAAGAATGTAAAAATACGCTCGTGCAAAAATCCATGGGTATCCGACAATAGTCCAATTCGTTTCATAAATAAAAAAAGTTGGAAACACGAGGTCCGAATATGGGAGCATTCACTCCCGGCTCAGACTGTGTATTTCACAGTTTTGATCAAATAAAAGAATTAATTCAAAAAATTAAGAAACTGTTTAAATTTTATTTTTCAGAATGATTATGATGGTCTTTGGATTTAGACAAGGCGGATTTAACGCGAATAGCACTAGCTATTTAAGGATAATCCAACGCAGTATAAATAAAAAGGACGCATAATCGAATGAATCAATAATTTTTAGACAATTTCTAAAACCTGAACAATAATGTACACGTAAATTAAGTTAAATTTGTTTGTACCTAAAACAAATAATTAAAATAAGATATATGATTTCGATTGTAGCAAAATTTACGGTAAACAAAGGAGAAGAGTCAAAATTTATGGAACTGATTGAAGCATTGGGAGAAGCATCAAGGGCAGAAGCCGGCTGTGTGGAATACATACTTCACAAAGACCTAGAAAAACCGCTGGTGTATTGTTTAATTGAAAAATGGAAAGACCAGGAAGCTGTGGATATTCACAACAACACACCTCATTTTACAAGTACAGTTCCAAAAATTGTGGAAATTGCACAAGCCGAAATCGACATTTACGAAACAGTGTAAGTATTAATCCTGACCTTTGTCTTTTATTTTTCAATTTCTGACTTCGGTCTTCAAGCTTCTTAAAATGAAACGAGTAGTTATAGTCCGCCATGGTAAAGCAGTTCCTTACGGATACGAAAATGATTTTACACGCGACCTTCGCGAACGGGGAAAAAACGATGCAAAACTGATTAGCGAAGAATTAAATAAACGCGGTGTTTTTCCTGATATCATGATTTCAAGCCCGGCAAAACGCGCACTAAAAACAGCACGTATCTTTGCTGATAACCTTGATTTTGTATCCAAAAAGATCCGAAAAGAAAAGGTAATATACAATGGTCAAACCACCAGTGAATTTGCTGAGATGATTCGGCAATTACCCGCCGAAACAAGCACTGCTTTCTTTTTTGGACACAATCCCGGATTTTACTACTTCGTTAACAATCTGCTTGAAGAGTTTCACGGAGATATGCCAACCACTTCAACCGTGGTAATCGACTTTGAGGTAGAAACCTGGCCTGAAGTCGACACACGTTCCGGGAAATTAGCTTTTCAGTTGGTTCCCCGCATGTTTAAATAATCGATTACCCCCTATCACTTCCCATATTTTAAACTTAAGATTAAAAAAATCATACCTCCCTCCTGTTATTATTAAATTTCATTTTATAAATTAGTACAAAATTCAACATTTGGTTTTGTTCTATATAACAAACAATCAGTTGGTTCGATCTGATGGCTTATATAGAATATACGAAACTGTAAAATCTTATCAAACCACATCGGATAAATGTTGTTTAGAGAGTAATAGAAAACAAAGAAAACAAGAAAAAATATGGACGAATTTATGGCTGCCCGAATGCAAATGGGCGTTTCATTGGGATTTCACATTGTGTTTGCGTGCATAGGTATGGTAATGCCGTGGTTTATGTTTGTGGCTGAATGGAAATGGTTACGCACAAAAAATCCGGTGTACCTCGATCTGGCAAAAGCATGGTCGAGAGGTGTTGCTATATTTTTTGCTGTTGGGGCTGTCTCAGGCACCGTATTATCGTTTGAGTTGGGTATGTTATGGCCAACGTTTATGAAACATGCAGGCCCCATTTTTGGTATGCCTTTTTCGTGGGAAGGAACAGCATTTTTTGTGGAAGCCATAGCACTGGGATTGTTTCTATACGGGTGGAAACGGTTAAATAAAAAAGTGCATTTATATACAGGAATGGTCGTTGGTATTTCCGGAGTACTTTCAGGTATTTTTGTGGTTTCGGCCAATGCCTGGATGAACGCACCGGCTGGTTTCGACTGGATAAATGGACAAGCACACAATATTGATCCGGTAAAAGCAATGTTTAACAAAGCCTGGTTTTCGCAAGCCCACCATATGACAATCGCTGCGTTTTCGGCCACGGGATTTGCCGTTGCCGGAGTTCATGCGGTTTTGTATCTGAGAAACAAACTGGAGATTCATGCAAAAGCAATTTCCATTGCTCTGGCATTTGCTGCAGTAGCTGCTATTTTACAACCCATAAGCGGCGACCTTGCTGCAAAAAATGTAGCCAAACTGCAACCTGCCAAACTTGCTGCCTTTGAATCGCATTTCGAAACACAGGAAAGCGCTCCGTTGATTATTGGAGGTATACCCGATGTAGAGAACAGAGAAGTAAAACATGCCATAAAAATACCCGGTCTGTTAAGCTTTCTGGCACACGGTGATTTTAAAGCCGAAGTAAAAGGTCTTGAAGAATTTCCGGAAGAAGACTGGCCACCGGTACCCATTACGCATTATTCGTTTCAACTAATGGTTGGAATTGGTTCCTTTTTAATGCTGCTTGCTTTTATTTATCTGGCCGGAACATTTAAATGGAAACACTGGCTAACAAAAAGATGGTGGCTGAAATTATTGGTAATTGCCACACCACTCGGATTTATTGCAGTTGAAGCAGGTTGGATTGTAACCGAGGTTGGTCGTCAGCCCTGGATTATTTACGGCATTATGAGAACAGAAGATTCGCTAACTCCAATGCCCGGAATTCAATATACTTTTTATACCATAACTGTAGTTTACCTGCTGCTAACCTTTGTTGTTACCTGGTTATTAAGTCGTCAGATTAAAGTGTTACACGCAAAATATATGTAAAATGGCCGAAGCAAATTTATTAGTTCTAACCGTTTCTTTATTACTCTACGTACTATTGGGAGGAGCCGATTTTGGAGGAGGTATTCTCGAACTCTTAACAAAAGGAAAAGCCTCGGGTATTGTTTCCCGTGCCATTGCACCTGTTTGGGAAGCAAATCATGTTTGGCTTATCCTGGTTGTGGTTATCCTGTTTGTGGGCTTTCCATCTGTATATTCAACTGTTTTAACAGCTTTGCACATTCCTGTTTTACTTGTACTATTGGGCATTATTTTTCGAGGATCGGCATTTACTTTTCGGCATTACGACATCGATGAGGCACGCCCCAAGGCCATTTATTCCGCTATTTTTCAGTATTCCAGTTTATTTACAACCTTCTTCCTGGGATTAACACTGGGAGGAATTATACTTGGCGAAATCTCTCTTAATCCGCAGCAAAGTTTTTTCGAGATTTATATCCATCCCTGGCTAAACTGGTTTTCGTTTATGATGGGTATTTTTATGATCTTTCTTTTTGCCTTTCTGGCAGCAATATTTACACTCGGAGAGCTGGAAGATGAGAAATACCATGCTTATTTTTCACGCATCGCAAAACGATTGATTATAGCTTTGGTACTGGTAGGATCGCTGGTTTTTATAACTGCCTACACCAGTGGCCATTCCTTATTTTACGATTTCTTTCATTCGCCGGTAAGCATTATTAGTGTAGTATTGGCTACACTTGCATTGCCGGTACTATGGATATTGCTGAATAGAAATAAGGGGAATTTACTTCGGCTTGTTGCCGGTTTTCAAACTACAATGATAGTTACCGGCTGGTTTGCCATTCAGTACCCGGTTTTGGTTAAAATAAAAGACGACGTGGATATAACAGTACAAAGTTCAAGTGCTCCGCATCAAACACAATCATATTTATTTATAGCACTGGTTGTAGGAGTACTAATTATTTTACCATCAATGGCCTTTTTGTACAAAACATTCAAATTCGGAAATGAAACTGACAATGATTAATAACCTTACCTAAAACTGATTTGGAGAGCGGTAATATTTCTTAACTTTGTCCTTATTTTTACAGGAAAATCAAAGGAATATGCAATTGTTTTATGTGCCGGACATTAAAGGTTCGGAGGTTATCTTAAGCGAAATAGAGTCGAAACATGCCATTCGGGTTTTGCGTCTTTCTGAGGGAAGCACGATACAACTAATCGATGGTAAAGGAGGTTTTTACGAAGCAGAGATTTTAGTCGCCAATCCAAAAAAATGCCGCCTGCATATTGTAAATACAATTGCTGATTTTGGAAAAAAAGATTTCCATTTGCACATTGCAATTGCCCCTACCAAAAACATCGACCGCACCGAATGGTTTCTTGAAAAATGTACCGAAATTGGCATCAATGAGATTACGCCTTTTATTTCCGAACATTCAGAAAGAAAGGTAATTAAACCCGAACGACTGGAAAAGATTCTGGTTTCGGCCATGAAACAATCGGTAAAAGCTTATCTGCCCAAACTAAATCCGCTAACTTCATACCGGGAACTTATAAGTAACTCGGTGGAAGAAAAGAAATTCATTGCCCATTGCAACGATGGTGAAAAACCTCATTTAAAAAATGTGGTAAATCAGGGCGATAAAGTTCTTGTGCTCATTGGCCCCGAAGGCGACTTCAGTTTGGCCGAAGTGGAACTGGCACAGGAAAACGGTTTCAAAGAAATTTCGCTGGGAACTTCGCGCCTGCGCACCGAAACTGCAGGAGTGGCTGCCTGCCACATCGTTAATCTGGCAAATGAGTAAAAAGTTTTGAAAGAAAGATACCCCTTTCCAAGATTAACAGTTCTCCTCATCATGCTCCCCCCTTCTCTCTCCTCTTCCTGCTTAAAAACATCTTGCCACTAAATCCGCATATTCCTATATTTACTACACTTATTCCTGGTGACACCCCGATGATGATTCCCTGAAGTTGAGCCGCCCCGGAATTTTTTAATAGTAATATGCGTTTGTATATATTTATCGGCCAATTAAAGAACTTATAAATTGATATAGAACATACTAATTGTCTGTATGATTAAAGAGAAATAACAACAACGGCTGTTATACACTAGTTAAGAACCAATTACAAATCAAACTAAATGAATAAAATAGATTTACATATACACTCAAACTACAGTAACGATGGTGAATTTGAGATTCAGGAACTCATAGACAAGTGCCTGATTAATAAGATAAATATTCTTTCAATAACTGACCACAACTCTATTTTAGCGATCAATGAAGCTCTTCCTCTTTGTTCAGATTCCAATCTCGATTTAATACCTGGTATTGAAATCGACTGTTCATACAAAAATACAGACCTCCATTTGTTAGGTTATAATATAAATTGGCAAAGCAATGATTTTACAGAACTGGAACAATCAATTCACAGGGAAGTGATGGCTTCATTTCCCGAAATGATTCAGAACCTGGAAAAAGCAGGAATTTACGTTGATGGAAAAGAGGTTTTGGAAAAAGCAAACGGACAATTACCTTGTGGCGAACTAATAGCGGAAGTTCTTATAACAAACAAAAATTATCATTCAAATCCCAAACTATTACCTTATTTACCTGGAGGAAAAAGAAGTGATATGCCGTATATAAACTTCTACCTTGATTTTTTTGCACAAGGAAAACCAGCTTACACCAAAACAAACTATATGGATTTTAATGATGCTATTAATCTGGTAAAAAGTAATGGAGGTACTCCAATTATTGCGCATCCGGGATTGAATCTGAAAGGGAAAGAAGAATTGGCAATTGATTTACTAGGGAAAGGAGCTGAAGGACTTGAAGTATTTAACAACTACCATAACGCCACGCAAATTGAATACTTTGCAGATTTAGCCATTCAGAATTCTGTTTTAATAACCGGTGGCAGCGACTTTCACGGGAAAAACAAACCATTAATAAATATCGGGGAATATAAGACCAATAGTAAGTACACTAATTATTTGCATAAAAGTATAGCACAAATAAACAAAAATCATATCCGGTATACAACAAATGAATAAATGAGGTACATAACTAAAAATAAAGCGTTTTTACCTGCTTATAAATATTATCCCAACGAACATGCGCTACCTAACCAATTGAAAATATTTTTACAGATTGTTTACGAAACAATTAAGAAAACAGACACCTTAAAAAACTGAGGTACCAGTTACAACAGTAATGTGCAGACACGTACCAAAGTAAAAGCAGGAAACAAAAACTAAAAACAAACAGGTAAATTACACAATCAAATCCACCACCTAAAGCCCCAAACTCTTCTCTAACAACTTCCTGCAAAAAAACCTTTGCCTTTAATGCCACATATTCTTATATTTATTCCAATAAATTCTGGTTACACACTAACAATGATTTCCTAAAGTTAAGCCGCCCCGGGATTTTGAAATAAAAGCGGTTATAGCTGTTTGTAAGTGTTTTCTTTTACTAACAGATTTACAACTGAATACACAACAAAAACTCAGCAGGTAAATAAACCGAAGGCTGTATAAAAAGATAAATACAATGGCATATTCACATATCTTACAGGCAATTATAAAAAGAAAGGAACCATTATGAGTGAGAATATTATTAAATGGAAATCTGAATTCAATACCGGGATTCAGAGAATAGATTTTGAACATCGGATTTTTCTGGAGTTGGTAAATTCTTTCAAAATTGCACTTGATAAAAAAAGGCCTAAAGAAGAGCTAGTAAGAATACTAACTGAAATTGAACAATACGCTGTTTTTCATTTCATTAGCGAAGAAAACTGCATGTTTCTAATTGGCTATCCTGATTTAAAAGAACATCAAATTCAACATTTTGAACTACTGGAAAAATTTAATTTGACGAAATATGAAAAACAGGGATTCTCAAAATTTTATGATTTTATTAAAAATTGGTTTATTAACCATACTATTTTTGAGGATATGAAACTTAAAAAGTTTATTTCTGAAAATAATATTGATATTGACAGTATTTGTTATAACATTAGTATATGAATAATATTGGCCTGATTAATTTGTTAATTATTGACGATAAACCCGAAAACCTGAAATTAATTTCTTCTTTTTTCGAAGATGCAAACTATGTAATAAAAACTACAACATCGCCCAATGAGGCCATCGATTGTTGTAAGGATATAGAGTTTGATTTAATACTCCTCGACATTAGAATGCCAACCGATGGTTTTCAAGTCTTCAATTTAATTAAGTCGACTTTAAAAAATGCAGACACACCTGTTATTTTTATGGCAGCTAAAACAGATTTCGAAAACATCTCAAAAGCCTTTAAATCTGGATGCAGGGATATTTTAACCAAACCATTTCAACTCGACGAGCTTATTTCCAAAATAACTACTCATTCATTATTACACATTCAAAACAGACAGATAAATGAATTAATGTCTGCTAAAGACAAGATTTTTTCAATTATCGGTCACGATTTAAGAAGTCCATATACTTCGTTAATTGGATTTTCAAATCTACTTCTCCAGAACTTAACGGAAACCGATAATGCTGAAGCAATCAAGTATACCGAGATTATTAACAAACTATCCATAAAAAATCTGGATTTATTAGACAGCCTTTTAAATTATGCCAAAAACCTGGAAAAGGATGCTTTAGAATCATTCGAAAAAATAAATATTACTGGTTTAATCTCTGAAGTTTTGCAAATTGCTCAACCCTCAGCTCTGTTAAAAAACATCAGACTAACACAAGAAATTGGCGCAGCAACAAATATATTTGGCAAGAGAGATTTAATAGCAACAATGATTCGTAATTTCTTAAGCAACGCAATCAAATTTACAAATGAAGGAGGACATGTATCTATACAAACAAATGCTACCGGAGACTGGGTTGAAATAATTATAACCGATGATGGTATTGGCATAGAAAGCGAGGAACTAAAAACGATTTTCGATAATACCAAAATGAAATCAACATTAGGAACCGCAGGCGAAGTGGGTACAGGTTATGGTCTGCTTCTCTCGAAAGAAATTATCGACAAACATAACGGAAGGATAACCGTTGACAGCCAGCAAGGTTTAGGAACAAAGTTTAAAATCAGCCTGCCGAGATACAAACAAAATAACTGCCCGTAATTCAATAACTTTTTCGGGTTAGCTGGTGCAGATTTATCATCCGTGCCCTGACCAAAAGCCAGAAAAGTATTGTAAAACAAATAAGTAGTAGTTTGCAACAATCAAACTCACTTTTTCCTGCTTAAAAACACCTTGCCTCTAAACCCGTATATTCCTATATTTACTACACTTATTCCTGGTGACACCCCGATGATGATTCCCTGAAGTTGAGCCGCCCCGGAATTTAAAACAAAACACTATGAAACGAACATGAAATTTAATCTGCTATATTTAACAAACAAGCATGATTAAATTTCATCGAGAGTTCCATACGTTGCAATTGAATAATAAAATATTTAAACGGATGAAACTACTAATATTTACTATTGCAGCTGTGCTGACTTTAGCAACAGGATTAAAAGGTCAAGATTATGTTTCATTTCCAACTGAAAATGTAAATTGGCATGTTTACTATACAGGCACCTGCGAAGAAAAAGCTCCTGACACAATCCTATTCATATATTCAATTCATGGAGACACAATTATAAATGAAATTACATACAAAAAACTTTACCTCGAAAAACGAAATACAGCTAACTCAACAATTGAAGCAATTGGGGGCATAAGAGAAAAGGATAAAAAGATTTATTACAATGGAAGTACAATACTTACATCAACCAACGGGAAAGAATATTTGTTATACGACTTTACAAAGCAAACCGGAGATACCATAAAACACCATTCCGGCGGAGAATTTTATTCTGTTATTCTAAATACCGACTCAATATCAATTGACGGCACTTACCGAAAAAGATACGAAATTAAAAGCCATAGCTTTGGGCAAAGCCCCGATTATATCATCGAAGGTATTGGAAGCGTAGTTAACGGATTATTAGGGAATATTTCAGATATTACAACATGTGGTACTCATTATTGGGAGCATATATGTTTTAAAGAAAATGAAATAGTCAAGTACCTGAATCCCAATTTCAGCGACTGTTTCCCACTGAAAGAATGGACAGAAGGAAATTATGAAAAAACCGATACGTTAAAACTTCATGATGCTTATTGTGAAGCAAATAATCCCCATGAAATTGATACCACTACCTTTTCCTATCAAAACGATACATTATATATCCGAAATATACATAGTGGAATATGTGATGACAATATGTACCGGGCCATTGTCAATCATATAAACGATTCTCTAAAAATTGATATTATAAATCTTAATGGCGATTGTACGGGTGATTGCTCAATGGGGTACACAATTAAAATTCAAGTAGCATCATTCGACACATTACATATAACAATACGCGATGAGAATTTTACGGTTATTAAATCAGATATAGTAATGTCTGCACCCCACAAATACCTTCAGAATATAAAGATTTATCCCAATCCTGTAACATCCCATTTAAGAATATCAGGTGAGAATATAAACACAATAGAAATCATCGATTTATATGGGAATGTCTTGCTTCGAAAGTTTAATCCAACCAACAGTGTTAACTTAAATCATTTAAAGGCCGGAATATACATTGTTTCTATATCTACCGACAACTATAATCAGACTACAAAAATATTGAAACAATAAAGTCATCTTTACACCACAAAGCTGGCGCAATTTACAATCCGCGTCAGCAGAGACCATCGAAGAAAAATAGTTAATACAAACATCGTAATGTTAAAATTGAATTGAACGAATCTAAAAAAACAACAAAATGAAAACAAACACTCTAATTTACATTCTAAGTTTAGCCATTTTAATTGTAGCAATATTTTTAGCTGTTGGATATCCTGACTCCGGCAGAATTCAACTTATTGCCGGCGGAATAATCGTATTGGGATTTACTCTTAACCTTGTAAGTTATTTTACTAAAAAATAAAATGCTGATAAGAAAACAGGGACATTAAAGAATAACTCCCCTTCTTTCGCAAATTATAATCCGTCCCCTCATCAAAAGGGCAGAAAAAGTATTGTAAAACAAATAAGCAGTAGTTTCTATAAATAAAATAGCTATAAGCCAAAATCTCTCTTGCTATATTCTATCTTCTATTTTCAAACTTTCAACTTCCCCGCTTAACCTGCTGTAAAACATTTTCTAATTTATTGTAAAGCCGTAATTTGAATACATGTTATTGTCGCCCAGGCATTTGTTTCTGACCTTCAGACTTCTGACCCCGGCAATAAACAAATAGTTTTTTTATTTATTAACCCATAAATTATACAATTATGGCAAGTAAAACAGAATCGGGCCACGCCGTTAATGTGGCTAATTTTAACGAACTTATTTCTTATGTAACAGGCTACAATACAGCCTACAATCCATCGAATACGGCCCTTGCACTTACGGCTCTGCAAACTATTGCAACCAATGCCGGCAACAGTATCGATGCAGTGTATTCCTCCATTCCGGCCTATAGCCTGGCGGTAAACCAGCGCGAAGAGGTTTTTGCTCCTTTAAGCAAACTCGTAACCCGGGTAATGAACTTCCTGAGAGCCTCAGGGGTAAGCCAACAGGTTTACGACAGCGTAAATACCGTAGCCCGTAAAATTAAAGGCGCTAGGGCGTCGGCAAAAATCACTACTCCTGCCCCCGATCCCAACAATCCGGAAACTCCGGAAGTTAGACAGGTATCGGCCTCGCAAATAAGCTACGACATGCGCGAAGAGAATTTCGAAAAATTGATACAAATGCTGGCGGCTATTCCGCAATACGCTCCCAACGAAGAAGAACTCACCACCACTTCCTTATCGGCCTTGTGTAATCAATTAAGCGACAGCAATGCCGCTGTAATTGCCGCCGAAGTTCCGCTCAGCAATGCCCGCATTGCCCGAAACCAGGTTCTCTATGCCGCAACCACCGGACTCTGTGACATAGCACAATCGGTAAAAATGTATATTAAAGCTGTGTTTGGTGCCACCAGCGCCCAATACAGGCAAATCAGCAAGTTAAAGTTTACAAAGGCAAAACTGTAAGTAGAATTCTATAGCTGAATACAGACAAAGATCAATCGGCTTATACATGTAAGCTGGTTGATCTTTTTTTGTATCATCTTTTTAATATATATTATGATTATATTCTTTAAATAATACTTCCTGAATATTCAAATGATATTCCTGCAATTGCAAATAAGCATCCTGTTAATTCAAATAGCAATCCACATATTGCAAACAGGCTTCCTTATTATTCAAATATTCATCCCTATACTTCAATAAGATATCCCATTTCTTCAATAAAGGTTCCTTATTTGTCAAATAGATACCCTGATAATGCAAATAAGCATCCCGTTTCTTCAATATCTCATCCTTATTCTTCAAACAAGCTTCCTGTTTTTACAACTGATGTTCCTGACTTACAATTATGCATGTTGTATACTCAAATAAATATTCCTTTTTACACGCAACCCAATAACAACTATCCTCATCATTATAGAAATTACTATTATTAACAATATATTTTTCAAAGTTTAAATCTGATTTTATGTATACTAAACTAAATTGTAAGGCTTTTACTAAAGTTACTCTTCTTATTATTGCCATTTTAAGCACAATATCCTGTTCAGATAAAGATGATCCCATCGGACTCTGGGATGACAATATTCAATTATCGAAAAAAGATGTGGTATTTACATCAAAAACAGACTCGGTTACCATTACTACAAAAGGCAGTTGGTGGTGGATTGATAATATTTCATTTCAAGACAGCACATATAGCTATTATGGCAGAGATGATATAAATCTTGAATCAGGTTCTTATTACATAACAGAAGATGATTTTATAGTAGAACGCCGCGATAAAAACACTCTTTTTATCAAGCTAAACCAAAACAATACCGGAAAAAAAAGAAACATGGACATTACTGTTGAGGCCGGTAATTATTTCGATCACATATTTATTGAACAAGCTGCAGAATAATCTAAGTAGAAATAAATAATCTGTTATTGCGCCAAACAAACCCGAAATACAAACTTCAACCAGATATCTCTAAACAGTTAACAGGTAGAAACAAATAAACATCCTGCTTTATAAAACAAGCAGGATGTTTTTTATTCCAGTTTTCTTGTGCCATTTATATCGGCACCATTAAAAGCGGGTAAAAAAACCGTAAAATAGTAACGCCGAAAAAACTCCCGATTTTTTGTTCTCAATCAGTAATCGTATTTTTCGGAAAATTATAAACATGAGGTTTCTATCTATTTTGTTTTTTGTGTTTGCCACCTGCACCGCCATTGCACAAAACAGCGGTGTTAAAATTGCCCTGCTAAAGTATAACGGGGGTGGCGACTGGTACTCCGACCCTACGGCGCTTCCCAATCTGATTGAGTTTTGTAACCGAAACATAAAAACAAATATTTACAAAGAGCCTTCTACCATTGATGTGGGCAGCCCCGAGATTTTTAATTTCCCTTTTGTACATTTAACCGGACACGGAAACATAATTTTTTCGGAAAGCGATGCCATTAACTTAAAAACCTACCTCGAAGGTGGCGGCTTTTTGCATGTCGACGATAATTATGGCCTGGATGAATACATTCGGCGGGAGATGAAAAAAGTATTTCCAAACAAAGAGTTTGTGGAGCTTCCGCCCTCCCACCCGATTTTTCATCAGAAATACGATTTTAACGAAGGAATTCCCAAAATTCACGAACACGACAATAAACCGCCGCAGGCCTTTGGAATTTTTATCGATCAAAGAATGGTTTTTCTTTATACATACGAAACCGACCTGGGCGATGGTTGGGAAGATGCCGACGTACATAACGATCCGGAAACCCTGCGGGAGAAAGCCCTGCAAATGGGAGCCAACATCATCTCCTTTGTTTTTAATCAATAATACAGAAAAACAGCAACACAGCATCACAATAGAATATATGAAAGTAGTAGCATTTAACGGAAGTCCGCGCCGAAACGGCAATACATCAATTCTTATCGACGAAATGTTTAAAATCTTCAATAACGAAGGAATTGAAACAGAAAAAATCCAGCTGGGAAACAAACCGGTTCACGGATGTACAGCCTGCGGGAAATGCCGCGAAGCACAGGATCGCCGTTGCCACATAAAAAACGAACTCCTGAATACATGCATTGATAAAATGATTGAAGCCGATGGAATTATTCTTGGTTCGCCTGTTTATTTTGCCGATGTTACTTCCGAAATAAAAGCATTAATGGATGTCGCAGGCTATGTTACACGTGGCAATGGTCATCTGCTGAAACGTAAAGTTGGAGCAGGTATAATGTCGGTACGCCGGGGAGGTGCCCTTACTACCTTCGATGCCATGAACCGCTTTTTCCTGATCAACCAGATGATTGTTCCCGGATCGAGCTACTGGAACTTTGCTTTTGGCCGAAACCCCGGCGATGTTTTAAACGACGAAGAAGGCATAAATACAATAAAAACTCTGGCTGAAAACATGGCCTGGCTATTGAAAAAGGTTCAATAAAAAAGAAAGAACACCTTTTCCAAAGTTTAGACCTTTGGAAAAGGTGAAATATTCATTTTGCTTAGATCAGAATGATCACAAAAAAAAGCCTTTCCGAAAAAATCGGAAAGGCTTTTAAATATTATTGAATCAGAAAGCTTATTTAGCTTGTTCTAATTTTAAAGTTTCTGTTGTAACATCACAAACTTCGCTTGGGCCAAAGTATTGAATTGGACCAGGATAGATAAAGCAAGTACTAAATGCCCACTCTCCTCGTTTTGCTTTGAAGAATTTGTAAGGTTCACCATCTAACTCAACCAGTGCTTTTTGAATTACCGGTTTCATATGTCCATGACGTTTTTCCATGTTCATCATCATAGTTACAGGAACACCACCTGCAATCCACTCTTCAGCCGGAGCAGTAGTATTACGTACCGACGACATATAACCAGTTAAACCATCCGAGATTAATACCGATGCAGTATAACCCAAAGAATAGCAATAGTCGGCATCGAAGTTCGACGGAGCAGCACAACGTCCTTCATAACCAAAGAAATGATACTGTGTACCAAATTTACCAACATATTTGCCGGCTTCTTTCATTTCTTCCAATTTGGTATCTACCATCTCACCCAATAATTTTTCAGTTTCAATTAACGAAACCTGAACGTTTCCGTGTGGATCACGATCCAACATCAACTGGCTTGCAATTCCGCTAGGCAACGATAATAACACTTTTGCTGAATCGGCAGAAATATGTTCTGAAACCCACTGAATACGGTGGCTTTTTTTCAGGTGTTTAAATTCTTTTTCCGAATCTGTTCCTTCAGCCAGTAAATCGTTCAATTCCGAAATTAATATTTTCATTTCAGGAATAAACTCAATCAAACCTTCAGGAATTAATGCAACTCCAAAGTTGTCGCCGTTTTCAGCACGTTTTGCAACAATTTCAGCCATGTAAGTTACAACCTCATCTAAAGTTTGTTGTTTTTCTTCAACTTCTTCCGAAATTAAAGTAATGTTTGGCTGTGTTTTTAATGCACACTCTAAACCAATATGCGAAGCCGAACGCCCCATTAATTTAATAAAGTGCCAGTATTTTTTTGCTGAATTCGCATCGCGTTGAATATTACCAATCAACTCAGAGTAAACTTTTGTTGCAGTATCGAAACCAAACGATGTTTCAATCATTTCGTTTTTCAGGTCACCGTCAATTGTTTTTGGACAACCGATAACCTGCAGGCTCTCGCCTTTGGCAGCATAGTATTCTGCAAGAACACATGCATTGGTGTTTGAATCATCTCCACCAATAATTACCAACGCATTTAACTGAAGGTCTTTGGCAATTTCCAACCCTTTGTCGTATTGCCACTCTTCTTCAAGCTTGGTACGGCCCGAACCAATAATATCGAAACCACCGGTATTACGGTACTCGTCAATAATTTCTGCAGTTAACTCAATATATTTGTGCTCAACTAATCCACCTGGGCCACCAAGGAAACCGTACAATTTACTTTCAGGATTCAGCTTTTTAATTCCATCAAAAATACCTGAAATTACATTATGACCACCAGGAGCTTGTCCACCGGAAAGAATAACACCAACATTAAGTGGCTGTCTGTCCTTTTTTACTTCACCTGCTTCAAATGTAATCAGCGGCATTCCGTATGTATTCGGAAATAACTCTGCAATTTCTTTCTGATCGGCTACCGATTCTGTTTTGGCACCCTCTACCAGTTTTACTGCTCCTGTTAACGACTTAGGAACTTTGGGCTGGTATTTTGCCCTTTCTTTCTGTAATGCACTAATATTGTTCATCTTATATCGTATTGATTTTCTTATTTAAAGTGCACCAAAAATAAGCTTATTATACGATGAAAACATATGTTATAAAATTTGGGGTCGAGAATTTAAAGAAAAGTTAAAGGGGACTCTACTAAAATAAGGTATTAAGCAAGTTATAGCCGAAATTGGTTTGTTGAAGCCAACTCCAAAAAATGGCTAAATTAAAGAAAACAAATTCCTCATTCCTTTCATCTTCGGAATGAGGAACTATATTTTCATCTATACTATAAAACGGTTGATACAAATCTTTCCTTAATTTGTCAGGAAATCAAGGATATTGCCCGCCATACTGCCTTTGCCGGCTTTGTACAATTCGGTATAACCACACCGCTTACACGATACAACGGTAAATTTGCGATTCTGAATATCAAAAAACCGCGAGAATCCTGAACCTGTAGTTCGTATTTCATCGGTTTCATACTCCCAGCCGCTGCATTTGGGACAACTGTAATGTTTTTGCATTGTTTTCTGTTTTAATTGTTATTAAAAGTATATGTACAACTATTTGTTTTGCATTACAACCTGAATGATAATTCCGGCAGCAGCCATTAGTAATAAAATTACCAAAATGATTTTTCTTGCAATTTTTAGCTTGTCAGCTTTTTTACGTGGCTTTGATTTTAAATGATCGTATCTACCCATTTTCGGACTTTTTCTTTAATCGTTTCGCGTCTTTTAAAGCATTATGTATTATCCATTCCAACTGCCCGTTTATACTTCGAAAGTCATCGGCAGCCCATTTTTCAACTGCTTCCATCATTTCCGGACTAACGCGTAAAACAAATGATTTTTTTTTCGCCATTTTACTCCCCTCCTTCCATAAACTTTTTCATGGCGTATTCCATCGCTTTTTTTCTTTGTGTTCCTAAAAGTAATTTCCTTCCATTTTTGAAATAAAGTTGCAAACCAATATTACCTTTTACATTGTAAGCCGTATTTATTTTTCTCAAATTTGATTTAATTCCCCAACCTCCAAACTCTCTAACTGCACGATATTCTCGTACTTCATATCGCTCTATTTTTTCCTTTTCAATTTGCTTCCATCTGTTGTGTAACGGCGGAAATTTAAAGCGAATGATATTTTCTGTTACTTCAATCACCAATTTCATTTTTAAGAAAAACCAAATAAAAGCAACAAGAAAAAACAAAACCAAACACAGCACAAAAATCAATGTAGAATAATCTTCTGTCCCCTTCGTTGAATGCACCAGTTCATTTGCAACCAAAACAACCGGCAATCCTAACGAAGTACCTAACAACAGCCATAACCACCATTGTGTAAATCTTTGTTCCTCTTTAAAAAGAACTTTTTCCATTTTTACTTTTAATAAAGTGAACCGGTATTTACAATCGGCGTAGCATCTTTATCGCCGCAGAGTACTACCATAAGGTTACTTACCATTGTTGCCTTTTTCTCCTCATCAAGATCCACAATTTCTTTTTGACTTAATTCGTCCAAAGCCATCTCAACCATACTAACGGCTCCCTCAACTATTTTGTAACGGGCAGCAACTATTGCTGTCGCTTGCTGGCGTTTTAACATGGCCTGGGCAATTTCCTGCGCATATGCAATGTGGTTAATCCGTGCTTCTATTACCTCAATTCCGGCAATATCCAGACGTTCTACAATTTCACGTTCCAACTCATTATTTACCTCTTCGGTACCATCGCGCAGGGTAACTTTTGCTGTTTCGTCTTCAATATTATCATACGGATACAAACCGGCCAGTTTTCGTAACGCTGCCTCACTTTGCACAACCACAAAATGTTCGTACTCATCAACACCGAATGCAGCTTTGTATGTTTCCTGAACACGCCACACCAGCACAAGCCCAATCATAATCGGATTCCCCAATTTATCGTTCACCTTAATGGTTTCGCTGTCGAAATTCCGGGCACGCAACGATATTTTCTTCTTCACAAAAAACGGATTCACCCAATAAAAACCATTTGTTTTTATGGTTCCTTTATAAGCCCCGAAAAGAATCATCACACAACTCTGATTCGGATCGACCACCGTAAAACCAATGGCAAGTAAAATAAAAACCGGAAGTAAAATAACGGCCGGAACTATCATTCCGCGCATAAAACCCAAAACGATGAGAACTAAAACAATCAGTTCCAGAAAAAGGAACATGTAACCTGACATTGCTGAATACTGTTTTTCCATGACATTAATAATTTAGTATTTTGATATTATTTTGATATCATAAAAGTAAAACAAAATTTTATATCAGCCAATAGTTTCTGCAAAAAATATTTATTCATACATTTGATTATGTCATAAACTGAACAAAACATATAAATCTCCGTTTTTCTCAAAAAACTAGTTAAATGAAAGGAGCATGGTCTGGCCAATACCAAAAGACATAAATAAAGTGTGAGTTCCCCGTCTGACCGCGAAAGCCGGGCAGGCATCTGATTCCTTTGATAATAAATAAATTTAATCACATGAAATTCATAAAAGATCCAATCAGTCAATTTATTAAACTGGAAACTTCGAGTAGCATAATTCTGTTTGGAGCTACTTTGTCGGCACTTATTCTAGCCAACAGTCCGTTAAGCGAACAATTCTTAAACTTCTGGAAAAATTACATTACCATTAGTTTACCCGGATTTGAACTTTCAAAACCCATTTACAAATGGATTAACGATGGTTTAATGGCTATTTTTTTCTTCCTGATTGGACTGGAAATAAAACGAGAATTACTTAGTGGTGAACTCAGCCATGTAAAAAAAGCCTCATTACCATTTTTTGCAGCTATTGGCGGTATGATAATTCCTGCTGCTCTGTTCACTATTCTAAACGCCGGGAATGCAGGAGGTGAAGGTTGGGGCATACCAATGGCTGCCGACATTGCATTTTCGCTTGGAATATTGATGCTTCTGGGCAAGCGGGTACCATCGGGTATAAAAGTTTTCTTAATGGCTTTTGCCATTATAGACGACCTTGGAGCTGTTTTGGTTATTGCCTTTTTCTACAGTTCCGATTTAATATGGATGAACATATTTATTGGATTAGCAATTGTTTTAGGCCTTTCACTTCTTACCCGACTAAATCAATATTCAAAGTATGTCTTTTTTATTGGTGGAGTAATAGTTTGGATTCTTTTTCTGAAATCTGGAATCCATGCGACAATTGCCGGCGTTTTAATGGCTCTCACCATTCCCTTAAAAAGGAAAACGGATACACGTTCGTTTTATAACCGTGGAAAAGCCATTTTAGATGAATTTCTGAGTGAATGCAAAACGCAGGAGGAAAAAACAGTTCTGTCAAAAAAACAACTGCATGCTATAGATGAATTGGAAGAACTTACAGAGACAACAACATCTCCACTTCAACACCACGAGCATCAGTTACACGGCTGGGTTTCGTATCTTATTATGCCGATTTTTGCATTTGCCAATGCCGGGGTAGCATTTAAATTCTCAGGCGATACCAACCTGGTACTGTCTCTTAACCTCGCCATTAGTATGATAGTTGGTAATTTTATAGGAATCTTCTCTTTTTCGTGGCTCGCAATAAAATTTAAAATTGCCGAGCTGCCTGCAAACGTAAATTTCAAACAACTTGCCGGAGTATCCTTTTTAGGAGGACTTGGATTTACAATGTCGCTGTTTATAAACGGTCTGGCATACAACGATGCTACGCTGATCGACTCAGCTAAAATGGGAATTTTAATTGGTTCGTTAATTGCTGGATTATTAGGCTATTTCTCAATCAGGTTAACGGTAAAAGAAAATGTATAAACTCAATATCTTAAATTAAAAAAGGCACCCTTTAGGTGCCTTTTTTAATTTAAATTCAATTCCACATAACCCGTCGACTCTGTTTCCAACGTATCATACGACCGGGCAAAATCAAGTATGTTCTTTACAGAACGTTCCGATGGTTCGAAGTCCATAACTAGTGATGAACCTTCAACATCAGTATCAACATCTTTTGTGTCGATTAATTTTGATTCATTCTGAGAATCGTTAATAAAATAAATTAAAGTAGAGTAATCTTGCATAGGCATTTAAAATTTCATTTTGTTTCTAAAACGCCTTGCAGGATATATTATTGTGTTAACAATGGTTAAATCTTTGTTAGTGTCAGATTTTTTTCGTCTATAAGCTTTCTGAGATTTATTAAAGCATAACGCATACGCCCCAAAGCCGTATTAATACTCACGTCGGTTTGTTCGGCTATTTCTTTAAAACTCAAGCCCATATAATGTCTCATTTGAATTACCTGTTGCTGATCTTCCGGTAATTCTCCAATCAGATTCTTTACTTCGTGTAAAATTTGCGATGTAACCATTTTATCCTCAATGGTATCTTCCGAAAACTTTTGCGAATTAAATATATCCACATCAGAGCTATCATTTGATACGGTACCTTTTAACTTTTCCTTTCGAAAATGATCGATTATCAGGTTATGCGAAATTCGCAACACCCAGGAAACAAATTTTCCATTTTCAATGTATTTCCCTCTTTTTAACGAGCGAATTACCTTGATAAAGGTTTCCTGAAATATATCTTCCGCTAACTCTTGATTTTTCACAATAAGCAAAATATACGAAAATACCCTGCTTTTATGTCTGACAATTAAAATCTCAAGAGCTTCCTGATCGCCTTTGATAAATCGTTGAACGAGTTCATTATCGTTCAGTGAATTGAGTCTGAACATTACTTTCTATATTTTTATAACAAAAAGTAAAATTTCTCTATAGGCGTTTATTTTTTAGTGAAGTAAAACTATTATTCTAATTTTGTATTCGTCAAAAATGAAACATTTTACCGACAAATACAAGTTTTTTTAACGTTTATTGCATCTCTAAAATAAATTATGTCTAGTAGCAACAAATCAAAATACATCGAAATCCAGAATGCCAGGGTTCACAATTTAAAGAATATTAGCTTAAAAATTCCACGCAATAAATTCATTGTAGTTACCGGTGTTTCAGGATCTGGGAAATCATCTTTAGCCTTCGATACGCTTTTTGCAGAAGGACAACGCAGATATGTTGAAAGCTTGTCGTCGTATGCCCGGCAGTTTTTAGGAAGAATTAACAAACCTGAAGTTGATTTTATAAACGGAATTCCGCCAGCCATTGCCATTGAGCAAAAAGTAAACACCCGGAATCCTCGCTCAACCGTGGGAACCTCTACAGAAATTTACGATTACCTGAAACTGCTTTATGCGCGGATTGGAAAGACTATTTCTCCGGTTTCAGGCGAAGTTGTCTCGCGAAACAGCGTAACCGATGTGGTAGATTTTATCAACACATTTGAAGAAGGAACACGCCTGATTATTGCTGCTCCTCTGCAAGCTAAAAATGGCCGCACTATTTTGGAAGAGGCAGAACTGTTAATGCAGCAGGGATTTTCGCGACTGGAAACCAACAATGAAATAAAGAAGATTGATGAACTTCTGAAAAACGATACAAATGATTTTTGTGAAGGAAGTTGCAACCTGGTAGTCGACCGTCTTTCGGTTCAACCGGATGAAGATTCTCAAAGCAGAATTGCCGATTCTGTTCAAACTGCATTTTTTGAAGGCCACGGAGAATGTGTAATTAAAATTTACAAAAAGGAAGAAACAATAACACAAAGTTTTTCGAACCTTTTTGAAGCCGACGGAATTGAATTTGAAGAGCCTACCGTTCACATGTTCAGTTTTAACAATCCGGTTGGCGCCTGTCCCACTTGCGAAGGATATGGCAAGGTTATCGGGATTGATGAAGACCTGGTAATACCCAACAAATCGCTTTCGATATACCAGGATGCAGTAGCCTGTTGGAAAGGAGAAAAAATGAGCGAATGGAAGAAAGAACTGCTGTATTCTGCCGAAAAGTATAATTTTCCCATTCATAAGCCTTTTTATGAGTTGACCGAAGAACAGAAGTTCCTAATCTGGACAGGCAACAAATATTTTAACGGATTAAACCGTTTTTTCAAATACCTCGAGGAAAACAGTTATAAAATCCAGTACAGGGTAATGCTTTCGCGCTACCGTGGAAAAACCACATGTCCCGAGTGCAAAGGCAGCCGCCTGAAAAAAGAAGCGGGTTATGTAAAAGTTGCCAATAAGTCGTTGCAGGAATTGGTTTTAATGCCTGTTTCTGAACTTCAAAAATTCTTTGAACACCTGGAATTAAGTGCTCACGACAGCGAAATTGCCAAACGCATACTTCTTGAAATTACCAGTCGTCTGGAATTTTTAAACGATGTTGGATTAGGTTACTTAACCTTAAACCGCCTATCATCAACGCTTTCGGGAGGAGAATCACAACGTATTAACCTGGCCACTTCACTTGGAAGTAGTTTGGTAGGCTCGTTATATATTTTGGATGAGCCCAGCATTGGTCTGCATTCTCGCGATACAGAAAAACTTATTAAAGTACTGCGACGGCTTCAGAAAATTGGAAATACGGTGCTGGTAGTTGAACACGATGAAGAAATAATTCGTGCTGCCGACGAAGTTATTGATATTGGTCCGTTGGCCGGACAACACGGTGGAGAAGTTGTTTTCCAGGGGAACCACGAGCAGCTAATTAAAAAACCGGAAAGCCTGACGACGAAATACCTTAGCGGCGTTGAACAAATTCCAGTGCCCGAACAACGCCGAAAATGGATGAATTCAATTGAAGTAATCGGGGCCCGAGAAAACAACCTAAAAAACATCAGAGTTAAATTCCCGCTAAACTCAATGACCGTAGTTACGGGTGTCAGCGGCTCCGGGAAATCATCATTGGTATCCAAAATCCTAACACCGGCACTCACTAAAATATTGGGAGGGTACGGAGAAAAAACAGGACATCACGATGCGCTTTTAGGCGATTACAAGATGCTGGATGCCATTGAGTTTATTGATCAAAATCCCATTGGCAAGTCATCGCGATCAAACCCGGTTACTTATCTGAAAGCATACGACGAAATACGCAAACTTTTTTCAGAGCAGCAAGCGGCAAAAATTCAGGGTTTAAAACCATCGCATTTTTCGTTTAACGTAGATGGCGGACGTTGCGACGAATGCCAGGGTGAAGGAACCATTAAAGTTGAAATGCAGTTTCTTGCCGATGTATTTTTAGTATGCGAAAGCTGCAACGGGAAACGGTTTAAGGAAGATATCCTTGATGTTCGCTACCATGAGCTAAACATCGACGACATTCTTAATTTAACCATAAACCAGGCCGTCGAGTTATTCGCTGCAGGGAAAAGTTCAACAGAAAAGAAAATTACCAAACGCCTGAAACCTCTGCAGGATGTTGGTTTAGGATACGTAAAACTGGGACAGTCGTCGAGCACACTATCCGGAGGAGAAAGCCAACGTGTAAAACTGGCTTCGTTTCTGGCCAAAGAAAAAGACTCGCCAACCCTTTTCATTTTCGATGAGCCTACAACCGGCCTTCATTTCCACGATATTAAAAAGCTTCTCGATTCGTTTAATGCTTTAATCGCGCGTGGTCATTCCATTATCATTATCGAACACAATATGGAAATAATAAAATCGGCCGACTGGATTATCGACCTTGGTCCTGAAGGCGGAACCAACGGTGGAGAGCTGGTGTTTGAAGGAACTCCGGAAGACCTTATAAAAGTTGAAGGTTCTTATACCGCAGCAGCACTAAAAGAAAAACTCTGATTATAAAAAATAACTGTTTGGAGATAAACAGTTAAAAGGATTCCGGATTTTGATAAACCAAAATCCGGAATCTATGTATATGAATAATTCCTCTTTTCAAAAGATCAGCTCTTTCTCATTCATTACTCATTTTCAGCTAATAAATGCAGATCGTCAACAGTTTTTACCAGCTGAATAAATTCAGAACGATAACCTTCTTCATCTGTTCCTTTGGCTTTTCGTGCTAAATCCAGAATTGAGTTTAGATTTGTTGTCCCTTTAAATTCAGAATTACGCAATAGCATTCCAAACGAAGCTACAGCAGCGGAAAAACGAAAATCATCAGACGTTTTCTTTTCTAAATTAGTAGAAACTACTTTTTCCAGCAGCCTGCTTTTTTTGCCATCGGGTTGTTTGTAACGCATTTTAATGGTCAGTAACTCCGAAGCAGTTTTTCCAGAAACAGGTTCCGATGTTTGGTATTTTAAAGGATCAACCGAAGGTGCGGTCTCATCTTTCCCCACGGGAATTATTTCGTACAAGGCTGTAACTGTATGCCCCGCTCCCATTTCGCCTGCATCTTTTGTGTCGTCGTTAAAATCCTCATCGTTTAACAAACGGTTTTCGTAGCCCACCAAACGATACGCTTTTACCTGTGCCGGATTAAATTCAAGCTGAAATTTTACATCTTTTGCAATGGTAAAAAGTGTTCCGCCAAATTCGGTGATAAATATTTTTCGTGCTTCCTGAATATTGTCGATGTAGGCATAATTTCCGTTTCCCTTGTCGGCAATGGTTTCCATTTTATCGTCTTTAATGTTTCCCATTCCAAAACCAAGAACCGTCATAAACACACCATTTTTGCGCTCTTTTTCAACCAGGCGCTCCATTTCCGAAGTACTTGAAACGCCTACATTAAAATCGCCATCGGTAGCCAGAATAATACGATTGTTTCCTCCTTCAATAAAATGCTCGTTCGCAATTTTATAGGCGAGTTTTAACCCGGCGCCACCTGCTGTTGATCCTCCTGCATTTAAACGCTCGAGTGCTTCTATAACTTCTTTCTTTTCGCTGCCCGGTGTAGAATCCAGTACTTTTCCGGCTGCTCCGGCGTAAACTACTATTGCCACACGATCTTCGGGACGCAATTCATTCACCAACATTTTAAATGCCCGTTCTACCAGCGGAAGTTTATTGTATGAACTCATCGAACCCGAAACATCAAGCAAAAAAACCAGATTCGATGGCGGCAGATTTTCTTTTTCTATACTCTTACCTTTTAGGCCTACATGCATTAAATAATGTTCGCTGTTCCACGGACAGGTAGCAACCTCTGTGCTCACGCTAAACGGATGTTCGCCCGTTGGCTCGGGATAATTGTAACTAAAATAATTAATCATTTCTTCTATGCGTATTGCATCGGTTTGCGGCAAACTCCCCTGGTTGATAAATCGGCGCACATTTGAATACGAAGCATTATCGACATCAATTGAAAAGGTGGACAGCGGATTTGCCTTCGCATTTTTAAAGCCGTTTTCATGAATAGTAGAATAGTTTTCGGTATTCCAGTCGGGTGAAGGCGATATAAATTGTTTTCCGGGAATCATACGTCCGCTTTTTAATCGCGCAACTGCTCCGGTAACAGCCATTTCTTGTTGAATACCATATCCCACAACAACCACTTCCTCACAATCCATAACATCGTTTTTCAAAACTACATTTATTGTATCCTGCGTTCCAATTTTTATTTTTTGAGTCTGCATTCCCACAAAAGAAAATACCAAACGTTTATCGCCGGGTTTTACTTCAATTTTGTAAAATCCTTTCATATTGCTAATGGTTCCACGGCTACTATTTTCCACTGTAATGGTCACTCCCGGAATTCCGTTTCCACTTTCATCGGATACGATACCACTAATTACCCTGTTTTCTACAGCCAATAAAATTCCCGAAAGACTAATGATTGCTGCTAAAATTAAAATTGTTCGTTTCATGATATTTCGTTTTTATAATTTATGTTCATTAACAGGATGCAGGCCGTGTACAAATTCCATAAATAATTTTTTAAAAATCTGAATTATTATACTTTTACTTCAAATGCAACTCTTACGCAAAAGCAGAAATAGAAAGCAATTGAGCGATCAGGAACTTCTTACTATTTATCTGAAGAAGAAGGATTTTGATGTGCTTGGCGAGTTGTATTCGCGTTATATGCACCTGGTGTACGGAGTTTGTTTAAAGTACTTTAAAAATCCGGAACTTTCGAAAGATGCAGTTATTGGCATTTACGAAAAAATTCAGGATAGCATTCACAAACATGAGATAAAAAACTTTAAAAGTTGGTTGTACGTAGTTACCAAAAACTACTGTTTAATGGAGCTTCGGAAAAGTCCGCGAAATCATATAATGGTTTCAAGCGACGAAGAACTGGCCAGCTTTATGGAAAACACGCCCGAATTGCATCCTATTGACAGAGAACAGAACGAAGCGATTGAAAAAGCGCTTGCCGACTGTATTGAAAAGTTAAAGGCTGAGCAAAAAAATTGCATCAGTTTGTTCTATTTTGAAAACAAATGCTACCGCGAAATTTCGGCTGAATTAAAGCTGGAAGAGAAAAAAGTAAAGAGCTTTATTCAGAACGGCAAACGCAACTTGAAAATTTGCATGGAAAAGAAAAAATGACCACGGGGAAACCACATATCGACGAAATAACTTACAGGCGTTATTTAAATCATGAAATGACCAACGCCGAACGAAATGCCTTTGAAAAGGAATTGCAAAAAAATTCGTTTGAAGCTGAAGCTTTGGAAGGATTGGAACTGGTTTCCGGTTCTGATTTAGAAAAGAATTTAAGTGAATTAAAAATCCGCATAGGTACAAAACGAAGAAAAAACCGCACGTCGTATTTTGCTGTAGCAGCAACCATTTTGTTATTGGTAACCGCTGGAGTTATTTGGATGCAGTTGGACAAACAGGACCCGGTTCAGAAAATGACAGAAACCAAAATTGAGCAGGAAGCTAAAACCGAGAAAGCTCCTGAACCGATACAAAAGGAGAACGCAGAAAAACCGGCTCCCGTCATCGAGCAAAGAGAAGAGGATACCCAAAAGAAAAAAGCAACAGATGTAACAACAAGAAAAAAGATTCAGGTTCATGAAAAGGCAGCAGCACCAAAATCGGCCCTAATTGTTCAGGAAAAAGAAGCCATAATTCAGGAAGCAGAAGCCGATATTGAAGTTGAAGTTAAAACTTTTGAGATGGTTGACGATGAAATTACTTTAGCTGCTCCCAAAGTCAGACCGGCCAATAAAGCATCTGTACAAAAAGCCGGTTCTGTGGTACAGGGGAAAGTTGTTTCGGCCGACGACCAGCTACCAATTCCCGGGGTAAGCATAATTGAAAAAGGAACAGACAACGGTGTTGTTACCGATATGGATGGCCACTTTCAGTTACAGCTCCGCAAAGACAGCAACACTACACTGGTTGCCAGTTTTGTTGGTATGGAAGCCAACGAATTTCAACCTAACCGGGACTCTGACAATCTTGTAAAACTTGAATCAAGTGAACTTGCATTAGACGAAGTGGTGGTAGTTGGTTATGGAACACAAAAACAACAAGCCGTTACAAGCAGTGTTACAGTTGTTGAGACAGAAGCTGACAATTCGGAAGCTACACCATTGGGTGGCTACAAAAGCTATTATGAGTACCTGTATAAAAATGCCCTGCTTCCCGATGATTTTGCAGAGAAAAAACGAGTAGTTAAACTACAGGTAAAATTGGATGAAAACGGGAATATTGTAGCGATTAAAAATGCAAATAATGCAGACAAGGAATTCTTTAACAAAGCTAAAGAACTTGTAGAAAAGGGTCCTGAATGGCAGCCAGAGCTCTTCAACGGACGCAAAGTAAAATCACAGGTTAAACTTCGGATTGTGTTCAGAAAGGCCGAAGATTAGAAGTCAATTTTCGGCACTCGAATGATCGCTTACAATTAACCAGTTCCCTTCTATTTTCTGAATCACCAGGGTAAAATGACCTGCCAAATCGCCAATTTCGCGGCTTAACTCAAAACGCCCGACCACAAAAACGGTATGGATGTCAATCTTCGACATTTTAAGAACCTTAAGTTCCAGTTTTCCCATGGCATTTTTATCGGGATAACCTTTTTTGTAATTATCGAGTGCAGCCTGCCAGCCATAGGTTGCACCACGCGCCCCCACAAAAACCAGATTCTCCGATTTCAAGTAAGTCTCCATAAACTTTTCCAGATTACCCTCGTTCCACGCTTCTTTCTGTTTTTCGAACAGCAAAAGAATTTCTGACTTATCTTTTAACGGGATTTTATTTTCGGCCAAAACAGGTACCGAAAGCATAACCAGCAACGAAATGATAAATAATTTTTGCATAAATTTCTTTTTAAGCTTCAAGCCTCAAACTACGCGTATAAAAAAATGGTAACCTGAGGCTTGCAGCTTGTAGTTATTCTCACAATTCCCTCACTTTCACATTCCTGAACCAAATGGGAGCACCGGCATGTTTACCCTGTAAACCGATCTTGCCGTTGGTAGGAAGTTCGGCAAATGGCTTGGGCAACCACGAAGGAATATCCGATCCGTCCGGATTTTTTTTACCACTGGTCCATAAAGCCATGTCCATTTCAGTAACGACCTTGCCATTTAACTCAACGGTAATGTTTTTATCGCGGCAGGTAACAATCATTTTGTTCCATTCTCCCGGTTTTTTAACACGGCTCTCGGTTGCAGCAAGGTGTCCGAAAATGGCAGCACACTGATAGGTTTTATTTGCATCGGCCCATTTTACAGCATGGTCGTCGGCAATTTGTATTTCAACAGAATTGGGTATCCAGTCCTTGTAATCGGTACAATAAACAATTACACCGCTGTTTGTACCTTCGGCTGTTTTAAATTCCAGATTAAGCTCAAAATCATCAAAGTCCTTTTTCGTAAAAATACATTGGTCTTCACTTGCGGTAAACACACCATCTGCAACTGTCCATATTCCTTCCGGGAAAATAGCATTCGACAAATCGTCGTTAAACAGTGGTTCCCACTTACCCGTTTGTGCATTTACAACAGAAACAAATACAAATAAGGCAAGAATCAGAAAATTTAATTTTTTGGTTTTCATCTAACTAAGTTTTATTGTGTTGATTTATAATACCGGTATCGAAAATAAGATATTTTGCCGGAATTTGTGGCACAACAGGCTAAGAAGTTGACTTCCGGACTTCGCAGTACGAAACTGACTCCAGCCATCCCCCTACTGAGTTTATGGTCGTTATACACACATAATTATTGCTAAGCCGGATGCTAAGTTGCTTCAATGTTGTATTTCCTTTAACCGGAAGGGCTCTTACTTTTTGCACGAGCCCAAAAAGTAAGCAAAAAGCCCCCGGCTGCCTGAAAAATATCACCTATCACTTTGCAAGGTCTAAGTGCAACCGGGTGATCGTCGAGCAAGCTCTCAGCTTCCCGGTTTTACTAAGGCCTCGCTGTGAGATAGATAATCTTTTTCAAAAGGCCGATCGAGCACGACAGCATTTTACTATGTTTCGGAAAAATATGTATAAAATGTAGACTGTGCTAAGAAGACAGTTGAAGTTTATTTCCCGTTCAACTTATTATTATTCCTTCCGGAGACAGATTGTTAATAAAACAAAACAAGCTTTAACTACTTTTCGTCTGGCATTTATTTTGTTATACCTTCGAATCAACAAAACAAATAGTTATCAGAAAATTAAAATTTATACAGATGAAACAACTGTTCACACTTTTCATTTTGGCAGCATTTGCCGTAAGTTCATTGGCCCAGGATAAGTTTCCTGAAGAAATGGTTATAGAGGGGAAATCATCGGTAAAACTTATTCCGGAGCAGCTTATTTTTAATGTAAGAATATCGGCTACCGATACAAACTATGCTGCTTGTACCGATCTTGTGCTTCAAAAAGCACAGCAAATAACCGATAAGTTTATTGAAAACGGTATTGATAAAGACCTGATTAAAACTTTAAATTATTCGATAAGGGAGCTACGCGAATACGACAACATCGAACGTAAAGCAGTATTTAAAGGATACAAGGCAGAAATACCGGTGGTAATAAAAACGCTCTATAACAATCCCAAAAACGATATAATTTTTGAGATTATAAAATCCAATTTTAATGCTGATTTTAATTTGACATTTGCCCTTACACCCGAACAAAAAGAGCAAGCCAAAGAAGAACTAATTGCGCTGGCTATTGAAGATGCCAAACAAAAGGCGAAAATAATTTCTGAAAATGCAGGTATTAAAATGTACAACATTCGTCGTATTCAATATGGCGAACCACAACTAATTGGAATGTACACCCGTCCAAATTACGATATGCAAAAAGAGTCGTTTATGTTACGGGGAGCCGCTTCTGAAGGAATAACCAACACATTAAATCCATCGGAGATTGAAATGCGTACCAGTGTTGTAATTGCCTGGGATATATAGTCCTTACTCCAAATTTATTTCAAAATGAGCCTTAAGTTATTTCAAAATAGTTAAGGCTCATTTTGGTATTATACCAACTGTTACCTCCACTGCCCTTTCAACTCCCCTGTGGCTTTGCAAATAACTGGGGTGCCTTGTACTAAAGCTGTTTTAGGATCACCCGTAATTTCTGGTGAACTTATACTGATCTTTAAAATATTGGTAGATAATTCAACATTCGATCATTATTTTGTCATCTGCATCCCATAGCTGTTATTTACTTTTCTCCTTGATGAGAAAAGTAACCAAAGAATCAAGAAAAAAATAAACTTCTACCCGCTCTCGTTTTTCTCTCCGACTTTCGTATTACGGCTACTTCAGTCGGAAAAACGATTCACACCAACGCCAGCCCGCATTTTTTTCAATCCAGCGCGCTTATCCCGATTACATCGGGATTTTAGAATGCATTGAATAGATGACCCAAGAGTTGAAGCAGATTATTCGACTATTGTACTTTTTTACCACGAAGTAACCGACCTCTTTTCATCGAAGCCGGAATTGAAATAAAAACTTAGAGAGATCGGGAAGCTCTAAGAACTGAGAAGATCACCCGATCGAACTTAGGTTTTATGAAAATAGAGGTTGAAGGTGAAAAGCAGTCTTGATCTTTCTGATTAGTCTTTGGATCCCCGTCTGACCGAACGGGCAGGAAACCAAAGATGAATGCCCCCGGCAGGGGAAAAGTATCTGATACACAAAATCTCCTTTGTTTTCATAGGGCTTCCCTTAAACCCTAGTCAAATAAATCCTAACTCTGATTTATCCCTACCGCAGAATTCAACTAATCCCGGTTTTTGTCTGTAATAGATTTCCTATTGCATCCAGGGATTTACGTCATAAGAAAGTGTAATTATTTGTCAAAAGCAGAGTCAAATTACACAACTACTAATTCGGCAGCAATTTCTAATACGCATCTAAAATATGACAACAAATTCACGCTTCTCCATCCGGCTGATTCTCCCTGTTGCACTTCTGTTATTTGCAAATTATGTGTTACACTCGTTTATTCATTATGGTGCAGAATTCCATCTGAATAAACTAGTAAGCTTCGACAATGAATTTCAAATTGGTTTGTTTAAAACGATTTTTATAGGAATGCCTTTACTGGGATTTATACTTGGACTATTGTTTAGTTTTATCCCCTTTAAAAAACTTTCGTATTGGAAAAAATACCTTAGTTCCGCACTACTTTCGCTATTGCTACTGCTCTCCATCTATTTTATTCTTGGCGGAGCCGGGCAATTAATAAAGTAGCCCGCTTCACCCCCCCTATTTTTTACATAACATTTGTCTTTCTAAATAGTGTTTGTTAAATTTAAACACCAATACTAAAACGAACATAAAACCAATATTTTTTCTTTATAAATTTTCACTACTTAGTTAGAGATTGAAAGATGAGAATGAAAGAATTTATAATAATTGGAGCATTTTTTTTGATTGCTGGTTGTGCCTCAATACCAAAAGAGACGGTATTGTTATCGGAGACCCTAGGTAACGATTTGCTAATATTACATCGATCACATCGCAATATCGTAGATATCCATTATGAGAAGATTGAAAAGGATATTAATTCATTAATAGATGATGTTTATGCCCCTTTTGTTATTCATTATGTATTAAAAACGGAGTTGAAAAAGTTCAACGACGGAATTCCTTCATTGTATGGAGCAATTGATATTGAAGGGAAAAGGGAAGGGAAAGAAGAATCGAAAGAAGCATTAGACATTATGCAGGAGTTTCTGGAAGCAGCCCGGGAACAGATAGAAAGTAAACGAAATGATTTGCTTTTGCCCATTAAAAAGCAAAAATCAGAGATTCTCCGGTCTATTGATCAATCGTATGAAAATGCTATTTATGCAAATACAACGGTTACAGCCTATTTAAAATCTCTTCGAAAACTAAAAGATACACAACAGGAAGTACTCACTAAAATAGGATTGGATGGTGTTGATGGTTTAATTACAGACTCATTAATGAAATTTTCAGAAGAAGTAGAGAAAGCAGTTAAAGTAGGCAAAAAAATCGATATTGAAAGTGATGATGCATTCAACCAAATAGAAAAGTTAACGAATCAAATAAAAGAGCTCACTAATTAAAAACAAGTGAAATGGTAAAAAATAGATTTAGTGATTTATTTGCAGAAGCTGATGCAGCTTTTAATGGCAAATACAAAGAAGAATTAAATAAATTAACAGGGCTTTCCAAAGAGGAAATAGATGCCGTTTCTCCCGGAACTGCTGATTTGAAAATGTACTCTGTTCTTACGAAAGTAGTTGAGCAAGCTTCAAAAAATAATGTCTCGCAAGCTCAGTTAATTGATGATATTAGAGAGCTTGGTGAGTTGGCTATAAAAATAGCAAAGAAAGTACCTCAATTTGCAGAATTACTTTAAGAAGTATTGCGCAAACAGGTACCATTCAATGGTTCGATTCTTAACTCAAAAACAATAAACTAATTTCAAGACTATGGCAAGTGGACTTACACATATACTTTTAACAAAAAAATTACAAGACAAATTCTCCGATGGTGATTTGAAGGATATTTTGGCAATGTGCGCGGATGCATTCCAGGTTGGTGCTGTTGCCCCTGATTTGCCTTATGCAAGCATTGTCGATAACAATTTTTTTCTATCAAACGAAAGTCTCCTTGCCGACAACTTTCACTATAGACAAACGAATCAAATACCATTGTTGGCATTGAAAAAGTTGAAATCTTTAAATGGCAAAATTGATGTAGAAGTTCATTATCATATGTTCTCTTTCTTTTTAGGATATATTTCACACGTAATTGCTGACGGGGTAATACATCCTTTTGTAAGAGATATGGTTGGAGAATATGAAGAACATCAGGCAGAACACCGCTCGCTAGAAATGCAGTTGGATGTTCTTTTTATGGAAGAATTAACAAAAGATACAGGATTTACATCAGAGTTAAATTATTCTAACCTTCATGATGAACTACTTAATTTCAAGGAGGTCCCAGGTTCAAGTATTATAATCGAGTTATTTAGTGAGCTAATTTCGGAAGTTTATTATGAAGATTACCCAGTAAAGAAGATATTGGGATGGATTGATGGGCTGCATCGAATGTTTGAAGTTGCAGAAGGTGATCATCCAAGATTCTATCGAGTTTTAAAGTCGAACTCTTTTACATATCGGAACCGGGCTGATATTATTAGAGAAAAAGCTGTAGTACTAAATAAACCCGTTGATCGCAAAGTCAACTTTCTAAAAGTTGATGAAGTTAACTTCTTCGAGGATTGTGTTCCTCAGTATTATTTGAAGTTTACAGAAATTGCAAAGCAAGCATACGAATATGTTTTTGAAAATGAAAAAGAACTGGACGAAAAGGATATTCCTTTAATTAATCTAGATACCGGACGACTTGCTGAAAATAATAATTTAGATGTTATCCCTGAATTTTGGAAATAAAAAATGATATGAGAAAAGCAATTTTTATACTTGTTGTGTTTATGCTGTGTATTGGATTTGAATTTAAATCTGAAGCACAGACTAATAATAAAAAGCTTGAAGAATTTGTTATTGATTTGTCTTCGGCAAATAATAAATTGAGAGGAAAGCTAAAGTTAATCGGAGAATATAAAGGCGATTTATCTGCCTTGACTTTTAATCATTATATAAAGCTACTTACCCAAAATGAGGTTTATTCAAACAAAGGAATTAGCGCCATAATTGAAGAAGCGGAAGACCATCTGTTTGTAGCAGAAAAAAAAACTTTTCATATAGTAATTTATTCAAAGAAACTGAACGCAGTTTTGTATGACAACGCAAACACAGCAGAGATAGATTCAGTAATCGTTTTACAGAAAAATCAAAATATTCCTGAATTAAAAGACCTTATTGAATAAGCTTCCAATAGTACAAGGTAGTATCTAGTTTAGAGTGAATTTAATAAAGTCAAAAATAAAAATTACCAAAACTTTTAACTATGACCGACTTATCAAACTTACGTAAAGAAACTCGCTACGGTATGCCAGCTGCCGACCAAATTTTGTTTAACCGATATTATATTTGCGGATATTCATATTATTTCCGACAAGCTAAGTGGGTACTGGAAATTGTAAATCCACCTACTATAAACGGAGATCCAGAAGGTGTGGAACGTTTAGATAATTTTCGTCCTGATTATCGTATTCCTCAAATATTCCGAGCCGATTTGGTAGATTTTAAAGATTCGGGATACGACCGAGGACATATGGTTCCCAGTGCCAATCAACGTGGATTGGAAATTCAAAACAGCGAAACCTTTTTACTTTCTAATATGTCGCCACAAAAAGCTGATTTAAATCGTTTTATTTGGAGAAGACTGGAGAAAGAAATAAGGGTGTTAAACAGTCAGGAGATTATTTTAGAGACTTATGTAGTTACCGGACCCATTTTTAATTTTGACCAACCAGTTTCAACCATTGGAACCGATGATTCAAACGATGTAACTATTCCTGTTCCGCATGCCTTTTTTAAATCAATACTTACAGAAGATGTAAAAGGTAAGTTAAAAATGTGGTCATTTATTCTCCCAAACGAAGGTAGCAACAAACCGCTTTCCGAATTTTTGGTGCCCACCTCAAAAGTAGAACAATACGCTGGTATTGAAATTTGGGACAGGCTGGTTGGAGCCGAAATAGAAAAGGAAAAAAGAAATGTAAGACCAATGTGGTAAATATTTCATTCTCTAATCCTCACTCCAAAATAAAAACAAGGATCACAATCACTTTAGGTGCGCGGTTATATTGCATTTCTTTATCTTTAAAATAAACCACCCAAAAAAAAGTCAACCACAAAACAAACCAAAACCGACAAAACCCTTTATTAAAGCCACTTTCAGTAGGATTACAACCCATTTTGCAACCACAAAAACCGTTTTGCAGGCAGTAAAAACCGTTTTCTCATCGATAAAAATCGATTTTTAGGGGCTGCGACATTGTTTTTATCTATTAAAAATCATTTTTTGGTAACCAGAAACCGATTCGTAAAGGCTAAAAACCATTTTTTCATAGATACGAATCGATTCTTAGAGGCTACGAATTAGATTTTCTCTATTAAAAAACGTTTTCCCGTGGCTAAAAAGTGGTTCCTCACAAGTAAAAACGAGTCTATTCAATGAACTGTAGAGTCTATTCATTGAACTGTGTCAGTTTAAAAACACATTTTTGGGCTAAAGCCCCCATCAAAGGAGGCGTTACTAACCCCAGGCTTAAGCCTGGGGTTAATGAATAGCTCGCTGAAAAAGGGCTTCAGCCCAACCTCAAAGTCAGTATGCGCTCGAACGCCTCTTTCCTTTTCGGATAATTCAAGCCTCAAAAAAACCGCCTTTAAAATAAAAGCGGTTCTTTTATACATTACAACCTCAAAGCAGGTACAGCAAAGGAAAAATGAGAATAATCAGCCCTAAAAACTTTGCTTCCCGGCCTCAGGCTACAGTTATTTTCGTAGCTGCCTGAGTTTATGCACCAGGCTATTGTCCTTTCCCAGTAAACCTTCAATAAGGTTTATTGCTGCCGAGGCATCGTCGTAAGCCGTTTTTAAAGCAGCATTCGACGCTTTTGTAGCATCTAAAGCGGCAGTTTGCGCTTCAACTTGTCTTCCCTCGGCTTCGTCGCATGCCACTAATTCGGTTTTTAACTGGCTAATACGATTTACCGGATCGAAACCCGCATCGCTTAGCATTGTCGAATTCTGTTCCATTATTGTAATGGTTTGAGATACAAAATCTCTTTTTTTTGCTTCACTATTGGCACTCATTTTTATTTTTGTATTTAAATTTATAATTAATGAAAATTGATTATTTATTTGAGCCACCTTTTCGCTTCCAGGCAGGGTGGCTCTTTTTTTTCTGTTTATAGATTACTTCGAAAATTATAGCAACCAGGCTATTCTGTTTTTGTTATTTGAGTTTTTGTATTTCGGGCAATTTTAAGTGGTATTATTTTTTGGGTTTAATAACAGCAAATTATGAAAATTTGAGATACAAGTCAATGTTTTTGTGCCAGTTATGTTCAACAACATCTATTGAAAAAAACGATTCGGCTCGTTTGCAGTCTGGCGGTTGGGTTTAACCCGCAATATGCATTAAAAAGTCTATTGCGCATTGAAACTACTTCAAAACAAGGCGCTTTCCTCACTTGCTTCAACTCACCAGAACGGTGCTATGCCTCG
Source organism: uncultured Draconibacterium sp. (assembly GCA_947492175.1). GTDB lineage: Bacteria > Bacteroidota > Bacteroidia > Bacteroidales > Prolixibacteraceae > Draconibacterium. The sequence continues at coordinate 37,730 of CANLMQ010000020.1, read as the reverse complement.
TCTCAGCAAGTGCTTGTTTTATTGTATTTTCATTGCTCATAATAACTCCTTAATGCATAATCCGGGTTTAACTCTTTTTTAAATCTTCGATTCGTGCCCGGCGAACATTCCTCGTTTTAAGGGGTTGTATTAATTTTGACCGCAAATAAAAAATATGGAAATCGCAGTACACCCCGAAGCAAAAGCTTTGATATTTGATTTAGACGGAACTTTATCGGACTCGCTTCCGGTACATATAAAAACCTGGAACATAATTGGCAAACAGTATGGATTCGAATTCGATCCGCAGATTATTTACGAATTAACCGGCCGCCCTACCATTGAATTTGCATATCGTATTATCAGCAGGTACAATGTTTCTGAAACACCCGAAAAACTTGTTAAAATGAAACAAGAGTTGTTTTGGGATCATGCCCATTTGTTGATACCGGTAGCAAAAGTTACTTCAATTGTTGAAAGAAGTCACGGAAAACTTCCCATGTCGGTTGGCACAGGAGCAAGCCGTAAAAGTGCCGAAGTACAGTTAAAAGCTTTGGGGCTTACTGAATATTTCGACACAATTATTTCGGCCGACGATGTAACAAAACATAAACCCGAACCCGACACGTTTTTGGAATGCGCCCGAAGAATGGGTGTTGAACCGGAATTTTGCCAGGTTTTTGAAGACGGCGACCTTGGCATTGAAGCTGCAAAAACAGCCGGAATGTTTGTTACGGATATTCGTCCGCACATAAAATATGGCGAATGGGCACTTTCTTAATAGCTGTAAAAACAGTATTGCCACTGTTTGTGGTAATAGGTACAGGCACCCTTTTTTCGCGCACAAAAGCCAGTAATCAAAACTGGATTGACGTACTCAATAAATATGCTTTATACATCGGATTTCCGGCTTTGATAGTGGCATCGTTAATGCACCTTGAAATTGGCGAGCAATCGTATTCGAAACTGATCCTGTTTACTTCAGCCTATAACGTATTTTGTTTGTTACTGGCCTTTCCGGTGGCTAAGGCGTTTAAGTTTTCGTCGAAAATGCGCCGGACCCTGTTTCTTATTTTACCTTTCGGAAACATTGCATACATGGGAATTCCGGTGCTGCAAAATGCCTTCGGAGAAGAAATTCTTCCGGTGGCTGCCATTATTTCGGCTCTTTATATTTTCTGGATGCTGACCCTTGGTATAATTCTGATTGAAACTACCGGAGACGACAAGCTCCATCCGCGTAAACTGTTTTTAAGCCTTGCCCAAAATCCATTACTGATTTCGGTTATTGTTGGTCTCGCACTTGTATTTTTTAATATTAAGCTGCCCAGATTTGCCGAACAAACCATCCATCTTTTTGCCAATTCGGTAACAGCTGTTGTGCTTTTTGCCCTAGGCATGTTTCTTGGAATGCAAAAGTTTGGGAAGCTCCGCGAGTGGTCGGGCGTGTTTGCCTTTGTTGTGGTTACAATGCTGGTGCTCCCCTTTGCCTTTTATCAGTTTTTAAAATTGACGAACTTCGATACGCAATTGCTAAAAGCTTCGGTTATAGATGCTGCAATGCCCATGGGATTAACACCCTATGCAATTTCGTTGCAATACAATTTAAAAACCACACTGGCAGCGCGTATTGTAGTGCTTGGTACGTTCCTGTCGGTTTTTATTATCCCGCTTTGGATGGTTTTACTGGGGTGAAGCTATGCTAAAAGAAAGATCTACATCGGTTAACCTTCCAATAAAAACGATCTCACTTTTTATTTCATCAAGAATTAAATCGCCTTCTATCAGTTCGAAACTTCCACCTACACCCTGAAGTATGTACTCGAAAGGTTCGCCCTGAAAACACAGAATCCCTTTGGTTCTGTAGATTTTGTTTTTGTAAATATCAAGCGTATAATCCAGCCAGCGAAGAAACTCTGCCCGGTTTAGCGGATGCTGAAAGGTGAGTTTTTTCTTTTGAATATGCGAATGCAATTCAGAATCAGCCATCAGATTGACTCCGTTTATTGCCTTTAAATGCAAATGATTCAACTCGGGATTTGCCTTTCCATGGCTGATAAAGCAAATTTCGGCCAGTGGATTAATTTGTTTTAAGGTTACTTTAAAATCTGCCTTTTCATTTTCAGGCAATGTTTCTGATTTGTTCACCAGTATCGTGTCGGCAATTGCCAGTTGTTTGAGTAAAATGTCTTTTTCGGGCTGCGTTGTATAATTCAGCGCATCCACCAAACAAACCGTCCCTATATAAACATACAGTTCAGCCAGATTCTCATCTCTAAAAAAAGGTTGAATAACAGGCGCCGGATCGGCAACTCCTGTTGTTTCAATCAACACATGCTCAATATTCGGGAAACGTTCAGCCAGTTCCTGTAAAACCAATTCGTATTCATCGGTAAGGGTACAACAAATACAACCTTGTTTTAGCTCGAACATCTGGCTGGCATCTACTCCGCTAATTAACTTTGTATCGATAGGCACATCGCCAAATTCGTTTTCCACCAGGGCAAACTGTTTGCCTTTGTTCTGTTGCAAAAAGTGATTAATAAAGGTAGTCTTTCCGGCTCCCAGAAAGCCGGTGATTACTGTTACAGGTATTTTTGTTTGTCTGCTCAAATTAAATCTGTTATGGATTATACACCAACTTGCCCTTCGGCATTCCTCTCAAAGATGGGAAATTTTTCTTGATCCGGATGTATATTTTCTACCTGAAACCTGGAGTTAGTACTTCCCTAGCCAAACACTCCGAACAAATTTAAAATAACAATTACCATGGCAAAAATGAGAACATAGCGAACATATTTAGCCCCGCCTTTAACCGTAAAATGAGCTCCCAACCAGGCCCCAAACATGTTTCCGGCTGCCAAAATTAATCCGGCAGTAATATCAACTTGTTTATGGTAAATAAATATTCCCAGAGAAAAAACGGTGTAAATAAGAACAATAAAAACTTTTACAGCATTGGCTTTTACCAGATTATGCCCGCACCCCAAAACAAGTCCGGCCAACAAAATAAAACCAACTCCCATTTGAATAAAACCTCCATAAAGTCCGATACCAAAGAAGATCAGGTATTGTGAAATTGTAGGTTTTGCTTCTACCTGGCCAACTTGTTCTTTTACCCAAACCTCGGGTTTTAATACCACTACTAAAAGCAGTGCCACCATTAATCCTGCAATAATGTTTTTAAGCAAAACAACATCTATTTCCACTGCCACAAGAGCTCCGATTATAGATCCGACAACTGCAGGAATAGCCAGTCGGTAATCGGTACTTAAATCGAGTACCTGCTTTTTTCTGAAGGTTTGTACCCCAATAACATTTTGCAGAAGTATGGCAATGCGATTGGTTCCGTTAGCTACGTTAGCCGGAAGACCTATAAACATAAGCAGCGGAATAGTGAGCATAGAGCCACCACCGGCTGTTGTGTTAATAAATCCGGCTGCGACGCCGGTTCCGATAAGTGCTAATATAATGTACCATTCCATAACTATGTTCTAAGTTTACTCTGTAAAATAGTGCACAGCACTAAATCTTCGATTTATTTCACAGGGTAACGTTCTGAGTTTAAAGTAAACAAAAAACGCTGCTCATCCGAAGTTGAGCAGCGCATATTTTGTTGATGATTTCTTTTTAGTATGCAAACAATGGGAAATCTTTCATTATAGAATGAACTTTTTCGCCAATTGATTTAATCATTTTTTCGTCGTTGATATTAGCAATTGAATCGTCAATTAACTGAACGATAACCGGCATTAAATCCTCTTTTACACCTCGGGTTGTGATGGCCGGAGTACCCACACGCAAACCTGAAGTCTGGAATGGCGAACGGCTGTCGAAAGGAACCATGTTTTTATTTACAGTAATCTCGGCGTTTACAATTGTATTTTCAACCAACTTTCCTGTAATCTCAGGATATTTGGTACGTAAGTCGATTAACATTGAGTGGTTATCGGTACCACCTGAAATTACCTTGTACCCCAAATCAACAAAAGCCTGCGCCATAACAGCGGCATTCTTTTTCACTTGTGCCTGGTATTCTTTGTATTCCGGTTCAAGTGCTTCGCCAAATGCAACCGCTTTAGCTGCAATAACGTGCTCAAGTGGTCCGCCTTGCTGTCCAGGGAATACAGCAGAATCTAACAATGATGACATTTTACGAACCACACCTTTTTTTGTGGCTATACCCCATGGATTTTCAAAATCTTTTCCAATTAAAATAATACCACCACGCGGTCCGCGTAATGTTTTATGTGTAGTTGACGTAACAACATGTGCATGTTCAATTGGGTTATCGAGCAAACCGGCTGCAATTAATCCGGCAGGGTGCGCCATATCTACCATAAACAAAGCGCCAACTTTATCGGCAATTTCGCGCATGCGTTTATAATCCCATTCGCGGCTGTATGCCGAAGCACCACCGATAATTAATTTTGGTTTATGCTCCAGGGCCAGTGCTTCCATTTCATCGTAATCAACCCTACCTGTATCTTCTTTTACTTTATAGGCAACCGGATTGTATAAAATACCCGATGAGTTTACCAGCGAACCATGCGAAAGATGTCCTCCGTGAGAAAGGTCAAGACCCAAAAAAGTATCACCAGGTTTAAGAATTACGCTTAACACTGCAGCATTAGCCTGTGCTCCCGAATGCGGTTGAACATTCGCCCATTCAGCTCCATATATTTCTTTAATTCTGTCGATAGCCAGCTGCTCGGTCATATCAACAAACTGACAACCGCCATAATATCTTTTCCCAGGATAACCTTCGGCATATTTGTTAGTCATTACAGACCCCATAGCTTCCATAACCTGCTCGCTCACAAAGTTTTCAGAAGCAATCAACTCAATTCCACCCAACTGGCGCTCATGTTCTTTCTTAATAATATCAAAAACCAAAGTATCTCTTTTCATCTCGTAAATGGATTAAAAATTTGAATCCCTAAAGGTAGTATATTTTAATTCAGACAATTGTTGACAAAGCGCAGAAATAGCAATATTTTTTGAACAATTAAGATAGCCCATCGCTAGTACGAATAGATAGGATTTAAATTTTTGGAACTACCATTATACTGGCTGCCGGGCTTTACGCTAGAGTTCTCTTGCGCTTGTCAGTTCCGGTAACAGCAACTGCGTAGCTCCCCACGGTTGCTCACAAAGCGATGCTATCCCTTGTTTGAAACACTGTTATACAAATGAATAATTTGCTTTGATTTTGATTCATCTATTTTTTTTTCGCGCTTTATTTAACTCTCTAATCATAAAATTACATAATCTTTTGTCAGAAGCATTTCCGCGATAAAATGGAAACCTATTATTGGTGTTAATAAATTCTTCCAATTCACGAAAATTATCTTACCAATTTTTTCTATTTCAATGCCTTTTCCACAACCTGAAGAAATTTCAGGTGTGAATAATCTTTAGATTGAAGCCCTACTAAAAAGCCATTAAAAAACACAAACATATTGGATTTTTCAAGTTTCAAATTTGCGTAGATTTTGGTTGCGTTGGTATTTCGATATTTAATTACATATTTTTCGATTTCTTTAATATGCTTCGGCTCGCAATGTTTTGCTAAAAATTCTTCTACAATTGTTCGTATTGTTCCACCCTTAATATTCTTTTCTTTTTCCCACACTTTTAAACCATATGTACTACTCCGCCCAAAATATATTAAGTTAGCACTTCTCGCACAACACGATCTTAAACCTTCTTTGCTCTTTATTTTGTCAGGATATTTCGAATTAAGCGTATCATAGATTTGGGTAATTGTCATTAGTTCATCTCTTTCCTTTAATAACTCGCAAACATATTCAACTACAAGTTTTGGGATGTTTCGTTTAAAAGTAATATTCTTCGAATTATCTAAACTCAAGCCAAACTCGCTGTAAATAAGATATTCGCATATTTGAATAAGGCTTTGAAAATTGTCTAAAGTCGTAGATTTTTGAAAGTTTACCAGATAAGTTTTAAAATGAATGGAATAATCTACTTTAATTATTTCAGACAGGCGTTTATTGACATCGTCTATAAATGATTCGAAATTAAAAACAGTAACAATTCTCTTTTGTATTAAGTAGGTCGAATTCCAATTATAAGCAGATCTATTCCTTTTATGAAATACTATACTTTTCTCGTTTCCAATAATTGAAAAGGTTTTATCAAGTATAATTGAAAATACTTTATTGACAAATAATTTATTGAATGCGTTATTCTCTTTCGTATTTATCTCTGAAACTATTTCGTCATCAATAATTATCATATCTGAATTAATATCAATGCCATATAAATTTAAAGTATCTAATTCGGACAGCTTAAGAAATGCAAATTTTGAGTTTAGTTTGTTATACAAACCGTTTCTCCATTGGCGTGTCCTTTCTGTACCAAAATTTAAAGTTTCTCCAATTTTTCCGAGAGAATAATACTTGTATGAATTGTTAAACATTAATCCTTTTTCAAAAACTACTTTTTCGTTTGAATTAAAAAGTATTTCTCTTTCTATTAATACTTGTAAAGTTTTAAAAATGGGTATGCCTTTCGAAAAATCATAGTCCTTGCCAATCTCTGCAAGTATCGCAGGAGAAAGGTGAAAGTTTCTTTTCATAAAAGACTTAAACCATTCATCGCTTAACTCATCGTTTTTAGAAGCAGCAATAATTTCAATTTGTTTTTGTACAGTATTCAAAAATATTTGTAATTCACTTATTGATTTAGCACCTATATTTCTAATATTCTTAAGCTGAAAGTATTTATCAGTAAATATCGATTTAATTGCTTTTAAATTTATTTCATCGTCTAAATAATGCTTTAAGGCATTAGAAGCACGTGGCGACAAATCAATACAAAATGAATGAATTATGTTCTCGATTAGTTCTTTCTTACGAGAATCCAAGTTTTCAATTGTTGTAACAAGTTGTAATCTTTGTTCTTCTTCAGTACACTTTTGTATCTCATCAATAGTAGTGCTATTCCGTTCGAGCGAATATTTTATAGGCCTGGTATTCATGTTTCAGAAAATTATGGGGTGCCCCTCTGCTTACAGTTGTTTTTGATTTGACTCCGAGTTTTTGCTACTGATAAAGTTAACAATAAATATTCTAGCACAAAAGTTAATATAACTGATTTAAGTATATGCCAGTTGTAAGCAATACTGTTTCTGTTATATCAAAAAACAATTTCCAGCCTATTGGCTGGGGTACGAATTGCCGCGCCAGCTGGGAGTAATACTATCCCAAAAGTGTTCTTCTCATAATGCTTTTATATCTTCTTTGGGCTTAGCATGTGTAATTAGTTTCAGTTCTTCAATTCTGTTTTTAATAACAGTTTTGCTTATTCCAAAATAGCTAGAAAGATAATCGAGTGTCATGTAATAATCCCGTTGATTAATCGCTTGGTTATCCAAGTAAATATGTTGAGGGCGACTAATCCCAATGTTTTTACGATAAGCAATTAATGGTCAACAAGTAAACAGCTACGACCAGAGGACGTGGCTTTGGGATACCCCTGGAAGAGGATAAAAATACCAATATTTAGGTATCCATACAATATGGTGGGTAGAATGCCATACTGTATGCGATAACTTCTTAAATCCACTCATTGTTCTTTCTTCTTGTCGCAGAAACAACTCTTGAAAGTTATCAATGAGTCTTTTTATAGGCAACTCCGTAAAACGACTCTGACCACGTTCAGAGAACGTGGGTTTCTAATTTGAACTAAAACTATATCCCAAGCAACAATTCGGCAGCATCTTTACCTCCGGTAAACATACGTTCCGGATTTTCAATCATTTCTTTTACTTTCACCAGAAATCCTACCGAATCTTTCCCGTCAATAATACGATGGTCGTACGATAAAGCTACGTACATCATCGGGCGAATCACCACCTGACCATCAACTGCAACCGGGCGGTCTACAATATTGTGCATACCAAGAATAGCCGACTGTGGCGGATTTATTATTGGTGTTGAAAGCAACGATCCAAACACTCCTCCATTTGTAATGGTAAAAGTTCCGCCGGTTAATTCTTCAACCGATATTTTTTTGGTGCGGGCTTTCTCTGCCAGCTCTTTTATTTCCAATTCAATTTCCGGCACCGATTTTACTTCTGCGTTCCGAACAATTGGTACCATCAAACCCTTTGGTGTTGAAACAGCAATTCCCACATCCACAAATTGCGGAGAAACAATTTCGTCGCCATCAATCTGAGCATTAACCATAGGATAAGCTTCTGCTGCAATTGCAACCGCTTTTGTAAAAAACGACATAAAACCAAGTTTAAAACCATGTGTTTCGATAAACTTCTGCTGATTTTGCTTCCTTAGGTTCATTACGAAACTCATGTCAATTTCGTTAAACGTAGTCAGCATAGCCGTTTCGTTTTTTACCGAAACCAAACGTGCGCTCAGTTTCCTGCGCAAACTCGACATTCGTTGACGATCAGTTTCTCGGCTGACTTCCTTTTTTGTCAATTCCAGAGCTGTCGTTTGAGGAGTATTTACAACCGCCTCAACCTCTTTTTTACCCAAACGTTTTAGCCCTGTAATTACATCATCAACCGAAAGATTATGCTTCTTCATAATTTCTTTAGCCACCGAAGTAACTTTTACTTTGTCGAATTCAGTTGAGTTGGTAACCGCTGCCCGATGCTGAACACCGGTTTCCTCCTGCGACTGCTCACTTTCTTCCTCGGCCTTTGTCTCAGCTTCTGTCTTTGCCTCTACCTTTTCGGCCGGGGCAACGCTTGTATCAATTGTACAAACTACCTCGCCAACCGGCACTGCTTCTCCTTCTCCAGCTTTAATGCTTATTTTTCCACCTTCGCTGGCAACAATAGTTAACGTAGCTTTATCGGATTCTACTTCTGCAATTTCCTGATCTTTGGCAACCACTGTGCCGTCTTCAACCAGCCAACTGCCAATTTCAACTTCGGTTATTGATTCTCCCGGACTTGGAACTTTTATTTCTAATATCATCTCTTGGTTTTTTATGAGGCTACAACTTCTTTTTGTTTAAATACGGTTTCCAGAATTAAATCCAGACTTTTCTTATGCTTCTCCATTAATCCGGCTGCCGGACTTGCACTCTCTGGACGTGCAACAACTTTAAATCCCAAACAGCCTAATTTTCGGTTAATAAATGGCCAGGCTCCCATATTTTCAGGTTCGTCCTGTGCCCAAATCAATTCTGTTGAACCTTTATATTTCTTTAGTATTTCGCTGATCTGTTTATTCGGGATAGGATAAATCTGTTCCATTCGAACAATGGCAACATTATTCAGCCCGTGCTCAACGTTGTACTTTGCTAAATCGTAATACAACCTACCTGTTGTGAATACCACTTTTTCAACCAAATCAGGATTCGCAGTTTTATCATCAATAATTTCCTGAAAACTGCCGGTGGCCATATCTTCAATTTTAGATTGAACCTGTGGATGACGCAGCAAACTTTTAGGAGTAAAAATGACTAGAGGTAAACGCATATTCATTTTTACCTGCCTGCGTAACAAATGGAACATGTTTGCCGGCGTTGTAGGTACTACCACCTGAATATTATTGTTAGCCGACAACTCTAAAAATCTTTCGATGCGGGCGCTGGAATGCTCCGGTCCCTGCCCTTCGTAACCATGCGGAAGGTACATTACCAATCCATTCATCAATCCCCACTTTTCGAAAGCCGATGTTATATACTGGTCGATAACAACCTGTGCTACATTATGGAAATCGCCGAACTGAGCCTCCCAAATAGTCAGTCCGTTGGGTAGAGCCAGCGAATAACCATATTCGAACCCCAAAACAGCATACTCCGAAAGCAGCGAGTTATAAACCTTAAATCGTGCCTGATCTTCAGAAACATGTTTTAACGGGAAATATTTCATTTCAGTACCTTCAACTGTAAATGCAGCATGACGATGTGCAAAAGTTCCCCGTTCGCTGTCCTGACCACTCAAACGTACCGGATGTCCTTCGGCCAGTAAAGTTCCGTATGCCAGTAACTCTCCCATCGCCCAGTCTAACCGATCATCATGAATCATCATTTTTCGGTCTGAAATTATGCGGTTTACTTTTTTGAAAAAGGGCAAATCTGTGGGAAGCGTATTAATTTTTCCTGCTATTCTTTTTATTGTTTCTGCATCAACTCCTGTCTCCAACGATTCATTAAAACTAGCTTTTGAAGGCATATCAAAAGTCTTGTATTCGTTCAATAAAAATTTTCGGATCTGAAGTTTTTCAATTTTTTCCGACTCTTTAAATTTCCCTTCCAAAAACTGGTCAAATTCTTTCACTTTTTGCCTCGACTCTTCGTGTGTCATTATCGCCAGTTCGTTCAGTTTATCGGCATAAATATCGCGCGGATTTTTATGTTTGGCAATGGCTTTGTAAAGCATAGGCTGCGTAAAACGAGGCTCGTCACCTTCGTTATGCCCGTATTTACGATAACACAAAATGTCAATAAACACATCAGAATGAAATTTCTGACGAAACTCCATAGCCAGTTTCACAGTCCAGATTAAAGCCTCCACATCGTCGCCGTTTACATGAAATACGGGTGAACGTGTTACCTTGGCAACATCGGTACAATAAGTGCTCGAACGTGCTTCAAGATACGGTGTGGTAAATCCCACCTGGTTGTTAATTACCAGGTGAATTGTTCCGCCGGTTTTATAACCTGGTAATTGCGACATTTGCGTGGTTTCATAAACAACTCCCTGCGTAGCAATGGCTGCATCTCCATGTATAATAATCCCTGCAGCTTTATCGTAATTTCTTTCGTACTTCGATTCAATTTGCGAACGTACCATACCTTCCACTATCGGTGCAACAGTTTCCAGGTGCGACGGATTAGGCAACAACTTTAACTTTACTTTCTTATCAAAGTCGGTCACAACCTCATTTTCATACCCTAAATGATACTTTACATCACCTTGTGTAATATCATCTTCGTACTCCTTGCCGTAAAACTCTTTAAAAATATTTTGATAGGGTTTCTCCAGAATATTGGCCAGAATATTCAGCCTTCCTCTATGTGCCATTCCCAGAATAAACTCTTCCATACCTAGTTCTGATCCTTTTTCAATAACCGCATCCAGAGCAGGGATAATAGCTTCAGCACCTTCCAGCGAGAATCGTTTTTGCCCAACAAACTTTTTATGAATAAAGTTTTCGAATCCAACAGCCAGCTTTAAATGATAAAAGAAATGCTTGCGTTTTTCGTCGGTATATACCTCCGAATTTTTAGTACTTTCCATTCGTTCACGAAGCCACTGAACAACTTCAGGATGACGCATGTAAACATATTCGACCCCCACCGACCGGCAATATGTGTCTTCCAGATGCGTAATAATATCTTTTAGTTTAGCGGGCCCGATTCCAATTTCGTTACCGGCCTGAAAAGTAGTTTCCAGATCTTTTTTTACCAATCCGAAATTTTCGATAGCAAGTGTTGGCGAATACTGACGCCGGGCACGTACCGGATTTGTTTTTGTAAACAAATGACCACGTTGACGGTAGCCATGTATTAAATTCAGAATTGCAAATTCTTTATCGATATGTTCCGACTTAATACCGGAAGGTTTCTCAGGATATTGCTTTTGTGCTAACTCGAATCCCGCAAAAAATTGCTGCCAGCTATGGTCTACCGACTCCGGGTTTTCAAGATAAGATTGGTAAAGGTCTTCTATCGCCTCAAGCTCCTGGTTTCCTACAGACGAAAATTTATCCATCGTTGATTTTTTATTAACTTTTAAATAATATTCAAGAAACAACTCTTGGTTTTTATTGTTTAGTAATATTCCTTTTTTTCTCAATAAAGTTAGGCTTTCCTGCCAAATTTCATCAACAGTTTTTCAATTTCATTTTGAGAAACATAAGGAAACCCTATTTTTGCAAAAAAAACAGAACGATGATTCAAAGAATTCAGACAATATTTATGCTGGTAGCCGGACTTTTAATCGGCTCATTATACGTACAGAAATTTGCAGATATTATTGTAAACGACCAATTGCATATTTTTAATGCATTTGGAATTTTTAACGGCGAAGAGCTTCTTTTTAGCGGGTTACCCATGCTTATTTTTATAGGAATAATAACAGTATTGCATTTGGTAGCTATTTTTCTTTTCAAAAAACGTATTCTTCAGATACGGGTTTTGGGCTTTACTATTATCCTTTTACTTGGCTTGTTTGGTATGTTCTTTTACTTTACTTATGCCAGTTTCGAAGAAGTAAAAGTTGCTTTTAAAATTCCGGTTGTACTCCCTGTAGTTGCAGCAATCCTTGACTGGTTAGCCATTCGTTCTATTGGTAAAGACGAAGCATTGGTAAGAAGTCTGGACCGAATTCGATAACTCCTCCGGCCTTCAGCCACCTCCCCAATGGGGAGGAAATTCTATTTCCAGAACTTAAAACTCTTTTCAGATGCAAGCAATGATTTTCGCCGCAGGATTGGGCACACGTTTACAAAACGAAACAGCCAATAAACCAAAAGCTCTGGTTGAAATTGGTGGAAAAACATTGCTTCAAAGAGCCATAGAAAAATTAAAAGCTGAAGGGATTCAGGAAATTGTGGTAAATATGCATCACTATTCAGACTTGGTTATTGATTTTATTAAAAGTAAAAATTGGGGCATTCCTGTTCATATTTCCAACGAATCGGATAAACTTTTGGAAACCGGAGGCGGATTAAAAAAGGCAGCTCCGTTTTTTAGCGGATCCTCCCCTGTTCTGATTTACAATGTTGATATTTTAAGCAGTATTAATTTACAACATTTAAAAGATGTGCATTTAAAATCGGGAGCGCTGGCAACCTTAGTGGTTCGCCAACGTGAAACCCAACGTTATTTCAAATTTGATGAGAATAAAAACCTGGTAGGTTGGCTAAATAAAAAAACAAACGAGACCAAAATATCGAGACCTGAAAATTTCGAGAAGGCAACTGAAATGGCTTTTAGTGGCATTCATATTATTCAGCCGGAGTTATTTGAATTAATGCCCGACGAAGACCGGTTTTCGATTGTAAACGTTTACCTGGAGCTGGCAAAAACCAGAAATATAAAAGGTTATTTCGATAATTCGGATTTGTGGATAGATGTTGGCAAACCAGCTCAGTTAGCCGAAGCACGAGGGTTATTCAAATAAGCATTTGCTGTTTCAACGAAGAATGAGGAGAAATCTATTGCTTTTCTGTAAAAATGAAGCAGATCTCTCACTACGTTCGAGATGACATAACAAAATTAAGGATTCAGAATTTTATAATTCCTGTATTCGAACAAACGCACACCAAATAGCTTTTCAATTTTATACAGTAACAGGTACTTCAATTTCATGTTAACCTTAGTCAAATCAACCTCCACTTTCCAGTTTAAACGTTTAATGCGTTCGTGCATTACCGAGGGGTGAGTACCTTCAAATTTTGCCAAAGCATCGTATTCCGCTTCATAATTAAACTCGTTCTGCGACGCAATTTTGCTGGCCTCCTCTTCCGAAATACCTTTGTAAAAAGCTTTTACCGAGTCAACTTTTTCCTGCATAAACTTAGGCGGACGCACCCATCCATAGTGGTATATTTCGGCTTCAACCGGTACTACATTTAGTTTTTCGTTGTTTTTCCGGAATCCCTGGGCATCTTTGTACGACCGAATGGTTTTATCATTTCTGATTATGCGAATTTCTTTGCGGTACCAATGTCGGCAATCGCCTACATAATCGTAATTCCCGTAAAAGTGCAGGTAATCAAAAAGCAAACCCTCCACCTCTTTTTTATCTACATTTTTAAGCATCGCCTCTTTTATAACCGGCAAGTACTTTTCGTGAACTACCTCATCACCCTGAATGTAAAAACACCAGTCAAATTCATCAGGAATTGCATCAAATGCCTTATCGGTTTCTGAAGCATACACAAAGCCTCCTTCACGCAACGATTCGTCCCAGACAGTATCAACAATGGTAATTTTTCCGGGTGCCAGGTTTTCAATAATTTTTCGCGTACCATCTTCCGATTTTCCAACTGCAACTACAAAATGATCGCAAACAGGCAATACCGATGTTATGGCTTCCACAATCGGGAAATCAAACTTTTCGGCATTTCGAATAAACGTAAATCCACAAACTTTCATGAAACTTTCCTTTTTTCAGCTAAATAATAAAATAATAATTCGAAGGCGGAAATGAGCATCAAGGTATCGCCAAGTAATTCGAGGCCTTCTTCTGTAGCTGCTTTTGCAAAGCGGTAATTTTCTTCTTCGTACAACAGGCGCCAAAATTTTGAACGGCCAAACAAACGGCTAAAAACCAAAGTAACCAGAAATCCGGCTAAAAACCACGATGAGGCAGGCTGGCTAAAAAAATGCTGTGCCGACTGTTTAATTTTTTTGAAATCACGAATAACCAGGTAACCCAGGATTGTTGTAACCACCAGGACCGGGTATATCCAAACATCCAGTAGAAAATTGAACTCACGAATAAAAGCCATCAGAAAAAACAGGGCGATAAAGTTTGAAACCACCTTTATTTCTTTCCATTTAGCACCAATAAACAGGTAAAACCCGAACAACACCAACAGAATAATTTCCTGTCCGATTTCGGAAAATGTTATTTCACCAAAATAACCATCTTCCATAGGATGTGCGGCATCAAAAAAAATCCCTTCGGCCATACCAAAGAGCAGTAAACCATATATAACCACACGAAGCAGTATAAAAAACGGAGCATAAATTTTCATAGGTACATGCAAGAATAAGTAGTTAAAGCTATAAATATACTGCGAAACAACTTTGATTCTTATAAAAATTAAATTGCCAGCTAAATTAAAAATTTAAACCAATAGTGATTTCACAGAAACCGCAAAAGCATCATCTTCGTTGGAAGGCAGGATTGTAAAACCGCTCTTAATTTCATCAGGAGCATTTTCGGTTAGAAACGAATGAGCCGTGTAATTCAACAAATCATAATCGTTATAATCGTTTCCCAGTCCCATTGTTTCGTTTTGCTGAATTCCGGTACGTTTACATATTTCGTTTATCCCGTTTCCTTTTGAAACCGAATGATGAAAAACTTCCATCCAGATATATCCTTTTGAAATGGGCGATGATGCCCGTATAACACGAATCTCCGGACATAAACTTTCAATTTCTGCTTTTAACCGAATATAAAGACTTTCGTCCTCTCGAATAATTACCAGAAACTGGCACAATTCTGTTTCTGGTAATGCCCCAACGTTCAACTCTTCAGCATGGGCTTTGTTGTATTCGAAATAGCGTTCAAACTCTTCGCAATCTCGATTGCCCCTGAAATAATAATGGTTATGATTTTCCGGCACAGGATAAAAAGCATGAAAGTTCACCTCTCGTTCGATAAAATGAGTCAGTAGTTTCTGAGCAGACTGCTTTTTTATATTCTGCCTGTAAATGTGTTTCTGTTCTTTCCAGTTAAATACACCCGCACCCGACGAGAACACAACAAAATCGAATGGTACATGATTATTGAGCACCTGCCTTACTTTTGCAAGGTTACGTCCGGTTGCTGCTACCCTTGTTATATTCTTCTCCCCAAGTTTGTGCAAAGCCTCGAGGTTTTTTGCACTAATCGTCCGATCGTTTTTTAAAAACGTTCCGTCTAAATCGGTTGCAACAAGTTTAATATTCTTCATAGCCTTCTATTGTGGTTCAAAAATAGAGAATTTCATTGGTGAAGCATAACATCTTATTTTAAATTTATTGGAAGAATTCGGCAGGTTAAACTCCCTATTCATCGAATTTATTTTAAGTTTGACAGACCACTGGTTAGATTTGAGTAATATTTTATCTTTGTGGCTTGTTTTAAATCAAACAAAAAATACAAAAATGAAAATCGCACTAATTGGTTATGGGAGAATGGGTAAAGAAATTGAAAAAATTGCAGTTTCCCGTGGCCACGAAATTGGCTTAAAAATAGATATCACTAATCAGGATGATTTAACGGTTGAGAACCTGCAAAAATGCGACGTTGCCATTGAGTTTACAATACCGGCTTCGGCCATTAACAACTACTCAATTTGTTTCGAAGCTGGCATACCTGTAGTAAGTGGAACAACAGGCTGGCTCGAAAAGAAAGATGAAGTTTATAAGAAATGTGCCGACTCAAACGGAACTTTCTTTTATGGAAGTAACTTCTCGGTTGGCGTTAATCTTTTCTTCGAACTCAATAAGAAGCTGGCTGATTTAATGGCTCCACGCAGCGAGTACAATGTGGAAATGACAGAAGTTCATCATACTCAAAAGCTGGATGCACCAAGTGGAACGGCAATTAGTCTGGCCGATGATATTTTGGAAATACTTCCGAAAAAAGACGCATGGGTAAACGACCAAACTCCTGCAGAAAACGAGATGAATATCAAATCGGAGCGAGTTGGGCAGGTACCGGGGATTCACACTATAAAATACGAATCGGATATCGATTTTATTGAAATTACCCACAGTGCAAAAAGCCGCGAAGGATTTGCTTTTGGAGCAGTTTTGGCAGCTGAATATTGCCTCGACCACAAAGGTATTCTTACAATGAAAGATTTATTAAAAATATAAAACCATACTAAATGATACGTTCAATTTTGGCAAACAAGTGGTTTAAGTTTATTACTGTTGGAACACTTTATTTGCTTTGGGTTATTTGGATGGGAAGCTATTTGTGGCTTCTTGGCCTGGCCGTTATTTTCGACATTTACATTACAGAAAAAGTACACTGGGCATTCTGGAAAAAGAAAAATCCGCCAAACGGAAAACAAACAAAAGTAGTAGAATGGATTGATGCCATTATTTTTGCGATTATCGCGGCATCATTTATTCGTATGTTTTTTATTGAAGC
This sequence comes from uncultured Draconibacterium sp., assembly GCA_947492175.1. Lineage (GTDB taxonomy): Bacteria > Bacteroidota > Bacteroidia > Bacteroidales > Prolixibacteraceae > Draconibacterium. The sequence goes on along the minus strand of CANLMQ010000020.1, from coordinate 20,923 downwards.
GTACACCATTCCAACTTCTTCGATGGAAAAATCGATGCTGGTTGGCGATTACCTGTTTGTAAGCAAAACTGCCTATGGACCAAAAACACCTAATACGCCGCTTTCTTTTCCGTTTGTACACAATACCATGCCTGTAGTTGGTGGTAAGTCGTATTCAGAAGCGATAAAACGCCCTTACAACAGGATGGCAGGTTTTACCAAAATAAAAAATAACGATGTGGTGGTTTTCCACTTTCCGGAAGGTGACACGGTAGCTTTGGGAATACCAAATCAAAGTTATTACCAGCTAATAAACAGCTACGGAAGAAACCGCGTTTGGAGCGACAAACGTAATTTTGGTGAGATTATAGCACGTCCGGTCGACAAACGCGAAAACTACATTAAACGTTGTGTTGGAATCCCCGGAGATGAATTAAAATTAGTAAAAGGACAACTTTTTGTAAATGGCCAGCCTCAGGAAAAGTTCCCGGGAGTGCAGTACGACTACGTTGTTAAAACCAATGGAACGTCAATTAATCCAAAGGCTCTGGATAAATTAAAAATTGCCGAAGCCGACCGGCACACCTATTCTAGCCAGCAATATCTTTTCCCGCTTACCGATGAAAATAAACCAAAACTGGAAGGATTTTCTAACATAGTTTCAGTAGTAAAAATGCTGGAAGAACCTGAGAAAAAAGATCCGGCAATTTTTCCAATGCACGGTACTTACAATTGGAATGTGGATAATTTTGGCCCGATTACCGTTCCGGCAAAAGGAGCAACAGTTCAGCTAAATACAACTAATCTTCCGTTATACGAAAGAATAATTGACATTTACGAAGAGAACGAACTGGAAGTAAATGGTGATGTTATAAAGATTAATGGCGAAGTGGCTACCAGTTATACCTTTAAAATGGATTATTACTGGATGATGGGTGACAACCGACACAACTCAGCCGACTCGCGTTACTGGGGTTTTGTTCCTGAAGACCATATTGTGGGAAAAGCCAAATTTATTTGGTTGTCGCTGGATAAAGACAAAAGTTTCCCGGCAAATATCAGGTTCAAACGATTGTTCTCCAAGGTTCGATAAACTAATTGTGCTGTGAGTAGTTGAGATTAACACAAGTAACTCACAATCAATTCGAAAAATATTCGTTTAAAGGATAGTAGTTAACTGCTATCCTTTTTATATTTACAAAAACATTGAAGTATGCAGGCAATTATCGTCATCCTTTTAATTCTGGCACTTTTACTGGTCATATTCACCCTGCAAAATGCGATGGATATTACCATCAATGTTTTCTTTTGGGAAATAAAAGATGCGCCACTTGTTGTTGTCTTAATTGCTTGTTTGTTATTGGGCTATTTAATCGCTGTTTTTTATTTCTATCCTAAACTTTGGAAATTAAAACGCGATTACAAACAGATGATTAAATTCAACGATGAATTAAAAGAACTGCACGAGTTAAATCATAAAAAAAACCAAAAGCCAGTTAATGAAATTACTGATCCGGAAGGCATTAAACTGGACGATGACGATGATTACGACAATCCTTTTTTTAAAGATTAGAAATGACTAAACAAGCACTTTTACTGAGCACTGCTTATTTTGCCCCGGTGCATTATTATGCACGTTTTTTTCACCACTCAGAAGTTTATATCGAACAATTTGAGCACTTTCCCAAACAAACTTACCGAAACCGTTGTGTTATTTCGGGCGGAAACGGACTGATATCGCTGGTGGTTCCTGTTATAAAGGGGCGTGGTCCTAAAATTTTAATGAAAGATGTACAATTATCGTACGATATGAATTGGCAACGTAACCAGTGGCAAACCATTGTTTCTGCTTATAATTCATCGCCGTACTTCGAATATTACCAGGATGAACTTCAACCCTTTTTCGAAAAACAATACAAGTTTCTTCTCGACTTTAACATGCAGATTCACGAAACCATCTGCGATTTTCTGAATCTAAAAAATACAGCACAACTCACAAACGACTTCGAGAAAATACCAGCCGGAACACTTAATCTGAGAGATGTTATTTCTCCCAAGAATAAAACCATTCCCGACTCTTCTTTTCAACCGGAAGAATACACGCAGGTATTTACCGAAAAATTTGGGTTTTTACCCAATCTCAGCATTTTGGATTTACTTTTTAACGAAGGCCCAAATGCCGATACAATTTTAGATAATAGTTTACTGCTCTAAACTTGATTGCAAAGACAAACATTTAACCCGAATTTAATTCTGGATATCATTTCCGACTTTTCCTTTTAATTACTTTTTTGTAATCTTGCAGATAAATACCTAAAACCAATAAATATGAAGACAAAAATTCTGGTGCTGCTTTTGGCAGTTTTTATCACAGGCATTTCGTGCGCGCAAAAAGACACTGAGTTTAAAGAATCTCTTAATATTTTAGTATTCAGCAAAACTTCCGGATTCCGGCATGCATCTATTTCGTCGGGTTTAAAAATGCTTTACGATGAAAGTAAAAAACAAAATTGGATAATAACAGCTACCGAAGATGCATCGTTGTTAAACGATGATATTCTTGCAAAAATAGATTTAGCTGTGTTTTTAAATCCAACGGGCGATGCAATTGATGAAGAAGGACAACAGGCTTTCGAAAAATTTATAAAAGCAGGAAAAGGTTATGTTGGAATACATGCCGCTTCTGACTGTGAATACGACTGGCCGTTTTATGGAAACCTGGTAGGAGCCTATTTCTTAACCCACCCGCCGGCACAAGAGGCAACCGTTATTTTCGAAAACTTCGATCACCCGGCAATGAAACCATTTGAAGGAATGGAAACCTACACCACTATTGACGAATGGTACTCGTTTAAAGAAAATCCACGTGCAAAAGTAAATGTACTTGCCCGATTGGATGAAAGCACTATTAAAGGTACAAATAATGACAAATGGAGGATGAATGACCATCCTCTGATTTGGTGGACCGAAAATGATGGTGTTCGCTCTTTTTACACTGTTTTTGGACATACCGACGAAGCGTTTCAGGACAAGCTGATTATCGCACACATTACCAATGCCATAAACTGGGCCGGAAAAAGAATAGACTAACAATTTTTAAATCAATACATCAAAGGGAATCTGTTACTTTACTGATTCCCTTTTTCTTTTAAATACAATAAGGCAGTTAGTTCTGATTACATTTTTTTTAAGATCTCCTTCTGACAACCCTCAAACTCACCGATCTTTGAAGCAAAACAGAAAAGTACAATCAAGAGATCAAACAAAACCGGCTTTTAAAAGTTTTGCTATAAAACAATAGCATGCAAAAACATAAAAACAGGCAAATAAAATTTGGGATATTCCTGATGCTATTTTCGGGGGTATTTTTTGCTGCAACCTTTGTTATTCCTCTTTTTGAGTTACCAACACGCACTAAAGTAATAACCTCAGCCACAAGTTTAGTTTTAATGGAAGTGTTTTTTTGGAGTGGTGGTTTATTGGTTGGTAAAGAACTATTTTCGAAATACAAGAAGCAACTCGATCCGCGTAACTGGTTCAAAAGTAAGAATACGAAACCTGTTAACGAAGATCAGAAATTATAAAAAAACAAAAGGCTCCGATATCCCGAAGCCTTTCATTCATTAGTTGTTATATATGCTATAAAATTTTAAATCCTACCGAAAACATAAAAGTTGTAGCATTTCCACTGGCAAAAGCCGGATCATCGTAAAACTTACCTGCATGCTCAACCCGTGCATCAAGAGTTATAAAAAGCACATCTAATCCCAGTCCGTATTGCAGCCCCACCAAATGTTCGTTAAAAAATTCATCTTTTAAATAAGGGTCCAGTTCATCGGGATAATCAGCATTGGTAACAAAACTAAATACCGGGCCGGCCATTATTTTAAAATCAAACGCCTTCCCTTTTATCATTCTGTATCCCAAAAGTAACGGAACGTCTACATTAGAGTAATCAAAATCAGAAGTAAGGTCGAATATATTACTCGATAAGTTTCCCCCTTTTTTGCTGTAATACACTTCGGGCTGAAGATAAACCCTGTCGTAACCAATCCTCCCAAACGCTCCCCAATGCATTTTTGTAATGGCATCAGAGTTCAGATTTATTCCTTCGTTACTTAAAAAGCTTCCCTCTTCAATTTTCAGATTAGAAACATTAACCCCTGCTTTTAATCCCAAATCAAAAACAAGCTGAGAAAATGCACTACCGGCAAACAAAAGAAATAGTGTTGATAATAATAATCGTTTCATGAATTTCAATTTTTATGTAAACGCTTAAATAGTTAATTAAGTATGAAAGCAATGTAAAAATAGTCCACTATTGTTTAACATCTGCAAAAAAATGAAATTTATTTTTAATAATGCTTATTATTGAGGCACGATAATTGTTTTGGCAGAAACAACAAAAAACAGCCATGAAACTACAACGATACTACTTACTTATATTTTTGCTTATACTTCTTATTGCATCTTGTTCTGCACCAAGATACTTTCACGATGAGTCAAGTTATAAACGCCAGGTAGAATTACGTAATTGCAGGTCGGGAAATGTATGTTTTGATATAATGTCAGGAATCGGATCGGTGGTTGCAGGTGCAGTTCTTGATACGGAAGTTGGTTTTTATCCCTCCGAGCAGAAGTTTAAAAAGTTAAATCTGGTAAATCCCACAAAAGATACCATTTATGTAAATATGTTAACCGACGTTTACTGGGACAAAGAAGATTATTGCGATTTTATGGACATTCGTATTCCGCCCCGTCAAAACTGTAAAGTTTTAGTTCCGTTGGAGGCAAACTACAACCTCTATTTTAGCGATACGCCTGAAAGCGACGATGATGAAAAGTTAGAAATATTTACAAGCGACATAAAAAAAATATCTCTATACCCGGGACTTACATCTTTTACTGATACCATTAAATAAATCAGTCAATCGGGTTATTATAAATATACTAATTGTAACTGTCAAAACAAGTTAAGTCTTTCTTCCGGCCACTTTTGAGGATATTAACAATCCCTTTTAATAAGTTGGTAAAAACACGTGCAATCACGTATTGACACACATGTACTTATTTCGTAAATTGTATATGTATTTAGGTATAGGGACATGAAACTTCACAGATATAATATTTGGGCAATACTTACTGTACTTTTGCTTCTTGTTTCGGTAGTACTAATATTTCCGATGGCATCCGACAACGAAAAATGGTACCGGATAGTTTTATACTCGTCGATAGGTATTGTTGTTATTCTGATATTGTTCCTAATCTGGACTGATATTTTCTTGCCTGGTCATAATAAAAAAGAAGTTGCTGATTAAACTTGTATTTGCGTGCTATTCTTACTACACACATACTTCAAAAGCATATCAACCGGGTTATCAGGTCCAATCTTCAGGTTCCCACATATTTATTAAATTCTTTGTAATCTTTAACCGTTTTTACATTGCGTGGCAATTCCGGATTTAAAGTATTTACCTGACCGCCAGTTATAAAAATCTTTTGTTTTTGAAACAGTCCTTTCAGTTCCATCAAATAATCTTCCAAATCTTCTTTACTCCACGAATTTATAAAAGCAGTAAACACAAAATCGATAGTTATATGGGTTTGCAACTTTTGCAAATCGTTAAAAGGAACAAATTGCCCCAGGTAAATTACATTAACCCCACTTTTGTGTGCGAGGTACGAATAAAAAAGAAGGCTTATTTCGTGCATCTCATTTTCCGGAAGAAAAAACAACATAGTTTGTCCCCGCGTATTATTTATGCCTGTTTTATCAATCTCCGCAATAAGTTTCTGTCGTATCAAGTGTGTTATATAGTGTTCCTGTGCCGGAAAAATAGACCCTACCTGCCAATAGGTGCCAATACGTTCAAAAAGAGAGAAAACCACTTTATAAACCATTTCCTCAAGACTGTAGTGTGCCTGAATTTCGGTTAAAAGTTTATGAAACTCTTCATTATCGAAATTTACCACAGCCAACATCAACCGATCGATATATCCTTCTTCCGAACTTTTTGATTTCGAAACACCAAGAACAGTCTCTTTAATCTGATTTTGCCCCCACTTTGCAACCTTCGAAATTTTAAAGCCGCCTTTCACTAGAAACGCCACATTTAAAATATGCTTCAGGTCATTATCGGTATAGTAACGTATATTAGTATCGGTACGTTCCGGATTTAACAAACCGTATCTTTTTTCCCAGATTCGAATGGTATGCGCTTTTATGCCCGATAAAGTTTCTAAATCTTTTATGGAATATCCTTCTGGTTTCATCTGCTTAATTCAAAATATTTAAAGGTATTAAATGCAACTTCCATGAGTATAATTCTACATGTGGTTGTTTTTTTATCTAAAATTGCTGATCAACTTATAATCACTATCAGAAACATCAGAATTTTAATTCTGTTTAAAGTTATAACTTAAAATAATAAACAAAACAGCTAAATAATAGTTTAACAGAATCCCACTCAATTAACTGAATTAAAAGATTCTTTCATTAATACTCCGCTTTTTTAGATTATTATTTCATTTTTGTAATTGTAAAAATCATACAAATGAATTTCAAAACAATCTTTTCAACATTTGTCGTATTTCTAGTGGTTATTACCGCTTTAGGGCAGCAAAAATATACCATTGTAATTCATGGAGGAGCTGGTGTAATATCAAAAGACAAAATAAACGAAGAACGACGTGCCGAATACAAAGCCACGTTAAATAAAGCTCTGAATGTAGGAGAGAAAATGTTAAAAAACGGGGCTAACGCCCCCGTGGTAGTTGTAGAAGTAATAAAAATAATGGAAAACTCGCCTTTGTTTAATGCGGGCAAAGGGGCTGTTTTTACGCACGACGGACTAAATGAACTGGATGCTTCAATAATGGAAGGAAATACCCTGAATGCAGGAGCCGTGGCCGGTGTTCATGACATTAAAAATCCGATAGCGGCAGCGCTTGAAGTCATGAATAATTCGGAACATGTTTTATTAAGTGGGAAAGGTGCTTCTGAATTTGCAAAAAAACAGGGCCTCGAAATAGTTCCCAACAGTTATTTCTATACCAAATCGCGTTACCAGTCGTTGCAGCGCCTGTTAAATAAAGAACGCGAAAGAACCAGTAAAGACAATACAGGCACAGTAGGATGCGCAGTACTTGATACGCACGGCAACCTGTGTGCAGGAACCTCCACCGGGGGAATGACCAATAAAAAATACGGAAGAATAGGTGACTCTCCAATCATTGGCGCAGGCACATATGCAAACAATAAAACCTGTGCAGTATCGTGTACCGGGCATGGCGAGTATTATATCCGCCTTGGTTTTGCCCGCGATATTTCGGCACTGATGGAATACAAAAATCTTTCGATAACCGATGCCTGTCGTGAAGAAATCAGAAAACTTACGGAACTAAACGGTACCGGCGGTGTTATTGGAGTTGATTCCGACGGAAATATTGCGATGGAATTTAATACCGACGGAATGTTTCGCGGATACCGGAAATCAACCGGCGAACACGAAGTCGCAATTTTTAAAAACGAATAATAACAAACTTAATTGGCAGATTCCCGGATTTTATCCGTAGGCTTACAATATATAATCTATGAAATTCCTTTACCCGACATTTTTATTTGCGCTGCTGACAATTGCTATTCCAATTCTCATTCATCTGTTTAGTTTTAAACGGTACAAAACAGTATATTTCAGCAATGTCGATTTTTTAAAAGACATAAAAAAAGAGTCGAAAAGAAAGTCGAGGTTAAAACAACTACTCATTCTTATTGCCCGTATTCTTACAATCGTATTCCTTGTGTTTGCCTTTGCCCAACCTTATCTTCCGGCCAACCGCGATGCAAAAAAACAAGCAAACCAACTGGTGGCCGTGTACATCGATAATTCTTTTAGTATGAATGCGCTTTCGGAACAGGGACAACTGCTGGAAGTGGCACGCAACAAGGCTCTGGAAATTTGCATGGCTTACCCTCCCGGCACTAAATTCAGACTTTTTACAAACGATTTAAAACCCAAACATCAACATATTTATAACAAAGAACAGTTTATTCAGGAGGTATCTGAAGTACAGCCCTCTCCCACTGTTGTTCCCTTGTCGTTAATCTACAACCGTTTTGCAAGCCAGAATAATGAAACCACCGAAAATACAGACAAAAACCTGTATTTCATTTCTGATTTTCAGCGCACCATAACCGATATCGATAATTTTACGGATAAAACTGTTTTTAGCTATTATTTGCCTTTAAAACCCAACGAAGTTGCCAATCTGTACATCGATTCGTGTTGGGTTGAAGTACCGGCACACCGGCTCGGACAAGAAGAAACCATTTTTGTACGCATAAAAAACAGTTCAAACCAAAACTACCAAAACCTGCCGCTAAAACTGTTTCTGAACGACTCCATAAAATCAATTACCAACTTTTCGGTTGATGCACAAAACGAAATTGTAGCCAACCTGAAATACAACAATAATTCGGATGGATTGCAATTGGGAAAAATCGAAATTACAGATTACCCTTTCACCCACGACAACAACTGGTACATCAGCTATTTTGTTGAAAAAAGTTTAAAGGCGCTGGCCATTTTCAATAACAATCCCGATTCGAAAGAAGGCCTCTCCTATCTGTCGGCATTGTTTGCCAACGACGATTATGTGCAGTTGGACGAAATGAATGTGCAAAACCTCCAGGTAAACCGTTTGAACGAGTATAACACTATTTTTCTTGTCAATCTTGAAAACTTCTCGAGTGGCTTTTTAAATGAACTGGAGAGTGTAGTTAACAAAGGTACTTCGGTGGTTCTTTTTCCCGGAACAAAAAATAACCCTGCCTTTAACAATACCTTACTTGCCTTGTTTAACGCAAACCGCACAACAGGGATAGATTCTACTACCCAGAAGATATCTGGTATCGACTTTGAAAACAAATTCTTTAAGGATGTGTTTCGCAAACGCGAACAAAATCCGGTATTGCCGTCAATACAGGGGCATTTGCAGTTTGAAAACAGCACCCGTTCCGACGAAACAAAGCTTCTTAGCTTTCAAAATGGCGACAAAGCGCTCTCTCAAATCAATTACGAAGATGGAAAGGTCTGGGTATTTAGTTTCCCGCTGGAGCAAAAAAACGAAGCTTTTGCGCGTGATATTTTGTTTGTGCCCACCATCTATAATATTGTATTGAATAGTTTGCCAAAACAGGAGATTTCGTTTATTGTAGGCAACAACAACTTTTTCGATCTTCCCCAAAACCTGGATGTAGATTTGAATTCATCGGTTGAAATTGAAAATATCGAAAGCGGGGAAAAGTTTATTCCTGCCAAATCGATATCCGGGCGTAAAGTACGAATAGAATTTGGCGAACAAATAAACAACGACGGGCATTTTCTGATACAAAACGACAGAGAAACCGTTTCGGCAATGGCGTTTAATTTTAATCGTCTGGAATCGGACTTGCGCTACTTCGATCCTGTTGAAATGAAAGATAAATTAAGCGAAGCACAACTTAAAAATGCCACACTGGTTGAAGAAGTGCAACGTAATTTCGCTGAAATATTTAACGACATTCAAAACGGAAAACAATTCTGGAAGTGGTGTATTCTTTTGGCACTTTTCTTTATCCTGGCTGAAGTGCTGCTGGCAAGATTCTGGAAATAATAGCTGTTATAGTTTAATGGCTATTGGTCATTAGGCACTTGTCATTGGTCATTGGCTCTGTCATTTGGGAATAAAAATCAATCTTAGTCAATCTATTCAACTTCGATCTCTTCCAATCTTGATTCCCAAAAGTTTGTGTTTATTACATATTAAGTATTTTGCGTCTGTTACTGAACACTGAAATCTAACTCCTCCCCATTTCCTGACATTTCTCACTGCTATTTAACACCATTTCCCTTATTGTTTTTTGTCTTCAAAAATTGTAATTCTGCATTGAATTAAAACTTTTAAAAATGGCACAATTAACAACAAACGATTACATTGCCAAAGAAGATAAATTTGGTGCTCATAATTATCACCCGCTACCTGTTGTATTATCAAAAGGTGAAGGCATTTTTGTGTGGGATGTAGAGGGTAAAAAATATTTCGACTTTTTGGCTGCTTACTCGGCCGTTAACCAGGGACATTGTCATCCCAGAATTTTTAAAGCTCTTGCCGATCAGGCCCAAAAGCTGGCACTTACCTCGCGGGCATTTTACAACGATGTTTTAGGCGAGTGGGAAGAATACATGACAAAATTGTTTGGCTACGATAAAATGCTGCCTATGAACTCAGGAGCCGAAGCCGACGAAACTGCACTTAAACTGATTCGGAAATGGGGCTACAAAGTAAAAGGCATTCCAACCAACGAAGCTAAAATTATAGTTTGCGATGGCAATTTCCATGGCCGCACCATTACCATTGTTTCCATGTCGTCAGATCCGGATGCATACAACCACTACGGACCATTTACTCCGGGTTTTGTAAATATCCCTTACAACGACTTGGAAAGTCTGGAAAACGCGTTAAAAGATCCGAATGTGGCAGGTTTTCTGGTTGAGCCGATTCAGGCAGAAGCCGGTGTTTATGTGCCCGAAGACGGTTACCTGAAAAAAGCGTCGGAATTGTGTAAAAAATACAATGTGCTTTTTGTGGCCGACGAAGTACAAACCGGAGTCGGACGTACTGGCAAGATGCTGGCCTGCGACCACGAAGATGTTCGCCCGGATATACTTGTTCTAGGTAAAGCTATCTCAGGAGGATTCTTCCCCGTTTCGTGTGTACTGGCCGACGACGAGATTATGCTGACCATAAAACCCGGTGAGCACGGAAGTACTTACGGAGGAAATCCAATTGCAGGAAAAGTAGCCATAGCTGCTATGGATGTAATTAAAGACGAAAAACTGGTAGAAAACTCAAACCGGTTGGGAGAGATATTCCGCAAAGAGATGAAAGCCATTGACTCGCCAATGATTGAGATCGTTCGTGGAAAAGGTTTATTAAATGCCGTTGCCATAAAACCTACCAACGGCAAAACAGCCTGGGATGTTTGTCTGGCACTAAAAGAAAACGGTTTGATTGCGAAGCCTACACATGAACATATTATCCGTTTTACACCTCCGCTGGTAATTACCGAAGAACAATTAATGGAAGCCATTGAGATTATAAAAACTACAATCAAGCAGTTTGAAGAATAATACCAAAATTACTCCAAATTGCGCCTTATAATTCTATTTATTTGCGTTTATGCTGCATTATAAAAATTCAGCATAACTTACTATGCTTCAATTTTATGCTTTGCCTAAACACAAATATTCTAAATTTATTAAAGTCTCTCTTTGAAATAAATTTGGTATAAGACAAAAATTTCCTGATAATAGTTTCATAAATGTCACTTGTAATTTTGCAAGTGGCATTTTTTTTTTAGGATCAGTTTAAATTTCTGGTGGATAAAACTTTGAGCTAAAGAAGACTTTTTACATTATGGGAATAGTTTTTGCCTTACCAGGCGGGTTCTACTATTTGGCTTAGCCCAAAGAGTAGACAGAAAATCCAAGGCTACGCGATGACGACTAAAATTTCTGAAACTCGTCGTACCTCCTCAAACAGCAGTAATTTTTTAACGCTGTCACCGCTTGTTTTCTGGCTCACCAGACGAGGCCAAAGCTCCGAAGTAGCTTTCGAAGCTGCTAGCTGTGCATAAGCAGACAGGCATCTTTTGGTCGTTACCCGGAGTTAAAATGAAACCTTAGAGAGAGCGGGAAGCTCCGAGGAAACGAGCTTGCGAGTTACACGAGTTGCCAAAAATTTTAATTATAAAGGAGTGAAATCACCCGTCCGAATTTAGGTTTTATGAAACGACCATGACAAAAATTTGCCACAAACAAGCATACTTAAAATCATGGGAGTTCCATCTATTACAGTTGAAAACTTAAAATTTTAATTAGATGAAAACGCAGGGGAAGGGCCAAAAGTAGCCTTGGCCTTTTTGCTTCGTTTTTGTGTCAAGACAAAAATGAAGGCCTGCGGCAGCAATATTAAAATATATGATTCAAATAATAATCCACCGGATTTTCAATGTGATCCATTTTTTATATCGAATTTGATCTAGATTCACTTTTTTAAACTTACCTGCGGACTACGCTTCCAGCCGTTTCAGAACTGTATCCTTATAACTCCGGCTAATTGGTATCTGTTTTTTCCCAATTTCAACCAATTCGGTTGTAAACGACGTAATCGACTGTAAGTCTACAATATACGAGCGATGCACACGCATAAAATCCTGCTGAGGCAATTTTGCTTCTATACTTGTAATGGTCTCGCGGGTAACCACATTTTTGTCTTTAAGATGAATTTTTATGTAGTCCGAAAGGCTTTCGATAAAAAGAATCTCGGTGAAATTAATTTTTATCATTTTGCGATCTGAGCGTACAAAAAACGATTCGCTTTTTTCTTCAACAATCTCTTTGAATTCTGGCACCCGAACCGGCATACTTTCGTTAAGATATTTGTTTACTCCCTGTAATAAACGTTCAAAAGAAATGGGTTTCAACAGGTAATCAACCGCCTGCAAATCAAAGCCATCAACCGCATATTCGCGATAGGCTGTGGTAAAAATTATTTTGATGTTTTTGTTTATCGATTTGGCAAACGAAAGCCCCGAAATTTCAGGCATATTAATATCCAGAAAAATAAGATCGATTTTTTCGGTGCTGACCACATTAAAGGCTTCAATGGCACTTTTACATGCGGCAACCACTTCAATGGTTTCGATTTTTGTAAGATGGTTTTCGAGAATCTCCCGCGCTACCGGCTCGTCGTCTACAATAATACAACGGATTTTACTTTTCATTTTTTACCGCTTTTAAATCATCAATAATCAACTCTGCAAAGTACCAGTTATCCTTTATATCACTCTTCAGGCTAAACTTGTTTTGGTAGTTCAACTCCAAACGTTTTTGAATATTTTCCAACCCGATTCCCCCGTTCTGCTCTTCCCCATTTTGCCCGATATACGAATTGCCTGTAATAAAATGCAATCGACTACCCACTACCTTTACATCTATTTTTATTCTTAGAAACCCATCGACCAAACTACCGTGCTTAAACGCATTTTCAACAAAAGGAATAAGCAACATGGGAGCTACTTCAATGGTTGAGTCGATTTCCGTGGAGTTAAATTCCACTTTTAAAGTATCCTTAAAACGGATTTTTTCCAACTCAATATATTCCTGAATATGCAATACATCTTCCTTTAAACTCACACGTGGTTTGTTTACCTGGTACAAAATATAATCGAGCAAATTCGAAAGTTTTAAAATAATGGCAGGTGTTTGCTGCGACTGTTTCAAAGCAAAACCGTAGATGGTATTTAATGTATTAAACAAAAAATGCGGATGGATCTGGCGTTTCAGGTAATGCAATTCCTGTTCTTTTAACTGCAACTGTGTTTCAAGAATTTTGTTCTGCAACTCTTTGTTTCGCGAAGCGGTTTGAAAGCTCTGGTTTAAAATGCTTACAAAGCTGATGATACCAACCACTAAAAATACCAGCAGTAAAATAAAAAAGAAATTTTTACTCATGGGAGGCATTTCATCCAAGTTAAATTTAAGCACAAGAATGAGGCAGCTATAAATCAGCAACGAAATAATATACGAACAATAAATTAGCGTATAAAAGCTGTACAGGGCAAACTTCCAGTACCGTTTGGCCAGTAAATAACGCGGAATTAAACGGTAGTTTACAAAATAGGTTATGGCAATGGTTAAGGGAAGCAAACCACTCGAAAACCAGAGTGCATAATCCACACTGTCGGAGTTGTAGCTAAAAAAGTAGAAAAAGAAAAACCAAACCGCCACCCAAAACAAGGCGTGGAAAAAAATAAGCTTTGGTTTAATTTTTAATTGCAGAATCATCTCAGCTCTATTTTGGAAACCGGGCCTGAAAACCGGGGACAATCTAAATAACTTTTATGTTTGCCTTTTGCAAATACAATACTAAGCAAAATTCACCAACTAACATTTTTTTAGCGATGAATTGCAGATTTTATTCGGGTTGTTGCATCTACAACATATAAATTCCCTTTTATAAACTTATTTTTGTTGAAACAGGTGCGAAACTTTCCATCTGTCGCAATAAAAAGTATTGAATGTACTTCTGATTTACATTTGAAACAGTATTCATTCAAAAAACTAAAAAAATGACTAAAGTACTTGACAAAATGACGGAAGGCGGTCCGGCTTTCACTTACATTATTTTAATTGCATTCATTGTAATTATAGCACTTTTTGTTCGCGGCGTAATCATTAAAGGAGATAAATACAAAACCATTGAACTGATAAAGTCGGTTAGCTGGTTTGCCGTTGCCTGGGGATTTCTGGGACGAACTTTTGGACTTATATTGATTTTTGACAAAGTACAGGCTGCCGGAGATGTGGCTCCAAGTATTTTTGCCGAAGGATTAAAAATTGCACTGATATCGCCATTATTCGGGATTCTTGTTTTTGCCCTGGCCCGGCTTGGAATTCTTGTTCTTATCGGGTTACAAAAAGATTTAAAACCTCAGGAGTAAAAAGCAATAAACAATTAAATAAATGGTTTCTGATTTCGAGTGAAGCGAGAAATCTGTTGCCTACGCTCATAAGCTGCAGATTTCTCCTCACTTTTTATTCTAATTCCTTTTCCCGTTGTGCTACTTTGTGACCTACTTTGTGGTCTTTGTGGTTTAAAAATAGTTAACCACAAAGTCTCACTAAGGCTACACAAAGTATCACAAAGTAGAGTTCCAAACAGTTTATCCTTCAATTCTTTGATGAACAACCGTCATAATCGCAGCTTCTTTTTCTTTTGCCGAGTGCAGCAAATCATCTGCTTTTTTAAGTATCACCTCCAGGTATTCCTTATCGGCAAAACCTGCCGCATTAATTTTTACATTCAGATAAGCTCCTTCAACAGCTGTTCTCGCGCATAAAGCTCCCACTCCGGCATCGGAAACCGAATTTGGATTTCCAAACTCTGCCATGGCCTGCATTACTTCCATCGAATCGTGCGCCAGTTGCATTACTTTTAAAGGCACCTCAATGGCATTTTTGGTGGCCTCATGGATGGCTTGTTTTCGCTCAGCTTTTTCCTGATCACTGGATTTAGGCAAACCAAACGCCGCCATAATCTGGTTAAAAGCATCCGTATCTTCATCCACACAATTTAAAAGTGCGGTGTGATATTTTTTCCCTTTTTCTGCCCAGTCGGAGAACTCTTCCCAACGCTCGTCCCAACCCCGTTTGTGGGCCGACAAGTTGGCTACCATCGTTCCCAAAGCAGCTCCCATCGATCCTACATAGGCAGAAATAGAACCTCCGCCCGGCGCCGGCGATTCAGATGCTGTTTCATCTTTAAAACCGGTTAATGTCATATCCACCAGTTTTTTGACCGACTTATCTTCAATTACATATTCAATAATCTTCTTTTTCGGATCAAAAGGAGCCAGTTCATCCAGTCCCAGCGATTTTATGGCAATTTTTATAATCTCTTCATCCGAAATGCCTGTTGACCGTTCCTGTTTTTTCAAAAAATATTTACCGGCATCCAACATTGCCTGAAGCGGTATTAATCCAACCAACTCCGAGCCGGTCACCCGAATTCCGCGGTCCCGCGCTTTTTCAGCAACTTCGTCGAATGCCACATGAACCGATGTAACTGTAATATCGGTTAAGTTAATCGAAATCTGGGCAATCCCGTATTCTTCGATGTACCAGCCAATGGCACGTGTTTTTTTCAGTGTTCCGGGAATCCTGACAGGTTCTCCGTTTTCATCGGTTACAATTTTTCCGGTTACCGGATTTCCTTCGCGTTTTACCCTTCCAGCCTCGCGCACATCGAATGCAATGGCATTAGCTCTGCGTGTTGAAGTAGTGTTTAGGTTCACATTGTATGCTACCAAAAAGTTACGGGCACCAATGGCAGTTGCACCACTTCCGGCCACCCTGGCATTCCATTTATCAGGACCAAAATCAGGCTTCCATTCGGCGCCTGTTATTCGTTCTTTTAAAGCTTCGTATTCACCCGAGCGGCAACTGGCCAGACTCTGACGTACCGGTTTAAAGGCCGCAAACTCGTAACAAAATACCGGAATCTCCAATTCTTCTCCCACTCGTTTCGCCAGCTTTCGGGCATACTCCACGGCTTCTTCCATACTAACATTTGCAACCGGCACCAGCGGGCACACATCGGTAGCTCCAAAACGCGGATGCTCGCCACTGTGTTTACTCATATCGATTAGCTCGGCTGCCTTTTTTATACCACGAAATGCCGCTTCAATTACATCGTCGGGGCTACCTACAAAAGTTACCACTGTACGGTTGGTCGCTTTCCCCGGATCAACATCCAGCAGACTTATCTCAGGTACACTTTCTATGGCATTGGTTATCTCTTTAATGATACTTAAATCGCGTCCTTCTGAAAAGTTGGGTACGCACTCTATAATTTTCTTCATATTGCAATAATTAGTCGGAAATCCGAAGATTAATTCCCACGGATTGATTACTTATATTATTATGGATACGAATGTAAAAATCTGAAAAATAACAGTACATGATATTTCACATATTCATCTTGTTTCTTCGATCCTTGCAGTTTCTATTAGCTATTTAAACTTTCTTGTAAACGGATGCACTACTTTGTGGTTACTTTCTTTTTAACCATGAAGTTTCTCAAAGTTTTTCACGGAGTTCCTCAAAGGCTATTCAAATCGTTGTGCGACTTTGTACCAAACTTAGTGGTACTTTTGGGTTCCTCTTTTGAACCATGAAGTTTTGCATAGTAATACAGATTATATAATTACTCTTTTAATTCCGTCTTTTAAACTTTTTACATTAAAATTCACCAACAACCCAAGTTTACAATTCGACAGTTTTTGATAGGTAATTATCTGAGCCAAATGAACTTCATTTAAGGCTTCAACAGACTTTATTTCCACTACAACCTGGTTTTCAACCAACAAATCTATTCTGTAACCTACATCCAAATAAACCTCTTTATATACAAGTGGTAATCCTTTTTGATTCTCAACATTTAGTCCGGCTTGAATCAGTTCATACTTCAAACATTGCTCATATGCACTCTCCAATAAACCCGGACCTAATTCGGTGTGTACCTTAAATGCAAAATCCAGTACTTGTTTAAACACATTTTCAGGATTCATAATTGTGATGTTCTTTGGTTATTTATTTATGATAATTTGCATGCTTCTTTTAACAAACGACAAAACTTCTTAAAGGTCATCTCTATATTCGCGTTACTTTGTTGTACCTTCTTTTTAACCGCTAAGTAACTCAAAGTTTTTCACCAAGTTCCTCAAAAGCTATTCAAAGCTTTGTGCGACTTTGTGCCGTACTTGGTGTTACTTTGAGGTTAGTTTCTTCTAACCACGAAGTTTCTCAAAGTTTTTCACAAAGTTTCACTAAGCTTATCTCTATCTTTGTGTGACTTTGTGCCGTACTTCGTGTTACTTTGTGGTTATTTCCCTTTTCTATTTTTAGCTGTCGTACCTTTTTAAAAGGTTTGTACTTCGCCGTTAAGAATGACGGTATCGACTAAATTTGAGCCGTATGAATAAGGTAAATATTCAATGCCGGGCATTTTACCGGTAATAAACAAGTTGGCTACTTTTCCACGGGCAATACTTCCGTAACTGTCGCTTACCCCCATTGCATAAGCCGAGTTGATGGTAGTGGCATTTATCACCTCTTCGGGCAACATTTTATACTTTATACATCCCATTGCCGAAATCAGGCTCATGTTCCCGCTGGGCGACGATCCCGGGTTATAATCGGATGCCAGCGCCACCGGCAAACCGGCTTCTATCATTTCACGAACAGGCGAAAGTTTCATTCCCAGGAAAAATGCGGCTCCCGGCAACACCGTTGGCATTGTTTCCGAATCTTTTAAAGCAGCAATTTCCTCATCGCCAACAAACTCGAGGTGATCTACAGAGAGAGCATTGTATTTTACACCCGCCTGAATTCCCCCGGTTAATCCCAGCTCGTTGGCATGGATTTTTGGTCGCAATCCATATTTCATTCCGGCCATAAGAATCCGTTCGGTATCTTCCACCGAGAAAAATCCCTGGTCGCAAAATACATCGATATAATCGGCAAGTTCTTCGGAAGCTACCTGCGGAATCATTTCGTTTATGATAATATCGGCGTATTCCGACGGATTGTTTTTATACTGCTGTGGAATGGCATGTGCTCCCAGAAAAGTTGCCTTTACAAAAATGGGCGTTGTTTGTTTTATCCAGCGAATTACCCGAAGCATTTTTAATTCATCCTCGGTGTTTAAGCCGTAACCGCTTTTAATTTCAACGGCACCTGTTCCCATTTTAATAATTTCCACAATCCGGTCCATGGCATCGTTATACAGTTCTTCTTCCGAGGTATTATGCAGTAGTTTGGCCGAGTTTAAAATGCCTCCTCCCCTGCGGGCAATCTCTTCGTACGAAAGGCCTTTTATACGATCTACAAATTCTTTTTCGCGCGGAGCCGGATACACCAAATGCGTGTGCGAATCGCAAAAACTGGGATACACCAATCGGTCGGAACAGTCGATTTCAACCAACAAATCATCGTCGCGGTACACCTCCTCCAGCTGGTCCATGGTGCCAAAATCTTCGATAATTTCATCACGGATAATCACAAAGGCATTTTTAAGTGTTTTAACTTTAGCCATTTCGGCGCCCGCTTTAAACAATACAGGTTCATCCTCTACCTGAACGAGTTCCTTTATATTTTCAAGAAGTAGTTTCATTTTTGTTTGTTTTATACTTATAAGGTACGGATTTGTAATCATAAATCAACCTTTTACAAAGCGATTTTGAAATGATGGAAGTCAGTTAAGCCGGAATAATCAGAAAAAAAATCCCAATCAAAAGCAGATTAAACTTTAACCGGATTCTTACGTATCAGTTGAAAACGTAAAACATAGTATTATGAAAAATTTCGCCTTATTAGTTCTGTTACTGGCTACTGTTGTTGCCTGCCAAACCGTTAGTCCTGAGCAGGAAAAAGCTGCTGTTGAAACCTCATTAAACGAATTCTTTAAGTCGATGGAAGCATTTGACTACGATGGTATGCGATCGCTATGCACCCCGGATTTCAGCTTGTTCGAAACCGGATTCGACCACAAAGACCTGGATGGATTTATTGAAGCTGTAAAGTCGATGGAAGGAGCAGGAATAAGTGTCGGTCTGGATATACAAAAAACAGAAGTGGTAGGCAATATGGCACTCGTAATCCTTAATTTTTCGGCAAACATTGCTATGGGCGACGTTAAAATGGATATAGAAGCTTACGAGAATTATATATTCAGGAAAGAAAACAATAAATGGCTGATGCATTATTGCCACAGTACCCACTTACCCGATAAGAGCAACAAGAACTTAACCAGCCTGCATTTATTAAAAGTACCTGATGAACTGCAAATAAACGAACTACAAATTGCTGTTAACAAATTTAACCTGGCAATTTCGGAGATGGGATATATGGACTGTGGATACAAAATTATGCAGGTAATCCCCGGAAAAGACAGTAACTACAATTACTTTCTGAAAGGTACCTGGAAAAATCAAGAGACCTACGACGTTATTCACAATAGCGATGCCTATAAAAATGTTTCCGATAATATGCCTGAATCGATAAATAAATTCTTTGAGAACCAGGTTTACGCAAAGGTAAAAGATATGTAATCCTTTGGGGAACTTTTATTTTTGGTTTGAGAGTCTCGCTATTATACCAATTGAAATATGAAATGAGCCTAAAATAAATTTAGAGGTTTTTAGTTTAGACAAGGCATAAAATAGAGGCATAGCCTATGCTACGACGATATTTTATAACGCAGTATAAACTAAAAAGAATGAATTTATTAGGCACATTTTGTGTTGCTATTGGCATTAATCCCCCTGGCCCCTAGCTTGTTGGAACTACGCTCTGAAGCCAGTCCTCCTTTGAAAACTACACTCTATACACAAATATCATAAGATCTTAGTTGTATTTGATTAAAATCCAAATATTTTAGCTTTTGTCTTCAAGCCAGACAGGCTCTTTCTTTTCCAATCGATGAAAAGAAAGCAAAAATCTTGTCAAAAAATAACCTTTGCGTTTTTTCAAAGTGTCGAATTAGCCCGATTGACGGATTTTTGACGAGCCCGCACAAGGTATGCCATCAAGGCCGCCTTCGAGAAAAAGCGTTAAGAAAATGAATGGAGAGAGCGTTAAAAAATCAAGTCTGTTTGACGCTCGTTAGGACGAAGGTACGAAGTCCTAAAAGGAGGAGTTTCTTTATTTTAGTGAAAGGAATTTATTTTTAGCCTTTTGTCGTCAGCGGTGGCTTTCCTGCCTGGCTGCGCAGTCAGACAGGTTTGAATCCTTTTTCACTCGTCTGGCATTGTTTATTTTATGGGCGACTCGTGTAATTCGCAAGCTCATTTCAGCTATAGGAAAAAGGATTTCCTGTCAGGAAAGACAAATGTAATTAAGAGGATTCGGATTGTTAGTATCACGGACAAAATATTAAACAGAACCAATGAGTTCACAAAGATGTCTATGAAGGGTAGTTTAAAAGGAAATGTCCGTCAACCGACGGGCGAAGGATAGAAGACAATGCATAGTTTAAAATCTATTCTTGTAGTCGAAATCAAATTTCATAAAAAAAGGATGCATCGAACAAATGCATCCTTTCACGTTTAACCCCAAACAACGTCCCGCTCACACATACAACGAGCTATATTTCTTCTTCTTTTTCCGGTTTTGCCTTCTCAAAACGTTTGCGCAGGTCTTCGTAGATCGATTTTGCTCCCGGAATATCCATTTTTGCCGCCATTTTTACCGAATTGTAGTAGGTGGCTATTCTTGTTCGTTTTGTGCCACCGATTTAGGAGTGGTTTGTGCCACTGATTTCGGTTCAAACTGTGCCACGG
>CANLMQ010000019.1 GCA_947492175.1 uncultured Draconibacterium sp. | reverse complement strand
TATGGTTGGTCAACATCATTTCTTTTTCTTTTCTCATAACTTAACTTTTTTAGTCAAGCTATTTCAGTAGAAGACAGGACGTTTAGCATTTGCCGGATTGTCGGATTGTCGGATCGCTGGATTACTGGATATGATCCATAACCTGCAACTGATCACTGATCACTGCGACTGGTCATTTGTCATCCGTCACTAGTTAAAACCGTTCTTCCCAATGGCTAATGACCAATGACTTTCTTTTCCTCTTTGCGTTTAGTTTTTTTACCACAGAGATCGCAGAGAACCCGCAGAGAGCCACTGAGTTTTGGTCACTAGTCACTAGTCATCCGTTACTTGTTAAAGCCGTTCTTCCCAATGACCAATGGCTAATGACTTTCTACTTTGTCCACTAATAATCGTTCATACTAACCACCATAACCCGCAACCGCCAACTGTAACTGATCACTGCCCCAATCCTCTCTAACTAAACCCGATGCTGTAATTTTAGCCCCCTGATTTTTGGAAACCTGAATTGTTTGGGTATATTTGCTCCGCTTAACAGGAAAATGCTAAAATTCAGAATAAATATCACCCGTAAATTGTTAACCAGGTTAGCTGTAATAATAGCTATCGTTGGTGGTGCGGTTTTGCTCGATAATTATTTTGAAAACAATCCTGATGGACTTAAGAACATTTCTGCCGAATCGGGAAGACATACTTCCGAACCTGAGCATATTTATGTAATCGGCCAAACTACTACAGTGAGTTTGAAAACACAGGTTCTTAAAACTTCCGACCGAAAATTACAGGTGCAGTTGCACGACAAATTTCTCAGAAAATATCATCAGCTGAGAAACTACCAGGTACTACAGGCCGAGGAGCAAACTCAAACAGCTCCCATTATTCAGTCGTATCATTACCTGGTTTTTCAAAACCACTTTTTTACCCGCCCCGACGAAGACCCGTTGGCGTAAGTAATTCTCCTTTATCTTAGGGAGTTTTAACGGTGTGGATAATTCTCTTTTTCCACAGAATTCGGAGTGAATTCAATTGCTTTTAAGTAAAATATTTTCAAAAAATTAAATAAACATTTAAATTAAAATCAAATGCAAAACAAAGGTGCAATTTTAACATTTGCAATTCTGTTGGCAGCGGTTTGTCTTTTCCAGTTATCGTTTACCTGGAAATCGCAACAAATTAAAAAAGCTGCTGAAGAGTATGCACAAGGTAATCCTGAACTGGAATTCAATTACCTTGACTCAATGAAAAGTGAAGTTGTTTACAATTTCCTTGGACTTAAAAAATATACGTTTAAAGATGTTCAGGAACTTGAAATGAACCTGGGTCTCGACCTTAAAGGTGGTATGAACGTTACTCTTCAGGTTGAAGTAAAAGACATTATCAGGGCAATGTCGAATTACAGCGACGACGAAACATTTAATAAAGCCCTTAATCGTGCAACCGAATTACAAACAAACAGCCAGGCTGATTTTGTAACATTGTTCGGACAGGCTTTCGAAGAAATTGATCCGAATGCAAAATTAGCGTCGGTTTTTAATACGCTTGAGCTTCGCGATAAAATTAACTTTAACACTACCAATGCCCAGGTTTTAGCCATTATTCGCACCGAAACCAACGCTGCTATCGGTAACGCATTCAATATTTTGCGTACTCGTATCGACCGCTTTGGTGTGGCACAACCAAATATCCAGCTGTTGCAAACCGACGGTCGTATCCTGGTTGAACTTCCGGGTGTTAAAGATCAAAACAGGGTACGTAACCTGTTGCAGGGAACAGCTAATCTTGAATTCTGGGAAACATACGAAAACCAGGAAGTATATCAGTACATGCTTCAGGCAAACCAGAAAATTAAAGAAATGGAAGCTCTGACTGTTGAGCCGGAAGCTGCACCTGAAGCAGCACCTGAAGCAACAGAAGAAGCAGCAGCTACCGAAGAAGATGAAAACTCGTTACTTTCGGAGTTGGAAGCCGGTGCCGAAAACGATTCAACTGCAGCAATAGATAACCTGGCTGGTTTTAAAGCTCAGTATCCGTTATTTGCTGTTTTAAATCCAAGTACCGATCAATCAGGTCAGCTTTTCCCTGGTCCGTCTGTTGGTATGGCACACGCAAAAGATACTGCAAAAGTTAATGCTTATCTGAATAACCCACAGGTGAAAAGTATTTTCCCAAGGGATATGATTTTTAAATGGACAGCTAAATCGGTAGATGCTGCAGGCAACTACTACCGTTTAATTGCCTTAAAAGTTACTTCGCGCGACGGACGTGCTCCTCTCGATGGTGAAGCAATTACCGATGCGCGTCAGGACTTCGATCAGTTTGGTTCAAATCCTGAAGTATCGATGCAAATGAACACCGAAGGAGCTAAAATCTGGCAACGAATGACCAAAGAAAACGTTGGTAAATCAATCGCTATTGTTTTAGATGATTATGTTCGTTCGTTCCCAACTGTAAACGGAGAAATCCCTGGTGGTCGCTCAAGTATTACAGGTTTGGAAAGTATTGAAGAGGCAAAAGACCTTGCAAACGTGTTGAAATCGGGTAAAATGCCTGCTCCTGCACGTATTATTCAGGAAGACATTGTAGGTCCTTCACTGGGGCAGGAAGCAATCAACAGCGGATTAATTTCGTTCATCATTGCCTTCGCACTGGTACTTGTTTACATGCTTTTCTTCTACAGTAAAAATGCAGGTTTGGCAGCAAACATTGCTTTGGTGGCCAACATGTTCTTCATTTTTGGTATTCTTGCTTCGTTAGGTGCAGTTCTTACACTGCCTGGTATTGCCGGTATTGTACTTACAATTGGTATGTCGGTTGATGCCAACGTACTTATTTACGAACGTGTACAGGAAGAATTACGCGCCGGTAAAGGAATTAAACTGGCCATTACCGATGGTTACAAAAACGCTTATTCGGCAATTATCGATGGTCAGGTAACTACATTGCTTACAGGTATTGTACTTTATATGTTTGGTTCGGGCCCGATTAAAGGTTTCGCAACAACTCTTATTGTTGGTATCCTGACTTCTCTTTTCTCTGCAATTTTCTTAACCCGTTTAATTTTCGAATGGCAATTACGCAAAGGTGGAACCATCTTGTTTGCATCGTCGAAAACAGAAAACTGGTTACGTAACACTAAAATTAAATTCCTCGAGAAAAGAAAAATCTTTTACGTGATTTCAGGTTTGTTTATCGTTCTGTCTATCGGATCTTTCTTTGTTCGCGGGTTAAATTACGGTATCGACTTTAAAGGTGGTCGTACTTATGTTGTTCGTTTCGAAGAGGATGTAAAAGTTCACGAGGTGCAGGATGCATTAACCGGAGTATTTGAATCGGCTCCTGAAGTAAAAACATTTGGTACAAACAACCAGGTTCGTATTACTACCGACTTTAAAATTGATGATCACAGCGAAAATGTTGATAACGAAGTTGAAGCTTTGTTGATGCAAGGCTTAAAAGAAGGTGGCTTTATCGACAATAGTGTTACGCTTGAACAATTTACCGATGTATATCAGCAGAGTTCGCAAAAAGTAGGGCCAACTATTTCAGATGATATTCGTAAAGATTCGGCCATTGCAATTGGCTTCTCGCTGATTATTATATTCCTGTATATCCTGCTTCGTTTCCGCAACTGGCAATATGGTTTGGGAGCTGTGGCTGCACTGGCACACGACTCGTTAATTGTATTGGGTATCTTCTCATTGTTGTACGGAGTTCTGCCATTCTCGCTAGAAATCGACCAGGCATTTATTGCAGCAATTCTTACAGTACTGGGTTATTCTATCAACGATACCGTGGTTGTATTCGACCGTATCAGGGAATATCTTGGCCTGCATCCAAAACGCGACAGAGACCTGAATGTTGACGAAGCGCTGAACAGCACATTGCGTCGTACATTTAGTACATCATTATCAACATTTGTTGTATTGTTGGCGATCTTCCTGTTTGGAGGTGCAACAATTCAGGGATTCACCTTCGCATTGTTAGTTGGTGTGCTTGTGGGTACGTATTCTTCATTGTTTATTGCAACACCTATTGCATTCGATACTCAGAAAAGAGTAGCAAAAGTAGTTGGAAAAATTAAGAAGAAGTAAGCTAATTTAAGTTGGAGGTCGGAAGCCGGAAGACAGAGGTAAAATATCTTTGGTCTTCGGTCTTCCGACTTCTGTCTTTTTATATCTTTGTGTTCTAAAATTTTAACAATGCAGTATTTATTATTTATAAGTGGCGGCGAAATTGTTTTGGTGATGCTTTTGGCTTTACTGTTTTTTGGCTCGAAAGCTATCCCGGATATTGCTAAAACATTGGGTAAAGGGATGCGTGAGTTTAAGAAAGCCACTAACGAGATCAAACGCGAGCTGAACGAGCATACATCGGATATTAAGAAAGACATCGACGACGTATCTTCTACAGTAACTAAAGAAACCGACGAGATCAAACAAGGTATTAAGGATCGTTTTGAAGATTAATACGTAATTCCAAATACATTTCTTTTGATGATACTACTTTACATATTGGCATTACTGGCTTGTTTTGTTTTACTTGCCCGTGTCGTCGATTTGTTTTTTATTGCTTCGCTCGATAAAATTTCGAAAGACCTGCGACTCTCAAGCGATGCTGCGGGCGCTACATTAATGGCAGTTGGTTCAAGTGCTCCCGAACTGTTTGTGGCACTTTTTGCAGTAATAAAACCCGGCGACCACCAGGTAATTGGGATTGGAAGTATTGTGGGAAGCGCCATTTTTAATTTGCTGGCCATTGTCGGCGCAGCTGCCTGGGTAAAACAGGCAAAACTTACCTGGCAACCCGTAGTTCGCGATTTGTTCTTTTATGCAATCGCGGTTGGTTTGTTGGTTCATGTTATTTGGGACGGAACGTTTTCGTTTCACGAAGCAGTTCTGTTTCTTATCGTTTATGTATTATATGTAGTTGCCGTTGTGTACTGGCGTAAAATCCTACCGTATTCCGATGTGGAGTGTGACGAAAGTGTGGAGGAAGCACATGGCGAACACAATAAAGTAACAAAACCGGTTGATAAGCTGCTGCATTTTATTTTCCCAGCGGCGGAACGCTACTACCTGGTATTTATAATTTCTATTCTTATTATTGCTGCTTTAAGTTATGTTTTGGTTGAAGTGGCTGTACATGCGGCACATGCGCTAAATATTCCTGAAGCCATTATTGCTTTAACGGTTCTGGCTGTCGGAACATCAATCCCCGATTTGTTTTCGTCTATAATAGTGGCCAAACAGGGTAGGGGCGATATGGCGGTTAGCAATGCCATTGGATCAAATATTTTTGATATACTTGTTGGATTGGGGCTTCCTTTTCTAATTGTAATGTCCATGTCGGGCGAGGCAATTTCCACTGGAGGCAATCTGGTTAGTTCGGCACTTATTTTGGCTGCCTCGGTAGTATTGCTGGTTCTGTTGTTGCTGGTGAAAAAATGGAAGGTAGGAAAACTTACCGGAGGAATTTTAATCGCCACTTATATTTTTTATGTACTCAACGAGATACTAAAATTATACGGAATGGGTTTACTATTTTAAACGTTCGTATTGATTAAAGCAGATAACATAACAAAGTCGTTTGGGAAACTGGAGGTTTTAAAAGGAATTAACCTCGATATTCCTGCAGGTAAGTTGTATTCAATTGTTGGTGCAAGTGGAGCCGGAAAAACCACGCTTTTGCAGATACTGGGTACGCTAAGTAAACCTGATAGCGGCGAAATCTTTTTTAACGACCAAAAGATCTCATCCTTTTCTGAAAAGCAACTGGCGGCTTTCCGGAATAAAGAAATTGGCTTTGTATTCCAGTTTCATCATTTACTGCCTGAGTTTACTGCTCTTGAGAATGTTTGCATTCCTGCATTTATAGCCAAAACCCCAAAAGCAAAGGCTGAGGCAAAGGCAAAGGAATTAATTGCATATTTGGGGCTGGCCGACAGAATGGAACACAAACCGGCAGAACTTTCCGGTGGCGAAAAACAACGGATTGCAATGGCACGTGCCTTAGTTAACAGTCCGTCGGTTGTAATGGCTGATGAGCCATCGGGAAACCTTGATTCGGCAAACCGCGACGAGCTGCACGAATTACTTTTTAAACTTCGTGATGATCTGGGACAAACTTTTATAATTGTTACCCACGACGATCACTTTGCCGAACGTTCGGATAGAATCATCCATATAAAAGATGGCGTGATTGAGTGATTGAGGAGTTGAATGATTTCGTTCCATCGTTTTTAAACAAAATCCTTTCTCAATAATCCGGCTGTCCTGAAATCCAGTAATCTGGTATCAAGTAATCCAGTATCCGGGTTCAATCTTTTTACTAAATTATGCCAATGGAAAATAGTGCAGATCTAAAGAATTTTCTGGATGAAAAAGTGGAAGAGTTTAATCGTCCTAATTTTATTGAATCCGATCCAATTCAGGTTCCCAAGCAATTTTCTGAAAAAGAGAATATCGAGATAGCGGGTTTTTTAACGGCAACTATTTCATGGGGAAACCGGGCAGCGATAATAAAAAATGCTTTGCGTTTGTTGAGCATGCTCGACAATCAACCTCACGATTTTGTTTTACATGCTTCTGAATATGAGATAAAGAAACTGGAACATTTTGTGCATCGCACTTTTAATGGTACCGACTGTATTTATTTTATTCACTCGCTTCGGAATATTTATGCCAATCATGGTAGTTTGCAAGCTGTTTTCGAAAAGGGATTTCAACAGGAAAATACAATTAAGTCGGCATTGTTTTATTTTTACAAGGTGTTTTTTGAAATTGCAGGAGAGCGTACCCGAAAACATATTTCGAATGTAGAAAAGGGAGCTTCGGGGAAAAGGCTGAACATGTATTTGCGCTGGATGGCGAGGAAAGATAATGCAGGAGTCGATTTTGGTTTGTGGCAAGGAATACCAACTTCTGCACTTATGTTGCCGCTTGATGTGCATACCGGAAATGTCGGAAGAAAACTGGGGCTTTTACAACGGAAATCAAACGATTGGAAAGCCGTGGAAGAAATCACATCATCGCTGCGAAAGTTTGATCAAAATGATCCTGTGAAATACGACTTTGCCTTGTTTGGGTTGGGAGTTTTCGAAAAGTTTTAAGCTTTTAAACAGTGTAACATTTCATTACTATTTATGGATAAAAACAACTATTTTCAATTTAAAGAGTTTACGGTCAGGCAGGAAAAAACGGCCATGAAAGTGGGTACCGATGGTGTTTTGCTGGGAGCCTGGACCGGCGTTGAAAATTGTAAGAAAATACTGGATGTTGGTACAGGCACCGGTTTAATTGCTTTAATGCTTGCACAACGTTCAATTGCAAAAATTACGGCCATAGAAATTGAAGAAAACGCTGCTGCTGAAGCAAAGAACAATGTGGCTGCTTCAAAATGGGGAAACAGAATTGATGTACTAAACTGTTCTTTTCAGGATTTTGGAAACAACACAGCAGAAACGTTCGATCTTATTGTTTCGAATCCTCCGTTTTTCAGTAATAGTTTAAAAGCTAGTAACACAGGCCGAACGCTGGCCCGTCATAACGATTCAATGTCGTTCCCGGAATTGGTTACTACTTCGGTTAATCTCTTAAACAGCAACGGAAAATTAGCTGTAATTTTACCCTGCGATCCTGCTGAAGAATTTATTAAGATTGCCATAGCAAAGGGACTCTTTTTAACCCGAAAAACAGAAGTACGACCCAATGCAAAAAAGGCCGTTAACCGTGTTTTAATGGAGTTTGGAAAAATAGAAGCAGACTGTACAAAAGACTGCTTCCCTGTATATGCTATAACCGGATCTGGATATTCAGAGGAGTTTATAAAATTAACCCGGTATTTTTACTTGAATTTTTAAATTAAAAACAGAAACGGATTAAATATCTTGTCCATTCTTTTTGAGAAACTTAGAATTGCTTCGTGGTCTACTTTTGAAGTACTGTGTTCAACACGGGCCACTTTTTTAACAATCATTTTTTGCAGGAAATTCATTTTTTCAAAAGTGAATTCACCGCCAAAATAAGCGGTAGCTTTCGCTTTTTGAATTAATGCCTGCGGAAATGCATCAAGTAGTTGATTTTGCGCTTCTTCTCCTTCTTTCATGCAACAAATAAATAAACCAAGTTCTTTCTCCTGAAGTGCAGTTAAATTCTTGTTACAAAATTCTTTTACTTTTTTCTGAACCTGGCCGGCATGAATTGAACCTCCGATTATTACTTTATGGAATTCTGCTAGATCCAGATTAGGATTGTGTTTTAAATTAACGAGATGTACTTCACCTCCTAAAGAGTCTTTTAGTTCGTTGGCTGTTTTTTCAGTGCATCCGTGAGTGGTGCTGTAGGCGATCAGTGTTTTCATTTTTGAATAGTTGTTTTTATGGTTTTGCTATAAAAATTAATAAACGGCGTTAAAAATTTTCTATCTAAAACTACGAATGTCAACTGAACAATAGTGTTAATAATCGGTTAATTATCTAAAATAATCGGCCAAATAAAAGACTAAAAGGTCTTTAAAATAAAAAATCAACTATTTTTGCAAAACGTTAAAAAATAAATACCATGACAATTGACATGAAACCAGAAGTTCAACTTGATACAAATTATTACAAAGTTATTGGAATCAGGAATTTAACAGAGCACACTTTTGTTTTAAGTCTGCCCAAGAGCCGCTTTAAATTTGAGGCCGGACAACATGTGTCGTTATCCATATCGGGCGATTACCAAAGCCGCGAATATTCAATTTACAGTGCCGAAGAAGACGAAAATCTTGAGGTACTGGTAAAGGAAGTAGATGGCGGGTATTTCTCTCCTAAATTGAAGCACTTGAAAGTAGGTGATATGGTGGAGGTGCACGGACCTTTCGGAAAGTTTGGACTGGATGAAAAAAACAGAGAAAGCCACAAACATGTTTTTATTGCCAGTGGTACCGGAATTGCTCCTTTTCACAGCATTGTAAAAAGTAATCCCAATCTTGATTATCATTTAATTCACGGTGTGCGCACCCTGGAAGAAGGTTACGAAAAAGAGGAATACAATGCCGACAGGTTAACACTATGTACTTCACGTGATAAAAGAGGCGATTTTAACGGGCGTGTAACGGAGTACCTTAAAAAAACAGAATTTGATAAAAATACCTGTTTTTACTTGTGTGGAAACAGCGATATGATTTTTGATTCGATGGAAATATTAAGCGACAAAGGATTTGGCCGCGAAAATATTACGGTAGAAGTCTACTTTTAAAATAATAATACAATTTGAAAAATGAGCTGCCCTGTTTTCAGGAAAGCTCATTATTTTTGTTTGAGACCAAAATGTAATATTGGTATGACTATTTCGAGTCTATTTTTTCTCCAAAAGCCAAATCGCCGGCGTCGCCTAATCCCGGAACAATGTACGACTTTGGAGTCATTTCAGGATCGATGGCACCAAGCCACAGCGTTACATTATCGGCTTTAATATTTTCAAGAATGTAATCAACACCTTCCTGGCTGGCAATAATTGCTATTAAATGTACATGCGATGGAGTTCCTTTGCTAAATAATGCTTCGTAACCTATTTCCATCGACTTTCCGGAGGCCAGCATCGGATCAGAAAGAATTACTACTTTTTTATCCAGAGACGGTGAAGCCATGTATTCAAATTCAATATCAAATTCACCTGCGTCGGTATATTTCCGGTAAGCCGAAATAAAACAGTTTTCAGCACGATCGAAAATACGCAGCAATCCGTTGTGCATGGCCAGCCCGGCACGCAAAATAGTAGCCAAAACAGGCTGCTGTCCTAATTTTGGAACTTTTGCTACTCCAAGTGGTGTTTGCACATTGTTTACTTCAAATGGCATTTCCTTACTTATTTCGTATGCGAATAGTTCGCCAATACGGTTTAAGTTGTCGCGAA
Organism: uncultured Draconibacterium sp.; assembly: GCA_947492175.1. Lineage (GTDB taxonomy): Bacteria > Bacteroidota > Bacteroidia > Bacteroidales > Prolixibacteraceae > Draconibacterium. The sequence goes on along the minus strand of CANLMQ010000019.1, from coordinate 103,483 downwards.
AACGAAGCGGATCTGTTTGAATCGAAATATCTCTGATTTCAGCAAGGTACTGATCTAAAATTGAGTGGTTGTTCCCTAAAACTTTTACTTCCATAATTCTACTAATTAGGTAAAAAATACATCGCCATCGCCATCTTGAAACAGATAAACTTTGTTGCAATTAAATTCGAATGTGCTGTATATTTTTTGGCCGTATTTTTTAACATGCAAAAATGGGAAATTTCTTTTAAACAACTCTGCTGCCAGCGCTTTTTTATAGATAGTTAGCACTTCAATTTTGTTCTGTTTGCAGAAGGATTTTAAATAAGTTGTTATTTCTGCAAAATATTCGTCAGGTAAATTTGTATAAAGTGTTTTTAGGTGTCCTTCGCGAACCGAAAAAACAATAAATCCCTCGAGCTTATTTTTTGAGAAAAGTTTGACTGTTCGGTAATAAAAAGAGTTGGAGAACGACGAAAAGGGGTAATTGCTCTGGTCGTCTTTTTTGTCGGAAGAAATCCAGGGATTGTTAAAAATCCATTTCAGTTCTTTTTCTCCGCGGTTGTACTCCGTTTTATCTTTACCGGTTAGCTGATAACATTCCTTATCAGGGAATTCAAGCGTTTCAAATTGAACTGAAGAATAGTTTTGGCCCGAATAAAAACATAAACGGATGTTTGAACAGATCAGGATAAAAAAGTCAATAATCGTAAAAACGAATTTGAAGAAGAGGTTTGAATTTGCCTTTGCAATTAACTTTTTTGTTTTTGGGAATAAATACGCACGTACACCTTTAAACTGGTGAATGGATTTAAACCATCCGGTTTCCTGTATTAATTTTTCGGATAATGGTGTATAGTTGGTAAACATCAGTTTTTTGTCCCAATCGTTGTAGGCTTCGTTTAAAAGTTGTTTCGAAAAACCTTTTCTTCTAAAATCCGGGTGAACCCACGCTCCGCTGCACCATCCAAATCTAATTTGTTCGTTTCTGGAGTTTAAAACATCGGCAAACAGAGTTCGGAAAGCAACCAAACGATCTGCAATAAAACCGAGATATAAAACAACATCATCGGGATTGGAATGTGGATTGCCCAGATACGATCGGGCCCGGAGGGGGGAGATGGGAATAAACCTGAGATTGTAAAAAGCTTTACTGTTTGTAAACTCCTCTAACTCTTTTATCCGTATTTTTTTTATCGTTAAATTCAATGTTTTACAGTTGCTTTACCAATTATTTTACGCAGTTTAAAATATACAAATTCAGCTTTCAGGTTATTCCTGAAATCGCCTCTTTGTTCAGCCGGATAGCGTTGAAAATGAGAAGTAATCTCGTCGTATTTTACTCCGGCAGTACCAAATGTTATGTCGCAAATATTTTTCGTTTTTAACTTCGTAATCAGTTTTGATGAAATGCCATCGTCGGTAAACGGAAATGAAAATGCCTTAATTTCCTGATCTACATTTGCGTTTACCCATTCCATACTTTTCCGGATATGTTTTAGTTGCTTTTTCTCTGGAATTTTCCAAAACTCCGGATGTTTATGACTGTGGCCGCCAATTGAAAATCCTTTTTGGTGAAGTTCTTTAATTTGCTCAGTTGATAAGTAGGGTTTCTGTTCATTTAAAAAAGCATTAAAATCGAGTTCCAGAATTTCTGCCGCTGTGTTCAGAATATCGCGCTGTGTGAAGCCGGCTTGTAAAATGCTTTTGCAGTTTAGGTTATTTTCTTGCAAAAAGAGCTGTGCTTCCGAATCGGGGTGCTTAGCCATTTCCGTTGCAATTAAACTGGCTTTGTAACGATGAAACAACTCCTTATTATCGATAAATCCGCTATTTACGAAAAATGTTGCAGGCACTCCTTTTTTTAATAAAAGGGGTGCAACAATTTCGGCACACTCCCGCAGTCCGTCATCGAAACTCAAATGAAAAATATTTCCTTTCGAATGTGAGTTGTTGTATAGTTCCTCAAGCGAAACAGGCTTAAAAAACCGTAGGAAGTAGTCGAGCTCCTGCTCAAATTGTTTTTCGTTTAAATAGGGATAATTTAAAATGTGGGGGAGTTGTGTGTTACTTACCACATGGTAGAAAGGATGGAATACCGGACTAGCTGATCCGAACAACCTTTGGGCAGGCACAAACCGGCCAATTTGTTTACTAATAAAACGAGGGAAATTTGCCATGTTTTACATTCGTTTAACCCACTTAACCAGCAAAGGTAAACGATTAAATTTAAGTTGAAAATAGGTTTCTGCTTTTGCTCCAAAACCGCTATAAAAGCGTGCAACACCGGGAATCATTGAACCTTCGAAATCAAGGATCAGGTTTTTACCGGCATTTTGTTCGATAAATTTATTCACCAAAAAGTACATGCCTCCCAGTTCTTTCCCTTGCTGACTGGAAGCAGCATTAAAGAAAATAACCCGGTTTTTCCAACGGCAAAAATATACGGCAGCACATAACTGATTGTCTTTTGTGTAAACCCCGTAAATTTGCCCAAAACCTTTGTAAAGCCCATACGAAATAAGGCTTTTTAAACTTCCAAATTCCTTTTTACTAAGATTTACCTGTAAATTCTCAGATTTAAAATTCAGGTATGTTTGCAGGCGAATCCCTTCAACTAATGTAAGTTCCGACCGCCTGGCTTTTGAGATATTTCGTTTTGTGTTTTTCGAAAATGATGAAGAAAGAACTTCATAGTCGTGAACCAGCGGCAATAAAAAGTTTCTCCGGGGAAGAAACTGTAGTTCTCCAGTTTCTTTGGGCTGTAAGTTTTCAGAATTTAAATGTAAATCGGAATATCTGAAGTTTTGTGCCAGGTACTCATAAAATGCCTGTTCAACTTTTTGTGTTGGCGAGGGGAAGATACCTAGTTGTTGCGAATACAGAGGCTGGTATAAATAGTTAATCCCCAGTTTTTTTCGGTATGGAAGTGGCATTACAAACTCGTAATCGCCCCAAATCAATGCATCCCAGATTTCGGCAGTTCGGTCAAGGTGCCAGTCGTATGCATAAATCCTGCAATTGCCTGCATTGTCAATGCACCGGTTCCATTTTACCGAATTGATGTCGGAGTGAGAAATGTATCGGAAATTTAGTCTTTCGGTCATTCAAAAATATTTGTTCAGAAGCTCAACTGTTTACTTCATTAGCCCATTCGAAACCCAGTTTATTCATTTTTTCGAATACCTCCTGGTAGCCTTCCCACTGACCCATATTATTCACTGTTTCGTTGTGCCAGATGCTTACAAAAGTACCACCTACATTTTTAACTTCCTGCATAATTTGTTCTATTTCTTTAAATGCTTCGGCAGGTGTTAGTTGCATGTAGTGCCGTAAGGTTCCGTCCATTACCTGAAACGGAACAATTAACAGGTTTGTTGTGGTTTCGTGTTTTAAATCGTAATAAAAATAGGGTGTACAAATACCTCCGCGGAACCCGGTTTGTGCCGAATAACCCAGAGTATAATCTTCCTGAATGCCTGCTTTAATAAGGCGTGTGTAGGTTTTCGGAAATTTCAGTTTTAAATAATGTTGCCGGCTTTTTGTTATCTCTTTTCCTGCGATCTCTTCCAGGCGTTGTTTTTCAATTTTTACCTTTTTCTTACCTCCCTTTTTACTGGTTGCAAACGATGTGTGAATACCAATATCGTATTTTGATGCAATGTTTTTTATTAATTTACGATAAACATCGTTGATGTGTGAGATATTTTTGTCGTAACGCCCGTAATTTCCCAACAAGAAAAAGAATTTTACTTTGTCTTCATTGCCTTTAAAAACTTTGTCGAGGTAATCGTAGGTGTCATACGGATCGCGTTCTTTTCCTGAAAATACTCTTTGTCTTTTTTTGTGTTCCGATAATTCGCCTTTTAACAACGACTTTGCCCAAGCTCCGGTTGTTCGCCAAAAACCTTTGTTTTGATATGCATAAGCATTATCAATATCGACTGTAGAAATAAAACTGAATTTATTGGCAGAAAACTTAATTTCCGGATAGATTTCCTGAAGTTTTTGGGCAACCAGATTGGCCCAAATGTTTACAATGGGCTTTTTTAGTAAATTATATTTTGTAAGAATGCTTTTTTGTACCGGATAACGATTTAGTTTGTCGCGGTTTTGTTCTGTATATTCTTCGTGGCGTGTAACTATGTAAAACGATGCTGCAAAAGGATCGAAGGGAAGTGTTGAGTCTTTTGAGCTTTCGCAGAAATATTTTTCACCTTCGTACCAAACCGAATTAATTGTAGGCGTTAATAACGCTTTGCATTGCGTAATGCGATGCGGTTTTATATAAAACTCGTTGCCAAATTTTTCGACAGAATAGTTTATTTTGGGCAGTTCTGATTTTCGAAATTCGGCTGAATTTGTGGTAAATGCAATATCTACCTTTAAAATCTGGTTAAAAACTAATTTAAAAATGTACTCGATGCGGGGTGTAACTTCATCAGAATAAATTAGTATCATTTTAGTTCATTTTTAGTTTAATATTCCTTCGTCGGCAAAGCTTAAGTATTTGTTTTGCCCGATAATTATGTGGTCGAGCACAGTAATATCCATAATTTCGGCAGCACTTTTTATTTTTCGGGTAATTTTTAGATCTGCGTCAGAAGCCTGCATGGTTCCCGACGGATGATTATGACAAAGAATAATTGAACTTGCCATTTTGTCCAGCGCATTTTTAAGGATGAGCCGTACATCGATTACGGTTCCCGAAATTCCCCCCTGGCTGATCATAAAAGTATCAATTATTATATTACCGCGATTAAGAAGCATTATCCAGAATTCTTCATGATTTAAATCGCCAAGCAGAGGTTGAAAAAAATCGGCAACGTCGTTACTGCCCGTAATTTTATTTTTACTGAACACATCAGCTTCTTTTCGGCGTTTCCCCAATTCAAGAGCGGCTACTATAGTAACTGCTTTGGCTTCTCCTATTCCGTTAAATGCTTTTAGAAAGTCGGCATTTTTTCTACCCAGGTCATTCAGATTGTTATCAACCGATGTAAGAATCCGACGCGAAAGTTCAACTGCAGTTTCTTCTGTATTACCCGATCCGATTAGTATGGCAATTAGTTCAGCATCGGTAAGTGATCGGGCTCCTTTCGAAATTAGTTTTTCGCGGGGACGGTCTTCAACAGCCCAATCTTTAATGTTCAGTTTTTTGTATTCGCTCATTAGCCATGATGTTTATGAAAATCTCCGATAGTTTATTATCAGACAGCCAATGGGAATTTAACGATAATAAATGGTTTTCGAAAGAGGCGAATAATAGTTTCAGAACATATGGTTGCTTGTTGCAGAGCATAAAAAAACCTCTTCGGAGACCGAAGAGGTTTTAATATCTTGTTTTAATATTTTCCTTAAAGTGTATTAACTTTTACAGCTAATTTCGATTTTAAGTTCGAAGCTTTGTTTTTGTGAATGATATTGCGTTTAGCTAATTTATCAATCATTGCAACAACTTCAGGGAACAATTTTTCTGCTTCTGCTTTGTCAGATGCATTACGCAAAGCCTTAATCGCATTACGAGTAGTTTTTGCGTAGTACTTGTTGTGTACCCTTTTCTTTTCGTCTTGACGAATCCTTTTTAAAGCTGACTTATGATGTGCCATTTCTTTTTCTCTTCTCTTTTAAATTTGTAGCCCGTAGGGGATTCGAACCCCTGCTACCAGGATGAAAACCTGGCGTCCTAACCCCTAGACGAACGGGCCTCCTAATGTTTCCTTATTTTTTGGAGCCGCAAAGGTAATCCTTTTTTTAAAAGCTCCAAATGTTTTTCAGAATTTTTTTCTTTTGAAATCCGGCGCTTTTCGTTTAAAGAACCGTTTTTGATTTCAGCGCTGCAAAGAAAAGCAAGATTTTTTAAACTGCAAATAAAAAAGTGAAAAAAGTTCACTAAAAATGAATTTTTATCTCAGTTCGAAGTTTTCGCCCAAATAAACCCTGCGTACATCTTTGTCGGCTGCCAGCTCACTTGCTGTGCCTGCTTTTAATATATTGCCTTCAAAAAGCAGATACGACCTGTCTGTAATACGTAAAGTCTCGTGAACGTTGTGGTCGGTAATCAGTACTCCAATATTCTTTTCCTTTAGTTTTATTACAATTTGCTGGATGTCTTCCACTGCAATGGGATCTACACCTGCAAAAGGTTCATCCAGGAGAATAAACTTTGGATCGATGGCCAATGCCCTTGCAATTTCTGTTCGTCGCCTTTCGCCTCCTGAAAGCTGTATTCCTTTACTTTTGCGTATGTGTCCCAAACTAAACTCCTCAATTAAGGTCTCCAGTTTCTCTTGTTGGTACTCTTTCGAGTAATCGGTCATTTCCAGTACTGCTCTGATATTGTCTTCAATACTAAGTTTCCTGAAAACTGATGCTTCCTGTGCCAGGTAGCCAATTCCAAGCTGAGCTCGTTTGTATACGGGCAGTTTTGTTATATTCTGATTGTCGAGATATATGTTCCCTGAAAAGGGCTGAATCAATCCCACAATCATATAAAACGAAGTAGTTTTTCCTGCTCCGTTTGGCCCAAGTAGTCCTACAATTTCGCCTTGTTCAACCTGGAAGCTAACTCCTTTTACAACAGTTCTTTTTCGATATTTCTTTATTATATTATCTGCTCTAAGAATCATAATTGTTCAAATAACGGATTTTTTTGGGTGGATTATATCTCCTCCATTTCTTTTTCACGTTTTTTAACTACACGGCGCGAAATCATTATCCCAATTTCATATAGAAATACCAGTGGGAAACAGACCATAACCTGGCTAAAAATATCAGGCGGAGTAATAATTGCTGATACTAAAAGCATTATAACATAAGCGTGCCGGCGGTAGGTTTTCATAAACTGTGGTGTTAAAAGCCCTACCTTGCTTAAAAAGTAAGAAAATATTGGAATAAGGAAAACAACGCCTGCAGCCAGTGAAATTGATGTTACTGAACCAATGTAAGAACGCAGGTTAATTGTATTTTCAACTTCGCTGCTTACCTGGTAGGTTCCTAAAAAATGTATAGATAGAGGCACAATTAAAAAGTACCCGAATAAAACACCCATTAAAAAGAGTACAGAAGTAAAGAAAACTGCACCACCTGCGTGTTTTTTTTCCTGATCGTACAGTGCTGGTTTTATAAACCTCCAGAATTCGTAAAAAACAACGGGTGAAGCAACAATTAGTCCGGCAATTATTGAAACCATAATATGGGTTGAAAATTGTCCGGCAATTTTTATACTTTGCATTTTTAGCGGAACCTGGTTGATTTTTACCGCATCAGAGCCAACTAAATCTCCAAGTTTTGCAAACATTTGGTTGGTCCAGAACTCGGGCGTACGAGGTGCCAGTATTACTACATCGAAAATAAAACGTTTCATTATAAATGCCACTATGGCAAAAACCATTATTGCCGCCGCTGAACGTACTATATGCCAGCGCAATTCTTCCAGGTGTTCGAGGAACGACATTTCGGCTTCTTTTTTCTTCTCGCTTCTTTTTTTAGTTGTTTGCTCTTCTCGTGTATATTCTTCGCTCATGGACTTCTTATTTTCAAAAAAAACTTCACAAATGTACACGAAATTTTGCAATTAAAATGGTAAGTATTCAAATGAGAAAAATAATAAATACACAGGGATGATTTTAGTAACCTACTATTATATGTATTTGTACATATTGTTGGTTGGGTGGTTAAATTACAATTCCGACATACAATGGTAATGAACAGTTTCTCGTTTCAGTTAACATTTTATAAAAAAACTTTAAAAAACATTGGTGTTTTATTTACTTTTAATAATTTAGAATTTGCATATAAAAAAAGGGACAGAGAGTTAGAAGGAACATGGGAAACAATATTAAATTAACTGATAAGTTACAGCAGTATTTTGGTTTCGACAGGTTTAAGGGGAAACAGGAAGAAGCCATTAAAAGCGTATTAGACGGTAATAATACGTTTGTTTTAATGCCTACCGGTGGTGGGAAATCGTTAATATATCAATTACCGGCTCTAATTTTAGAGGGAACAGCTATTGTGATTTCGCCATTAATTGCATTAATGAAAAATCAGGTAGATTCGATCAGGGGAACACATTCCGAGGATAATATTGCACATTTTTTAAATTCATCTCTTTCTAAATCGGCTATTGCTGAAGTGAAAGAAGATGTTTTGTCGGGAAAAACAAAGTTGCTTTATGTTGCACCCGAGTCGTTGACAAAAGAAGATAATATAGAGTTTCTGAAAAAGGTTAAAATCTCATTTTATGCTATTGATGAAGCACATTGTATTTCGGAATGGGGACACGATTTCAGGCCGGAATACCGACGTATTAAACCTATTGTTGAAGAAATTGGGAAATCGCCAATTGTGGCGTTAACAGCAACAGCAACAGCAAAAGTACAACACGATATTCAGAAAAACCTGGGTATTTTAGATGCTAGAGTATTCATGGCTTCGTTTAACCGCGAGAATTTGTATTACGAGGTTCGCCCAAAAGTAAAAACTGAAACCCAGATTATTAAGTTTATTAAACAGAATGAAGGGAAGTCGGGAATTATTTACTGTTTGAGCCGTAAAAAGGTTGAGGAGTTGGCTGAAACACTTCAGATTAACGGAGTTAAAGCTTTGCCTTATCATGCAGGAATGGATGCTGCTACCCGATCGGGGAATCAGGATAAATTTTTGATGGAGGAAGTGGATGTAATTGTGGCAACAATTGCTTTTGGAATGGGAATTGATAAACCCGATGTACGATTTGTAATCCACTACGATATTCCTAAAAGTCTGGAAGGTTTTTACCAGGAAACCGGTCGGGCAGGTCGCGATGGTGGCGAAGGGAAATGTATTACTTTTTATAGCTATAAGGATATTCAAAAGCTGGAGAAGTTTATGCATGGAAAACCTGTTGCCGAACAGGAAATTGGCAAGCAACTTCTTTTAGATACTGTTTCGTATGCGGAATCGGCAATATGCCGAAGAGTTATTCTGTTGGATTATTTTGGCGAAAAATACAGCAATGAAAATTGTGGTAACTGTGATAACTGCCTGAATCCAAAAGAACAAATTGAGGCTAAAGATGAAATAGAACTGGCATTAAAGGCTATTGTTGAGGTAAATCAAAAGTACAAAGGCGATCATATTGCCAATATTCTTATCGGGAATAAAACGGCTGCTATAAAATCGTTTAAACATTACAAATTAGAAGCATTTGGAACAGGTAAAGCTCACGATGAACGTTTTTGGAATGCAGTATTTCGCCAATCGATAGTAGCCGGTATTATTAGTAAGGATATTGAGAACTATGGATTACTAAAAGTAACTCCAAAAGGAATGGAGTTTCTTGATAATCCTCAGAGTTTCATGCTGGTGAAAAACCACGAGTATGAAGAGGAAGATACATCAGGTTCAGGAGGTGCGCCTTCTGGTGGTGCAAGTGGCGATCCGCAACTGTTTGCTATGTTAAAAGATCTTCGGAAGAAAATAGCAAAACGTAATAATCTGCCTCCTTTTGTAATTTTCCAGGACCCATCACTGGCTGATATGTCAATTCAGTATCCGATATCGATTGAAGAATTGCAGCAGATTCAAGGTGTCGGGATGGGCAAGGCCAAAAGATACGGACGAGAATTTGCGGCTCTTATTAAGACTTATGTTGAAGAGAATGAAATAGAACGACCAGAAGATTTTGTAGTGCGCAGTGTGGCCAACAAATCTAAAATGAAGGTCTTTATTATACAAAGTATCGATAGAAAATTGTCTTTTGAGGATATTGCTGATTCGAAAGGAGTGGAAGTGAAGGACATTATCACAGAGGTGGAGGCAATTGTAAATTCAGGAACCAAGTTGAACATTGATTATTATATTGATGATGTATTGGATGAAGATCACCAGGAGGAAATATTTGATTATTTCCGTGAGGCTGAAACCGACTCCGTTGCAGAAGCGCTAGCAGAACTTGGTGAGGATGAATATACCGAGGAAGATATTCGTTTGATGCGGGTGAAGTTTTTCTCCGACCTGGGGAATTAGAACACTAAAGTACTTTTTTGCTGACACACAACCTTTTTGCTATTAAAATTGTTATTTTTGCGCGGTTTTTAGTAGACGAAGGTTTTTTGTGTAATATATAGTTTCAACATAAAATAACAGAGGTTGAAAGAGAAACGAATTCATGGAAAATAAAGATATGACAGTAGCAGTTAAAGAACAATTGGATTATAAAGTAGCTGATATTACGTTAGCTGATTTTGGGCGAAAAGAGATCGAGATTGCCGAAAGCGAGATGCCCGGCTTGATGTCGATTCGTAAAAAGTTTGGCCCTCAAAAACCGTTGCAGGGGGCAAGGGTAATGGGAAGCCTTCATATGACAATACAAACAGCCGTTTTAATCGAAACACTGGTTGAGTTAGGGGCTGATGTGCGTTGGTGTAGTTGTAATATTTTTTCTACACAAGACCATGCAGCAGCAGCCATTGCTGCGGCAGGTGTTCCGGTGTTTGCCTGGAAAGGAGAAACACTTGAAGAGTACTGGTGGTGCACACGTGAAGCATTGAGTTTCCCGGGAGGAAAAGGACCGCAGTTGATTGTTGATGATGGTGGCGATGCAACACTTTTAATTCACAAAGGTTTTGCTGCTGAAAAAGATGCAAGTGTATTGGATGTTGAACCAGGTAGCGAAGAAGAAGGTGAAATTCTAAGTCTTTTAAAGAAAACTCTTGCAGAAGACAATCAGAAATGGCATCGTACGGTTGAGGAGTGGAAAGGTGTTTCTGAAGAAACTACCACCGGAGTTCACCGCCTGTATCAAATGTTTGATAAAGGAGAATTGTTGGTTCCTGCCATCAATGTAAACGACTCTGTTACAAAGTCTAAATTTGATAATTTGTATGGTTGTCGTGAATCGTTAGCCGATGGAATTAAACGCGCTACTGATGTTATGATTGCCGGAAAAGTAGTGGTTGTTGCCGGTTATGGCGATGTTGGTAAAGGTTGTGCCCACTCAATGCGTAGTTATGGGGCGCGTGTAATTGTTACCGAAATCGATCCGATTTGTGCGTTGCAGGCAGCCATGGAGGGTTTTGAAGTAAAAACAATGGAAGAGGCAGTAGTCGAAGGAAATATTTATGTAACGACTACCGGTAACAAGGATGTGATTACAGCTGAAAATATGGCAAACATGAAAGATCAGGCTATTGTTTGTAATATTGGTCATTTTGATAACGAAATTCAGGTTGCACAACTTGAAAAATGGGAAGGTATTGTTAAAACAAATATAAAACCACAGGTTGATAAATATACATACGACGATGGACATAGCATTTTCCTTTTGGCCGAAGGTCGTTTGGTAAATCTGGGGTGTGCAACTGGTCATCCGTCATTTGTGATGAGTAATTCGTTTACAAATCAATCGTTGGCGCAAATCGATTTGTGGCAAAATAATTACGAAGTGGGTGTGTTTACACTTTCAAAAAAGCTTGACGAAGAAGTTGCACGATTACATCTTGAGCAAATCGGTGTGAAATTAACCACATTGACCGACGAGCAGGCGGCATATCTTGGCGTCCCAAAAGATGGTCCGTTTAAGCCGGAACATTACAGGTATTAAAAAAAGTATTACAGTCAATATATTTAAAGGCGGGCTTCAGTTTTGGAGCCCGTTTTTAGTTATATATTCTTAATGTATTCCCTCCCAAAAACGAAACATTGTATTGTTTTAGCGGAGCCGATGCCGGACCAGAAATTGGACTGGCAGTATAAAAAAGAGAGTACTGAGATTCGCAACAGGGGCATGTTGCCAGTAACCCATCAGGAGTAAGGTGGCATGATTGACTAATTTCGTGAGTACAGGTTGCATCGTAAGCATAATATTCCCCAACAACATGGCACGACACAATTACTCCTCCAAATCCGGCTTTTGGAAAATATACAGAGCTGCCCGGATTTTGTAATTCGTTAAAAAGATCTAGTGAAATAGTGAAATTTACAGGAACCTCCGGTACTTGTGATTCAATTTCATCGCATGAAAAGGTTATCGCAGTTAAAAGAATAAAAAGCAATAAATATTTCCCGTTTTCTGTAATCAACTTCCCCATTTTTCGTACTTTTATAAATTGGAACAACAAAAGTATAGTTTTTATTGTATTCTAAATAAAAGAGATGGACGATCTGATAGTAATCATATTAACATTGGTAGTGGCAGTAATTGGTGTAATTAACCAACAGAAAAAGAAAAATGCTGCAAAAAATCCGGCTGCAGGTAATACAAAACAACCGGCCGATTTTTGGGATATGATTATGGATACTCAAAGCGAGCAGGTACAAAATGTTTCGGAATATGCAGAGCCATCAGTTGGTGAGGAGGAATTTGCGGAGGCTGAGGTTAAACCGCAATATCAGTTTGTTCCAAGTCGTGAAGGGATTTCTGATATTGAAAAAGAGACAAAAACAGTTTCGAAAGAGAGGTTGCGGGCAACGGTTGATGGTGAAAAATTCTCTTTGCGGAAAGCCGTAATCTATAATGAAATATTAAATCGAAAATACACGTAATTGGGTATAAATCACGCAATTCGATTATTTTCCCGTCTTATTGTTTTAAATTAACAAGAAAATATATAGATTTGCAGAAGGAAGAGTTCCGGATAATCGGGATTCTTTCTATTTTTTTATATATAGTATCAATTGTTGATAACCGAAAATTTTGGAGGATAAAAAATGTCCGAAGTAACATATTTAACACAGGCAGGTCTGGAAAAACTCAAAAAAGAGTTGGAACATTTGAAAAATGTTGAGCGTCCTGCTATTTCGAAACAAATTGGAGAGGCTATTGAAAAAGGTGATATTTCAGAAAATGCCGAGTACGATGCTGCCAAAGACGCTCAGGGTATGCTTGAGGCGAAAATCGCTTTATTGCAAAGTAAAGTGGCAAATGCACGAATTTTGGATGAATCGAAGATTGATACATCAAAGGTGCAGATTCTGAATAAAGTAACCATCAGGAATAAGAAGAATAATGCAACCATGCAATACACTTTGGTTCCTGAGAGCGAGGCTGATTTAAAAGCGGGTAAACTGTCGATAAAAACACCAATAGCAAAAGGATTATTGGGGAAAAAAGTTGGCGACGAAGTAGAAATACAGGTACCGTCAGGAATTATTCCGTTCGAGATTGTTGAAATTGCAATTTAAAAACCATGTCAAGTATCTTTACGAAAATAGTAAATGGTGAAATTCCGGCTTATAAGGTTGCCGAGGATGAAAATTATTTTGCCTTTCTCGATATTTTTCCGGTTGCTAAAGGTCACACTTTAGTTATTCCGAAAAAAGAAGTAGATTACCTTTTCGATTTAGATGATGAATTATACACCGGGCTGCAATTGTTTGCCAAAAAAGTTGCAAAAGGATTGAAAAAAGCAATTCCCTGTGAAAAAGTTGGCGTTTTGGTATTAGGACTGGAAGTGCCACATGCACATATTCATTTGGTGCCAATGCAAAACGAAGGCGATCTGCTTAATTTCTCGGAAAAAAAGAAATTCACGCCCGAAGAGTTTCAGGAAATAACAAGATTAATTTCAGAAAATATTGACTAAGAGCTCGGTATAAACCGGGCTTTTTTTTCAGTTTTAATTCTTCCATTTTTTATTAACATCCCCCCAAAATAGAGGTCAAAATCAGTACCTTTAAGAACTTTTTTAGCAAGCTTTTTTTATGGTTCCTTTTACTCATTTACACGTACACTCACAATATTCTATTCTTGATGGTGCAGCAAGCGTAGGTGCTCTGGTTAATAAAGCAAAGTCGGACAACATGAATGCTTTGGCGCTCACCGACCATGGTTCTATGTTTGGGATTAAAGAGTTTCATGCTTCCTGTAAAAAAGCTGAAATAAAACCCATTCTCGGATGTGAAACTTATGTAGCTGCCCGTTCGATCAAGAGTAAAAAGGACAAAGTCGACCGATCGGGACACCACCTTATTCTGCTGGCAAAGAACAAGGTCGGGTACCGCAACCTGATAAAATTGATTTCGGTGGCTACAACCGAAGGTTTTTACTATAAACCACGTATTGATAAAGCACTTCTTGAAAAGCATCATGAAGGGTTGGTGGTTTCATCGGCTTGTTTAGGAGGCGAAATTCCGCAGCATATCATGAACAACGATCTGAAAGCTGCTGAAGAGGCTATTTTGTGGTATAAAAATCTGTTTGGAGAAGATTATTATCTGGAATTAATGCGCCATCCGGCAGAAGCGCAGCAACAACGCGAAGATGTTTACGACTGGCAGGTGAAGGTGAATAAGGTGTTAGTTCCAATGGCCAAAAGACTGGGAGTGAAATTAATCGCAACCAACGATATTCACTTCACCAATGCTGAAGATGCCGATGCGCACGACTTGCTTATCTGTTTAAATACCGGAAAAGATTTTGATGATCCGAACCGGATGCGTTACACTAAACAAGAGTGGTTTAAAACGCAGTCCGAAATGAATGAGCTGTTTTCCGATCTTCCGGAGGCGCTGCAAAACACAACTGAAATTGCCGAAAAAATTGAGAGTTTTGAACTGGATTCAGCTCCTATTATGCCGGTTTTCCCCATTCCTGAAGAAATTGGAACTGAAGAAGAATTTCGTGAAAAATATTCAGAGGAAGACTTACGCGGAGAGTTTGGCAACGATGCTTTCGAGCGGTTAGGAGGATATGATAAGGTATTGCGTGTAAAACTCGAATCGGCTTTTCTGGAACATCTTGCTTTCGAAGGCGCTAAAGAACGATATGGTGATCCACTCGAAAAACATGTGGTCGAACGTTTGGAATTTGAGCTAAATACCATTAAAGTAATGGGATATCCCGGGTACTTCCTTATTACCCAGGATTTTATTAACTGGGCAAAAGACAATGGTGTTATTGTTGGCCCGGGACGTGGATCGGCGGCCGGAGCAGCAGTTGCTTATTGTTCCGGTATTACCAACATCGACCCTATTAAATACGACTTGCTGTTTGAGCGTTTCTTAAATCCCGACCGTATTTCACTTCCCGATGTGGATATTGATTTTGATGATGATGGTCGTCAGGCGGTATTGGACTATGTAACCGATAAATACGGACAGGACAAAGTAGCTCACATTTGTACCTTTGGTACTATGGCTACAAAATCATCGATTCGCGATGTGGCGCGGGTTTTAAAACTTCCTCTTCCAGAGGCTGATCGGCTGGCAAAACTGGTGCCCGACGCTCCGAAAATGAGTTTTAAAAAAGCTTTTGCCGAAAGCCCTGAGTTAAAACAGGAGAAAGAATCGCCTATTGAATTGGTAGCACAAACCATGAAGTTTGCCGAATCGCTTGAAGGTTCGGTGCGCCAAACTGGCGTGCATGCCTGTGGTATTCTTATCAGCCGCGATCCATTATCTGATCACATCCCGTTGATGCCAACAAAAGAAGAAAATCTTTTAACAACCCAATACGATGGGCGGTTTGTAGAGGATATCGGTTTGTTGAAGATGGACTTTCTGGGATTAAAAACGCTTTCTATTATAAAAGAATGTCTTGAAAATATCCGGCTTTCGAGAGGAATTAAAATCGACATTAACAAAATTACGCTGGAGGATGAGAAAACCTTCGAGCTTTTTAGTCATGGCGAAACTACAGCGATATTCCAGTTTGAATCCGATGGAATGAAAAAACATCTTCGCGACCTGAAACCCAACCGATTTGAGGATTTGGTCGCGATGAATGCATTATATCGTCCGGGACCGATGGAATATATTCCGGATTATATTGCTCGTAAACATGGTAGGCAAAAGGTGGATTACGATGTTCCAATGATGGAAAAATACCTGAATGATACGTATGGTATTACAGTCTTTCAGGAGCAAGTAATGTTACTGTCGCGATTGCTTGCTGGTTTTACCCGGGGTGACTCCGATACGCTTCGTAAGGCAATGGGTAAGAAGATTATGGCTGTTATGAATAAACTGAAAGTGAAGTTTGTGGATGGCTGTAAGGCCAACTTTCAGTTTGTTGATGAATGCAAAAACAAAGGGAAGAAACCGGAAGAAGTAATTGAGAAGATATGGAAAGACTGGGAGGCATTTGCATCGTACGCATTTAATAAATCGCACTCGGTTTGTTATGCCTACATTGCCTATCAAACTGGTTATTTAAAGGCACATTACCCGGCAGAATTTATGGCTGCCAACCTTAGTCGAAACCTCAGTAATATTGCCGATATTACTAAATTGATGACTGAGTGTAAACGAATGAAGCTTAATGTTTTGGGGCCTGATGTAAATGAAAGTTTTATCAAGTTTACGGCTAATAAAAATGGAGATATCCGTTTTGGAATGGGGGCAATTAAAGGAGTTGGTTCGGCCGCGGTGCAAAATATAATTGATATTCGGAAAGCCAACGGCGAATTCAAAACAGTTTACGATTTAGTTGAAAATGTTAGCTTGCAGTCGGTAAATAAGAAAAACCTTGAAGCACTTGCTATGGCTGGTGCTTTTGATAACCTGGAAGGAACAAAAAGAAGTAGCTTTTTTGCCGGCGACGATGAACATGATACGACAACATTTATCGAAAAGTTAATTCGGTATGGAAACCGTGTTCAGTTGGAGGCCCAAAGTGCTCAGCAAAGTTTATTTGGAGGAATGGGCGGTGGCCAGGATATTCAGAAACCACCTATTCCACGTGTTGACGAATGGGCAAAACTTATTCTACTCGAAAAAGAAAAGAACCTGATTGGTATCTATTTAACGGCTCATCCATTGGATGATTATGCTTTGGAAATCAATAATTTTTGCTCGAAAGATATAGCTTTAAAAGATTTAAATAACAATATAGAACAATACAAAGACAGGGATTATACATTTGGAGGAATGGTGACAGCAGCCCGGGAAGGAACCTCAAAAAATGGAAATCCATATGCTACGCTCACTCTTTCTGATTATACCGATTCAAAAGAATTGTTTTTCTTCGGGAAAGACTATGTAAACTTCAGTAAATACTGTAAAGCAGGTCTTTTTCTAATGGTCAGAGGATCGGTAAGATCGAGGTTTAACAGTGACTTTTACGAGTTTAAAGTAACAAGTATTGAGTTGCTCTCGGAGGTACGCGAAAGTTATGTAAAGAGTATAACTATTAACTTACCTTTACAAAAAATCACCGAAAAAATGGTGCAGACCATTGAAAATCTGGTAGAAGATCACAAAGGGAAAACACTGCTGAATTTTAATGTGTACGATCCCGAAAACAATATGTTTATTAAAATGTTTTCAAGAACAGCAAGGGTCAATCCTTCAGATAAGTTTCTTCGCTTTTTTGATGAACAAGCGGACATTAGTTATAGAATTAATTAGCTAGTTTTGTGGCACAATTTAGAACAACAATTTAAAAATTATAAGTTATGGCTTTAGAAATTACAGATGCCAATTTCGAAGAATTGGTAATGAATTCAGACAAACCCGTTATGTTGGATTTTTGGGCAGTTTGGTGTGGCCCATGTCGTATGATTGCTCCTATTGTTGAGGAAATGTCGGCAGAATATGATGGTAAAGCGGTTATTGGAAAAG
This sequence comes from uncultured Draconibacterium sp., assembly GCA_947492175.1. Lineage (GTDB taxonomy): Bacteria > Bacteroidota > Bacteroidia > Bacteroidales > Prolixibacteraceae > Draconibacterium. The sequence goes on along the minus strand of CANLMQ010000019.1, from coordinate 85,960 downwards.
TTGATGTTGACAATAACCAGGAAGTTGCAATGAAGTATGGAATCAGAAATATTCCTACTGTGCTTTTTGTTAAAGGTGGCGAAGTAGTCGACAAACAAGTTGGAGCTGCTCCAAAAGCAACATTTACAGCAAAATTGGATGCACTACTATAAGATATTTTAAATAGTTAAACTGTCGTTTCTATCTCTCGTTTGATGGATTGAAATGACAGTTTTTATTTTCATTTGGCTTGAAGAATGTTTTCGACATAGAACAGTTTCACCAGTTCGATAACCTGGGCTTAATCGCACACGAGGTGGTTGAAGGTTTTATAACCGGCTTGCATCGAAGTCCGTTTCATGGATTTTCGGTGGAGTTTGCCGAACATCGTCTTTATAACCAGGGGGAGTCAACTAAACACATCGACTGGAAATTGTTTGCCCGTACCGACAAATTGTTTGTAAAACAATACGAAGAGGAAACAAATCTTCGCTGTCAACTGGTTATCGATACTTCTTCATCCATGCTTTTCCCGTATTCCAAAGGGAAAAAACACCTTCAAAACAAACTTGCTTTTTCGGTTTATACAGCTGCTGCTTTAATTTATTTAATGCGAAAGCAGCGCGATGCCGTTGGCCTAACACTTTTTTCTGATGAAATTGAATTTCATACAGATCCTCGTATTTCTTCGGTAAATGCCGAGCTTATGTATGGCGAATTATCAAAATTGATACAGCCGGAAAATGCCAGGCTCCGAAAAAGCACAAATACAACACAGGTATTGCATCAAATTGCTGAGAATATTCATAAACGTTCATTGGTCATTATTTTTAGCGATATGTTGGATGGTTCTAAAACCGATGAACTTTTTTCCGCTCTTCAACACCTGCGATACAATAAACACGAGGTAATTCTTTTCCACGTAACCGACCATACATTGGAGCGTGAGTTCGATTTTAATAACCGGCCACACAGATTCGTTGATTTAGAAAGTGGACAAGTGGTTAAGTTTAATCCCTGGGAGGTGAAAAAGCATTACGTTTCAACAATTAAGAATTATTTCGAAGACTTGAAAGTGAAATGTGGTCAGTATCAGATTGATCTGGCAGAAGCTGATATTAATAAGGATTTTCAGCAGGTTTTATTTTCGTATCTGGTAAAACGAAAAAAGTTATACTAGTTTCTTGGGACACTTTCTTTGTTCCGTTCGTATTACTTATTTCCAAATTTATGTTATCTCCCGTTTGGGTTTTAATTTTCGCTCAAATTCCTTAATTTTAACTGATTATCAATAAAATCCCCGTTTATGTTAGTTAAAACCTTCGGAAGTGCAGTATTTGGAATCGATGCCACCACCATTACCATTGAAGTTGATGTTACCACCGGAATTAAATTTCTATTGGTTGGTTTGCCCGACAGTGCCGTAAAAGAAAGTCAGCAACGGATAGAATCGGCTTTACGGCTAAATGGATACAAATGGCCGCGCCAAAAGATTATCATCAACATGGCGCCTGCCGATATTCGAAAAGAAGGTTCGGCGTATGATTTACCAATTGCTGCTGCGGTTTTAGCTGCGTCAAAACAAATCGAATCATCCTCACTTTCAAAATATGTTTTAATGGGAGAACTCTCGCTTGATGGAACTTTGCAGCCCATTAAAGGTGTTTTACCCATTGCCATTAATGCGCGTAAAGAAGGTTTTGAAGGTTTTATTCTTCCCAAGCAGAATGCACGCGAGGCAGCTGTGGTAGATCGGTTAAAAGTTTACGGGGCTGAAAATATAATTGATGTAATTAACTTTTTGAACGGAGAGCAGAATTTAGAACAAACGATTATTGATACAAGGGCCGAGTTTTATGCACAGGTTAATAATAATCCGCTCGATTTTTCGGATGTGAAAGGACAGGAGAATGTAAAGCGTGCACTCGAAATTGCAGCTGCCGGAAGTCATAATATTATTTTGGTTGGCCCGCCCGGGTCGGGAAAAACCATGCTGGCAAAACGAATACCTACGGTACTTCCTCCGTTTTCGTTAAAGGAGGCACTGGAAACCACAAAAATTCATTCTGTTGTTGGAAAAATCGATAAAGAAGCCTCACTCATGACTAGGCGCCCGTTTCGCAGCCCGCATCATACTATTTCCGACGTGGCTTTGGTAGGCGGAGGAAATTACCCGCAACCTGGTGAGATATCGCTGGCTCATAATGGCGTACTTTTTCTCGACGAACTTCCTGAGTTTAAACGAACTGTACTGGAAGTTATGCGCCAGCCTTTGGAAGACCGGAATATCACCATTTCCAGGGCGAAGTTTTCAGTCGAATACCCGGCAAGTTTTATGCTGGTTGCATCCATGAATCCTTGTCCGTGTGGTTATTACAATCATCCCACCAAAGAATGTGTTTGTGCTCCGGGAGTTGTACAGAAATACCTCAATAAAATTTCCGGTCCGTTATTGGATCGAATTGATATTCATCTGGAAGTTGTTCCCGTTCCGTTTAAAAAGCTGGCCGAAATGAATTCGTCAGAAAGCAGTGAAGCGGTTCGTGTCAGGGTTTTAGAGGCCCGGAAAATTCAGGAAGAACGTTTTACCGAGGATAAAGGAGTTTATGCCAATGCGCAAATGAGTTCGAAATTAATTCGGGAACATGTTATTCTGGATGAAGAAAGTCACGAGTTAATAAAGAATGCCATGGATCGTCTTGGGCTTTCGGCCCGTGCATACGACCGTATTTTAAAAGTTGCCCGAACTATTGCCGATTTGGAGGCCGAGGATAATGTGCAGGCCCATCATTTGTCGGAAGCCATTCATTACCGAAGTTTGGATCGTGAGAACTGGGGAGGTTGAAAAAAATTGTTAGAAGCAGTATTGGTAAACAAAATTGTTATAAATAGTTAATAGGAATGAACGAAAATAAACGAGCGGCTTTGCTTTTACCAGATGAAACCATAATAAGCAAAATATATTTTATTAGGGGAGAGAAAGTTATGCTAGATAAGGATTTAGCAGAGCTTTTTGAAGTAAAAGCAATTCGTTTGAGAGAACAAGTTCGCCGGAATATTGAAAAGTTTCCGCAGCACTTTATGTTTCAATTATCAACTGAAGAAGCTGAAATTATGGTATCGCAAAATGCGATACCTTCAAAACAACATTTGGGTGGTGCCCTCCCACTTGAGTTTACAGAGCATGGAGTATTACAAGTAGCCAATGTATTAAAAAGTAGTAGGGCAACACAAGTCAGTATTAAAATAATTGAGATATTTATAAAAATGCGTTCGATGTTAATGGACACGCTGCATTTAAAACTGGATATCGAAGAAATAAAACAAAGACTTCATAGTCAGGACAAAAATCTTGAATTAGTTTTTAATTATCTGGATGAGTTAATGGAAAAACATGAAAACCCGGAACCACGAAAAAGAGTTGGGTTTAAAAGGAATGATGAAGGTTGAAAACGGATAGGAAACACTATATATTAAATAACCAACTATGAACAACAAGAAATATCCTGTATCAAGAAGAAACTTTATAAAAGTTTCGGCAGCAACAACGGCTGCAGTGTCAACAATGAGTTTAGGTGCCTGCAATACTGAAAAAGTTCCGGAGCCAATGAAACGTCCGTTTGGTAAACTTGGTTTTAATGTAACAACACTTGGTTTAGGCGGGCAGGCATCCATTCAGTGGACTCCCGAAGATGTTGATCCTGTTCCTATTATCTTAAAGGCATTCGAATTGGGAGTAAATTACTTCGATACTTCGAATTTATATGCGAAAAGCCAGTTGCATTTCCATTCTGCTTTTGAGAAATTAAACCTGATTCCGGGGAAAGAAAATTATAACAAAACATTGCGGGAGTCAATCTGGTTAACCAGTAAAACCGGAATGCGCTGGGGAAAACCCGGTTGGCCGGAACGCGAAAATGTTAATAACTGGTCGAATGGAGAAAACGTAAAATGTGCAGTTGACGATGTGAAACGTTCGCTTACTCAGATTTTTGGCGATGGAAAAGGATTTTATCCTGAAGGAGCTTATCTGGATATGGTACTTTGTCATACGCTGCACAACACCGATGAGGTTGATGTACTTTACGAAGGTTTGGAAACACCTCTTAATCCTGATGGTAATTTTGGGGCTTTGGTCGCTCTGCGCGATTTGCGCGACGGAACCAATCATACAGGAATGAATCCGAAAAATGAGAAACTTATAAAACATATTGGTTTTTCGGGGCATGCCAATCCGCCGGCAATGATGGATATGATTCAGCGCGATGAATTTGGAATTTTAGATGGTATGTTGATTGCAATTAATGCCAACGACAAAACTAAAATGAACATGCAACACAATGTAATTCCAATTGCCGAAGCCAAAGGAATGGGGATTATTGGCATGAAAGTTTTTGCCGATGCTGCCATGTATCATAAAGAACCGCGTTGGTCGCAAACTCCGGTTGATGTTTTTAGAAAGGTGGGAACTCCGGAATTACCAAGTAAACCACTTATTGAATATTCGCTTACAACACCTGGTGTGCATACTTTAATAATTGGAATTGGTCAGATAGACGATGATCCTGTGAAATGCCAACTTGTGCAGAATTTTTATGCAGCACAAATTGCTCCTGACGGAATGAGTATGGAAGAAAGAAAACGTATTGAGGAGCAGGCCAGAGCGGTAAAACCTCAAAGTAACTATTTTCAGGCAATCGAGAAGAAAGAGCTTTCGGCTCCAAGAGATATAAAGCTCGAAGAAAATAAACTAACGTGGCAATCGGCCCTTGCTGATGAAGCGCCTGTTTCTCATTACGAAATAATGGTAAATGAACAGCTGGTGGGGAAAGTGGAGCACAAACCGCAGCTACTCAAAAGTAAGCCTTTCGAATTTGAACTAAAGGAAACGGGCAACGAAATAATTGTGACAGCTGTTGATAAAGCCGGAGGCCGGGCAGGAAAATCAATAGTTTAATAAAATAATAATCCACCGGAAACAAATATTTGAACATAATTGCTTACTATTGGTTTCAGAAATAAAGCAAAATATTAACTATATGGTAGATAGAATTTCGGATCCCATTGGACGATTAATGGGACTTCGTTACAAATCACATCCCTGGCACGGTGTTTTTATCGGAGATAATGCCCCTGAAGAATTAACTGCTTTTATCGAAGTGGTTTCAACTGACACTGTTAAGTACGAAATAGATAAGGATAGTGGTTATTTGCGGATCGACCGGCCGCAAAAATATTCAAATGTTGTACCTGCTCTTTATGGTTTTATTCCGCAAACGTTTTGTGGAAATAAAGTAGGAGAGTACTGTAGTGAGAAAACCGGGAAAAAGGGAATTGTTGGAGACGGTGATCCAATTGATATTTGTGTTTTAACAGAAAAGAATATTGCCCATGGCGATCTTCTTGTAAACGCAATTCCAATTGGAGGATTTAGAATGATTGACGGAAACGAAGCTGATGATAAAATTATTGCAGTGCTTCGAAATGATACTGTTTATGGTCATTTTAAGGATATTTCGGAGGTCCCGGAAATTGTGATTCAGCGTCTGGAGCATTACTTTTTAACGTATAAAGATATGCCGGGCGAAGAAAAAGATACCGAAATTGCCGGTTCGTATAATGCTGAAGAAGCACACGAAATAATCAAAAGATCGGTGGAAGATTATAACGAAAAGTTTGCCAATCTGGGCAAGTTACTTTCGTAGAAAATAATGTATAAAAAATGCCGGATTGAATTTTTCAGTCCGGCATTTTTATTCTCAATCTGTTAGTAAATTCTCCCGATCGGATACCGTTCAAATGATTTTTCGGCCCATTCTGTATTGTTGTAAATATAGGCCAGCTGTGCCCGATGGTTTTTGGCAAACTCCGGATCCGATTTTTGTTTGGCTTCAAACTCTTTTTTAAATTCCGGGTGTTCGTCCAGATATTTCAGTGCATTTTCTTCAAAACCGTACGATGAGAAATATTCTCTGTTATCCAGAATATTATCAAAAAAATTCCATCTAAAGAACGAGTCGCGCGCTTTGGGCTCCAGCGTTTCTATCAGGTATTTTATTTTTTTCTGGCGAACCGGAATTATCAAATCTCCTGCATAGTAGCTGATTTTCTGAATTTCGGTTTTTGTTGATACTTGTTCATGAAAATAGTGTCCGTTGTAAGGTCTTTGGGCATTAGAATACTCGTCGATATAATAAACCTCAACTTCCAGGGTGGTGTCGTTTTTTAGAGTTTCGTATTCAATACCGTTTAAATTTAACAGGTTAACCACCGATTTCCATGCCTGTGGTAATACATAATATTCGGGTATTTTTATTTCTTCCGTAGGTTTATATACATCAAAATATTTTATGGTGGTTGTATATGGTAAGGTTTTATCGTAACCAAAACGAGGTAACCCGCTTACCGGGCTAATTTGTTTTTCATCCACCTCGTAGCCTTTAAACTCAATTTTTGTGAATTCAGTTGTATCCAGTTCAAAATTAATTGGGAACATTGGAGCTGACATCGATTCCCGGATACCTTCTTTCCGGCTTTCGATTATTTCTCCTGAATGATCTGAAGTAAAACGAGCAAGTACTTCAATAAACTGATAACAGGATTTTACGCGGTCGGAGTAATTTTTATATACGTGGTTTTCGGTCATCATTCCGTACGTATTGAACAGACTCGCATAGCCCGATGAATAACGGCCGGTTTCCTGTGTCATTTTTATGCCGCGTTTGGGATCGGGATACATCCAGCTTACATATGGGATCAGTTCGTATTCCCCTTTTTTCATGTTATTGAAAAGTTCGGGAAGTAATTTTTCGCGAATAAATTTTTCTTGTACCGGCGGAAACATATCGGGTTGAGGAGCAATTAAAGTAACATGGTACTGGTGCTCCGATCCGTTAGTTGTGTGGGTGTCCAAAAAAACATCAGGGTCCCATTGGGTAAAAAGTCGATTAAAGTTTTTTGCATTTTCCGAGTCGCATTTCAAAAAGTCGCGGTTTAAATCGTAGTTTCCGGCATTGCCTCTGAATCCGGTTTCGTACGGGGTGGTCTGTCCGGACCGGTTGAAGGCACTACGATTTAGCAAGCCACCAATACTATAAGCCGGAATTATAACTATCACTGTGTTGTTAAGAATTTCGGACAACCCGTTTTTATTTCGCAGAATATTGTAGGCAAATTCCAAACTTGCATCAATACCACAGGGCTCGCCGGCATGAATTCCATTGTTTATAAGCAGTACTGACTTCCCATGGGCTTTAATCTTTTCAGGATTAAATTCTTTTTCGTTATTAATAATGAAAGTGTGAAGTGGCTTTCCGCTGTCGGTTAACCCGTTTTCAACCAGCATTGCATTTTCGTAGGCAGCATCTAAATGCTTGTACATTTCTATCACCTCGTAATAAGTAGGCGTATAATTTTGTTCGTACTTAAGTTTTAGAAGTGGCTTTTGCGCAAATAATAAAATGCTAAAACCCAACAAGGTTATTAATAAAGATAGTTTCAATTTCATTTGCAGCTTACTTTAACGGGAATTTATCTTTGTGAAACCAGCATTAATTTCGGGCTACTTTAAAATTGATGTACCACAGATAACACTAAGCAACTCACAAAGTGTTTCAAATGTAAGAAAACGGATGATTTTATTTTCGTTCTAAATCTAAATAAGAGTATTCAAAATTGTTTTTTTCGTCTTTCAGATCCTGGCGCGCATTTTCATTCCATTCAGAATAGTCTATTTCAGGAAAGAAAACGTCGGCTTCGAAAGGTTTGTGTACCAGCGTTAAATACAGTTTGCCGGCAATGGGGTAGAATTGTTTGTAAATCATTCCTCCGCCAATTACAAAAGCTTCTTCTTCCGATTTTACTTTTTCAATTGCTTCCTCAAGCGAGAAAACAATTTCGCAGCCCGGGAAATTATCATCTTTTTTATCGGTAATAACGATGTGCCGACGATTGGGTAGTGGCCATTTCGGTAACGATAATAGTGTGTTGCGTCCCATAATTATAGTATGACCACTGGTTATTTCTTTAAAACGTTTTAGGTCGTTTGGAAGATGAAACAGTAAATCATTGTTTTTCCCAATGGCAAAATTCTCTGCAATGGCAACAATTATCGAAATGTTTTTTTGAATACTTGTCATGTGTGATTTAATTTTTTGTACGTGTGTTATACCGCAACAGCTCCTTTAATGTGTGGGTGAGATTTGTAATCTACCAATTCAAAATCTTCGAATTTATAATCGAATATACATTTTACATCGGGATTAATTTTCATGGTTGGGAGCGCATAAGGCTCGCGTGTTAGCTGAAGTTTAACCTGATCGATGTGATTGGAGTAAATATGAACATCTCCAAAAGTATGTACAAAATCGCCCGGTTGTAATCCGGCGGCCTGCGCCATCATCATGGTTAAAAGGGCATACGATGCAATATTAAATGGTACACCTAAAAATACATCGGCACTTCGTTGGTACAACTGGCACGAGAGTTTTCCATCGGCCACATAAAACTGGAAAAGAATATGGCAGGGAGGCAGATTCATTTTATCCAGTTCGCCCACATTCCAGGCACTAACCAAATGGCGGCGCGAATCGGGATTATTTTTAATCGATTCCAAAACCGTACTTATCTGGTCGATGTGTTTGCCATCGGGTGTTGGCCAGCTGCGCCACTGGTAGCCGTAAATATGTCCCAGGTTGCCATCGTCGTCTGCCCATTCGTTCCAGATACGAACTCCGTGGTCCTGCAAATATTTTACATTGGTATCGCCTTTTAAAAACCAAAGCAGTTCGTAAACAATCGATTTTAAGTGCAGTTTTTTAGTTGTAACCATCGGGAATCCTTTGCTTAAATCAAAGCGCATTTGGTGACCAAACCTGCTGATTGTACCTGTTCCTGTTCGGTCTTCTTTTACAGTTCCCTTCTCTAAAATCGTCTCCAATAAATCTAAATACTGCCTCATAATCTCTCAATTTCCTGCAAAAATAAAGTTTTGAAAAATGTAGTATAAGAATTGATACATATAAATATCCACAAAAGTTCAGAGTTGTTAACTTGATGTTAGCTAACAGACCTCTGTTTCAGTCCGAAAGAGGTTGGTTTGGTGGGGTGAGTACAGTCTTTATTTTTTTGTAGTTTATTCTTTGTCCTGATTTATTTTTGAGCCACATTTTTTACAGAAGACAGCATCATCGTCGTGTGTGGAGTGAAGGCAGTGCGGACAGACCTGCGTATTCTCTTTTTTTGTAGGATTGATAATTTCAGCGGTAACAATTCCTGTAGGAACGGCAATTATAGCATAACCCATTATCATAACTACGCTGGCAATTAGTTGACCCAGTGGTGTTCCGGGGCTTATATCGCCATATCCAACGGTGGTAAGCGTAACAATTGCCCAATAAATTCCACGCGGGATACTGGTGAATCCATGTTGAGGCCCTTCGGCCAAATACATTATAGTACCAATAATAATTACTAAAATCATTACGAAAAATATAAATACGCTAATTTTTGCGCGACTGGCCCAAAGTGCCCTGGCTAAAGAACGACCTGCCTGTGTATAACGGGTTAGTTTTAAAATTCGGAAAATTCGCAACAAACGAAGTGTGCGTATAACGACCAGACTGTGGGAACCAACAATAATAAGGCCCAGGTAGGTTGGTACTACTGAAAGCAAATCAATTATTCCGTAGAAACTAAAAATATAATGCAATGGTTTTTTTACAATGGCAATGCGCAGAATGTATTCAATGGTAAAAATGAGGGTAATAATCCATTCCGATATTTTTAATACCTGATGGTAGTTTTGATTAATGTCCGGAACACTTTCAAGAATAACCAGTGCCACACTGATTAAAATTACAATCAATAAAGAAACATCGAAAAGCTTACCGGTCGGCGTGTCGGCTTCAAAAATAATCTCGTATAGTTTTTGTCTTGTTTTATTCATTGTGTTTCAGTAGTCTGATATATATTATGTTCTAATTGATGATCTGAATTTAAAATCGCTTCTCGTGAATATAAATTGAATCCATAGTTTCAGTGATTCGTGTAAACGGATCAATAAATATACAATATTTCGTTATTAAAGATTATTTGCCGCAGAATTGCGGGGCCTCAGCCACAAGATTTTTTTGTATGCCGCAAAGTTGCGGCACGCGAACGACACAATTTTTTTATATGTCGCAGAACTGCGCGAAGCCAGCAACATTATTTTTTTGCCTGCCGCAGGACTGCGGGAAGCAATTTTCAAGGTTTTTTTGCCCGCCGCAGACTTGCGGCACGCGAGCCAACAACGTAGATTTTGTTCCCGCAGAATTGCGGGAGGGCAGTAAAATTGATATAATTTTTGCCTTATCAGGCGGATTTTACTCGTTGTCTTGACACAACGAGTGAACAGGAAGGTCAAGGCTGCGTCCGCTTCACACGGAAAAGCTACATGACGCTGGCTAAAATTCCTGAACTCGTCGTACCTCCTCAAACAGCAGTAATTTTTTAACGCCATCATCATTTGTTTTCCGGCTCACCGGACGAGGCCAAAACCCCGAAGTAGCTTTTGTTTTTTGCTTCGTTTTTGTGTCAAAAATTAAGGCCTGCGGCAGCAATATTAAAATATACGATTCAAATAGTAATTCACGGGATTTTCAATATGATCCCAAAAAAAGCCTTCCCCGTAAACAGGGAAGGCTTTTAAAAATATTATAACAGGTTTTTTTATAGAACTGTCTCTACTTTCTCATAGGGTAAGTCAAATGCTTCAGCAACCCCTTCGTATACTACTTTACCGTCAACCACATTTAATCCTTTGCGTAAAGGTTCGCTGTCAATACAAGCTTGTTTCCAGCCTTTTTCTGCAATTTGAATGGCATACGGAAGCGTTGCATTGGTTAATGCAATAGTAGAAGTGCGTGGTACAGCGCCCGGCATGTTGGCAACACAATAGTGCAATACTTCGTCGATTACAAAAGTAGGATCGGCGTGTGTGGTTGCTTTTGTGGTTTCAAAACATCCACCCTGGTCAACTGCAACGTCAACCAAAACAGTACCTGGCTTCATGGTTTTAAGCATATCGCGGGTTACAAGGTGTGGAGCTTTTGCTCCCGGAATCAATACTGCACCAATAATCAGGTCGTGTGTTTTAATCATTTCGCGGATGTTGTATTCGTTGCTCATCATGGTTTTTACGTTAGCTGCCATAATATCGTCGAGGTAACGCAAACGAGGAAGAGAAACATCCATAATGGTAACGTCGGCACCTAACCCTGCAGCCATTTTTGCTGCTTCAGTTCCAACAATACCACCACCAATTACCAATACTTTTGCCGGAGGAACACCAGGAACACCTCCCAGCAGAACACCGTAGCCACCGAATGTTTTTTCGAGGTACTTGGCACCTTGCTGAACCGACATACGGCCTGCAACCTCACTCATTGGAATCAACAGAGGAAGCGAGCGGTCGGGCATCTCAACAGTTTCGTATGCCAAACAGATTGATTTGTTTTCAATCATGGCATGAGTCAGAGGCTTGCACGATGCAAAGTGGAAGTACGTATACAGAATCTGACCTTCTTTTATCAGCTTGTATTCTGGCTCAATGGGCTCTTTTACTTTGATTATCATTTCAGCAATGCCATAAACATCCTCAATTGTAGGAAGCATTTTGGCACCTGCCTGAGTATAATCTTCGTCGGGGAAGCCACTTCCCAGGCCACCACCTGCCTGTACATAAACTTCGTGTCCGTGTTTTACCAACTCTGCCGCGCCTGCCGGTGTAAGGGCAATGCGGTTTTCATTGTTTTTAATTTCCTTAGGAACTCCTATTATCATTGTATTAATTATTAGTTTAATTAGTGCTCAAAATTAATTACTATACAACACTAAACCATGACAAAAATTAAGAATTTTAAAATAATTATTTCGCCTGTAAGCACAGTTATAACAGCTGATTAGTGATTTAGAAGTTAATTTTTCAATAAGATGTCAAATTGTCTGAAATTTATGACTGTTGATTTCGATTTGATAGTCTTATATTTGTTCCCTTGTAATTTTATATTATACAACATGCCGACAGTATCAGACAGGGGAAGGATTATGCCTGATTCACCCATCAGGAAATTAGCTCCTTTAGCACAAAAAGCTAAAGAGAAGGGGGTTAAAGTATATCATTTGAATATCGGACAGCCCGATTTACCAACTCCTCCTGAAGCGATAGCGGCGATTAAGGCATTAGACAAAAGGATTTTAGAGTATACGCCGAGTGAAGGAATTTTATCTTTCAGACAAAAACTGGCCAGGTATTACCATAAATTCGATATCGATGTAAGTACCGATGATATTATTATAACATCGGGAGGTAGCGAAGCAGTTACTTTTGCTTTTATGAGTTGTCTCGATCCGGGCGACGAAATTATTGTTCCGGAGCCTGCCTATGCAAACTACGAAGCTTTTGCTATTGTGGCCGGGGCAAAAATCAGATCTCTGGCAGCCGATATAGAGGAAGGATTTGCTTTACCTCCAATTGAGGAGTTCGAGAAACTGATTACTCCTAAAACCAAGGGGATTATGATTTGTAATCCCAATAATCCAACAGGTTATTTGTACACACAGCAGGAAATGAATGCCATTCGCGACCTGGTAAAAAAGTATGATTTGTATCTGTTTTCGGATGAGGTTTACCGCGAATTTTGTTATACCGGTGCTCCTTATATTTCAGCATTTCATTTGGAAGGCATCGAACAACATGTGGTTTTAATCGATTCGGTTTCGAAACGTTACAGTGAGTGTGGATTGCGAATTGGAGCATTGATTACCAAAAACAAGGAGGTTAAGCGTAATGTAATAAAGTTTTGTCAGGCGCGGTTGAGTCCGCCATTAATCGGGCAAATTGCAGCAGAAGCTTCGTTGGATGCCGATCCGGAATATATGTTGAATAATTACAACGAATATGTTCAACGCCGGAAATTTTTGATAGACGGACTGAACCGTATCGATGGAGTTTACTCACCAATACCAATGGGTGCTTTTTATACGGTGGCGCGGCTTCCGGTTGATAATGCCGATAAATTTTGTGAGTGGTTGCTTTCTGATTTTCAGTTTGAAGGGCAGACGGTTTTTCTGGCTCCTGCATCGGGCTTTTATACCGGTTCGGATAAAGGACAGGACGAAGTGCGAATTGCTTATGTGTTAAAAAAAGAAGATTTGGCTGTTTGTCTGAAAATCTTGCAGGAAGCATTAAAAGTGTATCCCGGAAGTAAAGTGAGACAAATTCCTGTAAATAGTGAACAGAAATAAACAACGATTTGTAATATAGAAATCCGGATTAAGTTTTAATCCGGATTTTTTGTTTTTTAAGACTCTCGTTGTTGCTTAATTTGTTACAGAATCTTTCTTATCTTGAAAATTCGTAATAATCTTAATCTTCTCTATGAAACGACCATGACAATTATTTGCCACAAACAAGCATAATTAAAATCATGGGAGTTCCATCTAATACAGTTGAAAACTTAAAATTTTAATTAGATGAAAAACATAGTATTCTTTTTATTAATTCTTACCGGTATTAATCTAAGTGCAAAAGACATTGATTCAACCTGGTTTGTAAATAATTATTCTAAAAAGGAAGTGTATATAACCATGCGCGACGATGTGAGGCTTTTTACATCAATATATATACCTAAAAACACAAGCTCAACTCATCCGATTTTATTAACAAGAACTCCGTATTCGTCAGGTCCTTATGGCGAAGAGAGTTTTCGGAAATATTGGAGAAGCTACAGGAAAGCCTATCTCGAAGAAGGTTATATTCTGATATCTCAGGATGTGCGTGGACGCTGGATGAGTGAAGGAGAATTTAAAGATGTACGGCCGTTTAAGGAAAATAAATCAGAGAATGATATTGATGAGTCAACCGATACCTATGATACCATCGAATGGCTTCTAAAAAATATTCCGAATAACAACGGAAAGGTAGGAATTTTTGGAATTTCTTATCCGGGATTTTATTCTACCATGGGAGCTGCCAGTAATCATCCGGCTTTAAAAGCAGCGAGCCCGCAGGCACCTGTTACCAACTGGTTTATTGGCGACGATTTTCATCATAACGGAGCTTTCTTTCAGTTGGATGCATTTAGTTTTTATTCAGCAATTGGATGGGGATTTGGAATTCCACATCCAAAACCTACAAACAAACCAGCCAAATCAGCCGGATTTCCGGTTCAGGATAACTACAAATTCTTTCTGGATATCGGAAGCTTAAAAAATCTGACAAAATTAACCGGCGATACCATTGCTTTCTGGAACGAGATGATGGAACATCCCAATTACGATGAATGGTGGAAAGCCCGTGATGCCCGCACTGCCACAAAAAATCTTCGGCCTGCCATGTTGTGGGTGGGTGGCTTGTTTGATGCTGAAGATTGCTGGGGTGCTTGGAATGCCTATAAATATACGGAAGAAAACAACCCGGGAAGTGCATTCAATAAAATAGTGAATGGACCGTGGTCTCACGGGCAATGGGCTTCAAATGATGGAACGCATCATGGAAATATACAATTCGGGACCAACACCAGTGAGTATTATCAGGAACATTTTGAGGTGCCTTTTTTCAATTATTATCTAAAGGGGAAAGGAGACCTGTCGCAAATTGTAGAAGCAAATGTTTTTATAACAGGCGCCAACGAATGGAAAAAGTTTGATCAGTGGCCGCCAGCCAATAGTGTGAGTAAAACCATGTATTTTCATCCAAACGGAAAATTGTTGGGAGCTAAACCTTTGGAAGAGAATAGTTCAACGGAATATGTTAGCGATCCGGCAAAACCTGTACCTTACGAAGAGCATGTGCATTTACACAGAACCCGCGAATATATGTCGAACGATCAGCGGTTTGCTGCACGGCGCCCCGATGTTTTGGTGTTTCAAACTGATACTTTAACGGAAGATATTACCGTAACCGGAAGTGTTATTGCCAATGTTGTAACCAGTATTTCAACCACCGATGCAGATTTTATTGTAAAAATTATTGATGTATTTCCCGATGACTTTAGCTATGATGAAGTGGACGGCTGGAAGGATGATACTTATCCAATGGGAGGTTACCAAATGTTAGTAAGAGGCGAAGTTTTTCGGGGGAGGTACCGAAACAGCTTTGAAAATCCTTCGGCTTTTATTCCGGGGCAAGTGGAAGAAGTTAAATTCGAACTGCCTCCAATAGCTCATTGTTTTAAGAAAGGCCATCGTATCATGGTTCAGGTTCAAAGTAGCTGGTTTCCGCTGGTTGATCGTAATCCGCAGCAATTTGTCGATATCTACCATTGCAACGAATCGGATTTTATAAAAAGTACAATTAGCATTTATCATGATGCGACAAATGCATCGAAAATAATTTTGCCGGTGCTTACTAACTAGTTTCAATAAGTTACTGCCAGAACTATAAATAGATGTATTTTCCTGGATTAATGTTTTTAGGGAGTCACACAATTTTGTTTTAGAAGTGGCGTTTTAGTTATGCTAAACATAATTCTACTACATGCGATGACTTCAATTATTCAGAAAATTAATTTATTTGAGAAAAAGTATTTGGCAAGCCGGATTGCTTGTTTACTATTAGCATCTGTGTTGTTAATGTATTTGCTGCCTGTTTCAACAAGGGGTTTGGTCGCATCATTAATCAGTGGAGGATTGGCATTTTTGCTATTGGTACAATTTGTATTTCAAAATAGGGGATTGAACTTGCTGCTAGGAATAATACTGTTTTTTGTGGGCGGGTATTTCTCCCTGGCTGTTGTTTCTGAATTTAATGAGTTTGAAACGATTACCCGTGAAGCCTGGTTGTTATTGTCAGTGGGATTGGGATTGTGTATCTCAGTAATGGTATTGTCGGTTTTAATGATTCAAAGATCTGTATTGGATTAGTGAAACGAGCATGAGTAAATTTTCACATATAAGCGAATGGTTATAATCATGCGAGTTACATCTGTTACCATAAAAATAATCAATTATAAACAGAAGAAATAACAGACAAAAAAATCCGGGCTGAAACTCAGCCCGGATTTTTATCTTATCTTCTATGTTGTCTTACGACAAATTCTTCACTCTTTCCATTGCTTCCAACACATTTTCCCTGTCGGCAAAAGCTGAAAAACGGAAATAACCTTCTCCGGCCGGACCAAAACCCGATCCCGGAGTTCCAACAACATTGGCTTCGTTTAATACTTTGTCAAAGAAATCCCACGAAGTCATATCATTTTTGGTTTTTACCCATACATAAGGAGCATTTACACCACCATAAACTTCGTAACCAATTTCGGCTAAACTGGCACGCATTATTTTTGCATTTTCAAGGTAGTAAGCAATAACTTCGTCAACTTCTTTTTTACCTTCTTCTGTAAAAATAGCGGCTGCAGCTTTTTGTACCGGGTACGAAACGCCATTAAATTTAGTCGACTGGCGGCGGTTCCAAAGCGCTTTTACCGAGTGCGCTTTTCCTTCGGCATCGTAGGCAACTAATTCTTCAGGAATAACAGTAATTGCACAACGTGTTCCGGTAAAACCAGCTGTTTTCGAAAAACTACGGAACTCGATGGCTACTTTTTTAGCGCCTTCAATTTCGTAAATCGAACGCGGTATACCGTCTTCTGTAATAAATGCTTCGTAAGCTGCATCGTATAGAATAATGGCATTATTTTCGGTAGCATAATCCACCCATTTTTTCAGCTCTTCTTTCGAAGCTACTGTTCCTGTCGGATTATTGGGGTAACACAAGAAAATCAAGTCTGGTGTTTCGGTTGGCAGTTCCGGAATAAATCCGTTTTCTTTTGTACAAGGCATGTAAATAATGCCTTCGTAATATCCGTTTGCCTGGCAGTTTCCTGTTTTTCCACTCATAACAGTAGTGTCGGCATAAACCGGGTAAACCGGGTCGCAAATGGCAATTTTATTATCGTGCCCGAAAATCTCCTGGATATTTCCGGTGTCGCATTTCGAGCCATCTGAAACAAAAATTTCATTTGCCGAAATATCAATCCCATTTCCCTGGTACGAGTTTTTAGCAATAGCTTCGCGTAAAAAAGCATAACCTTGCTCCGGGCCGTAACCTTTAAAGGTTTCTCCTTTTGCCATTTCGTCAACACCTTCGTGAAAAGCTTTTACAACGCTTGGAACCAACGGTTGGGTAACGTCGCCAATTCCCATTTTAATAACTTTTTTATCAGGATTTGCCTCAATAAATTCGTTTACTCTTCGCCCAATTTCCGGGAAAAGATATCCGGCCTGAAGTTTCAGGTAATTTTCATTAATTAATGCCATATCTGTCTATTTTTTATGAAATTCAATTTTGTGGCGTAAAGATAAAAAATAATATCTGGCTACTTTTTTGATGAACAATTGCTTAACGCTTATTTAGATTTATTTAATGCAAATTTGGAATAATAATTTCAGTAATCTATGTTATTTTTGAAGAAAAATAAACAGGAAAAATGCAAAACTTCTTTGTTAAATCACACGGATTAGGAAACGATTATATTGTATTAAATCAGGAAACAATTTCATTTGAATTAACACCAAAAGCAATAGTTCGCATTTGTGATGTGCACTTTGGAATTGGTTCCGACGGTATTCTTTTAAAAGTGCCCAGTAGCCGGGCCGATTTCGGCCTTCGGATTTTAAATCCGGATGGTTCGGAAGCTGAAAAAAGTGGAAACGGCCTGCGTATTTTTGCCAAGTATTTATACGATTATGGTTTTGCAGCCGGTAAAACATTTAGTATTGAAACACCAGGAGGGTTGGTAAAAGCTGAAGTTACAGAAGAAAAGAATAACAAAGCTTTTACGATTAAGGTGGATATGGGGAAAGCAATCTTCGAATCAAAAAAAGTTCCGGTTAATTGTGAAAACGATGAATGCATTGGAGAGATATTGCAATTAAATGAAAAGGAGTACGAAATAAACTGTGTTTCGGTTGGAAATCCGCACTGCGTGGTTTTAAAAGATGAGTTGGATGAGAATGAGATAAAAACCTATGGATCGGAGATTGAAAACCACCCGATATTTCCCAATCGTATTAATGTACAGTTTGCAAAGGTAGTGTCGCCAAACGAAGTGGAGGTTTTAATCTGGGAGCGGGGTGCCGGCTGGACTCTGGCTTCGGGAAGTTCATCATGTGCGGTGGCTTGTACGGTTCTAAAACGGGGATTAACCGAACGTAATTTAACCGTAAAAATGCCGGGAGGGAATCTTGCCATAGAAATTGATGAGGATTGGGAAATTAGAATGACAGGAGAGGTTCGTGAAATTTGTTCAGGTTATCTGGGCGATGAATTGATGCAGGATCTGGAATTATAATCTTACCGGAAATCAAATTTCCAGGTTTGTAAATTCTTCAGTAACCTCATATTCGTATTCCGGATATTCGTACATGGCCATTCTTGCTTCAGTTTGTCCGATGGAATAACCGTAAACATCGGTGTATTCTTTCGGATCTTCACCCATTTCAAGCAATTGATCCAGGTAGTCATCAATTGATTTGGGTTCGATAATAATCACTTTCCCCATTTTTTTGATAATTGGACTGTGTTTTCTTGTAAGATCGTGGTCGAATTCCAGAATACGTCTGCCGTAACGAGTAATGCCAATGGTACGAAATGTCATACTTTTCCCTACTCCCGGGAGGTTCAGCACACTGCGGTCGGTGGAAAGAAATGGTAGTTTTGTTTTTTTACGAAGCATTTTTACATTTTTTACCAGATTCTGAGGATCGTGTAGCAGGTTCTGGGCAAATTCCATATCGGTGCCCGGAATTGTACCAAAGATTTTTTCCTCCATTTGTTCTTGTACAGAACGGGCGTTGGGAGCAAAACTGTGTGCATTCTCTTTGTATCCCTTTACGGTAAAGGTGTAATACGAAAGCACACCCAGATTATTTAATACTTTTCTGAGTTTAGATCTGTGTCCCCGTCGTGATGCGGCTGCCGTAAAGACCAACTGATTTGTAACAGCCCAGCCCGATTCCAACAGGAGTTTTATGGCTCGTTTTGATTCGGAAGTTATTTCCATTGGAGATTGAAAGTGGGTTTGGATAACAAACTGTTTTATTCCGATTTGGAGTGCTTTGTTTTTAAATCTGGAAAGAATAGCGCTTAATTCGGGGGTAATTCGTTGAGGAAGATAAACGGGGAGTCGTGTCCCGATTCGTATCCGAACAATTTCTGCAAACTTGTCGTTTTTGGGGCGCAATTTATTTTCTTCTTTTTTGGCTTTTGCCATTTTGTAAATCTCATCCAGAATTCTTTCAATACTTTTATCGGTGCTCATTAGCGCATCTCCGCCGGTAATCAGAATGTCGCGCAGTTGAGCATCGTTTTTAAAATACTCCAATAGTTTGGGTAGTCGTTCATTCCACGATTCTTCGGGTTTAAGCCTGTCCAGATTGAAGTTGTAACGCCCACTTTGAAAATCATACATACGTTGGCAGCTGGCACAGAGTCCTCCACATGCCCGGCCAACTGTATCCGGAATAAAAATGGCAACTTCGGGGTAACGCCTGTGAATATTGTGCGATGGCAAAATCCAGCCGGCTGCATTGGGTTTCCCGGGTTTTACCTTGTCCTCTTTTTCCCAGGCAATAATATTCCCAAACTCTTCAACCAGTTGTTTGCTGTAAATAATATAGTGGCGTATGGCTAAATCGGCGCCTACAACAAAGTCGGGGGTGTATACGCTTAGCAACGATAAATAATAGGGATTTACAAAAAATGGAATGCCTTTTTTTCTTGCTTTTCTGAGGGTTTTCATGGTTTCTTCGTTCAGCGAATAATCCAGCATTTCGTTAAGTAATTCAGGTGAACGAATGGCAAATTGTAAATGAAAACTGCTTTCCTGCCACCATTTGTACATACGTTTTTGCTTTTCTTCAAAGCTCAATCCAGGGGCAAAAGAATATTTTTTACTCGATATTTCTCCGCTGTCAATCTTTTCAATTAAGATTTTAATAATTCTGTTCTGGTTGATTTTTCGCAGTTCTTCCACTTTCGGGTTTAGTCCTGAAGGGTACTTTTTCATCCACTTCTTAACTTTGCTTTTGTCGGGTGGAGTAAGTGGCAGTTTCCCGTTTAATTGCCTGAAAAGCTGAAGCATATCGTTGAAAAATGCAGATTTAGCACCGCTGGTGCCGTTTTGTGCAGCCAGCCAAAGAAATTTAAACGGATTGGTTTTTGCCAATACGCCACCTATGTTCTGATCGGGAAATTCCTGCCCGGCATGATCAATGTAATCGAGTATTCGTATGGCGGCCAGGTCTTGCCAGTTTAATTCACCGGCCGGGTTAGTTTGGTTCTCTTTTTCGTAATAGAATTTTAGTGCAGCCGGGTTTCTTTTTAATAGGGGTAAAATCCAGTTTTTTATGGCATTTTGTACTTCATTAACGTTGTTCGAATTGTGAATTATGTTTTCAAGTACAGGATTTTCGGAAAGAAGGGTTTGAAGAATTTTACGTGAGCGGACAGAGATAGCAACCTTGTCCCAAAAAGCAATTGAATCCATGGCGTAATTGTATAATATGTATTGTCGAAACTTTAATATACAAAAAAAAACAGTCAGATCAAAGTTAATGTGCAGTATATTAGTTGATTGAGGGTTTGTGTTTGATAGTGTTACCAGATATTTTTCGTTTTGAGGCTCTTTAATTTTAATTGTCGAAATCATATTTGTATAAATCGATTATCTTTGCGCTGATTTTTAATGAATTAATGTAGAAATTCTCTTCGGAGAAAGGATCACCTAAAATTTGAAATATGGCACATAAAGCAGGATTTGTGAATATTGTTGGCAATCCAAATGTGGGAAAATCAACAATAATGAATGCACTGGTTGGCGAGAAATTGTCGATCATAACCCAAAAGATGCAAACCACCCGCCACCGGATAAAAGGCATTGTAAGTGGCGACGATTTCCAGATTGTTTATTCCGATACCCCGGGAATTTTAAAACCTAGTTACAAACTTCAGGAGTCGATGATGAAATTCGTGGATACAGCATTGATCGATGCTGATGTTATCCTGTTTGTAACCGATGTAAAAGAAAAGGTTGACAAGAATCCCGAGTATATCGAGAAAGTTCGAAAATCGAACATGCCGGTAATGGTATTGATCAATAAAATTGATTTATCGAACCAGGAAGAGGTGGTAAAACTTTTTGACTACTGGGGCAATGTTTTTCCGGGAGCAGACATTTTTCCTATTTCAGCGCTGGAAAAATTTAATATCGAACCTATTTTCGACCGGATTCTGGAATTACTGCCCGAAGGGCCTGCGTTTTTCCCAAAGGATGAATTGACTGATCGTAACGAACGTTTTTTTGTACAGGAGATTGTACGAGAGAAAATTTTGTTGCATTATCAGAAAGAGATTCCATACTCTGTAGAAGTAGAAGTTGAGGAGTTTAAAGAAGACGATAAAATAATCAATATTCGAACTGTAATTTATGTATCGCGCGAAAGCCAGAAAGGAATAATTATCGGGCATCAGGGGAAAATGATAAAAAGAGTTGGAACTGAAGCCCGTAAAGACGCCGAAGAATTTTTCGAGAAAAAGATATTTCTCGATTTGTATGTAAAAGTGGCTAAAGACTGGCGCGAGAAGGACGGGGCACTCAAACAATTCGGGTACGATAAGTTTTAGTATTCGGTAGCAGTCACAGTTTTTTGTACAGACAGGAGATTGCCTGTTAGTTTTTAAAAAAGAAAGAAATGAGCAGTAGAATAGTAGCAATAGTAGGAAGGCCAAACGTGGGTAAATCAACTATGTTTAACCGGTTGATTGAGCAGCGGAAAGCCATTGTTAACGAAACAGCAGGTGTTACGCGCGATCGTAACTATGGAAAAGGAGAATGGAGCGGCGTAGAATTTTCGGTTATTGATACCGGTGGTTACGTAGTAAATTCAGATGATATTTTTGAAGCAGAAATAAATAAGCAAGTTCATTTGGCAATTGATGAGGCAGATGTGATCACATTTGTTGTAGATGTTGAGTCGGGGATAACCGATCTTGATGATGCCATTGCAACGATCCTTCGAAAAAGCGGGAAAGAAGTACTTCTTGTTGTAAATAAAGTGGATAACCACAGTAGGATACCTGATGCACAAGAGTTTTACGGACTGGGACTGGGCGAGATTTATTGCATCTCGTCGATGACCGGTAGCGGAACAGGAGATATGCTGGATGCTTTGATCGAGAAGTTCCCTCATAAAGACTCGTTGGAAGAAGAACACGAATTGCCACATTTGTCGGTTGTTGGCCGTCCGAATGTAGGTAAATCGTCGTTTATTAATGCGTTAATTGGCGAAGACCGAAATATTGTTACCGATGTTGCCGGTACCACTCGCGACTCAATACATACCCGGTACAACAAGTTTGGCCACGATTTTATGATTGTAGATACCGCCGGTTTGCGAAAAAAAGGCAAAGTGAGCGAAGATCTTGAATTTTATTCGGTTTTACGCTCGGTGCGGACCATTGAAAATTCAGATGTATGTTTGTTGCTGATAGATGCCACGCGCGGTGTGGAGGCGCAGGATGTTAATATATTTAACCTGATTGTAAAGAATAAAAAGGGAGTTGTTGTTTTGGTTAACAAGTGGGATTTGATTGACAAAGATACCATGACAACCAAAAAAATGACGGACGAAATTCAAAAACGTTTGGCACCTTTTACTGATGTTCCGGTCCTTTTTATCTCTGCTCTTACAAAACAGCGGGTTCACAAGGCTTTGGAAATTGCCATGGAAGTGAATGAGAACCGTAAACAACGAATAAAAACTTCTGAGTTGAACGAGGTGTTGCTTGAAGCCATCGAAAACTACGGACCGCCTTCTGTAAAAGGGAAGTATATAAAAATTAAATACTGTACACAGCTGCCATCGCCAACTCCAACCTTTGCGCTGTTTGCTAATTTGCCACAGTATATAAAAGATCCGTATCGTCGTTATATTGAAAACCAATTGCGCGATAATTTTAATTTTACCGGTGTTCCTATTCAGATTTATTTTAGGCAGAAGTAAAGGAAACGCTAAGTTGAAAGACGGAAGCATGAAGTCCATTTGTATTTGAAAGAGTGCAGATGGATTTTTTGTTTAGAGTACTGATGGATTATGAAAAATTTACCTTGAGAGTGTATTTAGTCAAAGTGCTTTCCTGAAAAAATATGGAACGTGGGTTAGCAAGAATAAAAACATTCGTATTTTTATCTGCTGAATGGATACTACGGAGATATTAATAAAAATCAGAAAAATTGTTCGGTCGGTTGATATCGAGTCGAAAAAAATTCAGAAGGAATACGGAGTAAGTATTCCACAGGTTTTATGTTTAAATTTTTTGCACGATTCTAAAAATTATCAGTCGACACAGGGCGAAATACGTAAATTTCTGAATTTAAATTCGAGTACCGTTAGCGGAATTATTAACCGTTTAGAGAAAAAAGGCTACCTGGCACGTTTACCCAAATCGGGTGATAAAAGGGTGGTTAACATTGCTCTTACTTCTGCCGGAGATAAACTACTCGATACAATTCCGTCGCTACTTCACGAACAGCTTTCGGAGCGGCTTATGCAGCTGGATACAGCAACTCTTCAGAAAGTTGAAGATGGACTGGAAACTTTGGTAAGTATACTCGATATTAAACAAGTTGATGCTTCTCCTATGTTAACAATGGATGTCGATCTGGAGGGGAATTTTGACAGTGCTGACATCTGATATTTATAGCTTTCTGTAAGAATAGTGTAGAATGGAAATCGGGCTGTTTAGTGGATTGCCTCTAGTATCTGCTCGTCTTCTGTAATTTTTCCTTTCGATAAATTGATTGCTGTATCTATTAACGCCAGGTGCGAGTAGGCTTGCGGAAAATTTCCCAAAAGTTCTTTTGTTTCAAAATCCAGATCTTCGCTGAAAAGCCCTACATGGTTACTGTATTGTAACAGTTGCTCAAACATTTGTTTGGCTTTTTTGCGTTTCCCAATGGCATCGAGTGCATTTATCAGCCAGAAGGTGCAAATAGTAAACGATGAGGTGGGCAATCCAAAATCATCCTGGTTTTTGTAGCGGTACATTAATCCGTTGTGGCAAAGTTCCTCTTCTGTTCTTTTTACCGTTTTAATGTATTTGTCGTCTTTTGCATCTATAAAACCATACGATTCCATTAATAAATTGGCCGCATCCATATCATTCGATCCGTAAAACTGGGTAAAAGCTCCTTTTTTTTCGTTCCACGCATTTTCAAGTATCTCTGATTTAATTGTATCGGCAAGTTTTTGCCAGCCGGGAAGGTATTTTTCTTTATGAATAATGTTCGCAATTTTAATAGCTCTGTCGATGGCTACCCAGCATAATACTTTCGAAAAAGTAAAATGTTTCTCGTCGGTTCTGATCTCCCAAATTCCTTTGTCAGGTTTTTGCCAGTTGTTTTCTACAATGCGTACAATACTTCGTACAATGGTCCACAACGATTCGCTGTTCTCAAGCGAGATTTTAAACTGGATAAATTGTTGATAAATAACATCAACTAAAACTCCGTAAATATCGTTTTGCTTTTGCATGTAAGCGGCATTTCCAATGCGTACCGGAGCCGAGTTTTTGTATCCTTTTAAATGTGTCAGTTCTTCTTCTGTTAACGTTTTTTCCCGGTTTATTCCATACATTATCTGTATTTTCTCATCCTTGTCGGGGATAATGTCAATAATAAATTTCATAAAACGTTTTACCGTATTAAGGTGCCCTAATTTCGACATGATTTTAATGGCCATGGAAGCATCGCGAATCCAGCAAAACCGGTAATCCCAGTTTCTTTCCTCGCCCACAGATTCGGGGAGCGACGTAGTTGCGGCAGCTAATACAGCTCCTGTTTTGTCGTAACTCAGCAGCTTTAAAACCAGTGCACTCCGCACAATTTCTTTATTGTAACGGGTAAACGATGTAAGGCTGTTTGACCAGTCGAGCCAGTAAACTTTAGTTTTCTGAAGCTTTAAATACTGGCGGTCCAGAGTCTGATTCAATAGTTTTTCATCGTAGGCCAGTAAAACATAGGCATCTTCTTTTAAATAAATAGGCTTTTGCTGAATGATGGCTTGTTTGTCGAAGTCGGTATAGAGATAAATCGAGTCGTAGTCGCCTTCGGTTGTTGAGCTTTTTATGTATTCTTCGTCGGCTACTACGTCGGTATGGTATTTTGCATATTCCATTTTTGGATTATACAAAATTGAAAAAACCGGGTTGCCCGATTTGTATTTAAAATACCTTATTATTTCGGGCGGATTGTAGTACGTAGTTCCATTGTTTTTGTAGCGGGGCATAAAGTCAATTACCTCAAAACAGTTGTTGCCACTTGTAAATGTGGTAGATAATATGTTTGTTGATTTTATATAACTTTGCTTAATTGTATAACTATCGTCGGTTATGATTTCGAAACTTCCTCCAATTTCATTGTCCAGAATTTTTGCAAAAACAGAAGCCGAATCAAAATCCGGGGCACAATACCAGTCAATCGATCCTGTTTTGGAGATAAGCGCTGCACTTTTACAGTTTCCGATAACTGCATAGTTCATGTTTTCCATGTATAATATTTTAATGGATGTTTAAAAAAGTAGTAACATCGTTTAGCAAGGAGGGTTTAACTATTTAAGTAATTCTTTTAAAAAATTCCGAACGTCTTTGTAGTTATTAACGTAATATTTGGCCACCGAATTTTCTGATCCAACTTTTACGGTATGTGCATTTTCGGGCAATTCTTTAAACAGAAATTCATCAGTCCAGTCATCGCCAATAGCTAGTACAAAATCGGTACTGTTGTGTGTCAGAAAATCGGAAGCAGCCGTCCCTTTGTTAATTCCGGCAACTTTAATTTCAATTACTTTTTTACCTTCTAAAATTTCCAGGTCCTGGTTGAGGATAAGGTTTGAAATGGTGTGCAGTAATTCCAGCGATCTGACTACACCCAGTTCAATATCTGCTTTTCGATAATGCCACACCAGCGAATAGGTTTTTTCCTCTATTAAACTTCCGGGAGTACGGTCTACAAACGATTCAAGTACAGGAAGTATGTTTCCTTTCCATTCTGAGTTTACTGCTTTTCTTTCTTGCCAGCCTTTCCCCAGTTTTCTCTCCCAGGCGCCATGTTCGGCAATTAAGTTATAGTTTCGGTTGCCAAACCATTTGTTAAATGTATCGCGGTCACGTCCGCTTACCAAAACCAGTTTGGTGTTTTTAAGATTCGAAACCCGGTCGAGCAGATTGTAAAGCTCCTGGTCGGGGCCGGCTGCCTGCGGGTTGTCGAAGAAACGTTGTAAGGTTCCGTCGTAATCTAAAAATATGGTTTTTGATTTTGCCTGGTTAAATTCATCGACAATGCAGGATCTTAATCTTGGCGATATTTTTCGCGCATGATGGTCCAATTGTTTATCGATTGTAGTTTTTAAAGCATTCATAAATTCTGCTGCCCACTTGTGAACATCGTAGCGTTTGATACGTTTTTGCATGGTCATAACTGCCTTTTCGCGTTCTTTATCTGTTTGGGTAAGTGCAGTGTAAATGGCCTCAGCAGTTTGGGGTATGTTGTTTGGGTTTACAGAAATTGCTTCTCCAAGTTCTTTTGAAGCACCGGCCATTTCACTTAAAATTAATGCTCCTTTGTGGTTTACTTTCGAGGCAATGTATTCTTTGGCAACCAGGTTCATCCCATCGCGCAAAGGTGTTAGCAGTGCAACGTCTGCCGAACTGTACAGCTCTATCAGGTTTTCAAATGGCATCGACCGGTAGAAGTAAATTACCGGGGTCCAGTTAATGGTTCCGAATTCGCCGTTTATATTACCAACTAGAATATCAATTTCGTTTTTTAGGTTCTGATATTGTTCAACATCGGTTCTTGAAGGTACAGTGAGCATAATTAAAGAGACCTGTTCCCGGTACTCAGGGTGTTTATTAATAAAGTGTCTGAATGCCTTTAAACGCTCAGGTATTCCTTTTGTATAGTCCAGCCTGTCGATCGATAGAATAATTTTTCGGTCTGGTTTTCCCATTAAAAAGCGGTCAATATCCTGATGTTCTTTCGAGCGGTCCTGAATAGGTTTGCTCTGAACCTCCAGCGCTCTGCTTTCAAATTTTTTATAATCAATACCCATTGGAAAAACATCAATGTAAACCTGACGATTTTCAAGCTTGATTTGATTGAACTCAACATCGTGGCCCAGCAATCGTTTTACCGAACTTATAAAATGGCGTGCGTAATCGTAGGTATGAAACCCCAGTAAGTCGGCACCAAGCATACCTTCAATAATTTCTTCGCGCCAGGGAAGAATACGTATTAATTCGTAGGAAGGGAAAGGAATGTGAAGAAAAAAGCCAATGCGTAAATCGGGCCTTTTCTGGCGTAAAATATTTGGGAGCAATAACAGTTGGTAATCGTGTACCCAAACTGTGTCGTTTTCTTTTGCATTTTCAATAATGGTTTCAGCAAATTGTTGGTTAACATTGTTATAGGCTTCCCAATAGGTTTCGTTAAATTCGGTAAATTCACCAAAATAGTGAAACAAGGGCCACAAGGTAGCATTGCTAAACCCATCGTAATAGTTTGCAATCTGCTCTTCGCTTAAAAAAACAGGCAGGCATTGTTCCTGTTTAAGCAATTCAGTTATTTCGTTTGTTTCTTTTTTTGATTCCGGTGTTACTCCCGGCCAGCCAATCCAGATACTGTCGTTACCTTTATGATATGATTTTAATCCTGTGGCTAATCCGCCTGCACTGGGGGTGAGTTTTAAGTTTTTGTCTGATTTCTCTATACTAACCGGTAATCGGTTCGATGCAATTATTAATCTACTCATAATAGTTTCTATAGAAATAATAGTAATTACAAATTTATTTAATTTGTTCAAAGTCAGGGATGTGTTTGGTTTAATATGTTATTAATTAAACACTATCTTAATGTAATTGTTTTGGATGGCTTGGCAAATTTTGTAATTTTGTTCGCATAGAAACTAAATGAGGGATAAGATGTGGACTCATTGGTAAATGAGATAGTAGCGAGGGAAGTACTTATTCAAGAGGAAGCATGTTTGTGACGAATTTTGAATAAAAAACAATCTTTTTGAAGGATTAGAAAAGTAAATAGGCAGTCTGTTTTTCAATTCGTTTTGTCTGTGCTCCTGATTTGAAAATTTATACTTCTTGGCGGGGCGAAAAATATAAATGAGATTGAGTTGGGGATTAAATCAATTCAAAAAAATAACACTTGTTCTCTTTGTCCTCGAAAATTAGCAAGCTTATATTTTCTGGTGTTGTGCCGGAGTATATAAGTTGGATAGAAACATTCGCTGCTTCAGAAATAAAACAAATGGTGGTTTAGTAAACATAGAATTTTAAAGTTAGAATATGATATATAATAATTCGCAGCAGAACATTGCAAAACGCATAGAGGACCATGCAAAAATATCGAAATGGAAAGATTGGAAATGGCAGATAAAGCATTCGATAAAATCTGTGGATAAGTTTGAAGAATTAACCGGGATTAAATTTGATGAAGATGAAAGATTGGGATTATTGAAGACTTTCGAGAAATTTCCGCTCTCTCTTACGCCTTACTATTTGTCGCTAATCGACAAAAAGAATTTTAGAAATGATCCGGTATTTAAACAGGCATTTGGTGGTGTAGAGGAATTGATAACTTTACAATCGGAACTTGAAGATCCGTTATCGGAAGACAGTGATAGTCCGGTAGAGGGAATAACTCACAGGTATCCCGACAGGGTGTTGTTTCATGTTAGTAATATTTGCTCAATGTATTGCCGTCATTGTACGCGCAAACGAAAAGTGGGCGACGTTGATTTTGTGCCTTCAAAAGATCAGCTGCAGAAAGGCATAAAATATATTGCTGAAAATCCGCAAGTGCGCGATGTGTTACTTTCGGGAGGAGATCCATTTATGTTACCCGATTCTAAAATAGACTGGCTCTTGTCTGAAATTAGTAAAATTCCACACGTTGAAATCATTCGTATCGGAACCCGAATGCCAGTGGTGTTACCATACCGGATAACCGATGATTTGGTTGCGATTTTAAAAAAATATCAGCCTTTGTGGATTAATACACATTTTAATCATCCGAACGAAATTACCTCTTCTGCAAAAGAAGCTCTGGCGAAGTTAGCCGATGGCGGATTCCCGTTGGGAAATCAGTCCGTTTTATTAGCTGATGTTAACGATTGTCCACGTATAATGAAATCGCTGCTTCACAAGCTTGTTCAAAACCGTGTACGCCCGTATTATTTATACCAGTGTGATTTGTCGGAGGGGTTATCTCATTTTAGAACCCCAATTGGGAAAGGTATTGAAATTATGGAAAGTTTAGTAGGGCATACAAGTGGATTTGCGCGCCCGACATATGTTATTGATGCTCCCGGGGGAGGAGGAAAGATTCCGGTTATGCCCAATTATATAATTTCCTGGTCGACCAATAAAGTTGTTTTGCGAAATTACGAAGGGGTAATTACAACATACAAAGAGCCAGATAGCTACGAGCCTAAAATGTGCGATCGCGATTGTGATCAGTGTAATCTTGATTTAAAACTGGACGAGGTTGATGAATCGGAAGCTATTGGTATTGAAAAACTTTTATCGAACAGGGATGATTCGATATCGTTAATTCCGGAAGACAACGAACGTATTTTGAGGAGGGAAGAGAATGCTTGATAAGATTGAAAAAATTGGACATGGAACATTAATACAGCACGGCGAGTTAAATAAGCGCGTATATTTAATGAAACTCGATGAACGAGATTGTCCCGGAATTATTGAGCAGATTAATACGTTGGCCAGGGACAATAATTATTCGAAGATATTTTGCAAAATACCACAACAGTTTGCTCCTTATTTTTTTGCAAATGGCTTTTTAATGGAAGCCCAAATACCGGAGTTTTATCAGGGAACTGATGCTGCTTTTTTTGTTTCTAAATTTTTAAGTTCCGACCGATTGCTGGATATTGAAAATGATAGTTTGTTTCAGCTTAGCACACTCCTTGAAAGTGTGAACGGAGAAGCTGATAAAAGTGAGAAATCTGCAAAATCTTTTCGACTGGTAAAACTAACGGAAAATAATTTAGAAGAAATCACTTCTATCTACCGCGAAGTATTTGAAAGTTACCCGTTTCCGATATTTGAAACCGGGTACATACAGAAAACAATGCAGGAAGGAGTACAATATTTCGGGATGGAAACCAAAGGTAAACTTGTTGCTTTGGCTTCGGCCGAAATTGATGCAAAGGGTTTGAATGCGGAAATGACAGATTTTGCCACACTTCCAAAATACCGGGGGAGTGGTCTCTCTTTGTTGCTTTTAAAAACAATGGAAAAGGAGATGAAAAGGCAGGGCTTAAAAACATTATATACCATCGCACGTCTGAAATCAATTGGTATGAACAAAACATTTTTACGCCGGAATTTTACTTATGCCGGGACATTGATTAAAAACACAAATATTTCAGGGAATATTGAGAGTATGAACGTTTATTATAAATCCATATAATATGTATTTAGGAAACAGATGCCGCTTTGCCCGCGAATGTGAAATATTTCAAGGAAAAGTAAAAGTGAGTGAAACTCCTTTGCCGATTTTCAGAAACGTGTTTTGTAATAGGGGAATGAAAGGGTGGAAAAACTGTGAACATTTTAATAAACTAACAAGTTTGGAGTTGCAAAAAAAATATGAGTCAGAAAAATAAAATAAATATAAAGGAAATAGAGAATTCTTCAGAAAAAGACATTTTAATGTATTTAAACCGCAAAGGTAATTGCATTTACGGCGAAATAATTAAAAACCTTAAATTGCCTAACAGTAGGGGGCAAGAAGCTATTTATTCTTTGCTGAGTAAAGGATTAATTAAGCATAAAGACAGGTCTTCGGTTATTGAACTAAATGTTGAAATAAACTAATGAGTTGGATTGACGGGGCAATTTTTGCGATTTATTTAATTGCAATGTTGGGTGTTGGTTTTTATTTTATGCGGAAAAATAAAAGTACCGACGATTATTATGTGGGCGGAAGAAAGCTAAGTAGTTTACACATAGGTTTATCGGTTGTTGCCACGGATGTTGGTGGTGGGTTTTCAATTGGTTTGGGAGGCCTGGGATTTACAATGGGATTATCAGGAAGTTGGTTGCTTTTTACCGGCTTGTTGGGAGCCTGGTTAAGTGGTGTGTTTCTAATTCCCAAAGTTTCGACTCTGGCCCGAAAAAAAGGTTTCTTTTCTTTTCCGCAGTTTCTTGAACATGTTTACAATAAGCGCGTTGCTATGTTTGCCGGTATTATTTCTGCCATCGGTTATTTAGGTTTTACAAGTTCACAAATTTTGGCCGGTGCAAAACTGGCATCCTCAACTTTTCCGGTTTTTTCTATTCAAACAGCACTTTTTGTAATGGGTGGTATTGCCATTGTTTATACAGTGATGGGCGGATTAAAGGCTGTTATTTATACTGATACTATTCAGTGGATAATATTAATGGCAGGTCTTTTATTTGTGGCAATGCCATTTGCATTTTATAAAATCGGCGGAACTGAGGCAATAGAACAAACCCTCGACAGCCAATTCTTAAGACTTGATGCTATTTCGTGGCAACAAATTGTAAACTGGATGTTTACCATCATTCCTATTTGGTTTATCGGAATGACTCTGTATCAGCGTATATATGCTTCGCGAGACACCAAAACGGCACAAAAAGGATGGTTTATAGCCGGTTTGTTTGAATATCCGTTTATGGCATTTACAGGGGTTGTTTTAGGCATGTTTGCGCGTGTTGCCATTGAAAATGGTTTGTTGCAGGGTTATACTTTCTCTTCTATTGATGCAGAAATGGGCTTACCGGTTTTGCTGCGAACTGTTCTTCCTGTTGGTTTTATGGGCATTGTTTTGTCTGCCTATTTTTCAGCTATTATGTCGACAGCCGATAGTTGTTTGATGGCTGCTTCCGGAAATATTCTGACTGATGTTTTGAAGAAGCACCGGACCACAAACAGCTTGCGTTATTCGCAATTGTTAACTTTTGCTGTTGGGGTGTTGGCTATGTTTCTAGCCTTAAAAATGACCAGCGTTCTTGACCTGATGTTGCATTCGTATTCATTTATGGTTTCAGGAATGATTGTGCCGGTTCTGGCTGCTTTGTTCTTAAAGAATCCGAATTCAAAAGCAGCGTTGGTTTCAATGTTGGTTGGAGGTGTTTCTACATTGACTTTGATTGTTGGAGAGTTTGATTTACCATTAAATTTGGATGCAAATATTTTTGGTATTGCTTTTTCTTTTCTAGCCTACTTCTTAGTTGTCGTTTTTGTAAAGAAAATTAGGAGTCTCACGTAAGTTTTTACTGACTGATATTACGCACAGATTCTTTCATTTGTAACTTTGGTTTTAGTAATACCTGGCTTGGTTTAAAATCGTTATTGTTGAGTTTCGCAAAAAGAATTTTGATGGCTATTTTGCTAATGTCGCTAACAGGCTGTGCGATACAAGAGAGAGGGGTCGATAAATAATCTAGATACGGGTGTTCGTCGAATGTTATAAGAGAAATATCTTCGGGAATACGGACATTTTCTTCCTTTAAAGCTTTCATGCATCCCATGGCAATAGTATTACTAAGGGTAAATATTGCGGTTGGTCTGTCTGTTTGCTGTAATAAAAGTTTTGTTTCAAGGTAGCCGTTCTGAACTGTAAAGTCGTCGCCGGTAATGCTGTATTTTTTTAAGCCGGCGTTTTCCATTGTTTCAGTAAATCCTTGCACCCTTAATTTATTTGGTGTTGATGAACGAACACCCTGAATACACGAAATAACCGTGTGTCCGTTTTCAATCAGATGTTTGGTGGCCATTTGGGCGCCTGTGTAATTGTCTGTAGAAACGTAAGGGATATCGAGGTTTTCATAGTATCGGTCAACACAAATTAATGGAAGCTCCTGGTCGTATAACGTTTTGATATGTTTCCATTCGTTACCGCAAGGAGCAATAACCAGACCCTCAATATTGCGTGCCCTTAATTGTTCCAGTTCCATTTTTTCAATTTCCTGGTTTTCGTCACTGTCGCTTATAATAGTAATATAGCCAAACTTACGTATTTCTGTGTTTATTTCACTTGCAATGCTCGCAAAGAAAGGATTGCTGAGCGACGGGACTATCAGTGCAATGGTGCTGCTTTTTCCTGTACGCAAGTTAGATGCAAAATGGTTGGGGATATAATGCATCTCTTTGGCTGCTTCTTTAATTTTTTCTTGCGATTTTTTTCCAATACGGTATTGTTTGGCTTTTCCACTTAAAACCCTTGAAACAGTTGTTGTGGATAATCCCGTCTTTTGGGCAATGTCTGTTATACTTACTTTATGTGTGCTCATAGTATGTGTACAATCGTTTACGCAAAGTTAAGCATTAATATTTAAATATAAGATTGGTTTAATTAGTAGAAGAACTATACCCTGTTGCTAATTGGTATATATACAATGTGTTGTAGGAGTGATGAGGGAGGTTTTTAATCTTGCTTATTTATAATTATTAGCGCAAACGAATGTATAATTGGTTTCTGGTTTTTTTCGTTATCGGAACTCAATTGAACTAAGTTATTTAAAGTACCTATCACAATAAAAATCAAAAAGAAAAATGGTGTTACGTTTTATTCCGGAGTATGGATGATATAGATTTTTATAAAAATGGAAGAGGATTTTTTCCAGGGAATACGGAGAGGCTATTTATCAGGGGCTTTTTTTAGTGAATGAATAAACAGAACTGTGCTCAATATTCGGTAAGAAAGATAGGCTGCTTTTATGGCAACCTATCTTTACTTTTTTAATTAAAATGTTTTAGTTCCAACCCGGATTCTGACCGAGATTTGGGTTCATAACCAAATCGTTTGCTGGAATTGGGTAGAAATAAAGTTTATTATCCCAAACTCTCTTTTGGTCTTTCATAAAAACCAGCGTATGTCCGTCGTCAGCTATTTGAGAGTTGTTAGTGGCCCCGTTAGCCAACTTCGCTCCTACATAAAGGTAATAAACTCCGGGAACTTGGTCTGCCGGATTCAGTTCTTTTGTGAAGCAAACATCCAAATTTCCATCGCCATTCATATCGTAAGGAACTTCAAACTCGGGAATATAAATACCTTCCCAGTCTTTTGTAAGTTGTTCGCCTATTTTCCAGCGGCAAACGTCCTGCCATTCAAATCCTTCAAAAGAAAGCTCAATACCTCGTTCTCTGCGAATTTCCAGTATCTCAGGGTTTGTTATTCCGGGGAAGAATTCACTCTGTAAGAAAGGATCTGCAGCTGTCGGTTTCGTTGTAAGTCCGCCGGTTATTCCTGCCCGGGCACGCAAAGCTCCAATAGTTTTAGCCCAATCGGCATCGGTGAGTGTGCCCAATTCGGCTTTAGCTTCAGCATAGTTCAACAGCACTTCGGCATAACGAAACAAGATCACATTATTATCGCAAACATCTACATTGTCAAATTGAGTATCATCAAGCGTAAATTTGCAGGTTTGGTATCCGGTAATAGCATAGGCATAATCGGGAGCCGTTTGAACTGTTGCTCCTCCGGTAATACGGGTGAAACCAGGTGTGCGGATTGTCTGGGATAAGCGATAGTCGCGGTTTACACATTCTTCTGTAAAAGATTTAGTGGCGTAATCGGTGCTATTGGTAAAAGGAGTTCCGTCCAGATTAAGATAGGTATTAACAAAAGGACGAATCAAGCTGGGACAAGATCCATACGTAACAGATGTCCATTGCCGGTTGCCCGGATGAACGACACCCAAAGCACTGTTAAATGTTACAGCATAAAGCACCTCGGCAGAAATCGGAGTTTTGGCAAGGAACAAAGCCCGGTAAGAACTTTCGGCACCACTGCCTGTGTAAAGAGAATAGTCAGCATTCATTACAATCTGCGCAGCTTCGGCTGCTTCCTGAAGCCATTGGTTGGCTGTAGACTGCAAACCAGCTTCGTTATGATATTTCCGATAAGTTCCTTCCCAAAGGCAGACTCTTGATTTCAAGGCAGCAGCAACCGATTTGGTGATTGTTGTACAGGAAGCATCTTTGGCTGTTTTGATATTATTAATTGCATAATTCAAATCAGCCTTTATGGAGTCGGCAATTAAAGTACGCGGGGCGCGTGTACTGTAAAGTAAAGGATCATTTACATCCAGCGGATGGTTCACCCAGGGTAAGTCGCCAAAACGTTTCATCATATCAAAATAAAAGTAAGCCCTGAAAAAACGGGCGATACCCAGATAATTATTTCTCGTGGCAGCAGGAACAGATTCGTTATTACAGTTGGCAATAAAATAATTGATATTGCGTAATGTTCCCCAATTCCAGCCACTGCTCTCTTGTGAACTGAATCCATTTTCGGTCAGATATTTAATTACCTTATTTTCGGCAATGTAGTATGAATTACTATACTGACTTGTTGAAGCCCGGAATACTTCGTAAAAAGAATTGGTATACATCTGTAGTCCTGTTTCACTTCCGAATACTGGTTCGACAGAAACCTGAGCCTCAGGAATTTCTTCCATATTGCATGCCCACAAGCCGGCAAGAGTGATTATTATTAAAATTAGAAATTTTTTCATAAAGCTAAATTTAGAATGTTAATGATAAACCTAAACTAATACTCTTAAGCAAGGGGTAATTGTATGTTTGTCCGCCATTGCTTATTATCGAATTTTTACCGCCATCATTAGCAGCCGATTTGGCCTCTATGTCTTCTCCATAGATATTAGCTACATCAAAGTTTTTAGTGTGTTTATACAATGGAGACCAGCACCAGAGATTCTCGGCAGAAAGATAAATTCGGGCTACCTGAATGTCTGCAGAAGCAATCAAATTTTTAGGCAAACTATATCCTAACTGAAGATTTTTCAAGCGTACATAAGCCACATTCTGCGTATAACGTGTCTGAACAACTGAAAGTTCCCGTGTACCCTGTAAAGCAACATATCCTCTATATCGCGGGAAATAAGTATTAGGATTCTCTTCTGACCAAATTTCATTCAGCATAGATTTAGGAATATTATTGTAAGGGCGGTTATATTGCCCCCAAAACAATGCATTGTCAGCTCCCGGCCACCAATCTTGTTTACCCACACCCTGAAAGAATGCTGAAACAGAAATGCCTTTCCAATCGGCACCCAGGTTCAGACTGTATGTATAGCGAGGGGTAGAGTTGCCAATTACTTTCCGGTCACCGGGATCTTTTACTTTGTTGGTCCCGTAATCAATTACTTCGTCGTTGTTGAGATCTTTAAACTTAATATCACCTGGCAGCCATGTGCCCGAATTCGAAGCAAAATAAAGATCCTGTGATGCGTGATTTGCTATATCTTCTTCCGAAGTGAAGAAACCTTCTGTTTCATACCCCCAGATTTCACCAATTGTCATTCCTTCGTAGTAGTTGGTGCGTGCATCTTTATAATTACCAAGGTTTTTTTCCGGGTTGTTGTATTTGTCGATTTTAGATGTATGGTCAGCCATAGTAAACCTTATGTCGTAATTTAGCGGGCTTCCTGAAACCGTAAGTTTATCGCGCCATGAAATGGACAGTTCCCAGCCTTTGGTGGTCATATCGGCATAGTTTCCATAAGGAGCAGAAGCCCCGAATAATGCAGGAAGTTCCGGTCCTACAGTAAACATATCAACCGTTTTCCGGATATACCCGTCTCCCGAAAAACGTAATCGTCCGTTTAATGAACCAAAATCCAGCCCTATATTAGCCATAGTAACCGTTTCCCATGTCAGGCCGTCAGGAATAATTGACGGAGATGAGGTTTTCTGATTTAATATTCCATTAATCAGATGACTCATTTGAGAGATACTGAATAACTCGCGATATGCATAGGAAGCTACATTACCATTACCCAGCGAGCCGTAGGAAACACGAAATTTCATATCAGTAAGGAGCTTCTTGTCAACTTTCCAGAAAGGCTCTTCTGAAATACGCCAACCTGCTGAAACGGAAGGGAAAAAAGCCCACTGCTGATCGGTTGGAAATTTTGTAGAGCCATCCAAACGGCCATTTACTTCCAATAAATATCGATCTTTGAAAGCATAATTAAACCGGAAAAAACCACCGGCAATGCGCCATTTCTCGTAGTTGGAAGCAATTTCAATACCATTTCCATTGGCCAAATTCAGATTCGTAGCATCTTCAAATATTAGCCCGTTTCGTTTTGTACGCAGGTAGTCATATACAGATTGCTCATAGTTATAACCCGCCATAGCTTTCAAATAATGCGTCATGTTCCAGGTTTTCTCGTATTCTGCATAAATGTTGGTTGCCAGATATTTAGTAGTAGCCGTAGTTTTACTAAAATCGTTGGTGGAAGAGCCCAGATAAGCTGTCACTCCCTGTATTGAACTATATGGCACCTGAACACGGCGTCTTTCTTCTACTTTATCCGTATTAGAGTAAGTAATATCTCCGTTAATTCGCAAAGTATTGTCCAGAAAGATGGTATTAAATGATGTGGTATTCAGTAATGCTCTTTTTTCGGTATCAGTCCCATTTTTACCATACCATAAATCTCCCACACTATAAGCTGCTGCCATAGTTAAGGTTCCGTCGGGATTAAACATTGGGCTCATTGGTTCTGCTTCACCTTCCAAACCGTACCAAACATTTCCATCAGCTATGGTAAGTGGATTATGGTAATTTATTTGCGAAAACTGCATATTATTTGCAATTACCAGCCATTTGCAGATTTGGCCTGAACCCTTTGCGCGCATATTATACATTTTGTAATCATCGCTGTTGTAGTTAAATACGCCTTCCTGGTCGTAATATCGACCGGATACCATAAAATCGAATTTTTCGCTTCCGCCTTGTACCGTAATATTATGTTCGCTTGCAAGAGTATGATCCTTGTATAACAAATCGTACCAATCAGTATTCGCATAATATTCATACTCCCCGTTGCTGTTAATTTCCACGTCCGGGAGTCCGGAACCTGGTCGGTGGTTTGCCATATTATTATACCAATCCTGTGAATACTTTACGGCTTTATGAAACTTTGAAGGAGTACGGGCATAATCGTAATAAGCTGAGTATGCATCTACAAAACGGGTGGCATAGTCATATGCATCGGTAACCATATCGGGCACAACCGTAGGAGATTTTATCGAAAAATTACCGCTGTAGGTAACAGATGTTTTTTGTTTGTCGGTTTTTTTAGTGTTGATTAATACCACTCCAAAAGCACCTCTTGCACCATATATCGCTGCCGATGCAGCATCTTTAAGTACAGAAACACTGGCAATATCGTTGGGATTTAGCATTGATGGATCTCCTTCTACTCCATCAATCAGCACCAATGCACTACCTCCTTGCCCAATTGATGTAGTACCCCGGATATTAAATTTAGCTGAACGAATAGGTTTCCCATCTGTAAGGGATATGTTCAGGTTGGGCACAGCTCCTTGTAGTCCTTGCGTAACATTGGGCAAAGGCCGGTTGTCTAAAACTTCGCTTGTTACTTGTTCCACTGCCCCTGTCAGGTTTACTCTTCTTTGTGTTCCGTAACCAATGGCTACTATTTCTTCCAATCCAATTGACGCTTCTTCCAAGCTAATCGTAATGTTTGTCTTTCCGTCAAGTGAAACTTCCTGGCTCTTCATACCTACAAACGAGAACACAAGTGTGGCATCTTCAGGTATGTTTGTCAGGGAATATTCTCCGTTGGCATTTGTAACTGTTCCTTGTGAAGTTCCTTTTACCATTACAGTTACACCAGGAAGTGGCTGACCTCCGGTATCGGTTACTTTACCTGAAATCTTTACAGGGGTCTGATCATCAGTCTGCGAATTCTCTGTTCCATTTTTCGAAATTACGATAATACGATCCATTATTTGGTAGGAATAATGGTCAGTATCGAGTATTTTGCTCATTACGGTTTCAATATCTATACTCTCTAGATCCAGATTATATTGGGCATCTAAATCTAACTGGTCGGTTTTAAATAAGAAACCAAATTCGGTTTGTCGTTCAATTTCTTCAAGTACCTGTACAATCGAGGCGTCTTTTACATTCAGATTGAATCTGGTATTTTGCGAGTAACTTCCAGAGGCCATTGTCATCGCAGAAAGAAACAGTAAAAAGATTGTTAGTTTCATCATTAGCAATAATTTCATCCATCCAGGGCGTTCGTTGCCTCGGAAAAATCGTTTTTTCTTCATAATTTTGGTTGAATTTTGTTAATAATATGGTTTTGGTAATCGGCAAAATTACCTCAACCAGGATTTCAAAAGAAGGTTAGCCGGGGTGTTATCAGCATCCCGGTTTTTTGTTTTATGTCATAAGATTTATTTCATAGGCTATCTGATTTAAATCAATGGTTAATTCGTTTAAAACTAGTAAACAACTACTACATCGGGTTTATCTACATTTTCTATAATCCGGTAGTTAATATATGTAGTTGCTTTTAATACTTTCAGTACATGCAGAACTGTGGTGGTTTTTTTTATGTTTCCTGTAAAACGGTACTTCCGAAGTTTATCATTTTCAAAATGAAATTCGATACCGTACCACCGGCTGAGTTCCTTAAAAATATCTTCCAGGCACTGGTCGCGGATAACAAATTTCCCATCTCTCCATGCTGATAAAACATTGTCGGTTGTTGTGCGGAGTTCCAGTCTGTTTTCGTCTGAAAAGTACATCGCACTTTCCCCGGGATTAAGAGCAATAATGTTTTTTCCTGTTTGGGTCAGAATGTCTACTTTCCCTTCAACCAGAGATGTTTCAATATATTTATCTTCGGGGTATGCTTTTATGTTAAAAGTCGTTCCTAAATCGTGGATTAAAAGATTCCCGGCTGTAACAATAAAAGGAGAATCATCGCGATGGACGACTTCGAAATAGGCTTCACCGGTAAGTTTGGCAAGGCGTTGTTTACTTTCGCGATCTTCATGATAAGTAAGTATCGACTCGGAATTCAACCACACCTTTGTGCCGTCAGAAAATTCAACAATACTTACACTTCCACGGGTGGCTGTATATTTTTGGCTGCCTAAACCGGAGGGATTAAAACTGTTTTTAGCAATAAAATAACCAAAGATACCACCAAGAGTCAACAGTAGAATAACAACCGCTGCATACCGAAAGATAATTTGTCCCACCGTTGATGAAGATTCTTTCTTTCGGTATTTTATCTTTCTCCATATGACTTCGAATTCAGAGTTTACATCTATTGAAGTTTGTTGTAAGGAAGATCGGAGCCAAAGACTTTTCACCTGGAAAAACAACTCTCTTTCCTTCTTGTTGCTTTTCAATTCATGGTAAAATTCTTTTTTTTCTTCAGTAGAAGCCTCTCCACTTAGAATATGTAATAACAAATTGTCTTTCATTCACAAGTTGTTTATGAATGAACAAATAAGCAGCCAGATACCCTAACGAAAAAATCAAAATAAAATATGAGCTCTAATTCTGAAGAACAGAATTTAATCTAAAAGGCTTGTAATAACAGCAATTAAAGGGAGAAAATCTTTTAGTTCATTTCGGAGGTATTTTAGCGCTTTTGTCATTCGTGCTTCTACTGCCTTTTGTGTAATACCCAGTTTCTCTGCAATTTCCCGGTTTTTCATTTCTTCATATCGGCTCATTTTGAAAACAATACGACAATGTTCGGGTAATTTTTCTATGGCAATATCAATTTTCTTTTTTAGCTCATTAAATTCCAGGTAATCATCATTTATTCTACTGAGACTTTCATGTTGGTATAGGAGTTCGATCTCCCTTATTTTTTCATGATGCTTTAGCTGAATTTGCTTTCGTTTTAAAATATTCAGACAATTATTTTTTACCAAGGTGAATAAAAAATTCTGTAGGTTTGAATCAGGATTTAATGTATGTCTTATTTCCCATAATTTTACATAAGCATCCTGAACAACCCCTTTTGCCTCACTTTTATCTTCGAGGTAATGAAAACCTAAGTGGCAAAGTGGCTGAAAATATTGATTAAAAATTTCTCTGAAAGCAATTTTATCTCCTTTTATGAGTAGCTGTATTTTTTCACTCATTGGTAAAAGTAAGTTACCAAAAATAAAAAAAATAAGAACATAGCTTTAATGTAAAGAAAACATAATAAAGAAAAGCTACGAATTTTTCCTTTTTAAAAAAAGGAAGCAATACAATCAATTATGTTTGGTTGTTTTGTGTACAATCGTTTATTCAAATACAAGTATTTATACTATAGTCTGAACCCGTATAGATTGAGTGTGAAAGTTAGGTAGAGGTGCTAAGAGGTATGTATCCAGATGTTTGTGGGTATGGTTGGAAAAATGATTTCTAATAATTATGATTTAAAAATATTAGCGCAAACGTTTGTACAATTCAATTGTGTTTTTTATGTTTGTCATCGAATCTATGTCGAACTAAGTTATTTAAAGAACCAATTATGAAAGAAAATCAAATCGAAAAAGGATATGGAGTCAATTCTCTGTTCAGACTTCATATCTTTCCTAAAAGCCTGTGGATAGGGTTTTGCACAGTGTTTTTTTTCCTGCTGGGGTTACCTGTTTTAAATGCTCAGCAGGAAAAATTGATTACCGGTACAGTAACCGATGTATTGGGAACTCCTTTGCCGGGAGTTACAATTGTTGTTAAAGGAACTACCCATGGTGCGATTACAGATGCCAACGGAAACTACCGACTTTCCGGTGTTCCGCCAAAAGCTATACTTGTTTTTTCATTTGTCGGCATGGGAACACAGGAAGTGGATGTTACCGGAAGATCGACAATTGCTGTGACATTGGAGCAGAAGAGTATTGGAATGGAGGATGTGGTTGTAGTAGGATATGGAACAGTAAAAAAGAGAGATTTAACCGGTTCTGTATCTTCCATTAAAAGTGATGACTTGCTGCAAACAAATCCCCAGGGGATAAACCAGGCCCTTCAAGGAAAGCTTGCAGGGGTGCAAGTGCAGCAGGCTGACGGTGCACCCGGTGCAGGAATTAATATTCTTGTTCGTGGAGCCAACTCTTTTACCACCAGTAATGAGCCTCTTTATATTGTAGACGGTGTTCCTTTTGAAGCAGGAGAGGCACCGGCTCCCGAAGCTTTTGGCGATAAGCAAAGAAATAATCCACTAAGTCTTATTAACCCGAATGATATTGCTTCTATTGAGGTTTTAAAGGATGCTTCAGCAACTGCAATTTATGGTTCAAGGGCTGCCAATGGTGTGGTTATAATTACTACAAAAGGGCAGGGAGTCACTGATGCTAAAATTACCTTTAGTACCAAGTTTGGTGTTTCAAAAGTGGTAAAAAATATTGATGTACTTGATGCCGCTACTTATGCAGAATATCGAAACGAGCAGATAATAAACGGTTATACTTTTGATGGGAAAGAATATGTTACCGACAATTATTTGCCTTATCCTATAGGTGGAAGGTGGTCGTATTCTACAATAAATGACCCGGAGACAGGATTGGAGATGAATGCGGATAGTACTTATTTGCCAGGTCCTCAGGATTTCAGAGATGGTTACCTTGACGGAGGAACTAATTGGCAGGATCAGATTTTTCAAACCGCGGTAACACAGGAGTATAACCTAAGTTTCTCAGAAGGAAATGAAAAGGGGCACAATTTATTCTCAGCCGGAATGCTGGATCAGGAAGGGGTGATTGTGAATTCGTTTTATAAAAGATATACAGTACGTTCTAACATCTCAAGAAAAGTTTCCAAATGGATGGAAGTCGGTAATAATTTGAGTTTTACAAAGTCAACTAACCGACTGGCACGTAC
Organism: uncultured Draconibacterium sp.; assembly: GCA_947492175.1. GTDB lineage: Bacteria > Bacteroidota > Bacteroidia > Bacteroidales > Prolixibacteraceae > Draconibacterium. The sequence continues at coordinate 43,201 of CANLMQ010000019.1, read as the reverse complement.
CAATAGCGAAACGTATGGTGTTATTCCTTCGGCTATTGCTTTTTTCCCAACCCGTCCTGTGTTCGATCCAACACGCGACTCAGGCTATACAGAAGACACCTCTACAGGTTTAGCTAACCCGTATTTATACACGCGTACAGCAAAAAACCTGGTTGAAGCAGTAAATATTTTCAACTCGGCTTATGCCGAAATTACTTTCACCGATTTCTTGCAGTTCCGGCAAAACATAGGATACGGAAACAATAAAAATAAACGTAACGAATATTACAACCGATGGGTAGGCGAAGGACTTGCACCCACCAATGGAGCTGGCAGGCAGTCGGATAATTTTTATGAAAGCACTACCCTGGAATCGATGTTTAAATACAACGATGAGTTTAATGAAATTCATCGTGTAAATGCAGTGGTGGCCTGGACCTATGAAAATGTAAACTGGGGAGGAAAAGCAATGAGTGCTTCGGGATTTCCAAATGACCTGACTGAGGAAAATGATATGAGCGCTGCTGTTCGTCAGAACACCAATTCCAGTAACCGGGGCGAAAGTTCACTAATGTCTTATCTGGGGCGTGTAAATTATACATTGCTCGATAGGTACCTCTTTACAGTATCTTACCGGAGAGATGGTTCAAGTCGTTTTTCAAAAGTTAACCGTTGGTCTGATTTTTCGTCTTTTGCTTTTGCATGGCGGCTTTCGGATGAAGCATTTATAAAAAACTTAGGCATTTTTGATGATTTAAAACTTCGAACAAGTTACGGACAGACAGGAAACCAGGGGATTAGTGCATATGCTACCCGCTCACGGATGGTAGCTCAGAATTATCCTTACAACGGGGCTCTGGAAAGCGGATATGCCGAATCGCGTTGGGGAGGACCAGCTAATCCAAATCTGAAGTGGGAAACTACTACACAGTCTAATATCGGATTAGATCTTGCTTTCTTGGATAATCGGGTAAATCTGGTGATTGATTTATATCATAAAAAAACAGTTGATTTGTTGCAAAACAGGTTTATTCCTGCAAGTACCGGTTTTTCAACTCTGGCCTCAAATTATGGGCAAATTGAGAATAAAGGTCTTGAGATGGCAGGTAGTTTTTATATCTTCTCTCAGAAAAATTTTAGTTGGAAACTTGATGCCAATGCTTCGCTCAACCGAAATGAAATTGGGGGACTGGAGGCAGATCAGTTTTCAAATGTAGCCTGGGGACTTGAAAGTATGTTCATACGAAGAAACGGGGAACCTATTGGTTTAATTTATGGTTACGAGGAAGATGGTTTCTACGATAATGAAGCAGAAGTTAGAGCTGATCCACAGTATCAGGATGAAAGTGATTCAAGAATCCTGAGTATGATTGGACAGGTAAAATACAAGGATAACAATAATGATGACGTAATTGATGACAGGGATAAAGTAGTTATCGGAAATACCAATCCAAAAGTACTTTACGGGCTCACCAACTCATTTACTTTTAAAGATTTTTCTTTGAGCTTTTTCCTTCAGGGAACTTATGGTAATGATATCTTGAACGTAAATATCAAGCGTTTCAGTTTGTCAGGAACGGGCAACATGCCACATTTTGTTTACGATAACCGATGGACAGAAGAAAACAGGGAAGGGGCAACAGCACCACGTCCTGATGGAACTTATACCCGCAGTATGAAAGCATCTGACAGGTATGTAGAAGACGGTTCGTATATTCGAATGAAGAATATTAACCTTAGCTACACTTTTAGAAGACCCGTAAGATGGATTAATTCGTTAGAATTAAACGCCAGTGTAAACAACCTTTTTACAATTACAAAATACCGCTGGTACGATCCTGATGTAAACACGTTTGGTGGAGATGTTTCAAGGCGTGGTGTTGATATGGCATCGTATCCAAGCGCCAGAACTGTTTCTTTCGGCTTTAACATGGAGTTTTAAAATTTAATTCTTGCTAAAATGAAAATACAGATAAAATATATATTGTTTATTGCCTTAATTGTAATTGTTTCGGCATGTTCCGATTTATTGGATGAGAAGACCTATACTTTTATTGCTGGCGAAGATCTTGTTGACAATAAAAACTACGATCAGCTTGTGGCAGGGGCGTTTAATCCCTTGAATTTTGGTTTTGAATGGGGGAATTATCATACAATGGTAAATTTCGACTGTGATTATCAAAGTGGTCCTTCCTGGGCTTTTGGTTCAATTGGAGCAGGGAACTTCTATGAAATTGGCTCTAATATCAATTTCTACAACTACTATTATATTGCCATCCACCGGGCTAATTATCATAAATCGTTAATTGCCCAAATGGATATTGATGAAAATACCAAGAACAATGCAATGGGAGAGCTTGCTTTTCTGAAAGCCTGGAGCTACTTTAATCTTGTGCAGTTTTACGGAGACTTATGCTTGTACAAAAAATCTATTGCAGAAGGGGCCGAACTTTATAAACCTCGGTCACCGATCAAAGAGGTTTATGAACATATTATTGAAGAGCTAAAGTATGCCGAAGAAGCAATGTATTCTGTGCAAGATCCGGAATACCAGATTGGCCATGTTTCCAGTGGGGCAGCAAAAGCTCTCTTGGCGAAGGTATATGCAACCATTGGTTCTGCTTCGATGCCTTCAGGACAGATTTCTGTTATGGGTGGCCCAGGTCACAAGTATGATGAAGAGGGGAATAAAATATTAATTCCTGTTCCCGAAAAATTAACTTTCGAAAAAAATCAGGTAGACGGATACGGAGATTTCAATTCGCAGGAGTATTACAAATTGGCTATGGATAAAGCAATGGAAGTGATCAAATCCAATGATTTTTATTTGTATCCATCGCAAGAGGAGCTTTGGGCAGTGGCAAGCCGTAACAAGGGCGAATTTATTTTTACCCTGCAAACCAAGCCGGGAAGCACGGAAACTAGTAATTATGTGGCTACTGATTATACAGGGTATTACAAAGAAAACGGAATTATGTCTTCGGGCTATTACGTACAACGCGACCATTGGTACCAACTGTTTGACGAAAACGACGGACGTGCAAGATGGGGTGTCATTCACAGGGTGCCTATTGCTATTAATAGCCAGGGAAAACTAATTCATTCATACTATCCTGCCAAAGACAGTATGAAAGTAAGATTGGGACTCGATGGTTACGATCCTTCCGATGTGTTGCGTTACGATGCACACCTTTATGGCTCAAAGTTGCGAAAGTTCAGACAGATTACTGTGCCTCTTGATGGAAGTCGTACCGATTTTAATTTTCCGTTTATGCGTTATGCCGAGGTAATTCTTCTGTATGCCGAGGCTGCAAATGAGGTAAACAGTGGCCCGACAGCCGAAGCGCTGACTCAGGTAGAAAAGCTAAATATCAGGAACAACAGTACCAAAGTAACTGACTTAGGTGAGACCAGACCCTGGACTCAGGAGTCGTTTCGTTCTTATATCCTTGAAGAGAGGGTAAAAGAGTTTGCAGCTGAAGGTATCAGAAGATTCGATCTGTTGCGTTGGGGCATTTACCTTCAAACCATGAATGCCATTGATGTGGATGAAAAGAATGTTGTAAAAAGGAGACAGGAAAGGCACTTGCTTCTTCCGCTACCTGCCAATGAAATTAATACAAATCCGTTAATTGAAGTCAACAATCCAGGTTGGTAATGAATTTAAAATCAAATGAAATGAATACAATAGCAGGAAAATATTTTAAGCTTGTAGCATATGTAATATTGCTGTCAGTCATTGTTTCGTGCAAAGAAGATGAAAAAGAACTTATCCCTCCCGTTTTTTCTAAAATATCATCGATAAACGAGTTAGATGTTTCTGTATCATCAGGAGAAATGGGTGATTGGATTGCCTTACAGGGAAGTAATATTGAAACGACAAATTCGGTTTACTTTAACGATGTTGCCGTGGATATGCAGGAAGTGTATTACGAAAATAATATTCTTTATATGCAGGTTCCGATTGCAATGCCTTCTGAAATAAATAACAAAGTAAAAGTTGTTACCGAAGGTGGTGAGTTCGAATTCGATTTTACGGTGAATATTCCAGAAATAAAACTCACTCATATGTTTAATGAGTATACTGCTCCGGGCGATACAATGAAAATCTATGGCGAGTTCTTTGGATTATACGAGGTGGATCCTTCTAATACCGTAATTTCTTTTAACGGCATTGAGAAATCTGTAATTGATGTGGGCGACAATTATATCACAGTAGGAGTTCCTGAGAATACAGATAAAAATATTAAATTACAGTTGATTAACAGTAAATATAATGCAACAGCTGAATGTCCGGGATACTATTACGATCGCCAATCTCTTGTTACCAATTTCGACGATGTTCCTTACAAAGGTACAAGCGGTGTTCAGTATGTTGGATTGTGGGATGCACCGGAACCTTTGTCTGGAAATTATTCGTTGTTAACTGTAGATGCAGGCGGCAGCGGATGGTCTTATCTCGTTAGTAACGGTTTTGCTTATTCAGAGGATATGAAAGATCATCCGGATAAATACGAAATAAAGTTTGAATTGAACATGATTCTGCCCATTATGAATACCAACTTCTATATTTACAACTATTGGAATCATACTCCGGCACAAATTACTGCTTCCGACTTGGTTGTACAAAAAACGGGAGTATGGCAAACCATACGAATACCCCTGGAAAAACTTATTCCGACAGATTTCTCAGGAAATAAGGACTATATTGGTTCTTTTAATATTCGTATAGATTCTCCTGCCGGAGAACCGCTTAAGATGGGATGGGATAATTTCAGGGTTTCGCAGAAAGATTAAAATCAAAAGAATAAATCTCTGCCCTGTTGTATAATCAGTAAAGTTAGCACAGGGCAGGGATTCAATAATTTTAATATTCATTTTAATTTATGTTTAATCTAACTGTTTTCTATATGAGACAAAAGAAGAGTATCCTTGTTGGTTTCTTATTTATTGTTCTGGGAGCTTTAAATGCTTATGCATCACCTGTTTTGCAATTCAGGAATAAGAAATTTAAAATTATACAGTTTACAGATCTGCATTATATCTCTGCTGAAAAATACAAAGAAAAGAACGATAGTACTCTTGCATTAATGAGAACTTTAATCGAGGAAGAAAAGCCTGATTTGGTTATAATTACAGGAGATGTTGTAGTTTCTGCTCCGGCTGTCAAAGCGTGGAAAGAAGTTGTGAAACCAATGACAGATTTAAAAGTTCCATTTGCTGTAACTTTTGGAAATCATGATGTAGAAACAGATTGTACTAAAAATGAAATCGTTGAGCTTCTTGATGAATATCCGCTGAGTTTAACAAGAAACGATGATGCTTCACTTCCGGGAGAAGGAAACTGTGCCTTACCGGTAAAATCGTCAGACGGAGCAAAGGATTGCTGGGTGTTGTACCTTTTCGATTCACAAGCTTATTCGGGTAATAAACATGTTAAAGGATACGACTGGATAAAATTTGAGCAAATTCAATGGTATCGCGAAACGAGGGAGTTATACAGTAAGGACAGAAATACCACTATTCCCGCTTTGGCCTTTTTCCATATTCCGTTGCCTGAGTTTGAGGTTGCCGGAAAGGGATCTGAAACATTGGGGAACAAACATGAGTATGTTTATCCTTCTAATATAAATTCAGGATTGTTTGCATCTTTTGTTGAAGAAAACGATGTGAAAGGAGTTTTTGTAGGGCATGCTCATAATAACGATTTTGTAGGATTGTTAAATGGTATTTTGTTGGGGCATGGAAGAAAAACAGGCTATGTTTCAGCATATCACGAATTATTGGAACGGGGAGGCCGGGTAATTGAATTATTTGAAGACAATACAAAATTCAATACTTACATAAGAACCCTGACAGGGAAGTACTTCGAATACACTTACCCGTTTTAACGATGAATTGAAATTTGTAAAATAGTTTTATGTAAAAAATAGATATCCTGCAGATTGGATTGAGAACTGTTCAGGTAAAGATGATGCCTCATCACCGGTCTGCTGTAGTTGCCAATTTTGATTATTAATAATTTGATAGAAATATTAAATGTAAAAATTATGATAGTAATTCACTCTTACGGATTAGCCGTTTTTTTAGTCTTTATTACCATGTTATGCTGGGGGTCGTGGGGAAATACCCAAAAGATGGCAGCCAAACACTGGTCTTTTCAATTGTTTTACTGGGATTACGCAATTGGTGTTTTGTTGCTGGCATTGTTACTGGCATTCACTGCAGGAAGTTTTGGCTCCGAGGGGCGTAGTTTTATGGCCGATCTGGCCCAGGCAGAATTTGATTCGTTTGCCTTTGCTTTTTTAGGAGGCGTTGTGTTTAATTTAGCCAATATTCTGTTGGTAGCTGCTATTGCAATTGCCGGAATGGCCGTTGCATTCCCGGTTGGAATCGGGCTGGCACTGGTTATTGGAGTTGTTTCCAATTACCTGGCAACCCCGCTGGGAGACCCTGTTCTGTTGTTCTCAGGTGTTGCGCTGGTAACAGTAGCCATTGTGCTGGATGCTATGGCTTACCGAAAGCTGCCTTCAGCAAAAAAAGGAGCATCAATCAAAGGAATTGTTATTTCTCTTGTTGCAGGGCTGCTTATGGGTTTCTTTTACCGTTTTGTGGCTGAATCAATGGCGACTGATTTTGTTACTCCGGAAGCAGGCAAGTTTACACCTTACTCAGCATCTGTAATTTTTGCAATCGGATTGCTGGTTTCCAATTTTGTATGGAATACAATTTTTATGTATAAACCACTTGTTGGAGATAAAGTAACTTACAAAGATTATTTGGTAAAAGGCAATACAAAATTACACCTGGTAGGTATTTTAGGTGGTGTAATTTGGAGCCTGGGAATGACCCTCAATATTATTGCTGCAGAGCAGGCAGGTTTTGCCATTTCGTACGGATTAGGACAGGGAGCTACACTTATTGCGGCCTTATGGGGTGTTTTTATATGGAGAGAGTTTAAAGGGGCAAAAAAGGTAAACGGGCTTTTAACAGCCATGTTCTTTTTCTTTATAGCCGGTTTGTTCCTGATTATTGTTGCACGCTTATATTAAATTTAAAATGAAGAAACCCAAAATTGTAGTAGTTGGAAGTTCGAATACTGATATGGTGGTAAAAGTTCCGCGGATTCCGGTTCCGGGCGAGACGATTATAGGAGATGGTTTTATGACAGTCCCGGGCGGGAAAGGGGCCAATCAGGCTGTTGCTGCAGCCCGTGCCGGAGCAGAAGTTACTTTTATTACCTGTGTTGCAGAGGATTCTTTTGGGAAACAGGCAATTCTGAATTATAAAGAAGAAGGGATTAACACCTCTTTTATAAAAACTGTGAACGAAGGCCATTCAGGCATTGCTTTAATAACGGTTGCCAACGACGGAGAAAATAGTATTGCAGTAGCTCCCGGGGCTAACAGTGCTCTGTTTCCTGAGGATATAATAAAATACGAAGAAGCTTTCGACGGGGCTCAGGTGATTTTAACACAGTTGGAGATACCAATGGAAACCGTACTTAAGGTTGCCGAAATAGCAGAAGCAAAAAAAATTCCATTGATTTTAAATCCTGCACCGGCAGTTTCCGTACCTGAAGAACTGATAGGTAAGTTAACCTTAATTACCCCCAATGAATCGGAAAGTGCTATTCTCACCGGTCGGGAAGAATTCACAGGAAATGATATGCAGGATATGGCATGTGAACTTTACGATATGGGAGCGAAAACAGTTCTTATTACATTAGGCGCAAAAGGTGTTTGTTTAAAAGATGCGGATACATTGGAGATGATTGAGGGTTACCCGGTAAAAGCATTAGATACGACTGCTGCCGGAGATGTATTTAATGGGGCACTTGCTGTTGCTCTGGCCGATGGTATGTCCGTTAAAAAGGCCTTAGGTTTCGCGCAACGGGCAGCTGCAATCTCTGTTACCCGCATGGGGGCACAACCCTCTGCTCCAACAAGGGAAGAGATAAATAACTTTAATTGATTAGTGTAGTGTGGGCACAACTGTTTGCTTATCGTTCATAATAAAATGAACGGGGATTAGAGAATATTTCATAAAAATGAAGATATCAAATCGATGTAAGTGACCTGTTACGCCATAGCAAATAAATAACTTTAATACGATGAGAACTTTATTATTTTTCTGGGGGACGATGTTTTTACTTCTGGTTGCAGGCTGTCAGTCAGACATCACTTCCGATAATTCACCGGCATATGTAAACGGAGAAAAGATTAAAATTTCAAAAACAGTATTGGCGGATAAAATAAAAGGCGGTTGGGCTGGTCAGGTAATTGGATGTACCTATGGAGGACCTACCGAATTTAAGTGGTTGGGAACCATGATTAGTGACGATGTGCCTATTCCGTGGGATGAAACCCAGATTGAGTTTTGGTACGACCAGTTTCCGGGTCTTTACGACGATGTTTATATGGATTTGACTTTTGTTGCTGTTTTCGAAAAGTATGGATTAGATGCATCCGACACATTGCATGCAAAGGCTTTTGCAAATGCCAGCTACCCACTTTGGCATGCCAATCAGGCCGCACGGTATAACATTTTAAACGGAATTATGCCTCCAGAATCGGGGCATTACTTTAATAATCCACATGCTGATGATATCGATTTTCAGATTGAATCGGACTTTGCAGGACTGATGTCGCCGGGGATGATAAATACTTCTTCTGAAATTTGCGACCGTATTGGCCACATTATGAATTACGGCGATGGCTGGTATGGCGGTGTTTTTGTTGCCGGGATGTACACCCAGGCTTTTATTTCCGATGATGTAAAGTTTGTCGTAAGCGAGGCTCTGAAAACAATTCCCAAAGAAAGTCGTTTTTATCAGCTGATTGCAGATGTATTGCAGTGGCACAAAATGTATCCCAACGACTGGAAGCAATCCTGGTATGAGATACAAAAAAAGTGGTCATCAGAAAAAGGGTGTCCCGATGGAGTATTCAATGCATTTAACATCGATGCAAGTCTAAACGCGGCCTATATTGTTCTTGGTTTATTGTACGGTGATGGCGACTACGGAAAAACCATCGATATTAGTACGCGTGCCGGACAGGACTCCGACTGTAATCCATCAAATGCAGCCGGTATTTTGGGTACAATGCTTGGCTACAGTAATATTCCCGATTATTGGAAACAGGGGCTCGACCGTGTTGAAGAGAGAAATTTCAGTTTTGCAGAATTTTCACTGTCTGATGCTTATAAACTGGGTTATGCTCAGGCGCTGGAAATGATAGAAAAATATGGAGGGAAAGTTCAGGGCGATACTGCGGAGATACTGTATCAGAAAGTAACGCCTGTAAAACTGGAACAATCTTTTGAAAATCTTAACCCCCTGAAAAGAGTTTCTTACCAGTGGCCCATGGCTGGGAAAGCAATCGATCGGCAGGAGAAAGAATATGTAATCGAATTCGAAGGTTCAGGTATTGTTTTTAGCGGATATGCTGCTAAAACAGATTATACTTTACCTGATTACACGCTTAAACTCGATGTCTTTATCAATGGGCAACTGACCGAAAAAATTTCCTTGCCCACACGAGCGCTAATTCAGAAAACAAATATTTATTGGAATTACCAATTAGAAGAAGGAAATAATGAAATAAAACTGATCGCAACCGATATTCCGGAAGGGTATAGGGTAAATATTAATTCTGCGCTTGTTTATACGAAAGAAAAAAAATAATAAGGAACATTATTAAATAAGATAATATGAAAAACTTAAACCGAAGAAATTTTCTAAGAACCTCAGCTCTGGCCGGTGCTGGACTTACTATAGTTCCGGGCACAGTAATGGGTAAACGATTTGGGCACGTTTCGCCAAGCGATAAATTAAACATTGCGGGCGTGGGTGTTGGCGGCATGGGCCGTAACAACCTGCGTAACATGAGCGGCGAAAACATTGTAGCCCTGTGCGACGTAGACTGGAACTATGCTGCCAAAACATTTAACGATTACCCTAAAGCCAAACAGTTTAAAGACTGGCGCGAGATGCTCGATAAAATGGGGAATTCGATTGATGCGGTAATGGTTGCCACTCCCGATCATACCCACGCCGGGGTAACAGCCCATGCCATGATACTGGGCAAACATGTGTACACCCAAAAACCGCTTACCCACTCAGTGTATGAATCACGCCTGCTGACCAAACTGGCCGAAAAATACGGCGTAGCCACACAAATGGGTAACCAGGGTAATTCGTTCGGTGACATACGTAGAGTATGTGAGTGGATTTGGTCTGGCGCCATTGGCGAAGTAACCGAGGTGCATGCCTGGACCGACCGTCCTATCTGGCCGCAGGGGCTGCAACGCCCCACCGAAACAGTGAAAGTTCCCAAAACCCTCGACTGGGATCTCTTCCTGGGGCCGGCCGCATACCGTCCTTATCACCCGGCGTATACGCCATGGAACTGGCGTGGCTGGTGGGACTATGGTACCGGGGCACTCGGCGACATGGCCTGCCATGTACTCGACCCGGTATTCTGGGCACTTAAACTGAAATACCCAACAAAGGTTGAAGCTTCTTCAACGCTGGTAAACACCGAAAGTGCACCGCATGCCGAGGTTGTGGAATACACTTTTCCGGCACGGAAAAACCTTCCCGAAGTAGGTATGCCCGAGGTAAAAGTTACCTGGTACGACGGGGGATTGTTGCCACGCCGACCGATTGAACTGGCAGATGGTGAGATACTGGGAAAAGATAGTGGTGGCGGACTTTTATTTGTGGGCACCAAAGGCAAAATCATGACCAGTTACTACGGAATGAAACCAACCCTGCTTCCTTATTCAAAAATGGAAGACTTTAAAGAACCCGAACCTACCATTCGCCGTATTCCCGGCTCTGGCGACAGCCCGTGGTCAGGGGCGCACGAACGCGACTGGATTCGTGCCTGTAAAGAACCGGCAGGCAGCCGTACCGAAACAAGTGCCAGCTTTGCCTATTCGGGTCCGTTTAACGAAATGGTAGTGATGGGCGTACTGGCTGTGCGTTTGCAGGGGCTGAACCGTACCCTGGAATGGGATGGCGAAAATATGCGCTTTACCAATATTTCAGATTCGGATAAAATAAAAGTGGTAACTGTTGATAAATTCGAGGTGGTAGACGGCGACCCGCGCTTCGACAGGCAATACGCTGAATTTAATGCAAAAGACATGGCAGAAGAATGGGTGAAACACACCTACCGCGATGGTTGGTCGTTACCCGAAATGCCATAAAATAGCAACTGTTATAAAAAGACTGTTCCGAGGATAAAACATCTAACTTTAGCAGTTGGATGTTACTTTTTTCAAAAAAAATAATTGGATAAATTTTTTACAGAACGAGTAGGATCAGATTTTTTGTTCGAAGAAAAGGTAAAAGCTTTTTGGGCAGTCTTTTTTTAAAAATCAATAACATAATTATTGTTTAAGTATTTATATTTAGGTGAAAATCAAAATTTATCAAAACTAAAACATATGAAACATGTGATTGCAACCTTAATGCTTGTTGTCGCGATTTTATCGGCATGCCAGGTATCAGAAAAAAAATCTGATAAAAATACTTCTCCTAAAAACACAGCACTATCGCAGGATATTTTTAACCCGGAAAAAGAAGGCTATTCTTTGTTTTGGGAAGATCAGTTTAACGGCTCGGAGCTGGATACCACAAAGTGGAAAATAAGAGGAACGGGTCCGCGACGTATAGGATACAATGATCCTTCCATGGTGGCAGTAGCAGACGGGTATCTGCATCTGATGTACGACATAAAGAGAGACAGTATTATGGGAAGTGCGATAGGTTCGTATGAGACATTCAATACTACTTACGGATATTTTGAATGCCGTGCCCGTTTACAAAAGGGGAATGGCCCCTGGGCCGCATTCTGGATGCAATCTCCATTAATATCGAAGGGAGAAAATCCGGCAACTTTTGGAGCAGAAATAGACATTTTTGAATATTTCAGGGGATTAGGCGATGACCACATGACGCATTGTATTCACTGGGCATACGGACCAAACCAAAAAAGTACAGGAGCATTAAACAGCGATCTGGAAGGACTATCAGAAGGGTTTCATACATTTGCTCTTGAATGGACTCCGGAAAAATATGCTTTTTACATTGATGGCTTAAAATATCACGAATTGAGTGATGGTTTGTCGCACATTGACCAATATATGATTTTGAGTATGGAAATACCTTCTACTCTTGAAGGGATAAAAAATGCATGTGCACCAGATACTTTTATGGTAGATTATGTAAAAGTTTATAAAAAACAATAATACTCTAAATTTTAAAAATAAAATGAGATACAATTTAATACGAAAATCACTGTTATTACTGTCAGTTTTGGTTTTGTCGTTTAGTGTTTTTGCAAAAAAGAACAACACCGGCTGGAAACTGGGGGTACAAAGTTACTCGTTCCATAAATTTACTTTTACGGAAGCTGTTGATAAAGCTCATCAGCTGGGATTGAGCTACATAGAAGTGTATTACGGGCAGCCCCTTGGCGAAGGCATGGAAGGTACCATGGATTTTAAAATGGACAAAGAAACCCGCAAACAGGTATTGAAATACGCTAAATCGAAAAAGGTTAAAATTATAGCCAGTGGTGTGATTATCTGCAAGGACGAGCAGGAATGGAAACAACTTTTTGAATTTGCGGATGCCATGGGCATTGAAATCATTACCTGCGAACCGGAGTACAAACATTTGAAATATGTGGATGAGCTGGCAAACAAGTACAAAATTGACGTGGCCATTCATAACCACCCAAAACCATCGAACTACTGGAAGCCTGAACTATTTCTCGAAGCTACCAAAGGACTGAGCAACCGCATTGGGGCTTGTGCCGATGTGGGTCACTGGGCACGTATGGGGCTCGACCCGGTAGAGTGTTTGAAAAAATACAACGGCAAGGTAAAGTCGCTGCATTTTAAGGACATTAAACCGGCAGAAGAAGGAGAAGCCGAACGCCACGATGTTATCTGGGGTACCGGTTCACTGGATCAGAAAGGCATGCTTGCAGAACTAAAAAAGCAAAACTTCGAGGGGCTTTTCTCCATCGAATATGAATACAACTGGGACAACTCGGTTCCTGATATCGAAAAATGTATCAGTTATTTCCAAAAGGTCGTTAACGATCTGTTTTAATCCACTAATTACCCCATATTATCAAAACTGGTGATATGGGGTAGTTTTGTTCCTATATTATCCCAAACTTAGCCTTATAATTCCATTTCTTGCATTTATACTGCGTTATAAGAGTTCAACAGAACATAAGACCATGCTTCATCTTTAGGCACTGCCTAGATCCAAATATTCTGCAATTATTTAAAGCCAAAATTGAAATTCTCTTGGTATAAGAGCCTGAAAAATCCAGATTAGCTGCTTTGCCGGAAGAATGCATCTTCGTCTGTTGGAAATTTGTTTAGAGAAAATAAAACAGTTCAGTATTAGAATAAGGTGGGCGCTGAAAAGATTTTTCTGATGAAAAAAACAGTTTGAGGAGATTCAGTATGGTACCGATACGTGAAGGAGAAAAATCTTCTGCGAACTACAAAGATTTATAATCCGCAGAAGAATAATAGAGTTAGTTTGCAATTTGAGACCTTACAGTAAATCTGTTGGGTTTCATATACAGATCAAACGTTTTGTCTTGATCTAGTACTCTGCTACCTGATACGGTTTCTGAATCAATCAATGCATTGCTATCATCATAAAGCTGAGAAATCAGCATAATTCCGTAGTAAAACTGGCCGTCTTTTTCCGATTTTAATATAATGTAATCACCGGCTCTGTAATTTTCAGTCATTGCTTTTGTTGCTTTATGACCGGCATCTGATCTTCTTCGTGCTAAAGTACCGGCGCCAAGAGATGTAGGTTCGTTTTCTTCGCCTAAAGTGGCATTGTCCATTTTCTTCTGGATCAGGCTCAATTGGTAGAAGGCTTTGGCTTTTTGTCCTTCAGTAGTCACTTCTTCGCCAAGGGCAAGATAAAGTGAATCAACAAAATTGAAACGGGCTTCATATTTTGCAGGATCATCTGTCTCTCCCCATTTCCACGATCCGTAAACTACTTTAAAAGTAGTAGCATCGTAATTATCCTTGCGCAAAGCTTTTCCGTTAACTTCGTATAAATCGCATTGACGACCAACGGTTCCGGCACCTAAACTTTTGGGCGATACAAAAGCGTAACCACGTTGAGAGCCGATGAAAACTTTGTTTGCTGTATTTTGTAAAACATTAACAAAAGCCATACTTAACCCTTCTCCTTCCAGTTCGCGGGCTTCGGAAAGACTAAGAACATGTTTCTTTTCACCGTTAACTTCTACACCGTGCATCGAGTAGAATGAAGGAGTTGTAGAGCCATCACCTTCGCCAGGATTCGTAAATTCTTCAGGACTGTTTTCGTTATTTTTTACCATATTATCAGCCATCAGTGTAATATCACTAAAGAAAACAGAACCTTTAAGTTCGCCGGTAACTTTTGTTACATCAATATATTCAATGTCGAAAAGCTGACCAACAAATACTTTTACCTCAATATTTGTCATTGTGTTGTTGTCCACAAAGAACTCCATGTCAAAGTCAAATGTTTCTCCACCAGGAACTTTGTAATTTTGAGGATCGCCAACTGCAGTGTAGCTCTCGCCCTCTTTTTTTACTCCTGTAAAAATTACCTCGGTAATGGCTCCGCTTTTCGATAACAGGTTACCTTTTAAATTAACCGGTTCGCCAAAAGTAACTTCGCTCAATACTGCGTTGTTAAAGGTGTACTGAACATCTGCGTTTTTTGTATCATCATCTGAGCATGATACCAATATTCCAGTAAAAACAGTTACAAGTAATACTGCGAATAAAAATTTGAAATTTTTCATAATAAAGAATTGATTAAAATTTAATAGAATTATATATTATCAGATTACTAATTACAGGTAAGTGATCTGAAAAAACACTCTTGCCAATCTGCATTTCCAAAGCTTTAAAAGCTTCCTTTGGATAAACACAGATATGATCTATTTTTTTTGTTGGATTTTGGGTATGATAGGTGTAGTTGTTACAGCTAACATGCGACCATTTGGAAAGACCTTCAGCAATTTCTTTGGATTCTGGCGTATCATTAAAGTCGCCACCCAGAATCACAGGTGTTTTAATTGACTCAGTATAGCTGTTTATGAAGTCGATTTGTGCCTGTCTTTTCTCCGCAGAAGAAACCTCGAGGTGAGTACAAAGTACAGTAACTACATTTTTGCCGGCTAATTCAATTTGAACTTCCAGCATTACACGCTGCTCTTTTTCAGGAGGAGGATTGGGCAGGAAAATTCGTTTACTGCTGATAATCGGATATTTACTCAATATTCCGATGCCATAATAACCGTCAGCATAGTCAATAGCTTTGCCGAATATTCCAAACATTTCGGTTGCCGAGGCCAGTACATTAATCATCGGTACTCCGTGTTGTTTGGGCGCACGCTTACGGTAAGTTTTCCAGTCTAACTCTTGCAGCAGAACCACATCGGGAGCTTCGTTTTTAATATAACTTCCAATTTGTTCCATGGAAGCTAACTCGCCAAAACGAAGATTATAAGACATTATTTTTAAGGTATCGTTTTGCCCAAAGATGTTTCCGGAGCAGAGTACCCCCAGGCAAAAAACAAAAACTATTTTTAAAATATTTATTTTCATTACTATCTGTTTTATATTATTGCAATGCTTCTATGTGCAGGGTTACACTGTTAATTTCTTTGCTAAGTGTTTTAACCGAATTGTCGCGTAAAACATAATTCAGCGGTCCAAAAACAAATGGCACATAGTCTGCCTGATTTGAATCGGAAAGAATCTGTAACCGGAAATTTTCTGCTTCAGTTCGTAATGTTTTTTCAAACTCCTTAGCCATCGACTTTTTTATTACTCCAACAATCAACAGGTTGGCATTAACAAAATCTGTAGCTGCATTCACAAATTCGTCATTCTGTTTTTGGTTGGATATTCGGCAATGTGCCAGGTTCAGCATAAAGGATTGCGAAGCCATAATTCTCACTTCAGGACCGGCAATTAATAAGTTATCTGAAAGATACTGTCCCTTGTATTCATTTATCAGGCCATTTATAATCACTCCTGTCCCGTTCACTCCAGTGGAGGTGTAATCACCGGGGATAAAAAAAGCAGTTCTCTTGGTTTGTCTGGCAATGTCAACAGTTGGATTTTTAGGATTTCCACCTAAAAAATGCGCATCAGCCCTGTCAAGAAAATTCACGTAAACTTTACTGTCGGAAGCTATTTCATTGGCAACAGCAGAATAATTATTGTCGGAGAACAATGTTGTTTCTGCGTAGTTACTAAAAAGCCTAATTTGAAATACGTTTTGTTGTAATACCTGTTCCGGCGGTTCAGGGGCAACATACCCTTTTTCATCAGGTTCATCATATTCCGTTTTTTCGGAACACGACACAATTAAAAATGCCAGTAAAACAAAAATTGGATATTTTATATTAATCATTATCATCTTCTGTTATTATTCATATTCCAGTTCAACAATAAGCGGACAGTGATCGGAAAAAGACACATTTTCGTTTACTACACGATACATGGTACTTTTCCATTTATTAACCGGGTATCCCAGTACATAATCGATTCTGCTTGTGGCTTCAGGATATGGGAAAGTATTTGCTGTTCCATATCCTAAATCGTCCCATTTAATTTTGGCGTATTGCATTGTTTCGCTATCCGGAGATGTATTGAAATCGCCAATTAATAATGAAGGTAAATGATCGTTTAGCATGGCATTATTGACTTTGGCCATCATGCTGACCCGTACCTGGTCTGTTGAGTGATCTAAATGTGTTGCTCCCAACCTGACAATTTGATTGTTGGGAAGTTTTATATCAACAAAAGAACACGAGCGGGGAAATTTCTGGCCGGTTACATCCATAATAATAGAACTCGACCGGAAAAAAGGATATTTACTCAGCAAAGCCACTCCGGCCGAACCTCCGTAATAGCTTATTGATCTGCCAAAAAGAGGAAACATTCCCAAAGCAGAGGCCATCTCAGTAACCATATCCCGTCCTGAAATCTTTGATGTTTTATATTGAACTTCCTGAAGTGCGACAAAATCCGGATTTTCAGAGCGAATAAAATCGCAAAAAGGTTCAATGTCGTAATCAATCATCATTCCTGATTCCTTCATGTTAATGCTCATTACTTTTAATGTGGTTTTTTGAGCATTTAACTGCACCGCAATTAAAAAGAGTGCCATAAAGGTTATTACCAACTTCTTCATATAAAGAGTTTATTTTTTAACTAAAGTTTTGCCGGAGACTAACCGTTAACCGTTAGAAATCAGCTTTCATTATTAATACTTAATTGAAAATATTGTAAAACAGTATTTGGAATACTTACATTAATCCCACCCGGGGTTATTGGGGCGAAGATTTGAATTACGTTCCATTTGTTTATACGGAACAGAAAGCAAATCATTCTTAGGACTGCTATATCTTCTATTCGATTCAAGAATTAAATATCCTTCACTGTTATAATTGAATTCATTAATTATTTTTTGACCTTCTTCTTTTGTCTTTCCAAGTTTTAAAGGATCAAGCCATTTTTTATTTACACCCAGAAGATCGTTGCCCAGTAGATAACCCTGTCCCCATCTTCTGATATCGCACCAGCGATGTCCTTCGAAAAATAGTTCCACCTGGCGCTCGCGGTGTACTTCTGTCCTTAGATCCATTCCTTTTTGAGCCAATTCGTCAAGATTCATGCGGTGCATTCCAACCCTGTCTCTTAACCGGTTTATTGTAAGATCAATCGTAGTTTGGTCTAACTGTCCCAGCTCCATCTTGGCTTCGGCGTAATTCAACAAGATCTCGGCATATCGGAATATTATAACATCGTTATCATCCTGGCTAACTGTACTAACTTTTGATGGCTCGACCATTTTTCGCATGTAATATCCGGAATAGGTCATGGCACCTCTTTTATCATTAATCAGTTTAGGATAAGTAAATAACTTGTTATCTGAGTTATTCGGATTCCCGTCCTTTCCACCTTCCCAAGTTGTATTCGGAGGAAGAATAGACTGATTCATACGCGGATCCCTGTTTTCAAATACTTCCTCATACGAAGATGCTGAAGCCGGATTCCAGATAGTACCATCGGCTGTTAAATAAGCTTTTACCTGTGTATGGGTAGGTAGAAAACGCGCATAATCGTTGGGTACCCAGTTCGAACGGGAAATGTTGTGACTGCTGCTGGCCACTTCTCCAAGATCGAAATTATATACATAAGCTAAAATAACTTCGCGGTTAGCGGCTTTCCTGGAAGCACGCCCATTAAAATTAAAGATATCCATGTAATCGTTCTCCGGTTTTCCGGTTGAATAAAGTTCGTACCCCAGGTTCATTGCTTTTTCGCAAGCTGATATCGCTTTATTCCATTCTTTATTGTAGAGATAAATACGAGATAAAAGAGCCAAAGCAGCTCCCTGAGATATTCGTCCGAACTCCTGTGATGCCGGTTGAATAAATTCTGGTAAGTGCTGATAACTGTTTTCCAGATCTTCTGTAATAAATTTTACAATTTCACTTACTTCATCACGACCTCTGTATAAATCTTCAGATGAAACATTAAGCGTTTTGGTAATTAGAGGTACATTCCCAAAGAAAGTAGTTAATTCGAAATACTGAAAAGCTCTGTGAAAACGGGCTTCGGCAGCATATCTTTCGCGTTTTTCTTCTGATACTGAAGTAGCCAGGTGGTAATTTTCGAGAAAATAATTACAACGCCTGATTAAACGATATTTAGATACCCAAAAACTATTCAGCTGACTTTGGTCGCTGGCATAATTTCCACCTCCTATATTTCTCCATGCCGTAGTAACTGCCCAGGGAGAACAATCGCCCATAATTTCGTAAATATTGAGCCGGTATGCACCTGTAAGACCTGTATACAACGCATTCGCAGCTGATACTACATGTGCTTCCGACTGCCAGAAATTGGCATCTGTCATTTCATCCAAAGGTGGACGATCAAGAAAATCGTCGTTGCAACTTATATTGAAACAGCTGATAAATATTAAGGCTACTACTATTTTTAAATATTTCTGTGTATTCATAACTGATAATTTTTCAAAAACAACTTCTTATTACTTTAAAGTAAGGTTTACGCCTATCACAAAGGTTTTTACTTGTGGATAATATCCACCTTTTGTTACCGGTGTTTCCGGGTCATAAGCATAAAAGAAATCCGAAAGGGTTATCAGGTTGTCGGCCGAAGCGTAGAAACGACATCTGTCAATCTTTAATTTGCTTAACAACTCTTTGGACAGTGAATAACCAACCTGAATGTTTTTGAGTCTTAAATAGGAAGCATCTTCGAGCCAGAAGGTTGAAAAACGCTGGTTAAAATCGGTGTTGTAGGTAAATCTTGGATAAGCAGCATTGGGATTAGGATTGCTTTTCAAATTATAACGGTCGCCATGAATCTTTTGAGGATAGCCTGCCATATCCTGGAAAGCGTGTCGTGCCGACCCCTGTAAATATCCGTTGGCCTTTCCAACTCCCTGAATGGTAAAATTGCAATCCAGGTTTTTCCATGCCAGGTCAGCCCGGAACATATAGGTAAAACGGGGAATCGAACTACCGATAACTTTTCGGTCATATTCCGGAGTTATACGTCCGTCCGGCTCGCCGTTAGGGCCACTGATATCTCTGTATTTAATGTCGCCGGGTTGGTTATTATCGCCGATTATTACAGGTATTTGTGGACTGTAGTATTCATCAAGGTATTCGTCATATTTAAAATCTTCGGGAGTCATCAGGCCAATTGCCTCGTATCCGTAAAACGCATCAATGGGATCGCCAACCCGTCTGATACTGTAATCTCCATATGACGGAGCCAAACCTCCCAAATCGGTAATTTGGTTTTTAACATCTGATAAATTAAAATTCACACTGTAACTGAAATCTCCTATTTTGTCGTTCCAGGAAGCACCCAGTTCCCAACCTTTATTATTTACAGCACCCACATTTTCTTCTGTTGGTGGTAATCCCAACTGGTCAGGATAAGTTAATCTTAACAGTATTCCTTCCGTGTCTTTTATAAAATAATCAAAGGTGACGTTTAATTTGTTGTTGAGCAGGGTCATATCTACACCAAGGTTGGTCATGTAAATGGTTTCCCAGGTTAAGTCGGGATTAGGCAAAGTAGTTTGAGTATAACCTGTTGTTGCCATTGTACCTATATTGGGAGTTGTAACATTCCCAATAATAGCCATGTAAGGATAGTTATTTGAACCTACATACTGATTTCCCAGTACTCCCCACGATCCTCTGAGTTTGATATTATCAAATACTTCAGAAGCAAAGCTCATAAAATCCTCCTGGGTTAAACGCCAGGCCGCTGAAAAAGAAGGGAACAAGCCACCCCGGTTTTCCTTGATAAATTTTGAAGTTAAATCGTATCTTAGGTTTGCTTCCAATAAGTATTTATCCATGTAATTATAATTTAAGCGACCAAATCCCGAGCGGATAGCCCATTGAGAAGCACCGGCATTATTGCTCATGCCTTCCTGATCACCCAAATTTAATGTAGGGTCTTTTTCTGTTAACAAGTTATTTCTGGAACCCAAAAAATTACGTGTTACATACCATTCTTGTGAAAATCCTCCAACACCCGAAATACTTTGTTTTTCGTCGATTTTTACTTCAAAGTTTGATTGTAAAATCAATGACTGCTGCAACCCCCGTATGTCCTGATTTGTTAGACTGTTAGGACTGTTTGCGATATTTTCCTGTAATGTTTCAGGGTTTATGAAAACAAGGGTTTTTAATAGCGTTTCGTTTAAGGCATTATCGCGTGTTACATTGTAGGTTGCAGTGGCATTCCAATTCTTTGTGAAATCTAATTTTCCGGTAAATATTGCAGACAACCGATCTGCATCGATGCTTCGCTGACCTCCGTCGATTAGCCTGGCTAAAGGATTAACGTTACCACCACCATAGGCCCATGTTCCGTCAGTATATAGCACAGGAGCATTTGGCGCTATACGCATTGCGTTGTACAAAGGGTTGCCCAAGGGAGATTCATTATTTCTGGACATATAGCTTATGTTGGAAGTAACAGTAAAGAAATCTGCTACCCGGGCATTAAGTTTCAACCTGAGGTTATGACGTTTTTCGTTGGTTGTATTATTGGCTGTAAGTCCTTCCTGATTAAGAAAACTATACGAAAACAAATAGCCGGTTAAGGCAGTTTTTCCTGTAACGTTTACTGTATAGTTTTGCTGAGGTGCGCTCTTACGAAATACCTGATCCACCCAATTGGTATTTGCAAAGAAATTAGGATTTGATCCGTCGTTAACATTGTCAAAATGTTCCTGAACCCAGGCTTCAGCCTGGCCAATATTGCGCCTGGCTTCATTATCCCAGTTCATAAAATCGATGGCGTTAGCCATTTCGGGCAAACAGGTTGGTGTTTGTACACCATAATAACTACTAAAATTAATCGTTGGGTCCTGTTCTTTATCCATTAGTTGTTTAGTGGTAATAAGAATTACTCCGTTGGCTGCGCGAGCTCCATAAATAGATGCCGATGCTGCATCTTTTAGTACCGAAACCGATTCGATATCATCCGGATTTATCTGATTGATATTACCTTCAACTCCATCGATTAAAACCAAAGGATTGGCATTACCAATAGTTCCGATTCCCCGGATGCGAATTTGGGATTCAGATGAACCCGGAGCGCCGGTTGGGTTAGTAATGGTAACACCGGGCAACAATCCCTGTAACCCTTGAGTAACCGAGGTGATTGGCCTTGAGTTAATAACTTCGGCATCGACCACAGCAACAGAACCGGTAAGGTTTATCTTTTTTTGGCTGCCATATCCTACCACAACAACTTCTTCAATGTCTACTAATTCATCTTCCAGCACTACTTTGAAAACACTTTTGTTGCCAACGGGCAGTTCCTGAGTTTTCATTCCTATAAACGAAAACACGATAAACGCATCCTCCGAAACATTCTGAATCAGAAAATTTCCTTCAAAATCGGTAATGGTACCTAAAGTTCCTCCTTTAATATGCACCGACACGCCAGGAATCGGAAAGCCTTGCTTATCCAATACCTGGCCGGTAATCTTTTTTTCCTCTTCGGCTGATGATACATCTGATTTAGATGGTTTTACAATTTTAGGGACCAGGATAACAAAATCCTTTTCAATTTTAAAGTCAATTTTTGTGTCTTTAAATAACTGGGTTAGTACATCTTCCAATTCTGCCTGCTTCATGTTTATCGACACTTTCCGTTGCATATCGACAAATTGTGAGCTGTAAGCAAATTTAAACGATGATTGATTTTCTATCTGGCTCAATACATCTGCAATTTTACTGTTCTGTACTTCTATATTCAGTTTATTCTGGCTCCATGTTATTGAAGCAGAAATCTGCAAGCTGCAAAACACAAACATAAAGAGTGTTAGATTCATAACTCTCAGTAGTTTACCTCCTTGAGAAAAGAGAGGTAACAGGAATAAATACCGCTTTATTTTCATAAATTTGTTTTGTAGAATTTGACAAAAAAAATATTTTACTTTTTCAGGAGGCTGTTGGCATAGCTTCCTGTTTTTTTATAATTGACTTATCTTCAGTTGTATGTATGCGTGTAACCTATTGGGTATATTGCTTATACAGCTGTTGATTCAGTTCTATACTATACTTTTCGTTATGTTTAAGTACTTTAGCAGGAAGAACTTCCTGAATAAGTGAAATGACCTGTTCGAAAGATTCATTTTTTATAGTAGTACTAAATACAAAGTTCTCAATTACTTTGTCTGTTATTTCGATCTCAATATTGTAGTGTTGTTCCAATTTCTCGGTTACTCTTTTTAAGGGGGTGTCTTTAAAGAAAAGGAAACCTTGTGTCCATGATGTATATACAAGCGTATTAACCCGGCTTGTGTTACTGGTTCCGGTTTCTTTTGTTATTACAATCTTTTCTCCCGGATTTAATTCAACTGACCCTGTGTTGTCAACATTATTCATGTTTACTCTAACTTTGCCTTCTTCCAATACCACTTCGTAAACATCTGATTTTTTATTGTTGCAGACATTAAACCTGGTTCCCAATACCTCTACCTCCAGGTTTTCGCTTTGAACAACGAACTTTTTTCCGTTATCTTTTTTGATATCAAAAAAGGCTTCGCCCGACAGGTTTACTTCACGGTTATAGGCAAAAAGCAAGGGATTGTAGGTTAATGAAGTGCGTCCGTTAAGAAATACACTGGACCCATCTGGTAATGACACGTTAATCTGTTGCCCGGGAAGCGAGCTCAACATTAACTCCTGTTTATTTATCACTATCATTCCCGCAAACAGGCTAAGCATTACTGCCACAATTGCTATTGCAGCATACCTCATTACATTGCGTAGAACAAACCTTTGTGGTTGATGCGATACCTTGTTCCAAATGGTTTTAAAATCATGTACTCGCTCTGTTTGCGACAATATTTGTGGGGTACCTGTTTTAACCCACAAATTTTTTTGTTCGATAAATGACTCCTTTAGAACTGAATCGTTTTCCAGTTGTCTGAAAAAATCCTGCTTCTCGGATTCTGACAATTCATTCCGGAGTAATTTTATGATTTTATCTGATGTCTTCATTTCTGACTTTTACACTATACCTTATGGGTAATTTTCACTAACTATACAATCAGTCCTTGTTTTACCCTGATGTAAAAATCAATTTTTTATGAAAAAAGATCAGAAATAATTAGAAGTATGGAGAGATAAGGTTTTAAATCTTTTCTTAATAGCCTGAGTGCCTTGGTTATATGTGATTCAACAGTTTTTTCAGATATTTCTAAGCGTTCAGCTATTTCTTTGTTTTTAAGTTGCGAAAACCGGCTTAACCTGAAAACTTCTCTGCAATGATCCGGTAATCTTTCAATAGCATCTTCGATCTTTTGTTTCAATTCTTTGAATTCCAGAAAATCGAATCCCAACCGGTTCATGGCCTCGTGATGGTAATGTATTTCCATCCATTTCAGATCTTCCTGACTACGCAGAATCACCTCCTGTTTTTTTAAAATATTTAAACAATTGTTTTTTGTAATGGTATAGAGAAAATTCCGAAGACTTGCATTCTCTTTAACAGACTCTTTGTTGGCCCATAGTTTTACAAACGCATCCTGCACTGCTTCTTTGGCATCTTCGCGACTCGACAAGTACTGAAGACTGATATATAATAACATCTCATAATACTCCTCGTAAATCTTCTCAAAAGCAGATTTGTTTCCTTTTTTTAGCAGACGTATGTTTTCCTTAGTCTCTTGCATTTAAGCTTTTAACGTTTAGGCAATAAAATAATATATTCAACTTTCGTAAATTCATTAAAACTTTGAAAATCAATAAAAAGCAATCGGTTTTGTCTCGCTAAGATACAGATGTACAGCATCTTATGTTGTGGGATTTATCAAAACATGCTGCATAGCAAAGGTATAATAATCGTTTAAGTGGGAAAAGGTTTTTTTATTTCCGGTGAAAAGTAGTGCATATAATTTTAACTAATTTAAGATCTTTGACATTGCCAAAAGAAGCGATTCTGTATTGAAAACAAATGCAGAAATAGTTACTAAAACATCAATAAAAGGTTATCGGAAATTTTAGTTATTAAGTCCTTATTCCTTATCAAAACTATCTACAACAATAGCTCCCATCGAGGCCGGAAAGGAAATAATAATTACCCGCTTTATTGCGATAATCGGATCATGGCTGATTGGAAATTTATTTAGAGCAAATAATACCACAACCACCACAACTAAAGTAACGCCATAGTCAATTAAAACGCGTTTAACAAAAGTCGCTTTACGCTGTTTTATATTTCCCTGGTATATTCCTTTGAATGCGTAAATGCCAATAAAACAGAGAGTGAGTAATACAACAACTCCGAGGTTTAGCATTGGAATTGTTTTGCTTAAATCCCAGGCTTCTTCTGTAAAGGCAATGGGAACCGATAAAACGGATGCTCCAATAATTAACTGGCTTAAATCTTCAAAGTCGATGTTCTTAAATTTAAAATCTCCCATACAAATAATAAGAAGTCAGAATTGAAATAGTTCATTTTTTGAAAGAGTAACAGTAATAGATCGTTATAAATTATTTCGTTATTTTTATGTTGCTGGAAGTAAGATAAACGAGAATGTCAGAATTTACCAATCATAAAACCGAGCGCCTTAAAAGACTGCTCCACCTTTTTCAAGCCATTCTAAAAAATGAAAATGTAAAAGAACTTTATATCGAATATCGCGACATAATTAATTTGTGCGTTCCTTCGGATGTGGTATACCTGGTTGATGAACTGGTAAAATCGAATATTCCGATGCCTGAGTTGAAAAGGGGAATAAATAAATTGCTGAATTTGTTGTACAAAACCATTGTAGAATATCCTTGCCCGGCTCTCCGAGAAAATAGCTATTTATGGGTTTTGCAGGAAAACAATAAATTAATGCTGGAAAAGCTTAATGAATTAAAACCATTTATTAAAAAAATCAACAAAAATGCTGATTCTGCCGGATCCAGACAAAATGCACTGGATTTGATAGTCTTTCTGGAAAAGTATTCGAACTATTACCTGATAAAGGAGAATATATTGTTCCCGGTGATCGAAAAATACTTGTCCGAATTTCGTTGTTTATCGGTAATGTGGTCATTCCACGATGACATAAGGCGCAATCTTAAAAAAGCCCGCGAACTTTTGCAAAAAAGTTCTTTCGAATTAAAAGAGTTTAACCGTTTAGCAGGCGATTTGTTTTTTAATATGAACGCAATAAAGTTCAGGGAGGAAAGAATTCTGTATCCGCTTGTTTCCGAAATTATTCCAGACAGTGAACTTGAAAATTTGTTTCCTGAAAGTATAGAAATCGGGTTCCCTTTTTTTACGCCAGAGATAGATGAAAAAGAGACTACCAATGCCGATACTATTATCGGTGAAGTAAATCTTGATACAGGAAGTTTATCTTTTGAACAAATAAAGCTGTTGTTTAACCACCTGCCTGTCGACATAACTTTTGTAGATGAATTTAACAAGGTTAAGTATTTTTCAACACCAAAAAAACGGATTTTTCCACGGACCAAGGCTATAATAGGGCGCGATGTACATAATTGTCATCCCAAAGAAAGTGTGCATGTGGTAGAGAAAATAGTAAAAACGTTTAGAGCCGGGGAAAAAGATTCGGCTAGTTTTTGGATAAATATGAAAGGAGAAAAGCTGCTTATTCAGTATTTTGCCGTCCGCGATGAACATGGTAATTATAAAGGTGTGGTTGAAGTTTCGCAGGAAATAAGCAAGATTCAGTGTTTAACCGGCGAGAACCGTTTGCTGGATTGGGAAAATTAGCCTGTTACAAATCCCGGAAAAGTGTAACAGGCTAATTTGTATTTGTTACCTAATTACTACTTTATTGTCGTATCCTCTAATCAAAACTGTTTCGCCTCTTTCTCCGGCAAGTATTTCCAATTCACCGCTTTTTTCAATGTGTTTGGTTACTTGTATTGATTCCGGAAGATCCACTTTCCCGTATTTCATTTGAGCATCAATTTTAACGGGAACAGATTCTGTGTCGACAATTAACGTCCCATATTTGCTGTTCATGGAAATACCTTGAAAATCGGAGTTTAACCGGTCGATTTGTACATCGTCGTCGTAGCCCGTCAAATTTAATTTCGAAGTAGATTTAATTTCGTACAGACTGTATTTGCTTTCATCAATAGTTACCGAATTCGTTTTTCCAAGGTATAAATCGTTATCGTACGACGAAGGAATTTCCAGTTCTTTTACATTGCCCAGTTTTAGTTCGCAATATTTTCCGCTAAACCTGCCTTGTTTTGCCGATTCAATTTTTAGATCGCTGTCGTACAATTTTAAGTCAAGCTTGTTTAATACTGCCACCGAAACCAGGTCTGAGTATTTTGCTTCCATTTTTAAATCTGAGAATTCATCAATCTGGAAATCATCATCATACGAGTTTATAAAGAGGCTGCCTGCTGTGTTGCCCTCAAATTTAGAATATTTGCTTTGTATCTCCAGGTTTGTTGCAGCTTTAAAAACAATGTCTGAATCGTATAGATTTAGCTTGGTTTTATCGTTAAGGTTTTCAATATATAGTTTCGAGTATTTCGACTGGATTTGCACAGTAGAAGCAAAACTGCCGGCTGTTAACTTACTGCTGTATAAATTTAATTCTGCCGGGCCATCCAGCGATCCCATAGTAATAGTACTGTATTTGTTTTCCAGGTTTAAAGAAGTCGATTCCGGAAGTGTAATCTGATGACTGATTTCAAAATCTTTGATTTTTAATTTGTCTCCGTTTAATAGCGTTATTGTGCTTTTCCCGTTTATCGTATTCATGTTTTTGTAAAAACGGGTATCGATATTTAAAGTGTTGCCGCGTAATTCGAACTCAAAATCTTCAATGGCGCGAATAAGTTTGTTGGCTTCCTCTTTTGTTTTGGTAGTAACTTTAATATCGGTACGAATGCTAACTGTATTTTCGTTTGTTGTTGTAAAGTCAATATCGCCCGAATGGTTCGAAATATTTAAAATTAGATTGTCGGGTACAGCTGCCGATTTTGCCAGTTTTTTAACGGCTTCGTAGTTTTGTGAAAGAACTGTTTGGCTGGTAAAAACCAGCAGAGCTGCAAGTAGTATTAATTTAAAGTGTAAATGTTTTTTCATGGTACTTTTGTTTTTCAATTTCCAGTAATAAACGGTTTAGTATTTTAATTCTCTTTTCGTAGTTATCGAGCATTGCCCGAATAACAGGTTCGTTGTTAATTGTCTGGTTAAGGTCTTTCTGATAGCTGGTGTAAATTTCATCCAGATCGTTTAGCTCGTCCAGTAAGAATTGTAAATCCGATTTTTCCTGTGGAAGTTGTCGTTGTACTTCTTCCCATTTTAAATTTACCAGGTGTTTTAGCTGAGTTTCCTGTTCTCCCAAATCCTGCGAAATATCAGACAGGCTAACAATTACATATTGTTCCTCGGAGGTTTCGTTTACGATAAAATAGGTGCCCGATACTACAAAAATAAAAATGGCTGCCACTTTCCAGAACCATTCCGGAAATCCCCGTTTTTTTTCATTGAGCCCGGTTCTTATGCCTTCCCATATCAGGTCTTGTTCCGGAGTTTCAATGTCAAGCTTTAACCGGTTCTCTTTCAGATATTTTTCTATGTCCTCTTTCATTTTCCTGAATCATTTTTACAAGTAGCTGTTTTGCTCTGAAAAACTGGGTCTTTGCTGTCGATTCTGTAATTTTAAGTTTTTCAGCAATTTCGGCATGTTTAAAACCTTCCAGTGCTCTTAGTACCAAAATTTGTCGTGCACCTTCCGGTAGTTTTTTTATAAAGTTGTGTATCAACTCCGGATCAACCGAACTTTCTACTTCATCTGAAATTTCATTATGCTGGTTGCCCAGTCTTTCCATGTCAGCAAAAACCAATGTTTCTTTTCGCGAAATGTCAATACAACGGTTTATCACAATCCGTTTTAACCAACCTCCAAATGCCTCTTCATTTTTCAACTTATGTATTTCCGAAAAAGCTTTAATAAACGCATCCTGAAGAATGTCTTCGGCCATACTTGTGTTGTTAATCATACGCATGGCTATATTGTACATCCCTTTGCAATAAAGTTTGTACAGTTTGTACTGCGCCTTTGCGTCTCCTTTTTTGCAAAGCTTGACTAACTTTTGCTCGTTTTGGTTAAAAAGTACCTCCAAGTGCTGGCGTTTATTTTTCGTATTTTGATTTTAAAGCAGAAACATGATAATTCTTTTTAAGATCAGGTTTTACTGCTTAAAACCGTATTGTCTGCTCATATGACGAAGATATTTCGAAAAGGTTGGAATTGCTAAAAAATATTTTTCAAAATTTGCGGGAAAGACATAACCCAGCCATTTGCATCGAGATTCTTCGAGGCAACATCTATGGTGTCCTCAGGAATGTCAAAAATTTAAGGCTTTAAACCAGATCAGATAAATACAAGTAAGCCAACGGAATAATTTTTGCAGAATAAAGGTTATCTTTGTAGCATAAACGATTTACCATGATTAGCAATTTTTTTCATACACCGGGAACAAAAAAATTTAGAATTACCCCGCGGTTTTACGATCCGGACAAGGAAGAACGCGATGAGCGAGAGAGAAGGATAAAAGAAGAATTAGGGATTGTAGATGAAAAAAGAGATGATGGAAAACCTTTTCGCCCGAGTATTAAAGGGCAATTCAGAGCAGGCGATGGCTGGTCGAAGTCGTCGGAAGCTTCAAGAAGAGCACAAAACAGGAGATTAATCTGGATAATAATGATTCTGGCATTGGTACTTTATTTATTTTTCTTTTCCGATTTTTTTGGTGCTTAATCTAATCTCATTACTCACTTCTCATATTCTAAAAGACTAATTTTGAGCGATATTATTCAGTTATTACCCGATGCAGTTGCTAACCAGATTGCTGCCGGAGAGGTTATTCAGCGGCCGGCTTCGGTGGTTAAAGAATTAGTGGAAAATGCCCTCGATGCGGGAGCAACTGAGGTTACTGTAAATATAAAAGATGCAGGGAAAACCCTGATTCAAATCAGCGACAACGGTTGCGGAATGTCGCCAACCGATGCACGTATGGCATTCGAGCGCCATGCAACTTCCAAAATACGTTCGGCAAACGATTTGTTTTGTATTCGTACCATGGGATTCCGTGGCGAGGCACTGGCATCGATAGCAGCCATTGCCGATGTGGAGCTAAAAACAAAACAAGCAGATAACGAGCTGGGGACATTTATTCATATTGTAGGATCGGAAGTAAAAACGCAGGAACCGGTTGGTTGTAACAACGGCACTAATTTTATGATTAAAAACCTGTTTTTTAATGTGCCGGCGCGCCGTAAGTTTTTAAAGGCCAATTCAACCGAATTAAAACATGTTATCTGGGAAATTCAGCGTATTGCACTGCCCAACCCCGATATAAAAATCTCGTTGTTTCATAATGAAACGGCTTTGTATGAATTACCACCAACAAATTCGCGAAAGCGGATAGTTGATGTTTTTGGGAAAAGTTTAAACCAAAGCCTGATAAATGTGCACGAAGAAACCAGCATTGTAAATGTTAGTGGTTTTATCGGTCAGCCCAAATTTGCACGCAAAACCATGGGCGAGCAGTTCTTTTTTGTAAACGGACGTTATATGCGGCACCCGTATTTTAATAAGGCAATTACAAAAGCTTACGAACAGTTACTTCCGCCCGAAACATTTCCATCATACTTTTTATTTTTGGAGATCGATGCCAATGCAATTGATATAAATGTACATCCAACCAAAACAGAAATTAAATTTGAAAACGAACGCGATATCTGGTCGATAATACACGCAGCTGTTCGTGAATCGCTGGGAAAACACAATGTGGTACCTTCTATCGATTTTGATCAGAGAGGCAGTATTGAGATTCCTATTCCGAAAAAAAGCGGAGAAGATATTCGTTTCCCCGAAATTCAAATTAATCCGGGGTATAATCCTTTTGATATTGAAAAACAATTTTCTGCCGGAAGTTATAATCCCTCTCAACCCACTGAAAGAGATAAGAAAAATCTTGATAACTGGGAAGACCTGTACGAAGGGACACAATTAAAACTTAAACCGGAAGAGACGCAGCAGGAGAATTTTAGCTTTAAAGCAGCCGATGATTTGTATGCCCAGGCATCGGAAAGTTTTAGCGGGAAGAAACACCTTCAGCTTAAACAGCGTTATATTTTAACACCGGTAAAATCAGGTTTAATGGTAATCGATCAAAGACGGGCGCACGAACGTATTTTGTTTGAGAAGTTTATGGAGGTGCTGAGATCGGATACAGTAGCCAGTCAGCAACAGCTTTTCCCGCAAACCATTGAATTGAATCCAGCAGATTCGGCATTGTTGATAACCATGCTTGATGATTTACGTTTGCTTGGCTTCGACATCCGCGAATTTGGGAAAGATACTTTTATAATAAACGGCACACCGGGTATTTTGGAAGTGTCGTCGCCCGAAATGATTGTGGAAAGAATGATTGAAGAATACAAGAATTCGCCACTGGATGCCAAAACCAAAGCCAAAGAACAAATCGCACAATCGCTGGCAAAAGCATCGGCACTTGAATACGGAACCGATTTAAAACAGGAAGAAGTAGATCACCTGATTGATAATCTTTTTGCCTGTTCAACGCCTAACTTTTCACCGGATGGGAAAAAGGTGTTGACCATTATTCCGACAACGGATATCGAAAAAAGTTTCGCAAGGTGACAGAATGTCGTTATTTTTAAGCCAATAAACTTTGGTCTGGCAATTGTTAAAGAACAAGCTAAAAAATAATTTGTTGTAAAGTATAAAAGAAGAACGTTGAGCGTTTAGAACCTGCTTTTTCACTTCGATCTTCGGTCAGCGGTCTTCCAGCTAATTTGTAAAATATGAATTATAGACCCGCATTAAATATACCTCCTGTTGTAAAGAACCTGATTTTGGCAAATGTGCTGTTTTTTATAATAACCCTGGTGTTGAAACAAATGGGAACAAATTTGTATCCGATTCTTGGGTTGCATTTCCCTCTTTCAGAAAAATTCAGGTTACACCAGTTTTTTACGTATATGTTTATGCACAGTACTCCAGGGTTTGGGCATATCTTTTTTAATATGTTTGCCTTGTACATGTTTGGCCGGGTGCTGGAAAGTGTTTGGGGACCCAAACGTTTTTTAACCTTTTATCTGGTAACCGGAATTGGAGCCGCTGTTTTACATATGGGGGTTACGTTTATCGAATATAAATCGTTGATTGCAAAAATGGATCCGCAACAAATAGCATATGTTAAAGAAGTAGGTTATTCTATTTGGGCGCAGGGCAAAAACTTTAGTGATCCTTTAGCCGGGAAACTGAATGCAATACTGAACACTCCTACAGTTGGTGCATCGGGTGCGGTTTTTGGAATTTTGCTGGGTTTTGGAATGTTGTTTCCTAATACTGAGCTGATGTTGTTATTTCCTCCTATTCCGATAAAAGCCAAATATTTTGTAGCAGGTTACGGTTTGCTCGAACTCTTTTTCGGAATCTCGGGTATTCAGGGGAGTGTTGCTCATTTTGCCCACCTTGGAGGAATGTTGTTTGGTTATTTTATGATCAGGCATTGGAGAAAAAATACAAACCATTTCTACTAGTGGTTGGTTACAATTTGATTTCAGAATTATAACGGATGGATATTCTTGGCGACATAAAACGAACGTTTAAAGAAGGCTCGGTATTAACACGCTTAATTTACATAAACATTAGCGTGTTTCTGGTATTGAAAATAATTGGTGTGTTTTTTTATCTAGCCGGGCAACCGGTACAACTGGCGCAATGGCTTTCGGTTCCTTCGGTAACCGAAGTCTTAATAAAACGGCCATGGACACCAATAACTTATATGTTTTTACATTCCGGATTTATGCATCTGCTTTTTAATGTGCTCGGTTTGTATTGGTTCGGGCAGTTGTTTTTATATCATTTCGAAGGCAGAAAACTGTTAAGCGTGTATCTTTTGGGAGGATTGGTTGGCGCTGCATTTTATATTATTTCCTATAATGTTTTCCCGGCATTTGATTCTGTTTATGGATTGTTGCTCGGAGCTTCTGCTTCTGTTTTTGCAATTTTAGTAGCCGTGGCATATTACGATCCAAACCGCGAAATTCATCTGTTTTTTATTGGCCGTTTCCCTTTAAAGTATGTGGCCGGGTTTTATGTATTATTATCTATTCTTAGTATATCAACTTCAAATCCCGGAGGTAATATTGCCCATCTCGGTGGTGCATTTTGGGGATGGTTTTACATTTATCAATTACGAAAAGGAAAAGATTTGGGAGATGGATTGGTGCGTTTTATAGACAAGATAGCCGATTGGGGGACAGAGGTTTTTAAACCCAGAAGTAATATGAAAGTTACTTATAAAAAACCACCACGCGATGACCATGAATACAATCGCCAAAAAAATATAAAGCAAGACGAAATCAACCAAATTCTGGATAAGATTGCAAAGAGCGGTTACGAAAGTTTAACTAAACACGAAAAGGAAGTATTGTTTAAACAGGGGAAGAAGTAATTTTTTGTTTTCGAAGGAATTTGGGGTAGCCAATTAAAAGTTTCAATCCGATATCTTACTTTTCATCTTTATAAGTATGAGCCTGGTAAATACTGGCATTCAGCTCAAATCCGATGAGCAGAATTAAGGACATAACATACATTAAAAATAAAACAGCAAGTAAAGTCCCGATAGAACCATAAAGTTTATTGTATTGGCTAAAATTGTTGATGTAGTATTTAAAGCCTACAAACCCGATTATGCTTAAAATTGTAGCTAATGTACCTCCCGCCGAAATAAATCGCCATTTTGTTTTTTTAGCCGGTGCCATATAATACAAAAATGAGAATGCAAAAAAGAAAAAGATTAAAGTGATAATCCATTTTCCAATAGTAAGTAAAACAACAAGTAACCGGTCGCGGATAATATCAATTTTATCGAGGTACTGAATCAATTCTTGTCCGCCTGTAAGTACCGCAATTGCTATAGTTAAGAGTAACGTAAAAACGATAAGCATAAAAATAGCAGCAATATATTGGCTCCACCATTTTCTACGGTTAATATTATGTACTGTTGCATCAAACGCACTCATCATCGAAACCAGCCCGTTTGTTGCAAAAAGCAGCGCCATAAAAAAGTTTAACGATAATAAATCGCCACGAGGTTGCATAATTACCTCAATAATGGTATCCTTTATTGTAAGCCAGGTGCTTTCTGGAACAAGCTGCTGTATGATTAAAAATAATTCGTTTTGAAAATCATCTGCAAGTATGATCGGAATTAAAGTAAAAAGAAAGATAATTCCGGGAAACAAGGCAATAAAAAATGAGAAAGCAATGGCCGAGGCACGTGTTGTAATCGAGCCGTCAACAATACTCCTCCAAAAGAACAGCGCTACGTCATACAACGGAACACCATCGAAAAATGGAAGGGATATTTTTTCGGCACGTTCAACGACCTTTTCTCCTAATCTTTTTAGTTTGTTATAGTAAAACCTTCCCGCTACCATGGGGTATTATTGTTTTTCTATTCTAAGCTGATGTATGTATTCTTTTCCTTCGTTCTTCTTCAACAGAAAGTAAATCCGGAAGTCTCCTTTTTCAGTCTTCAGTTTTCCGATAACATATTTGGCATCAGCTTTTCCTCCATCGTGGATAACACTAAATGCTCTTTCTCCAAGCGGCCGGAAATTCGTGAAAAAATTATTGACGATTTGCTGCGCCTGTGCTTTGCTGTAAACGTTATCATTGTCGAGAACAACCAGTTCTACGTTTTGATTAAAATATCCCGAAAGCAGTTTTGCATCTCCCGTTGTAAGGCTAACAACAATATCATTAGGTATTTTATCCTGTGCATTAACGGCAGAAACCGATGTAAGGCTACCAAGCAGCACTGCGAGAAATAATATTCTTTTTATTTGAAGCATATATCTACTTTTTCAGTATGTGTTCTGCAATTACATCAAAAACTATGCAAAAACACAATTATACTTATTTTTAGTGTAAATTTAGAAATTAAATATCAAATGGTAGGACAAGGGGCAAACAATATGTTAATTCTTTCTGCAGAATAGATTTAACTTTGCATTGATATTTTTATCAAAAGACAATTGAAAACATAATTTTTGAGATGAAGATTACTTTACTTGTTGTGGGTAAAACCGATACATCGTATTTGCGTGAAGGAATGGATGAATACATCAAACGGATGAAATATTACATCAACTTTGAAATAGAAATAATTCCGGATATTAAAAAAGGAAAGAATACAAGTATTGAAATTCAAAAAGCAAAAGAAGGTGATTTAATTTTGTCAAAGCTGGGGCTTGGAAAAGAGTTGCATTTATTCGATGAGAAAGGAAAAATGTTTTCATCGGTAGAGTTTTCTCAATTCATTGAAAAGAAAATGATAAGTGGCCCCAAAGAGCTGGTTTTTGTAATTGGCGGCCCGTACGGATTTTCAAAAGAGGTATATCAGCGTGCATCATCAAAAATTTCTTTGTCGCGAATGACTTTTTCGCATCAAATGGTGCGACTTTTGTGCGTGGAACAAATTTACCGTGCTTTTACTATTTTAAAAGGCGAACCTTATCATCACGAATAAAAGATGTTGTTTAAACTGAATAAATATACCTACCTCGTTGTTGCAATTTGCATCCTGGTTGCTGCGGCTATAATGGAGAATGGTCTGCTAAAAAAGAATCCTGAAAAAAAGTTGGTTGAAGAGTTTCAGACACAGTTGATTGCGAATGAAAATACGCTAAAATCGGAACTCGAAAATCTGAAAGTAATATTAAAGAAAGACGATTACGAGGAGGATTTAAGTAGTTTCTTCAGTAGGGAAGAAATTGCAGTACGCGAAATAGGTTTTGGTGTTTTAATATACAAGAACAAAGACTTGGTTTTTTGGACCGACCGGGGAATTGCTTTTTACGATACGTTTGATGAGTTTCGAAAGAAGGAGGGCCTGGCAAAACTGCCTAATGGGTATTATGTAGTTGATACAGTCTCAGTTGGTGAATATGATGTGATTGGCTTACATCTTGTAAAACGAAATTACACTTACGAAAACAAATACCTGCAAAACAGTTTTTTTAAAAGTTACAATTTACCCAACGATTATATTATAAGCCAGACAAAACAAAAAGATGCCTACGATATAGTAGATGCGGATGGCGATTATCTTTTTTGTCTTCAACCTTACGGAAATTATTTGTGTACTACCAATCAGTTATATTTTCCGGGACTTATTTATTTTATTGGCTTGCTGTTTCTTTTAATTTATTTCCGAAAAGAATTTATCGATCATCATGCTCCGTTTTTTATGAAACTTGTGGGCCTGGGAGCTGCGCTTTTTATTGTGTACTGGATTCATTTAATTTTTAAGGTTCCCAAGGTATTTTTCCATTTGAAATTTTTTGGCCCCGATTTTTTTGCCATTAACGATTGGTTGCCTTCGCTTGGCGATTACTTTTTGCTGGCACTGTTTTTCCTGTTTTGGTTATATAATTTTGGTATTGGGTTAAATGTGAGTGAGTTGCAAAGGAACTCACGACTGCCTCGAAAAGTTGTTGTTACACTTTTATTTTTATTTTGTGCCAGCTTGTATTTACTTGTTAACTACTTTGTTAAGGAGCTTATTTATAATTCAACCATTTCATTTTCATTAAATAAAATCACAGAAATTTCAACACAAAGTGTTCTGGGCATATTTTCAATTGGCTTGTTTTTATTAGGAATTGTATATTTAACAATTCGAATAAACGAAGAGTCGCTTGGCGATTTTAAGTTATACGAACTGGTGCTGTTAAATCTGGCGATAATCCTGTTTTTTGCCGGTGTTCAGTATCTGGCGATTAACCACATTGCTATTCCCGCATTATTGCTGTTTTTAACGTGTGTAGTACTGGCATATTTTATAAATAAACAGCACCTGAATAGTTTTACTTTAAGTTATTTAATTGTTTATGTAGCTGCGGTTTCGCTTTATTCCCTTGTGCTTATTAACCGTACAATTAGTCAGAAAGACCGAGAGCATCAAAAACTGTTGGCAGTTACTTTGGTTACCGAACACGATCCGGCAGCAGAGGTATTTTTAACCGAAGTTCAGAATTTGATTGATAACGACCCGGCCATTAAAAGTTTACTTTTTCGGAATAAGGATGAGGATTTGTTGGAATACATCCGAAAGTCTTATTTTAATACATATTTCAGAAAGTACCTGTTAACTATTTACGTATGCCATAATAATGATAGCTTACTTGTTGGCCCGGAGGACCGGACAGTTCCATGTTGGTCGTTTATGGATAACCAGATTGAAGTTCAGGGGGCCAGAGTGCCCGGCACCAACTTCTATTTTATGGATAATATGAATGGTCGTATTTCGTATACCGGGCGTTTATATTTCCCGGAGGCTGACGCAGAGAGAGGAGTAAATATATACATCGATCTGGATTCCGACCTGCTTTTTGAAGGAATTGGATTTCCGGAGCTGTTGATTGACCAGTCGATGGCTCGCTCCGAAATTTACAGAAAATTTAATTATGCAAAATATTATGCCGGTGAGTTAACTGATAAGTACGGTGATTATAATTATAATCTGAACGGGCATGTTTATTTACAATCGGATGATGAATTTTCGTTTTTACGGCAAGGCGAGTTCGAGCATCTCGTATATCATTCGGGTGAAGACAATTATGTGGTGGTTTCGCGCAAAGTACTCACACCCATCGATTATTTAATTTCGTTCCCATACTTGTTTGTATTTTATTTCCTAAACATGCTTGTTTTTACGCTTTTGGGAAATCAATCATTCAGGAGGCGAAAAATATTTTTCGATTTGAAGTTTAAAATTCAGGCCGCAATTATTTCCATTGTTTTTATTTCGTTGCTGGTGGTTGCAGCAGTTACGCTTTATTATAACATAGAAGACTATAAAGCAAAGCACCAGGATGATTTGAACGAGAAAATGAAGTCGATTGCAGAGGAAATAGATATGCGGTTGACAGACAAAGAAGAAATTACTCCTGCATTGGAAGAGTGGTTACGCGAAGAACTGGCTAAACTTTCAAATA
Organism: uncultured Draconibacterium sp.; assembly: GCA_947492175.1. Lineage (GTDB taxonomy): Bacteria > Bacteroidota > Bacteroidia > Bacteroidales > Prolixibacteraceae > Draconibacterium. The sequence goes on along the minus strand of CANLMQ010000019.1, from coordinate 5,542 downwards.
TTTTCCGGACGGATATTAATATTTACGGTACTGATGGTAGATTGATCGCCTCGTCACGTTCCGAGATTTTTGACCGGGGGTTGGTTTCAAGAAAGATTAATGCACGCGCCAGTTACGAGGTATTTAAAAATTTCCAGATTAGTTATTTTCAGCCCGAAAATATTGGAAAGCTTTCTTATCTCTCTGCATACCGGCCTATTATCAATAATTTCGGAAATCATCTTGGTGTAATTAATTTGCCTTATTTTATTCGTCAGGATAATTACAGCCAGGAAATTACCACATTTATTGTAGCTTTTATCAACCTTTATGTATTGTTGTTTTTGGCAAGTATTATTGCGGCTGTTTTTATTGCTAATCAAATTACGCGTCCGTTGGTAGTTATTCAGGAAAATCTACAAAAGATGCAGTTGGGTAAACACAACGAACCCATACATTACAACCGGAAAGACGAAATTGGTAGCCTGGTAAGAGAGTATAACAAAAAAGTTGATGAGCTTGCTGTTAGTGCCGATTTGCTGGCACGTTCGGAACGAGAGTCGGCATGGCGCGAAATGGCCAAACAAATCGCACACGAAATTAAAAATCCTTTAACGCCAATGAAGTTGAATATACAGTATCTTCAGCGTGCAAAAGGGAATAACGAAGAGTATAACGAATTTCTGAAGCGGGTTACTGCTACTTTAATCGAACAAATTGATAACCTTTCAAACATTGCAACAGAGTTCTCGAACTTTGCAAAAATACCAACGGCACGCAACCAGGTTTTTTGTTTGTCGGAACAATTGAAAAAAACGATTGACTTGTACGAAACACATGAACGTGTTCAAATTGAGTTCGATCCGAATGGTTTTGAATCAATCAATGTAAATGCAGACAGGGAGCAACTTTCCCGGGCAATTATAAACCTGATAAGGAATGGAATACAGGCAGTTCCGGAAGATCAGCAGGGCAACATACTGTTAAAAATCGATCGCCGCGAACACATGGCAATTGTAAGTGTAAAAGATAATGGAATAGGAATTCCGGTTGAACTGCGGAAAAAATTATTTAGTCCGAGTTTTACAACAAAAACCAGCGGAATGGGACTTGGCTTGTCGATTGTGAAAAACATTGTTGAAAATTTTTCAGGTAAAATATGGTTCGAAACAGAAATGGGAGAGGGGACAACATTTTACCTTGAAATCCCGATTTTTGAAACGATCGAAAATAAGGAAGCCTAACCGAATTCTATCAAAATAGAAAAAACTTAATGATAATTAGAAATGGTTCCACTTTCATTTAAACAAATAACAGAACGGTTAAAAACAATCAACTTCCCTGAAACAGATATTGTTATCGGTATTGGATCAGGAGGTGTGCCCGCAGCAACAATGGTTGCATATCATTTAGATGCCGAACTTCAGGTAATGACACTAAATTATCGCGATGAACAAAACAATCCGAGGTACGATACTCCCAGATTACTTCAGAAACCGGCATGGAATCTGGAAGGCAGGCGAATATTACTGGTTGATGATGTTTCCGTTTCGGGCAAAACAATGAATGCTGCTCTTGAACAACTAGAGGGATTAAATGTAAAAACGTGTGCAATGAAAGGGAATGCCGATTTTGTTCTGTTTCCGGAAATTAAGGACTGTGTTAAGTGGCCCTGGAAGCCTTAGGGAAAGAGTTGTCCGTATTCGAAATAAATATGATTGTTTTACAATCAGGCGTTTAACACAGAGCTATTCTTTTACTTCCAGCAAAAAACCACTTCCGTGAATGTTTTTAATTTCGATATTGGGATCGTCTTTTAAATACTTTCGGAGTTTGGTAATAAAAACATCCATACTTCGTGCAGTAAAATAGCCGTCTTCGCCCCATATTTTGCGAAGTGCCGTTTCGCGCGAAAGCAATTCGTTTTTATTTTGACACAGTAGTTTTAAAAGATCCGATTCTTTGGGCGATAATTTTTGTTTGTTTCCCTTGTACACAATACTGCGGAGTTTCGAGTCAAACCGGTAAGAACCAATAGTAAATGAAACGGCTTCTGTTTCAGGCTTAACAGACTGCCGCTTAATTATAGCCTGAATTTTACATAGTAGCACTTCTGTGTCGAATGGTTTGGTAATGTAATCGTCGGCTCCCACATTGTAGCCTTTCAAAATGTCTTCTTTTAGGCTTTTTGCGGTAAGAAAAACCATGGGAACATCCTGGTTTAATTTTCGTATTTCTGTGCCAATACTAAACCCGTCGATATTGGGTAACATAACGTCCAGAATGCAAATCTGATATGTTCCGCTACGGAATTTGTCGATGGCCAGTTTGCCATCGTCAACCCAGGTAACTGCATATTCATTTATTTCAAGGTACGATTTTAGAACCGACCCAAAACTCAGGTCATCTTCAACTAAAAATATGTGTTGTTTCTTTTCCACTCTTTTTGTTGTTATTCAGAACTCGTTTCAGAAAGATGTTACTATAATATCTATTCCCTCACAAAAGGTAAAAATACATCAAATTTGCTACCTTTTTCGGGTTCGCTTTGTACTCGAATGGTTCCATGGTTGGCTTCTATTACAGCTTTTACATAGCTTAATCCCAGGCCGAAACCTTTTACATTGTGAATGTCTCCGCTTGATTGACGATAGAAACGCTCGAATATTTTTGCCTGTACTGCCTTTGTCATTCCTATTCCTTTGTCTTCCACCGAAATTAATACTCCTTTTTGAAGATTTCCGGTTGATATTTTTATCTCGGGCGGATCAACCGAGTATTTATTTGCATTATCAATTAGGTTATAAATCACATTTGTACAATGTATCCGGTCAGTTGAAACCATTGGGTTCGCGGCATCAAAAGTAGTTTCAATCTTTCCTCCACGCTTTTCAATTTGTAAGGCTATTCCCTGCACGGCATCTTTAATTAGGTCGTGTACATCAATGGTTTCCCAGTTAAATTCAAAATCTTTCCGATCGAGCCGGGCAATGGTCAGAATATCCTCTACCTGGCGGTTCATGCGGGCATTTTCTTTTTTTATCATTCCCGCAAAATATTTTATTCGCTCCGGATTACTCACTACTTTTTCGTTGGTTATCGAGTCGCTGGCCACCGAAATTGTTGCAATGGGAGTTTTAAATTCGTGGGTCATGTTGTTTATAAAATCCGACTTCATCTCCGATATTTTCTTTTGCCTGAGAATATAAAAAATGCTTAGTGCAAAAGTTAGCAGGATAATCAGTGAAAACAGGAAGGAAGCAAGCAGTAACCAGTTTAACGAACGGTAAATAAAGCCGTCTTTCCCGGGAAAGAAAACCGCCAGTTTAATATTTTTCTGAAAGATATCGTTGGGATAAAGTTGTGTTTGAAACACGGTGTTTGCCACTTTTGACGTATCGGTAACAGGTTTCGGGAAATCAAAAATACTGTCGCGTTTTATGCCATATTCAAAATCAAGCGGGATATTATTTTCCTGAAGCGATTTTTTTAGTTCATTATAAATCAGTTCTTCATCAATTTGCCTGATATCCCAGGTTGAAACTTCTGTTACTACTTTGTTGGCCATGCGTTTCAGGTTGCCTGCCTTTACTTTTACACGTTTCGTTAATTCGGGCTTAATAAATTCAAAATCTTCCAGATCAGTTAGTAACGAATCAATTTTAACCGTAGTAACCGAATAAAGCGAGTCGGCATCAGAAATAATTGTATCATTCAGAAAGACAGATATCTGATCGGTGTCGAGATCTTCACCAGCCAGAATAAAATGACCGTTTTTTTTATCCGAACTGAAAGTATAACTAATGGAATGTGTTTTTTTAGAGGGTGCTGCATTATTGTCGTCAACGGTGATTTCGATTACTGCTTCGTTTTTATCCGGTGCAAATTCACGAATAATTTTTACAGGCTTTTTGCTGGCCGGTACGTTCTTAAGAATTCGGATGGAATCGAACTTTCTGATTTGCTCTGTATCCATGTCAAAATCAAAATCGTAATGATCTTGTTTGCTGCTGCTCCAGTTCAATGAGTCATCGCTAAAAATCATATGGTTTACTACCCCAAAATTATGGATGTCTTCCAGGCGGGTTACGGTTTGGTGCAGAGCCTCGTTAACACTTCGCTTAAACATTTCGTTCTTCACCCGAATGGCGTTATTCATCCATACCAGTTGCACGGCAATTATTCCTAAAATAGAAATGCCCATAAGTACGATTAATCCGGTGAAAATTTTCTTGTTCATGTTTCAAATATAGGTATTTATTAAGGTGGTTTTCATACTTTAACTTTTCCTTAACAGATTTTAACCGGTTCTTAACGGATTGATACATAGGTTGTAGCCTATCTTTGTTTCAGAAATTGAAATCAATAAAAGTTATATCATGAAACGTATTTTGTCTCTCACCGGAATTTTAGCCCTTGCTCTTTTATTATCATCAGCAATTTCTTTTCACCAATCGCCGCAAGACCCGCCACGAACGAAAAGGATGAAAAAACACATTAAGATGGTGCGTGCTGATGATAAAGGTAAAACAGTAGAAATTGACACCGTAATGAATGTTGATGAGGTATTAATCTGGAACGGCGATACCATAGATGGAGGAAAAGCCATGAAGTGGGTTTCGAAAGAAGACTTTGACATGGATTTCGATTTTGATATTGAAGAAGACGGAGATGGGAATGTATTTATTATGAAGTCAGGAAAAACAGGAGTACCGATGTTGCACGGATTTAAAATGGATGGAGATTCAGCAAATAAATATCGTCTAAAAATAATTGCTGATGATCCTGTTGGGCCTCATAAAATGATGTTTATGAGCGATCGTAAAAAAGGGAATGTAATTGACCTGAGTGATCCGGGTATAATCTCATTTGAGAAAAAAGAACTAAAGAATGGCCAGGAGAAAATTACAATAATACGTAAGAAACCTTCGGAAGAAGATGTGGAATTTAATGAGGAGATTTTTATAAAAGGAACAGCAAATTCACCGGCAGTTCTGCACGGAAATATGCCTCACAAAACCAAACAAATATCGGTATTTGCCGACGATGATGGAAAAATTGAAATTTTGGAAGACGGCAAAGTGTGGAGTGTTGAAGAAATGAATGAAGGCACCAAAGTAATTGAAAAAGACGGTAAAAAAATCATCATCAAGAAACGCAAACAAGGCGGAGAAATGAAAGTTGATGTGGAGGTGGGGGAAGAAATAAAAGAAGAATAGAACAATTAAACAGTAGATAAAACAGCGCCGGTTCGAAGAATTTCGTTCCGGCTGTTTTTTTATAAGCAGCAAGGGCACGCCAAAATGTATTTTATCGCGGCCATTGCAAACCTGTCTAACTCAAAGAATAGATTTTAGAAAGTTAAAAATGCGGCACCTTGTTCTATCGGTTCGTGAATCATAACCGATCCTTTAATTTGTTCATTATCCACGTTTTCCAAATTAGCATCCCTCAGATGTACAGAGTAAGCCCCATTCTTAAATGAATGTCTAGTCCTAAAATAGGTTTACACAATAAGTCAACTTATGTCAGGATTTAAGATTTATAATGAAAGCTTCAAGCG